>NZ_JBITLL010000002.1:0-1294498 GCF_044465245.1 Nonomuraea terrae | reverse complement strand
GGCTATCAGGGTGACCGTGGTCCGCGCCGTGAAGGTGGGGGCTATCAGGGTGACCGTGGTCCGCGCCGTGAAGGTGGGGGCTATCAGGGTGACCGTGGTCCGCGCCGTGAAGGTGGGGGCTATCAGGGTGACCGCGGTCCGCGCCGTGAAGGTGGGGGCTATCAGGGTGACCGCGGCCCCCGTCGTGAAGGTGGCGGTTTCCGGGATGACCGTGGTCCGCGCCGTGAAGGCGGCTTCGGGGGCGACCGGGGACCGCGCCGTGAAGGCGGTTTCCGCGATGACCGTGGGCCCCGTCGTGAAGGGGGCTACGACAGGCCGCGCCGCGAAGGTGGTTACGGCGGTCATCGTGAGGGCGGGTACCAGGGTTCCCGGCCGTTCTCACGTGAAGGTCGTGAGGAGCGTCCCGACTCCGGCACCCGCGCGCGTTACGGCAGGCCCGACCGCGACGAGGCCGAGGCCCCGCAGAGGGAGAGGCTGCCCGAAGTGGCGCCCGACATCACGGCGGAGGAGCTGGACAAGGAGGTCCTGGAGGAGCTGCGCTCGCTCCCGGGTGACCTCGCCGACCTGGTCGGCCGGCATCTCGTCGCCGCTGAGCGGGCGCTGGAGGACGACGACCCCGAGCAGGCGCACGAGCACACGAAGGTGGCGCGCAGGTTCGCGGCGCGCATCGGTGTCGTACGCGAGGCCGCGGGCATCGTCGCCTACCGCGCCGGCCACTACTCCGAGGCGCTGAGCGATCTGCGGGCGGCCAGGAGGATGACGGGCTCCGACTCGTATCTGCCCGTCATGGCGGACTGCGAGCGCGGTCTGGGCCGGCCGGAGCGGGCCATCGATCTCGTACGTTCGCCGGAGGCCGAACGGCTCGACCGCGACGGCCGCATCGAGATGACCATCGTCGAGTCCGGCGCCCGTCGTGACCTCGGTCAGTTCGACGCCGCGGTGATCACGCTGCAGCGCCTGCCTGAGCTGCGTGACCCGCAGCCCAAGCCCTGGTCGGCGCGGCTGGCGTTCGCGTACGCGGACGCGCTGGCCGACGCCGGGCACCAGGAGGCGGCCGCCGACTGGTTCGAGCGGGCGATGACGTTCGACGAGGACGGCGAGACTGACGCGGCCGAGCGGTACGCCGAGCTGACCGGATCCGTCATCGAGGACATCGAGGAAGACCTCGACGACGAGGACGAATCGGTCGGTGTGGCGGAGTCCGGGGAGGTTGCCGAGGCTGACGAGGAGCTCCTCGACGAGGCCGGCGAGCTTCTGGACGAGGACTCGGCCGACGACGTCGACGAGGAGCCGGTCGCTACCGGCGAACCGTCGTCTGAGACCGGCTCCGCCGACGTCCTGGAGGACGAATCCGAGGAGGACCTCTCTGAGGAGGACCTCTCCGACGACGACTCCGACCAGGACCTCTCCGACGACGACTCCGACGACGACTCCGACGAGGACGGCTTCGACGAGGACGACTCCGACCAGGACCTCTCCGACGAGGACGACTCCGAGGTGGCTGAGGACACCGTTGGTGGCGCCGAGGACGCGGGTAAGCCGGCGGAGCAGGCGGGGACGCCGGGCATCACGCCGGCGTTCATCGAGCCGAACTTCGGTGACGTACTGGACGTGCCCGACGAAACGGCCCAGAAGCGGCCGAAGAGCGAGGACTGACGTACCGACTAGCCCGCCGTGCCTTCGTGGTACGGCGGGTTAGTCGCGTCCGGGGCTGATGAGGTCAGGGCGAGACGCGGTCGAGCCAGTGGAGGATGCCCGCGACGTTGGAGGGCGCCCCGCTCAGCAGCTCGAACTGCTCGGCCGTGCCCTCGTCGGTCGTCAGCGCGGCGTAACGCTCCTTGGTGCGGTCTCTGACCATGGCGACGGCGTGGTCGAGGTCCATGCCCTCGGATTTGGCCTGCCGTGTGAGGTCCACCCAGACGCGGAGCTCTTCCGCGGATCGTTCAAGGGTCTCTTGAACGGCGCCGACCGGCCCATAATGGCTGAACAGCAAGCGCTGCGGCTGCAGCGCCTTGAACAGTGCGATCGAACCGAGTGCGATGTCGAGGTCGAAGTCCGGCGGAGGGGTCGCGGGGCGCAGGTCGCCCGTTTCGGGCAGGTAGACGCCGGCCGCGTCGCCGACGTACAGGTCGCCGGTGGCGGAGTCGATCAGGCCGACGTGGTGTTTGGCGTGGCCCGGGGAGTAGTGGCTGCTCAGGGTGCGGCCGTTGCCGAGGTCGATGGCGCCGGTGTCGCCGAGGGCGACGATGCGTTCGGCTTCGGTGGGGGACAGTTCGCCGAAGAGCGTGTCGAGTCGGTCGCCCCACACCATGCGTGCGCTGGCCATCAGTCGAGACGGCTCGGCGAGGTGGCGGGCGCCCTTCTCGTGGACGACGATCTGGGCCGACGGGAAGAACCTGGCGATGTCCCCCACCCCGCCGGCGTGGTCGAGATGGATGTGCGTCACCACGACCGTGGCCAGGTCGTCCGGGCCGACGCCGAGGGAGGCGATCGCGTCGCGGACGACGGGGGCCGAGGTCGAGGTGCCCGTCTCCACCAGGCAAGGCCGGTCGCCGAGAATCAGGTAACCCGCTGTGATGCCGGTGTATCCCGCCATCTTGGTGTCGATTTCGTAGACGTCGCCGCCCAGCGCGGTGATGTTCTCCACAGGCACTCCCGAACGTCCAGCCGTTATCCCCAGAACGGTGTTCGGCCGATCCGGGCTTGTCCTCATCGTAGAGAGTGATCTCCACCAGAGCACCGATAGGAGGACGACCGTGGACAGAAACGAGGTCTTGCTGGTGGGGAGGCTGTCGGCGGCGGTCGAGGAGCACCCGTTGCCGAGCGGCGACACCGTGACGAAGTGGCGCATCATCGTGCGCCGTCGGCGTCATCGGCGCGGGGCGGCGCTGACCGACAGCATTCCGTGCGTCACGTTCAGCCCGGAGGTCGCGGCAGTGGTGCGCGACCTCAAGCCGCGCGACTACGTCGAGGTGACCGGAGCGTTCCGCTGCCGCGTCTTCGGCCCGTCGGCCGCCAAGATCTGGCGGTACGAGGTGGAGGTCAGCGCCGTGCGGCCTTACGAGGCGGAAACGGCTGAGCCCGACGATCCCACGGACAAGCCGGGCGGAGGTGAAGTGGCTGCCGTCCTGATACCCCGGCAGGTGGCGTACCTGGCGGCTACCGCCTGAGACTTCACCGGGTTCGCGCTCGTCTCGCGTGCCCGTGCGGGCCGGTCACGCCGTACGGGCACATGTGACACGACCCGGGGGCCATCTCCTGCCGGGCGATGAAGCGGTGACCGCACGTGTGTCACCCAGTCTGTTCGGGGGCCGTCACGTTGGTCACTGCGCTGGCCGTAGCGGCACCGCACCGGCTGTCGGCCTCGGCTCGGCGCCAGCGCTTCGACCATGCTTTTCACCGATCCCTTCAGCTGACGGTTCTGATTCACTGCGCGGCCACTGCCCAGGTGTCACACGGCTGCCCGCGGCCATGACGTCCTTCGATCTTGAATTGCACGCCTGCCGCAGCTTCGCGCGATGGCCGTCCTCATCTCACCTGAGCGCGGGTGCATGTCTTGACTGCAGCGCTCCTGATGTGTGGTGCTGCACGCCGCCTGCCGACATGCCAGTTTGCGACCAGCTGAACTCGTACGTCACTTCTGGGGGTGTGATCACCATGTATCCCATGTTCTGGTACGCCCCAGGGGCCTGTACGCAGCGGCTGATTGACCACAGATAAAGCGAGCCTGGCAGCAACCTTCCCGCAGGGGCGGGAGCTGCTGACGTACGCGTGGTCCGATGCGTGTCCTGTCGGTGCGGGGCCGATAGGCGGCTGTTGTCGGGCCGACAGGTACGGCGCCTGCCGACAGGTACGGCGCCTGTCAAAGAGTCAGCCTGTGGCCGGGATCTCGTGCGTCGCTTCCGTGGACGTGATCACCTTGCCGGGTGCAAGGCTGTCACGCATCCCGGAGGCCTGTACGCATCCGAGGGCTCACCACAGATGAGGCAGGCTTGCCTTCTCCTCAGCGGGAGAGCTGGTGGCGTGCTCGTGATTGGTGCGCGCCATGGGCGCCGGACGATGGGCGGCAGTTGTCGGTGGACGGGTAGGGCGTCTGTCAATACGACTGGTCGCCGGTCGGGCTCGTACGTCGCTTCTGTCGATGCGATCAACATGCAACGCCTACGACTCTGACACCCCAGGGCATGCACGCGGCTGCGGCTTGCCACAGGCCAAGCCGGCCCGTCGGCAACTTGCCCTGCCGGCTGCGGGAGGTGGTGGTGTACTCGGGTTGACGCATGGCACGTCGGCATCGACGTCGATGGTCGGGCGGTCGACGTTCGGCAGGTGCGGCGCCTGTCAATGCGCTTGGCTGCGGCCAGTAGGGGCTCGTGCGCGCTTATGGGTGTGTGATCACCATGTGAACGCACGTTTCTGTTGGATCCCAGTGGCCAGTATGCACCGGTTCACGCCAGGTTGAGCCCGGCTTGTCAGGCGCTTTCCTCGGCAGCGGGAGCCTGCTCGTGGTTGATGCGTGGTACGTCGATGTTGATGGGCGGGGGTGTTGTGGGTCGGCAGGTGCGGCGCCTGTCAATGCGCTTGGCTGCGGCCAGTAGGGGCTCGTGCGCGCTTGTGGGTGTGTGATCACCAGGTGAACGCACGTTTCTGTTGGATCCCAGTGGCGCAAGTATGCACCGGTTCACGCCAGGTTGAGCCCGGCTTGTCAGGCGCTTTCCTCGGCAGCGGGAGCCTGCTCGTGGTTGATGTGTGATACGTCGACGTTGATGGGCGGGGGTGTTGTGGGTCGGCAGGTTCGGCGCCTGCCGTCGGGTTGTGAGGAGCGGCGGCAGGGGCCGTGATGGTCCGGCCGCCGGCCGTCCGTCTCTGGGTCGCCTCATGTGTGCGGGGAGCGGTCGCACGGGCCAGGCCGTCTCCGCGCAATGCACGCTTCCGTCAGTCGAGTCGGCGCGACCCCTCTCCACCCGGGAGGCCGGACGCTGCTCTGACGCACGGCGCCAAGTAGCCGCAGCTTCGTGCTACGGCAAGCCAGACGGGTGCCGTCGCAGCCCCCGGTGTGTCAGGCACGGTCTTCGTCATGCCTGACACAGCTGTTCTGCTGTGGGGCCGTGGCGGTGGTCAGTCGATGGCGAAGGTGCGGAGGACGAGGCCGGTTCGTGGTTTGGGGCCGAAGGAGGTGGACTTGCGGGGGACTCGTTCGCCACCGGCTGCGACCGCCAGGACGTCCTCGACCGCGAGCGGTTTGAGGATGACAGCGGTGCCTCCCGTGTGGCGGGCCAGGCGCACTGCCGCTTCGGTGTCGTGGTGCACGATGCGTACGGCGTGCTCGTCGTCGCGCATGCCCCAGACCACGGGGAGCACGAATTCGCTGAGGATGGAGGTGTTGAGCGAGTTCCAGCGGTCGGAATGGTCGGCCGGCATGGCGCGGGCGAGCTGCACGGGGTCGGGGTCCGTGAGCAGGTGCGCACCGTCCGCTCCGGCGAGCAGGAACGCGGGCTCCTGGGCTCTTTCCAGGGCGGTCAGGCCCAAGGCGAGCTCCGAGTAGTCCTGGACGCGCCAGGCTCCCTTGGCTCTGGCGACCGCCTCTTCGAGGGGGAGGCCCGGGATGACCCGATGGATCGCCTTGAGGTCGGGCGGGTACGCGGCGGAGTCCACGAGCAAGGCCAGCCCGAAGTCCCAGGGGCCCAGCGGGACGTCGCCTGAGGGCGTAAGGCGTTCGGCAGGCGGTCGTGAGGCGTGGCGGGTGACGCGTTCCTGACGCTGGAGGACGCGGTACGTCGCGTATCTGTGGTGGCCGTCGGCGATCAGGGCCTGGCGGTCGTGGAGATCGGCGTTGATCGCGGCGATCTCGGCCGGGTCGGTGATCGCCCAGAGACGGTGGGTGAGGCCGTCTTCGGTGTGGGCCGAGACGAGAGGGGTGCGCGTCGACGCCACCTCGTCGACCAGCCGGGTGGCGGTGCCGTCGCCGCCCTCGTAGAGGAGGAAGATGGGTTCGAGGTTGGCCTGGGTGGTGCTCATGAGGGCGAGCCGGTCCGCGATGGGGCCGGGAACGACGTCCTCGTGGGGCAGGACGATGTGCTCGCCCGGGTCCACGAGGCCGACGTCGCCGATCAGGCCGCGTTGCAGGACGCCGGGGCCGCTCTGCTCGTACACGTAGAGTGCAGGCTCGGGGTCGGGCGCGAGGACGCCGGAGCCCAGCCACGCCCTCAGGGTGTCGCGTGCCTCGGTGTAGCGGCTCTGCAGCGGCACCTCGCCGGTCGACGACGACGGGGCAGGGCGGAACGCCGTTGTCGCGCTGGGAGCGGGTCGGGATGCGGGCGTTGCGTCAGGGGCTGGGTGGGATGACCCGTGTGTGCCCTGTGTGGCGACCGTGTCTCCGTCTTGTCCGGCTTCCGGGTGTTCGTCCCGTGCGGCTTCCCCCCTCGCGTCCCGTGCGGGTTCCGCAGGTGCGTCCTGTGCGGCTTCCCCCTGCGCGTGCCGTTTCGGGTGCGCATCTGGGGGTGTCGGACGCGCTGGGTCGTCGGAGGTCTCTTGGGGGGAGCGGGGAAGGATGAGCCGGACGACATTGTTCGGGTGGGAGTCGAGGAGGACCTCTACGTCGGCGTCCGAAATCAGGTCGTACGGCGGGGAGGTCACCTTGGCGGGATCTTCGACAGCGAAACGCACGCCTCGGAAGGGCCGTAGCACCAGTCCATCCGGCACCGGCAGTTCAGGAGTCCCCATACCGGGCATGCTCCCATAAGTGCTTGTGTCTTCCGGAAGTCGCCCCGTGGTTGTGGTCGCAGTCGTGCCGTCCCGGCAGTCAGGGCGGGGCGGGGGTCGCCGTAGCAGCGATGAAGGAGTCCTCCCACATGTGTCAAGATCAAAACGTTCACGGTGAAAGCTCGGGCGCTCCCATGGGCGGCGTTTACGACTGGTACCAGCGTGGGGTCAAGTTGCTCCAGGAAGGCAGTCCGGCCGCCGCGGCGGCCCTGCTCGAACGCGCCGCGGCGGCCGAGCCCGAGTCCCGGAGCATCCTGGAGGCGCTGGCCCGGGCCCAGTTCAACTCCCGGCAGTACGCGGAGGCCGCGGCCAGCTTCCGGCAGATCGTGGACTTCAATCCGGCCGAGGACTATGCCTACTTCGGGTTGGGATTGTCGTTGTGGCGCACGGGAGACGTGGAGGGGGCCCAGGAGCCTCTCGCCATCGCCGTGGCCATGCGCCCGGACGAACGCCATTACGTGTCGGCGTTGCGGAGCGTTCGCGCCACATTGCGCGCGCGCCGTGAGATGTGATGGTGGTCCCTGAGACATGACATGCGGGTTCACCACAGGCGCACCCGCTCCGCTCGGCGAGGCGGAACGGAGGAAGCCTGTGGGAAGTCAGCCCTGGTGACGGACGGCGTTGGCGATGATGGCGGAGCGGAAGTACTCGGCCAGTCCCGCAGCCGTCGCGTCGATGGAGGCGGTGAAGCGGGGATCGGTGACGTACATCTCACCGAGGCCGCGGTGGATCTCGTACGTGCACTCGTAGCACCAGCGCGTGATGTGGGCGCGGTGCTCCTCCGCCAGGTCCATGGCCTGCCCGCCGTCGGCGGGCAGCCCCGCCCGCATCGCCTCGGCCATGCGTGCGGAGATGCCGGCCGCCTCCGCCAGGAAGCGCTGCCAGTCCTCCTTCGTGTACGACGCCGTGCGCCGCGCCGAGTCGGCCCACGCCTGGGTGCCGCCCCAGCGCCGCTCGGCCTCCGCCGCGTGCTCGTCCGGGTCGAAGCCGCCGAACAGTTCCGCGCGCTCCTCGGCCGACAGGTTGACGTGTGCGGACATGACCGGATCCTTCCTGTAGGTGGGTACGACGGCGACGCTAAAGTCTCACGCGGCGTGAGAGTCAACCGGGAAGAGGGACTGTGCTGATCGACGGCTACGACACCCTGCTGCTCGACCTCGACGGCGTGGTCTATCTGGGCAGCCACGCGGTGCCCGGCGCTCCGGCCGCGCTGGAGGAGGCCCGCCGGCGCGGGGCGCGGCTGGCGTACGTGACGAACAACGCCTCCCGCACGCCGGCGGCCATCGCCGAGCACCTGCGGGAGCTCGGCGCGCCCGCGACCGCCGCCGACGTGGTGACCTCCGCGCAGGCCGCCGCCCGGCTGGTGGCCGAGCGGGTTGCGCCGGGCGCGAACGTGCTCGTGGTCGGCGGGTCGGGGCTGCGGCTGGCGGTACGCGACCTGGGGCTGCGTCCGGTGTCCACGGCCGCAGAGTCCCCTGTGGCGGTGGTGCAGGGGTTCGCGCCGGGGTTGGCGTACGGGCTGCTGGCCGAGGGGGCGCTGGCGGTACGGCACGGGGCGCTGTTCGTGGCCGCGAACCGCGACAGCACGCTGCCGAGCGGGCGGGGGATTCTGCCGGGTAACGGGGCCTTGGTCAGCGTGATCGCCGTGGCCACCGGCGTCGAACCCGTCTACGCCGGCAAGCCCGACCCGCCGCTGCACCGCGAGTCGATGATCCGCACGGGCGCGCGCCGGCCGCTGGTCGTGGGCGACCGGCTGGACACCGACATCGAAGGGGCCTTCAACGCGGGCGTCGAGAGCCTGCTGGTGCTGACCGGGGTGGCGACGGCGACCGACGTGTTGACGGCGGAGCCCCGCCACCGGCCGACGTACATCGGGGAGGACCTGGGGGCGCTGCTCCTGCCGTATCCGGAGGTCCGCGACGGCGCCTGCGGCGGATGGCGGGCCGGCTGGAAGGACGGGACACTGCGGCTCGACGGCGACGGCAGCCGGATCGACGGGTTGAGGGCGGCCTGCGACGCCGCATGGACGGCGGCCGGTGAGGGACGTATCGAGGGGGACGCGGTCAAGCCGGTGCTCGACCGGATCGGGTGATCTTCGCACGGCCCTCCGGCCGGCCGGGGTGGGGAGGGGAAGGACGCCCTTCGCTGAAGAGGTTTCGCCCGTCGCTGAAGAACGTCAGATGAGCCGGCGCAGGCGCATCAGATCGCCGAAGCTCGCGTCGACCTTCACCCGCCCTCCGAGCAGCGCGCGTGCCAGGTCCAGTTCCCCGTCGACCAGCGCGATCAGGTCGTCGCTCAGGATCGTGAGCTTGACGTCGGCGGCCTTGCCGTCCGGCGGCGGCTGCTCCGAGAACGGGTCGAGCCCTCCGTGGTGCAGCCGGCCGTAGAAGGTCACGTCGAGGTCGGACACCCGGCAGCTGACCGTGCGCTCGACCACGTGCTTGGCACGATCCTCATGGTCGATCTCGTCGAACTGGGCGACGAGCTTGACCAGTGCCGCCCGGCACTCCTCGACGCTTGCCATTTGCATATCCTTTCTTCCCTTTGCGGAGGGTAGCGTTCCACATGAGTAGCACCCCCGTATGACCTCCAACGCGTGACACGCCTGCCGAGGTCCCGGGCGCTCGCGGGAGGCGTTACGGTCGAGTCATGAGTGAGCTGCCCGAGGAGACCGCGGACGCGCGGGTCGACGCCATCGTCGCCGGCCTGGCCCGGCTGGGCGAGCTGCCCGTGAGCGAGCACGTGGCCGTCTTCGAGGAGGCGTTCTCCGGGCTGGAGAGCACGCTCGCTGCAGTGGACGACGCGCAGGGCGAGCATACGACGGCGGGGCGGCTCACGGACGCGGGGGTCCCGGAGCGCCCGTGAGCCGCAGGATCCGTCTCGACAGTGAGCTCGTGCGCCGCGGCCTGGCCCGGTCGCGCGAGCAGGCCGCCCAGCTCATCGAGGCCGGGCGGGTCAGCGTGGGCGGCCAGCGGGCCCGCAAGCCCGCCACCCAGGTCGACACCGCCGCCGCCATCGTCGTGGCCGCCTCCGACGACGGCCCCGACTACGTCTCGCGCGGAGCGCACAAGCTGCTCGGCGCGCTGGAGGCGTTCAAAAGTCTGTCGGTGGAGGGCCGCCGCTGCCTGGACGCGGGCGCCTCCACCGGTGGGTTCACCGACGTGCTGCTGCGCCGCGGGGCCGGCCATGTGCTGGCCGTCGACGTCGGCTACGGCCAGCTCGCCTGGTCGTTGCGCAACGACGAGCGGGTGACCGTGATGGAGCGCGTCAACGTGCGCGACCTCACCCCCGACATGGTCGGCGAGCCGCCCACGCTGGTCGTGGGCGACCTGTCGTTCATCTCTCTGCGGCTCGTGCTGCCCGCGCTGGCCGCGGTCGCGGCGCCGAGAGCCGACTTCGTGATGCTGGTGAAGCCGCAGTTCGAGGTGGGCAAGGACCTCGTCGGGGCGGGCGGCGTCGTCCGCGATCCCGAGCTGCGGGCACGGTCGGTGCGCGATGCCGCGGCCAAGGCCGTCGAGCTGGGGTTGACCGTGCGCGGCGTCACCGCGAGCCCGCTGCCCGGGCCGTCGGGAAATGTCGAATACCTGCTGTGGCTCGGCAAGGGTGAGGGCGAGCCGCCGGTCGCCGACCTCGATGCCGAGATCCAGCGGGCCGTCGCGGAAGGGCCGCAATGAAACGCACCGTGCTGGTCGCCGTGCACACCGGGCGCGCCGCCGCCGTCGACAGCGCCCGGCTGGTCATCGACCGGCTGGTCAAGGCGGGCATCGCCGTCAGGGTGCTCGACACCGAGGCCGGCGAGATCGGCTGCCCGGAGGCCGAGGCCGTCCCGGCCGACGCGAGCGCGGCCAAGGACGCCGAGGTCATGTTCGTGCTCGGCGGCGACGGGTCGTTGCTGCGCGCGGCCGAGCTCGCCAGATCGACGGGCACGCCGCTGCTGGGCGTCAACCTCGGCCACGTCGGCTTCCTGGCCGAGGCCGAGGTGGCCGACCTGGCCGCGGCCGTCGACAACGTCGTGGCGGGCCGCTACGACGTCGAGGAGCGCATGACGGT
Source organism: Nonomuraea terrae (assembly GCF_044465245.1). NCBI lineage: Bacteria > Bacillati > Actinomycetota > Actinomycetes > Streptosporangiales > Streptosporangiaceae > Nonomuraea > Nonomuraea terrae. The sequence goes on along the minus strand of NZ_JBITLL010000002.1, from coordinate 1,283,689 downwards.
CGACGTCATCGCCCGGCACGACGGCAGGGTGCTGGCCGACACGTGGGCGCTCAACGAGGTCACCGTGGAGAAGCAGGGGCGCATGCTGGAGGTGGTCGCCGAGATCGACGGGCGGCCGCTGTCCCGCTGGGGCTGCGACGGCGTGATCTGCGCCACTCCGACGGGCTCGACCGCGTACGCGTTCTCCGCCGGCGGCCCGGTCGTGTGGCCCGAGGTGGAAGCACTGCTGATGGTGCCCATCAGCGCGCACGCGCTGTTCGACCGGCCGATGGTGGTCTCGCCGTGCTCCACGCTGGCCGTCGAGATCCTGCCGGACACGCCGCGCGGCGTTCTGTGGTGCGACGGGCGCCGCAGGTTCGAGCTTCCGCCGGGCTCCAGGGTCGAGGTGCGCAGGGGCGCCGAGCCCGTCCGCCTGGCCCGCCTGCACGGAGTGGAGAGCACGGGCGCGCCGTTCACCGACCGGCTGGTCGCCAAGTTCGAGCTACCTGTTCAGGGCTGGCGCGGAAGGGCGCGACCCTGAGTGAATGGACAGGAGAGCGCGTAGGATCACGTGGGCATGGCGGGCCGCGCGGGCAGCGGCGTCAGACACGGCAGTGAACGGGAGTGGGCAGTGCGACCAAGGGTCGAGGAGGTCCGCATCCAGGGGCTCGGCGTCATCGACGAGGCCGTGCTCGAGCTATCCCCGGGCTTCAACGTGGTCACCGGCGAGACCGGCGCGGGCAAGACGATGGTCGTCACCGGGCTCGGCCTGCTGTTCGGTGGCCGGGCCGATCCCTCGCGCATCCGCCCGGGAGCCGACCGGGCGAGCGTCGAGGGCACACTCGTCATCGAGGCCGGCGGTCGCGTCGCCCAGCAGGTCGAGGACATCGGCGGCGAGATCGAGGACGGCGAGCTGATCATCTCACGCACCGTCTCCGCCGAGGGCAGGTCCAGGGCGTGGCTGGGCGGGAGATCGGTGCCCGTCGGCACGCTGACGTACCTCGCCGACGACCTGGTCGCCGTGCACGGGCAGATGGACCAGCAGCGGCTGCTGCAGCCGGCCAGGCAGCGCGCCGCGCTCGACCGCTATGCCGGCAACGCGCTGGTCAAGCCGCTGCGGGCCTACACGCAGGCGTACAAACGGCACAAGCAGGTCGCCGCGCTGCTGGAGGAGCTGACCACCCGGGCCAGGGAGCGGACGCAGGAGGCCGACATGCTCCGCTTCGGCCTGGAGGAGATCGAGAAGGTCGACCCCAAGGCGGGCGAGGACACCGAGCTGCGAGCCGAGGAAGAACGTCTCTCACACGCCGACGCGCTGCGCAACGCCGCGACGAGCGCGCACACCGCGCTGCTCGGCGACCCGATGGAGGCCGCGAGCGGCCCTCACGACGTCGTCTCGCTGCTGGGGGAGGCGCGGGCCGCGGTGGAGGCCGTACGCGACTTCGACGCTCAGCTCGCCGGGGTGGCCGACCGGCTGGCCGAGGCCGGCTATCTGATCTCCGACGTGGCCACCGACCTGGCGGCGTACGCCGAGTCCGTCGAGGCCGATCCCGCCCGGCTGGCGGCCGTGCAGGAGCGCAGGTCGGTGCTGTCGGGCCTGACCCGCAAGTACGGCGAGGACACCACGGCCGTCCTGACGTGGGCGCAGCAGGCGGCGGCCCGGCTGATCGAGCTCGAAGGCGACGACGAGCGCATCGAGGAGCTGGCCCGCGAGTACGAAGAGCTGACGGCCCGGCTCACCGAGCTGGCCGCCGAGCTGACGAAGGTGCGCCAGGCCGCCGCCGAGCGGTTCGGTCGCGCCGTCACCGAGGAGCTGACCGCGCTCGCGATGCCCCACGCCCGGGTCGTCGTCCAGCTGAGCCAGAGCGAGGACTTCGGGCCGGAGGGCCGCGACGAGGTGGAGCTGCGCATGGCCGCCCATCCCGCCGCGCCGCCGCTGCCGCTCAACAAGGGCGCCTCCGGTGGCGAGCTGAGCCGCGTGATGCTCGCGATCGAGGTGGTCTTCGCCGGCGCCGATCCCGTGCCGACGTTCGTGTTCGACGAGGTGGACGCCGGCGTCGGCGGCAAGGCGGCGGTCGAGATCGGGCGCCGGCTCGCCCGGCTGGCCCGCACCGCGCAGGTGATCGTGGTCACCCACCTGCCGCAGGTGGCGGCCTTCGCCGACCAGCATCTCGTGGTCGAGAAGGCGAGCGACGGCAGCGTCGTGCGCAGCGGCGTCGTCACGCTCAACCACGAGGGTCGCGTACGCGAGCTGTCGCGCATGCTCGCCGGCCTCGAGGACTCCGAACTGGGCCGGGCGCACGCCGAGGAACTGCTGGGACTGGCGGCAGCCGACAGGTGATTGCGGGTGACATAGTGGACACGCCGCGTAATGCGTGGCCTGCGCGCCGTTTGGCTCTGGCAGGATGGTCGTTGATGAAGGTTCCCGGAAGCAAGATGCCGGGCCTCCGTGGGCGGAAGGTCGGTGACCTTCCCGGTATAACGGCAGTGGCGAGAATCGACCGGCGCACCAAGAGGCTGACAAAACGCCTCCAGCCCGGAGAAATAGCGATTATCGACCATGTTGACGTTGACCGGGTCAGCGCGGAGGCTCTTGTCGCATGCGGAGCCGCGGCGGTGGTCAACGTCGCCGCGGGCATCAGCGGGCGCTACCCCAATCTGGGGCCGCAGATCCTGATCGAAGCCGGCGTACCGTTCGTCGACCACGCCACCCCGGAGCTCTTCGAACGCGTCAAGGACGGCGACGTCGTGCGCGTCTGCGACGGCGTCGTCCACCTCGACGACGAGGTGGTCGGCAAGGGCGTCGAGCAGACGCCCGAGACCGTCGATGCCGCCATGGCCGAGGCGCGCGCCGGGCTCGCGGTGCAGATCGAGGCCTTCGCCGTCAACACGATGGAATACGTCCGCGGCGAGGGCAAGCTCCTCATCGACGGGGTCGGCGTCCCTGAGATCCGCACCTCCATGGAGGGCCGGCACGTCCTCATCGTGGTGCGCGGATACCACTACAAAGAAGACATCGCCACCCTGCGCCCCTACATCCGCGAATACCGTCCCGTCCTGGTGGGCGTCGATGGAGGGGCCGACGCCCTGCTGGAGGCGGGCTACCTGCCCGACGTCATCGTCGGCGACTTCGACTCCGTCTCCACCAAGGCCCTGACCTGCGGCGCCGAGCTGGTCGTGCACGCCTACCGCGACGGCAGGGCGCCCGGGCTCGAACGCGTCCACCAGCTCGGCCGCGAAGCGGTGATCTTCCCCGCCACCGGCACCAGCGAGGACATCGCCATGCTCCTCGCCGACGACAAGGGCGCCGAGCTGATCGTCGCCGTCGGCACCCACGGCACCCTGGAGGAGTTCCTCGACAAGGGCCGCGCCGGCATGGCGAGCACCTTCCTCACCCGGCTGATCATCGGCAGCAAGCTCATCGACGCCAAGGGCGTGAGCAGGCTCTACCGCAGCCGCATCACCACCTCGCAGCTGCTCCTGCTGGTGATCACCGCGCTGATCACCATGGGCGTCGCGCTCTCCCTGTCGCCACTCGGCCAGACCTGGCTGAACGGCCTGCAGGACGTCTGGAACGCGTTCATCTTCTGGCTGGTCGGACTCTTCTCGTGATCGATTTTCGTTACCACCTCGTCTCCATCGTCGCCATCTTCCTGGCCCTGGCGGTGGGCATCGTGCTGGGCACCACGCTCCTGGAGGAGCCCGCGGTCAGGTCCGCCCAGGAGATGACCGCGCAGCTCACCAAGACCAAGGAGGAGCTGCGCGTGGAGATCGACACGCTGCAGGGCCGCCAGGCGGGCAACGACGCGTTCATCGACTCCGCGACGCCCGAGCTCGTCGCGGGCGACCTGACCGGCCAGCGGGTGCTGCTCATCGAGACGCCGGGCTCCAGCACCGCCGTACGCGAGTCGGCCGAGAAGGTGCTCGACCAGGCGGGCGCCGAGATCTCCGGGCGCGTCACGCTGACCGAGAAGTTCCTCGACCCCAAGGGCGTGGGCGTGCTCGACGGCCTGGTCAACCAGCTCAAGCCGGTCAACATGATCTTCCCGCCCACGGGCACCAGCTGGGGGCGCGCGTCCACGCTGCTCGCCTCCGCGCTCGTCACGACCGACCCGGCGCAGGCCGGCACGCCCAACGCCGCCGCCGGCGACGTGCTCAGCACGTTCGAGGCCGGCGGCCTGCTCAGCGTCGAGGGCGATGCGGACGAGCGGGCCACGCTCGCGGTGATGCTCGCGCCCGAGCGGCCGTACGAGGGGGAGGGCGCCGAGGTGCAGGCGGCTGCCCTCGTCGCGGTCGCCGACGGCTTCGACGCGGCCGGGCGCGGCACGGTGCTGGCGGGCATCGTGCCGCCCGTCGCCATGCCCGGCGACGTGATCAGCGCCCTGCGCGACGAGGGCGAGGTCTCCAAGCGCGTGTCCACGGTCGACATCGTCGACATGCCGCTGGGCCGCGTCGTCATGGTCTACTCTCTGCGGGAGCAGCTGAGCGGTCGCGCCGGCCAGTACGGCGTGGGCCCGGGAGCCTCGGCGCCCATGCCGCCGCCGGCGACCCCGTCTCCGTCCCCCACCACCAGTGACTCCGGGAGCTGACATGCCTGCCAGCCGGGCCCGTGGCCTCCTCTACGCCCTCGCCGGCGCCGCCATCGGCGCCGTCGCCGCCCGCGCGGCCTACGCCGGGTTCACCCGTAACCGGCAGGCCGATCTGAGCAGCCGCTGGACGCGGAAGAACCACCGCGGCGAGCCCCTCACCCTGCTGGAGGGGCCAGCGTTCGTCGCCGGATCCGGAGCCGCCGCCGCCCTCGCGCCGGGCCTGCCCGGTCGCGTACGCGCCGCCGCGCTGCTCGCCGGGGCCGGCAGCGGCGCGCTCGGCGCCTACGACGACCTCTACGGCACCACCGACTCCAAGGGCTTCAAGGGCCACCTGAGCGCGCTCGCCCGCGGCGAGGTCACCAGCGGCGCCGTCAAGATCCTCGGCATCGGCGCCACCGGCCTCCTGTCGGCCGCGCTGGTGTCCGAGGGGCCCGTCGACACTCTGGTCAACGGCGCCACCATCGCGGGCGCCGCCAATCTCGCCAACCTCTTCGACCTGCGTCCCGGCCGCGCCATCAAGGTGGCTCTGCTCACCGGCGGGCCGCTGCTGGCCGCCTCGGTCCTGCGCGGCTCGCCCGCCGCCGCGGCGCTGGCCGCCGTCCCGCTGGGCGCCGCCGCCGCGCTGCTGCCCGACGACCTCGGCGAGCGCGCGATGCTCGGCGACGCCGGCGCCAACTCCCTCGGCGCGCTGCTCGGGCTGGCCGCGGTGACCAGGCTCGGCAGACCCGGCCGGTACGCCGTGCTCGGCACCGTCGTGGCGCTGACCGCCGCCGCCGAGAAGGTCAGCTTCACCAAGGTCATCGCCGGCAACCCCGTGCTCGACCGGATCGACATGCTCGGCCGCCGCCCGGCCGACCCTGTGTGACCCGCCGGCCGCGATTGTCGGCCCGGCCTGCCAGGATGTCTGCGTCAGCGTACGTCGGCGGCTTTCTGGAGGCCCGATGGGAGTGGTGACTGCGCGGGGCGTCGCGGGCGGGGCGATGCTCATCGGGGCGATCACCATACTCGCGCGCGTCGCCGGCTTCGCCAAGCAGTACGCCTTCGCCCAGACCGTCGGCACCAACTGCCTGGCCACGGCCTACATGACGGCCAACCAGATCCCCAACATCGTCTTCGAGGTGGTCGCCGGGGGTGCGCTGGCGGGGATGGTCGTGCCCGTGCTCGCCGGGGCGGCCGACGAGGGCGCGCGCGAGCGGGCCGGCCGGATCGGCTCGGCGCTGCTCACCTGGGTGGTCGTCGTGCTCGTGCCGCTGGGCGTGCTCGTCGCGGTGCTCGCCGGGCCGGTCACCGGGCTGCTCTTCGGCTCGGGCGTGGAAGGTTGCGACCTCGCCCCGATGAGCGCCGTCGCCACCCGCATGCTCGTCGTCTTCGCCCCCCAGATCCCCCTGTACGGCGTCGCCGTGGTGCTCTACGGCGTGCTGCAGTCGCACAAGCGCTTCGCCGGGCCGGCGGTCGCGCCTCTGGTGTCGAGCATCGTGGTCATCGTCGCCTACCTGTTGTTCGTGCCGCTCAGCGGCGGGGAGAGGGTCCCGGGCGAGTTGCCACAGCCCGCCGAGCTGGCGTTGTCGGTCGGGACGAGCCTGGGCGTGCTCTCCCTGGTGCTGGCCGTGCTCGGGCCCGTCGGGCGGCTGGGGCTGCGATGGCGGCCCACCCTGCGTTTCCCCGACGGGGTGGCGGTCCGGGTGCGCAGGCTCGCGCTGGCGGGCGTGTCGGCGCTGCTGGCCCAGCAGGCGGCCATGGTCGTGGTGGTGCTGCTGGCCAACCAGGCGATCGGCAGCGGTGCCCTCGCGGCCTACAACTACGCGTGGGCGATCTACTTGGTGCCGTACGCAGTGCTGGCCGTGCCGATCGCCACCAGCGCCTTTCCCCGGCTGTCCGCGCAGGTGGGGGAGCCCGCGGCGTTCTCGGCGCTCGCGGCGCGCACGACCCGGGCCGTGGTGCTGGTGTCGGGCCTCTCCGCTGGGGTGCTGGCGGCCGCGTCCGGGCCCGGCGCGGTGGTGTTCCTGGCGGGCAAGAGCGACGTGCCGGCGGGTGAGCTGGCGGCGGCGATCGCGCTGTTCGCCCCCGGGCTGCTCGGCTACGGGCTCATCGCCCACCTCAGCCGGGTGCTGTACGCCGCCGGGCGGGGGCGGGCCGTCGCCACCGGGACCGTCGCGGGGTGGATCGTCGTGATGGTCGCGCAGACGGTGTTCGTGCTGGTGCTGCCCGACGCGTGGGAGATCGGCGGGATGGCGCTCGGGATGAGCGTCGGCATGAGCGTGGGTGGCGCGCTGCTGCTCGGGTCCGTGGTGCGGGCCCGGGGGCGCGCGGCCGTGGCCGGGCTGCCGCGGGCCGTCGGCGCTTGCGCCGCCGGGGGGCTGCTGGGCTATCTGGCGGGGGCCGGCGTGGTGGCGTTGCTCGGGCCGAGCGGGGTGTGGCCCAGCGCGGGCGCGACCGTGCTGGCCGCCGTCGTGGCGCTGGGCGTGGGGGCCGCGGTGGTTGCGCTGGCCGACCGTCCCGACGCGGCCGCGCTTACCGCGCTGCTGCGCCGCGGCGCCTCCGGCTGAACGGTGTGCGCCCCGAGCGGCCGGCCGGCCGGTGTCGCAAGCGCCGGTTGGCCGGTGTGCAGGCGCGAGCGGTCGGGTGGTCGGTGTGCGGCCCGAGCGGCCGGTTGGTCGATGTGCGGCCGCGAGGAGTCGGGTGGTCGGTGTGCGGCGCGAGCGGTCGGGTGGTCGGTGTGCGGCGCGAGCGGTCGGGTGGTCGGTGTGCGGGCCCGAGGGGTCGGCTGAGGAAGGAGTGGGTTGTGCGGGTGGCCTTTGTGCTGGGGACGACGTCCGGTGGGACGGGGCGGCATGTGCTGATGCTGGTCGAGGGGCTCCTACGGCGCGGGCATCGGGTGGTCGTGGCGGGGCCGCGCAGCGTGGAGGAGCGGTTCCGGTTCGAGGCGGCGGGGGCGGTCTTCGCCGAGGTGGCCGTGTCCGACCGGCCGCAGCCCCTCGGCGACCTGCGCGCGGTGCTGGCCATCCGGCGGCTGACGCGTGACGCCGACGTCGTGCACGCCCACGGGTTGCGCGCCGGGGCGCTGACCGCGCTCGGGCGCCGCGGGCCCGTGGTGACGCTGCACAACGCGCTGACGGCGGGCGGTTTCGTGGGGTTCGTCTACGGCGCGCTGGAGCGGATCGTGGCCCGGCGGGCCGGGCGCGTGCTGGTCGTCTCGCCCGACCTCGGCGAGCGGATGACCCGGCTCGGCGCCCGTGACGTGCGCGCCGCGCTGGTGGCCGCGCCCGTGCCGCCGCCGGCCAGGCGCACGCCTCAGGAGGTCAAGGACGACCTGGGCGCCGGGGAGCGCCCCCTCCTGCTGACCGTCGCCCGGCTGGCCCAGCAGAAGGGGCTGGAGACGCTGCTCGACGTCGCGGCCGGGCCATGGCCGGGCGCCGGCGCGCCGCTGTTCGCGGTCGCGGGAGAGGGGCCGCTGCGCGAGGAGTTGCGGCGCCGCATCGACGCCGAACGACTTCCCGTCATGCTCCTGGGCAACCGCGACGACGTGCCCGACCTGCTCGGGGCCGCTGTCGCGCTGGTGATGCCGAGCCGGTGGGAGGGACAGCCGCTCACCCTGCGGGAGGCCCTCATGACCGGTACTCCGGCCATCGCCTCCGACGTGGGCGGCATTCCGGAAATCTTGGCAGATGCTGGAATTCTGGTGCCGTACGGCGACGCCGAAGGGTTCCGCGCGGCCGTACGGACGCTGCTGACGGACGCCGCGACCACGGAAAGACTGGCCGCGGCGGCGGCGCGGCGGGGCAGGGAGATGCCCGGCGGCGACGACGTCGTGGAGAGCGTGCTCGCGGTCTATCAGCGGTAGCGCGCCACCCGGCGGTTAGGTGGGGTCGATGCGTTCTCATATACTGCCGGGGTTAGGGAGGGGAGTATCCCTTCGCGACAGCCTCGTCATCACGGTGCAGCCCCGCCCCATGGGGCCCCCGGGGCTGCCGGCTCGCCGCTTCTCGCGGGCGGGAGAGACCTCCGGCTATGAACCGCGCATGCCGGAGGGTTGAGTGAACGAACCTTTGTGGGCCTGGATCGTCGTCATCGGCGGTCTCCTCCTTGTCCTCGCGATCGACCTGTGGATCGTCGACCGAGGCGAAGCCCGAGAATTCTCCATGCGTCAGGCGAGTTACTGGGTGACGTTCTACGTCGCCCTCGCCGTGGCGTTCGGAGTGGTGTTGTGGATGACGGTCGGGGGTGTGAAGGCCGGAGAGTTCTTCGCCGGCTACATCACCGAATACAGCCTCAGTATCGACAACCTCTTCGTCTTCCTCATCATCATGAGCCGGTTCGCGGTCCCACGGGCTTACCAGCACAAGGTGTTGCTCGTCGGCATCCTGCTCGCGCTCGTGATGCGAGGCATCTTCATCGCGCTGGGCGCCGCCGCGCTCGAGCGGTTCAGCTGGCTGTTCTACGTCTTCGGCGCGTTCCTCGTCTACACGGCGATCACCATCGTCCGCGACCACCTCAAGGGCGACGACGAGGAGTTCAACGAGAACATCGTGCTGCGCTGGGTGCGCAGGGCCTTCCCCACCACCGACGGCTACGTCGGCTCCAAGGTCACCGTCAAGGTCGACGGCAAGCGCATGGTCACGCCGATGCTCATCGTGATGGTCGCCATCGGCAGCACCGACCTGCTGTTCGCGCTCGACTCGATTCCGGCGATCTTCGGCCTGACGAAGGACCCGTTCATCGTCTTCACCGCCAACGCGTTCGCCCTGATGGGACTGCGTCAGCTCTACTTCCTGCTGGGCGGTCTGCTGCAGCGACTGGTCTACATCAGCTATGGTTTGGCGTTCATCCTGGGGTTCATCGGGGTTAAGCTCGTATTGGAGGCGTTGCATGCCAGCCATGTCTCCTGGGCGCCCGCCATTCCCATCTGGGTGTCGCTCTCGGTCATCGGCGCCACCATGGTCATCACCACCGTGGCCAGCCTGATCAAAGCCCGCATCGACATGCGCAAGGGCGAGGAGACGCAACCGGAACAGGTCTAGCGAAATGGACCTCAGGGCGCTTTGCTTGTGTAGTTAGGCCGTGTAATAGTTACTGGTTCCGTAACAGCGCGGCAAAGCGCCTAGTCCAGTCACCACCATAAGGTTGTACGTGTCAGACGATTCTGCCAAGCCGAGCCGCATGAGGCTCGCACGGGGGGTCTCCCCGTGGCTCCTCCCGACGGCGGCCACGACGGTCGCCACCGCGCTGCTGACGCGCCGAGACCGTCGATGGGCGCTCGCGGCGGTGCCGCTGAGCGCGCTCACCGGGGCCATGCTCTGGTTCTTCCGCGACCCCGACCGCACCGCGGGCCAGGGGCGCATCCTGTCTCCCGCCGACGGCGTGGTGCAGAGCATCGATCCGTGGCCGGACGGGCGCACCAGGATCGCCATCTTCATGAGCCCGCTGAACGTGCACGTCAACCGTGCCCCTCTTGCGGGAAATGTCACCTCCGTGCAGCATGTGGCAGGTGGGTTCCTGCCGGCGTTCAACAAGGACAGCGACCAGAACGAGCGCGTGGTGTGGCATTTCGAGACCGCGCTGGGCGACATCGAGATGGTGCAGATCGCGGGCGCCGTGGCGCGCAGGATCGTGCCGTACGTGAACGCGGGCGTGAAGGTCGCGCAGGCCGAGCGCATCGGGCTCATCCGGTTCGGTTCGCGGGTCGACATCTACCTTCCCGAAGGCATCTCTCCCGCGGTGTCCGTGGGCGAGAAGACGGTTGCGGGGGTGACCAGAATTGACCACGGCTGACGCCGGCAGCTGGCAGGCGGAGAACGAAGAGCCTCGTGGGCCCGTCGGCAAGGCGTTCCGCCTGTCGGCCGCCGACTCGCTCTCGCTGGGCAACGCCGTCTGCGGCTTCCTCGCGGTGTGCGTCCTGGCCTACTCCGCGATCCAGCAACTCCAGGTCGCGCCCGGCCGGTTCACACCGGACCCGAGCTACTTCGCCACCGCCATCGTGCTGCTGCTGATCGGCGCCACGTGCGACCTGTTCGACGGCCTCGTGGCCCGGCGCTTCCGCGCCTCCGCGATGGGCGCCGAGCTCGACAACCTGGCCGACGTCATCAGCTTCGGGTTCGCGCCGGCCTTCATGGTGGTGATCTGGGGCATGGGCTTCAGCGACAGGGTCCCCTTCGCGGCGGTGCTCGTCGCGGCGGCGGCCGTGCTGGTGGCCGGTGTCGTGCGCCTGGCCAGATTCGCCTGCGTCAAGACCAAGAGCGGCGACTTCATGGGGCTGCCCATTCCGATGGGCGCCATGAGCGTGATCTCGATCGTGCTGCTGTTCCAGCCGAGCATCTGGGCCCTGGTGGGCGTGCTCGGCGTGGCCTGGCTGATGGTCAGCCGCATCGAGTACCCGAAGCCCAAGGGGCAGCTCGCGGCGGTCGTCCTCGGGTGGATCATGGTCAATGTGGCCTTCCTCACTTTCTGGGTGGCCTGGCCCGAAGGCGGCGACCTGCCGATCAAGATCGGGGCGACCATGCAGATCGCGCTGGTGGCGGCGATTCCGCTGCGGATGCTCTTCTACAAGCGTGAGCAGCGCCAGTACAACAAGCGCCGTGAGGCCGAGGGCGTGGAGCACGTCAGCAACTGACAACGCCCTGCCGGCGGGATTTTTCGGCATATTTCGGCTTTGATGGATCCATGTCAGCTACGCCGCGCGAGCACACGCGCACGTACTACCTCGGCAAACTGGCCGCCGAGCTGGAGCAGCGCGGGCTGACGGCCGCCTTGCGGCCGTATCCGCCCGCGTTGCGCATCAGCGATCCGGACGGCACGATCATGCTCGCCGAGACGATCGACTGCGTGCCGCTCGCCGAGGGGTGGTTCTACCGGTGGTCGTGGGGTGACCCGGTCGGACCGGCCGACGACCCCGCCCTCGCGGCCGAGCGCATCGTGCACGTGCTGACCGCCCGCCGGTGATCGCCCGGCGGGCGCTCGCGGTTTCTACCAGCCCCGGGCCTTCCACTCCGGAAGGGCCGGGCGCTCGGCGCCCAGGGTGGTGTCCTTGCCGTGGCCCGGGTAGACCCAGGTCTCGTCGGGCAGGCGGTCGAAGATCCGCTCCACCACGTCGGTGTAGAGCTGGGTGAAGCGCTCGGCGTCCTTCTGCGTGTTGCCGACGCCGCCCGGGAACAGGGAGTCGCCGGTGAACAGGTGGAGGCCGGCCGGCCCGCCGTCGTACAGCAGGGCGATCGAGCCCGGCGTGTGGCCCCGCAGGTGGATGACCTCCAGGCTCACCTCGCCGACGCCGATCGTGTCGCCGTGCTCGACCGGGTGGGCGACCGGCACCGGCAGCGCGGGGGCGTCGAGCGGGTGGGCGATCACCTCGGCTCCCGTGACCTTGGCGACCTGCTCCAGCGCCTGCCAGTGGTCGCCGTGCTGGTGGGTGGTGGCGATCGAGCGGACCGGCTGGTCGGCGATGAGCGCGAGCAGCCGGTCGGCCTCGGCCGCGGCGTCGATGAGCAGGCCCTCACCGGTGGCGGTACAGCGCAGCAGATAGGCGTTGTTGTCGAACGGGCCGACGGCGAGCTTGCAGATGGTCAGAGCCGGCAGCTCACGCACGTCGGCGGGACCGCCGACCTGGACGTCACCTGTGTACGTCATGGGTAGTCCTCTGTGGGCGTCGCGGGCAGATCAGCGGGGGCCGGCATCGTCAGCCACGGTGGCGGCTCTGGAAGGCGTGCGCCCCCGGGGCCCGGTGTGCACGATCGCCCCACTGGCACCAGCCTAACCCCCTCGCCACCGGAGCGGCCGGTGAGCCAGGCCAGCATGTCGGCGGGCGCGCCGGCGATCGCCGGGCCGGGGCCGAGGTCGCGCCACCGTTCGACCTCCCGGCCGTTGTCCATGAGCACGACCTCGCTCACCGTGCTGCGTTCCCGGGGCCACGACCTGCGGCAGTCGTGCAGCTCCCGGCGCACAAACGCCTGCGGCCAGTCCGCGGGGCCGTACCCGGCGGCCAGGTCCACGTGGTGCAGGCCGATCTCTCGCAGGCGGCGTACGAGGACGTACCAGGCGGGATGGGGCGGCGGGCGCATGCCCTCCACCTGCGCGGACCAGGCGTGCTCGGGCAGGTCGCGGATGGCGGCGGCCAGGCGGGCGGCGCCGTCCTCCAGCGCGGCCAGGTGCTGGGAGGCGGATCGGGTGGATCCGGCCTCGATCTCGGCGGCGCGGGCCGCGTACGAGGCGTACTGGGGGGTGCGGACGCCGCTCCTCGCCCAGGCGAGGAGGTTCAGGTGGGAATCGGCGGTGCCGGCGACGTGGGCGAGGACGTGCCCCCTGGTCCAGCCGGGCATGAGGGACGGGGCGGTGAGGTCGGTGTCGGAGAGGGCGGCGGCCGTGGCCAGAAACCGGTTCGTGGCGCGGGTCAGCTCATCCTGGAGCCTCGGCAAAACGGTCATACCTCGATATTTCATCGTTTAAGGTGAATTGGCCTAGGGACATAAAACTCCAGGTCAGGAGGTTGAACGTTGAAGGGCTCCTGGCACGGCGGGAGATGGCCGTACGCTGAGAGGGACGGGTTCTCGGCGGACGGAGTCGGCGCCGGCCCGAAACTGTCGGAGCCCCCGTCTACCATCCCCCGTGGACCTATCCGCCTTTTGACCTCCGGGATCGCCGTGGCAGACCGCCTGATCGTGCGTGGTGCACGAGAACACAACCTCAAGGACGTCTCGCTCGACCTGCCGCGAGACTCGCTGATCGTCTTCACCGGCCTGTCCGGCTCAGGCAAGTCGAGCCTGGCCTTCGACACGATCTTCGCTGAGGGGCAGCGGCGCTACGTCGAGTCGCTGTCGGCGTACGCCCGCCAGTTCCTCGGCCAGATGGACAAGCCCGACGTCGACTTCATCGAGGGCCTGTCGCCGGCCGTGTCCATCGACCAGAAGTCCACCAGCAAGAACCCGCGCTCCACCGTCGGCACGATCACCGAGGTCTACGACTACCTGCGGCTGCTGTGGGCGCGCATCGGCAAGCCGCACTGCCCCGTGTGCGCCCGTCCGATCGCCAGGCAGTCGCCGCAGCAGATCGTCGACCGCGTGATGGATCTGGAGGAGGGCACCCGGTTCCAGGTGCTGGCGCCGGTCATCAGGGGCCGCAAGGGCGAGTACGGCGAGCTGTTCCGTGAGCTGCAGAGCAAGGGCTACGCCAGGGCCAGGGTCGACGGCACCGTCGTCCGGCTGGAGGAGCCGCCGACGCTGAAGAAGTACGAGAAGCACGACATCGAGGTCATCGTCGACCGCCTGTCGGTCAAGGAGTCGGCGCGACGCAGGCTCAACGACTCGGTCGAGACGGCGTTGCAGCTGTCCGGCGGCACGATCACGCTCGAGTTCGTCGACCTGCCGGAAGACGACCCCAACCGCGAGCGCTTCTACTCCGAGCACCTCTACTGCCCCTACGACGACCTGTCGTTCGAGGAGCTGGAGCCGCGTTCGTTCTCCTTCAACTCGCCGTTCGGCGCCTGTCCCGAGTGCACGGGCCTGGGCACGAAGATGGAGGTCGATCCCGATCTGGTGGTGCCCGACCCCGAGCGCACGCTCGCCGAGGGCGCGATCCACCCGTGGTCCGGTGGCCACGCCAGCGAATACTTCACCAGGCTGGTCGAGGCGCTCGGCCACACGGTCGGGTTCACCCTCGACACGCCGTGGGAGAAGCTGCCGAAGAAGGCCCAGAAGGCCCTGCTGTACGGCCACGACGAGCAGGTTCACGTCAGCTACAGCAACCGCTTCGGCCGCAGACGCTCCTACTACACGACGTTCACCCCCGTCATCCCGTGGGTGCAGCGCCGGCACGCCGAGGCCGAGAGCGACTCCGCGCGCGAGCGGTTCGAGGGCTACATGCGGGAGATCCCGTGCCCGGCCTGCAAGGGGGCCCGGCTCAAGCCGGTCAGCCTCGCGGTGACGGTCGCCGGCAAGTCGATCGCCGAGGTGTCGTCCATGTCGATCGGCGAGTGCGCGAAGTTCCTCGCCGCGCTCAAGCTGTCCGACCGCGACATGCAGATCGCCGAGCAGGTGGTCAAGGAGATCAACGCCCGCATGGGCTTCCTGCTCGACGTCGGCCTCGACTACCTGAGCATGGACCGCGCCGCCGCCACCCTCGCCGGCGGCGAGGCGCAGCGCATCCGGCTGGCCACGCAGATCGGCTCCGGCCTGGTCGGCGTCCTCTACGTGCTGGACGAGCCGTCCATCGGCCTGCACCAGCGCGACAACATGCGCCTGCTCGACACGCTCGTCCGGCTGCGCGACATGGGCAACACGCTGATCGTCGTCGAGCACGACGAGGACACCATCGCCGCGGCCGACTGGGTGGTCGACATCGGGCCCGGCGCCGGCGAGCACGGCGGCCAGGTGGTCGTCTCCGGCACCGTGCAGGACCTCCTCACCAGCGAGGAGTCCATCACCGGCCAGTATCTGTCCGGGCGCAGGAGCATCCCGATCCCCGCCCAGCGCCGCAAGCGCGACAAGAAGCGGCAGATCACCGTCAAGGGCGCGCGCCAGCACAACCTCAAGGGCGTCGACATCGACTTCCCGCTGGGCGTGTTCACCGCGGTCACGGGCGTGTCGGGGTCGGGCAAGTCGACGCTGGTCAACGACATCCTCTACAACGCGCTTGCCAAGGAGCTCAACGGCGCCCGCACGGTGCCCGGCCGGCACTCGCGGATCAACGGCATGGACCAGGTCGACAAGGTGGTCCACGTCGACCAGTCGCCGATCGGCCGCACCCCGCGCTCCAACCCGGCCACCTACACCGGGGTCTTCGACCACGTCCGCAAGCTGTTCGCGGCCACGGCGGAGGCGAAGGTGCGCGGTTACCAGCCGGGGCGCTTCAGCTTCAACGTCAAGGGCGGGCGTTGCGAGGCGTGCGCGGGCGACGGCACCATCAAGATCGAGATGAACTTCCTGCCGGACGTCTACGTCCCCTGTGAGGTCTGCCACGGCGCCCGTTACAACCGGGAGACGCTGGAGGTCCACTACAAGGGCAAGACGATCTCCGAGGTGCTCGACATGCCGATCGAGGAGGCGCTGGGCTTCTTCGACGCGATCCCCGCGATCAAGCGCCACCTGCAGACGCTCCACGACGTGGGGCTCGGCTACGTACGCCTCGGGCAGCCGGCCACGACGCTGTCCGGCGGCGAGGCGCAGCGCGTCAAGCTCGCCTCCGAGCTGCAGCGGCGGCAGACCGGGCGGACGGTCTACGTGCTCGACGAGCCGACCACCGGCCTGCACTTCGAGGACATCCGGCGGCTGCTCGGCGTGCTGGGGCGGCTGGTCGACGGCGGCAACACGGTGATCGTCATCGAGCACAACCTCGACGTCATCAAGACCGCCGACTGGGTCATCGACATGGGTCCCGAGGGCGGGGCGCGCGGCGGCACGCTGGTCGCCAACGGCACGCCGGAGGAGATCGCGCTGGTGGACGAGAGCCACACGGGACGCTTCCTGCGGAAGATCCTGTCCCTGTGACGGCCGCTCGCCGCCTCTGACGGGCACGTGGCCCGTCTCCGCGCCGGAGTGGAGCGGAGACGGGCCACGGCGGGCTCAGGGCCGCGGGGCCGTGTCGGCCGGTCGGGCGGCGGCCGGCGCGGGGGAGCGGGTGGCGCGGCGGCGGCGTCCGGCGGCGTCGCCGCGTTCCAGCCACCACTCGGCGACCAGCAGCGGCAGCACCCAGCCGAGCCACGCCGACAGTGCCGCCACGGTGCTGCCCATGAGGGCCTCGTCGCCGCGGAAGGTCGTCTCGAACTGCGGCAGCAGCAGGATCGTGAACAGGACGCCGTAGAGCCGGTTGGTGATGATCGACATCGTCAGGGCGAAGCTGCGCACCATCCAGCGGCGGTGGTCGACGAACCTGCGTTGCCGGGCCATCCGCCATCCCGCCAGCGTGCAGCCCAGCCAGAGCAGCGCCAGCAGCACGTTGCTCACCATCGTGACCGGGCCCCACGGCGTCGCCAGCCCGGCCACCAGGCCCAGCAGCCCGCTCGGCAGACAGCCGCCGAAGACGTACACGCGGCCGATGACGCGGTGCGCACGCGGATGGCGGCCACGGAACCACGGCCAGATCTGCAGGCAGCACGTCACCATCGCCACCGACCCGAACACCACGTGCAGGGAGAGCACCACGAAGTGCGGCGGGAAGAAGTCAGGGGCGGGCACGCGCGACTGACTCGGATCCAGCGACAGGTACGGCGGCAGCGAGAACGCCAGGAAAGCCGCCGCCACCACCATCAGCGGCGCCACCCAGGGACGCCGCCACCACCGGGGCCGGGCCGATCGCGCGGGGCCGGCGGGCGAGGGCGCGGTAGAAAGTGTCATGCGCGCAGCCTGCGGCCCGCCGCTGACCGGAGACCTACCGCGCGCTGACCGCAGGGGCCACCTCGCGTACCGCACCCGATGGCCGGACCGAGGGTTGCCGTCAATAAGGTTGAGACCAGGTAACGACCGCACCTCCTGGGGGTCAACAGCGACACGGAGGGCGGGCAGGGGAGATCGACACGGAGCGGGGCGGAGCCATGTCCGACAACGGGTTGGGACGTCGCGAGATGCTGGGTGCGGCGGGGGTCGCGGCGTGCGGGCTGGCGCTGACCGCCTGCGGCGCGGGGCAGGCGCAGGAGCCGCCGAGCCTCAAGGGCAAGGTCATCGCCAAGGCCGCCGACGTGCCCGTGGGCGGCGGCACGCTGGTCGACGACCTGCAGGTCGTGGTGACGCAGCCCGCACAGGGCGTCTACAAGGCGTTCAGTGCGCGCTGCACGCACAAGGGCTGCAAGGTGAGCACGCCGAAGGACAACGTCATCAGGTGCGCGTGCCACGGCAGCGAGTTCGCCGCCGACACCGGTAAGGCCACCAAGGGCCCTGCCACCGCCCCGCTGGCCTCCTTCAAGGTCAAGCTCGAAGGCGACGGCATCGTGGCGGTCTGAACCGGTAATAGTGCGTAGTTTCCCGGATCGGGCTCGTACAGGCTGAACCGGCGCCAGTGCGCTGGCCGTACCTGACAGCAAGAGCAGATCTGAGAGGACGCACCATGACGGAAACGACGCGGCGGACAGTGGTGTTCGGCGCCGGAGGCGCCGGGCTCGCGGCGGTGCTGACGGCGTGCGCGAGCTACGGCGCGCCGACGACGGACGCGAACGTGCAGGCCGACGAGCCGGCGTCCGCGGCCCCCGAGAACAGCGCCCCCGAGCAGAAGGGCGGTGCCAAGCCCAAGGCGCTGGCCGACACCGCCGACATCCCCGAGGGCGGCGGCAAGGTCTTCAAGAACCAGAACGTCGTGGTGACGCAGCCGGCGGCGGGCGAGTACAAGGCGTTCAGCGCCACCTGCACCCACCAGGGCTGCGCGGTCGCCGGCGTGTCTAACGGCACGATCAACTGCCCCTGCCACGGCAGCAAGTTCAGCATCCAGGACGGTTCCGTCGCCAACGGCCCGGCGAGCGAGCCGCTGGAGGAGAAGCAGATCACCGTGGACGGCGAGAAGATCAGGCTCGCTTGAGACGCGTCTCATGAATTTTTCACCTGGGTGCGTTTGGGTGGACTTATGGGACAAGACCTGAAGAGCCGCAGGGCGATGATCGCGAGCGTCGGAGCCGGTGGCCTGGCGCTGGCGGTCACCGCGTGCGGTGGCACCGATACCGCGCAGCCTGCCGCCGGCACCCCCGCCACCGAGTCGAGCGCCGCGCAGTCCGGGGCGCCGCAGTCGAGCGCCCCGCAGGGCGGCACCGCGCTGGCCAAGACGGCCGACATCCCGGTCGGCGGCGGCACGATCTTCAAGGACCAGAAGATCGTGGTGACGCAGCCGACAGAGGGCGAGTTCAAGGCGTTCAGCGCCACCTGCACCCACCAGGGTTGCGCGGTCGGCAGCGTCGAGGACGGGGCGATCGTCTGCCCCTGCCACGGCAGCACGTTCGCCATCGCCGACGGCGCGGTGACGAACGGCCCGGCCGAGCAGCCGCTGCCGGCTCAGCAGATCACCGTCGAGGGCGACCAGATCATGCTCGCCTGAGCGGGAGCACCTACGCTGTCAGGGCATGCCCGCCGTACGTTCACGCAAAGTACGGCGGGCCACCTTGTCGGTGCGGGCTACTAGGCTTGAAACGTGGCGAGATCAGCGGGCAACACCTTGAGTTTCCGGCCCAAGCCGGGTTCGATCCCCGAATCCCCAGGGGTCTACCGGTTCAGGGACGCCGGTGGCAGGGTGATCTACGTCGGCAAGGCGAAGAGCCTGCGCCAGCGGCTCAACTCCTACTTCGCCGACTTCTCCGCCCTGCATCCGCGCACGCAGACCATGCTCACCACGGCCGCCGGCGTCGACTGGACGGTGGTCGGCACCGAGGTGGAGGCGCTGCAGCTCGAATACTCCTGGATCAAGGAGTTCGACCCGCGCTTCAACGTCAAGTACCGCGACGACAAGTCCTACCCGTACCTCGCCGTCACCATGAGCGAGGACTTCCCGCGCGTGCAGGTCATGCGCGGCGCCAAGCGCAAGGGCACGCGCTACTTCGGCCCCTACTCCCACGCCTGGGCCATCCGCGAGACCGTCGACCTGCTGCTGCGCGTCTTCCCCGTGCGCACGTGCAGCGCCGGGGTCTTCAAGCGGGCCGGGCAGATCGGCCGGCCGTGCCTGCTGGGCTACATCGACAAGTGCTCGGCGCCGTGCGTTGCCCGGGTCACCCCCGAGGAGCACCGCGCGCTCGCCGAAGACTTCTGCGACTTCATGGGGGGCAACACCAGCCGCTTCATCAAGCGGCTGGAGAAGGAGATGCGCGAGGCCGCCGCCGAGCAGGAGTACGAGCGGGCCGCCCGGCTGCGCGACGACATCCAGGCGCTGCAGCGGGCGCTGGAGAAGCAGGCGGTCGTGCTCGGCGAAGGCACCGACGCCGACGTGATCGCGCTGGCCGAGGACCCGCTCGAAGCCGCCGTCCAGGTCTTCTACGTACGCGGCGGGCGCATCCGCGGCCAGCGCGGCTGGGTGGTCGACAAGGTCGAGGAGACCTCGCCGGGCGAGCTGGTCGAGCAGTTCCTGCTGCAGATGTACGCCGAGGCGAGCCCCGACGCGATGCCCCGTGAGGTGCTCGTGGCCGCGCTACCGCCCGACAGCGACGCGGTGACCGAGCTGCTCAGCGAGCAGCGTCGCGCCCGCGTCGACGTACGCGTGCCGCAGCGCGGCGACAAGAAGGCGCTCATGGAGACCGTCGAGCGCAATGCCAAGGAGTCGCTGGCCCAGCACAAGATCCGCCGCGCCAGCGACCTGACCACCCGCAGCAAGGCGCTGCAGGAGATCGCCGAGGCGCTCGACCTCGACCAGGCGCCGCTGCGCATCGAGTGTTACGACGTCTCCCACCTGCAGGGCGAGAACGTCGTGGCGTCCATGGTGGTGTTCGAGGACGGCCTGGCGCGCAAGAGCGAATACCGCCGCTTCGCCGTCAAGACCAAGGAGGGCGACGTCGCCTCGATCCACGAGGTGATCTCCCGCCGCTTCCGCCGCTACCTGGAGGAACGCTCGGCGACCGGCGAGCTCGCGCCCGACGACGACGCCCACGGCCCCATCGACCCCGAGACGGGCAAGCCGCGCAAGTTCGCCTACCCGCCCAACCTCGTCGTGGTCGACGGCGCCGGCCCCCAGGCGGCCGCGGCGCAGCGGGCGCTCGACGAGCTCGGCATCGACGACGTGGCGGTGTGCGGGCTGGCCAAGAGGCTGGAGGAGGTGTGGCTGCCGGGCGACGACCAGCCGGTGATCATGCCTCGTTCAAGCGAGGGTCTCTACCTGCTGCAACGCGTGCGGGACGAAGCACACCGCTTCGCCATCACCTACCATCGTTCGAAGAGGTCCAAGACGGTGAAGGAGAGCGCGCTCGACGGCGTGCCCGGCCTGGGGCCGGCCCGGCGGCAGGCGTTGCTCAGACACTTCGGCTCCGTGAAAAAGCTGCGCGATGCCACTGCCGCCGAGATCTGCGCGGTTCCCGGCATCGGCCCGTCCATCGCCGAGGTCATCGTGTCGACGCTGAAGGGAGAGTCACCTTGATCTCGTCAGGATGCCAGGGTGTTCACGCAGGAGCATCAGGCGGCCACGCCGTACGCGGCGCCGCCGTGGAGAGCCGTGAGAGCCGCCGGGCCGTCGCGCCGGGCGGGCCGGCGGGCGGGGTGAGCCGATGAGCGCCGACCACACCGGCGGGCCGGCCCCCGGGCAGGACGACGACATGAGCGCCAGGCCGGGCGCCGAGCCCGGTGAGGGCGTGCGCACCGAGACGGCGTTCGTCATCGTCACCGGCATGTCGGGGGCGGGCCGCAGCACCGCGGCCAAGGCCCTTGAGGACCTCGGCTGGTTCGTCATCGACAACCTGCCGCCGGGGCTGCTGTTCGCGATGGCCGAGGAGGCGGGCAAGGTCAAGCTCGCCGCCGACAAGGTGGCCGCCGTCGTCGACGTGCGCAGCCTCGCCTTCACCACCGACCTCAACGCCGCCATCGAGGAGCTCGAAGCCCGCGGCGTGCGGGTGCGGGTGGTGTTCCTGGAGGCCAGCGACGAGGAGCTGGTGCGCAGGTTCGAGAACGTCCGCCGGCCCCACCCGTTGCAGGGCGAGGGGCGGCTGGTCGACGGCATCGCCCGTGAGCGCGGCATCCTGCGCGAGGTGCGGGCCAACGCCGACCTGGTGATCGACACCTCGACGCACAACGTCCACGAGCTGCGCAACAAGATCGTCACGTACTTCGGCGGGGACGACCGGCCCGGGTTGCGGCTCAACGTCGTGTCCTTCGGGTTCAAGTACGGCCTGCCGGTCGACGCCGACCTCGTGGTCGACTGCCGCTTCCTGCCCAACCCGCACTGGGTGCCCGACCTGCGGCCGATGAACGGGCTCGACCCGGCCGTCAGCGAATACGTCCTCGGGCAGCCGGGTGCCAAGGAGTTCCTCGACGCGTACGAGGAGGTCCTGCAGGTGGTCGCCGCCGGATACGGGCGCGAGGGCAAGAGCTACGCGACGCTCGCCGTGGGCTGCACCGGCGGCAAGCACCGCAGTGTCGCCATGGCCGAGCAGATCGCCGCTCGGTTGCGTGATCGCGGGGTGGAGGTCCAGGTGAGCCACCGGGATGTGGGCCGCGAGTGACCGATGGTGCCGTCGAAGCCGGCTCGCCTCCTCCGCAGGGCGACGAGCCGGTCGCGTCAGCCGTCGACGTGGGCCCGCTACCGGCCGATCACGGTGACGGACCCGGTTCGGCCGGGCGGAGTGACTTCCGCTCGGCCGGAGGGGTTCTCCCGGTGGGGCGCTGTGGCGGCTCCGGTGGGATCCGCTCGGTTGGCGGCGGTGATGAGGGCCCTGACGGCGTTCCTTCGGCCGGTCCCCGCGTCCATCGCCGACCGGCTGGAGTTCGGTCTGGTGGGCGCGATGAGGGTTCTCGATCGGCTGGGCGGGGTAACGGAGTTCGGCCGGTCGGTTATGGTGGCGCATCCCCTTGGGGGCCGGGCGCAGATGGCGGATCCCCCGTACGGGGGAGTGGTGAGCAGGGCGTGCGCGAGCACGTCCCGGACATGGACGAGACGCCCGCCCGGGAAGACCCGGGACCGGGCGCATGAGAGAGCGGTGAGCGCGTTTTGCGGGAAGAGGTCGGGCCCCGGGCGATTCGCCGTGCTGAACCCGGACACTCCGGGTTCGGTCCCCAGGTCGTGGCACTGGGCGGCGGGCATGGCCTCTACGCCTCCCTGTCGGCATTACGGATGGTCACCGACCGCCTGACCGCGGTCGTGACAGTGGCCGACGACGGCGGCTCCAGCGGGCGGCTGCGCCGCGAGCTCGGCGTGCTGCCCCCCGGCGACCTGCGCATGGCGCTGGCCGCGCTGTGCGGCGACGACGAGTGGGGCAGCACCTGGAGCGAGGTCGTCCAGCACCGCTTCCGCAGCGAGGGTGAGCTGCACGGGCACGCGGTCGGCAACCTGCTGATCGTGGCGTTGTGGGAGCTGCTCGGCGACCCCGTGACAGGGCTCGACTGGGTCGGCCGGCTGCTCGGCGCGCACGGCAGGGTGCTGCCGATGGCCTCCGTACCGCTCGACATCGTGGCCGAGGTGGAGCTCGACGGCGTCATCTCGACCATCCGCGGGCAGGTGGCGTGCGCTTTGACACCGGGACGGGTGCAGGCGATCTCGCTCGTGCCCGAGGACCCGCCCGCGCGTCCTGAGGCCGTCGCGGCGGTGCTGGAGGCGGACTGGGTGGTGTTCGGGCCCGGGTCGTGGTTCACCAGCGTGCTCCCGCACCTCAAGGTGCCCGAGCTGGCCAGGGCGCTGCACGCGACCAAGGCCAAGCGGCTGGTCACGCTCAATCTGGCGCCGCAACCGGGCGAGACCGACGATTTCTCCCCCCAGCAGCATCTGGAGGTGCTCGGGCAGCACGCTCCCGATCTGTCGATCGACGTCGTGCTCGCCGACACCGGGATCGTGGACGACCCCGGCGCTCTGGAGAAGTCGGCCGCCGCGCTCGGCGCCCGGCTCGTTATGGCCGATGTGGCCGCCGGTGACGGCTCGCCGAGGCATGACCCACGACGTCTTGCCTCCGTCCTGGACGAGATTTTCCTCCAGAAGCGTTGATCCTGGTCGGCGTGGCGAGAAGGTGCGAGAGACTCAAGAGAGCCGGTCTGAATGGGGGAGAGGACTATCGCATGGCGATGACAGGTGTGGTCAAAGACGAACTGAGCCGCCTGCCGGTGCTCAAGCCGTGCTGCCGTAAGGCGGAGGTTTCTACGCTGCTGCGGTTCGCCAGCGGCCTGCACCTGGTGGGCGGGCGGATCGTGATCGAGGCCGAACTCGACACCAACGCCACCGCACGGCGGCTGATCAAGGACATCGGCGAGGTGTTCGGGCACAAGGCGGAAGTGCTCGTGCTCGCGCCCGCCGGCCTGCGCAAGGGCTCGCGCTACGTCGTACGCGTCTACCGCGACGGCGAGGCGCTGGCCCGGCAGACGGGTCTCATCGACAACCACGGCCGCCCGGTGCGCGGCCTGCCCCGCCAGGTCGTGGCGGGCGCCGCCTGCGACGCCGAGGCGGCCTGGCGTGGCGCTTTCCTGGCGCACGGCTCGCTGACCGAGCCGGGCAGGTCCATGTCGCTGGAGGTCACCTGCCCGGGGCCGGAGGCGGCGCTGGCGCTGGTCGGGTCCGCGCGGCGGCTGAAGATCCACGCCAAGGCGCGCGAGGTGCGCGGCGTCGACCGCGTCGTGGTACGCGACGGTGACGCGATCAGCGCGCTGCTCACCCGGCTCGGGGCGCACGACAGTGTGCTGGCCTGGGAGGAGCGGCGCATGCGCCGCGAGGTGCGGGCCACCGCGAACCGGCTGGCCAACTTCGACGACGCCAACCTGCGGCGGTCGGCGCGGGCCGCGGTGGCGGCCGGGGCGCGGGTGCAACGGGCGCTGGAGATCCTCGGGGACGAGGCGCCTGAGCACCTCGTGGTGGCCGGGCGGCTGCGGGTCGAGCACAAGCAGGCGTCTCTGGAGGAGCTGGGGCAGATCGCCGACCCGCCGCTGACGAAGGACGCCATCGCGGGGCGGATCCGCCGGCTGCTGGCGATGGCCGACAAGCGGGCCTCCGACATGGGCATCCCCAACACCGAGGCCAACCTCACGGTGGACATGCTCGCCCCCTGACGCGGCCTTGGCGCATGGGAGCGCCGTCAAGCGGACGGCGCTCGCCCGCGTCCCTCTGCCGACCGGTGCCCGCAGGGGCGGGGTCGGGGCGCGTGCCCGGGGGGAGGCGCCGCACGGGATGAGCGGCAGGGGTTCCCGTCGGTTCCAGACCGGCTGCGCGAAGGGTGCCGTCAGTCCTGGGCGGGGTTGCGGGGGGTGAACAGGTCGGGGGCCGGCTTCGGGGAGGGCGGCTGGGCGGGCTCGAAGGGCGCGCGGTACTCGGGCTCCGGCGACTCCTGCGCCTCGGCCGGACGGGCGCGGTCGGCCCGGCGGACGCGGAGCACCCCGAAGGTGACGAGGAGGAGCGACACCACGGCCGCCACGGCGATGTAGAGCCACACCGCCCAGGTCTCCGCCAGCGGCTGCCGGTAGAGGGACAGCGCGTCGGGGAGGCCTCCGGTGAGGTTGGCCACGGTGACGTCGGACAGGTCCGGGACGTCGCGCTCCGCGGGCGGGGTGCGCAGGGCCGCGCCGATCATGAGGGCCGAGCCGGCGATCTGGCCGGCCACGACGGCCCCGCCCGCGTACAGGGCGGCGAACGGCAGCAGGACGAGGCCGCGCGGGCGTGCGGCGCCGATCGTGAGCGCCACCAGCAGCGCGATGAGGACCGACAGGGCCAGGGAGAGAGGCACACCGCCACCGAAGCCCGTCACGGCCTCCGGCAGGCTTCGCTGGAACAGCACCGCCGCCCCGAGACACGCCGAGCAGACGAGCGCGGAGAGCAGACCGAGGAGGAGTCCGGGCAGCAGGCCGGACCGCTTCTGTGACATCTCAGCCCCCAGAGAATGCACGAATTTATTCCAACGAGTCGGGCACTTTACTCGAACCTCGCAAAACGTGTCTTTGGAACGGTGATTCGCAGGGCGGGACCTGAAGTGGTCTAAACCAATTTCGGTCAGATAGGGTTCGTGATTGAGGTTTCAGCCCGCCATCTGACGAGGGGATCGGTTCCGTGAGCATCCGCGTAGGCGTCAACGGCTTCGGCCGTATCGGTCGCAACTTCTGGCGCGCTGTCGCCGCCAGCGGCAAGGACATCGAGATCGTCGCGGTCAACGACCTGACCGACAACGCGACGCTGGCCCATCTGCTGAAATACGACAGCATCCTGGGCCGGCTGCCGTACGAGGTGAAGGCCACGAGCGATGAGATCACCGTGGACGGCAAGTCCATCAAGGTCTTCGCCGAGCGCGACCCGGGCAAGCTGCCCTGGGGCGACCTCGGCGTCGACGTCGTCGTCGAGTCGACCGGTCTGTTCACCGACGCCACCAAGGCCAAGGTGCACGCCGACAACGGCGCGAAGAAAGTGATCATCTCCGCGCCCGCCAAGAACGAGGACGTCACCATCGTCATGGGCGTCAACGACGGCGCCTACGACCCGTCCAGCCACACGATCATCTCCAACGCCTCCTGCACGACCAACTGCCTGGCGCCCATGGCCAAGGTCATCCACGACACCTTCACCATCGAGAAGGGTCTGATGACCACCATCCACGCCTACACGCAGGACCAGAACCTGCAGGACGGCCCGCACAAGGACCTGCGCCGCGCCCGCGCCGCCGCGCTCAACGTGGTGCCCACCTCGACCGGCGCCGCCAAGGCGATCGGCCTGGTGCTGCCCGAGCTCAAGGGCAAGCTCGACGGCTTCGCCATGCGGGTGCCGATCCCCACGGGCTCGGCCACCGACCTCACCGTCGACGTCAGCCGCGACGTCACCGTCGAGGAGGTCAACGCCGCCGTCAAGGCCGCCGCCGACGGCCCGCTCAAGGGCATCCTCAGCTACACCGAGGACGCGATCGTCTCCTCCGACATCGTCACCGACCCGGCCTCCTGCATCTTCGACGCCGGCCTGACCAAGGTCATCGGCAACCAGGTCAAGGTCGTCGGCTGGTACGACAACGAGTGGGGCTACTCCAACCGCCTCGCCGACCTCATCGAGCTGGTGGGCCGCGACCTCTGATGCCGAGGGCGACACGCCGGGGCGCGCGCCAGGCGCGCCCCGCGACGGCCGCGGCGCACCGAGCCGCGTCACGCACCGCGCTCACTGGGCGCATCGACACCGGGGACCTCGACACAGCAACGGGAGCTTGAGCATGCGCACGCTCGACGATCTCGACGTGAAGGGGCGGCGCGTGCTCGTGCGCGCCGACCTCAACGTCCCTCTCGACGGGGAGACGATCACCGACGACGGCCGCATCAGGGCGTCGGTGCCGACGATCAGAAGCCTCGTGGAGCGCGGGGCCAAGGTCGTGGTCTGCGCCCACCTGGGCAGGCCCAAGGGCCAGGCCAAACCGGAATTCTCCCTGCGGCCCGTGGCCCGGCGGCTCGGCGAGCTGCTCGACCAGGACGTCGCCTTCGCCAGCGACGTGGTCGGCGACGCCGCGCGCGCCACGGTCGACACGCTCCAGGACGGCCAGGTCGCCCTCCTGGAGAACCTCCGCTACGAGCCGGGTGAGGAGTCCAAGGACGAGGCCGAGCGGCGGGCGTTCGCCGAGCGTCTGGCCGGGCTGGCCGACCTCTACGTCGGCGACGGGTTCGGCGCGGTGCACCGCAAGCACGCCAGCGTCTACGACGTGCCCCGGCTGCTGCCGCACGCGGCCGGCGGACTGGTCGAGGCCGAGGTCGCGGTGCTGCGGCGGCTGACCGACGACACCGAGCGGCCGTACGTCGTCGTGCTGGGCGGCGCCAAGGTCTCCGACAAGCTCGGCGTCATCGCCAACCTGCTGACCAAGGTCGACCGGCTGCTGATCGGCGGCGGCATGGCCTACACCTTCCTCAAGGCCCAGGGCCACGAGGTGGGCAACTCGCTGCTCCAGGAAGACCAGATCGACCAGGTGCGGGGCTTCCTCGACGAGGCGGCCAAGCGCGGCGTCGAGCTGGTGCTGCCCGTCGACGTGCTGGCCGCGACCGGCTTCGCCGCCGACGCCGAGCACGACGTGGTCGAGGCCACCGCGATCCCGGCCGACCGGGAGGGTCTCGACATCGGGCCCAGGACACGCGAGCTGTTCGCCGCCAAGCTGGCCGACGCCAAGACCGTCTTCTGGAACGGGCCCATGGGCGTGTTCGAGTTCGACGCGTTCTCCGGCGGCACCAGGGCGGTGGCCGAGGCGCTGATCGGCTCCGACGCCTTCACCGTGGTGGGCGGCGGCGACTCCGCGGCGGCCGTGCGCAGGCTGGGGCTGCCCGAGGACGGTTTCTCGCACATCTCCACGGGCGGCGGGGCCAGTCTGGAATACCTTGAGGGCAAGACCCTGCCCGGACTCGCCGCGTTGGAGGACTGAGTTGACGGAAGTTACCCGACGCAGTGAGCGGAGTGGAGGGCCGAAAGCGGCTCTCCGCGGCGCGAACGAGGAGCTGGTGAGCGACCGATGACCACGAGGAAGCCGCTCATCGCCGGCAACTGGAAGATGAACCTCAACCACTTCGAGGCCATCGCACTGGTCCAGAAGCTGGCCTTCGCACTCAACGACAAGGACTTCGACA
This sequence comes from Nonomuraea terrae, assembly GCF_044465245.1. Lineage (NCBI taxonomy): Bacteria > Bacillati > Actinomycetota > Actinomycetes > Streptosporangiales > Streptosporangiaceae > Nonomuraea > Nonomuraea terrae. Next base: position 1,255,986 of record NZ_JBITLL010000002.1, on the reverse strand, counting down.
AGGCCGAGGTCGCCGTCCTGCCGCCGTTCACCGACCTGCGCAGCGTCCAGACCCTGGTCCAGGGCGACAAGCTGAGGATCGCGTACGGCGCCCAGGACCTGTCCCAGCACGACGGCGGCGCCTACACCGGCGAGGTGTCGGGCGCCATGCTGGCCAAGCTCGGCTGCACGTACGTGGTCGTCGGCCACTCCGAGCGCCGCCAGCACCACGGTGAGGACGACGACCTCGTCAACGCCAAGGTGCACGCCGCCCACCGCCACTCCCTCACGCCCATCCTGTGCGTGGGCGAGGGCCTGGCGGTGCGCCAAGAGGGCGGCCACATCGCGTACAGTCTTGGACAACTCGACGGCGCACTGCGCAAAGTCGGGCCCGAGCAGGCAAAATCGATAGTGGTGGCCTACGAACCGGTGTGGGCGATCGGCACCGGCGAGGTGGCCACCCCGGAGGACGCCCAGGAGGTCTGCGGGGCCCTGCGAGTCAGACTCGCTGAGCTCTACGACGCCGAAGTGGCCTCCGGGGTCCGTATCCTTTACGGAGGGTCGGTCAAGTCAGGCAATATCGCGGGGATCATGGTTCAACCCGATGTCGACGGCGCGCTCGTGGGCGGTGCCAGCATCGACGCAGGGGAGTTCGCGAAGATCTGCCGTTTCTCCGATATGCCAGGCTAACTGAGCCGTTCGGGGGGTGCGACTTGACAACAGGCCGTACCCTCTAGAGGCAAGTTTGAATCGTCACGCGTCACAGAGCACTGAAGGAACAGGCATACCGTGGAACTCGGAATCTCCATCGCCCTCATCCTGGCGAGCCTTCTCATGATCCTGCTCGTCCTGCTTCACAAGGGCAAGGGCGGTGGCCTGTCTGACATGTTCGGCGGCGGTTTCTCGTCGAACTTCGGCGGTTCCTCGGTGGTGGAGCGCAACCTCGACCGGCTCACGGTCATCACGGGCGTGGTCTGGTTGGTCTGCATCATCGCCCTCGGCCTGCTGCTCAGGCCCTGAGCAAAAAACGTAACGCGTGACAGTGATTCTCCCCCCGTGTCCGCACACGGGGCGATCGAGCGAGGAGTTCATCCGTGGGTAGTGGCAACGCGATCCGTGGCAGCCGAGTCGGCGCCGGCCCTATGGGGGAGGCCGAGCGCGGCGAGGCAGCTCCGAGAGTGCGGGTCTCGTTCTGGTGCGCCAACATGCACGAGACGCGCCCCAGTTTCGCCAGTGACGCGGCGATCCCCGAGACGTGGGACTGTCCTCGTTGCGGCCTCCCAGCCGGACAGGACGAGGCCGCCCCGCCTGCCCCGCCGAAGAACGAGCCGTACAAGACGCACCTGGCCTACGTGAAGGAGCGCCGGAGCGACAAGGACGGCAAGGCGATCCTCGAGGAGGCACTGGAGCGCCTGCGTAACAACAAGTCCCCCTGGTAGGAACGAAGGCGAAGGGGCCCCGGGCGCACATTGCCCGGGGCCCCTTCGTCGTCATCGGCGCTCGTAGACCGGCTCGCCGTCCACGAACGTCATCCGCACCCGCGTCGTCCAGATCTCCTCGGGCGGCAGCGCGAACGGGTCGCGGTCGAGCACCACGAGGTCGGCCGGGCGGCCCGCCTCGATCACCCCGGCCGGGGAGCGGTTGATCCAGGCGGAGCCCGCGGTGTACGCCGCCATGGCCGTCGCCAGGTCGATGCGCTGGCCGGGCAGGAACGGCGTCCGCGCGGTCGGGTAGCCGGCGTGCACCGAACCGCCCGGCTCCGTACGGTTGACCGCGACGTGCATGCCCTGCAGCGGGTCGGCGTCCGAGACCGGCCAGTCGCTGCCGGCGCAGAAGCGGGTGCCGCGGTCGAGCAGGTCCTTGAACGGATACTGCCACGACGAACGCGGCTCTCCCAGATAGGGCAGGGTCAGCTCGTCCATCTGGGCGTGGTGGGTGGCCCACAGCGGCTGCAGGTTGGCCGTGACGCCGAGCGCGGCGAAGCGCGGCACGTCGGACGGTTCGATGATCTGCAGGTGGGCGATGTGGTGCCGGTTGGCAGGATCGGTGCCCACCAGACTGTCCAGGGCCTCGCGCACGGCGCGCTCGCCGATGGCGTGGAAGTGCACCTGGAAGCCGAGGCGGTCCAGCTCGGCGACGTACTCCTTCAGCTTGGCCGGGTCGACGTACGACAGCCCGGTGCCCCCGCACCGGCAGTACGGCTCCAGCGTCGCGGCGGTGAAGTTCTCCGTGATGCCGTCCTGCATGATCTTGACCGAGGTGGCGCGGAAGCGGTCGAGCCCCTCGGCGGAGGCCCGGCGGGCGACCAGGTCATCGATCTGCTCCAGGCCGCGGGTGCGGTCCCACCACAGGGCGCCCACCACGCGCGCCCGCAGCCGCCCTGAGCGGGCCGCGGCCAGGTAGGTGGGCAGCTGGTCGTCGGAGCCGGCGTAGGAGCCCACGATGGCGTCCTGCCAGCCGGTGACGCCCAGGGAGAACAGGTGGCGCTGGGCGTCCTCCAGGGCGTCCAGGAGGTCCTGCTCGGTCGGGCGGGGGGTGAGCAGGCCGGCGAGGTCCATGGCGCCCTCGTGCAGGACGCCGGTGGGCGCGCCGGCGGCGTCGCGCTCGATGCGGCCGTCGGCGGGGTCGGGCGTGGCGGCCGTGATGCCGGCGACCTCCAGGGCGCGTGTGTTGACCCAGGCGGCGTGGTGGTCGCGCTGGATCAGGTAGACGGGGCGGTCGAGGAAGTCGAGCTGTTCGCGGTGGGGGAGCCCACCGGGGAATGCCGACATGTCCCAGCCACCGCCGTCGATCCATTCCTTGTCCTGATTTTTCGCGGCATAGTCAGCGATCTTCTCTATGTATGCCTCAAGGCCGAAAATCTCGGACAAGTCGCACTTTGCGCGTTCGAGGCCCGCCTGCACCGGATGCAGGTGGGCGTCCGTGAAGCCGGGCGTCAGCAGGCCGCCGTCGAGATCGACCGTCTCGTGGGCCTGCCGCGCCAGGTCTCCCTCCGGGCCCACGGCCGCGATCACACCGTCACGCACCAGCACGGCCTCGGCCAGGACCCCGCGCGGGGTGAAGGCGCGGCCGCCTCGGAAGAGGATGTTCATGGGGTCTCCTTATTCGGTCACTTCATGTTCCCGCGCCTCGCCGGTGCCCGAGGCCGACGCGACACTAGCCACATTTCTGCCGATGTCGGGATAAATCGCAACATCATGCGACGAAGTACGCAATGAAACACATCGTTAGCGGCTGTGTAACAGCTGCCCGGCATGCTCATGGCCATGGGATTCCTGCGCATCCGGACCACGGTGGACGAGCGACCCGGCCGGCTGGCCTCGCTGGCCTCGGCCCTGGCGGCCAGAGGCGGCAACATCCTCGGCCTGAGCGTCCAGTCCGACTCCGACGGCACCGTAGACGAGTTCATCGCCGACATCCCCGCCCACCCCGAGACCGTGCGCGAGGCCCTGGAGGCGGCCGGCGGCCGCCGCGTCCAGGTCGTGCCCGCGACCGCGCACGAGCTGACCGACGAGCCCACCAGGGCGCTGCTGCTGGCCTCCCGCCTGCGCGCGATGCCGTGGCGGCTGCCTGAGTTGCTGGCCGAACTGCTGCGCGCGGACGACGCCCGCTGGGTCTACGGTGACTGCGTGAGTGATCTTCCCGACCCCACCCTGCTCGTCGTGCCGGTCGCGCAGCGGCGCGCGGTCCGCCTGCGCCGCGCGGGGCTGCCGTTCACGCTGACCGAGGCGGCCAGGGCGGCCTCCTTCGCCCGGCTCGCCCAGCCGGCCGCGGAGCCGACCGGGAGCGAGCGGGCGATCAAGCTCGCCGACGGGGTCGAGGTCACCGTGCGGCCGCTCACGTCGATCTACCGCGAGGCCGTGCGCGACCTGCACGACAGGTGCTCGCCGGAGTCGCGCAGGTTCCGCTACTTCACCGCCATGCCCGCCCTCCCGCCGCGCACGTTCGACAAGCTGTGCGACAGGAGCAAGGGATACTCGCTGGTCGCCGGACACGACGGGCAGGTCGTGGGGATGGCGAATCTGCAGTTCACTCCGGATCCCGGCATCGCGGAGATCGCCTTCCTCGTCGAAGACCGCTGGCAGGGGCGCGGTCTGGGCACGGCGATGGCCCGCATGCTCGTGGGCGTGGCGCGCGACCTGGGCTGTGCCGAGGTCAGGGCCACCATGTTGTCCGACAACGCGAGGATGCGCAGGCTCCTGCTGTCCATGGGCGCCACGCTCGGCTACAGCGAGGACCCGGGGGTCGTGGAGGCGCGGCTGCCGGTGGCCACGATGGTGTCAGCCTAGGCCCTCCTCCTGCTCGGGCTCGCCGTCCTGGATGCCCAGGTGCCGTTCGATGCGTTGGAGTCTCTCCTCGATCCGGGCGAGCCGTTCGGTCAGCTCGGACGCCCCGGGGAAGAACGCCTCGCCGGGACGCTCCTTGGGGCCGCGGCCCACCCGGCCGAGCACCCGCTGGCGTACGTCGGTCCCATCCGCCCCGGCGTCCGTCAGCGCCTGGACCGCCAGGCCGTCACCCTCCCGGATGAGGCCGAGCAGGATGTGCTCCGTGCCGATGTAGTTGTGCCGTAGCTGCAGAGCCTCGCGCAGCGACAGCTCCAGCACCTTCTTCGCCCGCGGCGTGAACGGGATGTGCCCGCCGGGCGACTCGGCGCCGCGGCCCACCATGCGCTCGACGAACCCGCGTACGTGGTCGATCTCGACGCCGCAGGCGTCGAGCACCAGGGCGCCCAGGCCCTCGCCCTCCTTGAGCAGGCCGAGCAGGATGTGCTCCGTGCCGATGAAGTCGTGGTTCATCGTCCGGGCCTCCTCCTGGGCGAGGACGACGACCCTGCGGGCCCGGTCGGTGAAGCGCTCGAACACGGAGGCCTCCGTTCGGCTGGGGCTGTCTCCACTATGCGCTAGAAAACCGGTGAAGTGGGGTATTTGTCGTGTGTGGATCTTGACGAGGTGGCCGACCGCCTCTACGCGCTGCCGCCGTCGGAGTTCACCGCCGCACGCACCGCCGAGGCCCGCGCGGCGAAGGAGGCCGGGGACGTACGGCTGTCGCGCGAGATCGCGAAGCTCCGCAAGCCCACGGTGTCGGCCTGGGCGGTGAACCGCCTCGCCCGCGAACACGCCGACGAGCTGGCCGAGCTCCTCGACGTGGGGGAGCGGCTGCGCGCCGCCTGGGAGGAGCAGGACGCGGGCCGGCTGGCCGAGCTGGCCCAGCGCCGCGGCGACGTGACGGCCCGGGTGGGGCGGCTGGCCAGGCAGTCCGGTGACCTGTCGGCCGCGGCCGGGACCGAGGTGGACCAGACCCTCGATGCCGCCGTCGTGGACGCGGGAGCGGCCGAGGAGGTCCGCCGCGGCCGGCTGGCCAAGCCGCTGCACTACAGCGGCTTCGCTCCGGCCCCTGTCGCGCGCGAGCGCCCCGCCCCCCGGCGTAAGGCCGCTGCCGAGGAGGAGATGGCCGGTTCCCGGCGGGACACGAAGGCGGGCGCCGCCGAGGCGGAGAGGCCCGACTCCGGGCGGGGTGCGAAGGCCCGCGCTGACGAGGCCAGGCGGCGCGAGGAGGAGGAAGCCAGGCGGCGTGAGGAGGCCGAGGCCAGGAAGGCGAAGGAACGCGCCGAGGCCGAGGCGGCGCACCGGGAGTGGCTCGAGGTGCTGGAGACGGCGCAGCGGGAGCACGACGAGCGCGCGGAGAACGTCGAGCGGCTGGAGCGGAAGCTGGCCAAGGCGCGCAAGAAGCTCGCCGACGTGACCCAGCGGCTGGAGGTCGCACGGCGCGAGGAACGCAACGCACGCCGTCGCCTGAACGGCTAGTCCCGATGAACGCCCACTGCGGCCCGCCATACCGGGACGGATGTCCGGCAGGGAGCGCCGGGTTCGGAGAACAGGCGGAGGGCTTGGCAGGGAGACCTGGCAGGGAGACCTGGCAGGGAGACCTGGCACGGAGGCCTGACACGGGGAGGCTTGGCAGGCGGGCTTGGCAGCCAGCCAGGCTTGGTACGGAGGCAGGCAGGTTTGGCAGGCAGGCAGGCGGGCTTGGCAGGCAGGGCTGGTCGGAGCGCTGAGGGGAGAGTCGGCAGGAGGCGGCGTCAGCGGGTGGCGCGGGCGAGATGGGCGCAGACCGGGAAGCCGTCCTCCGCGTACGGGGCCGCCAGGCGCAGGTAGTGAGCCCTGACGCGCTCGGCGACCTCGGGCGGCTGGCCGGCGATGAACCCGAACCGGGGCCCGCCCGCCTGCACGACGTCGGTCCACCAGGCCGTGAGGTCGACCCGGTGACGCCACCTGACGGTGTCGATCGTCACGTCCCTGAACCGGGCCTCCTCCAGCAGGGCCGCGAAACGCGGCGGCGTGTCGCAGGCGGAGAACGGGCGCGGCGGAGGGTCGTAGGGGATCCCGGCGGCGGCGATGGCCTCGGCGACGACGTCGGTGGCCGTCATCTCGTCGGCCTTCCACCAGGTCAGCGCGAGCGAGCCGCCGGGCCGCAGCACACGGCGGAGCTCCTGGAGCGCTCCAGCGGTGTCGGGCACGTGGTTGATGACGAAGTTTCCGGCCACGGCGTCGAACCGCTCGTCCTCGAACGGCAGCTCGGGCAGCGTCGCCTGCCGGATGGTCGCGTACGGGTGGCGGCGGGCGGTCAGCGCCAGCATGGCGGGGTCGGCGTCGACGGCGGTGACCTCTGCGCCCAGCGCCAGGGCGGCCGCCGTGACCACACCGGTGCCGCAGCCGACGTCGAGCAGGCGCCCGGCGCGGATCTCGCGGGCGGGAGCGAGGAGGGGGCCGACCGCGTGGGAGGTGAGGCAGGCGAAGCCGCGGTCGTACGCTTCGGCGTTGGTCACGGCGGCCAGCCTAGCGGAACCACGGAGAACTTGACATTCTGGAGTGACATTACCGGCGAAAACCTGTTTTTCGGGGAAATATCGGCTCTATGGTCGTCGGCATGAGCATCGACGCCTTCATCGCAGCCCTTCCCAAGGTCGAGTTGCACGTGCACCTGGTGGGTTCGGCCTCGGTCGGCACCGTGCTGGAGCTCTCGCGCCGGCACCCCGGCAGCCAGGTCCCCACCGATGAGGAGGAACTGCGCCGCTTCTACACCTTCCGCGACTTCCCGCACTTCGCCCAGGTGTACGGGGCGGTCAACGCGCTGGTGCGGGAGCCGGAGGACGTGGCGACGCTCGTCCTCGGCCTGGCCCGCGACCTCGCCCCACAGGGCGCCCGTTACGCGGAGCTCCAGGTCACGCCGTACGCCCACCATGTCGTCGGCATGCCCATGCGCGAGGTGACCGAGGCGCTCGACGTGGCCGCCCGCCGGTCGCTGGACGAGCACGGGGTGGAGATGGCGTACATCTTCGACATCCCCGGCGAGTACGGCGAGGAGGCCGCGAAGGTGACGCTGGAGCACGCACTGCGTGAACCTCCCGCGGCGCTGGTAGGTTTCGGCATCGGCGGCATAGAACAAGAACGTACGAAATATCGGGACGCGTACCGGTCGGCGTTCTCGGCGGCCCGCGCGGCGGGCCTGCACAGCGTCCCGCACGGTGGGGAGATGAGCGGACCTGAGACGATCTGGGAGGTCATCGAGGGCTACGGCGCCGAGCGCATCGGCCACGGCATCACCTGCCTGGCCGACCCCCGCCTGGTGGCCCACCTGCGCGACACCCAGCTCCCCCTCGACGTCTGCCCCACCTCCAACCTCCGCACCGGCCAGATCGCCCGGATGGAGGACCATCCGCTGCCGCGGATGCTTCAGGAGGGCCTGTACGTCACGCTCAACAGCGACGACCCGCCGATGTTCGCGACGACGCTGGCCGAGGAGTACCGGGTGGCCGCCGAGGTCTTCGGTCTCGCCCGCGCGGACCTGGCCCGCCTGGCCGCCAACGGCGTACGGGCGTCGTACCTGCCGGAGCCCCGCAAGCAGTCCCTCCTCGCCGAGATCGACGCCCTCCTGGCCGCACAACTTTGACCCGGGGGCGCCACAGGCCGACAGGAGCCGAAGAGAAACGGCAACCGTCGGGCCCTACACGCGGAAGCGGTTTCCGGGTTTAACTCGTCTACTAGGCCGACGAGAAAGGAAACGTCACGATGGCGACCCCCGCGCGCAACCGCTTCAAACTCCGTGCGCCGAGCACCATCGACTCCGTCGAGGACCGGATTATTCTGGTCGCTTGCGTCGTGGTGGTCGGCGCCAGCGTTATCGGAGCCATCTACGACTGGCCGCCGACGGTGCTTCTCCCACTGATTTTCGTCGCGATCTATGCCATCTTGCGTATCTTGCTGCCTTTGCGGGGCATGCACGAGACTCTCCGGCGGGCGCAGGCCGAACTGGCGGCTTTGAAGCGCGACCTCGCCGGACCGGGTCATCAATGCACGGAGTTCCAGCGCTACCCCAACAACCGCGAGTTTTATGGTGCCCTGAAGTCGGCTGTGCTGGAAGAGGCGCAGAACCAGCTCGATGTGTGGTACGTGCGGCAGTTTCCACCCAGCACGCTCGCCCAGAAGGAAGCCCGGCAGTACTTCGATTCCGTGCTGCGCTGGGCGAAGGAGAATTCCTCGCGTTCAGTACGCCGACTCATCTGCGTGAATTCCGACGCGATGCGCGCGTGGGCGGTGGAGCACTACAAACAGACACGGTCCGTCCGCAACTACGAGGCCCACGTCGTCGAGTGGGACATCAAGGCAGATCTTCTCAACATGGCGATCGTGGACGAACAGGTGGTGTTCTTGGCGTTCTCCGGCGGCACGAGCCAGGTCATCCGAGGGATGAGCATGGACGACCCGGAGGCCGCCAAGTACTTCACGGACTACTTCAACCAGCACTGGCTGACGTCCACGCCACTGGCCAAGTGGATCGAGCATGCGGCCCGTGTGTGATGACGACGGCCGGGCGGCGGTTCGGCACCGCCGCCCGGCTGATGGGTCACGGGGAGGCCAGGCGGCCCAGTTGAGGGGGGATCTTGGCGGCGGCGGCGCGGTCGAGGAGGAACAGGGTGCGGCTGCGGCCGCGGGCCCCCGCCGCCGGCACCTGGACGGGGCCGGACTCCGACAGGGCCAGCCGGACCGCGCCCGACTTCTCCTCCCCGGCGGCCACCACCCACACCTCGCGCGCGGCCTGGACGGCGGGCAGCGTCAGCGAGATGCGCGTGGGCGGCGGCTTGGGGGCGCCGTGCACGGCCACCACCGTACGGGTGTCGTACAGCGCGGGCAGGCCGGGGAACAGCGAGGCCACGTGGGCGTCGGGCCCCATGCCGAGCAGCATCACGTCGAACGCGGGCACCGGCCCGTGGTCCTCGGGCCGGGCCGCCTTGCGCAGCTCGGCGGCGTACGCGTCGGCGGACTCCTCGGCCGTCATGCCCGAGTCGGGGCCGCGCATGACGTGCACCCGCTCCGGGTCCACGTCCACGTGGTCGAGCAGCGCGTCGCGGGCGCCGGTCTCGTTGCGTTCCTTGTCGCCGGTGGGCACGAAACGCTCGTCGCCCCACCAGACGTCCAGACGCCGCCAGTCGACCGCGTCGCGCGCCGGGCTCGCCGCGATGGCCGCCAGCGTCGCGATGCCGACCGTGCCGCCGGTCAGCACGATCGACGCCGACCCCGTGGCCGACTGCACGTCGACCAGCCGCGTGATGATCCGCGCGGCCACGGCCTCGGCCAGGACACCGGCGTCGCGGTGTACGACGATGTGGGGAGTGGTCACGGTCATCCCTTGTACGTCCTCGCGAACCGCTTGACCGCGGCCTCGTAGATCTCGTCGGTGTCGAGCCTGCGCATCTCCTCGGCCATCAGCTCCGACGTCTGCCGCCGCGCCAGGGCGACGTTCCTGTCGGGCTGGCCGGGACGGGAGAGCGTGGCCAGACGGGCGTCGTGCCGGGAGACCGACAGCTCACCGTCGGCCAGCCGCAGCCGCACGGCGGTCAGGCCGGGCCCCTGCGTGTCGGCCACCCGGATCGGGGCGCCGAGCCGCTCGGACAGCCACGCGGCCAGCAGCGGCGCGCTCGGGTGGCCGCTCGCGGCCTCCACGACGCCCTCCTGCACCTGGCCCACCGGCTGGTCGAACGCGGCGGCCAGCAGGCTGCGCCACGGCGTCAGCCTGGCCCAGGCCAGGTCGGTGTCGCCGCGCGCGTAGCCCTTGGCCCGCGTCACCAGGGACCGGATGCCGCCGTCGTCGAACCCCTTGGCGTCGGTGATGCGCCGCTGCGCCAGCGCCCCGACGGCGTCCTTGGACGGCACCTCGGGCGCCTTGCCCGGCCACCACGCCACCACGGGCGTGTCGGGCAGCAGCAGCGGGCTGACGACGGAGTCGGCGTGCTGGGTCAGCTCGCCGTACAGGCGCAGCACCACGACCTCGCCGGGCGTCGACTCACCGATGCGCAGCTCGGCGTCGAGCCGGATGGGCTCGTCCGGCTCGCGGTTGACGACCACGATGATGCGCGAGGGGTGCTCGCGGGCCGCCTCGGTGGCGGCGCGCAGCGAGTCGTACTGGTCGCGCTCCTCGCACACCACGACCAGCGTCAGCACCATGCCGATGGCCGGCGCGCCCATCTGGTGGCGCAGGTGCATGAGCTGCGCCGAGATCTTGCCCGCCGTCGTGTCCGACAACATGAACGTGGTCATCTAGAGCCTCCTCCAGACACGGCCGTCGCGGGCCATCATGGCGTCGGCCGACGGCGGCCCCCACGAGCCCGACTCGTACGGCTCCGGCTGCCCCTGCGTGGCCCAGAACTCCTCGATCGGGTCGAGGATCTTCCACGACAGCTCCACCTCCCGCTGGTGCGGGAAGAGCGGCGGATCGCCGATCATCACGTCGAGCAGCAGCCGCTCGTACGCCTCCGGCGACGACTCCAGGAACGACTCGCCGTAGGCGAAGTCCATGGACACGTCGCGCACCTCCATGGCCGTCCCCGGCACCTTCGAGCCGAAGCGCACGGTGATGCCCTCGTCCGGCTGAACGCGGATCACGAGCGCGTTCTGGCCGAGGATCTCGGTGTCGTCCTTGCTGAAGGGCAGGTGCGGCGCCCGCTGGAACACCACGGCCACCTCGGTGACCCGGCGGCCCAGGCGCTTGCCCGTGCGCAGGTAGAACGGCACCCCTGCCCACCGCCGGTTGGCGATCTCCAGCTTGATGGCCGCGTACGTCTCGGTGGTGGACTCGCGCGAGATGCCCTCCTCCTGCAGGTAGCCGACGACCTTCTCGCCGCCCTGCCAGCCCGCCGCGTACTGCCCGCGGGCCGTGTTGAGCGCCAGGGTGTCCGGCAGCCGCACGGCCTTGAGCACCTTCTCCTTCTCGCGGCGCAGCGAGGAGGCCTCGAACGAGGTCGGGTCCTCCATCGCGACCAGCGCGAGCAACTGCAGCAGGTGGTTCTGGATCACGTCGCGGGCGGCGCCGATGCCGTCGTAGTAGCCGGCCCGGCCGCCGATGCCGATGTCCTCGGCCATCGTGATCTGCACGTGGTCGACGAACCCGCGGTTCCAGATCGGTTCGTAGAGGTTGTTGGCGAACCTCAGCGCCATGATGTTCTGGACGGTCTCCTTGCCCAGGTAGTGGTCGATCCGGAAGATCGAGCTCTCGGGGAAGGCCGAGGTGGTGATCTCGTTCAGCTCGTGGGCCGACCGCAGGTCGTGCCCGAACGGCTTCTCGATGACCACCCGCCGCCACGACCCCTCGGGCGCGTCGGCCAGCCCGGTGCGCTTGAGCTGGTTGACCACCATGGGGAAGAACTTCGGCGGCACGGACAGGTAGAACGCGTAGTTTCCGCCCGTGCCCCGGGTCTCGTCGATCTCGCTCAACGCCATCGCCAGCGCGTCGAACGCCCCGTCGTCGGAGAACTCGCCGGGGACGAAATGAATGCCCTCGCGGATCTGCTTCCAGACCTCCTCGCGGAAGGGCGTACGGGCATGAGCCTTGACAGCGTCGTACGTCAACTGGGCGAAGTCCTGGTCCTTCCAATCGCGCCGGGCGAAGCCGACCAGCGAGAAGCCCGGTGGCAGCAGCCCCCGGTTCCCCAGGTCATAGATCGCCGGCAACAGCTTGCGCTTGGCCAGGTCACCCGTCACGCCGAACAACACCATCACACATGGACCCGCCACCCGGGGCAGCCGCTTGTCGCGCGGATCGCGCAGGGGGTTCGCGGCTTCCACCTCCAGCGTGGTGGCGGTGCCCGCGACGGCGGCCGCCACGGTGGCGGCCTCCTCCACGGGAGCTGCCGGGTCGTCAGTCATCTCAAGCCTCCTGTACGGCTTCGAGCAAACGCGCGACTCCCGCCGCGCGGTCGGTCAAATGCAGGCGTACGGCCGGACGCCCGCGCGTCTCCAGCGCCCCCAGGTCGCCGAGCGCCTGGGCCAGCTGCAGCCGGCCCAGCGTGTACGGCCGACCGGGGACCGCGACGTCCTCGGCCACTTCCCCTGTGATCTGCAGGAACACGCCGTTCTGCGGCCCGCTCTTGTGGTACTGCCCGGTCGCGTGCAGGAACCGGGGCGCCCACCCGAAGGTGACCGGCCGGTCGGTGCGCAGCGCGAGCAGCGCCCGCAGCGTGGCGGCGTCGGCCATCATCCAGGCGTCGGTCATGTGCTCGAAGTCGGCGCCGTCGGGCACCGGCGCGTCGAACGCGGCCAGCCGGTCGAGGTAGGCCATGACCGCCAGGTAGCCGTCGCGGGGGATGGCGTGCAGCACCTCGGCGAACAGCCCCGGCAGGTCGGTGGCCCGCACCGCGCCGTACACCTCGACCGGCCCGTCGGTGAACGCCGGAGCGCCGGCCGGCAGGTCGGGCAGGGTCAGCAGCTCGGTGGTGTTGGCCTTCGACTCGGCCACCTCGGGCTGATCGAAGGGGTTGACCTCCAGCAGCAGCGCGGCGATCGCGGTCGCGTATTCCCAGACGAGGAACTGCGCGCCCAGCGGGCCGTCCACGCGCACGTCGCCGACGTCGGACTCGATCGCGACGACCAGCTCGTCACCGGTCCCGTTGGGGTCGGCGGCGACGACGGGCAGGATGCCCCTGCCCTGCTTGCCGGTGGACTCGGCGACGAGCTGCTCGATCCAGCCGGGCAGCCCGTTGATGGCCGAGAGCTGGTCCTCGAGCACGAGCTTGTCGCGACCGGCCAGCGCCGCGCCGCCGAGCGCGGCGCCCAGGTCGAGGCCGGGGTTGCCGGTGTCACGCGACAGCAGCGGCAGCACCTGCCCGGCCTCGTCGAGCAGGCGCTCCACGTCGGCGCCCGCCAGCGCGGCCGGCACCAGCCCGTACGCCGACAGCGCCGCGTAGCGGCCGCCCACCGGCGGCACGTCGGGCCGGGCGGTGACGAGGGCGTAGCCGGCCTCGACGGCCCGCTTCTCCAGCGGCGATCCCGGGTCGGTGACCACCACGAAGCGCCCGGCCGGGTCGATGCCGGCCTCGGCGAAGGCGGCCTCGTAGACGCGCAGCAGGGCGTCGGTCTCGACGGTGGTGCCGCTCTTGCTCGCCACCACCACGACGGTGTCGTCCAGTTGCTCGGCCAAGGCCCGGCGGACCTGCGCCGGGTCGGTGGTGTCGAGCACGGTGAGCGGCACGTCGCAGGTGTCGCAGATGACCTCGGCGGCCAGCGCGGAGCCGCCCATCCCGGCCAGTACGACGTTCGTCAGCCCCGCGGCGCGGGTGCGACCCGCGAGCCGGCCCAGCTCGGGCAGCAGCTCGCGGGAGGAGCGGGGCAGCGCCAGCCAGCCGAGGCCGGCCGCCGCCTCCGCCTCGGCGTCCTCGCCCCACAACGTGGGGTCGCCCCCGGCGAGCCGCGCGGGCACGCCGTGGGCGGTGAGACGCCCCGCGACGGAGGAGGCGGCGGAGGCCACCTCCTCCTCGCGGTAGGAGACCTCCATCACGGAACCAGGTTCTTGGTGACGCTCTCGAGCAGCTCGTTCCAGGACGCCTCGAACTTCTCCACGCCCTCGTCCTCCAGCACCTTGACCACGTCGTCGTAGTCGATGCCGGCCTCCTTGAGCGCGGCCATGGTGTTCCAGGCCTGCTCGTAGAAGGGGCGGATGGTGTCGCCCGTGACGTTGGCGTGGTCGCCGGTCGCGTCGAGCGTCTTCTCCGGCATCGTGTTGACGGTGCCGGGCGCCACGAGCTGGTCGACGTAGAGGGTGTCGGGGTACTCCGGGTTCTTCACACCGGTCGAGGCCCACAGCGGCCGCTGCGGACGGGCGCCCGCCGAGCGCAGGCGCTGCCAGCGCTCGGAGTTCATCACGTCCTCGAACGCCGCGTACGCCAGGCGCGCGTTGGCCACGCCCGCCTTGCCCTTCAGGTCGGTCTTGCCCAGCTTGTCGAGCCGCTTGTCGATCTCGGTGTCGACGCGGCTGACGAAGAACGAGGCCACCGACTCGATCGTGGCCAGGTTGAGTCCCTTGGCCTGCGCGGCCTCCAGACCGGCCAGCCAGGCGTCCATGACCGCGCGGTAGCGCTCGAGGGAGAAGATCAGCGTGACGTTGACGCTGATGCCCTCCGACAGCGCCTGCGTGATCGCGGGCAGCCCCTCCACCGTGGCCGGGATCTTGATGAACAGGTTGGGCCGGTCGACCAGCCACCACAGCGCCCTGGCCTCGGCGATCGTCTTCTCGCTGTCACGGGCCAGGCGCGGGTCGACCTCCAGCGACACGCGGCCGTCCACGCCGCTGGTGGCGTCGTAGACCGGGCGCAGCACGTCGGCGGCCCAGCGGATGTCGTAGGTGGTGATGGAACGCACGGCCTCGCCCACGTCGACGCCGCGTACGGCCAGGTCGTGGAGCTGGGCGTCGTACGCGTCGCCCTTGCTGAGGGCGCTGGCGAAGATCGTCGGGTTGGAGGTGACCCCGACGACGTTCTTCTCGCGGATCAGCTGTTCGAGGTTGCCGCTGCGCAGGCGCTCACGGCTGATGTCATCGAGCCAGATGGCAACGCCCTGGCCGGACAGCTTCTTGAGGATCTCGCTCATCTCTTCTTCAGTTTCCCGTCGTCTCGCCCTTGTCCTGGCCCAGCTTGGCCAGGCTCGCCTTGGCCGCCGCCGCCACCCTCTCCGGCGTCAGCCCGAACTGCTCGTACAACGTCCTGTACGGCGCCGAGGCACCGAAGTGTTCGAGGCTGACCACTTCGCCGCACTCGCCGACGTACTGGTGCCAGCCGAGCGCGACGCCCGCCTCGACCGCCACCCGGGCCCGGATCGACGAGGGCAGAACCGTCTGCTTATATGCCGATTCCTGCCCGTTGAACCACTCGACACACGGCATCGACACCACGCGCGTCGGGATGCCCTGCGCCTCCAGCAGATCGCGGCCCTCGACCGCGATCTGCACCTCGCTGCCCGTGGCCATGAGGATCACCCGCGGCTGGCCGTCGGACGCCTCGCGCAGCACGTAGCCGCCGTGGGCCACGCCGTCGGCGCTGGTGCCCTCGTAGACGGGGAGGTTCTGCCGGGTCAGCGCCAGCGCGGCCGGCCGGTCGGTGTGCTCCAGCACGGCCTTCCACGCGTACGCCGTCTCGTTGGCGTCGGCCGGGCGGACCACGTCGAGGCCGGGGATCGCGCGCAGCGCCCACAGGTGCTCGATCGGCTGGTGGGTGGGGCCGTCCTCGCCGAGGCCGATGGAGTCGTGCGTCCACACGTACGTGACCGGCAGCTTCATGAGCGCGGCCAGCCGCACCGACGGGCGCATGTAGTCGGAGAAGACCAGGAACGTGCCGCCGTACGGGCGGGTGCCGCCGTGCAGGGCGATGCCGTTCAGGATGGCGCCCATGGCGTGCTCGCGGATGCCGAAGTGCAGGGTGCGGCCGTAGCGGTTACCCGGGAAGTCCTTCGTCTGGTACTCCTCCGGGATGAACGACGGCTCGCCCTTCATCGTGGTGTTGTTGGACTCCGCCAGGTCGGCCGAGCCGCCCCACAGCTCGGGCAGCACCGGCGCGAGCGCGCTGAGCACCTCGCCGGAGGCCTTGCGGGTGGCCATCGAGGTGCCGGTCTCGAACGACGGCAGCGCCTTGGCCCAGCCGTTGGGCAGCACCCGGTGGGAGATGCGGTCGAGCTCGTCGGCGCGCTCCGGGTTGGCCAGGCGCCACTCGGCGTAGCCCTTCTCCCATTCGGCGTGCAGCGTGCGGCCGCGCTGGGCGATGCCGCGGGCGTGCTTGAGCACCTCGTCCGGCACGTGGAAGGTCTGGCCCGGGTCCATGCCGAGGACTTCCTTGGTGGCGGCGACCTCCGCCTCGCCCAGGGCCGATCCATGGATCTTTCCGGTGTTCTGCTTGTTGGGCGCGGGCCAGCCGATGATCGTGCGCAGCCGGATGAACGACGGCCGGTCGGTCTCGGACTTGGCCGCCATCAGCGCGTCGTAGAGGGCCTGGACGTCTTCGGTGTACTCGCCGGTGGCGGTCCAGTCGACGCTCTGGGTGTGCCAGCCGTAGGCCTCGTAGCGGGCGACCACGTCCTCCGACTTGGCGATCAGGGTGTCGTCCTCGATGGAGATGTGGTTGTCGTCGTAGATGACGACGAGGTTGCCCAGCTTCTGGTGACCGGCGAGGGCGCTGGCCTCGTGGCTGATGCCCTCCTCGATGTCGCCGTCGCTGACGAAGCACCAGATGTGGTGGTCGAACGGCGAGGCGCCGGGCGCGGCGTCGGGGTCGAACAGGCCGCGCTCGCGGCGGGCCGCCATGGCCATGCCGACCGCGTTGCCGAGGCCCTGGCCGAGCGGGCCGGTCGTGGTCTCGACGCCGGCCGTGTGGCCGTGCTCGGGGTGACCGGGCGTGAGGCTGTCCCACTGGCGCAGCCGCCGCAGGTCGTCGAGCGTCAGGCCGTAGCCGGACAGGTACAGCTGGAGGTACAGGGTCAGGCTGGTGTGGCCGCACGACAGCACGAACCGGTCGCGCCCCAGCCAGTTGGGGTCGGTCGGGTCGTGGCGCATCACGCGCTGGAAGAGCAGGTATGCGGCGGGAGCCAGGCTCATCGCGGTGCCGGGGTGACCCGAGCCCGCTTTCTCCACTGCGTCCATCGCCAGTGCTCGAACGACGTCGACCGCCTTCTTGTCGAGGTCGGTCCATTCAAGGGCTGGCACGAGTTCGGTGCTCAAGCTCGATCTCCGGAGTCTAGTTGTCATTGGTATGTACCGGTTGGCTATCCCGCCCACACCGGACCTTAACCGAGCGGAGCCTGCCGGCGATTCCCATCCCACCCTTGCGGTTCCATGGGGGCTCAAGCCCCCCATTGGCCGGACCGGCCGCCCCTGCGACTACAGTTTGGTTGTTCGCAGAGGCGCCACGGCGCCCACCCATGGATCCGCTCTAATCAGAGGTTACGCGTTGACTCCGCACAGGCTGGAAGCGCCTTGACGGTGCTGACCAACAGGCAGGCGACGGCCCCCTCACCGCAGACGGGGCCGCCGCGCACGATCGGCACGGTCGTGAAGGCCTACATCGCGCTCACCAAGCCGCGGATCATCGAGCTGCTGCTGATCACGACGCTGCCGGTCATGTTCCTCGCGGCCGGCGGCCTGCCCCCGCTGTGGACGTCTCTCGCCGTCATGGTCTTCGGCACCCTGTCGGCCGGCAGCGCCAACGCCCTCAACTGTTACGTCGACCGCGACATCGACCAGAAGATGCGCCGCACCCGGCGCCGCCCGCTGGCCCGCCACCAGGTCTCGCCGCGCGGCGCGCTGGTTTTCGGTATCGTGCTCGGAATTTTGTCCACCGTTGGGCTGTGGGTCACCACCAACTGGCTCGCGGCGCTGCTGTCGGCCGGCGCGATCCTGTTCTACGTGCTCGTCTACTCGATGATCCTCAAGCGGCGCACGGCCCAGAACATCGTGTGGGGCGGCATCGCGGGCTGCATGCCGGTGATGATCGGCTGGGCGGGCATCACCGAGCGGCTCGACTGGGCGCCGCTGGTGCTCTTCGGCGTGGTGTTCTTCTGGACGCCGCCGCACACCTGGACCCTCGCCATGCGCTACAAGGAGGACTACGCGGCGGCCAAGGTGCCGATGTTGCCCGTCGTGGCCACCGAGCGGCGGGTCGTCCTGGAGTCCATCGCCTACACCTGGGCCACCGTGCTCTGCTCGCTGGCGCTGTGGCCGGTGGCCGGCACGACGTTGTTCTACCCCGTCGTCGCAGCCGTGCTGGGCGCGATGTGCCTGTGGGAGGTCCACCGCCTGCTGGGCCGGCTCAACGCCGGCAAGAGCGGCGTCGACCTGCGTCCCATGCGCTTCTTCCACTGGTCCAACGCCTACCTCGCGCTGCTGTTCCTGGCCGTGGCCATCGACCCGCTGCTGTCCTGACCTGCCGCCCCATGTGGTCGCCCGTGTGGTCGCCCGTGTGTCCGCCCGGTGGCCGTGGGGTGTCCGGCTGGTGTCCGCCTGGTCGGCGTTCCGCCACCCTGATCCGTTAAAGTCACCCTATGGCGACCCGTGATCCACGCTGGGTGTTGAAGGACCGCCCCTCGTTCGCGTTGATCATCGGGCTGGTCCTCACCGGCATCTGCGCGCTCGTCTCGTTCTCCTTCGACGTGTTCGTCAACGGCGCTCCGGTGCAGTTCTTCATCGCGCTCATGCTGGCGCTGGCGCCGGTGCCGTTGCTGCTGGCCCTGGTGCTGGCGCTCGACCGCCTGGAGCCCGAGCCGCGCAGCAATCTGATCTTCGCCTTCGCGTGGGGCGCGGGCGTCGCCGTGCTCGTCGCCGGTGTGATCAACTCGCTCAACCTGCACTACATCACCGACACCGCCAAGCTGTCGGAGGCCAGTGCCCGCAACATCGCGGCCACCTTCGGCGCGCCCGTGGTGGAGGAGACGATGAAGGGCCTGGTGCTGCTGGGCCTGCTGAGGTTCCGGCGGGCCGAGCTCGACGGGCCGACCGACGGCGTCATCTACGCCAGCATGGTCGGCCTCGGCTTCGCCATGAGTGAGAACGTCAGCTACTACATCGCGGCCCTGTCCACCTCGGGCGTCAAGGGCCTGGCGGTCACCGTGGTGCTGCGCGGCATCCTGTCGCCGCTGGCGCACCCGCTGTTCAGCTCCATGATCGGGGTCGGCGTCGCGTACGCGGCCCGGCGCGGCGGCTCCGACCGGGTGCCGTACGTGCTGGCGGGCTGGTCGGGGGCGATGATCCTGCACGGACTGTGGAACGGCCTGGCCTCCTACGGCGGCTTCCCCGGGCTCGTGGTGGCCTACCTGGCGCTGCTGGTGGTGCTGGTCGTGCTCGTCGGCGTGGTCTTCCGCGACCGGCGGCGCATCGTGGCCCTCATCCAGCGCTACCTGCCGCCGTACGAGCCGACGAAGCTCGTCACCGAGGCCGACATCTACATGTTGTCGGCCTTCGCCCGGCGCCGCCAGGCCCGCCAGTGGGCCAGGGCCCACGGCGGCAAGCGGGGCCTGCGCGCGATGCGCGACTACCAGCTGGCCGCCACCGAGCTCGGTCTGCTGCACGAGCGCGCGGCCCGTCACATGGTGGACGAGCACGCCTTCCACGAGGAGCAGCGGGCCCTGCTGGAGTGCATGAGCACGGCCCGCGCCGACTTCCCGGTGCCGAGCCCGCACGCCCGCTCGGTGGCCAGGGGCTCACCGCCGCCCGGCTACGCGCCCGGCGCTCCCGGCTGACCTCAGTGCCGGTCTCAGCGCCGGTCTCTGTGCCGGTCTCTGTGCCGGTCTGTCTAGCGCTGGGCGAGGATCCGGGAGAGCGAGACCTCGCGCGGCCCTGGGAAGACCGGGTCCGACCCGAGGACCACCGCGTCGGCGAACGCCTTTCCGGTGGCGAGCAACTCCCGGGCGGCGTAGGCGTACGTCGTGGCGGCCCAGTGGCGTGCGGAGTCGTCACCGGCCCCGAACGCCGCCAGCCCGGCCGTCCGGCACAGCGTCACGGCCCTGGGCAGGTGGAACTCCTGGGTCACCACGGTCACCCGCTCGGCCCCGAACACCTCGCGCGCCCGTACGCACGAGTCCCAGGTGTCGAAGCCCGCGTAGTCGAGCACCATCACCGCGTCGGGCACGCCCTTGGCGCGCAGGTAGTCGCGCATGGCGGTCGGCTCGTCGTAGTCCGGGCGGCTGTTGTCGCCCGACAGCAGCAGCGCCCGCACCTTGCCGGCGTGGTAGAGGTCGGCGGCGATGTCGAGCCTGCCGGCCAGCATGGGGGTGGGGCGGCCGGCGTACAGGCCGGCTCCGAGCACGAGCGCGGCCTGTGCCTCGGGCACCCGCGCGAGCCACCCCGCGCCCTCGGCCGTCACCCGGTGCGCCGAGCTGCCCAGCCAGGCCCACGTCATGGGCGCCAGGGCCAGCACGCTGAGCAGCACCAGCCCCTGGTACGCGCGGCGCAGCGCCTTCCGAGAGGGGCGGACTTTTCCTCGCAAATCGCACCCCTTCCGGGCCGGGGGAGTGGCGGATCTATCGCCACATACCCTGGCATATCCACTCAGGCGACGGCGGCTGCTTCGGTGGGGGAGTGGTCGACGGGGAAGGGCTCGGGCTCGCGCGTGCGCAGCGAGGTCGTGGCCCGCAGCACGGAGATCCAGACCAGCGTGGAGCCGAGGACGTGGAGCAGGACCAGCATGGCCGGCACGGCCAGGAACCACTGCGTGTAGCCGATCACGCCCTGGGCCAGCTCGACCGCCAGCGCCGCACCGGCCGCTCTCCTGGCCGCCCGCGGCGCGCCGCCGACGTGCAGCGCGAACAGCAGCGCGAACGTCAGACCCACCACCAGGTAGGCGACGTCGGCGTGCAGCCGGGCCATCGCCTCGATGTCGAGGTCGAAGCGCGAGGCCATCTCGTCGCCGGAGTGCGGCCCCGTGCCGCTGACCACCACGCCCGCCACCACCAGCGCGAACGTCGCGGCGACCAGCACGTGGCCGAGCCTGCGGACGTCGCGGTGGACCACCCGCCGCAGGGGGCCGTCGCCCTCGCCCGCCCGGACGTAGAGCAGCCAGCAGGCGGAGATCAGCCCGACCGAGAAGACGAAGTGCATGCCGACCGTGAACGGGTTGAGCAGTGTGTTGACCACCACCCCGCCCCACAGCGCCTGCAGCACGATGCCCGCGGGCTGCAACCAGGCCAGCCTCAGCAGCGAGCGCCGGCGCGGCGCGAGCCGGAGTGCGGCGATCACGCAGGCGGCGCCCACGGCCAGCACCAGGAACGTCAGCAGCCGGTTGCCGAACTCGACCGCCATGTTGATCATTGAGACTTCGGGGTGCGCGACCGGGATGAAGCTGTCCGGCGTGCACCTCGGCCAGGTCGGGCAACCGAGGCCGGAACCGGTGACACGGACACCGGCGCCGGTCACGGCGATGCCCGCGTTGACGACCACGGACGCCATCGCCCAGCCACGCATCGACCGCGTCGTGGGCGCCCACAACGACCGCAGGAGGCGCACGAGAGGGTTGACAGAGTCCGAGGGTAGCTTCACGGCATCGATGGTACGGGCCGTGGTGCCCGGTCCCGCCACCGGGAACGGGCTTCTCAAGCGTATAAGTATGTGACATATTACCGAAGGGAGGTGACGATGTCCGACGTGATCGTGGTCGGCGCCGGAGTCGTGGGGGCCGCCTGTGCCTACTACGCCGCGCGCGCGGGCCTCGACGTGACCGTGGTCGACCGGGGGCCGGTGGCCGGCGGCACCACGGGTTCGGGCGAGGGCAACGTCCTGGTGTCCGACAAGGAGCCCGGGCCGGAGCTGGAGCTCGCCATGCTCTCCAACGGGCTGTGGCGGGCGCTGGCCGAGCACGGCGGGTTCGAGTTCGAGCCCAAGGGCGGCCTCGTGGTCGCCGAGACCGACGAGATCCAGCGCCGGCTCACCGAGCTGGCGGGCAAGCAAGGCGTCGAGCACGCCATGGTGAGCGGCTCCGAGCTGCGCGACTACGAGCCGCACCTGGCCGAAGGGCTGGCCGGCGGCGTCTACTACCCGCAGGACGCGCAGGTCCAGCCCATGCTGGCCGCCGCGAGCCTGCTGCGCCACGGCGCCGAGAGCTTCGGGCGCGGCACGCTGCGGCTGCGGCTCGGCGTCACCGTGACCGGCGTCCTGCGCTCGGGCGGCCGCGTGACGGGCGTGCGCACCTCCCAGGGCGACGTGCTCGGCGACGCCGTGGTCAACGCGGCCGGCACGTGGGGCGGTGAGATCGCCGCGCTGGCCGGCGTCGAGCTGCCGATCCTGCCCAGGCGCGGCTTCATCCTCGTCACCGAGCCCCTGCGCGAGCCGCTCATCCGGCACAAGGTCTACACCGCCGCCTACGTGACGAACGTCGCCAGCGACTCCGCCGGCCTGGAGACCTCGGCCGTCGTCGAGGGCACGCCCGCCGGCACCGTGCTCATCGGGGCCAGCAGGGAGCGGGTCGGCTTCGACCGCACGACGTCGGTGCCGGTGCTGGCGCGGCTGGCCGAGCAGGCCGTCGCGCTCTTCCCCGCGCTGCGCGAGGTGCGCGCCATCCGCTCCTACTGCGGCTTCCGGCCGTACTGCCCCGACCACCTGCCCGTCATCGGCGCCGACCCGCGCGTGCCGGGGCTCTATCACGCGTGCGGGCACGAGGGCGCGGGCATCGGGCTCGCGCCGGCGACCGGGCACCTGCTCGCCCAGCTCCTCACCGGTGAGCGGCCCGACCTCGACCTGCGTCCCTTCCGCCCCGACCGCTTCTCCGAGGAGGCCGCGTGACCTTCCACATCACCGTCGACGGCCGGCCGGTGCCGGTCGTGCCGGGCCAGAGCATCGGCGCGGCGCTGCACGCCGCCGGGGTGCGGTCCTGGCGCACGACCCGTTTCGGCGGGCGGCCGCGCGGGCTGTTCTGCGGGATCGGGGTCTGCTTCGACTGCCTGATCTCGGTCAACGGGCGGCCGCCCGAACGCGCCTGCCTGCTGGAGGCCGAGCCGGGCGACGAGGTGACGACGGCATGACGGGCGCACCGTACGATCTCGTGGTGGTCGGCGGCGGGCCCGCCGGGGTGGCGGGCGCGCTCACGGCGGCGCTGGCCGGGCTGCGCGTGGCGCTGCTCGACTCCGGCGCGCGCCTCGGCGGCCAGTACTTCCGGCACGCGGCCGTCCCGGAGCGGGAGCCCGGGCTCGACCGGTTCCTGCTGCAGGCCCGCCTGCTCGACGGGCGGGCCGACGTGCTGACGCGCCACCAGGTGTGGAACGTCTCCCGCGAGCCCGGCGGCGACCTCACCGTGCACGCTCTGACGCGCGACTCCTCCGGCGAGCGGCCGGTGACGCTGCGGGCGCGCAGGCTGCTGATCGCCACCGGCGCCCACGATCGCCCGCTGCCGTTCCCCGGCTGGGACCTGCCCGGGGTGCTCACCGCCGGGGGCGCGCAGGCGCTGCTCAAGGGCGGCGGGGTGCTCGCCGGCCGGCGCGTCGTGATCTCCGGCACCGGGCCGTTCCTGCTGCCGGTCGCCTCCGGGCTCGCCGGGGCCGGGGCGGCGGTGCTCGGCGTGTACGAGGCCAACGGCGGCCTCGGCCTGGCCCGCCACCCGCTGCTGGCCCTGGGCAAGGCCGGCGAGGCCGCCGCGTACGCCGCCGCGCTGGCCCGCCACCGCGTGCCGTACCGGACACGTCACGCGGTGATCGCGGCGCACGGCGAGCGCGAGGTGGAGGCCGTCACCGTGGCCCGCCTCGACCCCGACTGGAACGTTCTGTCCACCCGGATCGTCGGCTGCGACACGCTCGCCGTCGGCTACGGGTTCGTGCCGCAGATCGAGCTCGGCACGCAGCTCGGCTGCGAGACGCGTGGCGACCCCGACGGCAGCCCCGTGCTGCGCGTCGACGCCGCCCAGCGCACCAGCGTCCCCGGCGTCTGGGCCGCGGGCGAGCCCACCGGTGTGGCCGGCTGGCGGCAGGCCGAGGTGGAGGGCCGCATCGCGGGCCGCGCCGTCGTGAGCGAAGCCCGCCCGGTCGCCCGCCGCGGTCCCGACGGTGTGCTCCTGCGGCGGCGCAGGCAGTGGCGGGCGTTCGGCGAGGCGCTGCAGCGCGCCTACCCGGTGCGGCCCGGCTGGCAGAGCTGGCTGCGCGACGACACGCTGGTGTGCCGGTGCGAGGAGGTGCCGCTCGCCCGCGTCCGCGAGGCGCTGGAGCTCGGCGCCACCGACGCGCGCTCCGTCAAGCTGCTGGCCCGCCCCGGCATGGGGTGGTGCCAGGGCCGCGTCTGCGGCTACGCCGTATCCTGCCTGGCCGGGGAGGCGCCCCGGCCGCCCCGCAGGCCCGTCGCCCAGCCGGTCACCCTCGGCGCCCTCGCCGAGGCCGCCGCAGAAGATTCGCCCGATGATGCCGCCCGATGACATGGAGGACTCCCTGATGGAACACCGCAGCAAGCCCTGGCAGGGCGTCATGGTCGCCACGGCGCTGCCCCTGCGCGAGGACCTGTCCGTCGACTTCGACGCCTACGCCGAGCACTGCGGCTGGCTGGTCGACAACGGCTGCGACGGCGTGGTGCCCAACGGCTCGCTCGGCGAGTACCAGACGCTCCTCCCGGAGGAGCGCGCCAAGGTCATCGAGACCGCCGTCGCGGCCGTCGGCGGCCGCAACGTGATGGCCGGGGTCGGCGCGTACGGCGCCGCCGAGTCGCGCCGCTGGGCCGAGCAGGCGCGCGAGGCCGGTTGCGGCTCGGTGCTGCTGCTGCCGCCCAACGCCTACCGGGCCGACGAGCGGGCGGTCATCGCCCACTACCGCGAGGTGGCCAAGGCCGGCGTGCCGATCGTGGCCTACAACAACCCCTACGACACCAAGGTGGACCTGACCCCCGCGCTGCTGGCCAAGCTGCACGAGGAGGGGCTGATCGTGGCGATCAAGGAGTTCAGCGGCGACGTGCGGCGCGCGTACGAGCTGGCCGAGCTCGCGCCCGGGCTGGACCTGCTGGTCGGCTCCGACGACGTGCTGCTCGAACTGGCCGTGGCCGGGGCGGTCGGCTGGATCGCCGGCTACCCGAACGCGCTGCCCGCCTCCAACGTCGCCCTCTACCGCGCCGCGGTCGCCCGCGACCTGGAGACCGCGCTGCCGCTCTACCGCACCCTGCACCCGCTGCTGCGCTGGGACTCCAAGACCGAGTTCGTCCAGGCGATCAAGCTGTCCATGGACCTCGCCGGCCGCCACGGCGGCCCCTGCCGGCAACCGCGGCAGCCGCTGACCGACGAGCAGGCCACCGTCATCCGCGCGGCGACCGAGAAGGCGCTCGCGGAGGGCCTCAGATGAGGACCAAACGGGTCTTCCACGCCGTCGACTCCCACACCGAGGGCATGCCGACCCGCGTCATCACCGGCGGCATCGGGGTGATCCCCGGCGCCAGCATGGCCGAGCGCCGGGTGTACTTCCGCGACCACCTCGACCACATCCGCACCCTGCTGATGACCGAGCCGCGCGGCCACTCGGCCATGAGCGGGGCCGTCCTGCAGCCGCCCACCCGGCCCGACGCGGACTTCGGCGTGCTGTTCATCGAGGTGTCCGGGCTGCTGCCGATGTGCGGCCACGGCACCATCGGCGTGGCCACCGTGCTGGTCGAGACCGGCATGGTGGAGGTCGTCGAGCCGGTCACGACCGTGCGCCTGGAGGTGCCGGCCGGGCTGGTGGAGGTCGACGTGGCCGTCGAGGACGGCCAGGCGATGTCGGTGACGCTGCGCAACGTGCCCTCCTACTGCGACCGGCTGGACGCCTCCGTGAAGGTGCCGGGCTTCGGCGAGATCCCGTACGACCTGGCCTACGGCGGCAACTTCTACGCCGTCGTCGACCTCGACCGCTACGGCCTGCCGTTCGACCGCAAGGCCAAGAACGAGATCATCGCGGCCGGCCTGGCGACCATGGAGGCGATCAACGCCGCCGACGAGCCCGTGCACCGCGAGGACGACCGCATCCGCGGCTGTCACCACGTGTACTTCACCGCCCCCGGCTCCGACGCCCACCACTCGCGGCACGCCATGGCCATCCACCCCGGCTGGTTCGACCGCTCGCCCTGCGGCACCGGCACCAGCGCTCGCATGGCGCAGCTGCACGCCCGCGGCGAGCTGCCGCTCGGCCGCGACTTCGTCAACGAGTCGTTCATCGGCACCCGGTTCATCGGCCGGCTGCTGGAGGAGACGACCGTGGGCGGCGGCACCGCGGTCCTGCCGTCGATCAACGGGCGGGCCTGGATCACCGGCACCGCCCAGTATTTCCTCGACCCCCGCGACCCGTTCCCGGCGGGGTTCGAGCTGTGAGCGAGCGTAGCCGGTGAACCAGCAGCATCACGATCACGGCGCCGGCGCGGCCGGCGCCGTGATCACCACCGTCGACTACCACACCGGTGGCGAGCCGTTCCGGATCGTCACCGGCGGGGTGCCCGAGATCCCCGGCTCCGACGTGCTCTCCCGCCGTGGCGCCGCCATGGAGCGCCTCGACGACGTGCGGCGGCTGCTCTGCCACGAGCCGCGCGGCCACGCCGACATGTACGGCTGCTTCCTCGTCCCGCCGGACGACCCGGGGGCCCGCCTCGGGGCGCTGTTCTGGCACAAGGACGGCTTCTCGACGGCCTGCGGGCACGGCACCATCGCGCTGGGCGCGTACGCGGTGCACGAGGGGCTGGTCGAGGCCGACCCCGACGGCGAGACGGACGTGGTGATCGACGTGCCGTCCGGCCGCGTCACGGCCCGCGTGCGCCGCGCCGGCGGCAGGGTGCGCGGGGTGACCTTCGTCAGCGTCCCGTCGTACGTCATCGCCCGCGGCGTGCCGGCCGGCGGGGTGAAGACCGACCTCGCCTACGGGGGAGCCATCTACGCCTCGGTGCCGGCCGCGGCACTGGGGCTGTCGGTGGAGCCCCGGCACCTGACCGAGCTCATCGCGTACGCCCGCCGCATCAAGGCCGACCTGGCCGGCCACCCGGCCTCCCGGCATCCCGCCGACGAGCGGCTGTCCGGCGTCTACGGCGTGATCTTCTACGACGAGCTGCCCGACGCGGGCGACGCGGCGTGCCAGCGCAACGTCACGGTGTTCGCCGACGGCGAGGTGGACCGCTCGCCCTGCGGGTCCGGCACCGCCGCCCGGCTCGCGCTGCTGCACGACGAAGGGCTGCGCCGGCCGCTGCTCCACACGAGCATCGTGGGCAGCGAGTTCCGCGCGCGGGTGGCCGAGGTCACCGGGGACGGGGTCGTCCCGGAGATCGAGGGCATGGCGTACCGCACCGGGCGGCACGCCTTCGAACTCGACCCCGACGATCCGATCGGAACGGGGTTCACCCTGCGATGAGCGCGCTGCCGTATCTCGACGCCGCCACCGTGGAGCGGCTGGTGCCGATGGAGCGGGCCGTGGACGTGCTGGAGGACGCCCTGCGCGCCGGGCTCGACCCGGAGGCCACGCCGCAGCGGCCGATCGTGGACGTGCCCGCCGGGCAGCTCCTGCTCATGCCCGCGGCCACGGGCCGGTACGCCGGCGTCAAGGCCGTCACCATCGCCCCCGCCAACTCCGAGCGCGGGCTGCCCCGGATCCAGGGGACGTACCTGCTGTTCGACGGGGAGAGCCTGGCGCCGCTGGCCGTGCTCGACGGCATCGCGCTCACCTCCCTGCGCACGCCCGCCGTCTCCGCGCTCGCCGTCCGGCACCTGGCCGAGCCGGACGCGCGGCGGCTGGTGGTCTTCGGCAGCGGCCCGCAGGCGTGGGGGCACGTCCTGGCCCTGCGCGCGGTGCGGCCGGTGCGGGACGTGACGGTCGTCGGCCGCGACCTGGACCGTGCGGAGGCGCTGGCCGCCCGCTGCCGCGATCTCGGACTGACGGCACGAGGGCTCACGAGCGCCGCGGCGGGCCCCGTGGCCGAAGCGGTGGCAGGAGCCGTGGCGGGGGCCGACCTGGTCGCCTGCTGCACGACGGCCAGGGAGCCGCTCTTCCCCGGTGAGCTCGTCCGCGACGGCGCCACCGTCGTGGCCGTCGGCTCGCACGAGCCCGACGCCCGGGAGCTCGGCGACGACCTCGTCGCCCGCGCCACGGTGGTCGTCGAGGCGAGGACGGCCGCCCTGGAAGAGGCTGGAGACGTCATCGTCGCGATCCGCCGGGGTACGATCACCTCCCGTCATCTCGCCGGAGACCTCGCCGATCTGATCGCCGGAAGAGTGGTCGCCGGCCCGGGGCCGCGCGTGTTCAAGAGCACGGGCATGGCATGGGAGGACCTCGTGGTCGCGGCTGCCGCTTACGAGGCGTGGACGTAGGAAGGGATGGGCGGATGGCTGCCGACGACCGGCTCGACCTGCCGATGGTGGGGGAGCGGCAGAGCCTGCGCGAGCAGGTCGCGCACGCGCTGCGCGCCGCGCTGATCACCGGGGAGATGCGGCCCGGGGTGGTCTACTCCGCTCCCGTGCTGGCCGCCCAGTTCGGGGTCTCGGCCACGCCGGTCCGCGAGGCCATGCTCGACCTGGCCAAGGAGGGCCTGGTCGAGGCCGTGCGCAACAAGGGCTTCCGGGTCACCGAGCTGTCCGACCGCGATCTCGACGAGCTCACCGAGATCCGCCAGCTCATCGAGGTGCCCACCGTGGCCAGGCTGGCCGACCGCTCGCGCGCCGAGGAGTTCGAACGCCTCAGGCCGGTAGCCGAGGAGATCGTCGCGGCCGGCGAGCGCGGCGACCTGCTCGCCTACGTCGACGCCGACCTGCGCTTCCATGTCGAGCTGCTGGCACTGTCGGGCAACGTCCACCTGGTGGAGGTGGTGCGTGACCTGCGCAACCGGGCCCGCCTCTACGGCCTGTCGCAGCTGTCCGAGCGCGGCACGCTGACCGACTCCGCTCGTGAGCACCTGGCGCTGCTGGACGCGCTCAAGGACGGCGACGCCGAGGCCGTCGGGCGGATCATGACCGAGCACATCGGGCACGTACGCGGCATCTGGGCTGAACACTGAGGAAAAGTTCGGATATTCGGGGATCGTCGGCTCCCCGATGGCGGTAATCTCGGAGCGGAACGGCCGAGTGACGCCGCGCGAGAGCGCCGGCGGTCCCACCGTCCCGGTCACCCCTTCCCCAGGTGGTGGCTTCGTGCCTGGTCACGCGGACACCCGCATTCCGCTGACCGTCGCAGGGCTCGGCACAACCCCGCCCACCGAGCCGAGCCCTCCGCCGCGCGCCCGAGACCCCATCCCAACGGGCGCGCGGCGGCTCCGGGAGCTACTGGCGCCGCGACGTGCGGGTCGAGCCCAGGCTGGCCGCCACGATGCACAGGATCGCCGCCCACTGCTGCACGTGCAGCACCTCGCTCAGCACCAGCAGCCCGATCAGCGCCGCCACGGCCGGCTCCACGCTCATGAGGATGCCGAACACGTGCTTGGGCATCCGCCGCAGCGCCTGCAGCTCCAGCGAGTACGGGATCACCGACGACAGCAGCCCGACCCCCAGCCCGATGAGCAGCAGCTCCGGCTGCAGCAGGTCGGTCCCGCCGGTCGTGACGCCGACCGGGGCGATGACCACGACCGAGACGATCATCGCGAACGACAGCCCTGTCGTCCCGGGGAAGCGCTGCCCGGCGGCGGCCGACAACAGGATGTAGCCGGCCCAGCAGACCCCGGCCAGCAGCGCGAACCCGATGCCGATCCAGCTCACCGACGCCGACTCCGACCACGGGGCCAGCATCACCACGCCCGCCGCCGCGAGCGCCACCCACAGCAGGTCGATCCGGCGCCGCGAGGCCGCCACCGCCACGCCCAGCGGCCCGAGGAACTCGATCGCCACCGCGATGCCCATCGGCAGCCGCGACAGGGCCTCGTAGAAGGTCAGGTTCATCAGGGCGAGCGTCACGCCGAAGGCGAGCCCCACCGCCCAGGAGCCCCGGGAGAGCCCTCTGAGCCGGGGCCGCGCGACGGCCCCCATGATGAGCGCCCCGGCCGCGATGCGCAGGAACACCACGGCGCTCGGCGGCAGCGCCGCGAACAGCTCCTTGGCGAAACCGGCGCCCAGCTGCACCGAGAAGATCGCCAGCAGCACGAGCCCGGCGGGCGGGATCGAGTCCGCGGCGCTGCGCAGCGGGTTGCCCGGCAGGCGCCGGTCACCCGGGAGTGCGTCGTCGTAGGAGGTCACAGGGCTCCTTGTAGGAATGCGCGTCAACCGTCCGAGCCTACTGACCCCGCCCAAAGTGGCGGCCTTTAAGGTAGTCCTACTGCCAAATTGATCATTTTTTCGGACAAATGGACGTAATGAAGCCATCCCCCGTGAGCCTCACCCGACCGCCGCCGGCTCTCGCCGTGGCCTCGTTCGTCAGCGCCTTCGACCGCTTCGCCGTCAGCCCCATGCTCGTGCTCATCGCGGCCGACCTCGGCGTCTCGCTGTCGGCCTCGGTCGCCGCCGCCAGCGGCTACTACCTCGCCTACGGGCTGACGCAGCCGCTGTGGGGCGTGCTGTCCGACCGGTTCGGCCGGGTGCGGGTGATGCGCTTCGCCCTGTACGGCGCGGCCCTGGCGGGAGCCGTCTCGGCCCTGATGCCGGCGCTCGCCGCCCTGGTGGTGGCCCGCGTCGTGACGGGCGCGTGCTTCGGCGCCGTCATCCCCACGAGCCTGACGTACGTGGGCGACACCGTGCGGTCCGCCGTACGCCAGCGGGCGCTCACCGACCTGATGGCCGCCACCGCCCTCGGCACCGCCGTGGCCACGGGCCTCGGCGGCGTGCTCGCCGGCCTGGTCGACTGGCGGGTGGCCTTCACCGTGCCGGCCGCGTGCGCCCTGGTGTGCGCGCTGGCGCTGCGCACGCTGCCCGAGCCGCCCCGCCACGAGGGCGCCGGTCACGGGGTGGCCCGTTACCTCGGTCTGGTGCTCGGGCACCGGTGGGCGCTGCTGGTGTTCGCGCTGGCCTTCACCGAGGGGGCGATCATGCTCGGCACCATGCCGTTCCTGGCCACCGCGCTGCAGCACGACGGGCTGGCCGCCGCCGTGGCGGGCCTGGCCATCACCGCGTACGGGCTCGGGCTGTGGGCGTTCTCCCGGCTGGTCAAGCGGCTGTCCGGCCGCTGGCCCGCCCCCGCGCTCATGCTCGCCGGCGGCAGCCAGCTGTGCGCCGGGTTCGCCCTGGTGAGCGTGCACGTCAGCGTCCCGGCGGTGGTCGTCACCGCGCTGCTGCTGGGCGGCGGCTACTCGTTCCTGCACTCCTCGTTGCAGAACTGGGCGACCTCGGTCGTGCCCGAGGCGAGGGGGACGACCATCGCGTTCTTCGCCTGCGCGCTGTTCACCGGCAGCGCCATCGCCTCGTGGGCGGCCGGCCCCCTGGCCGAGCACGGCAGGTACGGGCTGTTGTTCGGTATCGCGGCGGTGGCCGCGGTGCCGCTGACCGCGGTCGCCGTGCTCACCCGGCACCGCTACGGCACGCAGCCCGGCTGAGCCCTCACTCCCAGCGGGCCGTCACTCCCAGCGGGCCGTCACTCCCAGCGGAACGTCCGCGAGACCAGCCCCAGCGACAGCACCGCCCAGACGGCCAGCACGGCCAGCGGCACCAGCGGCAGCCCCGCGCCCTGGGCCAGCACCGAGCGCAGCCCGCCGGTCAGCGCCGAGATGGGCAGCAGCTCCAGCACCGGCCGCACCGACTCGGGGAACTTCGACAGCGGGAACACCACCCCGCCCGCGCCCAGCAGCACCAGGTAGACCAGGTTGGCCGCGGCCAGCGTGGCCTCCGCGCGCAGCGTGCCGGCCATGAGCAGCCCCAGCCCGGTGAAGGCGGCCGTGCCGACCACGACGAGCAGCGCCGCGCCCAGGAACGACCCCTGCGGCCGCCATCCCAGCGCGAGGCCCACGACCACGATCACCGCGGCCTGGATGGCCTCCACGCCCACCACCGCCGTCGTCTTGGCGAGCATGAGCCCGCTCCTGGACAGCGGGGTCGCGCCCAGCCGCTTGAGCACGCCGTAGCGGCGCTCGAACCCGGTCGCGATGGCCTGCCCGGTGAACGCCGTGGACATCACCGCCAGCGCCAGCACGCCGGGCACCAGGAAGTCGACCCGCCGGCCGCCGCCGACGTCGATCAGCGGCGCGAGGGAGAACCCGGCCAGCAGCAGCACCGGGATGACCAGCGTGAGCAGCAGCTGCTCGCCGTTGCGCAGCATCGCGCGCAGCTCGGCGCCCGCCTGGGCGGCCACCATGCGCCCGAACGGCGCCGCGCCGGGGGCCGGGGTGAGGTCGAGTGCCGGATCGTGGGCGGTCAACGCAGCTCCCTGCCGGTCAGCTCGAGAAAGACGTCTTCGAGGGTGCGCCGCTCGATGCTCAGGTCGTCGGCCGTGACGCCCTCGGCCGCGCACCAGGCCGTCACCGTGGCCAGCAGCTCGGGGCCGACCTGGCCCTCGATGATGTAGTGGCCGGCCGGCGACTCCTTGGCCGCGCTGCCGGTCGGCAGCGCGTTGAGCAGCTCCTCCAGGCCCAGCCCCGGCCGGGCGCGGAAGCGGAGCTGGCGTTCGGCGCCGGTCAGGGTGGCGGGGGTGCCCTCGGCCACGACCCGGCCCCTGTCGATGATCACCACGTGGTCGGCCAGGCGTTCGGCCTCGTCCATGTGGTGGGTGGTCAGCACCACCGAGACGCCCGCCGCGCGCAGCTCGCCGACGAGGTCCCAGCAGGCGTGGCGGGCCTGCGGGTCCAGGCCGGCGGTCGGCTCGTCGAGGAAGACCAGCTCGGGCCGGCCCACGACGGCCGCGGCCAGCGACAACCGCTGCTGCTGGCCGCCCGACAGCCGCCGGTAGGGCGTGCGGGCGTGGTCGGCGAGCCCCAGCCGGTCGAGCAGCGCCTGTGGCGGGAGGGGATGGGCGTAGAAGCGCGCGACCAGCCGCAGCCACTCGGCGCAGCGCATCGCCGGCGGCACGCCGCCCGCCTGGAGCATCACCCCGATCCGCGGGCGCAGCCCGGGAGTGGCGGGGTCGAGGCCCAGCACCCGGACCGTGCCCGCGTCGGGGGTGCGGAACCCCTCGCAGATCTCGACCGTGGACGTCTTGCCCGCGCCGTTGGGGCCGAGGACCGCGGTCACCGCGCCGCGGCGGGCCCTGAGCGTGAGGCCGTCGACGGCGGTCGTGCCCCCGTAGCGTTTGACCAGGTCGACGATCTCGACGGCTGGGGAATCCATGGCCACGAGTTTAGGGACTGTCCCGCCCGGTCCGGGCCTCAGGTGCGTTCTTCCCGGCGACGGCGCGGCCCGCCGCCGCCGGGCGTTCATGCGGCCGGGACCTATGAGACAGAGGGGCAGGAAACTATCATGTTAAATATCTGATAACCGGGAATTAGGAGGATCCTTAACCCGGTTTGACCCGAGGGCCCTCGTGGGCCGCCCATGCCTGCGAGGAAGGGGTCAGGAATGTCCGTGGCAGAGGCCACCGCCACCGCCGTACGGCCGGAGCGGAGGAGCCGCCGGGCGTTATTGCTGGTGATCCTGGGCGCGCTCTCGGCGATCGGCCCGCTGTCCATCGACATGTACCTGCCCGCCCTGCCCGCCATCACCTCCGAGATGCTCAGCGTGCCGGCGCAGGTCCAGCTCACCCTGACGGCGTGTCTCATCGGCGTCTCCGTCGGCCAGGTGATCGCCGGCCCGGTGAGCGACGTACGCGGGCGCCGGGTGCCGCTCATCGTCGGCGTGGCGGGCTTCATGGCGGCCTCGCTGCTGTGCGCGTTCGCCCCCTCGGTGCCCATGCTCATCGCCTTCCGGCTGCTGCAGGGCATCCTCGGCGGCGCGGCGCTGGTCATCGTGCGGGCCGTCGTCCGCGACCTGTACGACGGCGCGGCCATCGCCCGCATCTTCGCCACGCTCATGCTCGTCAGCGGGTTGGCGCCCATCCTGGCCCCCATCGCCGGGGCGCAGCTGCTGGCCTTCACCTCCTGGCGGGGCGTCTTCGTCGCGCTCAGCGTCGCCGGGGTCGTGCTGCTGGTGTGCGTGCTGACCGGCGTACGGGAGACGCTGCCCGCCTCCGCGCGCGAGAGCGGCGGGCTGCGGCACACCATCCGCACCTTCTGGCACCTGCTGCGCGACCGGGCGTTCATGGCCTGCGCGCTGACCGCGGGGCTGGCGTTCGCGGCGATGTTCGGCTACATCTCCGGCTCGCCGTTCGTGCTGCAGGAGGTCTACGGCGCCACGCCCCAGCAGTATTCGCTCATCTTCGGGCTCAACGCCTTCGGCCTGACCCTCACGGCCCAGGTCGGCGGACGGCTGTCGGGCCGGGTGCCGCCGGTGCGCCTGGTGCTCATCGGCCTGGTGATCGCCCTGGCCGGCGCCGTGCTGCTGCTGACCGCGGCGCTGACCGGGATGGGCCTGTGGGGGGTCGTCGGCGGGCTGTTCGTCATCATGCTCGGCCAGGGCCTGGTGATGCCCGGCACGGGCGCGCTGGCGCTGGCCTCGCAGCCCCCGCAGATCGCGGGCAGCGCCTCCGCCCTGCTCGGCGTGCTGCAGTTCGCCCTGGGCGCGCTGGCGGCGCCGCTCGTCGGCCTGGTGGGTTCCGGCACCGCCGTGCCGATGGCGTGCGTGATGTTCGGCCTCATCATCTGCGCGGGCCTCATGTTCGTCCTGCTGGGCCGCCGAACGGCGGTCCGCGCAGTTAGGTAAGGCTACCCTGCGTGAGTAATGCCATTCCGGTCCCTGCTCAGATCCGTTTGTGAAGCGGGAAGGAATTACGGCACACTGATGTTGTGAAAAACATGCCCACGATGGAGCCAGGCGGTGAGCGCGGCACGCGTGCCCGCGTCGCCAGGCTGATTCTTGAGCATGGTCCCGTCGCGGCCGCCGCCCTGGGCGAGCGGCTCGGGCTCACCCCCGCAGCGGTCCGCCGTCATCTCGACGCGCTGCTGGCGGACGGAATGATAGAGCCCCGCACGGTCCGGCCGCGCGGGCAGCGCGGGCGCGGACGGCCGGCCAAGCTGTTCGCCATCACCGACGCGGGGCGCAGTGCTTTCGAGCACGCCTATGACGACCTGGCCGGGAGCGCGCTGCGCTACCTGGCCGACCGCATGGGGAAAGAAGCCGTGGCCGACTTCGCCCGCTCGCAGGTCTCAAGCCTGCTGAAGCGGCTGGAGCCGGTCATGCGGACGGTGCCGGCGGACCAGCGCGTGCAGGTGCTGGCGCAGGCGCTGTCGGCGGAGGGGTACGCCGCCTCGGCCAGCAAGGCCAAGTCGGGCGGAGACCAGCTCTGCCAGCACCACTGCCCGGTGGCGCACGCGGCCGCGGAGTTCCCGCAGCTGTGTGAGGCCGAGACGGAGGCGTTCGCGCAACTGCTCGGCACGCCGGTGCAGCGCCTGGCCACGATCGCCCACGGCGACGGGGTCTGCACGACACATGTGAGCCCGCAGAGTTTGGGCGATCCCGCACAGAGAGACAAGAGCAAGGAGACCGGAAGGTGACTGTCACCGACCGCCCGGAGCTGGAAGGCCTCGGGAATTACAAGTTCGGCTGGGCCGACCCGGATGCCGCGGGTGCGGCGGCCAAGCGCGGCCTGTCCGAGGAGGTCGTCCGCAACATCTCCGCGCTCAAGAACGAGCCGGAGTGGATGCTCGACCTTCGCCTGAAGGGCCTCCGCCTGTTCCACAAGAAGCCGCTGCCGACGTGGGGCTCCGACCTCACCGCCATCGACTTCGACAACATCAAATACTTCGTGCGCTCGACCGAGAAGCAGGCCGCTTCCTGGGACGAGCTGCCCCCCGACATCAAGAACACCTACGACAAGCTCGGCATCCCCGAGGCGGAGAAGCAGCGCCTCATCGCCGGTGTCGCCGCCCAGTACGAGTCCGAGGTCGTCTACCACAAGATCCGTGAGGACCTCGAGGAGAAGGGCGTCATCTTCCTCGACACCGACACGGGCCTGAAGGAGCACCCGGAGATCTTCCAGGAGTACTTCGGCTCCGTGATCCCGGTGGGCGACAACAAGTTCGCCGCCCTCAACACCTCCGTGTGGTCCGGTGGCTCGTTCATCTACGTGCCGCCGAACGTCGAGGTCGAGATCCCGCTGCAGGCCTACTTCCGGATCAACACCGAGAACATGGGCCAGTTCGAGCGGACGCTGATCATCGTCGACGAGAACAGCTACGTCCACTACGTCGAGGGCTGCACCGCGCCGATCTACTCCAGCGACTCGCTGCACAGCGCCGTCGTCGAGATCATCGTGAAGAAGAACGCCCGCTGCCGTTACACGACCATCCAGAACTGGTCCAACAACGTCTACAACCTGGTCACCAAGCGCGCCGTGGCCTACGAGGGCGCGACCATGGAGTGGATCGACGGCAACATCGGCTCCAAGGTCACGATGAAGTACCCGGCCGTCTACCTCATGGGCGAGCACGCCAAGGGCGAGACGCTGAGCGTCGCGTTCGCCGGCGAGGGCCAGCACCAGGACGCCGGCTCCAAGATGGTGCACCTGGCGCCCAACACCAGCTCCAGCGTCATCTCCAAGTCGGTGGCGCGCGGCGGCGGCCGTACCTCCTACCGCGGTCTCGTGCAGATCGAGGAGGGCGCCCACGGCAGCGCCAGCACCGTCAAGTGCGACGCGCTCCTGGTCGACCAGATCAGCCGCTCCGACACCTACCCCTACGTCGACGTCCGCGAGGACGACGTCTCGATGGGCCACGAGGCCACGGTCTCCAAGGTCAGCGAGGACCAGCTCTTCTACCTCATGAGCCGCGGCCTCGGCGAGGACGAGGCGATGGCGATGATCGTGCGCGGCTTCGTCGAGCCGATCGCGCGCGAGCTGCCCATGGAGTACGCGCTCGAGCTCAACCGGCTGATCGAGCTGCAGATGGAAGGAGCCGTCGGCTGATGGGCCTGAACGAGAAGCCCCTGTCGACCCTGCACGAGAAGGCGTCCTACGACCTGGCCGACTTCGACGTCCCGACCGGGCGCGAGGAGGCGTGGCGCTTCACGCCGCTGTCGCGGCTGAAGGGCCTGCACAACGGCGAGGCGGCGTCCTCGGAGGCCGTGGGTCACGTCCGCGTGGACGTCGACGCGGCCCCCGAGGTCACCGTCGAGACGGTCGGCCGCGACGACGCCCGCGTGGGCAAGTCGTTCGTGCCGGGCGACCGGGTCAGCGCCCAGGCGTGGAACAGCTTCGAGAAGGCCACCGTCATCACGGTGCCGCGCGAGGCCGTCACGTCCAAGCACACCGTGCTGACGCTGACGGGCTCGGGCGACGGCGCCGCCTACGGCCACATCGTGGTCAAGGTGGAGCCGCTGGCCGAGGCCGTGGTCGTGCTCGACCACAAGGGCAGCGCGGTCTACGCCGACAACATCGAGTTCATCGTCGGCGACGGGGCCAACCTCAAGGTCGTCAGCCTCCAGGACTGGGACGACGACGCGGTCCACGTCTCCCACCACCACGCCCAGCTCGCCAAGGACGCGACGTTCCGCAGCTTCGTGGTGACGTTCGGCGGCGACCTCGTACGCCTGTCGCCCAGCGTGTCCTACACCGCCCCCGGCGGCGACGCCGACCTGTCGGGCGTCTACTTCGTCGACGCCGGTCAGCACCTGGAGCACCGCCTCCTGGTCGACCACTCGCAGCCCAACTGCAAGAGCAACGTCGACTACCGGGGCGCGCTGCAGGGCCAGGACGCGCACGCCGTCTGGATCGGCGACGTGATCATCCGGGTCGAGGCCGAGGGCACCGACACGTACGAGCTCAACCGCAACCTCATCCTCACCGACGGCGCCCGCGCCGACTCGGTGCCCAACCTGGAGATCCTCACCGGCGAGGTCGCGGGAGCGGGGCACGCCTCCGCCTCCGGCCGCCTCGACGACGAGCACACCTTCTACCTCCAGGCCCGCGGCATCCCCTACGACGAGGCCCGCCGCCTGGTCGTGCGGGGCTTCCTCGGCCAGCTGATCGAGAAGATCCAGATCGAGGAGATCCGCGAGCGGGTCTTCGGGGCGCTGGAGGCTGAGCTCGCCCGATGAGTTTCGAGAAGGTGTGCAGGCTCGACGACATCCCCGACCAGGGGGTGCTCGGCATCGAGGTGGGCGAGACGCCGGTCGCGCTCGTGCGCAAGGGCCGCGAGGTCTTCGCGCTGCACGACGTCTGCTCCCACGCCGAGGTCAAGCTGAGCGAGGGCGAGGTGTACGACGGCACACTGGAGTGCTGGCTGCACGGCTCGTGCTTCGACGTCCGCTCCGGCAAGCCCACCGGCCCGCCCGCCACCAAGCCCGTGAACGTCTACACAGTCAAGATCGACGGCGATGACGTCCTCGTCTCGCTCTCGAAGGAGTCATAAGTGTCAACCCTGGAGATTCGTGACCTGCAGGTCGCCGTCGAGGACAAGGAAATCCTGCGCGGCGTCAACCTGACCGTGAAGTCGGGTGAGACTCACGCCATCATGGGCCCAAACGGCTCCGGCAAGTCGACGCTCGCCTACGCGATCGCCGGTCACCCCAAGTACACGATCACCGGCGGCCAGGTGCTGCTCGACGGTGCCGACCTGCTGGAGCTGTCGGTCGACGAGCGGGCCCGTGCCGGCCTGTTCCTCGCCATGCAGTACCCGGTCGAGGTGCCCGGGGTGTCGGTGTCCAACTTCCTGCGCTCGGCCGTCACCGCGGTCCGCGGCGAGGCTCCCAAGCTGCGCGAGTTCGCCAAGGACCTGAAGAACGGCATGGACGCGCTGTCCATCGACCCCGCCTTCGCCCAGCGCAACCTGAACGAGGGCTTCTCCGGCGGCGAGAAGAAGCGCCACGAGATCCTCCAGATGGAGCTGCTCAAGCCGAAGATCGCGGTGCTCGACGAGACCGACTCCGGCCTCGACGTCGACGCGCTGCGCGTGGTGTCGGAGGGCATCAACCGCTTCCGCGCCTCGGGTGAGACGGGTGTGCTGCTGATCACGCACTACACCCGCATCCTGCGCTACGTGAAGCCCGACTTCGTGCACGTCTTCGCGGGCGGGCGCATCGTGGAGGCGGGCGGCCCCGAACTGGCCGACAAGCTCGAGTCCGAGGGCTACGAGCAGTACACGAAGGCATCTGCATGACTTCCATCAGCTTCGATGTGGAGAAGATCAGGAAGGATTTCCCGGTCTTCTCCCGCGAGCTGCCCGACGGGCGACCGCTCGTCTATCTCGACTCGGGCAACTCCTCACAGAAGCCCAATCAGGTCATCGAGACCATGCGGGAGCACCTGGCGTTGCACTACAGCAACGTCGGGCGTGCCATGCACGTGCTCGGGGCCGAGTCGACCGACGCCTACGAGAACGCCCGCGACAAGATCGCGGGCTTCGTCGGGGCGCCGTCCCGCGACGAGGTGATCTTCACCAAGAACGCCTCCGAGGCGCTCAACCTCGTCGCCTACTCCTTCGGCAACCCCGCCAACACCGATCCGCGCTTCACGCTCGGCCCGGGTGACGAGATCGTCATCTCCGAGATGGAGCACCACTCCAACATCGTGCCGTGGCAGCTGCTCGTGCAGCGCACCGGCGCGACGCTGAAGTGGTTCGGCGTCACCGACGACGGGCGGCTCGACTACGCGCCCGGCCTGATCACCGAGCGGACGAAGATCGTCTCGATCGCCCACCAGTCCAACGTGCTCGGCACCGTCAACCCGGTCGCCGAGGTGGCCAGGCGGGCGCACGAGGTCGGCGCGCTGATCATGCTGGACGCCTCGCAGTCCGTGCCGCACCACCCGGTCGACGTGACCGAGCTGGGCGCCGACTTCGTGGCCTTCACCGGCCACAAGATGGTCGGCCCCTCGGGCATCGGGGTGCTGTGGGCCCGGACCGAGCTGCTGGAGGCCATGCCCCCGTTCCTGGGCGGCGGCGAGATGATCGAGGCGGTCTGGATGGACCGTTCGACGTACGCGCCGATCCCGCACAAGTTCGAGGCCGGCACGCCGCCGATCGTCGAGGCCATCGGGCTCGGCGCGGCGGTCGACTACCTCACCGAGGTCGGCATGGACGCCATCGAGGCGCACGAGCGCACGCTGACGGCCTACGCGCTCGACGCCCTGAGGGACATCCCCGGCCTGCGGATCATCGGCCCCGACTCGCTGGAGCAGCGCGGCGGCACGGTGTCGTTCGCGATCGAGGGCATCCACCCGCACGACGTCGGGCAGATCCTCGACGACCGGTTCGGCGTCGCCGTACGCGTCGGTCACCACTGCGCGCGCCCCCTGCACCTACGCTTCGGAATACCGGCGACCACGCGGGCGTCGTTCTACCTGTACAACACCACGGGCGAGATCGACGCCCTGGTGCGCGGCCTCCACCACGTTCAGAAGGTGTTCGCATAGCCATGATCGGCGAGTCGATGTACCAGGAGCTGATCCTGGAACACTACAAGCACCCGCAGGGGCGGGGGCTGCGTGAGCCGTACGACGCCGAGGTCCACCACGTCAACCCGACGTGCGGCGACGAGATCACGCTCAGGGTCAAGGTGGGCGACGCCGGCAAGGTGCTCGACGTCTCCTACGAGGGCCAGGGGTGCTCGATCAGCCAGGCCGCCGCCTCGGTGCTGTACGAGCTCGCCACCGGCTCGACGGTCGAGGA
The DNA here is from genome assembly GCF_044465245.1 of Nonomuraea terrae. Lineage (NCBI taxonomy): Bacteria > Bacillati > Actinomycetota > Actinomycetes > Streptosporangiales > Streptosporangiaceae > Nonomuraea > Nonomuraea terrae. Next base: position 1,215,700 of record NZ_JBITLL010000002.1, on the reverse strand, counting down.
GACGCTCGCCGTGGTCGACGAGTTCACCCGCCTCATGCAGGGCAGGGGACAGATCGAGCCCGACGAGGACGTCCTCGGCGACGCGGTCGCGTTCGCGGGCGTGGCAAAGTTCCCGGCGCGCGTCAAGTGCGCGCTGCTTTCGTGGATGGCGTACAAGGACGCTGTTGTGAGGAGCGCCGAATGAGCAAGCCAGTGGAGACCCCTACCGACTTCGACGGCGACAGCAGTGTCGACGAGGTGATGGAGGCGCTGAAGGACGTCGTCGACCCCGAGCTCGGCATCAACGTCGTCGACCTCGGCCTGATCTACGGGCTCAACCTCGACCCCACTGACGGCGGCAAGCCCGTGGCCACCATCGACATGACGCTGACCAGCGCCGCGTGCCCCTTGACCGACGTGATCGAGGACCAGGCCAACTCGGCGCTGGACGGCATGGTCTCCGAAGTGAAGATCAACTGGGTCTGGCTGCCGCCATGGGGGCCGGACAAGATCACCGACGAAGGGCGTGAGCAGCTCCGTATGCTAGGCTTCAACGTCTGATCTTCTCGTCGCTGTCTCGGCTGGCGTCCCACGTCAGCCGCTTCAGTGTGCCAGCAGCGGGTTTTCGGAAAGTCCCGGTCCATGACGGGGAATATCCGATAACATCCCGGGCGTTGGCACGAGGTACACATACACCAACGTCTCATCGCGCGTCTCGCATCGCCTGCGGCCGGTGCCCTGGTGTATCCCCCCTCACTTTGATCCCGCTCCCATGGCGGCGGGTGCCCCTGAACGAGTGCGGCCCCGAGCCGCACGTCCCGGCTCGTCCTTTCGCAGAAGTGACGTGCCACTTCGACGGAAAGGCACGAATTTCGTGACCATGCTTGACGCTGTCATGCCCACGCTCGGTGAGACTCCCGAGCCGGGCCCGTCCGAGTTCGAGCTGCTCGGCCTGCCGAAGCCGCTCGTCACCGGACTGGCCAAGCTGGGCTTCGACAGCCCGTTCCCCATCCAGAGCGCGACGATCCCCGACGTGCTCGCCGGCCACGACGTGCTCGGCCGCGGCCAGACCGGCTCCGGCAAGACACTGGCCTTCGGCCTGCCCACCATGGCCCGCATCGCCGGCACCAGGCCCGCCCCTGGCCGTCCGCGCGCGATGATCCTCGTGCCCACCCGTGAGCTCGCCCTCCAGGTCCACGACGCCCTGGAGCCTCTCGGCCGCGGCCTCGGGCTGCGGATGAAGGTCATCGTCGGCGGCATGTCCATGGGCAAGCAGATCGAGGCGCTGCGGCGCGGTGTCGACGTCGTCATCGCCACCCCGGGCCGCCTCGGTGACCTGATCCGGCAGGGCGAGTGCTCGCTGGCCGAGATCGACGTCAGCGTTCTGGACGAGGCCGACCACATGTGCGACCTCGGCTTCTTCCCCGTCGTCACCGAGCTGCTCGCGCAGACTCCGTCCGACGGGCAGCGGCTGCTGTTCTCCGCCACGCTCGACGGCGACGTCGACAAGCTGGTGCGGCGCTTCCTGAAGGACCCGATCACCCACTCCGTGGCCCCCGCGACCTCGCCGGTCGAGACCATGGAGCACCACGTGATGCAGGTCACGCGCGACGACAAGTTCGACGTCATCGCCGAGATCGCCAACCGCGAGGGCCGTACGATCATCTTCGTGCGCACCCAGCACGGCGTCGACCGGCTCTGCAAGCAGCTGGCCCGGGTCGGCGTCAAGTCGGGCGGCCTGCACGGCGGCAAGCGCCAGAACCAGCGCACGCGCATCCTCGCCGAGTTCCGCGAGGGCGCCGTCAACGTGCTGGTCTGCACCGACGTCGCCGCCCGCGGCATCCACGTCGACAACATCAGCCTGGTGCTGCACGTCGACCCGCCGCAGGACCACAAGAGCTACCTGCACCGCGGCGGCCGTACGGCCCGCGCGGGCGAGAAGGGCACGGTCGTCACGCTGGTGCTGCCCAACGAGCGCCGCGCGACCGACGCGCTGACCCGCCGTGCCGGCATCCAGCCGTTCCGGCTCAAGGCCACCCCCGGTCATCCCCGGATCGCCGAGGTGACGGGCGCCCGCACGCCGAGTGGCGAGTCCATCCCGGTGTGGGAGCCCGACGTCCGCAAGCCGCTGCGCCCGCGCCGTGAGGGCGGCGGCGCCTCCGAGCGCCGTGGCCGTCGCGGCCGCCGTGACTTCGACGGTGACCGCCGTCCGCGCCGACACGACAACGACGGCGAGCGCTCGTTCGGGTCGGGCCCGCGCCGGCACGAGAACGGCGATCGGCCGTTCGTGTCCGGCTCGGACGACCGCCGGCCGCGCCGGCACACCGAGGGGGAGCGGCCGTTCGGCCGTCCCCAGGAGTCGCGGCCGGTCGGTGACGATCGCCGCCGCGACAGCCGGCCGCGGGGCGGCTACCGCTCCGACGACCGCCCTGTCCGTCAGGACGACCGCGGCCAGCGCGGCCCCGGCTTCCGTCCCGACGACCGCGGCACGCGCTTCGGCTCCGACCGGGGCCGTCCGTTCTCGGCCGAGCGTGACCGCGGCTCCCGGTCCGACGACCGCGGGCCGCGCGACGGCTACCGTTCCGGTGGCGGGCGCACGGACGAGCGCGGCAACGGTGGTTTCCGCAGCAACACCGGCGGGCGCCGCTTCGAGCGCTGACCCCTGTCTCACCGCTGCCCGCCGGGCCTCCCTCGCAGGAGGCCCGGCGGGCAGCGCTGTTTTCCGGGGATTTGACCTGGGCTGTCTCGCGTGGCGGACGTGGGGCGAGGCCATCGCATGACGCAGACTAGGCTTGACACGCACGTCAGCCGACCGACGAGAGAGACCATGAAGACCTTCGAAGAGCTGTTCGCCGAGCTGTCAGAGAAGGCCAGGACGAGGCCCGCGGGCTCGGGCACCGTGGCCGCGCTCGACGCCGGCGTCCATGCCATCGGCAAGAAGGTCGTCGAGGAGGCCGCCGAGAGCTGGATGGCGGCCGAGCACGAGTCAGACGACAGGGCCGCCGAGGAGATCTCGCAGCTCCTCTACCACGTTCAGGTGCTCATGATCGCCAAGGGCATCGGCCTCGACCAGGTCTACAAGCATCTCTAGGGCGCGCCGCGCCCGCCGCCGCAGAAAGCCCCTGGAGAAGCACCATCGAGACATCGAGGACCTGACATGCTGCGTCTGGCAGTACCGAACAAGGGCGCGCTCAGCGAGGGCGCGCAGAACATGCTCAAAGAGGCCGGCTACCGGTCGCGCAGAGACAGCAAGGAGCTCGTCGTGGTCGACGAGGAGAACGGCTGTGAGCTGTTCTTCCTGCGCCCGCGCGACATCGCCGTCTACGTCGGGGAGGGCACCCTCGACGCCGGCATCACCGGCCGCGACATGCTCATCGACTCCGGCGCGCCGGTCGAGGAGATCATGTCGCTCGGCTTCGGCGCCTCCACCTTCCGCCTGGCCGCCCGCGCGGGCGCGATGACGTCCGTCAAAGACCTCGACGGCCAGCGCATCGCCACCTCCTACGCGGGCCTGCTGGAGAAATACCTGTCCGACGAGGGTGTGGACGCGCGGGTGATCAAACTTGACGGCGCCGTCGAGACCGCGATCCGGCTCGGCGTGGCCGACGCGGTGGCCGACGTCGTGGAGACCGGCACCACTCTGCGCAACGTCGGCCTGGAGGTGTTCGGCGACCCGATCATGCGCTCCGAGGCGGTGCTCATCAAGCAGCAGGGCGCGATCGACGCGCCGGGCGTCGAGCAACTCGTACGCCGCCTGCAGGGCGTCGTGACCGCCCGCGACTTCGTCATGATGGACTACGACATCCGTGCCGAGCGCATAGAGGAGGCCATCGCGCTCACGCCCGGCATGGAGGGCCCCACGGTCTCCCCGCTGCACCGCGAGGGCTGGGTGGCGGTCCGCGCGATGGTGCGGCGCAAGGGCCACCAGCAGGTGATGGACAAACTGTGGGACATCGGCGCAAGAGCCATTCTGGTCACCGACATCTACGCCTGCCGCCTCTGACTTCTTCCCGCTAGGTCACCGGCATGCCGGGCATATCGCAGCCGTGCGTAATGAAACGGTTGCCTGGCGTGGTGACGCCAGGCGGATCTGGATCATGCTCAAGCAGGGCAACCGGCGCTGGGCGGCGGGCTCGTACCGCCGCCCGGGCCTGGATCCCGAGCGTCGCCGTCAGGTCGCGGCAGGCCAGTCACCGTGCGCGGTGGTCCTGTCGTGCATCGACTCCCGTGTGCCGCCCGAGGTCGTCTTCGACGTCGGACTCGGCGACCTCCTGGTCGTCCGTACGGCCGCGCACACTCTCGACTCCCTCGTCACGGCCGCCGTCCAGTACGGTCCGCAGGCCCTGTGCGCGCCCCTCGTGGTAGTGCTGGGCCACCAGCGCTGCGGCGCGGTCACCGCGGCCGCCGAGGCCTTACGCGGGCGGGAGACGCTGCCCGGCGCGCTGCCCCACCTCGTCGCGGCGCTCGAACCCGCCTACTCCACCGCCGACGGCCAGGTCGAGCCCATGGCGCACGCGCACATCCGGCGTACCGTGGCCCTCCTGAGAGCCGATCCCCTCCTGCACGGCGCGGCCACCGTGATCGGCGCGTACTACAGCCTCGACACGGGACTGGTGAGCCGCGTGGTCTGACAAATGTCATGGTCTAAGCCGGATGGATCGCACTAACCGCGCGAGATCCCCGGCCATAGCGTTCTGAACATGAACGCCATCGTGTTCGACCACGTCAGCAAGCTCTACGGAGACGTGCTCGCCGTGGACGACCTCTCACTCGCCATCGAGCCAGGCACCACCGTGGCCCTGCTCGGCCCGAACGGCGCGGGCAAGTCGACCTCCGTCAAGCTCCTGCTCGGCCTGCTCGCGCCCACGCGCGGCCGGATCACCCTGAACGGCCGCACTCCCGCCGAGGCGGTGCGGGCGGGCGAGCTGGGAGCCATGCTCCAGGACGGCGCGCTCATCCCCGAGCTGTCCGTCAAAGAGCTCGTCGACCTGGTACGACGCCTCTACCCGCGCCCGCTCGCCCTGGACGAGGTGCTCCGGCTCGCCGACCTGTCCGACCTGGCCGACCGCCGGGCCGGCAAGGTGTCGGGCGGGCAGGCGCAGCGCGTCAGGTTCGCTCTCGCGATCGCCGGGGCGCCCAGGATCCTGCTGCTCGACGAGCCCACCGTGGCCATGGACGTCGAGTCGAGACTGCGCTTCTGGGCCGGCATGCACGACTACGCGGCCGGCGGCAGGACCGTGCTGTTCGCCACCCACTACCTGGAGGAGGCCGACGAGCACGCCGACCGGGTGGTCGTCGTCGCCGGGGGCAGGCTCGCGGCCGACGGCACCCCCGCCGAGATCAAGGCGGCCGCCGGCGGCCGCAGCGTGCGCTTCTCGCTCCGCGACCAGCCGGCCGCCGGGCTCGGCCTGCTGCCGGGCGTCAGCGCCGTCGAGATCGCCGCGGGCGTCGCCACGCTGCACACCTCGGACGTGGACGCCACCCTCGCCGGGCTCTACCGGGGCACCACGCTCGACGTACGCGACGTGTGCCTGCCGGACGCCGGCCTCGAATCCGCCTTCCTCACCCTCACCAGGCAGTCCTGATGCCGCACTACGCCAGGACCGAGACCCTGCGGCTGCTGCGCAACCGGCGCTACATCATCTTCGTCGTCGCCTTCCCCGTCCTGCTCTACCTGATCAACGCCAACATGTACGGCCGGCAGACCGATCCGGGCGGTGTGACGTACAGCGTGGTGATCATGGTGTCGATGGCCGCGTACGGGGCGCTGTCCGCCGCCATGATGAGCACGGCGGTGCCGTGGGCCACCGAGCGGCAGTCGGGGTGGCTGCGCCAGCTGCAGATCACGCCGCTGCCGGGCCGGGCGGTCGTCGCCACCAAGCTGGCCGTCGCGCTGCTGCTGGTGCTGCCCGCGCTGGTGCTGGTCGGTGTGGTCGCGGTGGTGCAGCAGGGCGTGGCGCTGCCGGTGGGCACGTGGGTGGCGCTGCTGCTGGCCCTCTGGCTCGGCGCGCTGCCGTTCGCCGCGCTGGGGCTGGCCATCGGGTCCGTGCTGTCGGCCGACGCGGCGCAGCCGGCCTCGCTGATCTGCGTGTTCGGGCTGGCGGTCGGCGGCGGGCTGTGGTTCCCGCCCGAGGTGCTCGGCGAGTCCCTGCGGCCGTTCATGGAGCTGCTGCCGACCTTCTACTACGCCGCGCTCGGCCGCAGCCTCGTCGCCGGGCACGGCCTGCCGCTGGCGGACGTGCTCGTGGTCCTGGGCTGGGCGGCCGCGCTCGGGGCGGCGGCGGCCGTCCTCTACCGCAGGGCTACTGTGCGGGCATGAGCTTCGCCGACAGGATCAGCTTCGGCGCGGCCGACGAGACGCCGTCGGCCGGACGTCGGCTGCTCGGCATCTCGGTCGGGCTGGTCTACCTCGTCTTCCCCGCCGGGGAGATCGTGACGGGAGCCGTCACCGGCGTACGCGCGGTGTGGGCGGGCACCCTGCTCGTGGTGTACATCGGGTTCTTCCTCGGCACCACGCTGAGCGCCAGGAGCTTCGTGGAACGGGGCCGGTGGACCTACCCGCTGCTCGCCGTCACCACCGTGCTCGGTGTGGCGGGCGCGGTGGTCTTCGGCGGGTCCTGGCTGAGCCTGCCCGTCTACACCGTGGTGCTCTACGGATTCGTCCTCCCGGCGGTGCGGGCGATCTGGGCCGTCGCGGCGAGCGTCGCCGTCGTGATCGGCGCCGGCCTGCTCCACCACGACGAGCCGGGGCTGCTCATCATGCTGGCGCTGCAGGTCGTGACGCTCGGCGTGCTGTTCATCAGCGTGCGCAACACCAGGGTGCTCACCCGCGAGCTGGGCCTGGCCCGCGACGAGGTGGCCCGCCTGGCCGCCACCGAGGAACGCCTGCGCATCGCCCGCGACCTGCACGACCTGCTGGGCCACAGCCTGTCGCTGATCGCGCTGAAGAGCGAGCTGGCCGGGCGGCTGGCCGAGGAGTCGCCGCGGGCGCGCAAGGAGATCGAGGACATCGAGGCCGTCGCCAGGAAGGCGCTGGGCGAGGTGCGCGAGGCGGTCACCGGCTGGCGGCGGCGCAGCCTGCCGGAGGAGCTCGACGCCGCCAGGGCCGTGCTGCGCGCGGCGGGCGTGCGCGAGCAGGTGCGGGTCTCGGGCACGCCGCTGCCCGGGCCGCTCGACGGACTGCTCGGCTGGGCGGTGCGCGAGGGCACCACCAACGTCGTACGGCACGCCAGGGCCACGTCGTGCCGGATCGAGGTGACGTACGACGGCCGGCGGGCCACGCTTGACGTCGTGGACGACGGGAAAGGCGGCGGCGGGCCGTACACGCAGGGGAGCGGGCTGCGCGGGCTCGGCGAGCGGGTGGCGCAGGCGGGCGGCACCGTCACGGCCGGCCAGGAGCCGGGCGGGCACCGGCTGACGGTACGCGTGCCGGCGGAGGCGGACGCGTGATCCGGGTGATGATCGCGGAAGACCAGGGCATGGTCCGCGGCGCCCTGGCGTCGCTGCTCGGCCTGGAGCCCGACATCGAGGTCGTCGGCGAGGCCGCGGACGGCGCGGAGGCGGTCGCCGTCGCGGCGAAGGTGCGGCCCGACATCGCGCTGCTGGACATCGAGATGCCCGGCACGGACGGTCTCACAGCCGGGGCCGAGATCAGCGCCCGGGTGCCGGGATGCCGGGTGATGATCCTGACCACGTTCGGGCGGCCCGGCTACCTGCGTACGGCGATGGAGGCGGGGGCGGCGGCGTTCCTGGTGAAGGACAGCCCGGCCAGGGAGCTCGCGGCGGCGATCCGGCGGGTGCACGCCGGGGAGCGGGTCATCGATCCCGCGCTGGCCGCTGCGGCGCTCAGCGCGGGGCCCAACCCGCTGTCGGCCCGCGAACGGGACGCGCTGGCCGCGGCGTCCGACGGGTCGACCATCGGGGACATCGCGCGGCGGCTGCACCTGTCGGAGGGCACCGTGCGCAACTACCTGTCGTCGGCCATCCAGAAGACCGGCGCCCGCAACCGGATCGAGGCCGTGCGGCACGCCCGCGCCCAGGGCTGGCTCTAGTAGCGCAGCTCGGCCAGGACCGCGTAGTGGTCGGAGGCCGGCTCGGGGCCGTCGCCGACGATCCGGCAGCTCAGCGGGTGGCCCGCGCCGCCCGCCCGCGGCCAGGCGCTCAGCACGTAGTCGAAGCGGCGGTCCGGATACAGGCCCGGACGGGCCCACGGGTTGGCGTTGCTCCACGTGTGGCCGGGGCCGCCGTCGCCGGCCACCTCCCAGGCGTCGTAGAACACCAGCCCCGGCGTGGGCGGCGCGCTGCGGCCGGTCAGCATGCGGATCTCGTCACTGTCCGGGGGCGCGTTGAAGTCGCCGCACACCAGCGCCGGGTGCCTGCGGGAGGCCGCCTCGGCCACGAACGCGGTCAGCGCCCGCACCTGCGCCTGGCGCACCTCCGACTCGTCCAGCCGGAACGAGCCGATGATCACGCTGAACACCTGTAAGGGGCCGCGTGGTCCGGCCAGCTCGCAGAACAGCGCGGTGCCCGGCATCCGGCCGCCCGGCAGCTGACGCTCCTCCTGCCGGGTGACCGGCCAGCGCGACAGCACCGCGCAGGGCAGCGTCCCCGAGGCGGAGGCGGCGTGCTCGTAGCCGAGCGCCTGACCGGCCCACTCCTGCAGCAGCACCACGTCGGGCGCGTGCTCGTGGACCACCTTCCCGATCCGCCGGGCGCGCTCGGCGTACGGGCCGTACTCGCCCCACACGTTCCAGGTCAGCACGCGCACGCGCGTCCCGACCGGCGGCCCGTACGGCTCCGCCCAGTTCATCTCAGCCCCTCCACGACCCTGATCGCGTGATCCACCTGCTCCGGGCCGGTCACGATGCTCGTCCCGAAGCGGAGCAGCGGCGGGTTGTACGGCGTCGTGCTCGCCGCCACCTTCAGCGCGCGCAGCCGCTGCACGGCCTGGAACGGCTCCATGCCCGCGATCGAGCAGCACACCAGCCCCGCCGACAGCTCAGGAGCCCGCGGGGTGGCCGGCGTGACGTGCGGCAGCTCGGCCAGGCCCGCCTTGAGACGGGTGGCCAGTTCCTGCGTACGCCGCTCCACGCGGGCCTTGCCGATCGCCGTCATGAACGCGAACGCCTCCGGCATCGCCCACCGGTGCTCGAACGCCTTGTAGCCGCCGGGGGTGACCAGCTCGGCCGTGCCCGGCCCCGGCGAGGCGCCGCCGTGCCAGGCGGCGAACGCGGCCCCGCTGAAGCTCGGCACGATCGGCGCGATCGTGTCCCAGGCGCGGCCCCACACGATCCCGGTGCCGCGCGGGCCGAACAGCCATTTGTGCGTGCCGCTGGCCAGGAAGTCGCAGCCCAGGTCGGTCACGTCGTCGGCCAGCGCGCCGAACCCGTGCACGCCGTCGACGCACAACAGCGCCCGGTCGTGCTCGGCCCGGTCCTTGTTGGCCTCGGCCAGCATGTCGGCGATGGCCCGCACGGGCACGCGCACGCCCGTGCTCGAATGCACCCAGGTCACCGCCACCACCCTGGTGCGCGGGCCCAGCCCTTCCTTGATCGCCGAGACCATCCGGTCCACCGAGGCGGCGGCCGGGTCGTCGTACAGCCTGACCCTGCGGACCTGCGCGCCCGTGCGGGCGGCGAGCAGCCGCAGGCCCTCGTGGGTGGCCAGGAAGTCGTGCTCGGTGGTCAGCACGTCCTGGCCGGGGCGCAGCGCGATGCCGGAGTAGAGCAGGGCCAGGCCCATCGTGGTGCTGTCGGTCAGGGCGATGTCGCCGGGCCCGCCGCCCAGGTAGCGGGCCGCGGCCTCGCGTACCGTCTGGTCGGGGTCCCCGCCGGGCGGGATGTACTCGGGGTCGGCGTCCAGGGCGTCGCGGTGCGTGCTGATCGCCTCGCGCACCGGCGCCGGCGCCGGCGCCAGCACGAACGCCGCGAACTGCCCGTACGCGGGGTCCAGCGCGAACTGGGCGCGTACGGAAGCCCAGTCGGTGGGGTCGAAGGCCCGGGACGCGTTGTTTCCGGGCGACGGGTTCCTGGGCGACGGGTTCGCGGGGGAGGGGCTCGCGGCGCACGCGGTCACCCCGGCGAGCATGCCCGCGCCCAGCAGGGTGCGTCTGTTCAGCGGCCGATCCATGCTCCCTTCCTATCCCGCCCGTGCCCGGCCGCCCAGCGCGCAGCGCCGGTCCGTTCAGCTTCTCAGCGAGGTGACCTGCCTGATCAGGTCGGAGACGCGGACGATGCCGAGGCAGCGGTTCAGCTCGTCGGTGACCACCAGGTCGTCGTAGACGCGGGCCGTGTCCCGGCCCGCCGCCTGCATGGCGGCGATCGCCGGGGTCGTGCGCGGGACCGTGCGGGGCGGGTCGGCCAGGCGCTGCGCCGGCTTCGAGCCGTGCAGGGCGTGGCCGTAGCGGGTGGCGAACGACAGCAGGAAGCGGCCGCGGTCGAGGCTGCCCTTGGGCCGCTGGAACTCGTCCACCAGGATCACGCTGGTGATCGTCGGCTCCTCCCCGAACGCCGCCACCGCCTCCTCCGCCATGGCCTCCGCGGGCAGGGTCACGGCCGGGAGCAGCAGCTCCTGCACGCGCGGCCCGAGCATCGCCGAGGCAGCGGACTCGTCGGCGATCGGCAGCGGGACGCGTACCCGGCCGTCGGGGCCCGGGGCCAGCAGGGGGCCGTGCGCGAGGCGTACGCCGAGGCCGCGGATCGTCGCCGCCTGGGCCTCGTGCTTCACACCGGGGGCCATGACGTGCGCGCCGATGCCGCGGGCCAGCGTGGCCACCGCGCGCGCCACCGCCGCCGCCCGGTGGTCGCCCGGGATGCGCGCCACCAGCTCGGGGTGCAGGGCCACCAGGTACGGGGCGGTGTCGGTGACGGTGTCCAGGGTCGGGCCCATGCTGCCGACGTCGGTGAAGCCGTACAGGTAGCCGATCGCGCGCAGGCCGTCCAGAGCCACCCTGAGCAGGGGGCGTTCGTGCTCCTGGCACGGTCCAGTGATGAGCAGGATGGCCTCCCGGGGGTGGCGGCCCGCTCGTCTCAGCGCCTCGTGGAGCGGGGTCAGCGCGCCCGCGCCCGCCAGCACCACCCGGATCGGCAACTCCAGCACCATGGGGAGCGGCGCCGCCCGCAGGACGCCGCCGGCCTCCACGAAGGCGGGGTGCGCGATGACGGCCCCGGTGTCGAGATCCACCAGGGGACTGGCGAGCAGGGAGGACACGTACCGAATCGTGCTCCTGCCACGACCGCATCAGAAGCCCCGCGAAACAGAATTAACCGATATTTCGGTTGAGGTTCCCCAAAACCACTGGCCCCGCCCGCGCACTGACCGCAACCACCAGGGCGGGGGTGGTGATCGGTTAGCCTCGGGGCATGAGCGGGCGGCCGGCGAAGGGTGGTGGGCGGTGGGTCTCGGTGCCGCCGGAGCGGGTGCATCCGTGGATTGACGGGTTCGCCGACCGTCACGGGCCCTTCTCCACCACCGGGGACGAGCGGGTGGTGCGGCTGGTGGCCGAGGACGGGGCGGTGGCGGAGTTGTACGTGCCGTTCCCGCCGATGACGCCGCCCGGGCCGCCGCACGTCACCCGGCTCGTCGCCCACGCGAACGCCGACCGGCGGATCGGGGTCTTTCTCGTACGTCTCGGTGGCTACGCGGCGGGGGTGTTCCACGGGTCGGCGCTGGTGGCTTCGAAGGTGGGCTCGCGACTGGTCCAGGGCCGCACGGCGGCCGGCGGCTGGTCGCAGCAGCGGTTCGCCAGGCGTCGGCGCAATCAGGCCGACCGGGTGTTCGACGACGCGGTGGAGACGGCGGTGCGGGTCCTGACGCCGTACCTGGGGGATCTCGACGGCGTGGTGCTCGGCGGGGACCGCCGCGCGGTGGACGCCCTGCGGCCGGACCGGCGGCTCGCGCCGCTGCTGGCGCTGGAGAAGGAGCCCTTCCTCGTGGTGCCCGACCCGAGGCACGCGGTGCTGCGCGACACGCCCGCCCAGTTCCGGGCCGTACGGGTGCGGGTCGTCGATCCGGAGTGAGCCGTCAGGCGAACGCCTCCCGGTGGTCGGCGAGGAAGGCGCTCAGGGAGCGTGGTGGGCGGCCGGTCAGGTCCTGGACCGCGGTCGTGGTCGTGGACCAGCGGCCGTCGCCCGTCTCGGCCATGAGGGCGGCCAGGTCGGTGGCGAGCGGGCGGGGCATGCCCTGGCGTTCCAGGTGGGCGGTCATCTCGCGGACGGGCAGGTCCACGTAGCGGAAGGGGCGGCCCAGTGCCCTGGTGATCTCCTCGGCGACGCGGTCGTGGGAGAGCGACTCAGGGCCGGTGAGGACGTGCTCGGCGTCCGGTCCCACCGGGCGGGTGAGCAACGACGCGGCCACCTCGGCGAGGTCGCGGGCGTCGACGTAGGAGACCGGGCCGGGGCCGTAGGAGCCGTGCATGACGCCGTCGCGGAAGTCGTGCGGCAGGTTCTGCAGGAAGCCGCCCGGCTGGAGGATCGTCCACGGCACGCCCGACTTCCTGAGATGGGCGTCGACCAGGCCGTGCATGCCCGTGCCGAGCCGCCCGCCCGGCGCGGCGCCGCGTACGGACACGGAGACGATCTGGGTGGCGCCCGCGCGGGCGGCCAGATCGATGACGGCGCGGTGGGCGTCGGCGAAGCCGGGCCACAGCGAGCTGTTGAGGAACAGCCGGTCGCCCGGCGACAGCAGCGCGCCGATCGTCTCGGGCCGCTCGAAGTCGGCCAGGGCGTACGGGCAGTCCAGGTCGCCGGCGGGACGCCGGACGACGGCGAGCACCTCCGGCGGCGGCCGCCGGCCCCCGCGCAGCAGGCCGACGAGCGCGCGGCCGATGACGCCGGTCGCGCCGGTCACCACGATCACGAGAACACCTCCATAAGTGGACGAGAAGCTTCCGCTTGCGCGGACGCTACACTAAGCGGAAGCAAACCGTCCACTTGGGAGTCGTACGTGCGCGCGGACGCCAGGCGCAACCGGGACAAGATCGTCGAAGCGGCGGCGGAGATCGTCGCCGAACGCGGCGTCCACGTCCCCATGGAGCTGATCGCCAGGCGTGCCGGGGTCGGCGTCGGCACGCTCTACCGCCGCTTCCCCGACCGGGACGCGCTGATCACGGCCGTCGGCGACCACTACGTGCGGGCGATGGCCGAGGTGGTCGACGTCACCGCCCGGCAGAGCGCCGACGCCTGGAGCGCGATCGGGCGGTTCGTGGCCTGGGCCGCCGCGCCCGGCCGCGTCGCGCTGGCCTCCGCGCTCGCCGTGCTGCCGCAGGAGGCGACCACGGGCGGCGCCGAGTTCGCCGAGGCGCGCAGGGAGTGGATGGAACGGCTCGACAGGCTCGTCCGCCGCGCCCAGGCGGAGGGCGACATGCGAACCGACGCCGGCGTCGAGGAGCTCATCCACCTTCTGGCCGTCTTCACCTGCCATCCGAACGGGTTGCCGGAGCCCGTGGCCGCCGACCCCGGACGGTATTTGCGGCTGATGCTCGACGGCATGAAGGCGCCGTCAGCGGATCCGATCGGTTGAGACGATTCAAAACAATCTTGAATGCGGCTATGATGAGCCGCGTTCCCGGTGGGCCGCATCGGAAGGCCTGCCCCTAGCAGCGCGTTCCCCCTCTTCTTCCGGCAGCACGGCCCCGTGAGGATCGATGGCGACCAGGAGCATCAAGGAGGTCGCGCAGCTGGCGCGCGTCTCCGTGGGCACGGTCAGCAACGTGCTCAACCGCCCCGAGATCGTCTCGCCCGCCACCCGCGAACGCGTCTTCGACGCCATCCGAGAGCTCGGTTTCGTCCGCAACGAGGTGGCCCGCCACCTGCGCGTCGGCCGCAGCCGCACGGTCGGGCTCGTCGTGCTCGACGTCTCCAACCCGTTCTTCGTGGACGTCGCCCAGGGCGCCGAGGCGGTGGCCGACGAGCACGACACGATGGTGGTGCTCTGCAACAGCGCCGGCGACCCCGGGCGCGAGCGCCGCCACCTCGACCAGCTCGAACAGCACCGGGTGCTGGGCGTCCTCATCACCCCGGTCGAGCAGGACAACCCGTGGCTGGCCGAGATGGCCGGCAGGGGCACGCCCGTGGTGCTGGTCGACAGCCCGGCGACCGGGCCGCGCTGCTCGGTGGCCGTCGACGACCGGATGGGCGGGCGGCTCGCCGGCGACCATCTGCTCGAACGCGGGCATCGGCGCGTCGTGTTCGCCGGCGGGCCGCCGTCCGTCAGGCAGGTGGCCGACCGGCACGCGGGCGTGGCCGAGGCCGTCGCCGCTGGGGCGGCCGAACTGCTCACCTGCACCGCGCCCGCGCTCACCGTGGCCGGGGGGCGGGCCATCGGGGAGCGCGTGGCGGGCCTGCCCGCCGGTGAGCGCCCGACGGCCGCCTTCTGCGCCAACGACATGATGGCGCTGGGGTTCCTGCAGGCCATGGCCGCCCACGGGCTGCGCGTGCCGGACGACCTCGCCATCGTCGGCTACGACGACATCGACTTCGCGGCGGCGGCGGCCGTGCCGCTGTCGTCGGTCCGCCAGCCTCGCCAGCTTCTCGGGCGGGCCGCCGTCGACCTGCTGCTCGACGAGGTGGCCGACCCCGGGCAGCACCGCCACCGGCAGGTCATCTTCCAGCCCGACCTGGTGGTCCGGGAGTCCAGCGCCCCGCACCGCACCCTCTGATCCGCGCCCGTTCGACGACCGGCGCCGGAAGCACCGTCAGAAGCGCTGTCCCAACGAGCCGCAGAGTACAGAAATATGCGGTTTTAGCGTCATTGACTTTGAGTCGATTCAACACTACTTTCGCAACACCGGCCGCGGTTCATCCGTTCGTAACGAGCGGGGAACCCCGGGGTGACGCCCCCACCGCGTGTCCGCGCACACGCCGTCAGAAGGTGCTGCGGGATGAGCCATCCAGCCATGTCGATGAAGGTGCACGCGGTCTGCTCCGAGGTCTTCTGGGCGGCCAGGCTCAACCTGATGTGGATCGTCTTCACCCTGCTCGGCGGGGTGGTGCTGGGCTTCGGCCCGGCCACCGTGGCCGCGTACGTCCTGGCCCGGCGACACGCGCGCGGTGAATCGATTCATTGGGGCGACTACTGGACCGTCTACCGGAGGGAGTTCGTCCGCGCCTCGTTGCTGGTCCTTCCCGTGGCACTGCCGGCCGTCGTGCTGGCGGGGAACCTGTCCGCCGTCGACGCCGGTCCGCTGCGGGCCGCGACGTACGCCGCGCTGACCGTCCTGGCGGCGGCCGGCGTCTACCTCGGGCCGCTGTACGCGCACTACGAGCTGCCGCTGTGGAGCTACTTCGCGAAGGCGTCGCTCGTGGCCCTGACCAGGCCGGCCTCCACCGCGCTGTTGCTGTTCGTCCTGTCGGCCATGGCCTTCGTGACCGCGACGGTGCCCGTCCTCGCCCCGATCGTCAGCGTCGGCGCGTGGATCTGTCTGAACACGTGGCTCTGCCTGCGCTTCTTCGAGGAGAACGAGGCGCGGCTGCAAGCGAAAGGGAACCCATGAGCGCATCTCCCCGCCGGATCCTCGCCGGTGTGTTAACGCTGACGACCGCATTAGCCGTGTCCGCCTGCGCGGGCGGCGGCGGAACCGAGGCGGACGGCAACACGCTGACCATGATGGTCCCGCTGTTCGGCACCGCCCCCGATCCCAAGGGCGAGATGCACCAGGCCGTCGAGAAACTGGCGGGCAAGAAGCTCGCCATCACCTGGACGCCGAACGCGGAGTACAACGAGAAGACCAACGTCGTGCTGGCCTCCGACTCGATCCCCGACGTCATGGTCATCCAGGACAACAAGAGCCCGTCCTTCGTCCAGGCGGCCAAGGCGGGGGCGTTCTGGGATCTGACCGACAAGCTCGACAAGTACCCGAATCTGAGGCCCAAGTCCGAGCAGGCCTGGATCAACTCCAAGACCGACGGCCGCAACTACGGCGTCTACCGGGTGCGTGCGCTGTTGCGCTCGGCCATCGTCCTGCGCAAGGACTGGCTGGACAAGCTCGACCTGGAGCCGCCCCGGACCACCGACGACCTCTACGAGATCGCCAAGGCGTTCACCGAGCGCGACCCGGACGGCAACGGGAAGAAGGACACCTACGGCCTGATCCTGCCGAAGTGGCCCAGCACCAACTTCTCCGCCTCCAACCCCTACAACGTCATCGACGTGTGGTTCGGCACTCCCAACAACTACGGCATGCGGGACGGGAAGCTCGTCCCCGAGTTCGACGTGCCCGAGTTCTGGGAGGCCCAGAAGTACATCAAGAGGTTCATCGACGAGGGCCTGGTCAACCCCGACTGGGCGACCCTGGACACCGGCAAGTGGAACGACCCGTTCGTCCAGGGCAAGGGCGGCATCATCATCGACGTCAACGTCCGTGCGGGCGAGCTGTTCGACGACTTCAAGGAGCTCGACCCCGAGACCTACGACGAGAAGGTCGCGATGGCGGGCAACCTGTCGCGGCCGGACGGCGAGAAGTTCTCCTACCCGTTCACCGGCTACAACGGCATCGTCGCCGTCTCCAAGCAGCGCGTCAGGACCGAGCAGCAGCTCGACGACGTGCTGAAGACGCTCGACAAGCTGGCCTCGAAGGAGGGCTCGATCCTGCTCAACAACGGGATCGAGGGCCGCAACTTCAAGGTCGAGGACGGTTACGCCGTCAAGGTCAACGACCAGGACCCGGCGATGAAGGTGATCAACAACGACGTGGAGTTCGCCTTCATCCAGCTCGGCATGACCTCCAGCGTCGGCGTGGCCGGTGAGGCGTACGAGTGGATGCGGCCCAGCCAGGCGGAGAAGGACTGGCTCAAGCAGCGCGACGAGCTGATGAACCTCGACCTGCAGACCGCGGTGCACGATCCGTCGTTGCCGGTGATCTCGGAGACCGCGGTCCAGAGGGGCGCGACGCTCAACCCGATCCCGACCGACGCGCGCATCAAGTACCTCGCGGGCGACCTCACCGAGGAGCAGTTCAGGGCCGAGATCAAGCGCTGGTACGACTCCGGCGGCACCCAGATCCTGGCCGAGCTGCAGGCCGGGATGGTCAAGACAGGCGGCTGAGCCGGCTCGACCGAGGGGCCCGGAGCGACCCGGGCCCCTTTCCGCGAAAGGAGGCCGCTGTGGCCACCGACCTGGCGCCGCCCGCCACGAAGGCGGCTTCCAAGGACAAGAGGCCGGCCCGGCTGCCGGTCCGCACGGCGCTGCTGCGCTACCGCTGGCTGTATCTGATGCTCATCCCCGGTCTGGTGTACTTCGCGCTGTTCAAGTACCTGCCGATGTACGGCCTGACCATCGCCTTCCAGGATTTCGTGCCGTTCCTGGGCTACTCCGGCAGCCCCTGGGTCGGCTTCAAGCACTTCGAGAACCTCTTCACCGGCCCCGACTTCGGCCGCCTGCTGTTCAACACGCTGTTCCTCGCGCTGCTGACGGCGGTGTTCGTCTTCCCCGCGCCGATCATCGTCGCGCTGCTGCTGAACGAGCTGCGGATCGGCGTCTACAAGCGGTTCGTGCAGTCGCTGATCTACATCCCGCACTTCCTGTCCTGGACGATCGTCTTCTCCCTGACGTACCTGCTGTTCTCGGTGGACTTCGGGCTGGTGGCCGGCTGGATCCACAGCCTGACCGGAGGCGGGGCGAAGGTCGACCACCTGGCGCAGCCGGAGTGGTTCCGGCCGCTGGTGATCCTGCAGCTGCTGTGGAAGACGTCCGGCTGGGGCACGATCATCTATCTCGCCGCACTCGCCGGCGTGGACCGCAACCTGTACGAGGCCGCCCGCATGGACGGCGCCGGACGCCGGCGGCAGTTCTGGCACGTCACGCTGCCCGCCATCCGGCCCACGATCGTGGTGATGGCCATCCTGACCTCGGGGAACCTGCTCGACCAGAGCTTCGAGCAGATCTGGCTGCTGACCAACTCGCTGAACCGCTCGGTCGCGGACGTGTTCGACACCTTCGTCTACTACGTGGGCGTCCAGCAGGGCGGCTACAGCTACGCCACCGCCGTCGGCCTGTTCAAGGGCGTGGCCGGCGTCATCCTGATCTTCGGCTGCAACTGGCTGGCCAAGCGCCTCGGCCAGCGCGGACTGTTCTAAGGGAGCGCCGGGCCTGTGTCCACTCAGACTGCTGAAACCACCGCGAAGGCCTCCCCGGTCAGACACTACAGCTCGCTGGGGAGCAGGGTGTTCGACACCCTGAACGTCATCCTGCTCGGCGGTCTGGCGCTGATCACCGTGCTGCCGCTGTTCTACGTGCTGGCCGGGTCGTTCGCCACCGAGGGCGAGATCTCCGCGCGGCCGTTCTTCCTGTGGCCGGAGAACTTCGTCACCAGCACGTACGCGTTCGTCTTCGCCAACGACACGCTGCTGCGGGCGGTGCTCACCACGATCGTGGTGACGGCCGTCGGCACGGTGCTGCAGGTGACGCTGACGTTCACCATGGCCTACCCGCTGGCCAAGCGGTACCTGCCGGGCCGGACGCTGATGCTGAACCTGGTGATCTTCACGCTGGTGTTCGGCGGCGGCATCGTGCCGACGTATCTGGTGGTGCGCGACCTCGGGCTGCTGGACAGCTACTGGGCGCTGATCCTGCCGCTGGCGATCAACCCGTTCTACCTCATCATCGTGAAGTCGTTCTTCCAGGAGCTGCCGCAGGCGCTGGAGGAGGCGGCGCGGATCGACGGCTGCAACGAGATCGGCGTCTTCTTCAAGATCGTCCTGCCGCTGTCGAAGCCGATCATCGCGACGTTCTCGCTGTTCTACGCGGTGGCCATCTGGAACGACTACATGTCACCGCTGCTGTACATCAACGACAACCAGAAGTGGACCCTGCAGGTGCTGGTGCGCCAGCTCACCAGCCCGGACGCCGCCAACGCCATCGGCTCGCTGGACTCGGTGGCCTTCTTCCCCGCCGAGGGGCTCAAGTTCGCCGTCGTCGTGATCGCGACCCTGCCGATCCTGTGTTTCTACCCGTTCCTGCAGAAGCACTTCTCCAAGGGCGTGCTGATCGGAAGCGTGAAGGAGTGACCGCATGACCGAACTGCGCTGGCTGGACCGGCCGGGAGAGCAGGGGGTGACCTGGGGGGTGCCGTGGCCGCGCGGCGAGGTGCGGCCGGGCACGCCGTTCGCGCTGACCGACGCATCGGGCCGGGACGTGCCGGTGCAGAGCTGGGTGACCGCGACGTGGCCGGACGGCTCGGTCAAGTGGTCGGCGCACGCCGCAGGGGCTGGGCCCGCAGCGGAGTCGTACCGGCTGGAACCGGGACGCGAACCCGCGGCTCCCGGCACGCCCGTCACCGTCGCCCGCGAGGACGGCGTGCTGCGCGTGGACACCGGCGTCGTCACGTGGACGATTGACGGGGCGACCGGCGGGGCGATCGGCGGGGCGATCGGCGGGGCGATCGGCGGGCAGGGGACGCTGGCCCGCTCGATCGCGCGCGGCGGACGCGAGATCGCCAGGGACGTCCGCCTGGTGAGCCTGCGCCAGCGCGAGCCCACCCCCGACGAGGGCGGAACGGTCGCCCGCGAGCAGGCGACCGGCGTCGTGGAGCAGGTCACCGTCGAGCAGGACGGTCCTGTGCGCGCCGTCGTGCGCCTGGAGGGCCGGCACGGCGACTGGCTGCCGTTCAGCGTGCGCCTGTACTTCTACGCCGGCGCCGAGCACGTGCGGATCATGCACACCTTCGTCTGGGACGGCGACCCGCGGCGCGACTTCCTGGCCGGGCTCGGCCTGCGCGCCGACGTCGTCATGCGGGACGAGCCGCACGACCGGCACATCCGGCTGGCCGGCAGCCAGGGCTTCCACACCGAGGCCGTGCGCGGCCTGACGGGCCTGCGCCGCGACCCCGGCGAGAGCGCGCGCCGCGCCCAGGTCGAGGGCAGGGCCGCCGGCGAGCTGCACCCCGAGGTCGCGAGCCGGCTGCACCTGATCCCCGCCTGGAACGACCACACCCTCGACCAGGGCAGCGCTGATGGCTACACGCTGCGCAAACGCACCGGTGAGGGGCACGCCTGGGTGACCGCCCCGTCCGGCACCCGCTCGGCCGGGTACGGCTACGCCGGCGGCGCGAGCGGCGGCCTCGCCTTCGGGCTGCGCGACTTCTGGCGCCTGCACCCTGCCCGCCTCGACGTCAGGAACGCCGCCACCGGCCTGGCCACGGTCACCGTCTGGCTCTGGTCGCCGTCGGCCCCCGCCATGGACGTGCGCTTCTACCACGACGGCCTGGGCCAGGACACCTTCGCCGAGCAACTGGAGGGCCTGGAGATCACGTACGAGGACTACGAGCCCGGCTTCGGCGACGCGCGCGGCGTGGCGCGTACGCACGAGCTGGGCCTGCGCGCCCACGACGGCACGCCCCGCGCGGCCGACCTGGCCGCGCACGCCGCCGCCCTCACCGAGCCCGGCCTGCTGACCTGCGCGCCCGAGCGGGTGCGCGCGACGGGCGTGTTCGGCGTCTGGGGCCTGCCCGACCGCTCCACCCCCGCCCATGCCGAGATCGAGGACCGCCTCGATTTCCTGTTCGACCTCTATGTCCGCGAACGCGAACAACGCCGCTGGTACGGCTTCTGGGACTACGGCGACGTCATGCACACCTACGATCCCGACCGGCACACCTGGCGCTACGACGTCGGCGGCTACGCCTGGGACAACTCCGAGCTCTCGCCCGACCTGTGGCTGTGGCTGCAGTACCTGCGCACCGGCCGGGCCGACGTCTTCCGCTTCGCCGAGGCCATGACCCGCCACACCGGCGAGGTCGACGTCCACCACCTCGGCCGCTGGAAGGGTCTCGGCAGCCGGCACAACGTGCAGCACTGGGGCTGCAGCTGCAAGCAGGTGCGCATCTCCAACGCCGCCTACCGGCGCTTCCTCCACTACCTGACCGCCGACGAGCGCACCGGCGACCTCCTGGACGAGCTGAGCGCGCCCGAGGAGACGTTCCTGGTCGTAGACCCGCTGCGCAAGGTGCGCGAGGACGTCTACACCCCCGACCCGTCGGCCCTGTCGGTCGGCCTCGGCACCGACTGGGGCGCGCTCGCGGCGGCCTGGCTGACCCGCTGGGAGCGGCACGGCGACGAACGGGCCAGGGACCGGCTGCTCGGCACGATGGCCGGGATCGGCGCGCTGCCGCGCGGCTTCCTGACCGGCGAGGCCCGGCTCGACCTGGCGACCGGGCGCTTCGACACCACGCGTGACGCCATCTCCGTCTCGCACCTGTCGGCCCTGTTCGGGCTGCCGGAGATCTGCGCCGAGCTGATCGCGCTCGACCTGGACGTGCCCGGGTTCGAACGGGCCTGGCTCGACTACTGCCGCCTCTACCTGGCCCCGCCGGAGCGGCAGGAGGCCGAGCTGGGCCGGCGGCTGAGCGGGATCTCGCTGGTCCAGGCGCACAGCAGGCTCACCGCGTACGCGGCGGCGCGCAGCGGCGACGCCGAGCTGGCGGCCTGGGCCTGGCGCACGTTCTTCCTCGACGAGGGCGACCAGCTCAACAGCAACCCGTTGCAGCGCGAGCCGGACTGGCGCCTGACCCTGGTCGACGGGCCGCACGTGCCGCACCCCGTGCACGAGGCGCCGTTCGTCGGCACCAACGGCGCCGCGCAGTACGGCCTGGCCGCCATTCACAACCTGGCCCTGATCGGCGGGCACCTGCCGCGACGTTAACCGGAGGTGGAGCCCGACCATCGGCACCTACACTGATCTGTATGCCTACTCCCGATTGACCGGCGTCGCACGCCCAACCCTCGTTTCCTAGCTCGGGAGTGGTTCCGCCATCATGATCATCGCCAGTGACATCGAGTTGCGCGCGGGCGCGCGCCTGCTCATCGAAAAAGCCTCCTTCCGGGTCAACCCCGGTGACAAGATCGGGCTCGTCGGCCGCAACGGCGCCGGCAAGACCACCCTCACGAAGGTGCTCGCGGGCGAGGCCCTGCCCGCGACCGGCACCGTGACCACCAGCGGCAGCATCGGCTACCTGCCGCAGGACCCGCGCACCGGCGACCTGCAGGTGCTGGCCCGCGACCGCATCCTGTCCGCGCGCGGCCTCGACCAGGTCATCAAGGAGCTGCGCGAGGCCGAGCTCGGCATGTCCTCCGCCGATGAGCGCACGCGGGAGCGGGCCGTCAGGAAGTACGGCCGCCTCGAGGACCAGATGCACGTGCTCGGCGGGTACGCCGCCGAGTCGGAGGCCGCCTCCATCGCCTCCAGCCTTGGCCTGCCCGACCGGGTGCTCGGCCAGCCGTTGCAAACGCTTTCCGGCGGTCAGCGGCGCCGCGTGGAATTGGCACGAATTCTTTTCAGCGGAGCGGAAACTCTCCTTCTCGACGAGCCGACAAACCACCTAGATGCGGACTCAATCGGCTGGCTTCGCGATTTTTTGCGAAGTCATCAAGGTGGCTTGGTGATCATCAGCCACGACGTCGAGCTTCTTGAAGCGACGGTCAACAAGGTTCTGCACCTGGACGCCAACCGGTCCGTGATCGACCACTACAACGTCGGCTGGAAGGCGTACCTCGCCCAGCGCGAGACCGACGAGAAGCGCCGCAAGCGCGAGCGGGCCAACGCCGAGAAGCAGGCCGGGGCCCTGCTGGCGCAGGCCGACAAGATGCGCGCCAAGGCGACCAAGGCCAAGGCGGCCCAGGACATGATGCGCAGGGCGCACCGCCTGCTGTCGTCCACGGAGGAGGAGCGCCAGAGCGACAAGGTGGCGCGGCTGCGCTTCCCCGACCCCCAGCCGTGCGGCCGCACGCCGCTGATGGCGCAGGACCTGTCGAAGTCGTACGGGTCCCTGGAGGTCTTCACCGACGTCGACGTGGCCATCGACCGAGGTCACAGGGTCGTCATCCTCGGCCTGAACGGCGCGGGCAAGACCACGCTGCTGCGCATCCTGGGCGGTCTGGAGGAGCCCGACACCGGCGAGGTCAAGCCCGGCCACGGCCTGAAGGTCGGCTACTACGCCCAGGAGCACGAGACGCTCGACGCCGACCGCACCCTGCTGGAGAACATGCGCTCGGCCGGCGGCACGTTCACCGACACCGAGCTGCGCAAGGTGCTGGGCTCGTTCCTGTTCTCCGGGGACGACGTCGACAAGCCCGCCGGGGTGCTCTCCGGTGGTGAGAAGACCCGCCTCGCGCTCGCCATGCTGGTGCTCTCCAGCGCGAATGTCCTGCTTCTCGACGAGCCCACGAACAACCTCGATCCCGTCAGCCGCGAGCAGGTTCTCAATGCTCTGAGGTCGTATTCAGGAGCAATCGTCCTGGTCACACATGACGAGGGTGCCGTTGACGCCCTGTCACCGG
Organism: Nonomuraea terrae; assembly: GCF_044465245.1. Classification (NCBI taxonomy): domain Bacteria; kingdom Bacillati; phylum Actinomycetota; class Actinomycetes; order Streptosporangiales; family Streptosporangiaceae; genus Nonomuraea; species Nonomuraea terrae. The sequence continues at coordinate 1,192,454 of NZ_JBITLL010000002.1, read as the reverse complement.
ATAGGGTGATCTTGCTACCGGACGGAACTGAAGACGCATGGAGCGCCGAATTTTCCGATCTTGTGGCACTTGCCTGATCTTAATTTGAGTGGGTACGGATCTTTTCCCGTGGAGTAGGTAGCCGATCCCGCTGAAATGACTGATCATGGCGGAGTAACGCTGCGGAAGTCCGGCACTACAGGAGGTACTCGTGGCCGAGACACTGAAGAAGGGCACCCGGGTCACCGGGGCCGACCGGGAGAAACTGGCCGGCGATCTGAAGAAGCGCTACGCCGCGGGTGAGAGCATCCGCGCCCTGGCTGCTTCCACCGGTCGGTCCTACGGGTTCATCCACCGCATCCTGAGCGAGTCCGGTGTGACTCTGCGCGGGCGCGGCGGGGCGACCCGAGGCAAGTCCAAGCGCTGACGGCCGCCTCGGAACGTGCGACCGCAGCCGCTCGTCCCCAGTCAGCCGACGTCGCGCCCGAGCCAGAACGATGTTCTGTAGGCTCGGGCGCGACGGTCAGCATTCGGGCGACAGGGAGCGGGCGATGGCGGAAGCGCGGGCGCGGCAGCGTGGGGGGAATGCGGAGGACGTCTCCGCCGAAAGGCCGACGGAGGCAGGGCTCCGCTTCGAGGTGGACGGTGAGATAGCGACGATCACGCTGGACCGGCCGGAAAAGCGCAACGCGCAGACGTTCGCGACATGGTCGGCGCTGGCTCGCATCGGCGAGAACCTGCCGGGGCAGGTGCGCGTCGTCGTCGTGAAAGGTGAGGGACCGTCCTTCTCGGCAGGGATCGACCTGCGGATGTTCACACCCGAGGGGGTGCCCGGACAGGGCTCGTTCAGTTCGGCGGCCACGAACGGCGACACGGACATCGCGCAGAGCGTCAGCAAGGCCCAGGCGGGGTTCCTTTGGCTGCGCCGCCCGGAGATCGTTTCCATCGCCGCAGTGCAGGGGCACGCGATCGGTGCGGGGTTCCAGCTCGCGCTCTCCTGTGATCTGCGGATCGTGGCCGACGACGTCAAGTTCTGCATGAAAGAGCCCGCACTGGGCCTGGTGCCCGACCTGACGGGGACCAAGCCCCTGGTGGAGCTGGTCGGCCTGGCCAAGGCGATCGACATCTGCCTGACCGCCAGGACCGTGTACGCCGACGAGGCCATGCGCATCGGCCTCGCCGAGAACGTGGTCGCCGGGAGCGACCTGGAACAAGCCGTACGAGACAAGGTCGCGGAGCTGCTGTCGACCAACCGCGACGCGGCGATCGCGACCAAGCGACTCCTCCAGGGCGCGCACGGCCGTTCCCTGGAGGAGCAGTGCGCGGCCGAGGGCAGGGAGCAGGCCGCGCGCCTCAAGGCGCTCTTCGGAGGCTGAGCCTGGTCGGGGGCCGTTTCCGGCCTGGTCGCGGTGCCGTTTTCCGGGCCGTTTTCTGGGCCGCTTGCTGGGCCGGTGTGGAGGCTGGTTTGGAGGCCGGTTTCGCGGTGAGCGGACGGGGGAATCTCCGGGCGCACGCCGGGCGCTGTCGTCGCTGAGGCCCCGGCTGCGCGACACCGGGGGAGAAAGAGGGGATCCCCCGCATGGCGATGATGGGAGGGGGCTTCGGCCCCCAGGTGATGGCGTCGCTGCGGCGCGACGAGTCGGTGACCAAGCAGCGGCTGCGTCCCGGCACCGTGCGGCGCATCGCGCGCTACGCCCGCCCCTACTCCCGGCAGATCGCCGCGTTCCTGGTGCTCGTCGTGGCGGGAGCGTTCATCGTGATCGCCAACCCGCTGCTGATGAAGGCGATCATCGACGAGGGCATCCTGCCGCGGCGCACCGGCGTGGTCGTCTGGCTGGCCGTGGCGATCGGTGCGCTGGCGCTGGTCGACGCCGGGCTGACGCTGGTGCAGCGGTGGTTCTCCGCCCGCATCGGCGAGGGCCTGATCTACGACCTGCGCACCGAGGTGTTCGACCACGTGCAGCGCATGCCGGTGGCGTTCTTCATGCGCGCCCAGACCGGCGCGCTGGTCAGCCGGCTCAACACCGACGTGATCGGCGCCCAGCGCGCCCTCACCAGCACGCTGTCGTCCGTCGTGTCCAACGTGGTCAGCCTGGTCCTCGTGCTGGGCGCGATGCTGGTGCTGTCGTGGCAGGTGACGCTCGTCGCGCTCGTGCTGCTGCCGATCTTCGTCGTGCCGGCGAAATACGTCGGCCGCCGCATGTCCGTGCTGACCCGCGAGCAGATGCAGCTCGACGCCGAGATGAGCTCGGTCACCACCGAGCGGTTCAACGTGGCCGGCGCGACGGTCGCCAAGCTCTACGGCCGCCCGGAGGACGACGCCGCGGTGTTCGGCGGCCGGGCCGCCAGGGTGCGCGACGTCGGCGTGACCGTCGCGATGTACGGCACCGTCTTCCGGGTCGCGCTCGGCCTCGTCGCCGCCCTCGCCACCGCCCTGGTGTACGGCATCGGCGGCGTGCTGTCGATCTCCGGCGCCTTCGAGCTCGGCACCCTCGTGGCCCTGGCCGCGCTGCTCATGCGGCTCTACGGGCCGCTGACGTCGCTGTCCAACGTGCACGTCGACGTGATGACCGCGCTGGTGAGCTTCGACCGCGTCTTCGAGATCCTCGACCTCAAGCCCATGGTGGCCGAGAGGCCCGGCGCGGTGCCGGTGCCCGCCGGCCCGGTGACGATCGAGTTCGACGACGTCCACTTCCGCTACCCGGCCGCCGGCGAGGTGTCGCTCGCCTCGCTGGAGTCGGTCGCCAGGCAGGACACCGGGGCGTCCCAGCCCGTGCTCAAGGGCGTGTCGTTCACGGCAGAGCCAGGCCGGCTCATCGCCCTCGTCGGCCACTCCGGCGCGGGCAAGACCACCATCACCTCCCTGGTGTCGCGGCTCTACGACGTCAACGAGGGCGCGGTGCGGATCAACGGGCTCGACGTGCGCGAGGCCACGCTCGGCTCGCTGCGCGACACCGTGGGCGTGGTCATGCAGGACGCTCATCTCTTCCATGACACGATCGCGGCCAACCTCCGCTACGCCAGACCGGAGGCCACCGACGAGGAGATCTGGGAGGCTCTCAGGGCCGCGCAGATAGGTGAGCTGGCCGAGAGCCTGCCCGACGGGCTGGAGACCGTGGTCGGCGAGCGCGGCTACCGGCTGTCCGGCGGCGAGAAGCAGCGCCTGGCGCTGGCCCGGCTGCTGCTGAAGGCGCCGCGGGTGGTCGTGCTCGACGAGGCCACCGCCCACCTCGACTCCGAGTCGGAGGCGGCGGTGCAGGTGGCGCTGAAGACGGCGCTGCAGGGCCGCACGTCGCTCGTCATCGCCCACCGGCTGTCGACGATCAGGGAGGCCGACGAGATCCTCGTCGTCCACGACGGGCGCATCGCCGAGCGCGGCCGGCACGACGAGCTGCTGGCGCGCGGCGGCCTGTACGCCGAGCTCTACCGCACCCAGTTCAAGGACTCCGGTAGCCCAGCCGCTTGAGCTCCTCCCTGGCCACCTTCTCCACCAGCGCCAGGTCCTCGCCCCTGAGCCGGGTGCGCCAGGCGCCCACCTGGGGCACCGCGGCGTCGTACAGCACGGCCTTGGCGACCCTGGTCTCCAGGAACTCGCCCAGCACGGAGACCGTCTGCGGTGGCTTGCGCACGAGGTCCTCGTACCGGACGGTCATGAGCTGCCCGGCGGGCAGGGCGCGGCGCAGCTCGGCGCTCAGGCGTACGGCGCTGCGCCAGCGCAGGGCGCTCTTGCCCGCCGCCGGCATGACCTTCCACCGGTCGAGGTGCTCGTCCTTGTTGACGCCGAGGAAGGCGTTGGGGAACTCGGTCTGCTCGGTCAGCATCGCGGGCCTGAACCACGCCAGGCACGCCGGATCGGCCAGCATGTCGGCCACCACGTCACGTCCGTCGCGGATGAGCTGGACGAAGCGGGCGTCGGGGAAGGCCCGTAACAACACCGGCGCGCTGTAGAGCAGGTCGGGGCTGCCGTCGCCGAAGCGCGTGACCTCGGCCGTGGACACGCACGGCCCGCTGCCCGTGACGCCGCCCGCCTCCTGGCACGCCGGCGCGCACGCGCCGCACGACCCCGGCAGCACATGCCACGACTCGGCGAGCGCGTCGCGCAGCACGCGGACGGCGCCGGAGGTCTGGGCGATGGACGGCTTGCGGGCGAAGGCGTACACCACGTGGGCCACGCACGGGCGGCCCATCGTCATGTGGAAGCCGGGGGAGCGCTTGAGCGCGCGAGCGAGCAGGTCCGTGCCGGAATGCGGAGCTCCGAGCAGGAAGACCGGCCGGCGGACCTTGATGCCGTTGACCACGAGGATGTGGGGCGGAAGTCGCATACGTCAGGTAAGTGTGACACCGTTTGCCAGGTGAACGAGCCAATGCCAGTGTCGGTGCTCACGGGAGCGGGCATCTCCACCGATTCCGGCATCCCCGACTATCGGGGGCCGCAGGGCGTGTGGACGAAGAACCCACAGGCGGCGGTGAACGCGACCATCGACCGCTACCTGGCCGACCCCGAGGTCCGGCGCGCCGCGTGGCAGGCCCGGCTCGGCCATCCCGCCTGGGAGGCCCGCCCGAACGCCGCCCACCGCGCCCTGGTCGACCTGGAGCGCGCGGGCCTGCTGCGGGCCCTCGTCACGCAGAACATCGACGAGCTGCACCAGCGCGCGGGGTCGTCGCCGGAGAAGGTCATCGAGCTGCACGGCACGATGCGCCGCGCCGAGTGCCTGTCGTGCGACCTGGTCACGCCCATGAGCGAGGTGCTGGCCCGGGTGGCCGCCGGCGAGGACGACCCGCCGTGCCCGCGCTGCGGCGGCATCCAGAAGTCCAACACGATCTCGTTCGGGCAGGAGCTCAAGCCCGAGGTGATCGACGCGGCGATCGAGGCCGCCCGCTCGTGCGGGCTGTTCGTCGCGGTCGGCACCTCGCTGACCGTCCACCCCGCCGCCGGGCTCTGCGGTGTGGCGCTCGACGCGGGCGCCGAACTGGTGATCGTCAACGCCGAGCCCACGCCCTACGATCCCTTCGCCGACCGGGTCGTCCGCGAGCCGATCGGCCAGGCCCTGCCCGCGCTCGTCAAGGAGCTGATCGATGCAGCAAGGTGACACCGTCGCCGTCGTCTCACCGTCGGGACCCGCCGACGCCGCGATGCTCAAGCGCGGCGTCGAACGGCTGGAGGGCCTCGGCCACAAGGTCGTGGTGGGCGCGCACGCGCTCGACCGGCAGGAGTTCGGCTACCTCGCGGGCGACGACGCCGCCCGGGCCGCCGACCTGCAGGCCGCCTGGTGCGACCCGTCCGTCTCCGCGGTGTTCTGCGCCCGCGGCGGCTACGGCGCGGGCCGGCTGCTCGGCCTGCTCGACTGGGACGCCATGCGGGCGGCCGGCCCCAAGGTCCTGCTCGGGTCGAGCGACATCACGGCGCTGCACAACGCGTTCGCCGTCGAGCTGGGCGTGCCGACGCTGCACGGGCCGATGGTGGCCTGCGACGCCATCGCCGCCGAGGACGGGCCGGAGCCGCGCACGTGGGAGAGCCTGCGCGCGGCGCTGTCGGGCGAGCCCGTACGGGTGGCCGGCGACCGGGTGCTCGTCCCCGGCCGCGCCGCGGGCGTGCTGAGCGGCGGTAACCTGTCGCTGCTGGCCTCGATGTGCGGCACGCGCTGGCAGCCCTCGTTCGCGGGGAAGCTCGCCTTCCTCGAGGACATCGGGGAGGAGCCGTACCGGATCGACCGGATGCTGACCCAGCTGCTCCACGCGGGCGCGTTCGACGGGGTGCGGGGGATCGCGCTCGGGTCGTGGGTTCAGTGCGGCGACCCGTACGCGGTGCTGGCCGACCGGCTGGGGCCGCTCGGGGTGCCGATCCTGGCCGGGTTGCCGGTGGGGCACGGGTCGCCGCAGATGAGCGTGTGGCTGGGGACGCTTGGTGTTATCGATACCGAATCGTGCTCGCTGACCGGTTCGAACCGCGATGGGGAGCAGGCAAGGTAGAGGGACGAAACCGACAGAAAGGGACACGGCGCGTGAGTTGGTTCAGGCGTGACCGCGAGCCCTCCCGCCGGCCGGTCGAGGACGTCGACCTCGACTCGCTGCTGGCGCTCGTCGCGGAGTCCCTCGGATACTCCTTCGAGTTCGCCCGTGACGGGGCCTCGCTGACGCTGCGGGGGAGGCCGGACGGCGACCTGGTCGTCAAGCTGACCGGGTTGCGGCGCGAGGCCGGGCGCAGGGCCAGGGAAGACTGGCCCATGCTGGTCTCCGAGCACCTGTCGAACGCCCTGGCCACCGCGGCCGACCGCGTCGACGTGTGCGACCTGGGGCAGGCCCGGCCGCTGATGCGCACCCGCGTCGAGGCCGTGGACGAGGTGGCCGACCTGACCCGCGTCGTCGGCCGTCACCTCAACGCCGACCTGGTGGAGCTGCTCACCGTGGGCGGGCGCGTCGTGCGCCCCGAGGAGGCCGGCTGCTGGCCGCTGCCCACCGCGCGGGCGCTCGACCTGGCCGTCGCCAACGTCCGCGCCGAACGACTGCGCACGGAGTCGATCGTGTTGTCGGGCACCGCGGTCACCCGGCTGACCGCCGAGCGGCCGTCGGCCGCCACGCACCTGCGCTGGCTGGACGACTACCTGGCCGTGCCGGACGACGGCTGCCTCGTCGTGCTGCCCGACCCGTACACGCTGCTGCTGCACCCCGTCGACGGCATCGGCGTCGTGCGCGCCATCGAGCGGCTGCGGGTGCACGCCGCGCAGACCGACGGGCTCAGCCCGCAGGTCTACTGGTGGCACGGGGGGCGGCTGGCCCTCATCAAGGCCGAGATCGTCACCCGCGAGGGTCAGACCCGGCTCGTGGTGGCGCCGCCCCCGGAGTTCGCCAGGGTGCTGGCCCGCCTGGCCGTCTAGCTCACGTATGCGCGCAGGTGGACGGCAGTCAGCGAGTCGCCCTCCGCCACCAGCCGCGCCGGAGGCCCGGAGAAGACCACCCGGCCGCCGTCGTGACCGGCCCCCGGGCCGAGGTCGACGATCCAGTCCGCGTGGGCCATGACGGCCTGGTGGTGCTCGATCACGATCACCGTGTTGCCGTCGTCGACCAGCCGGTCGAGCAGGCCGAGGAGCTGGTCGACGTCGGCCAGGTGCAGGCCCGTCGTGGGCTCGTCCAGCACGTACGTGGTGCCGTTCTTCGCCATGTTGATGGCGAGCTTGAGCCGCTGCCGCTCGCCGCCGGACAGCGTGGTCAGCGGCTGGCCGAGGCCGATGTAGCCGAGGCCGACGGCGACGAGGCGGTCGAGGATCACCCCGGCCTGGCCGGTGGGGAAGAACGCGCGCGCCTCGGCCACCGGCATCTCCAGCACCTCGCTGATGTTCTTGCCGCGCAGCCGGTACGTCAGCACCTGAGGGGTGAACCGCTTGCCCTCGCAGTCCTCGCACACCGAGGCCACCCCGGCCATCATCGCCAGGTCGGTGTAGATCAGGCCGATGCCCTTGCACGCCGGGCAGGCGCCCTCGGAGTTGGCGCTGAACAGGCCCGGCTTGACCCCGTTGGCCTTGGCGAACGCCGCCCGGATCGGGTCGAGCACGCCGGTGTAGGTGGCCGGGTTGCTCCGGCGCGAACCCCGGATCGGCGACTGGTCGGCCACCACCACGCCCTCGCGGCCCGCGACGTGGCCGTGGATGAGTGAGCTCTTGCCCGACCCGGCGACGCCGGTCACCACGGTGAGCACGCCGAGCGGCAGGTCGACGCTCACGTCGCGCAGGTTGTGCAGGGTGGCGTTCGTGATCGGCAGCCATCCGGAGGGCTGCCGGACGCTCTCGCGCAGGCTCACCCGGTGGTCGAGGTAGCGGCCGGTGAGGGTGCCGGACGCGGGCAGGCCCGCCAGGTCGCCCTCGTAGCAGACCTGGCCGCCGGCCGTGCCCGCGCCCGGGCCGAGGTCGACCACGTGGTCGGCGATGGCGATCAGCTCCGGCTTGTGCTCGACCACCAGCACCGTGTTGCCCTTGTCGCGCAGCTGCAGCAGCAGGGTGTTCATCCGCTGGATGTCGTGCGGGTGCAGCCCGGCGGTGGGCTCGTCGAAGACGTACGTGACGTCGGTGAGGCTGGAGTTGAGGTGGCGCACCATCTTCACCCGCTGCGCCTCGCCGCCCGACAGCGTGGACGACTCGCGGTCGAGGCTGAGGTAGCCCAGGCCGATGCCCACCAGGGAGTCGAGCGTCGACAGCAGCCCGTCGAGCACCGGGCCGACCGCCGCCTCGCCGATGCCGCGGACGAACTCGGCCAGGTCGTTGATCTGCATCGCCGAGCACTGGGTGATGTCGAGCCCGTTGATCCGGGCCGAGCGGGCGGCCTCGTTGAGCCGGGAGCCGCCGCATGACGGGCACACCGCGAGCCTGATCGCCCGCTCGGCGAACGCGCGCGCGGACGGCTGCATCGAGTCGCGGTCCTTGCCCAGGTAGGACTTCTTGACCTTGAGGACCAGGCCCTCGTAGGTGAAGTTGTTGGTGCCGTACCTGAGCTTGGTGGCGGGCTTGTGGAGCAGGTCGTCCCACTGCTGGGGAGTGAACTCCGTCAGCTTGACCGCGGGGTCGAACAGGCCCGAGCCGGCCACCACCTGCCACTGCCAGCTGCCGACGGCGAACCCGGGCACCTTGATGGCCCCCTCGTCGAGTGACAGCTCCCGGTCGACCAGCTCGTCGACGTCGATCTCGGACGCCTTGCCGAGGCCCTCGCACTCCGGGCACATGCCCTCGGCCCGGTTGAAGCTGAAGGCGTAGGCGGGACCGACGTAGGGGGCGCCGATGCGGCTGAAGACGATGCGCAGCATGGTGTGGGCGTCGGTCGCGGTGCCGACCGTGGAGCGCGGGTTGGCGCCCATGCGCTCCTGGTCGACGATGATCGCCGCGCTCAGGTTGTGCAGCGCGTCGACGTCGGGCCGGCCCAGGCTCGGCATGAACGACTGGATGAACGCGGTGTAGGTCTCGTCGATCAGCCGCCGCGACTCGGCGGCGATCGTGTCGAACACGAGCGAGGACTTGCCGGAGCCGGAGACCCCGGTGAAGACCGTGAGGCGGCGCTTGGGGATGTCGAGGGAGACGCCCTTGAGGTTGTTCTCCCTGGCGCCGCGGACCTGGATGCGGTCGTGGCTGTCAGCGGCGGTGTAGTCGTGGGATCGCACGGGACCTTCCATCGTCTGCCGACGGTTGATGGGGAATGAACCGGACAGCGTACATGGGCGGACCGACAATGCGTGCGGGCCCGCCAACGTCCCGTGAAATCACGACGAACGCCCGGCGACCCCGCCGTCCTGGGCTCTTTCCGGCGGATACCGTGTCAGCACTGGTTGTGCCGGTCGGTTGTCGGAGTTCGTTCGAGTGCGTGGAAATGATCGGGGGACGCGCGTGCGCGCCGTCTACGCCAAGGGGAGGCTCGTCTCGCTGGAGATCGACCCGGGGCTGCTGCGCGAGCCGCCCGGCCGGGTCGCGGCCGGCGTCGCCGAGGCCGTCGACGCCGCCTTCCGCCAGGCCAGGGCCGACGGCGGCGACCCGGGGCTGGTGGAACCGCTGGCGCTGGCGCGGGAGCTGCGTGCCGTGCAGGCCGGGCTCGACGCGCGGATGGCGCGGGTGACGGCCACGATCGAGGCCAGCGTGCGCGCCGGCGGCGGCGTGCCCGCGCTCGACTTCGGCGAGCTGTTCGGGCCGCTCATCGACGTGCTGGAGACCATCGGCCGGGTGCCGGACGACGACGTGCGCGGCGCGTCCTGCGGCCCGGTGAGCGCCGTGTGCGCGCCGGGGCCGCGGCTGGTGTCGCTGAGCGTGCCGGCGCGGGTCCTGCACGGCGGGGCCGGACAGGTGGGCGCGCGCGTGGTGAGCGCCGTCAACGCGGCCCTGGAGGACCTGGAGGCCGGGCTGCGGCGGCGGCGCGAGGAGGCCGGTGCGGGGCCGGAGCGGATCACGGCCCGGGTGGAGGAGCTGCGCGAGCTGGGGGTGGCCCGGATGCGGGCGTACGTACGGGGCATGGCCGGTTTGATGGCCGGGATCCGGGCCTGACGGCGTTCACGCCTCCGACAGGCCGGGTGCCGTCCGGGTGAGGGTGAGGATGGCGATGTCGTCGCGCGGGACGCTGCCGGTGAAGGCGCGCAGGTCCGCGGCGAGCGTCTGCGCCAGCGGGCCGGGTGGCGGGGCGGCGGCCCAGTCGCGCAGCCGTTCCTCCAGCGGGTAGAACGCGCCGCCGGGGTCGCGGGCCTCGGTCACGCCGTCGGTGCACAGCACCAGCGTCGCGCCCGGCGGGAACGCGAACCGCACCCCGCATCGCGGCGTGTCGGTGAGCGACGCGAGGCCGAGCGGCACGGCGGGCTCGCCGAGGTTCACCTGCAGGGCGTGACCGTCGGCGATGACGTACGGGGCGATGTGCCCGCAGTTGACCGCCTCGACCAGGACTCCGGTGCCGAAGTCGAGCACGAGCGCGGTGACCAGGCGCTCGGGCTCGCCGGTCTGGGCGGCGAAGGTGTTCTGCCGGACCACGGTGTTCTCCAGGGACGACACGAGGCCGGTGAGGGTGTCCTCCCGGTAGGCCGCCTCGCGGAACGATCCGAGAACGGCGAGCGCGGTCCCGATCGCCGGGATGCCCTTGCCCTGGACGTCGGCGATGAGCACGCGGGTGCCGAGCCGGGAGACGGCGACCTCGTACATGTCGCCGCCGACCATCGCGTCCTCCTCGACCGGCTGGTAGACGCCGTTCACCACGATGTCGGCGGTGCGCAGGGGCAGCGGCCGGACGACGAGCCGCTGCAGCGCGGCCGCCGCCGAGCGCAGCCGGTGGACCTCCTCCTCGCGGCGCACGCGGTAGCGGCAGCCGATGACGCTCAGCGCCCCGAACACCGCCGTGCACGCCGTCGCCAGCAGGTTGTCGTCGAGGGCGGCGCCGGTGAATCCGACGATCCCGCTCTCCGCCAGCACCACCCATGCCGAGGCGATGATCGTCTGGCGTACCGTGCCGAGGCCGGAGACGATGGCGGGCAGGAAGATCAGCAGCGGGAACAGTCGCACGACCGGGCCCGTGGTGAGGTCGAGCGTCAGCACCGCCGCCGTGATGAGGACCGACCCCACCACGAACGCCGGCGCCGACAGGCGCGGCCCCGCGCGTGTGCCGTCTTCCTTCACCGGTCCCGGTCACCCCCCATGTCGCCCTGGTACCAGGCCCATTGTCCTTCCCAGGTGTGCGGCGCGCTCCATTGACCCCCCTCTCCCGTTCTCGGGGTGCGATGAAGAACGCCGGCCGGTGCGTTATCGGGCGCGGTTCATGGGGCACCGAAAAATGTGCGGAGGTGTGCTGCGGGTGCGTTTTCCGGACCGCTTGGCGGGGCATGGCGGCGCGGTTTCGTTTTGGGTGCCCGCTCACGCTCGGGTGGTCGTGGGCCAGCGGGGATGACTGTCTGTAGCGGAATGATAGGCACAGTGGCTACGTAAAGTAAACAACCCCATCCCTTATGGCGAGATATATAGGGGTTGGTCGTTGATTGCCCGCCGGGGCGGCGGCGGATTATCGACTGATGCTTTCTTTTCATTGGGGAATGCATTGACAGAAAAAGATGATCTTGTAAATATCGGAGTTCAGAAACGCTGCGCACAATCCATGCCAGGAAAGGGAGCGGCCCATATGGACATCGAACGCGCGGGATCCGGAGAGGGCGACCGCGTGGGGGAGGGGCACTGGACCCTGCTGCCGGCCGTGGTCGTGCGGAGCGCCGCCTTTCCCTGGGAGTCGGTCCTGTCCCTCGCCTACACCCGGGCCGCGCGGGCCGCCGAGTCCGTCGTCCACCTGGAACGCCAGGCCCTCCACCTCCTCGCCACCCCGCCGCTCCCTGACCCCCGCCCCGACACCCCTCCCACGGCACCCGCCGGCGGCTCCCGGCCCGGCGCGGAGACACCTGACGCCACCGCGCCCCGTCCTGGCGAGGATGCTCCCGACGCCGTCATGCCCGGCGTGACCTCGCGTCCAGGAGCGGATGCGCCTCCTGGCGCCGTGCCCGGTGGGATTTCCCGTCCCGGTGTGCACGTGCCTCCGGGCGGCGGGGCGGGCGGGGACCCCCCTCCCGTGCCTCAAGGCGGTGGCGCTCTTTCCGGGGGCGGGTGGGACGCGGACGTGCGCGCCGCTGCCGCCGCGGCACCCGTCGGGGCGAGAGGCGGGCGGTTGCTTCGCGCCGTTCGCGGCCGGCTGCGTGACCTGCGTCCGCTGCCGCCCGATACGCCGGGATCCGGCGATTGGCTGGCCGACTGGAACCGGGTGACGCACCTGCTGGAGGAGGCACGCGTCACGCTGGCCGGCGCGGTCGGCGAGGACGCGGCGGCCGTACGGGCCGCGGTGGCGGCGATGGTGGCCGACGAGCGGTTGCTCGACGCGCTCGTGTGCTCCTCGCCCGGCCTCTACCGCGAGCTGCGTCACGGGGCCAAGGGCGGCACGATACGCAGGCAGCTCGCCTCGCGCGTGCAGCGGCTGGCGGCGGCGCCCGGGACGGCGAACTGCTTCGGGCCGGTCGGTTATGCGGCCGTGGTGCCCGGCGCGGTCCTCGGTCACGTCTGGGACGGGCCGTACGCGTGCCCGCGGCGGGTGGCGTTCCCGGCGGCGCGCGTGGTCGAGGCGATGCAGCAGCGCGTCCTGGCCGATCCGGTGCTGGTGTCCGGGCTTGTGCCGCGGCGCAAGACGTGGGCGGGGGAGGTGCCCGACGGCGCCGCGTTCGTGGCTTGTTGCGACGGGCGCCGCACGGTGGCCGAGATCGCCGCCGAGACGGGGATCGGCCTGGAACGGGCCGCGGCGGCGCTGGCCGTGGCCGTACGCCGGGGGCTGCTCGTCCACGACCTGTGCCCGCCCGCCACCGTCTGCGACCCCCTCGGCTGGCTACGCGACCGCTTGGCCGCCCGCGCCCTGCCACCTCATCCCCGGCAGGAGATCGGCGCCGCGGCGGCGACGGATACCGCCGGTCCGGATGACGGCCGGCTCGCGGGGGCGGCGGGCTGTGACGCGGCTGTTGTGGAGGTCTCAGGTCAGCCCGGTGAACGTGAGGTGGCCGATACCTCACGCCCGGATGGTGGCCGGCTCGGAGAGGCCGGCGGCTGTGTGGGCGATGCGGCGGAGGTGTCCGGCCAGGCCCGCGCTGGGGCTCGCGACCGCGGAACGGCGGGACTGTCCGGAGGATTCGGCGGGGTGGAGGGAGGGGCGGGCCCAGGCGGTCCGGGGATCGCCGACGCCCCGGAGTTCGGGGTGCAGGAGGCAGGGAGGGATGAGGCCGGTCGGGCGTGGGAGGCTCCGGAGCTCGTCTCCGGAGCGGTTGAGGTGCCGGCGCAGCGCAGGCCGGTGGCCGCGGTGCGCACCGCCGCCGAGCCGTCGGTCGGGCGGCGTGTGAGTGAGATCTCCGAGCTGCTTGAGCAATACCCGGGCGCCTCGCCCGACGTGAAGCTGGCCGTGCAGCGGCGGGTCGAGGCACTGACGGGTGGCGGGCCGGGCGACGGCCGTGTCGTCGTCCACGAGGCCGCGGCCGGCACCTTGCGGGTCACGGCGGGCGGCGCGCTGGCGGCCGACCTGCGCGACCGCGTGCCGCGCGTGCTCGACCTGCTCGCCGGCGAGGCGGACCTGACCAGGCGGCTGACCAACCGGCTGGTCGCCGGGCGGCTCGGCCCCGGCACGTTCGCGCTGGCGGAGGCGCAGCGGACGACCGCCGGACTCGACGTCGAACACGGCGGACGCCTGACCGGCCGCCTCGCCTGCCTCATCCGGGACGCGCCGGACGGCGAGGCCGTGCTCGACCTCGCCGCGCTGCTGGACGACCCCGATCCGCCGGCCGCGCCCGTGCTCTGCTCGGCAGACCTGCTGGTGGCCGCGTCCTCGCTGGAGGCGTACGAAGCGGGTGTGACCCCGCTCGTCCTCGGCGGGCTCCACGACACGGTGCTGCTCACGCCGTGGTCGCTGCAGTTCCACGAGGAGGCCGCCGAGTGCCTCGCCGAGCGGGACGCGGCGGTCAGGCGGGCGCTGTCCGGGTTCACCGTGCTGAACGTCGTCCCGCACCGCTCAGAGGGCGCGCCGCCGCCGCAACTCCCCGGCCCCGTGCTGGAGCTCGGCGGGGTGGCGGCCGACCCGCGCCGCAGGATCGGCCTCGACGAGCTGTACGTGCACAGCGACGGCCGGCGGGCCGTCCTGAACGCCAAGGGGGTGGAGGAGCCGCTGCTGTTCCACAACGGCGAGCACGTCACGGCGCTCCACACGGCGCTGGCCCTGCCCATGATCCGGCTGCCGCGCCTTCCCGACCTTCCGCACGTGCCCCGTCTGACCTGGGGGAACATCGTCATCTCGCGGCGCCGGTGGCGCCTTGGCCGAGCGTCGTTCGAGGGGCTCGGGCAGGCGGCGGGCGACGTCGAGCTGCTGGTGGCGATGGCGCGGCTGCGCGAGTCCCATGGCCTGCCGGTGACGTTCTTCGCCGCGTCGCCACGTAGGCGCAGGCCCTTCTACGTGGACACGCGCTCGCCCGCGCTCGTCGAAGCGCTCGGGCGCCTGGCGGCGACGGCGGAGCGGCTCACGCTGACGGAGGTGTCGCCGGGGCCGGAGGAGTGCTGGCTGCGGGACGGCGAGCAGCGGTTCGCGGCCGAACTCCGCTGCGTCTACCTCCGGTCCGCGGCCGGCGCACACGCCGAGACCCGTCCCGCCATCCCGTCGACTCCACCCCACCCGTCGGCCCCGCCACCGCGTCGGGTTCCTTGACGACCTCGAACGCGTCGGCGGGACCGGGCTCCCGTCCGAAGGGCACGACGGGTGTGAGGAGAGCTGCGTCCGCGGGGCATCCGTACCCGTATCCGCGGCCTGGCGAGCGCGGTTGACCGCGCGGCGTAGGCGGGGGCGCGGGTGAGGCACCATGGGAACGTGAGACCGAGCACCGGGAACGTGGCCGAGCTGATGGAGCTGGTCGGCCGTGGAGGGGTGGCCGTGCTCAGCGGGGCCGGCCTGTCGACCGAGTCGGGCATCCCCGACTACCGCGGGCCGACCGGCCTGGCCAGGCGAGCCGACCCGATGACGTACCAGAAGTTCGTCGGCAGCGCGGAGGCGCGCCGGCGTTACTGGGCGCGCAGTCACGTCGGGTGGCGGCAGATGGAGCGCGCCCGCCCCAACGCCGGGCACCAGGCGGTGGCCGAGCTGGAGCGGCGCGGCCTGCTGACCGGCATCGTCACCCAGAACGTCGACGGCCTCCACCAGGCGGCCGGCGCGCGCCGCGTGATCGAGCTGCACGGCGGGCTCGACCGCGTCGTGTGCCTGACGTGCCGGGAGCGTACGTCGCGTGCCGAGCTGGAGCGCCGGCTGCTTGAGGCCAACCCCGGCTGGCGGGTCACCAGTGACGAGATCAACCCCGACGGCGATGCCACGCTCACCGACGAGCAGGTCGCCGGGTTCCGGGTGGTGGATTGCGCCTCGTGCGGCGGGATGCTCAAGCCTGACGTGGTGTTCTTCGGCGAGAACGTGCCCCGGACCCGGGTCGATGAGTGCTACGCGCTCGTCTGCGGCGCGCGGGTGCTGCTCGTGCTGGGGTCGTCCCTGACGGTCAGGTCCGGGCGGCGGTTCGTCACCAAGGCGGCCGAGCTGGGCATCCCCATCGCCATCGTCAACCAGGGGCCGACCGGTGGCGACGCCGAGGCGGAGCTCACCCTCGACGCACCGCTCGGCCCGACCCTGACCCACCTGACCACCCGGCTCGCCGGCGAAGGCCGTCCCATCTCGCGGCGGTAGGGGAGGGCCGCGTACGCCCGGCGGCGGGAGGTCCCGGATGCCGCCGGCAGGGAGAGCGGGTCGCGGGGGCGGGGAGAATGGGAGGCATGTCTCCGCGTACGTGTCCGTGTGGTTCGAGCAATCCCTACCGTGACTGCTGTGGCCGGTTCCATCGGGGCGAGGCCGCGCCGGCCACCGCCGAGCAGCTCATGCGCTCCCGCTTCAGCGCGTTCGCGGCCGGAGACGAGGCCTACCTGCGGCACACCTGGCACCCCTCGGCCCGTCCGCCCAGCGCGGGGCTCGACCGGCGGGTGCGCTGGGTGCGGCTGGAGATCCTGGAGACCACCGGCGGCAGCGTCGTCCACACCGAGGGCACCGTACGCTTCCGTGCCCACTACCAGGACCGCGGCCGGCCGGGCGAGCTGGAGGAGAACAGCAGGTTCGTCCGCTTCGAGGGCCGCTGGGTCTACGCGGGCGCCACTCAGCAGCAGCGCCTACCGTAGGGGCATGCGCCTGACCGCCTTCACCGACATCTCCCTGCGCATCGTCATGCGCCTGGCCGTGGCGCGGCCGCACGACCTGCTCACCACCCGTGCCGTGGCCGACGTGCTCGCCGTCCCGTACACCCACGCCGCCAAGGCCGTCGCCAGGCTCGGCGAGCTGGGCGTGGTGGAGGCCAGGCGCGGCAGGGGCGGCGGGCTGCAGCTCACCGAGGCCGGGCGCGGCACGACGGTCGGCGCCCTGGTGCGTTCCCTCGAGTCCGCCGGCGACGTCGTGGGCTGCGAGGACGACCCGCCATGCCCGCTGCGGGCCGCCTGCCGGCTGCGCGCCGCGCTGCGCCTGGCGCAGGAGGCCTTCTACGCCTCGCTCGACACGGTCACCGTCGACTCTCTGGTGGACGCCCCCACCGGTCCCCTGCTCCTGTCGCTCACCGACCCCGGAAAGAAGACCGGCACCCCGGCGCTTTAATATGAATCCCAGATACCAATTATGGTTCATCGGGAGGTCAAGCATGTTGTCCGGGGAGAGCGCGGCCATCGTCCGCGCCACACTGCCGCTGGTGGGGGCCCGACTCGACGAGATCACGGCCAGGTTCTACGACACCATGTTCGCCGAGCGGCCCGAGCTGCTCGACGGACTGTTCAACCGGGGCAACCAGCGCAGCGGGGAGCAGCGCCGGGCGCTGGCGGGCGCCATCGCCGGGTTTGCGGGCGCGCTGCTCGCCCACCCGGACGAGCGCCCCGACGCGCTGCTGACGCGCATCGCGCACAAGCACGCCGCCGTGGGCGTGACCGACGACCAGTACGTCATCGTGCACAAGTACCTGTTCGGCGCGATCGCCGAGGTGCTCGGCGACGCGGTCACCCCCGAGGTCGCGGCGGCCTGGGACGAGGTCTACTGGCTGATGGCGGGCGCGCTGATCGCCATGGAGGCCCGCGTCTACGCCGAGGCGGGCGCCCGCGGCGGGCGGACCTGGCGCACCTGGACGGTGGTCGAGCGGCGCGAGGAGAGCGCCGACGCCATGTCGCTGGTGCTGCGGCCGGTCGGCGACGAGCCGGTGCCGCCGGCCCGCCCCGGCCAGTACGTCAGCGTCCGCGTCCGCATGCCCGACGGCGTCCACCAGCTCCGGCAGTACTCGCTGTCCGGCCACGGCCCGGACGGGCTGCGCCGCATCACCGTCAAGCGGGTGCGCGGCGGCGACGCGCCGGAGGGCGAGGTGTCCGCGCTGCTGCACGCCACCGTGCGGGAGGGTGACGAGCTGACCCTGTCGGCGCCGTTCGGCGACGTCGCGCTGGAGGACGGCGACGCGCCGCTCGTCCTGGTCTCGGCGGGCATCGGCTGCACCCCGATCACCGCGATGCTGGAGCACCTCGCGCACACCGGCGGAACCCGGCGGGTGCTGCTGCTGCACGCCGACCGCTCAGCGGCCGACCACGCGCTGCGCGCCGACATGGAGCGCCTCACCGACGCCCTGCCCGCCGCCGAGCGCGTCTTCTGGTACGAGGACGACGCCGGCCTGATGGACCTGGACGGCGTCGAGATCCCCCAGGGCGCGGTCGTCTACATGTGCGGCCCTGTCCCCTTCATGCGGGAGGTCCGCGGCGCCCTGCTGAAGGCCGGCGTCGCCCCGAAGGACGTCCACTACGAGGTTTTCGGGTCCGACCTCTGGCTCCCGGCCGCGGCTGATCATCTCGACGCGGCTTGACATCATGGGCGCATGACGTTCGACGAACTGCTCACCACCACCCGCAGCGTGCGCAAGCGCCTCGACCTCACCCGCCCCGTCCCCCTGGAGCTCGTCCGCGAGTGCCTGGAAATCTCCCTCCAGGCGCCCACCGGCGGCAACCGGCAGGGCTGGCACTGGATCGTCGTGACCGACCCCGACCTGCGCAAGGCCATCGGCGACTACTACGCGCGGTCCTGGAACACCTACTACGGCTCCGGCTCCTCGGCGGCGTCGCTGTACGCCGCCGACCCGGAGCGGGCGAAGGTCCAGGAGCGGGTGTCGGCCAGCGCCGCGTTCCTGGGTGAGCACATGGGCGACGTGCCGGTGCTGGTGATCGGGTGCATCTCCACGCCCGGCGGCCTGCCCGAGGGCAACCAGGCGGGGCTGTGGGGCTCGCTGCTGCCGGCCGCGTGGAGCTACATGCTCGCCGCCCGCGCCCGCGGCCTCGGCACCGCCTGGACGACCCTGCACCTCGCGTACGAGAGCGAGGTCGCCGAGCTGCTCGGCATTCCCGGAGACGTCCGGCAGGGCGTGTTGCTGCCCACCGCCTACTACACCGGCGACGCCTTCCGCCCCGCCCCCAGGCAGCCGCTGGACGAGGTTCTCCACCTCGACCGCTGGTAACGGCGGCGCCGGGAGCGCACAGTGGACTCATGAGATCGCTCCCGCCGCTCCCGGTGTCCCTGGTAGGCAGCTGTCCCCAGCCCGACTGGCTCATCGACCGCGCCCGGCTGGCCGGACGGTTCCCGCCGCGCGTGCGCGCCCGGGAGTTGTGGCGGGTCCCGCCCGAGTACCTCTCCCAGGCCCAGGACGACGCCACCGAGCTGGCGATCCGGGCCCAGGAGCGGGCCGGGCTGGACATCGTCACCGACGGAGAGATGCGCCGCGAGAGCTACTCCAACCACTTCGCCACCGCCCTCGACGGCATCGACGTGGACCATCCGGGCACGGCGCTCGACCGCAGCGGACACCCGAACCCGGTGCCGCGCATCGTCGGCCCGATCCGCCGTGCCCGCCAGGTCCAGGTGGAGGACCTGCGGTTCCTGCGCGCGCACACCGACCGGGTGGTCAAGATGACGGTGCCGGGGCCGTTCACGATGAGCCAGCAGGCGCAGAACGACCACTATCCCGACGCCGAGGCCGCCGCGATGGACTACGCGGCGGCGGTCAACGCCGAGATCCGCGACCTGTTCGCCGCCGGGGCCGACATCGTGCAGATCGACGAGCCGTACATGCAGGCCCGGCCGGACGCGGCGCGCGCGTACGGGCTGGCCGCGCTGAACGCCGCGCTCGACGGCGTCACCGGCATGACCGCGGTGCACATCTGCTTCGGGTACGCCGCGATCATCCACGAGCGGCCCGAGGCGTACTCGTTCCTGCCGGAGCTGGCGGCCTGCCCCGTCCGGCAGGTGTCGATCGAGACCGCGCAGTCCGGGCTGGACCTCGGCGTGCTGACCGACCTCAAGGACAAGACGGTCATCCTCGGGGTGATCGACCTGTCCACGCCCGAGGTCGAGCCGGTGGAGGTGGTGGCGGACCGGGTGCGCAGGGCCTTCGACCGGGTGCCGCCCGACCGCCTGGTCATCTCCACCGACTGCGGCATGAAGTACCTGCCCAGGGCGTCGGCCGAGGGCAAGATGCGGGCCATGGCCGGCGCCGCCCGCCTGCTGCGCGCGGAGCTGGGAGAGCTCTCGAGATCATAGGAGATCAGTGAGCGCGTGATGGGCCCGCCGGGGGCGCGCTGCCGAGGACAGGGCCCGCCGGATCTAGACCGCCGTGATCACCCGCGCGTGAGCGTCCGGTGAAGAGGGCGCCCAAGGCGGGCCCTGTCGGGCCTCGATGGGCAGGCAGTAAGGACCCGCTGACGGCCGCCACCGGCCATGCCGGAGATCCGGTACGCGTTTGCCGGGCGGTAAAGGATGGGCAAAACTCGACGGAGTCGTGGCACACGCCGCGACCCACCGTCGAAGGAGAGACACGTGATCAAGTCCGTTCCGAAGGTCGTCGCCGCGACCGCGCTGGCGGCCGGTGTCCTCGTGGCCAACCCGGCGTACACGGCGAACGCCGCCTCCGCCGCGTACACGCCCGAGGGAGTCTGCGGCGCGGGGTACGCGCGGGTGAAGGACGGCACCCGTGCCCTCAAGTCGGGGCGCGACACGTTCGGCTACGTCTACCTCCTGTACAACCGCAGCAACGGCTACAACTGCGTGGTCACCATCAAGACCGCCTTCTACCGGACCGCCACGTACACCACCGCCACCTTGACGGTGAAGGGCAGCAAGCCGAAGACCGACGCGGGCAAGTTCAAGTACTACGCCGGGCCGGTCAAGTTGAAGGCCCGCGGCGAGTGCGTCTCGTACTGGGGCAGCACCCGCGACACCCGACTGGACTTCGCCGAGGCGACCGGGGGTCGCAAGACCTTCGGCAACTGCGGCTAGTCGACGCGGCCGACGAAGACCACTTCGGCGTGAAGGACGTGTTTCATCACGCCTTCACGCCGAAAGATGGTCGTGATTCCCACGCCCGTACCGCAGCGCCTCTGGGCCTACTCGATCAGGCCAGTTTGCCCGTGGCCACCACGTCGCGGTACCAGTGCGCGCTGTCCTTCCAGGTGCGCTCCATCGTGTCGCGGTCGACGCGGACGATGCCGAAGCGCTTGGCGTACCCGTGCGCCCACTCGAAGTTGTCCATCAGCGACCAGACGAAGTAGCCCCGCACGTCCGCGCCGGCCTCCATCGCCGCGGCCACGGCGGTCAGGTGACGGCGCAGGTAGTCGACGCGGTCCTCGTCGTGGACGCGGCCGTCCGCGTCCACCGGGTCGGGGAACGCGGCGCCGTTCTCCGTGATCATCGTGGGCATGGCGGGGTAGTCGCGGTGCAGGCGCAGCAGCAGCTCGGTCAGGCCCGTCTCGTCGATGTTCCAGCCCATCTCCGTGTACGGCCCCGGCTGCCTGACGAACTCGACGTTCTCGCAGCCGATCCACGGCGAGGCGGCGCCGTCCTGGTGCCCGTCGGCGGTCTCCCGGAGGCTGGCGCCGTCCCACTGGCGTACCAGGGTGGGGTTGTAGTAGTTGACCCCGAGCACGTCGAGCGGCTGGCAGGCGGCGGCCTCGTCACCGTCGCGCACGAACGACCAGTCCGTCACCGACGCGGTGTCCTCGATGAGGTCGCGCGGGTAGGCGCCCTCCAGCATCGGGCCGAGGAAGGCCCGGTTGGCCACCGCGTCCGCGCGCCGCACGGCGTCGCCGTCGGCCTCGGACACCCCGCGCACGTGGTGCAGGTTGAGCGTGACCGACATCCGCGCGTCCTTGGCGGCGGTCGAGCGCAGCGCCTGGACGGCCAGACCGTGGCCGAGGTTCAGGTGGTGCACGGCGGCCAGCGCGGCCGCGGGCTCGGTGCGGGCCGGGGCGTGCACGCCGGAGGCGTAGCCCAGGTAGGCCGAGCACCACGGCTCGTTCAGGGTGATCCAGGTGTGCACGCGGTCGCCGAGCGCGTCGCCCATGAGGCGGGCGTAGTCGGCGAAGCGGAGCGCGGTGTCGCGGTGCGGCCAGCCGCCGGCGTCCTCCAGCTCCTGCGGCAGGTCCCAGTGGTAGAGGGTGGCCACCGGGGAGATGTCGCGGGCCAGCAGGCCGTCCACGAGCCGCGAGTAGAACGCCACCCCCGGCCCGTTGGCCGGGCCGCGCCCGCCCGGCTGCACGCGCGGCCAGGAGATGGAGAAGCGGTACGCTCCGACGCCCAGCGCGGCCAGGGTGTCGAGGTCCTCCTCCAGGCGGTGGTAGTGGTCGCAGGCCACGTCGCCGGTGTCGCCGTTCGCGACCAGGCCGGGGGTGTGGGAGAAGGTGTCCCAGATCGACGGGGTGCGGCCGTCCTCGTTCCAGGCCCCTTCGACCTGGTAGGCGGCGGTGGCGGTGCCCCACAGGAAGTTCTCGGGGAAGGCGGGCATGTCACTCCTTGGGCGGGATAACGGCGGTGCGGGAGCGCTCCCAACACGCGGTCGAGAGCCTATGCCTCCTGGGCGGCTTCGTCATGGGACGGCCCCTCGCGAGGCGGAGGGCGCCGTCGCCGCGGCCGGTCACCGTCGGGGGCTGGGACGAGGGAGTCGAAACGCTTCGCACAACCTAAAGTCGGGTTTGTGCGGCTGTCAATGTCGCCGATTCGGACAGACCGGAAGCGCCGACGGCGTGTCATCGTGCCCTGACGCACGACCCCACGAACGACCCTTCGCCGCTCGGATAGCTCACCTCTATGCCCTTCGCCGCGAAAGCCGCGGGAAGGGCGTCGCAGAAGGCGTGCCGCGCGGAGCTGTCGGGGTCTCCGGGCTCCATGCCGGCGTACGTGGACAGGGCTTCCATGGCCCCGGCGAGGTCGTCGCGCCGGACCTCCTGACCGCCCAGGACGACGACCACCGGATCGGCATCCCCGACTATGGCCACCGCCGTCGGGATCAGCCACCCCAGGGCCGCCAGGACCGCGGCGATCCCGATGCCGGTGAGCCATGTGCCGGCCGAGCCCTTCGACGGCGCGGGCGCCGGAGAGTGCGGCGGGAGCGGGGCCGTCCGGGGCGTCCAGCGGTGTCCGTCCCACCAGCGCAGGCAGGGCTGACCGCCCGGGTCTCGGTAGTAGCCCGGCGAGGGCTGGACGGGGGGATGCGGCGTGTTCACCTTTTCCGCCTTCGACGTGGTGCCGGTGAGAACGATCCAGCTCGTGCAGGCGAAGTTAGCAGGCGGGGCCGGGCCGGGGAACACGCCGCCTTCGCGTAGGTCCCTGCGGGCGCGTGGCAGCGTGATCGCCGGACAAGTCGGCCGTGATCCTGGACGGCACCTTGATCCCGGCAGACCGTCGGCGTCAAGGGCGAACCCATCGAGCACGTGTTCGCCACGATGCCCTGGTCGGGCCACGAGCCGGGCTGCCCGGTGCGGCTGCCGGCCAGGCCGATCGCGCAGTGGTCCGGCATCTCCCGCCTCGCCGGGAGATGCCGGGCGCCTGCGGGTCGTCGCCGGGCGAGTACGCACGCCACCACGACGGCGGCGTGCGGAACGCGGACCCGGCCCGGGTGGAGTGGACGCGGTCGCCGGTTCGGGCCTCCAGATGACCGTGGGTGGAAGAGAGCACGTAGCCGGACGGGGTGCGGATCATCGTGGGGTCGCGCACGAGGTATCCGGCGACCCGGGCGGGCTCGGGGTAGGGGAAGCGCGGCGACCAGCGGCCGTGCGGGCCGAAGGCGGCCGTGCGGTGCGCCGGAGGGTGAATGCGGGAGGTGGCCGTTCCTACGGCTCAGCGGACCAGCCGAGCTCCTCGTAGAAGGCGGTGCGGGCTTGCGTGAAGGCGGTGCGGTCGAGGACGGCGCCGGCGTGCGGGCCCGCCGTGACGGGCTCGTCGTGGAAGCGGGCCGGCAGGTCGTCGGGGCCGCCGCCTTCGCGCAGCGCGTACGCGCGCATCCCGTCCAGGCGTGCCTGCCCGGCCGCCAGCAGGTCCTCCAGGCTGAAGCCGGCGCCGAGGACGGCGGTGACCAGGGAGGTCAGGCGGTCCAGGGTCAGCGGCCGGGTCGGGGAGGAGGCGAAGACGCAGATGTTGAGCGCGTCCAGGCCGCTCCACAGCCGCAGCAGCCGGGCGCTGCGCCGGCCGCGCTCCTCGTCCAGCGTGCCCGCCGGAGCGGGGGCGGCGCCGATCCTGGCGGCCTCGGGGAAGGAGTAGCCGAGCCCGGCCACCGGGTCGAAGTCCAGGTCGTGCTCCAGCGCGTCGTAACGCGGCCCGCCCGGCGCGATGGCGTACCCGAGGCCGATGCCCGGCTGGGGACGCGGGTCGAAGCAGGGCACCTCGGCGCCCTTGACCGTCATCGCGTACGCCTGCGACCCTCGCCCGATCCGCCGCGCCGCACGGGCCGAGCCTTCGGCGAGCAGGTCGCCCAGAGCCCCCGACCGCGCGCCGACGTCGTCGATCAGCCCCGGCAGCGCCGCCGCGTCGCCGAACGCCGGGCCGCCGGGCAGCAGGCCGCGTTCCGCGCACTCCATGGCGAACGCCAGCGTGCCGCCCAGCGACACGACGTCGAGGCCCAGGTCGTTGCAGCGGGCGTTGGCGGCGAGCACCACGTCGACGTCGTCGATGCCGAGGTTCCAGCCGAGTGACAGGAACGCCTCCTGGCCGAGCCCGCCGGTCCGCCGCTCGGCCGCACCCGGGGGCGCGTACACCTTGAGGCAGTCGTTCGGGCAGCCGGGGCACGTGCCGGTGGTCGCCACGGCGCGGCCGTCGTAGTCGCGCGCCCGAGGGACGCGCAGGCCGGGCGCGCCGGCGACGGAGAAGTTGCGGACGGCGGCGTACCCGGGGTCGATGGGGTCGTCGGCCCACGCGGCGTATCCGGGCTGCCCCGCCTGCAGGGCGGCGAGCGGGTTCGCGGCCATGTCCCCGTGATAGGAGAGCGTCAGCCGGGCCAGCGCCTCGGGGTCGGCGACCGGCGCCGCCGCGTCGCCCGCGCACACGACGGCCTTGAGGTTCTTGGCGCCGAAGACCGCGCCGAGCCCGTACCGGCCGGCAGCGAAGGCCCGGTCGGTGACCACGGAGGCGTACCGGACGAGGTTCTCCCCGGCGGGTCCGATCGCCGCCACGCGCGCGTGCGGCCCGTGCCGGTCGCGCAGGACGTCGGTGGTGGCGGCAGTGCCGAGCCCGCGCAGCGCCTCGGCGTCGTGCAGCGTCACCTCGCCGTCCTCCACCAGCAGGTACGACAGCCGCTCCGCCCGTCCGGCGACCGCCAGCGCCTCGGCCCCTGCCGCGCGCATGCCCGCCGCGAACGGCCCCAGCGCGTGCGCCTCGCCGGCCACGCCGGTCAGCGGCGACTTCGCCAGGAACACCGCCTTGGCCAGCCCCGGCGCCAGGGTCCCGCCCAGCGCCCCGGCCGCCACGAAGAGCAGCGCCCGCGGATCGTACGGGTCGAGGCCGGCGGGCGTCCGCTCGGTCAGCAGCCGTAACCCGAGGATGGACCCCCCGAAGTGCCCCGGCTCCGCGCAGAAGTCGCCCTTGTCGACGTTCCCGCTGGTCAGATCCACCACGAACGGGACAGCGAACGGCACAGCGAACGGCACAGCCAAGCCTCCTGAAACCGGATGAAGAGCCAGGAGGGGTACGACATCACACCCGATCGGCCGGGCGCAATCCGGAAGAGAACCGTGCGGGGAGGATCCGGCCCGGGTGGCATTCCCGTGAGCCCGTGTCTCGGCGCGACGTCGGGCGGGGACCGGGACCGGCTCCTCCGGACGCGGCTCGCGGGGACGTCAGGCAGGCGCGTACCGGTGGCCGGCCGATGGAGCGATGAGCGAGTCGTGCATGGGGCACCACCTCCGGGCTCACGCCCGTCGTCGCGATAAGCCACCCAAACGCCGGATAAGTCTAGCTTTGCAGCTCAACGCCGCATATATCCGACATATTTCGAGACGATAGATCCGACTTTAAATTTTTGTCAACATAAGTCCGTCGATGATCGGAGTAAGCTGAGCCTATGTCGAACGGATCCAGCGCACAGGGGGCCGGGGTGCTGCTGGCGATCCTCAGAGACGGCCACGCCCGCACCCGCGGCGAGCTGGCCCGCCTCACCGGGCTCTCCAGATCCACCGTGTCGCAGCGCCTGGACGGGCTCATCGGCCAGCGTTGGGTCCTGCCGCGGGAAAGCGCCGTCTCCTCCGGGGGCCGGCCCGCGACGGTGTTCGCGTTCAACGACGGCGCCCGCGTCGTGCTGACCGCGGACCTCGGCGCCACCCGCGCCCGCCTCGCCGTCCTCGACCTCGGCATGAACGTGCTGGCCGAGCGCGCCGAGGAGCTGCCCGTCGCCTACGGGCCCGAGCCGACCCTCGAGCGGGTCGTCACCGCGCTCGGCGAGCTGCTGGCAGCGGCCGGCCGCGACGCGGCGCAGGTGTGCGGGGTCGGCGTCGGGCTGCCGGGCCCGGTCGAGCACCGCTCGGGCCGGCCGGTGAACCCGCCGATCATGCCCGGCTGGGACGGCTTCGCGGTGCCCGAGTGGCTGCGGGCCAGGCTGGGGGTGCCCGTCCTGGTCGACAACGACGTCAACATCATGGCGCTCGGCGAGCACTGGGCCGCCCGCCCGGCCGTCGACCACCTGCTCTTCATCAAGATGGGCACCGGCATCGGCTGCGGCATCATTTCCGGCGGCCGGCTGCACCGCGGCGCGCAGGGCGCCGCCGGCGACGTCGGCCACATCCGCGTCCCGGCCTCCGAGGCGCAGTGCCGGTGCGGCAACACCGGCTGCCTGGAGGCCGTCGCGGGCGGCGGCTCGATGGCCGCCGCGCTGCGCGAGGCCGGGATCGAGGCGCACGGCAGCAGGGACGTGGTGGCGCTGATGCGGGCCGGCGACCTGCACGCCACGCGGCTCGTGCGGCAGGCCGGCCGCGAGGTGGGCGCCGTGATGGCCTCGATCGTCAACTTCTTCAACCCCTCGCTCATCGTCGTCGGCGGGGACGTCGCCGAGGCGGGCGAGCAGGTGCTGGCCGGCGTCCGCGAGACGATCTACAGCCGGTCGCTGCCGCTGGCCACGCAGCACCTCGGCATCCGGGTGAGCGCGCTCGGCGAGCGCGCGGGGATCGTGGGAGCCGCCGTCCTGGTGGCCGAGCACGTGCTCGCCCCGGCCGCGATCGACCGGGCCGTGGCGGGATGAGCGCCATTGACCGCTTCACAACGGCGTAGTAACAATGTGATCGTCTCGAGCTCCAGGGCGGTGGCATGCCCGGCGGGGCCGGTCGCAGATCCACCGTGACGCGGTCGGCGCACGCGTCCCTGAAGGAAGGGAACCCCGCGTGAGCCATCAGCACGCCTCCGCAGAGCCCGGCCGCCGGCCGCAGGCGGACACCGAGAAGATCGCCGAAGAACGCGAACACGCCGAAACGCTCCGCGGCCGCCTCGGGCTGAGCCGCCGCCGGCTCTTCGCGGCCACCACCGGCATCGCCGCCGCGGCCGCCCTGCCGTTCACGGGCGCCCTCGCCGGCGCCGCCCACGCCGCGTCACCGGGTGGCGGGCGCGGTGACGTGCTCGTGCCGCCGGGCAAGCGCGGCATCATCCTCTACACCGTGCGCGACGCGATCTCGCGCGACCCGCTGTCCACGTCCGTGCCGTCGGGCTTCCGCCGCGTGCTGGAGGCGCTGGCGGACATGGGTTACCGGCAGGTCGAGTTCGCCGGCTACCGCCAGCACGCCAACGCCGAGGGCGGCGCCGACCTGGAGACCGTGGAGGGCGCCCGGCTGCTGCGCGGCTGGCTCGACGACAACGGGCTGCGGGCCGAGGGCAACCACGGCTTCATCCCCGGCTCGTGGCCGCTGACGGCCGCCGACCTCGACCGGTTCAAGCGGACGCTGGAGATCGCGAACATCCTCGGCCTCGGCCACGTGGGCACCGGCAACGACCCGACGAACAGCGCGTACAAGGCCGACTGGGACGTGGCGGCGGAGAAGTGGAACACGCTGGGCGCGATCGCCACCGAGGCGGGGCTCAAGCTGTACACGCACAACCACGACGCCGCCTACGCGTTCCTGCTGGACAGCGGCCCGCTCGACGCGCAGGGGCGGCCGACGCGCTCGTCGGGCGTCCGCAGGCTGGAGTACTTCTTCGGCATCAGCGACCCCGCCGTCGTGCACTTCGAGATGGACATCTTCTGGGCGCACGTGGCTCAGTTCCGGCACCGTACGTACACCGCGCCCGACGGCTCGGCGCAGAACGACGTGTTCGACCCGCTGGCCACCGTGCTGGCCAGGGAGAAGCGCTTCCCGCTGTTCCACGCCAAGGACGGCACGTCGAACCCGGCCGTGACCAACGGCTACGACATGGTGCCGTTCGGCACCGGTGACATCGACTACCACGGCTTCTTCGCCGCCCTGCGCGCCAAGGGCTTCCACAACCCGATGTACGAGCAGGACAACGCGCCCGGCTCCGACCCCGCCCAGTCACTGCGGCACTCGGAGCTGAGCTACCGCAACATGGCCGCCCTGCGGCGCTGACCCCGTACCGGCCGTCACGCCTCCTCCCGAGCGGAGGCGTGGCGGCCTCCCGGGGGGCGTAACGGGTGATCTTCGGGGCAGTGGGGCGGGGATGTCCACCTTAGACCTCCTCCTCGCGCTCGGCGGCGGAGCGGCGCTGCTCGCCGCGATCCTGCCCGACGTGCTCGAGGGCCGTCCCCTGTCCCTGCCCCTGGTCTACCTGCTGGCCGGGGTCGTCCTGTTCTCGCTGCCGCTCGGGCTGCCCCGGCCCGACCCGATCGCCCATCGGGCGGTGCTGGAGCACATCACCGAGCTGTGCGTGGTCATCTCCCTCATGGGGGCGGGCCTGGCGATCAACCGGCGGGTCGGGCTGCGCCGCTGGTCGACGACCTGGCGGCTGCTCGGCGTGGCCATGCCGCTGACCGTGGCCGGGGTGACGGCGGCGGCAGGTCTCGCGGGCTGGCCGATCGCCGCGGCGCTGCTGCTGGGGGCCGTGCTCGCGCCCACCGACCCGGTGCTGGCCTCCGACGTGCACGTGGGCGAGCCGGTGGACGCCGAGAACGCCGACGACGAGGTCCGCTTCGCCCTGACGTCGGAGGCGGGGCTCAACGACGGGCTCGCCTTCCCCATCGTGTACGCGGCCATCGGCGTGGCCGTCGCCGGCGGCACCGCCTGGGCGGGGGAGTGGGCGCTGGTCGACGTGCTCTACCGGACCGCGGCGGGGATCGTGGCGGGCCTGGTCATCGGCCGGCTGCTCGGCCGCCTGTTCTTCCGCGCCACGGCCGGCGGCCTGCGCCTGTCCGAGCGCCGCGACGGGTTCGTCGCGCTGGCCGCCACCTTCCTCGCGTACGGGGTGACCGAACTCGCCCAGGGGTACGGGTTCGTGGCCGTGTTCGTCACCGCGTGCACCATCAGGCGGGCCGAGTTCGGGCACGGCTACAACAACGTCCTGCACGGCTTCGTCGATCAGGTCGAGCGCCTGTTCACCGCCTGGCTGCTGCTCCTGCTCGGCGGCTTCGTCGCGACCGGCGGCCTGGCGGCGCTCACCTGGCGCGGCGCGGCGGTGGGGATCGCGTTGCTGCTGGTGATCCGGCCGCTGGCGGGGTGGCTGTCGCAGTGGCGCGGACCGGCCGGGCCGAAGGAGCGGCTGGTGATCTCGTTCTTCGGCATCCGGGGGGTGGGCTCGCTGTTCTACCTGGCGTACGCGCTGGGGCACACGGACTTCGGCGTCCCGGCGCAGGAGTTGTGGGCCGTCACGGGGTTCACGGTGGTGGCCTCGGTCGTGCTGCACGGCGTCACGGCCACGCCCGCGATGACCCGCCTGGACGCCGTCCGCGAGCTCGTGACCGCCTCACGCCGCAGGGCGCCGGACGCGTGACGTGCGCTCGTCCCGAGAGGTGCTGACCGCCTCACGCCGCCGGGCCGAGGCTCCAGACGCGTAACGTGCCCTCGTCGTCCGCTCCCGCGACGACGGGACGGCCGTCCAGCTCGGCGAGGGCCAGCGTGCGGATCTCACCGCCCGCGCCCCGGCCCGGCTCGCCGAGGACGTCCCCGGTGCGGAGGTTCCAGACGCGGACGGTGGCCGGGCCGCCGTCCGGTGTGTGCGCCACGGCCGCGATCGGAACGTCGCCGAGCCGGCCGGTGGCCAGCGCGGTCGCGCCCCGGTCGTCGGGGCTGCGCGTGCTGAACCGCCGGCTCTTCCCGCGCCTGCCGGTCGCCAGGTCGTGGACGCGCAGGGTGGCGTCGAGGTGCGTGGAGACGAGGACCGGCCGGCCGTCCACCTCTCCGCAGGCCAGCAGCTCGATGCCGCCGATGTCGCCGGTGCGGAACGTGTGCGCGGTCCGGCCCGTGGACAGGCGGCGCACGCGCACCCGCTCGGCGCCGTCACCGGTGACCAGGACCTCCTCGCCGTCCAGCGTGCCGAACGCCAGCCCGTGCAGGCCCTGGAAGTGGTCGTCGATCGCGGGGCCGAACTGCTTGCCGGTGGACACGTCCCACAGGCCGACGACGCTGTGCAGGTCACGCACGAGGTCGTACTTCTCCGAGACCGCGATGGCGCGGCCGCCCGCGACCGTGACCGCCCTGATCGGGTCGGCGGCCCGATGGGAGGCGAGGCTCTCGCCGGTCAGGCTCCACACCCGCATCCTGCCGTCGCCGTGCCCGCAGACCACGACCGCCCGTCCGTCGACGTCACCGACGGCCACGGACGTCACCCGCCCCCCCGCCGTCCCCGACTCTGACGACCTGCGCCCCAGGCGTCCACACGAACACCTCGCCGGTGCCGGTCCCGCACACGACCGTCCCGCCGCGTGCGCCCAACGCGGTGGGCTTCCGCCCGCCCAACGCCACCGGCTCTCCGACCACCGTCCCCAACGGCTCCGCCGCCCCACTCGGCCCACCCGAAGGCACCCCACCCGGCCCGTCCGAGGACGACGGGCTCGGCCCGTCCGAGGGGTACGGTTCGCCGGTCGCCGTCCGGCGCATGTCCGCCGTCCGAGTCGGTTGGGCGTCCGCCCGGAAGAGGCCGTTTCCTGACCGTAAGACCGCGAACGCCGACACCCCCACAGCCGCCGCGGCGGCCGAGCCCCCGATGAACACCCGCCGGCTCACGCTCCCGCCCCGTTGCGGCGTCGTCCCGTCAGCCCCTTGCCCGCCCGACGGAGCCTGCGCGTCCAAGGCGCCGGCTTCCCGGCCACCACGCCCGACTTCCCGTTCCCGCACGACCGGGCTCGGGGGTGGGCCTGGGTCCGCCGGGACACGCGGCTTTCCCAGCGCGCGTGGACTCCCCGACCCCCGTCCGTCCGGGGAGTCGATGACGGGGTCGGACCGGTGGATCAGGGAGTGGAGAAGGGCGGACGGGCGCGGGCGGAGGGAGGGGTCTTTGGCGAGGCAGGTCTCGAGGACGGACACCAGGTGGGGTGGCACGTCGTCAAGGTCGGGAGTGCCGTTCAGGATGGTGTTCATGGTGTCCGGCAGCGTCCCGCCGGCGAACGGCGGGTGACCCGTGGCGGCGAAGACGATCGTCCCGGCCCAGCTGAACACGTCCGACGCGGCCCCGACCCGCTCACCCCTGAACTGCTCCGGCGACATGTACGCCGGCGTCCCCGTCACCCCCGAGGTGTGCGTCGTCGCGTCGAGCGCCTTGGCGATGCCGAAGTCGATGACGATCGGCCCGTCGGGGCCCATGAGGACGTTGGCCGGCTTGAAGTCGCGATGCACGATCCCCGCCTGGTGGATCGCGGCCAGCGCCGTCAGCGTGGAGATCGCCAGCCGGTCGAGCGCCCCGCCGGTACGCGGCCCCGACGCCCGGACGAGCGCCTGCAACGTGTCGCCCGGAACGTACTCGCTGACGATGTACGGCCCGACGTCGGCCACGCCCGCGTCCAGGATCGCGGCCGTGCAGAAAGCGGCCACCCGCCGCGCCGCCTCCGCCTCCCGCAGAAAGCCGCGCCGGACGTCGTCGTCCTGGACCAGATGCCCGTGCAGCACCTTGATCGCGACCTCGCGCCCCGCCTCGCCCACTGCCTTGTAGACGACGCCCTGCCCGCCCGACCCGAGCACCCCGAGCAGGCGGTATCCGGCGATCCGCTCCGGATCACCCGGCCGAAGCGGGCGCATGTCCGGCATCCCGCACCTTTCCCCAGCAGCCCGGCCCACGCCGGCGATCCGCCCAGCCGGCACAGTGTCTCAGAGAACGGTGACATGGGGGCCTGCTGTCGTGCCAGGCGTATCGGGTCGGTCCGCCACGCTTCGCGAGATGCCTGAGAGAAGGACGGCACGGCGGGTAGGTTGGCGCAGCATGGAGGTACGCCCGCAGCATCCACGCCCCTCCCGCAGGATCGTCGCGCTCGTGGCGGCCGTCGCCGCGTTCGCCGGAACGGCGGCCTGCGGCTCGCCCACCGACAGTGCGCCCGTGCGCCAGCGGTCCGCGGCCTCTCCGTCTGCGACGGCAGGCGAGACCACCGCGCAGCCGCCGGAGGAGCTGCCCGCGCCCGACGCGAAGATCCCGAAGAACGCCGCCGGCCTCGCCACGGCCCTGGAGGAGACCACCGCCCGGCTCAACGACGCCATCGACGCCTGGACGGACGGCGGCGAGGCCGCGCCCGGCGAGCCGCCCGAGGACGTCGAGCTGCTGGCGCTCCACCAGCAGCGCCTCTACCGGCACGCCGCCCGCCACCCCGAGGTCGCCTCCCGCGCCTTCGCCCGCCTGCCGAAGGCCCTGGCCGCGCAGGCCAAGGCCAACACCGAGGCGATCCGCGAGCTGCTCGCCCTGGCCCGCCCGATCAAGCCGGACGCGGTGTTCAAGACCCGGCGGCCCCGCCCGGCGGCCGAGCTGCTCGGCTACTTCAAGCGGGCCGAGCGCCGGTTCGGCGTGGAGTGGGAGGTGCTGGCGGCGGTGATGTTCGCCGAGACGAAGTTCGGCCGGGTCAGGTCCGACAGTCACGTCGGCGCGCAGGGCCCCATGCAGTTCATGCCGGCCACCTGGCGGGCGTACGGCATGGGCGGCGACGTCCAGGACCCGCGCGACGCCGTCATGGGGGCCGCCAACTACCTGAAGGCGAGCGGCGCCCCCCGCGACTACCGGCGCGCGCTGCACGCCTACAACCCGTCGCAGGCGTACGTGAACGCGATCCAGCTGCACGCCCGCCAGATCAAGCGCGACCCGCGCGCCTACTACGCGTACTACGCCTGGCAGGTGTTCGTGCTCACCACGGAGGGCGAGCGCCGTCTGACCGGCCCTTAGGAGCCTTGTGAGAATGTCGCTTGTGTGATGGTCGGCAGGTAACGGACCGATCGCCGCCAGGGCTTGGGATTGCAGCTGCGTGATCGTTGCCCCGCCGCGCGCGCTTCAACCGGTCATGGGCTGCAGCGTCCAGACGCCCTGGACAGGAGCGAGTCCCAGGTTGACCAGGCGGCGCAGGTTCAAGGCCACAGCTCGCGGATGGAGCCAAAGGCCGTTGCGGGCACCGCCGTCCGCACCGATCAGCCAGGCGATGGAACGTTCGACCATGGGCCGGTGCTGCCGGTAAGTGGCCCGCAGATCGGAGGCGGTAGCCCACTGCCGGTGAGCTCCTCGTAACGCCCGGCCAGGGTGATCTCGACGCGGGCGCCCCCGCGCACGTGGGGGGTGTCGCCGAGTGTCACCCCGCGCCGGCCGTCGCCGGCGGCGCGCGCCCGCACCATGAGGCCGCTGATCAGCCCGCCGTGGTCGACCCGGACGCGGCGGGTGCGCAGGCCGTCCATGACGCCGACGTGGGTCCCGGAAGATCACCGCATGCCGAATCGGTGCCGCACCCGGCGGCAGAGCCCCGGGCCCTACGACAGGGCGCGGGCGGCGTGGACCAGGGGCACGTGACTGAAGGCCTGCGGGAAATTGCCGACCAGCCGGCCGTAGCGCGGGTCGTACTCCTCCGCCAGCAGCCCCACGTCGTTGCGCAGGCCCAGCAGGCGCTCGAACAGGTCCTTCGCCTCGTCCTTGCGCCCCTGCGCGGCCATGACCTCCACCAGCCAGAAGCTGCACGCCAGGAACGCGCCCTCCCCGCCGGGCAGGCCGTCGACGTCGTTGTCCTCGGCCAGCGGATAACGCAGGACGAACCCGTCGGCCATGAGCTCCTTCTCGATCGCCGCGACCGTGCCCAGCACCCGGGGGTCGTCGGCCGGCAGGAACCCCACGATCGGGATCATCAGCAGCGCCGCGTCCAGCTCCGACGAGCCGTACGACTGCGTGAACGTGTTGCGCTCGGCGTCGAAACCCTTGTCGCAGATCTCGGCGTGGACCACGTCGCGCAGCGCCCGCCACTTGTCGACCGGCCCGGTGCGGCCGAAGTTCTCGACGTACTTGACGGCCCGGTCGAGCGCCACCCAGCACATCACCTTGGAGTGCACGAAATGCCGCCGCGGCCCGCGGACCTCCCACAGGCCCTCGTCGGGCTCGTTCCAGTGGTCCTCCACGTAGTCGAGCAGCTGGCGCTGGATCGTCCAGGCGCGGTCGTCGGGGGACAGGCCGCGGGCGCGCGAGACGTACAGGGAGTTCATGACCTCGCCGTACACGTCGAGCTGGAGCTGTTTGGCGGCCTCGTTGCCGATGCGCACCGGCCGGGAGCCCTCGTAGCCGTCGAGCCAGTCGAGCAGCAGCTCCGGCAGGCGGCGCTCGCCCCCGACGCCGTACATGATCTGCAGGTCCTGCGGGCGGCCGGCGATGGCGCGCAGCAGCCACGCGCGCCAGTCGGCGGCCTCCTCCAGGAAGCCGGAGCTGATCAGCGCGTCGAGTGTCAGCGTCGCGTCGCGCAGCCAGCAGTACCGGTAGTCCCAGTTGCGCACCCCGCCGAGGTCCTCCGGCAGGGACGTGGTGGCCGCGGCCACGATGCCGCCGGTCGGCGAATACGTCAGGGCCTTCAGCGTGATCAGCGAGCGCACCACCGCCTCGCGGTAGGGGCCGGTGTAGGAGCACTTCGACACCCACTCCGCCCAGAACGCCTCGGTCTCGCGCAGCTGCACGTCGGAGTCGATCTGCGCCGGCATCGGCTCGTGGGACGGGTGCCAGGTGAACACGAACGCCAGCCGCTCGCCCTCCCGCACCGTGAACGTGGCCCGGTGGGCGTAGTCGCCGCCCTTCAGCGGCACGGGGGAGTGCAGCCACACCGAGTCGGGCCCGCCGACGGCCTGCAGATGGCCGTTGCTGCGCCGCACCCACGGCACGATGCGGCCGTAGTCGAAGCGCACCCGCAGCTGTGTGGACATCTCCACGCTGCCCGAGACGCCCTCGACGATCCGCACCACGTCGGGGTTGCGGTCGCGCGGCGGCATGAAGTCGACGACCCGGACGGTGCCGGTCGGGGTGTCCCACTCGCTCTCGAGGATCAGAGTGTCGCCCCGGTAGCGGCGCCGGGTGGCCGGCCTGCGGCCGGTGGGCCCGAGCCACCAGTGGCCGTTGCGGTCGCTGCCGAGCAGCGCCGCGAAGCTCGCGGGGGAGTCGAACCGGGGCAGGCAAAGCCAGTCGATCGACCCGTCGCGCGCCACGAGCGCGGCCGACTGCATGTCTCCGATCAGCGCATAATCCTCGATCCGCATGCCTAGACGCTACTCGCCGGAAGGGTGATCCCGCGGCCGGATCCGATCATGTCGCGTCATGCCGGGCCCGGCCCGCGGGATCGCTCAGGGGGAGCCAGCGGGTGAACAGCTGCGTGAGCGGCCCGATGGCCAGGGCGAAGACCAGCGTCCCCACGCCCGCCGTGCCGCCGAGCAGCCAGCCCGCGGCCAGCACGGTCAGCTCGATGAGGAAACGCGCGAGCCGCACCGACAGGCCGAGGCGCATCAGGCCGGTCATGATGCCGTCGCGCGGGCCGGCCCCCATGCCGGCGCCGATGTACAGCAGGGTCGCCAGAGCGATGGAGGTCACCCCGAGCGCGACGTACGCGCTCTGGTAGACCAGGTGGCCGGGCGCGGGCAGCAGGTGTATCGCCGCGTCGGCGAACAGGCCCACGAACACCACGTTGCTGACGGTGCCGAACCCGGGCCGCTGCCGCAGCGGGATCCACAGCAGCATCACCAGGGCGCCCACCAGGATGATGACCGTGCCGATCGACAGTCCCAGCCGCAGGCCCAGGCCCTGGTGGAAGACGTCCCACGGGCCGTTGCCGAGGCCCGACTCGACCTGCAGGCCGATGCCGAGGCCGTACAGGGCCAGCCCGCCGTAGAGGCGGGCGAGACGGGCGGGCAGGGAACGCGGCAAGGGGATGGCTGTCTCACTCATGGTGGCCTCACAGTGGCATGGCCCGGCTTGCCAAAACAGGGCCAATCACGAAAAGTGGCCTTATGAGGTACTTGTCGGCACAGCAGGTGGCGCGGCTCGTCACGATCGATCCCGCGGCGCGCCCGTACTACCGCGCCCTCGCCGACGGCGTGCGCGCCCTCGTCATGGACGGCCAGATCCCCGTACGCGTCCGCATGCCCGCCGAACGCCACCTCGCCGAGACCCTGGGTGTCAGCCGCACCACCGTCACCGCGGCCTACGACCTGCTGCGCGAGCGTGGCTACCTGGAGAGCCGGCGCGGCTCCGGCAGCTGGACCGCCCTGCCCGACCCCGCCACCACCGCCGACAATCCGTGGCACGACACCGGCGACGGTCTCATTCCGCTGCACAGCGCCGCCCCGCCCGCCCCGTCGGCGCTGACCGCCGCCGTGGCGGAGGCGGTCGAGGACCTGCCGCGGTACGCCATGGGAAACGGTTACGACCCTCTCGGCCTGCCCGCGCTCAGGGAACGCATCGCCGCTCGCTACACCGCCAGGGGAGTGGCCACCAGGCCGGAGCAGATCGTCGTCACCACCGGCTCCCAGTTCGCCATCCACCTGGCCATGGGGTTGCTCCTCGGGCCGGGCGACCCGGTGCTGGTGGAGTCGCCGACGTTCCCGCACGCCCTCGACGCGGCCCGCCGGCGCGGCGCCCGCATCGTGCCGGTCGGGGTCTCGCCCGAGGGCTGGCAGCCCGACCTGGTCGCCGCGGGGCTGCGGCAGTCGGGGGCGCGCCTGGCCTACCTCATGCCCGACTTCCACAACCCGATCGGCGCCCTCATGCCCGACCCGGTGCGCGCCGCCGTCGCCGAGGCGGCCCGGCGTACGGACACGATCCTGCTGGTCGACGAGACCTGGGCCGAGCTCGCGCTGGACGACGTGCCCGCCACGTCGCCGGCGGCGGCCTTCGACACCGACAGCCGGGTGATCAGCATCGGCTCGGCCGACAAGCTGTGGTGGGGCGGTCTGCGGGTCGGCTGGATCCGCGCCACCGCCGCGCTGGCGCGCCGCCTCGCCCTGTTCCGCTCCTCGGTCGACATCGCCAGCCCCGTGCTGGAGCAGCTCGTCGTGGCGCGGCTGTTCGACCGGCTGGAGGAGTCGCGCGCCGAGCGCCGCCGCACCCTGCGCGCCTCGCGCGACGCGCTCGTCTCGGCGCTGGGCCGGCACCTGCCGGAGTGGACGTTCACCGTGCCGCCCGGCGGCGGCGCCCTGTGGGTACGCCTCGACCGCGGCGGCGCCACCCCGCTCGCCGAGGCCGCGACCGCCCACGGCGTACGTCTCGCGCCCGGCCCCTGGTTCGGCCCCGAGGGCACGCTGGAGGGCTGCCTGCGGCTGCCGTACACGCTGCCGCCCTCGGTGCTGGAGGAGGCGGTTCCCCGGATCCGCGCCGCCCGCGACGGGGTGTCCGCGGGCTCGGCCCGCGTGCCCGACCCGCTGGTCGCCATGGTCTGAGCCATCGGTCTGAGCCACCGGTCTGAGCCATCGGTCTGAGCCACCGGTTCGAGCGCTGGTGTGAGCCGCTGGGCTGAGCCGCTGGGTTCGAGTCAGTCGCCGAGGCCCCGGGCCAGCGGGGCCCGCCACTTGCGGCGCATGGCCGCGATGCGCAGCCCGAAGGCCAGCAGCGCCGCCGCCAGGGTCGCCGGCCAGCCCTGCAGCCCGTACGCGTGCAGGCCCGCCATCAGCGCCGAGCCGACCAGGGCGGGCACGGCGTAGAGCTGGCGGTCGTACAGGAGCGTGGGGATCTCCCCGGACAGGATGTCGCGGAGCATGCCCCCGCCCACGGCGGTCGTGACGCCGAGGAGCGTCGCGTGCAGCGGGCTGAGGCCGTACTCCATGGCCTTCTGCGTGCCGACGGCGCAGAACAGGCCGAGCCCGGCCGCGTCCAGCACCAGGATGGCCGGCATCACCCGGGCCACGTGCGGATGCCAGAAGAAGACGATCACCGTCGCGGCCACCGGCACCAGCACGTAGCCGAGACTCTGGAAGGCGGCCGGCCGCACGTTGAGTATCAGGTCGCGCACGACGCCGCCGCCGAGCGCGGTCATCCCGGCCAGGACGCCCATCCCGACCACGTCGAGCCGTTTGCGCACCCCCATGAGTGCCCCGGACAGGGCGAAGACGAAGACGCCCGCGAGGTCGAGAAGTTGGAACACGCTGGAAGGTCTACCGCATGGCGGGTTCGTGGTGCTCGGCCATCATCACCCGCAGCCGCCGCGTGAACATGAACAGCGCGATCCCCGCCACCACCGCGAGGGCGGCCAGCAGCAGGTAGTACATCGGCTCGGACAGCACCTCGCCGAGCCGCCCGGTCTGCCCGCCGACCGCGTCGCCCACCGACACCGCGATGAACCACAGGCCGAGCATCTGTCCCTTGAACGCCTCGGGCGCCAGCTTCGCCGTCACCGACAGCCCGACCGGGCTCAGTGACAGCTCCCCGAACACCTGGACGAGGTAGACCAGCACCAGCCACCACACCGACACCCGGCCGGTCCCGGCCAGCGCCGCGGCCACGGCCATGACCACGAAGCTCAGGCCCACCATGACCAGCGCGAACGAGAACTTCTGCGGCGTGCTCACCCGCGTGCCCAGCTTCACCCACAGCGCGGCGAACACCGGCACGAAGATCATGATGAACAGCGGGTTGAACGCCTGCGTCGTGGCCGGCTGGATCGGGACGCCGAACAGCGACAGCTCGGTGTGGTCGCGGGCGAAGAACAGCAGCTTGCTCGGCGCCAGGTCGTAGATCATCCAGAAGACGGCGGCTGCCACGAACAGCCACATGTACGCCTTCATCCGGATGCGTTCGTCGTCCGTCAGGTCGTGGCTGCCGAGCATGATGTAGCCGAAGTACGCCACCGGCACGATGAGGATGACGATCGTGACCGCCACCGTGAACCGGTCGATGGTGAGCGTGCCGGTCGCCGCCCACGCCGCGAGCGCGACCACCGTCAGCGCCGTGCCGAGGCCGGCCAGGCGGCCGAAGCGACGCCGCTCCTCCGGCGTCAGCCGCATGCCGGGGCGCTCGCCGACGCCGCTCAGGTGGCGCCTGCCTCCTACGTACTGCGCGAGGCCCAGCGCCATGCCGACCGCCGCCGCGCCGAAGCCGAGGTGCCAGCGGTCGCCTGCGGCCAGCCAGCCGACCACGAGCGGCGCGAAGAAGGCGCCGAGGTTGATGCCGAGGTAGAACAGGGAGAACCCGGCGTCGCGGCGGCCGTCGTCCTCCTCGGGGTAGAGCCGGCCGACCATGACGGAGATGTTCGGCTTGAGCAGGCCCGTGCCGGTGATGATGAGCGCCAGCCCCAGCCAGACGAAGAACGGCGTCGTCACCGGGATCGCCATACTGATGTGCCCCAGCATGATGATGAACCCGCCCCAGAACACCGACCTGCGTGCGCCCAGGATGCGGTCGGCGATCCACCCGCCGGGCAGCGCCACCAGGTAGATGAGCGCCCCGTAGACGCCCACGACCGCCTGGGCCGTCACGTCGGACAGGCCGAGACCCTGGTTCGCCGGCGACGCGGCCATGAACGTGGCGAGGATCGCCCGCAGGCCGTACCAGGAGAACCGCTCCCACATCTCGGTGCCGAACAGCGTGGCCAGACCTCGTGGGTGACCGAAGAACGTCCTGCCACCGCCGTCACTCATGCACAACCCCCGTCCTGTAACTAATCGATCACTTTATGTGAGACCTGCGAGTGCTCAGGCCAAAGGCCCTTGCCGCTACCCCGGGGCTGTGGTGCGATGCGAGGCAATTCATACAAGTGAATTACCGGAGGCGGGTGCCATGGCCGAAGTCCTCGAAGTTCGTGCCGAGATCGAGCAGGAGATCTCGGGCCGTACCGTCTGCGAGCAGCTCAGACGTGCCGCCGAGCAGCATTCCGACGCACCCGCCTACTCCGACCCGGAAGACGGCGGCTGGGCCACCCTCACCTACGGGCGGGCGCGCACGCGCGTCCTGGAGATCGCCGCCGCGTTCGCCGCGCTCGGGCTGCGGCCGGGGGAGCCGGTGGCGCTCATGATGGTCAACCGCAGCGAGCACGTCCTCGCCGACCTCGGCGCCGTGCACGCGGGCGGCGTGGGGTGCACGGTCTACTCCACGTTCGCGCCCGAGCAGATCGCCTTCGTCGTCTCCGACGTAGGCGCCCGCTACGCGGTGCTCGGCGGCCCCGCCGACCTGGCCCGCTGGCAGCCGGTGCTCGACCGGCTGGACGGCGTGCGCAAGATCATCATGCTGGAGGGGGCGCCGGCCGGCGAGCGGTTCATGAGCTGGGCCGACTTCCTCGACCTGGGCAGGCGCCGGCTCGCCGAGGACCCGGCGGCGGTCGAGGAGCGCTGGCGCGCGGTCACCGCCGGCGACGTGGCCACCGTGCTCTACACCTCGGGCACCACCGGCACGCCCAAGGGCGTCCCGCTCACCCACGCCAACATCTTCTACGAGGTCGCCGCCACCGACCGGATGACCTCGCTGCCCGTACGCGGCACGCAGATCTCCTACCTCACCTACGCGCACATCGCCGAGCGCATCCTCAGCCTCTACCTGCCCCTGGTCAAGGCCTCCCACGTGTACTTCTGCACCGACCTGGCCAACCTGGGCGCGACGCTCGGGCAGGTGCGGCCGATGATGTTCTTCGGCGTGCCGAGGGTGTGGGAGAAGATGATGGCCCGCCTGCTCGCCGTCCTCGCCACCCAGCCGCCGGAGCAGCAGGCCGCCGTGCGCGGCGCCATGGAGGCCGGCGTCGCCTACGTCGAGGCCGGCCAGTACGGCCACACCGTCACACCCGAGATCAGGGCCGCGTACGAGCGGGCCGACGCCGCGCTGCTGTCGGTCATCCGCGGCATGATCGGGTTCGACCGCGCCGAGTGGACCGCCACCGGCGCCGCGCCGCTGCCCGCCGAGGTGCAGCGCTTCTACGCCGGCCTCGGCCTCAAGGTCATCGACGTGTACGGCATGACCGAGACCACCGGCGCCTTCACCGCCAACAGCCCCGCCTGCTACCGCCTCGGCAGTGTCGGCAGGCCCGAGCCCGGCGTCGAGGTCCGCATCGCCGAGGACGGCGAGATCCTCACCCGCAGCCCGCTCAACACCGCCGGCTACGTCAACCGCGCCGAGGCCACCGCCGAGCTCATCGACGCCGACGGCTGGCTGCACACCGGAGACATCGGCACCGTCGACGAGGACGGCTTCTACCGGGTGATCGACCGCAAGAAGGAGCTGATCATCACGGCCGGCGGGGAGAACATCTCGCCCGCCGAGATCGAGAACCACCTCAAGGAGCACCCGCTGATCGGGCAGTCCCTCGCCTACGGCGACAACCGGCCGCACCCGGTGGCCGTGCTCACCCTGGACGGCGAGGTCGCGCCCGGCTGGGCACAGGCGCGCGGCATCACCTTCGCCTCGCTGGCCGAGCTGAGCGAGCACCCGGACGTCCTCAAGGAGGTGGAGGCAGCGGTGGAGGCGGCCAACGCCAAGCTGGCGAGGGTGCAGCAGGTGAAGAAGTGGGCGCTGCTCGGCACGGAGTGGACCGCGGAGACCGAGGAGCTGACCCCGAGCCTCAAGCTCAAGCGCCGCGTCATCCACGCCAAGTACGCCGACATCATCGAATCCCTCTACACCGACTCCTGACCGGCCGCGAGCGCTCCGGCGGGGCTTTGCCAATGGGGGCGCGTGTCGGGGCCGTGGTCATTACCGACCGGTTCCTACCGTCTCGATCATGACCAGAAGCCTTCTTCTCGTCTCGCTCGCGGCGGGATCCCTCACGGCGCCCGCGACCGGGGCCGCCGCCTGGGCAGCCGCCGCGACCGAGCCGGAAATCCGCTCCATCACCGTACGTCCCGAGCAGCCCGTGGTCGGCGCGCAAGGCTCCGTCCGCCTCGTGATCGACGTGATCGCCAGGGGGGCGCGGGGCAAGAACGGCGTCACCGTCAAGGTGGAGCCGGGCGATCCTCCTGGGCCGGTCCTGGCCGACAAGCAGCCGGCGCCGCAGGACGTGCAGCCGGCCCCGACGCAGCCGCCCGTCCAGGTGCCCATCCAGCCGCCGCCCCAGTCGTCCGTCTACGCGCCCGCCCAGGTTCCCGGCCAGATCCGGCCGCCGTCTCAGGTGATGGCCCAGGGCAGGGGCCACGGCTTCACTCAGGCTCCCGTCCCCGCCGCGGCCGCCACACCACCCCCCGGCACCCCGAACACCTCGGGCTCGCCGAACACCTCGGGCTCGCCGAACA
Organism: Nonomuraea terrae; assembly: GCF_044465245.1. NCBI lineage: Bacteria > Bacillati > Actinomycetota > Actinomycetes > Streptosporangiales > Streptosporangiaceae > Nonomuraea > Nonomuraea terrae. Next base: position 1,150,557 of record NZ_JBITLL010000002.1, on the reverse strand, counting down.
CCTCGGGCTCGCCGAACACCTCGGGCTCGCCGAACACCTCCGACTCGCGGGACACCTCGGACAGGCCGGACACCTTCCCGCAGCCGGGAGCGGCGCCGGCCGTCGAGCCGGAGCCCCAGTACGCGTGGGTGCCGGACTGGCCCGAGCCGCGGCCCCGCAACCCGCAGCCGCTCGGCCCGCAGCCGCTGGGCCAGAACGACCGGCGGCCGCTGAACCCGCAGCCCGCCCCGGCCTCCAAGGACGGCGCCATCGCGCAGGAGCGGCCGCAGCTCCCGCCGCACATGGTCCGGCGCACGGCCGCGGCCCGCGTCGCGGACGGCTGGCAGACCTGGCGCTTCCTGCCGGACAAGAGGCTCACCCGCTACTACCCGGCGGGCACCTGGACGATCACCGCGACCGCCACCGGCGCGAACGGCGCGACGATCAAGGAATACGCCTCGTTCGAGCTCCGGCGCGAGACCAGGCTCTCGTCGGTGCGGGTGGAGAAGTCGCCCCGCACGGACGCCGTACGGCTGCGAGGGTCCCTGACCCGTGTGGACCCGCGCGGCCTGACCGACTACGGCCCCTTCGGCAGGCAGCGGCTGGAGCTGCTGTGGCGTCCTGACACGTCCTCGGACTGGGAGAAGGCGGGCGAGACGACGACGGACGCGGCCGGAGCGTTCGCCGGCACGGTCAAGGGTCGCACCGGCGGCTACTGGCGCGTCCGCTACTCCGGAACCGCCCACTACGCCTCAGACATCTCGAAAGCACACCAAATCACTCAATAAGGCGATAAACACAATTCAAATGGGCGTTGCATCAATCTTCGTTGCTAAATCGTGATCTGCCGTATTGCAACTTTTCCGTACTGTTACGCGTCATTGGCGTTTGACGTCCCCGGATTCGGGGGCGTTCTCACACGGGGAAGGAATTCTGCAGTGATGATGCGACGTCTAGCCGCCGGCCTCGCGGCCGCCGCTTTGGGCGCCACGATGGTGGCCACCGCCGCCTCGCCCGCGCTCGCCGACGACCCGGGCCTCGACCCGGATGTCGCCGGTGGCCGCACCAGCCTCCAGCTCGACGCGAGCCCCGAGCCCGCCTGGCGCGGCAAGCCCATCACCCTCTCGGGCAAACTCACGGTGCAGTGCGACGCCGACTACATCAGCGGTCTCGTCTCGGTGCACCACGCCGACACCTGCAAGAAGCAGGAGCGCTGGCACCGGCTGGCGTGGAAGCGGATCGTGATCCTCTTCCAGCCCGCCGGCAGCGGCAAGTGGGAGTACGTCGACACCCTCCGCACGAGCGGCAAGGGCTACTTCAGCACGAAGGTGCCCGCCCGCACGTCGGGCACGTGGCGCGCGGTCTTCGAGGGCGCCAGGTCGCTGTCCCCGTCGGAGGGCACGGACTGGCTCAAGGTCATCGGTCACCGCCGCTGACCCACCAGCCCGGACCGCCGTGACCGGCCCGCCACGGGTCGCCCCATCGAACCGGTCCTCCTGGATCGGCCCTCCTGGATCGGCCCGACCTGCCTGGACCGACCTCCTGGATCGGCCCGACCAGGACCGACCCACCGGGCCGACCACCTGGATCGGCAGAAAGAACGCCCGGCCATCGCGGCCGGGCGTTCGCCATATCTGCAGGCCGACCTGCAATTACGCACGTTTTCCCGCGCCATTTAGCGAAATTTCCGGCATCACGGTATTTCGCCGCAACAACGCACCACCGCCCGTCGCGAACCCCCGGCTCCAGCCGCGGAGGGCTAACCGAAGACCGCGACCTGAACCCGGTGATGCGCGGGCCGTTCCGCCTCGTCCACGATCGCCCCCGCCACGTCCGCGTACGAGAAGGCGGCGTCGCCCTCGACGGGCACCCGCGTCCCGCCGACCCGGTACCGCCCCGTCCCGGGCGCGTCGGCGTCCAGGAACACGGGCGGCGGCGCGATCACCACCCAGTCGAGCGCCGACCCCTCGAACACCTCCAGCTCCGCCGCGTGCCCCAGCGAGAACGCCCGCGCGTCCGCCGGGAAGCCGGGAGTGTCCACCAGCCGCATGCCCGGCGCCACCTCCAGCAGCGAGCCGATGCCCAGCGCCACCAGCCGGGAGACCCCGGCCCGCGCCAGCCCGTCCACGAGCGCGCGGGCCGCCGCGGGGAAGAACTCCCGCGCGGGCACGTCCAGCCGCGCCGCCACCTGCACCGCCACGTCGTGTCCCGCCGCCGCCTGGGCCACGCTGTCCGCGTCGGTGACGTCCCCGGCCACGACCCGCACCCGCTCCCCGGCCAGATCGGGATGCCTGCCGGGGTCACGCACCACGGCCGTCACCTCGTGCCCGCGCCTGGCCGCCGTCGCGACCACCCGCCGCCCGGCCCGCCCGCCGGCGCCGAACACCACGATGCCGCTCATCACGCACTCCGTCCCGCGGCCGGTCCGTCCGGCCGTCACGGCAGACCGTAAGCGGCGGTGTGTCGCTTTCCGCAACGATAGTGACCCCCGCCAGGGAGGGTCCGCGCCTACGATGGCGGGATGCCCGAGCCGCTCGATCCCGACATGTTCGCCGGATGTCCGCCGGTCGGCGGGCCGGTCCGCATCGGCGACAAGTGGACCGCGAAGATCATCCGCTGCCTGGAGTCCGGCCCCCGGCGCTTCACCGAGTTGCAGGCGCCGCTGCGCGGCATCACCCCGAAGGTCCTCACCGCCTCCCTGCGCGCCATGGAACGCGACGGCCTGCTCACCCGCACGGCGTACGACGAGATCCCGCCGCGCGTCGAGTACGCGCTGACCGACCTCGGCCGCAGCCTCATCGAGCCGATGAACGCCGGCTGCGCCTGGTCGCGCGCGCATCTCGCCGAGCTGACCCGCGCCCGCGCCTCCTGGCAGGCCGGCTGAGCGCGGGCGGCGCGCCGCCGGGCCCGGAAGTGGCAGGGTGGGCCGCATGAGAGTGCTGATCCTCGGCGGCACCTGGTTCCTGGGCCGCCGCATCGCCGAACGCCTCGCCGAGCGCGGCGACCAGGTTCTCATCGCCCATCGCGGCTCCGCACGCTCCGATCCCGGCGTGCCGGGCGTCCACCTGCGCACCGACCGCCACGACCTCGCCCGGCACGCCGGCCAGATCAAGGACTTCGCCCCGCAGGCGGTGGTCGACACCTTCGCGCTGACCGGCGCCGACGTCGACGCCGTCCTGCCGGTGCTGCCGCAGGTGCCGTCCGTGGTGCTGTCGAGCCAGGACGTCTACGAGGCGTACACCGGCCTGCAGACCGGCCAGTGCCTGTCGCCCGTGCCGATCACCGAGGAGTCCCCGCTGCGCCGCGAACGCTACCCGTACCGCGGCAAGGGCTATCCCGGCGTGCCCGACGACTACGAGAAGCTCGACGTGGAGGCGCGCTGGCTGGATCGGGGCGCGGTCGTGCTGCGCCTGCCCTTCGTGTACGGCCCCCACGACTACCAGCGCAGGGAGGAGCCGATCCTGCGCCGGGTCCGCGCCGGCCGCGACCGCGTCCCGGTCGGCGCCGCCAACCTCCTGTGGACCAGGGGCCACGTCGACGACATGGCGACCGGTGTGCTGGCGGCCCTGGACATCCGCTCCGCCGACGGCCTGGCGGTCAATCTCGGCGAGTCGACGACCGTCCCGATCGGGGTCTGGTTCGAGCAGATCCTGCGCGCCGCCGGCTCCCGCACCCGCCTGGAACGCGTACCCGACGACCGTCTCCCGCCCGACCTCGCCCTGGCCGGCGCGCCGGCGCAGCATCTCCTGGTCTCCTCGGCCCGCGCCGAGCGGCTCCTCGGGTGGGCGCCCGGCGATCCCGAGACCAGGGTCGCCGAGTCGGTCCGCTGGCACCTGGCCCACCCGCCGGAGGGCGGCTGGACGGACGCCGACGCCGCCGTGGACGACGCCGCCCTGGCCGGACCATGACTCCGACCACGAGATCTGTCGCGAAAAGTAGGCATTCGCGCGGTAATGAGGAATCGATCTAGGGGACAATGTGTTGTCGAGGCTGAGGAACCGATTCCCCGCGCCGGACGTCGGCCGACGTAGTCTGGCGCTCTGGCGAACGAACAGGAGGTGACGCCCCATGTTGCGAGACTCGTTCGGACGGGTGGCGACGGATCTGCGGGTGTCCCTCACCGACAAGTGCAATCTGCGCTGTACGTACTGCATGCCTCCCGAGGGCCTCGACTGGCTGCCGAACGCCCAGCTCCTGACGGCCGACGAGGTCGTCCGCCTCGTGACGATCGGCGTCGAGCGGCTCGGCGTCACCGAGGTCCGCTACACCGGCGGCGAGCCCCTCCTGCGGCGTGAGCTCGTCGACATCGTGGCCCGCACCACGGCGCTGGAGCCCCGGCCGCAGGTCTCGCTGACCACGAACGGCATCGGCCTGGCCCGCCTGGCCGAGTCACTGGCCGACGCCGGCCTCGACCGCGTCAACGTCTCGCTCGACACCCTCGACCCCGCCACGTTCAAGCGGCTCGCCCACCGTGACCGGCACGCCGACGTGATCGCCGGCCTCGCCGCCGCCGACCGCACGGGGCTGCGTCCCGTGAAGGTCAACACGGTGCTGATGCGCGGCGTCAACGACCACGAGGCCGTGCCGCTGCTGCGCTGGTGCCTCGAGCAGGGCTACGAGCTGCGCTTCATCGAGCAGATGCCGCTCGACGCCCAGCACGGCTGGAGCCGCGACGAGATGGTCACCGCCGACGAGATCCTCCAGCTCCTGTCCGCCGACTTCGATCTCGCGGCCGACGACCTGGAAGACCGCGGCAGCGCCCCCGCCGAGCGGTTCCTGGTCGACGGCGGGCCCGCCAGGGTGGGCGTGATCGGCTCGGTGACGCGGCCGTTCTGCGGCTCGTGCGACCGCGTCCGGCTCACCGCCGACGGCCAGGTGCGCAACTGCCTGTTCGCGACCGAGGAGTCCGACCTGAAGACGGCGATGCGCGCGGGCGCCTCCGACGAGGAGCTGGCCGAGCGGTGGATCGCGGCGGTGGCGCGCAAGCGCGCGGGGCACGGCATCGACGACCCGTCCTTCCTGCAGCCGTCCCGCCCCATGTCCGCCATCGGCGGCTGACGACTCCCCGCGCGACACCATCGACGATCTGAGGAGACTCGTATGCACGTGCTCAACGAATGGACGAACCTGGCCTGCAAGGAACTGGGCATCGACCCGGCCCGGGTGGACCGCGACAAGATCCTCGACCTCACCAAGGAGGTCGCCCACAACGTCGCCCGCCCGGCCGCGCCGCTGACGGCGTACCTGGTGGGGCTCGCCCAGGGGTCGGGAACGGCCTCCGAGGACGCCGTGGAGCGGATCGTGGCGCTGGCGAACAACTGGGGGCAGGCCACCGAAGAGACCTTGACTGACAGCTGACACCGAGCGAACTGCCGAAGTCAAGCCGCCCCCGCCTGAGGTTTTCCTGTGAATATCGGGGCGGGGGTGAGTGTAAACGATTTCGGGAAAGCGGCCCTATCCGACTGGGCCGGCAAGCCCGGTGGCTGATCGAAAAGTCACGGGAAAAGGGCGACGCCGGGTGGTTACGGGGGCAAACCACCCGGCGTCGCTTCATCGGCGTTCCGACGGGGGCCCGGAACGCCGGCACCAGCGCTCCGACGGGGGACCGGAGCGCTTGGCTAAAGCGTACACCTACAACCCATGGGATGCGTCAAGACTTAGTCACGACCCGATCTCGCGTCGGTGCAGCGGTATCTCGGTTTGGTTAGCCTCAGGCGACTGAAAGGTCTGCGGCGGGGCGGGTTCGCCCCTCTCGTTGGCCCCGATTACGGCTATGTATGGCAAAAAGACCGCAGCGGCGATGAACAGCATGCGGTAGGGCCACGGAACGGGCACCACGACCGCCAGGATCAGGCAGATCGTGCGGATCCCCATCTTGATGAGGTAGCTGATCTCACGCCTGCGAATGTCGTCGGTCAGCGACGGCTTGGCGTCCGTCACCTGGTGGACGTCCGGCTTCTTGCGCCACCCCTTCATACCTTCCACGGTAGACCCAGGGGATGGTGGTCGCCACCGCGCCCCGGAGCGGGCACGGGGTCATGCGATCATGGCCCTTCGGCAAGGGAGGACGGGGAGATGACGGATCGTACGTACCGGGTCACCGAGATCGTGGGCACGTCGGAGGAGAGCGTCGACGAGGCCATCCGCAACGGCCTGCGGCGGGCCTCGCAGACGCTGCGGCACCTGGACTGGTTCGAGGTGACGGAGATCCGCGGGCACATCGAGTCGGGTGAGGTCGCCCACATCCAGGTCGGCATGAAGGTGGGCTTCCGCCTGGAAGACGCCTGACGCCCACGAGAACGCCCGCGGGCCCGCAGCCGCCCCACGGATCCGCCCGCGGGCCGCGCGACGCACAGGAGCGGCCTGGGCCCTGACAGAGCGGCCGACCGGCGGCACCGGCCGCTCCTCGACCACGCCGCCACCGTGCGGCGGTCGATCGCCCTGAGGCGCCGCTCCGACGTCGACCTCACCGGCGGCCCCGCGTCAGTCGGTCGTCCGCACCTGAACGCCGCCACCGCCCACCTGGTGAGCGCGCGGCACCGCCACCGCGTCCGCCGGCGCCGGTCGCTGAGCTACGCCGCGGGGCAGGTCGCCACCGCGAACGAGGCGCACGTCCGGCGGCTGACCGGCACCCCGTGGCCCGCGGCGGTGCGCGGGCCGACGCGCCGGCTCACCGCCGAATCCGGCGGAGCGCAACGCCACCGGCCCTGCTGAACCTGCCGCGGGTCAGCTGGCCTGGCTGACCGTGGACATGTTGAAGTCGGGCACGCGGACGGCCGGCATGATCGTGCGCTGGAAGTAGTCGTTCCACTCGCGGGGCAGCGTGCGCTCGCTCGCGCCCACCTCCGTCACCCGCCCCAGCAGGTCGACCGGGCTCTCGTTGAAGCGGAAGTTGTTCACCTCGCCCACGACCTCGCCGTGCTCGACCAGGTAGACGCCGTCGCGGGTCAGCCCGGTCACCAGCAGGGTCTGCGGGTCGACCTCGCGGATGTACCACAGGCAGGTGACCAGCAGGCCGCGCCGCGTCGAGGCGATCATCTCCTCCAGCGACGGCGACGGCGACGGCCCGCCGCCCGGCCCCCGCATGATGAGGTTGTCGATGGCCGGGGTCACCGGCAGCCCGCTCAGCTCGGCCGAGTAGCGGGTCTGCAGCAGCGCCTCCAGGCGGCCGTCCCTGATCCAGTCGGTCGGCGCCAGCGGCAGCCCGTTGTCGAACACCGAGCTCTCCCTGCTGGAGGCGTGCGCCGTCACGAACGGCGGGCACGCGATGCCCTCGGCGCCCGGGTCGCTCGACAGCGTCACCGGCAGCGTGGCCAGCTGCTCGCCCACCCGCGTGCCGCCGCCCGGCTTGGAGAACACCGAACGCCCGTCGAGCGCGTCCCTGGCCCCCGCCGACCAGAACAGGTAGATCATCAGGTCGGCCACCGCGCTCGGCGGCAGCAGCGTCTCGTAGCGCCCCGCGGGCAGGTCGACCCGCGTCTTGGCCCACTCCAGCCGCTGCGCCAGCGACGAGCCGAGCGCGGCCACGTCGACGTCGGTGAAGTCACGCGTGGACACGCCCGTCCACGCCGAGCGCTTCAGGTCGGCCGACTTGGCGTTGACCTCGAGCCGCCCGGCCGGCTGGTCGTGACGCATCCGCACGCCCGTCGACGTGCCGAGGAAGGTGGAGGTCAGCGAGTGCTCGGCGAAGCCGTACAGCCTCGTGCCACCCGCCTCGGCGGCGGCGAACGCCTCGCCGAGCGCGGGCGCGAACCGCTCGAACACCCCGATGTCGGTCGGGCGTACCTCGTCGTCCCAGTGCGGCGACGCGGCGCCGGCCTCGACCAGCGGGCGGGCGTCCTCGGCGGGCCTGGCCGCGCGCGCCGCGGCGTCGGCCGCCGCCACCACGTCGGCCAGCTGGTCGGGACGTACGGCGGCCCGCGACACCACCCCGACGCCCTGGCCCGCGATCGAGATCACGGTCAGCTGCGCCGAGCGGGCCACCCCGTTGGTGGTCAGCGTGTTGCCCGCGAAGCGCAGGTTGGCCGTGGAGCCCTCGTCCACGAGCACCACGCAGGCGTCGTTGCGCGACAGCTCCAGCGCCCGCTCCACCGTCTGCTGCGCGGAGGTCCGCACCGACAGCCCGCTCATTTCCCGCCCTCCTGCACCGTGTTGAGAATCCGCACGTCGCGGAACAGCGCCGACGGGCAGCCGTGGCTCACCGGCGCGACCTGCCCGGGCTGCCCCTTGCCGCAGTTGAAGGCGCCCCCCAGCACGTACGTCTGCGGCCCGCCGACCGCCTCCATCGACTGCCAGAAGTCGGTCGTCGTCGCCTGGTAGGCGAAGTCCCTGACCTGCCCCGCCAGCCGCCCATGGGAGATCTTGTACGCCCGCTGCCCGGTGAACTGGAAGTTGTAGCGCTGCATGTCGATCGACCAGCTCTTGTCGCCGACGATGTAGATGCCGCGCTCGACGCCCGCGATCAGCTTGTCGGTCGAGGGCCCGCCGGGCGCCGGCACCAGCGACACGTTGGCCATGCGCTGGATGGGCATGTGGCCGGGCGAGTCGGCGAACGCGCACCCGTTGGAGCGCCCGAACCCCTTCATCAGCGCCATCCGCCGGTCGAGCTGGTAGCCCACCAGGACGCCGTCGCGGATGACGTCGAAGCTCTGCCCCTGCACGCCCTCGTCGTCGTAGCCGATCGTGGCCAGGCCGTGGGTGACCGTGCGGTCGCCGGTCACGTTCATCGGCGACGAGCCGTACACCAGCTCGCCCAGCTGGTCGAACGTGGCGAAACTGGTGCCGGCGTAGGCGGCCTCGTAACCGAGCGCGCGGTCGAGCTCGGTCGCGTGGCCGATCGACTCGTGGATCGTCAGCCACAGGTTGGACGGGTGGATCACCAGGTCGTAGTCGCCGGCCTCGACCGAGGGCGCCGCCAGCTTCTCCGCCAGCAGCTCCGGCAGCCTGGCCAGCTCGTCCTGCCAGTCCCAGCCCGTGCCGGTCAGGTATTCGTAGCCGCGGCCGACCGGCGGCGCGATCGTCGACATGTCGTCGAAACCGCTGCCGGCCGCCTTCATCGCGTTGAGCTTCGGGTAGACCCGCACCCGCTGCTGGGTGGTCACCGTGCCGGCCGTGTCGGCGTAGAACTTCTGCTCCTTGACCTGCAGCAGCCGGGCCGAGACGTGGTCGGCGCCCTTCAGCAGCCCGGCCGACCAGTCGGCCAGCAGGCCCACCTTGTCGGCCTGCGCCACCTCGAACGGGTCGACGTCGTACGCCGACACCCACACCGCCTCGGCGTGCACCGGCTCGGGCGCCAGCTCGATGGGCTCCCGGTTGATCGGGGCGCTCACCTCCGCCACCCGCACCGCCTGCTCGGCCACCGTCGCGGCCGCCTCGGGCGTCAGGTGGATGCCGGCGGCGAACCCCCATGTGCCGCCCTTCACCACGCGCACGGCGTAACCCAGGTCGTCGGCGTCCATGGCGCCTTCGAGCCGGGCATCGTAGAGACTCAGCGTCTCCGCCCGTACGCGCTCGAGGCGGAAGTCGGCGTGTTCGGCGCCGAGGTCGCGTGCGCGTTGCAGGGCGGCGTCCGCCAGCTGCCGCAGCGGCAGCTCCAGGAAGTCGGGATCGATCTGGCGCATGTCCACGATCCTAACCCTGTGATCTTGTGTCACCCGGACAAGCGGATACCCGCCGGTAGGGGATAGCGTCAATTGTCATGGCACGCTCTGTACTCGTCACCGGGGGCAATCGCGGCATAGGCCTCGCGATCGCCCGTGAACTCGCCGCGGCGGGCGACGCCGTCGCGGTCACCTACCGATCGGGGGAGCCTCCCGAGGGCCTGTTCGGCGTGCGCTGCGACGTCACCAGCATGGCCGACGTCGAGGCCGCCTTCGACAAGGTCGAGGCCGAGCAGGGCCCGGTCGAGGTGCTGGTGTCCAACGCCGGCATCACCAAGGACACCCTGCTGGCCATGATGAAGGAAGAGACCTTCACCGACGTCGTCGACACCAACCTGACCGGCGCCTACCGCGTGGCCAAGCGGGCCATCCGGCCCATGATGAAGCTCAGGCGCGGCCGGATCATCCTCATCTCCTCCGTCGTCGGCGTGACCGGCCAGGCCGGCCAGACCAACTACGCCGCCTCCAAGGCCGGCCTCATCGGCTTCGCCCGCTCCCTGGCCCGCGAGTACGGCTCGCGCGGCATCACGGCCAACGTCGTCACGCCCGGTTTCGTGGCCACCGACATGACCGCGGAGCTCGACACGGAGGCCATCGTGGCCAACATCCCGCTCGGGCGGCAGGCCACCCCGGAGGAGGTCGCGCGCGTCGTGCGGTTCCTGGCGAGCGACGACGCCTCCTACATCACCGGGGCCGTGATCCCGGTCGACGGCGGACTCGGAATGGGGCACTGACATGGGCATTCTCGAAGGCAAGCGGATCCTCGTGACCGGCGTCCTGACCGACGCCTCGATCGCGTTCTCGGTGGCCAAGCTGGCTCAGCAGGAGGGCGCCACGGTCGTGCTGACCGGGTTCGGCCGGCTGAGCCTGGTCGAGCGCATCGCCAAACGCCTGCCGGAGCCCGCGCCGGTGCTGGAGCTCGACGTCCAGAACACCGACCATCTCGACACCCTGGCCGACCGCGTGGGCGAGCACGTCGAGGGGCTCGACGGCGTCGTCCACTCGATCGGCTTCGCCCCGCAGACCGCGATGGGCGGCAACTTCCTCAACACCTCGTGGGACGACGTCGCCACCGCGCTGCAGGTCTCGACGTACTCCTTCAAGTCGCTGGCCGTGGCCTGCCTGCCGCTCATGAAGGAGGGCGGCGCGGTCGTCGGCCTCGACTTCGACGCCTCCAAGGCCTGGCCCGTCTACGACTGGATGGGCGTGGCCAAGGCGGGCCTCGAGTCCTGCAGCCGCTACCTCGCCCGCGACCTGGGCAAGCAGAACATCCGCGTCAACCTGGTGGCGGCCGGCCCGCTGCGCACCATGGCGGCCAAGTCCATCCCGGGCTTCAAGGAGTTCGAGGACAGCTGGCCGGACAAGGCCCCGCTGGGCTGGGACCTGTCCGACACGCTGCCGGCGGCGAAGGCCTGCGTGGCGCTGCTGTCCGACTGGTTCCCCGCCACGACGGGCGAGATCGTCCACGTCGACGGCGGCGTCCACGCCATCGGAGCCTGAGCCGGCGCGGGCCGGTCCCCGGGCGGGGCCGCCCACCGGGTGGGCGGCGCGCCATGGGGGCGCGCGCCGCCCGTCAGTCTTGTGAAGCGCTCACGCCAGGCGGTGGCGGCCGTTGCCCGCGCGGGCGGGCTCGAACGGGATCGACTCCGCCGGCTCCGCACGGTGGCGGCGCTGCTGCACGATCCGGGTGGCCAGCACCGCCGAGCCGAGCAGCGCGATCGTCAGCACCGTGCCGAGCACGTCGGAGGCCGGCGGCGTGGGACGCACGACCCGGCGGTCCTGCATCGGCACGCTCAGCTCATGCGCGAACGGGTTGGGCCACAACAGGTCGACCCGTGGCTTGTCGGCGTCGGCCCGCTTCTCACGCACCGGGCGCGGGGTGTCCATGCTCTGCGGCCGGCTCTCCGGCCGCGTCGTGACGGGCGGCGGCACCACCGCGGTGTCGCGTTCGTCCTGGCGCTGCTTGCCGGGCCGCTTCGTACGCTCGGGAGAGGGCGTCGGCCGGCGCGCCGGCTTGTCCACGATCCCGTGCTCCACGCAGGCCGGCACCCCGCGGCAGACGTCCTCCAGGTTCTCCGGTACCAGCGCCGTGCGGGTCGGGCGCGAGGGCTTCGCCGTCCGCGTCGGCTCCTCCTGCCTCGCTGACGGCTGCGACGTGGGCGTGTCCCTGCCGGACGGCGTGGCCGAGGGCCTGGTCGTCGGCACGACCTCGCCCACGCGGCCCAGCACCTCGTCGGTCGTCTTGTCCACGCCGGAGGTCAGCTGGTCGGTCGCCCCGCCGGTCAGGGTGTCGACCGTGCCCGTGACCACGTCGACCACGTCGCACAACGTGTTGGTCACCCCCGAGAGCAAGCCTCCCTCGCGCGAGCAGTCCTGCGCGTCCGCCGCGGCCGGCGCCCCCATCGGGACGGCCACCAGGGCCACCGCGAGAACTCCAGCCGGGATCGCGGTCCTGCTCCCCATCCGTCCCCGTCCCCTCCTGCGTCGCCTCCACGAGAAATCTTTATGGACAACGCACGCCAGACGCAGGCGTTTGACGGGTAAAGTTGCGATTCGGTATCGAGTAGTGATACGCGAGAGAGCCTCGGGTTCTAAGTCAGTCAAGGGACGACACATCGTCGAGGGCCTCCCGGATCTCCCGCGGCAGCACGACGTCCTCGGCCGGGAGCACACCCTTGAGCTGCGCGTGCGTACGCGCCCCGACGATCGCCGAGGCCACGCCGGGCTGGTCGCGCACCCACGACAGGGCCACCGCCAGCGGCGTGACGCCGAGCCCGTCGGCGGCCGTCGTCACCGACTCGACGACCCGGCGGCTGCGTTCGTCGAGGTACGGCCGGACGAAGTCGGCGAAGTGCGGCGTCGCGGCGCGCGAGTCGGCCGGGATGCCGGTGCGGTATTTGCCCGTCAGCACCCCGCGCCCCAGCGGTGACCAGGCCAGCACGCCCACCCCCAGGTGGGCGGCGGCGGGCAGCAGCTCGCGCTCGGGCTCGCGGGCCAGCAGGGAGTATTCGGCCTGCGCCGAGGTGATCGGGATGCGGCCGGGCACGGACTTCTGGGCGACCGCGGCGGCGGCCAGCTGCCAGCCGGTGTAGTCGCAGACGCCGGCGTACACCGCCCGCCCCGAGGAGACGATCGCGTCGAGCGCGCCCAGGGTCTCCTCCAGCGGCACCTCGTCGTCGTAGGTGTGCAGCTGCCACAGGTCGACGTGGTCGAGCCCGAGGCGGTTGAGCGAGGCGTCGACCGCGGCGATCAGATGGCGGCGGGAGGCGTCGCGCGGCCGGCGACCGGCCGGCGTCACCACCGCCTTGGTGGAGATGACCAGCTCCGAGCGGGGCACGGAGTCGCGCAGCATCCGCCCGAGCAGCCGCTCGGCGTCGCCGCCGGTGTAGACGTCGGCGGTGTCGACGAGGGTGCCGCCGGTGTCGAGGAACGTGCGGAGCTGGGCGGCGGCCTCGTCCGCGTCGGTGTCACGGCCCCAGGTCATCGTGCCGAGCCCCAGCCGGGACACCGACAGACCGCTGTGGCCGACATAGCGCTGCTCCATGATCCCGCCAGGGTACCGTCCGGGCCGATGAAACGTCGTGATCGACGCCTGCGACACTGGCTTGGTGACCACGTTGCTTCTGGCCCGCCATGGGCTGACGGACCTCACCGGGCCGGTGCTGGCCGGCCGCACCCCAGGGGTGCATCTGAGCGACGCGGGCCGGGCGCAGGCCGCCGCGCTCGCCGGGCGCATCGCGGGCGTCGGGCTCGACGCCATTGTCTCCAGTCCGCTGGAACGCTGCAGGGAAACGGCGCAGGCGGTGTCCGACGGACGCGAGCTCGAGGTCCAGATCGACGAGCGTTTCATCGAGTGCGGCTACGGCACCTGGACCGGCCGGCCGCTGAAGGAACTCGCCAAGGACCCGCTGTGGCAGGTCGTCCAGGCCCACCCGAGCGCGGCGACATTTCCGGAAGGGGAGTCGCTGGCCGAGATGCAGCACCGGGCGGTCTCCGCCGTCCGGGAGTGGAATCAACGCCTGGGGGAGAAGGCTGTATACCTGGTCTGCAGTCACGGCGACGTGATCAAGGCGATCGTGGCCGACGCGCTGGGCCTCCATCTCGATCATTTTCAACGGATAACGGCCGATCCGGCCGCTCTCACCGTGATTCGCTATGCCCCCTTGCGTCCCTTTGTTCTCAGGATCAACGATATGGGGGAATTGAAGCTCCCCGAGGATTCGGAGGAGAAAGACGGGGGAGAAAACATCACCGGGAGCGATGCCGCCGTCGGCGGTGGATCAGGAACCACGTAAGGTCAGGCTATGCCGGTCTTCGACTACGACCCACCGGAGAGGTTCGTCGCCGGCGCCCTCGGGCAGCCGGGCGCGCGGCACTTCTTTCTGCAGGCCAGGGCCGAGGGCAGACTGACCACGGTGTCGCTGGAGAAATTGCAGGTCGCGGCGCTGGCGGGCAGACTGGACGAGTTGCTCGACGAGGTGCTGCGCCTCAGCGGGGGCACCGCTCACGTGCCCGCGCTGGCCCCCGCCGACCTGGCCGACGACGGTCCCCTCGACCTGCCGGTCTCGGAGGACTTCCGGGTGGGCACCATGGCGCTGGCCTGGGACGCCGAGAAGTCGCAGGTCGTGATCGAGGCGCAGGAGGTCATCGACGAGGACGACGCCGAGGACGCCGACCCCGCGGTGCTGCGCGTGCGCATCAGCGCGGGCGCCGCACGCGCGTTCACCCAGCGCGCTCTCAAGATCGTCGCCGCGGGCCGGCCGCCCTGCCCCCTGTGCGGCCAGCCGCTCGACGCGGCCGGGCATGTCTGCGTCCGACTCAACGGCTACCGCGGGGGTGAGGCGGCTTCATGACCGCTCCCGAGAGCGAACCGGCCATCAAGCCCCCAGCCCCGCCTCAGACCATGCGTGACGACGAGGCGCTCACGCTGCTGCGCGACGGCAGCCTGGAGGTCGCGGGCCGCCTGGTCGAGGCGACCAACATGACCCTCTACTGCTCCGTCACGCTGGGCGACCGCAAGGCGGCCTGCGTCTACAAGCCCGTACGCGGCGAGCGCCCGCTGTGGGACTTCCCCGACGGCACCCTCGCCGCGCGCGAGGTGGCCGCGTTCGAGGTCTCGCAGGCGACCGGCTGGCGCGTCGTGCCGCCCACGGTCTACCGCGACGGCCCCTTCGGCCCCGGCATGTGCCAGCTGTGGATCGACACCGAGCGGGAGATCGACCTCATGCGGCTGGTCAGGAGCCGCAACCCGGTGGTGCGCCGGATGGCGGTGTTCGACGCGGTGATCAACAACGCCGACCGCAAGGGCGGTCACCTGCTGCCGCTGCCCACCGGCCACGTGTACGGCGTCGACCACGGCGTCTGCTTCGCCGTCGAGGACAAACTCCGCACGGTGTTGTGGCAGTGGCGCGGCAAGCCGCTGGCCCGCGAGGCGGTGGCGGTGCTGGCCAAGCTGGAGCGCGACATCGAGTCGGGCTCCCTGGGGCGGCGGCTGCGCGAGCTGCTGACGCTGGCGGAGGTCGAGGCCACGTGGCGGCGGGTCAGGCGGCTGCTCGACACGGGAGTGCATCCGTACCCGTCGGAGGGGTGGCCGGCCGTACCCTGGCCCCCCATCTGATTCATCCCGAACACGTAGATTACGCTTTGCCCATGTGCACGCTGATCGTGAGGACCGGGCGGCCGCTCACGTTCCTCGGGGTGAGAGACGAGTTCACCGACCGCCCCTGGGAGGGGCCCGGCGAGCACTGGCCGGAGTACCCGGGCCTGATCGGCGGACGCGACCTCAAGGCCGGCGGCACCTGGCTGGCCGTCAACCCGGCGGCCCGTCGCGCCGCGGCGCTGCTGAACGGGCACGGCACCCCCGCGAACGAGACGACCAAGGTCTCGCGGGGCGACCTGGCGCTGCGGGCGGCGTACACGGGGGAGATGCCCGACACCGACCTGACCCACTACGACCCGTTCCACCTGGTGGTCGGTGACCTGGCGCGGGTGCGGCTGTTCAGCTGGGACGGCGAGCGCCTGGCCGTCTCCGAGCTGCCCGAGGGCACCAGCATGGTCGTCAACTCGGGTTTCGACCCCGGCAGCGAGCGGGTGGTGGCGTACCTGCCGCGCTTCCGCGAGGCGGCCGCGTGGGGCGAGCTGATCAAGGAGCGGCCGTCCTCCGACCGGGCCGCGCTCATCATCCGGCACGAACTGCCCGACGGCCGCGTTTTCGCGTCCCTGTCGGCCATGGAGGTCGCGATCACGCCTGAGGGCGTGACGTACGAGTTCGCCGACCTGACGGCGAATCTGGACGGATAGGCTCATTGGCATGAGATCGTGGTCTGCCCCCAACATCCCCAAGCTCCCAGGTGAGAGCGTTCCGCTGCGTCTCTACGACACGTCGGCCAAGCAGGTGCGGCAGACCGATCCCGGGCCCACCGCGCGCATGTACGTCTGCGGCATCACCCCCTACGACGCCACCCACCTCGGCCACGCCAACACCTACCTGGCCTTCGACCTCGTGGGTCGGCTGTGGCGCGACGCCGGACACGAGGTGCATTACACGCAGAACGCCACCGACGTCGACGACCCGCTGCTGGAGCGGGCCGAGCAGACCGGCGTCGACTGGCAGGAGCTGGCCGAGCGGGAGATCGAGCTGTTCCGGAGCGACATGGAGGCCCTCCGGATCGTGCCGCCCCGCGAGTACGTCGCGGTCACCGAGGTCGTCGGCCGGGTCGCCGACCTGATCTCCCAGCTGGCCGCCAAGGGCGTCACGTATGTCCTCGACGGCGACGTCTACTTCAGCGTGGCCGACGCCCCCAAGTACGGCCAGGTGTCCGGCTACGACGAGCAGGAGATGCTGGCGCTGTTCGCCGAGCGCGGCGGCGACCCCGACCGGCCGGGCAAGCGCCACCCGCTCGACTGGCTGTTGTGGCGGGCCGAGCGTCCCGGCGAGCCCGCCTGGGAGTCGCCGCTCGGGCGCGGCAGGCCCGGCTGGCACATCGAGTGCACCGCGATCGCCCTGGACAACCTGGGCGGAGGTTTCGACGTGGCGGGCGGCGGCTCCGACCTGACGTTCCCCCACCACGAGTGCGGCGCCTCCGAAGGGCACGCGGCGACGGGGGAGTGGCCGTTCGCGAAGTTCTACACGCACGCCGGGATGGTCGGGCTCGACGGCGAGAAGATGTCGAAGTCCAAGGGCAACCTCGTCTTCGTCTCCAAGCTGCGCCAGGAGCACGACCCGATGGCGGTGCGGCTGGTGCTGCTGGCCCACCACTACCGGGCCGACTGGGAGTACACCCCCGGCCTGGTGGCCGAGGCCGAGCGCAGGCTCGCGCGGTGGCGCTCGGCCGTCGCGCTCGCCGCCGCGCCGCCCGCCGAGGAGCTGTCCGCCCGGGTGCGCGAGCGGCTGGCCGACGACCTCGACGCGCCGGGCGCGCTGGCCGCGATCGACTCCTGGGTCGAGCAGGCGCTGGCGGGGCAGGGCTCCGACCCGGCCGCCCCCGCTCTGGTGAAGGACCTGGCCGACGCCCTGCTCGGCGTCGCCCTCTGACGGTAGGAGCCGCGGCGGCTCAGACCTTGGAGCGTTCCAACTGTTCGATGGCGGCCAGCTCCTTGGCGAACCACGCGATCGTGCGCTTGAGCCCCTCGGCGGCGGGCACCTTCGCCCGCCAGCCGAGCCGCTCGGCCGCCAGCGTCGTGTCCGGCCGCCGCACCTTCGGGTCGTCGGCCGGCCGGTCGACGAACGTGATCTCCGACGACGACCCGGCCAGCTCCTTGATCATGGATGCCAGCTCCAGCATGGTCAGCTCGTCGGGGTTGCCGATGTTGACCGGCCCGTCGAAGTCGCTGGCGGCCATGGCCATGATCCCCGACACGGTGTCGTCGACGTAGCAGATGGAGCGCGTCTGCGAGCCGTCCCCGGTGATCGTGATGGGCTCGCCGGTCAGCGCCTGCCGGATGAACGTCGGGATCGCCCGGCCGTCGAAGGGCCGCATGCGCGGGCCGTAGGTGTTGAAGATCCGCACCATGCCGGTGTTCACGCCGCGCGAGTGCCGGTAGGCGGTGGTCAGCGACTCGGCGAACCGCTTGGCCTCGTCGTAGACGCTGCGCGGGCCGACCGGGTTGACGTTGCCCCAGTACGTCTCCTTCTGCGGATGCTCCAGCGGGTCGCCGTACACCTCGCTGGTCGATGCCAGCACGAAACGGGCGTTCTTCTCCCTGGCCAGGCCCAGGGCGTGCAGCGTTCCGACGCTGCCGACCCGCAGGGTCTCGATCGGGTAGCGCAGGTAGTCGGCCGGCGAGGCGGCCGAGGCGAAGTGCAGGACGAGGTCCACCCCGCCGGGCACGTGCACGTACCCGGTCAGGTCGCACTCGATGAGCCGGAACTGCGGACGGTCGAGCAGGTGCTCGACGTTGCGCGGGCCCCCGGTCAGGAAGCTGTCCATACAGATCACCTCCGCGCCCTCGTCCAGCAGCCGTTCGCACAGATAGGAGCCGAGGAACCCGGCGCCCCCGGTGACCAGAGCCCTCATGACGTGACCTCCATGGCAGCGTCGACGACTTCGGATACCTCGATCTTCAGCAGGCCGGGGTCGGGCCGCTCCCCATGCGGATCCCCGTTCTGCCCCGCCCACAGCGCCACGTGCCGCCAGCCCGGCGGCGGCCCCCACAACGAGGGGGAGACCGGCCCGAACAGCACCACCGACGGCACGCAGAACGCGGTCGCCAGGTGCGCCACTCCGGTGTCGCCGCAGACCACCAGCCGCGAGGTGCTCACCAGGTCGATCAGGTCGGCCATCCGGGTCTGCCCGGCCAGCATGCGCTCCGGCGGCAGGTCCGCCAGCTCGGCGACCTTCCTGGCCAGCGGCACCTCGTTCTCGGTGCCGGTGACGACCACGTCGTCGCCGAGCGCGCCGGCGACCTCGGCGAACCGCTCGGGCGGCCAGCGGCGCGCCGGGAAGGCGGCCCCCGGATGCACGATCGCGGGGCCCGTCCGGTCGGAGATGCCCAGCGTCAGGTCGGCCGGGTCGGCCGGTATGCCGTGCCATTCCAGCAGCTCGCACCAGCGCCGTACCTCGTGCACGCCGTCCTTCCACGGCGGGCCGGTGCCGAAGCTGATCAGCCTGCCCGGGTCGGTGGCGCGCAGCGCGTCGATGCTCTGCGGCCCCTTCCCATGCAGGTTGACCGCGATGTCCGGCCGTTGGAACGGCACCGGGCCGGGGCCCGACACATCGACGCTCGCGTCGACCGCGCAGGTCAGCGGCAGCAGGGCGTCCAGCGCCCGGGGCGCGGCCAGGGTGATCCGATGCTTGGGGAAGGCCTGCCGCAGCGCCCGCAGCGCGGGCACGGCCGTGAGCAGGTCGCCCAGGCCGAGCCCGCGAAGCACCAGCAGGTCTAGGGCCATGACGTCTCCGTGGAGGGGCAGACGACGAGCTCTCTCACCTCGCAACCGGCCGGCTGCCGCAGCGCGAAGACCACGGCCTGCGCCACGTCCGCCGGGTCGTTCAGCCCCGCCTCCGGGCCCGGTTTGTACTGTTCGGGACGGCCGTCGAAGAAGCCCGTCCGCATGCCGCCCGGGATGAGCAGGGTGACCCCGACCTCGCCGCGCATCTCGGTCGCGAGCGCCCTGGTGAAGCCGACGACGCCGAACTTCGAGGCCGAGTACGCCGAGGCGTCGCTCAGCGGCCGCAGCCCCAGCGTCGAGGCGCAGGTGACCACCGTGCCCCTGGTGTGCTTCAGGTACGGCAGCGCCGCCCGCACTACCGAGGCGGTGCCCAGCAGGTTGACCTTGATGACGCGTTCCCAGTCGTCGGCGGGCACGTCCTCCAGCCGGCCGCACGCGTCGATGCCGGCGGCCGTCACGACGCCGTGCAGGCCGCCGGCCCGCTCGGCGAGCTCGCGTACGGCCCGCTCGGCCTCGCCGCGGTCGGCCAGGTCCGCCGTGACGTGCTCGAAGCGCTGGTCGGGCGCGCGCACGTCGACGACCAGGGCCTTCCAGCCCTCCTTCTCCACGGCCTCGGCGGTGGCCAGGCCCAGCCCGGAGGCTCCCCCGGTGATCAAAATGTTCACTGGATCTCCCTGATCAGATTCGTTGTCGAACGCCCCGGCAGCGTGCTCAGCACGACGATCTCCGCGCCGAGCCTGCCGAGGACCTCGGATTCGGGCAGCTCTTCCCCCTCGTAGTCGCCGCCCTTCACCCACACGTCGGGACGCAGCTGCTCGATGGCGGCGGCCGGGGTGTCCTGGTCGAACACCATCACCGCGTCCACGCAGCCCAGCGCCCGCAGCACCTCGACCCGGTCGCGCATGTCCACGATCGGCCTGGACGGGCCCTTGAGCCGGCGTACCGAGTCGTCGGAGTTGACGCAGACGACCAGCGCGTCGCCCAGCGCCCTGGCCCGCCGCAGCAGGCTCACGTGGCCGGCGTGCAGCAGGTCGAAGCAGCCGCCCGTGGCGATCAGCCGGCCGCCGGAGGCCCGGGTGAGCTTGGCCACCTCGAGCGCCGTGCGCGGCCGGTCGCCGAGCCGCTGCTCCTGCACCTTGACGCCGGCGGCGCCGCCGCGCTGCACGAAGTGCGAGGCCGCACCGACGCCGACGATCACCGCCTTCTCCGCGTCGGCGCCGCCGGCCAGGGCGAGGGCCGCGGCGCTGGCGAGCCGGTCGCCCGCCCCGCACGCGTCCTGCCCGCCGGCCCGCACCGGCGGCGGCACCCGGGTCAGCGGGCCGCCCTCCACGGCCAGCGCGGCCCCGCGCTCGCCGGTGGTGACGGCCACCGCCTTGGCCCGCAGGGCCCGGACCAGGCTGCGGGCGGCCTGGTCCGGGCCGTGGTAGCCGTCGGGGCACAGCTGCCTGGCCTCCGCCTCGCTGGGCGTCAGCAACGCGCAGCCCGGCATCGGCCGCTCGCCCCTGGGATGCGGGTCCCACACCACCGGCACGGTGCTCCCGCGCAGCAGCTCCCCGGCCATCCTGGCCACGCCCCTGCCGTAGTCGGAGACCAGCACCGCCCCGGCCGCCGCGATCGCCTCGGCCGCCTCCGGCGTGGGCGAGTAGCGGGCCGTGCCGTCGCCGGTGTCCAGCCGGACCAGCGTCTGGCCGCGTGCCCTGACCCGGGTCTTGCGCACGGTGCCGCCGCGCAGCGGGACCCGTACCAGCTCGACCTCCTCCGACAGCAGCGCGCACAGGCGGTGCCCGTCGGCGTCGTCGCCGATCGCCGTCACCAGCACGACCTCGGCGCCGTCACGGGCGGCCAGCAGCGCCGCCAGGCCCGCCCCGCCGGGGCGGGCGTGCTCGGCGCAGACCTCCACCACCGGCACGGGCGCGTCGGGGCAGAGGCGTTCGGCCTCGCCCTCGACGTCCACGTCGAGCAGCGTGTCCCCCAGAACGACCAGCGGTCCCGTCACAGCGCCCCCTCCACCGCGTCGCACAGCAGGTGGATCAGGGCCAGATGCACTTCCTGGACGGTCGCCGTCTCCTCGGCCGGCACCGCGACCGCGTCGTCGCACAGGTCGGCCAGCGGGTTCGGCGCCGGCCCCGTCAGGGCCCAGGCCAGGACCCCGCTCTCCTGCGCCGCCCGGGCCGCGGCCAGCACGTTCGCGCTGGAGCCGCTGGTGGACAGGCACAGCAGCACGTCACCGGGCCGGCCGTGCGCCCGCACCTGGCGGGCGTAGACCTCGTCGGCGCCGTAGTCGTTGACGATCGCCGTCAGTGACGAGGCGTCGCCGTGCAGCGGGATCGCCGCGTACGGCCGCCGGTCGTCGCGGAACCTGCCGACCAGCTCGGCCGTCAGGTGCTGGGCCTCCGCGGCCGAGCCGCCGTTGCCGCAGGCCAGCAGCCTGCCTCCGGCGGCCAGCACACCGGCCAGCTTGCCGCCCCAGGCCCGGACGGTGACCGCGTGGTCGTCGACCTTCTCCAGGGTGTTCCACAGCTTTTCCAGATGAGCATCCATGATCAACCCCCCAGGGCCGCCAGGCGGCACACCTTTCCGTCGATGACCTGCGCGTACACGGCTTCCGTCTGCTCGGCCACCCGCGGCCAGCCATAGCGGGCGCGGGCCCTCCTCGCCCCGGCGGCGCCCAGCGCCGCCCGCCGTTCCCGGTCGCCGAGCAGGTCCTTCAGCGCCCTGGCCAGCGCCCGCGGGCGGCGCGGCGGCACGAGCACGCCGCAGCCCGCGACCGTGTCCAGGTGGCCGCCGACCGCCGAGGCCACGACCGGCACGCCGCACGCCATCGCCTCCACCGGCACCATGCCGAACGGCTCGTACCACGGCACCGTGACCACCACGTCGGCCGCGCGCATCAGCGCCGGGACCTCCCGGCGCGGGACGCTGCCGATCACGTGGACGCGGTCGTCGATGCCGTAGCCCTCGGCCAGCTCCCGCAGCCGGACGACCTCCGCGTCGTCCCGGCTGCCGCCCGCGATCACCAGCTCCGCCCCGGGCAGCTGGCGCAACGCCCTGATCACGGTGTCCACGCCCTTGCGCGGCACCATGCGGCCGATGCTGAGCACCATCGGGCCGTCCGTACGCGGTGCGACCGGACCCTCCGGGCAGAACGCCGACAGGTCCACCCCGCACGGCACGACCATGACGCGGCGCTCGGGAACGCCCATCGCGACCAGTTCGCCCACCTCGTCGCTGCAGGTGGCCACCACGGCGTCGGCGCGCCGGCCGATCTCCCGCTCGGTCTCCAGGCGGTGCGCGGGGCTCGTGTCCGCCTCGCCCTGCCAGCGTCGCTTCACCGTGCCGAGCGCGTGGAACGTCTGCACCACGGGCACGCCGCGCGCCGCCCCCAGCGCCGCCTGGCCGCTCATCCAGAAGTGCGCGTGGATCACGTCCGGTGGGTGTTCGGACCAGCGCCGGGCCAGCCGCTCGGTGAACTCCGGCATGAACGGCGGCAGCTCGTCCTTCGGCACGGGAGCCGCCGGGCCGGCCGTGACGTACTGGACCGTGACGCCCGGCGCCAGGGGCACCGACTCCGGCTGCTCCCGCGAAGTCCGCCGGGTGTGGACCACGACCGTGTGCCCGCGCTCGGCGAGGGCCACCGCCAGCGCGGCGACGTGCACGTTCTGGCCGCCGGAGTCCACGCCTCCGACCGCGGCCAGCGGGTCGGCGTGTTCCGAGATGAGATCCACCTTCACTGCGTCAGCTCCCTCACTGCCTTGACCACCTGCTCACTGGTCACCTGCGACAGGCATGGATGTCCGGGCACCGGGCACAGGCGCGCCCGGGTGCCCCGGCAGGGCGCGTCCTGGTCGCCGAGCAGCACCGCGGGCACCCCGTACGGCGCCCACCGCGCCGCGGCGACGACGGGGGCGAACAGGCTCACGACCGGGGTGCCGACCGCCGCCGCCAGGTGCGCCGGGCCGGTGTTGCCCGCCACGAGCACGCCGGCGCCCTCGATCACGGCGGCCAGCTCGGCCAGCGTCGTCCGGCCGCCCAGGTCCGCGGCGTCGCCGCCGGCGACGTAGGCGGTCAGGTCGCGCTCGGTGCCGGTCACGACGACCCGGTGGCCGTCCTCGGTCAGCTCCCGGACGGTCTGCCGGTGCCGTTCCGCGGGCCACGTACGGGCGGGGGCGGAGGTACCGGGGTGCACCACGACGTACGAACCGCCGCCGGCGAACGCGCCGATGTCCGGCAGCGGCCGCCGGACCGCGAGCCCGCCGTCGTCGCCGTCGGGCAGCTCGAACCCGGCCGCCCGCGCCACCGCCAGCATCCGCTCGGCCTCCGGCACGTCGACGTCCTCGTCCACCCGGTGGCGGACGTCCAGCAGCGAGCCGGGGTAGTCGTTGCTGATCGCGGCGATCCGGCCGACCCCCGCCAGCCGGAGCAGCAGCGCCAGCGGCAGCGCCGACTGGTGGAACGAGGTGAGGATCACCGCCTCGTCCACGCCGCGCACCCTGCCGACCAGATCGGCGACCCGCTCCTCGGTGACGGGCGGCGGGGTGTGGTCGATCCACGGCGCGTGCCACGTGACCACCCGGTCGACGCCGGGCAGCAGCTCCGCGGCCGCCCGGCCACGCGGACCGGCCAGGAAGACCACCTCGCGGGCCAGCGTGCGCACGGCCCGCACGGCCGGTCCGGCCAGCAGCACGTCCCCGGCGTCGTCGAGCCGGGCCACGAGCACGCGCCCGCGCATGCGATCGGTCATCGGCGCACCTTCCGTTCCCCCCGCAGCCGGTGCGCGCAGGCGACCGGCGGGATCACCACGCTGGTGAGCACCATGCGCAGCACCTCGTCCGGGGTACGCGGCCCCGGCGCGACGCGCCGCCAGGCGAACTCGGCGGTCAGCGCCCCCCACCCGAGACCCGCCACGCCCGCGAGCGCGGGGGCCACCCGCCCACCGCGCCTGGCGAGTGCGGCGCCCGCGAGCAGCGCCGCCGTGAGGCCCGCGGCGGTGGTCACGGCGTGCAGCCGCAGCCGTCCGGGGCCGCTCCCGACGGCGGCGCGCCAGTCCGGGCCGTGCAGGCGGCGCATGAGCGCGTCGTCGGCGTTGCCTCGCTGGAAGCGCACGCTCGCCCAGAACCCGTCCGCGCGCACCGGATGCTCGGTCACCCGCTCGCCCCTGACCAGCCGGTGACCGGCCCGCCGCACCCGCAGCGCCAGGTCGGAGTCCTCCCGGTACGCCCGGGGGAACCGCTCGTCGAACCCGCCCACCGCCTCCAGCACCGCACGCCGGTAGGCCATGTCGGCCGTCACCCACGCGGCGTCGACCAGCCCGGCCGTGTGACGTTCGGCGTCGGTGGGCCGGCGTTCGGCGGGCAGCGGCACCGTGATGCGCCCCTGACTGCCGGCCACCTCGTCGGGCAGGTCCACCAGGTCCTTCCAGACCGCCTCGGTCCACCCGGGCGCCGGCACCACGTCGTCGTCGAGGAACACCACCCAGGGCGTCTCCGCGGCCCGCCACCCGGCGTTGCGCGCCGCCGCCGGGCCGTGCCCGCCCGAGCGCACGACGCGTACGTGCGCCGGCAGCTCCAGCGGCGCCCCGGCCTTCCGGTCGTCCACCACGACCACCGGCACGCCGGGCCCCACGGCCGCCACGGTGTCACGCAGGCTGGGCCGCCCGACGGTGGGGATCACGACGGTGATCACGCGGCGAACACCTCCCCGCGGCGCACCATGTACGGCCCCAGCACGAGCACGTCCACCGGCGCCGACCCGAAGCACTCCAGCGCGTCACGCGGATCGTCCACCATGGGCCGCCCCGCGGTGTTGAGGCTCGTGTTCACCACCACCGGCAGCCCTGTACGCGCCTCGAACTCGCTCAGCACCCGCGCCATCAGCGGATGCGCCCGCGGCGAGACCGTCTGGATGCGTGCCGTCCCGTCCACGTGCACCACCGCCGGAAGGCGCGGCGCCCAGTCGGGGTGCACGTCGTGCACGAACAACATGTACGGCGACGGCACCGGCCCCCGCCCGAAGATCTCACCGGCCCGCGACTCCAGCACCATCGGCGCGATCGGCCGGAACTGCTCCCGCCCCTTGACGTCGTTGAGCCGCTCGGTGTTGCGCGCGTGACCGGGATGCGCCAGCAACGACCGCTGCCCGAGGGCCCGGGGCCCGTATTCGGAGCGGCCCTGGAACCACGCCACGATCCGGTCGGCCGCCAGCTCGGCGGCCACGGCGGCGGCCAGGTCGGCGGGCCGCGAGTACGGCACGCGCGCCACGTCCAGCCAGGCGCCCAGCTCCTCGTCGGTGAAGCCGCGCCCGAGCGCCGCGCCCGGCATCGGCGCGGCCGGCTCGCCGTACGTCTGCGCCAGGTGCAGCGCCCCGCCCAGCGCGGTGCCCGAGTCGCCCGCGGCCGGCTGCACCCACAGCTCCTCGAAAGGCCCCTCGTCCAGCAGCCGGGTGTTGGCCACGCAGTTGAGCGCCACCCCGCCGGCCAGCGCCAGCCGCCGCTCGCCGGTACGCGCGTGCAGCCAGCGCACCAGCTCCAGCAGCACCTCCTCCAGCCGGGCCTGCACGCTCGCCGCCAGGTCGGCGTGGTCGGAGGTCCACGTGCCGCCCTTGGGCAGCGCCTTGGCGTAGACGTTCCAGTCGACCGGCTCCACCCGGAACCCGCCGTCGCCCGTGGTGTAGAGCACCTCGCGCAGCGCGGCCAGGTGCCGCGGAGTGCCGTACGAGGCCATCGCCATGACCTTGTACTCGTCGCTGGAGCGCAGGAAACCGAGGTGCTCGGTCACTTCCTCGTACATCAGGCCCAGGGAGTGCGGCAGCTCCTGCGTGGCCAGGATCTCCAGCTCGCCGTCGCGGTAGACGCCCGCCAGGTGCGAGACGTCCTCGCCGCGCCCGTCGCACACCAGCACCGCGCAGTCGCGCCAGGGCGAGGCCAGGCCCGCGGAGGCGGCGTGCGCCACGTGGTGCGGCACGTAAGAGACCTGGCCCGGATCCAGGCCGGGCAGCGCCGTGGCCAGGAAGGCGGGAGCCCGCACCGCGTACTTCGTGCGCAGGTCCTCCCACTCGCCCTCCGGCCTGCGCACCACCAGCGAGGGGTCGTAGGAGTAGGCGACGGCGTCGATGTCCTCGGGGGCCAGGCCGGCCTCGCGCAGGCACCAGGCGGCGGCCTGCTCCGGCAGCTCCCACGCGGAGAACGCCAGCGGCCGCTTGCCGTGCTTACGGCGGCTGAAGCGTTCTTCCTCCGCCGCCGCCACGATCCTCCCGTCGACCACCAGCGCCGCGGCCGGGTCGTGGAAGATCGCGTTGATGCCGAGAAACTTCATGCTTCCTCCCCCTAAGGCGTGGAGAACCGCTACCGAGAGAAGCGGTTCTCAAACATTGGACGGGCTCGGGAGATGCGAAAACAGCCCCGGCGTCCTGCGGTTGGTCACGCAGAGTAGTTGTTTGCCCGGTCAAGGGCCGGGTAGCTGCCGGACACGCTGACGGAGGTGAATGGTGTTCGAAAAGCGACGTCCCGGCGCAGTGCTCTTCGATCGGGACGGGACCTTGATCAGGGACGTGCCGTACAACGGGGATCCGAAACTCGTCGAGCCCATGCCGGGCGCGGTCGAGGCGCTGGGCCGGCTCAGACAGGCGGACGTGCCGGTGGCCGTGGTCACCAACCAGTCGGGCGTCGCCAAGGGGCTGCTCTCGCCGGACGACATGGACCAGGTGAACGCCAGGGTGGAGGAGCTGCTGGGCCCGTTCGACGCGTGGGCGATCTGCGTGCACGACGACGGCGACGGCTGCACCTGCCGCAAACCCGCGCCCGGCCTGGTGATCAGAGCCGCCGCCGTGCTGGACGTCAGCCCCCGCGACTGCGTGGTCGTGGGCGACATCGGCCGCGACATGGACGCCGCCCGAGCCGCCGGGGCGCGAGGCATCCTCATCCCGACCCCGCAGACGCTGCCCGTGGAGATAGAGGACGCCCCCGAGGTCGCGCACGACCTCTGGGACGCCGTCGATCGCGTGCTCAACGACGTGGCGGCCGCCGTGCCGGCCGCGTCGGCGCCGTGGGCCCGCGCCATGGGGTGGAGCCGCTGGTGAGGATCCTCATCTGGCACGTGCACGGCTCGTGGACCAGCGCGTTCATCCGCGGGTCGCACGAGTACCTGCTGCCGCTCGTCCCCGATCGGGGTCCCGACGGACGGGGACGGGCCGCCACCTACGACTGGCCCGGCAGCGCCCGCGAGGTGCCGTGGGACCGGCTGCGCCGCGAACCCGTCGACGTCGTCGTCTACCAGCGTCCGCACGAGATCGACCTGGCCCGCGAATGGCTCGGCCGCGACGTGCCGGGCGTGTACGTCGAGCACAACACCCCGGCCGGCGACGTGCCCCGCACCCGCCACCCGCTCGCGGACCGGAGCGACATCACGCTCGTCCACGTCACCCACTTCAACGAGCTCTTCTGGGACAACGGCAGGGCGCCCACTCGCGTCATCGAGCACGGCGTCCCCGACCCCGGCCACCTGTACACCGGCGAGCTGCCCCGCGCCGGCGTCGTCGTCAACGAGCCGGTACGCCGCACCCGCGTCGCCGGGACCGACCTGCTGCCGCGCTTCGCCGAACGCGTGCCCCTCGACGTGTTCGGCATGAAGGTCGCCGGCCTGCCGTACGGCACGTACGAGGACCTGCCCCAGCACGTCATGCACGCCGAGCTCGCCAGGAGACGCGTCTACCTGCACCCCTACCGGTGGACGTCGCTGGGCCTGGCCCTCATCGAGGCCATGACGCTGGGCATGCCCGTCGTCGCGCTGGCGGCCACCGAGGCCGTCGAGGCGGTGCCGCCCGAGGCCGGCGTGCTCTCCACGAAGGTGCACGTGCTGGCCGACGCGCTGCACGCCTACGCCGAGGACCCGGAGACCGCCCGCCAGGCCGGCAAGGCCGCCAGGGCGGCGGCGCTGTCGCGCTACGGACTCGCCCGATTCCTGGCGGACTGGGACGACCTGCTCACGCAGGTATGAGCCCCCTCACGCTGGGTAGGCGCGAACGTCATGATGATGCTCGACTGGACCCGCAGGGCCGCCTGCCTGGACCTTGACCCGGAGCTGTTCTTCCCGATCTCCGTGGAAGGGCCGAGCCGGTCACAGGTCGAGCAGGCCAAGCGAGTGTGCGGCCGATGTCCCGTACGGCGGCCGTGCCTCGAATACGCGCTGGACACCAGGCAGGCCTATGGCGTCTGGGGCGGCACCGATCCCGCGCAGCGGCGCGAGCTCAGCCTGGCAACGCCGCCGCGAGAAACCGTTCCCGCTCGCTCTCTTCGAGGTGGTCGCTGAACAGCACCCCGTCGAGGTGGTCGACCTCGTGCTGGAGCACACGCGCCAGCACACCGAGCGCGCGCACGGTCACGGGCTTGCCGAACATGTCGCGGCCGCGCGCTGTCACCATGTAGGAGCGGTCCAGCGGCCACCACACGCCGGGGGCCGACAGGCACGCCTCGTCGGCGGTGATGCGCCGCTGCGACAGCTCCAGGCGCGGATTGACCAGGTGGCCGGACTTGCCGTCGTAGGAGTAGACCAGCACCCGCAGCGGCTCGCCGATCTGCGGGGCGGCGAGCCCGGCCCGGCCGGCGCCCGCGCCCATCGTGGCCGTCAGCGACTTCACCAGCCGCCGCAGCTCCCGGTCGAAATCCCGCACCGGCGCGGAGACCTGGCGCAGCACCGGATCGTCGAACGTGCGAATAGGCCGGACCGTCACCCGTAACTCCCCGATAGGCGGCGTCGTCACGATCTACGTTTCCCCGGCGTCTCCCGCGCCAACCGCCGGAGCCGAGCCTTGTAGCACAGCGGTAACAGAAGAGACCCAGCCGCGAAACCCCCCGAAAGCAGTATCGGAGGGTGATCTCACTTGCGTCACACGCGCCTGTGATGCCCGGCCGGGTGCTCGGGGCCCGGCCGGGCATCCCTGACCGGCTGGAGGTATGGGCATGAGCGCGCTCCCCCTGGACGGCGGCTCCGCACCGGAGACCGCCCCCGACGCCCTGGCGGGCTTCACCGTCGGCGTGACCGCGACGAGACGCCGCGAGGAGTTCGGCGCACTGCTGGAACGGCGCGGCGCCCGTGTGGTGAGCGCCCCCGCGATCCGGCTCGTCCCCCTCGCCGAGGACGCCGACCTGCTCGCCGCCACCCGGCTGGGCCTGGAGGCGCCGCTCGACGACGTGGTCGTCACGACCGGCGTCGGCTTCCGCGGCTGGATGGCCGCCGCCGAGGGCTGGGGCCTGTCCGCCGACCTGACCGACCACCTGTCCCGGGCGCGCCTGCTCACCCGCGGCCCCAAGGCCAGGGGAGCGGTACGCGCCGCCGGGCTCAACGACCACTGGACCCCGGCCACCGAGTCCTGCCAGGAGGTCAAGGAGTACCTCCTCGCCCAGGACCTGCGCGGGCGGCGCATCGCGGTGCAGCAGCACGGCGAGCCGCTCGCCGAGTTCGTGGCCGACCTGCGCCGGGCGGGGGCCGAGGTCATCGAGATCCCCGTCTACCGGTGGCTGCCGTACCGGGACATCTCGCCGTTGCGCCGCCTCATCACCCAGACGATCTCCGGCGCGGTCGACGCCGTCGCCTTCACCAGCGCGCCCGCCGTCAACGCCATGCTGGGCGCGGCCCGGGCGGACGGGCTGGAGGAGGCGCTGCTGGCCGCGTTCGGCGGGGGAGTGGTGGCCGCGTGCGTGGGGCCCGTCACCGCCGATCCGCTCACCTCGCGCGGCGTCCCGACGCTGCAGCCCGACCGCTCCCGGCTGGGGGCGCTGGCCCGGGTTCTCGCCCGGCACCTGCCCGAGCACGGCGTCACCCGGCTCACCGCGGGCGGCCACCGCCTGGAGATCCGCGGCCACGCGGTCGTCGTGGACGGCGAGCTGCGGCCGCTGCCGCCCGCGCCGATGGCGGTGCTCAAACGCCTGGCCGACAAGCCCGGTCACGTGGTGTCGCGGGGCGACCTGCGTACGGTGCTGCCCGGCAGCGTCGCCCGCGACTCGGCCGAGCACGCGGTGGAGATGGCCATCACCCGGCTGCGCCGCGCACTCGGAGCCGGCGGCGTCGTCGAGACGGTCGTCAAACGCGGCTACCGCCTCGCCTGCCTCTACGAGGCCGCCCTATGACCCACCCCTGACCACCGCCCAACCGGCGCCGGCTCGGCGGCCTGACCTCTGCTCCGGACCAGGGTGCGTCGTGCACCCCGGGTGACCGCGCGGCTCGTGATGCGGATCCCGGCCCACGGCGTGGCGTGCGTCCCGGGTGACAGGTCGGCCCGTGCTCCGGCCTGGGTCTGACTGCCCTGCCGGCCCACCCACGTAGCACCCCGACTCGATGAGGAGAACACCATGTGCAGGCCTTCGGCGCCCATGCGGGCTGGAGCGTGCCGCCGGCCGGCGCGGCGGGCCTTGGCCGGCGACATGCGGCGGAGCGCATCGCCTTCCCCGACGTCCCGTTGCACCGCCGTGCGCGGCGCTCGACCTGTGACGGTGTGCCGTGCGGGGCGCGCCCGCGGGCGCTCCGCGACTGTCGTGGCGCCTGCCACCGGGCCGGCCGCCACGCCCGCCGTGAGGTCCGCCGCGCCTGCCACCGGGCCGGCCGCCGTGCCCGCCGTGAGGTCCGCCTCGCCTGCCACTGGCCTGGCCGCCGTGCCCGCCGTGAGGTCCGCCGCGCCTGTCCCTGGTGGCGCCGACCGGACCGTCGTGGTGTCCGCCGGAGGGTTCCGGTGACGCCCGTACTCGTGCTGGCCGCGCACGGGACGCGTAGCCCGGCGGGGCAGCACACGCTGGCGGCGCTGGCCGAGACGGTCAGGAGGGTCCGGCCCGGGCAGCGTGTGGAGCTGAGCTACCTGGAAATCAGCTCGCCACTGCTGGGGGAGGTCCTGCCCGCGGTGCGCGGCCCGGTGGTCGTGGTGCCGCTGCTGCTGGCCGGCGGCTACCACGCGCACATCGACCTGCCGGCCGTCGTCGCCGACCACCGTCCCGACGCGGTGGTGTCCGGATGGCTGGGGCCGCACCGGCTGCTGACCTCGGCGCTGGCGCGCAAGCTGGCGCGCGCCGGCCTGCGCGCCACCGACGCCGTCCTGCTGGGAGCGGCCGGCTCGTCCGACCCCGCGGCCCTGGCCGACGTGCGCGCGGCCGCCCACCGGCTCGCCGTACGGCTGGCCCGCCCGGTGACGGCCGCGTTCGCCTCGGCCGGCACGCCGTCGCTGGAGGAGGCCATGGAACGGGTCGGCTCCACCCCGGCCGCCCGCGTGGCCATCGCCTCGTACGTACTCGCGCCCGGCTTCTTCCACGACCGGCTCGTCGGGGCCGGCGCGGGACTGGTGAGCGAACCGCTGGGCGCCGACCCGGACGTGGCCGCACTCATCTGGCACCGCTACGACGAGGCGCTGAGCCGCGCCGCCCGGCCACGCACCCTCCGCCGCGCCTGACCCACGCCACGCACCCGCATGCCGCGCGCCGGCTCTGAGCCGCGGCGCGAGACCGCGTACACCGTCGCAGGGCCGTGAGACGCCTCTGGCGCGCTCACGGCCCTGCGACGGCGTCAGGCCGGGTTCAGGACGGGCTCCAGGCGGAGTTCGCGGACGATGCCTCGGGCGCCGGCGTCACGCTCCGGGCCGTCGCTCGCGCCCGCGAACATCTCCAGGTGAGCCCGGTGGAAGCAGCCCGCGAGAAGCAGTCGCGCGCTGGCCTCAGGATCGACGTCCGGCCGCACCCGCCCGAGCCGCCGCTCCGCCTCCAGGTACGCCGCGACCGGCGCGACCTCGGTCTCCGGCCCGAGCCCCGCCTCCCGCAGCGCGTCACGGAAGCGCACCGTCACGCTGGGCGAGGTGAACGCGGGCTGGGCCGCGCCCTGCACCGCCAGGTAGTAGTCGATGCCCGCCCGCGCCACCTGCAGCAGGTTGTCGGCGACGTCGCCCTTGCCGGCGCGGTGGGAGAGGTCGTGCAGGATGCTCAACCACAGCGGCATCCGGTCCTGCAGCAGGGCCAGGTAGTGGTCGAGGGAGCCCCCGGCACGGTCGTTGCGCAGCGAGAGGGCCATCTCCAGGATGCGCCGCCTGGCGTCCTGGCTCCTGCGATGGGGGTCTACGGGGGAAGTCGCCATGGCGTGCCTAACGTGCGCGGTCAGGTGACAGGCATCGCGTGCGAAGCCGGGTGCGGGGGATCGCCAGGACCCCCGCCTGTGGTGAAGAGGTTTCTGATTATTACCTGAAACGACGAAAAATTGACAGATTTACGCCTTGAGCATCAGCTGTCCGTGCCGCGGTCCCTGCGCCGCAGGTACCGCTCGAACTCGGCCGCGATCGCGTCGCCGCTGGCCTCGGGGAGCTCGGCGGCGTCCTTGCGCTCTTCCAGCTCCTTGACGTAGTCGGCCACCTCGCTGTCCTGGGAGGCGAGCTCGTCCACGCCGTGCTCCCACGCCCGGGCCTCCTCGTCGAGGTCGCCCAGCGGCATCGGGATCTCCAGAACGTCCTCCAGCCGGCGCAGCAGCGCGAGGGTGGCCTTCGGGTTGGGCGGCTGGGCGACGTAGTGGGGCACCGACGCCCACAGCGAGATCGCGTCGAGCCCGGCCTGCGCGAACGTGTGGCCGAGCACGCCCACGATGCCCGTCGGCCCCTCGTAGCGGCTCAGCTCCAGGTTGATCGAACGGGCGAGCCCCTCGTTGGTCGCGCTGCCGAGGATCGGCACGGGCCGGGTGTGGGGGGAGTCGTTCAGCAGCGCGCCCAGCATGACGGCCAGCTCGACGCCCAGCTCGCGGCAGATGTAGATGATGTCGGCGCAGAAGGAGCGCCAGCGCATGTTGGGCTCGATGCCGCGCAGCAGCACCACGTCGCGCTCGACGCCCGGCGGGCGGGCGCGCAGCAGCCGGGTCGTCGGCCACACGATCGACGTGGTCATCCCGTCGTTCAGCTCCACCGACGGCCTGGTCACCTGGAAGTCGTAATAGTCGTCGGGGTCGAGCGAGATGAGAGGCTCGGCCTTCCACGCGGACTCGAGATGGGCGATCACACCGCTGGAGGCCTCACCCGCGTCGTTCCAGCCCTCGAACGCGGCTATCAGCACCGGGTCGACGAGCTCGGGGAGCCCTTCGAGCTCTATCACGTGTCGCCTCCACTTCCATCGTCCCGCTAAGCCTATGCGGTGCGGACGCGTCGCCGTCACCGACTCTCCCCCCGAATCTTCCCCGCCCCGCGCCCGCCGCCGGCCGCCGCGTGACCCGTTCCCCGGCGTCCCCACCGTCGCGGCGGTCACCCCCGTCACCGGCGTTCCCGCCGGCTCCGCGCGATCTTCCCGCAGCTCCACGGGGCCTTCCACCGCGGTGCCGCGCCGCCGCTGCTCCCGCTCCGCGCCGCCGCCCGACGCCGTCCCGCCCGGGGCCCCGCCACGGCGGACGGGCGGGCGTTTCGCGTCGGGCGAACCCAGGCATGGCCGCGACGAAACGGGGCAGCTGCTCCACCCGCGCGCGAGGCACGCCGTCCCGTCCGTACGCGGTGGTCGTTCCGGGTGCAGGGGGCCGGTAAGGTCCAGGGGGGAAGCGCCGGCGCGCAGCCGCTTGAGACGCACCCGATAAGCTTCACCTCATGAGCATCTCCCCGTCCTTCCGAGAAGTGTTGTCCCAGCGCGTCGTGGTAGCCGACGGCGCGATGGGCACGATGCTCCAGGCGCAGGAGCCGACCCTCGACGACTTCCACGGCCATGAGGGCTGCAACGAGGTGCTCAACGTCACCCGGCCCGACATCGTGCGCGGCGTCCACGACGCCTACTTCGCCGTCGGCGTCGACTGCGTGGAGACCAACACCTTCGGGGCCAACCTGGCCGCCCTCGGCGAATACGACATCTCCGAGCGCGTCTTCGAGTTCTCCGAGGCGGGCGCCCGCATCGCCCGCGAGTCCGCCGACCACTGGTCCACGCCCGACCAGCCGCGCTTCGTGCTCGGCTCCATGGGCCCCGGCACCAAGCTGCCCACGCTCGGCCACCTGCCGTACGCCAGCCTGCGCGACGCCTACCGCGACAACGCCGCGGGCCTCATCGCGGGCGGCGCCGACGCGATCATCATCGAGACCTGCCAGGACCTGCTCCAGGTCAAGGCCGCCGTCGTCGGGGCCAGGCGCGCCATCGAGGCCTCCGGCAGGGACGTGCCGATCATCGCCCAGGTGACGATCGAGACCAACGGCGCGATGCTGCTCGGTTCGGAGATCGGCGCCGCGCTGACCGCGATCGAGCCGCTCGGCGTCGACGTCATCGGCCTCAACTGCGCCACCGGCCCGGCCGAGATGAGCGAGCACCTGCGCTACCTCGCCCGTCACTCGCGGCTGAAGCTGTCCTGCATGCCCAACGCCGGCCTGCCCGTGCTGACCTCCGACGGCGCCCACTACCCGCTGGGCGCGGAGGAGCTGGCCGACGCCCACGACGCCTTCACCCACGACTACGGCCTGTCGCTGGTCGGCGGCTGCTGCGGCACCACGCCCGAGCACCTGCGCCAGGTGGTCGAGCGGGTGCGCGGCAAGCAGACCGAGGCGCGCCGCCCCCACCCGGAGCCGGGCGCGTCCTCGCTCTACCAGACCGTCCCGTTCCGGCAGGACACCTCCTACCTCGCCATCGGCGAGCGCTGCAACACCAACGGGTCCAAGGCCTTCCGCGAGGCGATGCTGGAGGGCCGCTGGGACGACTGTGTGGAGACGGCCCGCGAGCAGGCCCGCGACGGCGCCCACATGCTCGACCTGTGCGTCGACTACGTCGGCCGCGACGGCGTGGCCGACATGAAGGAGCTGGCCTTCCGCTTCGCCACCGCCTCCACGCTGCCGATCATGCTCGACTCGACCGAGCCCGCGGTGCTGCAGGCCGGTCTCGAGATGCTGGGCGGACGCGCCGCGGTCAACTCCGTCAACTACGAGGACGGCGACGGCCCCGACTCCCGCTTCCAGAAGATCATGCGGCTCGTGCGCGAGCACGGCGCGGCCGTCGTCGCGCTGACCATCGACGAGGAGGGCCAGGCCCGCACCGCCGAGTGGAAGGTGCGGGTGGCCACCCGCCTGATCGAGGACCTGACGAACAACTGGGGCATGCAGGTCGACGACATCATCGTCGACTGCCTGACCTTCCCGATCGCGACGGGCCAGGAGGAGACCCGGCGCGACGGCCTGGAGACCATCGAGGCCATCCGCGAGCTCAAGCGCCGCTACCCGGGTGTGCAGACCACGCTGGGGCTGTCCAACATCAGCTTCGGCCTCAACCCGGCCGCCCGCATGGTGCTCAACTCGGTGTTCCTCAACGAGTGCGTCAACGCCGGGCTCGACTCCGCCATCGTGCACGCCTCCAAGATCGTGCCGATGGCCCGCATCCCCGACGAGCAGCGCCAGGTCGCGCTCGACATGGTCTACGACCGCCGCCGCGAGGGCTACGACCCGCTGCAGCGCTTCATGGACCTGTTCGAGGGCGTCGACGCCGCCGCCGTGCGCGCCGGCAAGGCCGAGGAGCTGGCCGCGCTGCCGCTGAACGAGCGGCTCAAGCGGCGCGTCATCGACGGCGAGCGCAAGGGCCTGGAGGCCGACCTCGACACCGCGCTCGAGCAGCGTCCCGCCCTCGAGATCATCAACGAGGTGCTGCTCGACGGCATGAAGACGGTCGGCGAGCTGTTCGGCTCCGGAGAGATGCAGCTGCCGTTCGTGCTGCAGTCGGCCGAGGTGATGAAGGCCGCCGTCGCCTACCTCGAGCCCCACATGGACCGCGTCGAGGGCGAGACCAAGGGCCGCATCGTGCTGGCCACCGTCAAGGGCGACGTGCACGACATCGGCAAGAACCTCGTCGACATCATCCTGTCCAACAACGGCTACCAGGTGGTCAACCTCGGCATCAAGCAGCCGGTCTCGGCCATCCTGGAGGCCGCCGACGAGCAGAAGGCCGACGTCATCGGCATGTCCGGCCTGCTGGTGAAGTCGACGGTCGTCATGAAGGAGAACCTGGAGGAGATGAACTCCAGGGGCCTGGGCGAGAAATACCCCGTGCTGCTCGGCGGCGCCGCCCTGACCCGCGCCTACGTCGAGCAGGACCTCGCGGAGGTGTTCGACGGGGAGGTGCGTTACGCGCGCGACGCGTTCGAGGGGCTGCGGCTGATGGACGCGTTCATGGCGGTCAAGCGCGGCGTGCCGGGCGCGGCGCTGCCGCCGCTGCGCGAGCGCCGCGTCAAGACCGGTGCCGTGCTGCAGCGCACGCCCGTCGAGGAGCTGCCGGCCCGCTCCGACGTGGCCACCGGCAACCCGGTGCCGACGGCGCCGTTCATCGGCGACCGCATCGTCAAGGGCGTCTCGCTGGCTGAATACTCCGCCTTCCTCGACGAGCGGGCGCTGTTCCTCGGCCAGTGGGGGCTCAAGCCCACCAGGGGCGGCGACGGCCCCGGCTACGACGAGCTGGTCGAGACCGAGGGCCGGCCGCGGCTGCGCATGTGGCTCGACCGCATCCAGACCGAGGGCCTGCTGGAGGCGGCCGTCGTCTACGGCTACTTCCCGTGCGTCTCCGACGGAGACTCGCTCATCATCCTCGACGACGACGGGGGCGAGCGCACCCGCTTCACGTTCCCGCGCCAGCGCCGCGACCGCCACCTGTGCCTGGCCGACTTCTTCCGCTCGAAGGACTCCGGCGAGGTCGACGTGGTCGGCTTCCAGATCGTCACCATGGGCTCGAGGATCGCCGAGGCCACCGCCGAGCTGTTCGCGAAGGACGCCTACCGCGACTACCTCGAGCTGCACGGCCTGTCGGTGCAGCTCACCGAGGCGCTGGCCGAATACTGGCACGCGCGGGTGCGCGCGGAGCTCGGCATCGGCGGCGAGGAGTCGCTCGACGACATGCTCAAGGTCAACGTCCGGGGCTGCCGCTACTCCTTCGGCTACCCGGCCTGCCCCAACCTGGAGGACCAGAAGCAGCTGTTCGAGCTGCTGGCGCCCGAGCGCATCGGGGTGACGCTGTCGGAGGAGTTCCAGCTCCACCCCGAGCAGGCCACCTCGGCCCTGGTCGCCCACCACCCCGAGGCGAAATACTTCAACGTCTGACGGCCTGGCGTCCGGCCCGGGTGGCGGCCTCCCGCCGCGCCTCCCGGGCCGCGACGCCGCGTGCGCGCGGGTCGGCACGGTGTTCTCGGCCGCCGTTCACGTACGGGCGGGGTCGTCCTCGCCCGGCGTTCAGCACGGGCGGCCACACTGGCGGGCGGACACAACCGATCGGGAGCACGGGTGGAAGCGGTCTTCTTCGACATGGACGGCCTGCTGGTCGACAGCGAGCGGGTCTGGCTGGAGATCGAGACCGAGGTGATGGACCGGCTGGGCGCGCGGTGGACGCCCGAGCACCAGGCCCACCTGGTCGGCGGGTCCATGGAACGCACGGTCGAGTACATGCTGGACGTGTCCGGCGCCGACGTGGCGCCCGAGGACGTCCGCGACTGGATGGTGGCCGGGATGGTGGCGCGCCTGTCGCAGGGCGTGGTCGTCATGCCGGGCGCCGCCGAGCTGCTCGACGCGCTGCGGGCCGAGGGGGTGCCCGTGGGGCTGGTGACCTCGTCGCTGAAGGAGATCGCCGACGCCGTGCTGAAGGGCTTCGGCCGCGACCGGTTCGACCTCGTGGTGACGGCCGACGACGTCCTGCGGACGAAGCCGGATCCGGAGCCCTACCTGACGGCCGCGCGGCGGCTGGGCGTGGAGCCGGTGCACTGCGTCGTCCTGGAGGACTCCCCGAACGGCGTGGCGGCGGCGACGGCCGCCGGCTGCGCCGTCGTGGCGGTGCCCAACCTGCTGCCCGTCGAGCCCGCTCCGGGCCGCCTGGTGGTGTCCTCGCTGGAGGACGTGGGGGTGGCCGATCTGCGGGCGCTGCTGAGGTCCTGAGCCCGCGCGAAGGCGGGCCCTGTCCGGGTTTCCCCTAAGGGACAAGTAATTCTCGGGGAGGAGGCGCGCGCGGATTCGCGTGCCAGGATGGAGGCAGGAGCCACGACGAGGGGACGGCACATGGACACGTTCAACCAGATCGCCTGGCTGCCGCTGTGCGGAGGGTTGACCATCGCGGGGCTGGTGCTGGCGTTCCTGG
Organism: Nonomuraea terrae; assembly: GCF_044465245.1. Classification (NCBI taxonomy): domain Bacteria; kingdom Bacillati; phylum Actinomycetota; class Actinomycetes; order Streptosporangiales; family Streptosporangiaceae; genus Nonomuraea; species Nonomuraea terrae. The sequence continues at coordinate 1,112,465 of NZ_JBITLL010000002.1, read as the reverse complement.
CCTTCCGGCGCAGGGGAGCGGCCCCGGGGCTGCGCACGACGGCGTGGGCGCTGCTGCCGCTGGCGGCCTACCTGACCGGCGCGCTGCCGGCGCTGTGGACGATCGGCTCCACCCTCGTGGGGTTCGTGACCAACCTGGTGTTCAACCCCGCCGTGTGGGCGGGCGTGGCGGTGGCGGGCCTGTCGGCCGTGCTGTTCGTGGTCTCCGGCGTGATGCGGGGGCGCAAGCTCAAGAAGAAGGAAGCCGCCGCCGAGCCGGCGGTGCAGCAGGGCGCGAGCCGTCCGGCCGTGGGCGCCACACCGCCGCAGAACACGGGGACCAAGCCGAAGCCGGCCCAGAAGGCCGAGCGGAAACCGGCCGCCGCGGACGACGACTTTTCGGACATCGAGGAGCTTCTCAAGCGCCGCGGCATCGGCTGAGACTTGGGCGCTCCGGGCGGGTTTGTCACGGTTTCGAGACGTAATCGGTACGCACTCCGGACATCGTCCCGGGGACCGATACGAATCCGTTTCGCCTGAATCACAGATTAGCCACATAGCGCCCTGGGGGACTAGTCAGCGCAGCTCAACGCATAGATTCTGCCTCCTGAGGTCCGCGACCACGCGGTCTGAAGTTCACTACGCGTTTAGACAGCGTCGTCTGGTTCCAGGGGGCAATTCGGCATGACCGCACCGCTAGACGTGTCCGGTTCCGCGGCAGAAGCGCATCCGGAGTCGGTGCTCGCGGGAGCGGGCAAGGCCATCCAGGGCCGGTCTCTCACCCGGATCGCGTGGATGCGCCTCAGGCGCGACAAGGTCGCGCTGGCGGGCGGCGGTGTCGTCGTCCTGCTGATCCTCGTGGCGATCTTCTCCTCGCCGATCATCGCTGCCTTCGGCCATCCGCCGCTGGAGTTCCACCAGGATCAGATCGACCCGGCCACGCTGCTGCCCAAGGGCGCTCTCGGCGGCATGGGCGGCGAGTACCTGCTCGGTGTCGAGCCGGTCAACGGCCGTGACATTTTCAGCCGGATCGTCGCCGGGGCGTGGATCTCGCTGCTGATCGGCTTCCTCGCCACGGTGGTCTCGGTGATCATCGGCACCGTCCTGGGCGTCATCGCCGGCTACTTCGGCGGCTGGGTCGACCAGGTCATCGGCCGCATCATGGACGTCTTCCTCGCCTTCCCGCTGCTGGTCTTCGCGATCGCGCTGGCGGGCGTGATCCCCGACCAGGGGTTCGGCCTGGAGGGCAACGGCCTGCGGATCGCGATGCTGATCTTCATCATCGGGTTCTTCAGCTGGCCCAGCATCGGCCGCATCGTGCGCGGCCAGACGTTGTCGCTGCGTGAGCGGGAGTTCGTGGACGCCGCCAAGAGCCTCGGCGCCCGAAACGGCTACATCATCTTCCGTGAGGTGCTGCCGAACCTGGTGGCGCCGATCCTGGTGTACGCGACCCTGCTCATCCCGACCAACATCCTGTTCGAGGCCTCGCTCTCGTTCCTGGGCGTTGGCATCAACCCGCCCACCCCCACCTGGGGTGGCATGCTGTCCGAGGCGGTTCGCTTCTACACGCTGCCCCACTTCGTGATCTTCCCGGGTCTGGCGATCTTCATCACCGTCCTGGCGTTCAACCTGTTCGGCGATGGCTTGAGGGACGCCTTCGACCCCCGAGCGCACTGATCCACCGCAAGGCGCTTCATCCCCCGCATCTCACTCATCAAGGGGTTAGTCAATGAGAAGGAAACACGCACTGGCAGGAGCCGCGACAGCGGTGCTCGCCCTGGTGCTCTCCGCCTGTGGCGGCGGTGGCGGCACGGCCCAGCCGGCCGCCTCCGCGTCGGGTGGCGGCGCGCAAGCCGCGTTCAACGCCGCCGTGACCGGGGTGTTCAACCCGTCCACGAAGAAGGGCGGGACCCTCAAGGCGGCCCACTCCTCCGACTGGGACAGCCTCGACCCGGGTGACACCTACTACGGCTACTCGTTCAACTTCGGCCGGTTCTACTGGCGGACGCTGACGATGTACAAGCCGGGCCCCGGTCCCGAGGGCAACACGGTCGTCCCCGACCTGGCCGAGTCGCTCGGTGAGCCGAGCGAGGACGGCAAGACGTGGACGTACAAGCTGAAGAGCGGCCTGAAGTTCGAGGACGGCACGCCGATCACCGCCAAGGACGTGGCGTACGCGGTGGCCCGCAGCTTCGACAAGGAGACCTTCCCGCACGGCCCCTCCTACCTCAACGAGCTGCTCGAGTGGCCGGAGGACTTCAAGGGCGTCTACAAGACGCCTGACGTCGACTTCTCCTCGGCCGTCGAGGCGACCGACGACTCGACGCTGGTCTTCCACCTGAAGAAGCCGTTCGCGTCGATGGACTACGTCGTCCAGATGCCGATGACGGCCCCGGTGCCGAAGGACAAGGACACGGGCGCGAAGTACCGCGAGAAGGTCGTCTCGTCCGGCCCGTACAAGTTCGAGACGAACGAGATCGGCAAGCGGTTCACGCTGGTCCGCAACGACCAGTGGGACCCGGCGACCGACCCGAACCGTCCCGCGCTGCCCGACCGCATCGAGGTGCAGCTCAACGTCAACGCCGACGACCTGGACAACCAGCTCATCGCCGGTGACATCCAGCTCGACATCCCCGGCACCGGCATGCAGCCCGCCGCGCTCGGCAAGGTGCTGCCCGACCCGGCGCTGAAGGCTCGTACGGACAACCCGACGATCCCCAGGCTCTGGTACGTCTCGGTCATCCCGGACACGCCGCCGCTGGACAACGTCAACTGCCGCAAGGCCGTCATGTGGGCCGCCGACCGCGTCGCCAACCAGACTGCCTACGGAGGCGAGGTCGCCGGCGGCGAGATCGCGACCAACGTGATGCCGCCCGGCATCGTCGGCCAGGAGAAGTTCGACCAGTACCCCTCGGCGGACAACAAGGGTGACGTGGCCAAGGCCAAGGAGGCGCTGACCGCCTGCGGGCAGCCGAACGGCTTCTCCACCACGATGGCCTTCCGGGCCGACCGCCCGCGCGAGAAGGCGCTGGCCGAGGCCATGGAGCAGGCCCTCGCCCGGGTCGGCATCAAGCTGACGCTCAAGGGCTTCCCGGCCTCCAGCTACTTCTCCGACTACGCCGGCAACGTCGACTACGTCAAGAAGAACGGCATCGGCCTGGCCGGCCACGGCTGGGGCTCCGACTGGCCTGACGGCTACGGCTTCATGCAGGCCATCGTCGACAGCCGCACGATCCGCGACGCCGGCAACTACAACCTCAGCGTCAAGAACCCCGAGGTCGACAAGCTGATCGACCAGGCCTCGGCCGAGCTTGACGAGACGGCCCGCGCCAAGCTGTGGGTCGAGGTCGACAAGAAGGTCATGGAGGACGCCTCCATCCTTCCCGTGGTGTGGGCCAAGTCGCTGCTCATGCGCGGCCAGGGCGTGACGAACGTCGCCTACAACGAGGGCCAGAGCATGTACGACTACGCCATGCTCGGCGTCGAGTGACCACACGGCGAGGTTCGGGGATCTAGCGAAGGCAGGTGAAGGCAGGAGTGGCCCGCCCGCCCGCGGGCGGGCCACTCGGCCGGTAGCGGTGCTCACATATATCATCAGGCGTCTGATCGGCGCGTTCGCCATGCTCGTCGTCATCAGCATGGTCACCTTCGGCATCTTCTACGTCGTGCCGCAGTGGGCGGGGGCGACCCCCGAGGCCATGGCGTCGCGTTACGTCGGCCGGGCGGCCACACCGGAGACGGTCCACCTGGTGGCCGAGCGGCTGGGCTTCTACGACCCGGTGGTCGTGCAGTACGGCAACTTCGTCAAGGGCCTGTTCGCCGGCGCCCAGTACGACTACGGAGCGGGTGTCGAGCATTGCCCCGCACCGTGCTTCGGATATTCCTTCATCACCGGGCAGCCGGTCTGGCCGGACCTGCTCGATCGCCTGCCGGTGACCTTCTCCCTGGCCATCGGTGCCGCGCTCATCTGGGTCGTCGCGGGCGTCGCCGTGGGCGTGCTCTCCGCGCTGCGCCGGGGCAGCTTCTTCGACCGGCTGACGATGGGCACCGCGCTCGCGGGCGTGTCGCTGCCGATCTTCTTCACCGGCATGATCTCCCTGGTCGTCTTCAGCTACGGCCTGGGCTGGACCCCGCCGGGCGGGGCATGGACCGACTTCTCGGAGAATCCCGCCGAGTGGGCCTACAACCTGCTGCTGCCGTGGATCACGCTGGCGTTCCTGTTCGCCGCCACCTACGCCCGGCTCACCCGGGCCGGGATGCTGGAGACGATGGGGGAGGACTACATCCGCACCGCCAGGGCCAAGGGCCTGCGTGAGAGACAGGTGGTCGTCAAGCACGGCCTGCGCGCCACGCTGACGCCCATCCTGACCCTCTTCGGCATCGACTTCGGCCTGCTCATCGGCGGCGCCATCCTCACCGAGACCACCTATACTCTGCCCGGGCTCGGTCAGTACGCCATCCTGGCCATCAGGACCCAGGACATGCCGCAGGTGATGGGCGTCGTACTGGTCGCCGCGATGTTCGTGGTGATCGCGAGCCTGGTCGTCGACCTGCTCTACGCCGTGGTCGACCCGAGGGTGAGGTTGTCGTGAGCTTCCTGGACGTCAAAGACCTGAAGATCCACTTCCCGACCGACGACGGCCTCGTCAAGTCGGTCGACGGGCTGTCGTTCGGCGTCGAGCGCGGCAAGACCCTCGGCATCGTGGGCGAGTCCGGCTCCGGCAAGAGCGTGACCAGCCTCGGCATCCTGGGGCTGCACAAGGGCGGCCGCGCCCGGCTGTCCGGCGAGATCTGGCTCGACGGCGAGGAGCTCATCGGGGCCAGCACCGAGCACGTCCGCTCCCTGCGCGGCAAGAAGATGGCGATGATCTTCCAGGATCCGCTGTCGTCGATGCACCCCTACTACACGGTCGGCCAGCAGATCATCGAGGCCTACCGCATCCACAACGACGTCTCCAAGCAGGTGGCCCGCAAGCACGCCGTCGACATGCTGGGCCGCGTCGGCATCCCCGAGCCGGCCAGGCGCGTCGACAGCTACCCGCACGAGTTCTCCGGCGGCATGCGCCAGCGCGCCATGATCGCGATGGCGCTCTCGTGCGACCCCGAGCTGCTCATCGCCGACGAGCCGACCACCGCGCTCGACGTGACCGTCCAGGCGCAGATCCTCGACCTCATGCGCGACCTGCAGCGCGAGTTCAACTCCGCGCTGATCATCATCACGCACGACCTGGGCGTGGTCGCCGAGCTGTCCGACGACATCCTCGTCATGTACGGCGGCAAGTGCGTCGAGTACGGCAGCGCGGAAGACGTCTTCTACCGCCCCGAGCACCCCTACACCTGGGGCCTGCTGGGCTCCATGCCGCGCCTCGACCGCGAGCCCACCGAGCGGCTGCTGCCGATCAAGGGCTCGCCGCCGTCGCTGATCAACGTGCCGCCCGGATGCGCCTTCCACCCCCGCTGCCCGTACGCCGAGCGCACAGGAGACAAGGCCACGACCGAGGTCCCGGCCCTCGCCGAGACCGAGGGCGGCCATCTGGTGCGCTGCCACATGAGCAGGGAAGAGCGGCGGGGCCTGTGGGAGAACGAGATCAAGCCAGTGCTGGAGACCCAGTGAGCGAAAACGAGCCGCTTCTGTCCGTGCAGAACATGGAGAAGCACTTCCCCGTCACCAAGGGCCTGTTCAAGAGACAGGTCGGCGCCGTCAAGGCGGTCGACGGGATCAGCTTCGAGGTGTTCAAGGGCGAGACGCTCGGCCTGGTGGGCGAGTCCGGCTGCGGCAAGTCCACCACGGGACGGCTGGTGACCCGGCTCCTGGAGCCCACCGCCGGCAAGATCGTCTTCGAGGGCCAGGACATCTCGCACATGGGCCAGGGCCGGCTCCGGCCGCTCCGGCGCGACATGCAGATGATCTTCCAGGACCCGTACTCGTCGCTCAACCCCCGGCACACGGTCGGCGCCATCGTCGGCGCGCCCTACCGCATCCAGGGCGTGAAGACCGAGAACGGCGTCAAGAAGGCCGTCCAGGACATCCTGGAGCTCGTCGGCCTCAACCCCGAGCACTACAACCGCTACCCGCACGAGTTCTCCGGCGGCCAGCGCCAGCGCATCGGTATCGCCCGTACGCTCGCGCTCAAGCCCAAGCTGATCATCGCCGACGAGCCGGTCTCCGCGCTCGACGTGTCGATCCAGGCCCAGGTCGTCAACCTGCTCGAAGACCTGCAGAAAGAGCTCGACCTGACCTACGTGGTGATCGCCCACGACCTGTCGGTGGTGCGCCACATCAGTGACCGGGTCGCCGTCATGTACCTCGGCAAGATCGTCGAGGTCGCCGACCGCAAGAGCCTGTACAGCGTGCCGATGCACCCGTACACCAACGCGCTGATGTCGGCCGTGCCGGTGCCCGACCCGAAGGTGCGCAAGGACCGCGACCGGATCAGGCTCAAGGGCGACGTGCCGAGCCCGCTCAACCCGCCGCCCGCGTGCCGCTTCCACACCCGCTGCTGGAAGGCGCAGGACATCTGCAAGAAGGTCGAGCCGCCGCTCGCCCAGATGGCCGAAGGCCACCAGGTGGCCTGCCACTTCCCGGAGAACGCCCCCGAGGTGCCCGCCGCGGAGACCGCCGCCAAGACCGGCTGAAGCCCCGTGACCGCCGCCCGCCCCCGAACCGGGACGGGCGGCGCCGTCATGGAAGGGCGCCGGGAGTGATCAGCCCGGTCTCGTAGGCCAGCACCACGGCCTGCACGCGGTCGCGCAGCCCCAGCTTGGTCAGCACGTTGCCGACGTGTGTCTTCACCGTCGTCTCGCTCACCACGAGCTTGGCCGCGATCTCGGCGTTGGACATGCCCTTGGCGATGAGCCGCAGCACCTCCAGCTCCCGCTCGGTCAGCCGGTCGAGGCGCGCCGGCGTCGCCTCCTCGTACGCCGACGGCAGCTTCGCGGAGAACCGGTCGAGCAGCCGCCGTGTCACGCTCGGCGCCACGATCGCGTCGCCGGCCGCCACCACCCGGATCGCCTGCACCAGCTCGTCGGGCGGCACGTCCTTCAACAGGAACCCGGAGGCGCCCGCGCGCAGCGCCTCCACGATGTACTCGTCGAGGTCGAACGTGGTCAGCACGAGCACCTTCGGCACGTGCGCCGCCGGCGCCGCCTCCCGCACGATCCGGCGGGTCGCCTCGATGCCGTCGACCCCGGGCATCCGGATGTCCATCAGCACGACGTCGGGCAGCAGCGCCCGCGTCTGCTCCTGCGCGCCCTTGCCGTCGCCGGCCTGGCCCACCACCGTGATGTCGGGCTCGGCCTCGAGGATCAGGCGGAATCCCGTGCGCAGCAGCGGCTGGTCGTCCACCAGCAGCACTCTGATCGTCATTGGCCGTCCTTCAACGGGAACCTCGCCCGCACCTCGAAACCGCCCCCTGCCAGCGGACCGATGTTCAGGATTCCACCATAGAGGGCCACGCGTTCGCGAATGCCCACCAGACCGTGGCCCGGTGGCGACGACGGCTGCGCCGCCACGCCCGCGCCGTCGTCCGCCACGGCGACGTCCAGCTCACGCGGGCCGTACCGGAGGGTCACCACGGCCTTCGCCCCCGCGCCGGCGTGCCGCAGGCTGTTGGTCAGGCCCTCCTGGGCCAGCCGGTAGGCGGCCAGGTCGACCCCCGCGGGCAGCGGCCGCGGCTCGCCCTCCGTCACCAGCCGGGCGGGCAGGCCCGCCTCCCGCATCTGCTCCACCAGCGCGGACAGGTCACGCACGCCCGGCTGCGGCCCCAGCTCGGCCCGCGTCCCGGCGGCGGTGTCGGTACGCAGCACGCCCACGATGCTGCGCATCTCCGTCATCGCCAGCCGGCCGGTGTGCTCGATCGCCGTCAGCGCCTCGCGCGCCAGCTCGGGATCGGCGGCCAGCACCCGTCGCGCCGCCGCCGCCTGCACCGTCATCACGCTCACGTGGTGGGCCACCACGTCGTGCAGCTCGCGGGCGATCCGGGAGCGCTCCTCGGCCCGCGCCGCCCGGGTGTCGGCCGCGTGCGCCCGCTCCAGCCTGGCCGCCCGGTCCTTCAGCTCCTCCATGTACGCCCGCCGCAGCCGCAGGCTCCTGCCGGCCCCCCACACCGCCGCCAGCAGCACGGCCACCACCAGGTGCTCGTTCCACCCCGTCCGCATCCCGCCCGCCGCGGCCGTCAGCGCGTACGCCACGGCGGCGAGCAGCAGCGCGCCCAGCGCCACCGCCAGCCCCCGGTGGGAGGCCACCGAGTAGAGCAGCACCAGCCCGGCCAGCCCGACCGCGCCCATGCCGTAGCCGAACGCCGCCAGCAGCGTCTCCGGCACCAGCCCCGCGCACAACGCCGCCAGCGGCCAGCGCCTGCGCACCGCCACCGGGACGCACGCCAGCACCACCAGCAGCGCCCCGAACGCGTCGGGCGGCCGCATGCCGTCGACCCGGAGCCCCTCGGCCCGCAGCTGCGCGGGGCCGTACAGGGAGAACATCGCCACCGAGGCCGCGGCCACGGCCCCCGCGAGCACCACGTCGTGGAGCCTGCTCCGGTCGATCCGCACCGCTTCACTGTAGGACCGGCCGCGAGCCCGCAGCCTCCTCCCCTGGGAGGATAAGCGGCCCCTACCCCCGAGGGCGGGGGTCAGAGCTCGTCGGTGGCCGCGCGCCGGCTGCTGCGCACCGTGTCGCCCGGCTGCCGGTCGGGCACCGGCGGGGGACTGCCGCCGAACTCCGGGCACAGCGCCTGATGATCGCACCAGTCGCACAGCCGGCTGCGGCGCGCCCGCCACTCGCCCGACTCCAGCGCGCGCTCGATCGCCGCCCACAGCGCCATCACCTTGCGCTCGGTGGCCAGCAGGTCGGCCTCGTCGGGCGCGTAACGCAGCACCTCGCCCTGGCCGCCGAGGTAGACCAGCTGCAGCAGCCGGGGCACCTGCCCGCGCAGCCGCCACAGCACCAGCGCGTAGAACTTCATCTGGAACAGCGCCTTGGCCTCGAACTCCGGCCCCGGAGCGCTGCCCGTCTTGTAGTCGACCACCCGGACCTCGCCGGTCGGCGCCACGTCGAGCCGGTCGACGTAGCCGCGCAGCAGCAGCCCGCCGTCGAGCACCGCCTCGACGTAGAGCTCCCGCTCGGCCGGCTCCAGCCGCGTCGGGTCCTCCAGCCTGAAGTAGCGCTCCAGCATGCCGCGCGCCTGCGCCAGCCACTGCTCCCGCTCGGCGTCGTCGGCGAACATCTGCGCGTAGAGCGGCTCCTCCGCGAGCAGCCGCAGCCACTGCGGCTCCAGCAGCTCCAGCGCCGCCCCCACCGAGCGCCGCGGGGCGGGCAGGTCGTAGAGGCGCTCCAGGACCGCGTGGACCACCGTGCCACGCACCGCCGCCGGCGACGGCTTCTCGGGCAGCTGGTCGATCACCCGGAAGCGGTAGAGCAGGGGACAGGTCATGAAGTCGCCCGCCCGGGACGGGGAGAGAGCTCCGATGATCACCGGTTCGGTCAACGTCATGCACCGCACTCTAGGTCAAGACCCCGACAGAATAACCTTCGCGCGAGGAGGATCACCTGATCCGCCGCGTAGCATCAAAGCAGCATCGGCATGTAGTGGACGTTCGAGGAGTGCGGTGAGCGAGCAGAGCCCGCGGCAGGAGTTCTCCGGTCTGAGGATGGGGAAGCCGTTCGGCATTCCGGTGTACGTCTCATGGACGTGGTTCCTCGTCGCGGGGTTCATCACCTTCCTGTTCGGCCCGCAGATGGAGGCCAGGCTCCCGCAGCTCGGCACCGCCGCCGCCTACGGCGTCGCGTTCGTGTTCGCCGTGCTGCTGTACGTCTCGGTGCTGCTGCACGAGCTCGCGCACAGCGTCCTGGCCAAGGCGTACGGCCTGCCGGTCCGCAGGATCACCCTCTACCTCCTGGGCGGCGTCTCCGAGATCGAGAAGGAGCCGCCCACGCCCGGCAAGGAGTTCATGGTCGCCGCGGTCGGGCCGCTGCTGTCGCTCGCCCTCGCCGCGCTCGGCTTCGGCGCCGACCTGTGGCTGGTCGACGGCGGCGGCATCCTGGAGGCGCTCATTTGGCAGCTGTGGGTCGCCAACCTCATCGTCGGCGTGTTCAACCTGCTGCCCGGCCTCCCGCTCGACGGCGGCCGGATGTTGCGCGCCGGCGTGTGGAAACTCAGCGGCAGCCCGGGCTCCGGCACCGTCGTGGCGGCCTGGGGCGGCCGGGCGCTGGCCGCGCTGCTGGTGATCTTCCCGCTGGCGAGCGTGCTCTGGGGCGGGGGAGAGGGCGACGTCTCCAACGTGCTGTGGCCGCTGGTGCTGGGCGCGTTCATCTGGATGGGCGCCGGCCAGTCGCTGCGCGCGGCCCGCATCCGGGAGCGCATCCCCCGGGTGGACGCGCGCGCCCTGGCCCGCAGGGCCATCCCGGTGACCGGCGAGACGCCGCTGTCGGAGGCGCTGCGCCAGGCCGCCGAGACCCGGGCGGGCGCCATCGTCGTGGTCGACCACGACGGCCGGCCCGTCGCCATCGTCAACGAGGTGGCCGTGCAGGCCACTCCCGAGCACCGCCGCCCGTGGATCACCGTCGCCTCCCTGGCGAAGTCGCTGGAGCCCACCATGGTGCTCGCGGCCGACCTCAGGGGCGAGCCGCTCATCGACGCCATGCGAGAGGCGCCGGGCAGCGAATACCTGCTCGTCGAGCACGGCGGCGAGATCTACGGCGTGCTCGCCACAGCCGATGTGAACCGGGTTTTCACCGGCGCCTGATTTGTCCCACTCGTTTAAGGAGCGGGCCCTCGCTAGGGTCGTGTCCAGCAGTTTCGGTACGCCGAAGCGGCGGGCCGCGGCGATTTCTGGGATGCGACGACTGGCCGATAGTGTGCTGTTTGGCCAAACTTGCACAGTTAAGGGGTTCGTTGCGGGCCACTGGTTCATCGAATCGAGACGAGGGGATCGCGACACGGCCCCGCCGTCTGGGTATGCGTATGGCTGGTGGGCACGGCAGCGCGGGTGCCGCGACACCGCCGGCTTCCGGGGAGGAGAGTTGAGTGACCGAGCGCAGCGAGGGCACCGATGAGCGCAGCACGGTCGTGAGGGAGGACGCATGACCGACCACGGCTTCGGAGTGGTGCGTCCGCTTCCTGGAAACGGGCTGGTCGCCTACCTGGGCGGGCTGCTGCTGGTGTGCGACTCCGCGGAGGCCGCAGCCGACGACCTGCTCACCGCGCTGCGCCAGACCGCCGAGTCCGGCGGCGACGGCAGGGCGCTGGCCCGCCGCGCGGCCCAGGTGCTCGCGGCCAACATGGCCGGCGACCCGGCCACGTGCGCCGTCGCGGGGCCCGTGGGCGGCGGCGTCGCCGTCCTGGTCAGCGGCTCTGCCGCGGCCGTCATCGCCACGCCCGGAGGCGAGACGCGGCTGGCCGGCAGCGACTCGCTCACCTGGGCCGACCGGCTCGTCAGCGGCCCCGTCGACCGGGTCGAGCTGAGCCTGCCCGGCGCCGGCAGCGCCCACCCCGCCGTCCGGTTCGACGGCGGCGTCGTCCACGGCGGCGGCCTCGTCGGCGACTTCACCGACCGGCCCGCCGCGCCCGCCCCGTCCCGGCCGCTGACCACCGAGATGCCCGACACGGGCCTGTACGTCGACCCCGAGCTCGCCCAGCCGGCCCAGCAGCCGGAGCCCCAGCCCGTCGAGCGGCCGCCGTACCCGCTGGCCGACCAGCCGCCGGTCTCCCCGGCGCCGCAGTCGGGCCCCCAGCCGGTGCCGCAGACCGGCGCCCACTCGGGGCCGCAGCCGCTGGAGCAGCCGCCCTACCTGTCCGCGCCGGAGCCGTCCCCCTACCTGCCGCCGCAGGAGCCGGCCTACCACACGCCGCAGGAGCAGCCGCCCGCGCCGGAGCCGCAGTACCCGTCCTACGACGAGCAGCCGCCCTCCGGCGGCGACGCCGCCGACCAGCCGCTCCCGCAGCGCATGGGCCCGCCCGACCCCTACGACCAGCCGGCGCCGCCCGTGCTCGGCCCGCCCGACCCCTACGAGCACCAGGGACAGCAGGAGCAGCAGCCCGAGCACGGCGACCGCCCCATGGTCTACGGCGTCGACTGCAAGAACGACCACTTCAACGACCCCCGCGCGCCCTACTGCGCGGTCTGCGGCATCGCCCTGGTCCAGCGCACTCTGGTCCCCTACAAGGGCCCGCGCCCCTCGCTCGGCGTCTTCATCCTCGACGACGGCACGGCGCTGCCCCTGGAGACCGACTACCTGCTCGGCCGCGACCCCGAGCGGGCGCCCGAGGTGGCCGGCGGCAGCGCCAGGCCCGCCAAGGTGACCAGCCCCGACGGCTCGGTGTCGCGCCGCCACCTGCGGGTCGCGCTCGACGGCTGGGACGTCAACCTGGTCGACCTCGGCTCGGTCAACGGCACCCAGATCCAGCCGCCCGGCGATCCCAATTTCTACGACATCCCGCCGAACGAACCGGTCACGATCGCCCCCGGCACGACGGTGCGCGTGGGCGTGTCCCGCACCCTCCGCTTCGAGGCGCACCGCGGGTAACCCTTCGTCGCCGTACGCCCGCGTCCCGATGACGGGGCGCGGGCGTACGGCTTCAGCGGGGAACGAACTCGCGGGCGCCGCGCAGGCGGGTGGTGAGCCGCCGCTGGGTGGCCGTGCAGTCGAGGCGTACGTCCACGGGGCCCGGCACGCCGGCGTCGGCGCGGCGGCCGGACGGCAGGCGGGCCGGGTCGAGACCGTCGCGGCGGGCGATGAGCACGCCCAGCTCGTACCGGCTGACCGCGTCGGAGCCCGCGACGTGCAGCACGCCCCCGAAGTCGCCTCCGGCCACCTCCAGGAGCGCCGCCGCCAGGTCGCGGACGTGCACCGGGCAGCGTACGTCGTCGGTGAACAGCACCCGCCCGCCGCCCGCGCCCGTCGCCAGCGCGCGCACCAGCGCCTCGTGGACCGACGCGCCGTCCCCGACGATCAGGGACGTCCTGGCGATCACGGCCTCGGGCAGGACGGCCCGCACGGCGGTCTCGGCCGCCGCCTTGGCCGCGCCGTACGGGGTGATCGGGTCGGGTGGGCACGTCTCGTCGTAGCGGGGCCGCGCCCCGGAGAAGACCGCGTCGCTGGAGACGTGCACCAGCCGCCCGCCGGTGCGCGCCACGGCCACGGCCACGTGCGCCGCCCCGTCCGCGGTGGCCGCCCAGTCGCCCTGCCGGTACGCCGCGTTGATCGTCACGTCGGGCCGGAACGCCTCCAGCGCCGCGCACACCCCCTCGCGCGAACGCAGGTCGACGGGCAGCCACGCCACGCCCGCCCGCTCCGGTGGCCGGGTGGACCGGCAGGTGGCGCCCACGTCGTGACAGGAGGCCGCGCAGAGCCGTACGAGCTCGCCGCCCAGGAAACCCGTGCCGCCTGCGATGAGCACTTTCATGGACGGTCACGTTACTGGACCACAGCAGTCGCACACGTGCGCGTTTTATGGCGAAAAAGCGGCATTAGTTGGTGACGGATGTCCCAGATGGCCCACGCCCCGAGGACCGAAATGGTGCCGAAATGGGTGGGTCGCGACCGTCGGCGCGGGCCACCGCGAGGGCGGGGATCCGCTGCGACGTGGGGCCTCCAGGCTCCGGCTGGAGAGGCGAGAATACGCCGGCAACCGCTTCCGCGAAATGGCGGTAATATGCCGACTGCCATTTGTGAATAATGAGAAATCTGCAGTCCGGCGACATTCTCCGAAATCAGACCTGGCGGGAGCATCCGCGAAATGGCGCCCCCTAACCGGCCGTCCTTTTCGTTGTGATCCGGTCCGTACCGAACCGGCCCTGCGCGCCGAAAGCCCCCACGCCGCGCAGCAGCCGCACCGCCGCCTCCAGCCCGCTCGCCGCCTCCAGCGCCCGCCCGGCCGCCGTCGCGTACCGGCCCAGCAGATGCTCCTCCCCGTCCCCGAACTCCCGCCCCGCCACCCACACGAACAGGTGGTCCCGCGCCACGACCGGCACCGGAACGGCCAGGAATCCCGGCTCGCCCACCGCGGCGTCGCGCGGCAGCCGCACCACCGCCCGGGAGGCGGCGAGCTCCTTCAGCACCCCCGACTCGCTCAGCCACCGGCGCACCCGCAGCGGATCGCCGGGCGGCACGTGCACGTGGACCGGACACGCCCGCGCGCCCAGCGCGTCCACGGACACGAAGCCCGCGGACGACGTTCCCCCGACCGCCGCCGCGGCCCGCGCCAGCCGATCGAGCAGCTGCGCGGCCTGCAGGCAGGAGAACGCGGTGATGAGTTCACGCATGGCGACATCGACACTGTGCTGGGGCATCGCGGTCCCTCGGAGCGGAGGCGGCGAGATGGGAGCCGTCACGTGCGGCTGCCCCGACTATCGCCCCCGGCGCCGCCCTGGGCAAGAAATCGGAAATTTCGGACAATGGCGCCAAGGTGCACGGCCGACCGCAACCACTACCGCAACCACTACCGCTGCCACGACGACCGCAGCAGCGCCCACTCCATGTCGTCGGCCCGCGTGCCGTCCGGCTTCGGGAACAACTCCCGGTGCACGCCCTCCACCCGGAACCCCACCCGCTCCAGCACCGCGTGCGAGGCCGCGTTGCCGACGTCCGTGCCCGCCACGAGCCGGTGCAGCGGCGTGTTCGCGAACGCCCAGTCCACCAGCAGCCGGACCGCCCGCGTCATGTAGCCCTTGCCCCGGTGGGACGGCAGCAGCGAATAGCCCACCATGGCCTGCGCCAGCGGCGGCAGCACCTGCGTGAGCTGCAGGTGCCCGGCGAACTCCCCGGAGGCCGCGTCGCGGATCGCCAGCTCCACCCGCTGCCCCGACACCCACCAGTAGCCGGTGTACCGGCAGCGCCGCTCGTCGTCCTCCAGCGTGCTCGGGGGGCTCACCGCGTACGCGGCCACGTCCGGGTCGGCCATCATCCGGTGGTAGTCGGGCGCGTCCTCGACGGTCAGCGGCACGAGCCGCACCACGCCGTCGCTCAGCTCCCCGCCCGCGAAGAACGGCAGGTACGGCTCCGCCGGCGGCGCCGCCTCCCCCTTGAGCCTGGCGAAGGTGACCAGATCCATGTACCGCCCGTCGCGCAGCCGCTTGGCCTCCCGCCGCCGCCCCTCCTCCCGGAACCCCGCCTTGTACGCCACCCGCAGGCTCGCCAGGTTCTCCACCTCGGCCTGCAGCTCGACCCGGCGCACTCCGTGGTCGAACGCCCAGTCCGTCAGCGCCCGCGCCGCCGTGGCGGCCACGTTCCTGTTGCGCGCCCACGGCGCCACCACGTAACCGATCTCCGAGACCCCCCAGTGGTCGGGCGGCCGCACCCCGATCGAGCCGACGAGCCGCCCGCCCTCGGTGATCGCGTACTCGGCCCCGCCGTCCTCCCATCGCGCCGCCGCCATGCCGAGGTACTCGCGCGCGTGCTCGATCCGGTACGGCCGCGCCAGCAGCGGAAGGTAACGCGCCGTCACCGGGTCATCGCTCATCTTCACGATGTCCTCGAGGTCGGACCCGGCCGGTGGCCGCAGGATCAAGGAGCCGGTGGAGATCACGTCGCGAGGGAGCATCCCCCATAGATATCGTGCGTTCTGACGCCCCCGAAAGCCCTATAACCTTGCCGCCATGGGTTTCCGCAGGCATGGGCCTTTCCAGGTGGGGGATCAGGTGCAGCTCACCGACCCCAAGAACAAGCGCCACACGATCACCCTCAAAGAGGACGGCGTCTTCCACACCCACAAGGGCGCCATCCCCCACGGCGACCTGATCGGGCAGCCTGAGGGTTCCGTCGTGCGCTCGTCCGGCGGCACCCAGTACCTCGCCTTCCGTCACCTGCTGCAGGACTACACGCTCGCCATGCCGCGCGGCGCCGCCGTCATCTACCCGAAGGACGCCTCGATGATCGTCGGCATGGCCGACATCTTCCCCGGCGCACGGGTGATCGAGGCCGGCGTCGGCTCCGGCGCGCTCACCTGCTTCCTGCTGCGCGCCGTCGGCCCCGAGGGCCACGTCACCTCCTACGAGCGCCGCGAGGAGTTCGCCGACGTGGCGCGCAAGAACGTCGAGAAGTTCTACGGCGGCCCGATGGACGACAACTGGCGGCTGGTCGTCGGCGACCTGGTCACCTCGATCGACGAGGCCGACGTCGACCGCGTCATCCTCGACATGCTCGCCCCGTGGGAGTGCGTCGACGCCGCCGCCAAGGCGCTCACTCCCGGTGGCGTCATCTGCTGCTATGTCGCGACGACCACCCAGATGTCCAAGACCGTGGAGGTCATTCGCGATCACGGGTGTTTCACCGAGCCCCATGCGTGGGAGACCCTGGTTCGCGACTGGCATGTCGAAGGACTCGCGGTGAGACCCGATCATCGGATGATCGGCCACACCGGGTTCCTCGTCTCCGCCCGTCGCATGGCCGACGGCGTCGCCCCGCCGCCGCGCCGCCGACGACCGAAGGGGACCACCGAAGAACTATGACAATTTGGCCACGAGGGTGCGCTGGTGCGTGACACGGGAACAGATGACCGTGTTCATATGCTGGGAGTATTAAACGCCCTATTGGGGATTATTCAACGAATACTGAATGTCACTCTACGAACACTGCCCGGCCAGGTTACGGAGGGGCCCGAGATAGGTAAGGTCCTAAGTAGTCGCCCTCGACTGGGAAGGAGGTGACGGGGCGTGGCAGCTCGCGATGATGCTGAGGCTCGAGCCGCGCAGCGCGAACGGGAGGTCGCTGATCTTTCAACACAGGTCTCCTTCCTGCAGGAGGAGATCACCGCGCTGCGGCGGAAGCTGGCCGAGTCACCCCGTCAGGCCAGGGTCCTCGAAGAGCGTCTCCATGAGGCACAGGCGAATCTCGCGGCCGTGACCGGCCAGAACGAACGCCTGGTCGCAACGCTCAAGGAGGCCCGGGACCAGATCGTCGCCCTCAAGGAGGAGGTCGACCGGCTGGCGCAACCGCCATCCGGTTTCGGCACCTTCCTGGAGGCCCGAGAAGACGGCACGATCGAGGTGTTCACCGGAGGCCGCAAGCTCCGGGTGAACGTCAGCCCCAGTGTCGACATCGACTCGCTGCGGCGTGGCCAGGAGGTCATGCTCAACGAGGCGCTCAACGTGGTCGAAGCCCTCGGCTACGAAGAGGTCGGCGAGATCGTGATGCTCAAAGAACTGCTCGACGAGGGCAGGCGCGCGCTGGTCATCTCGCACGCCGACGAAGAACGCGTCGTGCGCCTGGCCGACTCGCTGGTCGGCCAGCCCATCAGGGCCGGCGACTCGCTCCTGCTCGAACCTCGTTCCGGCTACGTCTACGAGCGCATTCCGAAGTCCGAAGTCGAAGAACTGGTGCTGGAAGAGGTCCCGGACATCTCCTACGAGGAGATCGGCGGCCTCATGCGGCAGATCGAGCAGATCAGGGACGCCATCGAGCTGCCCTACCTGCACTCCGACCTGTTCCGCGAGCACAAGCTCCGTCCTCCCAAGGGCGTGCTGCTCTACGGCCCGCCCGGTTGCGGCAAGACCTTGATCGCCAAGGCCGTCGCCAACTCCCTGGCCAAGCAGGTCGCGGAGAAGACCGGCCAGTCCGGCAAGAGTTTCTTCCTCAACATCAAGGGCCCGGAGCTGCTCAACAAGTACGTCGGCGAGACCGAGCGGCACATCCGCCTGGTCTTCCAGCGGGCGCGTGAGAAGGCCTCCGAGGGCACCCCGGTGATCGTGTTCTTCGACGAGATGGACTCGATCTTCCGGACCCGAGGCTCCGGCGTGTCGTCCGACGTGGAGAACACCATCGTCCCTCAGCTGCTGTCGGAGATCGACGGCGTCGAGGGCCTGGAGAACGTCATCGTCATCGGCGCCTCCAACCGCGAGGACATGATCGACCCGGCGATCCTGCGGCCCGGCCGCCTGGACGTCAAGATCAAGATCGAGCGGCCGGACGCCGAAGCGGCCAAGGACATCTTCTCGAAGTACCTCGTGCCCGACCTGCCTCTGCACCCGGACGACCTCGCCGAGCACGGCGACTCCCGCGGGGCCACCATCCAGGGGATGATCCAGAGCGTCGTCGAGCGCATGTACACCGAGAGCGAGGAGAACCGCTTCCTCGAGGTGACCTACGCCAACGGCGACAAGGAAGTCCTCTACTTCAAGGACTTCAACTCCGGCGCGATGATCCAGAACATCGTCGACCGGGGCAAGAAGATGGCCATCAAGCAGTTCCTCGAGACCGGCCAGAAGGGCCTGCGGGTGCAGCACCTGCTCACGGCCTGCGTGGACGAGTTCTCCGAGAACGAGGACCTGCCCAACACCACCAACCCCGACGACTGGGCCCGCATCTCCGGCAAGAAGGGCGAGCGGATCGTCTACATCCGCACGCTCGTCTCCGGCAAGCAGGGCACCGAGGCAGGCCGTTCCATCGACACGGTCGCCAACACCGGTCAGTACCTGTAGGACCCTGACGACAGGGCCGCGCGGCATACCCGTGCGGCCCTGTCGTCTGTTCGCCGGGCGACGCGCGCCCTACCATGGCGATCATGGAGTTCGCCAACCCCGGCCGCGCCCCCTACACCGAACGCGAACGCGAGCTCATCGGCGCCCGGCACGCTCAGCGGGCCCGGGCCCACTTCTCCCGGCGGCCCGGCTACCGGCCCACCCCCGTGCACACCATCCCGAGGTTCGCCGGCACCCACACCGCGTACGTCAAGGACGAGAGCGCCCGCATGGGGCTCGGCAGCTTCAAGGCGCTCGGCGGCGCGTACGCCGTGCACCTGCTCGCCCAGCACGACCCCGGCGGCCCGCCGTTCGTGTGCGCCAGCGCCGGCAACCACGGCCTGTCCGTCGCCCGGGGCGCCGCCGAAGCGGGCGTGCCCTGCGTCGTCTACCTCGGCGACGGCGTCCCCGAGGCGTTCGCCCAGCGGCTACGCGCCCTCGGCGCAGACGTGCGCCGCAGCGGCGGCGACTACGACGCGAGCATGGCGGCCGCCCTGCACGCCGCCAAGGAGCACGGCTGGCGGCTCGTGGCCGACAGCTCCTGGGAGGGCTACACCGACGTCCCCCTCCACGTCATGCGCGGCTACGGCGTCCTGTTCGACGAACTCGCCGACACCGGCGCGGCACCGACCCACGTGTTCGTCCAGGCGGGCGTCGGAGGACTCGCCGCGGCCGCCGCGGCGTACGCACGCGACCGCTGGGGAGAGGCGCCCCGCATCGTGGTCGTCGAACCCGAAGGCGCCCCCTGCCTCATCGAGAGCGCCCGCGCCGGCCGCCCCGTACGGGTCGCCGGCGCCCCCACCGCGCTCGGCCGGCTCGACTGCCACGAACCCTCCCTGATCGCCCACCGGCTCCTCAGCCGCCTCGCCGACCTCTACCTGACCGTCACCGACGAGCAGGCCCGCGCCGCCGCCCGGGAACTGGCCGCACACGGCGTGCGCCTGTCCGGCTGCGGCGCGGCCGGAGCCGCCGGACTGCTCGCCCTCACCCCCGAAGCCCGCGCCGCGCTCGCCCTCGACCGGACGTCACGGATTTTTCTCGTGGGAACCGAAGGACCAGTGGAACCAAAGTGATCAGAGTGACGTCAAAGGAGCGTGCATTCACCTAACCGGCCGAAGCATGCGCGGGGAGACGGCCGGTTGGCCGAACTCGACCTCCTCCGCTTCCTCGCCGCCCTGGCGGTCGTCGCCTTCCACTACCTGGTCGCGTACGCCTCCGTCTGGGGAGACCGGCCGGCCGAGTTGTTCCCGGCCCTCGCGCCCATCGCCGGCCTCGGCATCCTCGGCGTCGAGCTGTTCTTCATCATCAGCGGCTTCGTCATCCTCATGAGCGTCTGGGGGCGCGGCCTCGGAGCCTTCGCCCGCTCCCGCCTCGTCCGGCTCTACCCCGCGTACTGGCTGAGCCTCGCCGCCATCGCCGCCCTCTACGGGCTCACCGCCGCCAAGCCGCTCGACCCAAAACTTTCACCAGGGGAGTACCTGGTGAACGCCACCATGTTCCAGCGGCTGTTCAAGATCACCGATGCCAGCGGCGTCTACTGGTCCCTCTGGGCCGAGCTCCGCTTCTACCTGCTGATCTCCATCCTCGTGATCATCGGCGTCACGTACGGGCGCGTCCTCACCTTCGCCGGCAGCTGGCTCGCCGCCGTCATCGGCGCCCGGCTGCTCGACGACAGCCTGGTCAACGAGATCGTCATGCCCGACTACGCCCCGTACTTCATCGCCGGCATGGCCCTCTACCTCATCCACAAACACGGCCACAAACGCGGCAGCGCCTGGCTGCCCTGGCTCTACGTGGCCGCCGGCTACGCCCTGTCGATCGGCTCCGCCCTCGACCGCGTCCACCGCCGCATCGACCTCGCCGGCTTCAAGAACATGCCCGTCACCGACACCGGCGTCATCGTCACCGTCACCCTCATCTACATCGCGATGTCGCTCGCCGCCCTCGGCCTGCTCCGGCTCAAGCCCTCCCGGCTCCTCACCGCGCTCGGCGGCACCACCTACCCGCTCTACCTGTTCCACAGCGCCGTCGCCGTGGCCCTCATCCCGCTGCTGCTCGCCGGCGACCTGCCCGCATGGACGACCGTGACGATCACGACACTCGCCGCGATTCTCCTGTCATATCTCGTCTACTCCTTTGCCGAACGCCCCATCCAGCGGCTTCTCAAGCCCCGCAGACGCCCAGAAACCCCAGCGGCTCGCGCCGTAGAGGTCCAAAAGGCGTCGGTGCCATAACTCTGTGACCCTGGGGCACTGTGAAGGGCATAGGCTCGGGCATATAAACGGCGGATAGACAGATCCGGACGAACAGAGGGTGTTGCATGACGGTGCGTCGGGTGATGGGCATCGAGACCGAGTACGGCATCTCCGTACCCGGCCAGCCAGGCGCCAACGCGATGGTGACCTCCTCCCAGGTCGTGAACGCCTACCTCGCCGCCTCGGCGGCTCGCGCGCGCAGAGCACGATGGGACTTCGAGGAGGAGAACCCGCTGCGCGACGCGCGCGGCTTCGACCTGGCCAGAGAGGTGGCCGATCCCACCCAGCTCACCGACGAGGACCTGGGCCTGGCCAACGTCATCCTGACCAACGGCGCGCGGCTCTACGTCGACCACGCCCACCCCGAGTACAGCGCGCCCGAATGCACCAATCCGCGGGCCGCCGTCATCTGGGACAAAGCAGGCGAAAGGGTCATGTACGACGCCGCCACCCGCGCGTCCGCCATCCCCGCCAACGCCCCCATCCAGCTCTACAAGAACAACACCGACGCCAAAGGCGCCTCCTACGGCTGCCACGAGAACTACCTCATGCGCCGCGCCACCCCCTTCGCCGACATCGTCCGCCACCTCACGCCCTTCTTCGTCTCACGACAGGTCGTCGTCGGCGCCGGCAAAGTCGGCATCGGACAGGACTCCCGCGGCGACGGCTTCCAGATCAGCCAGCGCGCCGACTTCTTCGAAGTCGAAGTAGGCCTCGAAACCACGCTCAAGCGGCCCATCATCAACACCCGCGACGAGCCCCACGCCGACCCCGAGAAATACCGGCGCCTCCACGTGATCATCGGCGACGCCAACATGTCCGAGATCTCCACCTACCTCAAACTCGGCTCCACCGCCCTCGTCCTCGCCATGATCGAAGACGGCTTCCTCACCCGCGACCTCACCGTCGAGAACCCCGTCCAAGCCCTGCGGGCCGTCTCCCACGACCCCACCTGCCGCTACGAGATCCCCATGCGCGACGGCCGCAAGCTCACCGCCGTCCAGCTCCAGATGGAGTACCTCGAACAAGCGCGCAAATTCGTCGAAGAACGCGGCACCGCCCAGGACGAGATGAACAAGGACATCCTCGACCGCTGGGAATCCGTCCTCACCCGCCTCGCCGAAGACCCCATGCAACTCTCCACCGAGCTCGACTGGGTCGCCAAACTCGAACTCCTCGAGGGCTACCGCAGCCGCGACGGCCTCGCCTGGTCCCACCCCAGACTCCAGCTCGTCGACCTCCAGTACTCCGACATCAGGCCCGACCGCGGCCTGTACAACCGCCTCGTCGCCCGCGGGCGCATGCAGCGGCTCGTCACCGAGGAAGAGGTCCAGCGCGCCGTCGAACACCCGCCCAACGACACCCGCGCCTACTTCCGCGGCCGATGCCTGCGCCAATACAGCGAGTCGGTCGCCGCGGCCTCCTGGGACTCCGTGATCTTCGACATCCCCGGCCGCGAGTCGCTCCAGCGCGTCCCCACCCTCGAACCGCTGCGCGGCACCAAGGCGCACGTCGGGGAGCTCTTCGACCGCTGCGAGACCGCCGCCGACCTCGTCGCCGCGCTCACCGGCGGCGAGTGACCCTGGTGTGACGAGGAGCACATTCAGTGCTCCTCGGGGACGCCGGGAACATCCCGATCTGGTGCGGTTGCGGGGATCCAAGATTGGATAGGATTGCTATCTGATCTACCATGCAAGATCACCGGGCGATCGACGCGAAATGTCGCCCGGTTCGGGGAAGATATCCGTAGAGGCAGTCCCCCAAAGCGGAGGTACGACATGGCAACCAAGGACACCGGCGGCCAGAAGCAGACCGGTCGGCGCGAGACCGAAGTTGAGGAGACCGAGGCTTCGGCGGCGCCCGACGTCCAGGAGCGCCAGGAGAAGCTCACGGACGATGTCGACGCGATTCTGGACGAGATCGACGAGGTCCTCGAGGAGAACGCCGAGGAGTTCGTGAGGAGCTACGTGCAGAAGGGCGGGGAATAGGGGGAGTTGTCCGAAATCTGAGGGGTGGCTCGGGTGGACGTGAAGCGGTGCCCGGACTGCGGAGAGCTCAAGGCGGTCTCCGAGTTCGGGCGCAATGCGCGTATGGCCGACGGGCTGGCGCGGTACTGCAAGACCTGCTTCCGGAGACGTTCCCAGGAGAGCTACCGCAAGCGCAGGGCCGAGCAGGGCAAGGCCGTGCGGGAGCGGATTCAGGTTCCCGAAGGGCACAAGTTCTGTCCGCGCTGTTCGGAGATCAAGCCTCACGTCGAATTCGGCAGCAACCGGGCCAGCAAAGACGGCCTCACCTCCTACTGCAAGCAGTGCCACACGCTCGTGGTGCGCGAAAACAAGATCAAAAATCATGGCAGCGACCGTAACTACAAGCTGAAGCTCCGCTACGGCATCACCGAGGACGACTTCGCGCGCATGCTCGCCCGTCAGGGCGGGCTCTGCGCCGTCTGCCGCGCCGTCCCGGGCACGTTCGTCGATCACTGTCACCGCACCGGGCAGGTCCGGGGCGTGTTGTGCTTCAACTGCAACAACGGGCTCGGCCACTTCGGCGACAACCCGGTGCTGCTGGAGCTGGCCGCGCTCTACCTGGACGGGGAGGTGCTCTGGCCGGAGTTCGTGGTGCTGCCGGAGCGCCGCGAGGGCGGGGCGGTGGCGCGGACGCGGGCGTATCACCTGGCGCGTCGTTATCGGCTGGGGCCGGCGGACGTCGAGCGGATGGTCGCGGCTCAGCACGGGTTGTGCGTGGTGTGCTGGGATCGGCCGCCGGAGCATGTGGATCACTGTCACCGTACGGGCGAGGTGCGGTACGCGTTGTGCCTGCCGTGTAACACGGGGATCGGGCAGTTCCGGGATGATCCGGCGGTGGTGTGGCGGGCACTGGCGTACGTGGAGGCCGTGGAGCCGTACGGCGAGGAGGTCGTGGTGTCGGACGAGGAGTTGCGGGAGCTGGTGCGGGCGGAGGAGGAGTTGCGTTCGGCGTTCTATGCGACGGTGAGCCGGGTGGGCTGAGCGTCACCGTTCCGTTGGGGGCATGGTGTAGTCGACGCCCACGCCGAGCAGGCGGATGGGGCGGGTGAGTTCGAAGCGGTCGAGGATGGCGAGGGCCGTCCGGGTGATCGTGGCGGGGTCGGTGGTGGGGGCGGGGAGTTTGGCCTGGCGGGTGCGGGTCAGGAACGGGCTGAAGCGGATCTTGACGGAGACGCGGGTGATCTCGCGGCCGGCTTGGGCGGCGTCGTGGGTGACGTGCGCGGCGAGGTCGGCGATGTGGCGGGCGATGTCGTCCGGTGCTGTGAGGTCTTCGGTGAAGGTGGTTTCGCGGCTGTGGCCGCGGGCGATCCAGGGTGTGGTGACGATCTCGGTTTCGCCTTTGCCGAGGGCGAGGTAGCGGTACCAGGGGCCGTTCGTGGGGCCGAAGTGGCGGGCCAGTTCGGCGGGGTCGGCGGCGGCGAGTTGGGCGACGGTGTGCAGGTCGAGGGCGGCGAGTTTCCTGGCGGTTTTGGCGCCGATGCCCCAGAGGGCGTCGGTGGGGCGGTCGTTCATGACGTCGGCCCAGTTGTCGCTGGTGAGGCGGTAGGTTCCGGCGGGTTTGGCGAAGCCGGAGGCGAGTTTGGCCTGGTGTTTGTTGTCGCCGACGCCGATGGAGCACTCGAGCCGGGTGCGGGTGCGTACGGCGTCGCGCAGGGCGTCGGCGAGGGTTTCCGGGTCGTCGGTGGTGGCGCCGAGGAAGGCTTCGTCCCAGCCCCAGACTTCGACGCGGACGGGGAATTCGCGGAGGACGGCCATGACGCGTTCTGAGGCGGCTTCGTAGGCGGGTGGGTCGCTGGGGAGGAAGACGGCGTCGGGGCAGCGTCGCAGGGCGGTGCGCAGGGGCATGCCGGAGTGGATGCCGTGGGCGCGGGCTTCGTAGGTGGCGGTGGCGGCGACGGTGCGGGGACGGGTGGGGTCTCCGGTGCCGCCGACGACGACGGGCCGGCCGCGGAGCTCGGGGTGGCGCAGGAGTTCGACGGCGGCGATGAACTGGTCGAGGTCGACGTGCAGGATCCAGTCCCTGGTGGACATGTGCTCAGTATGGCCGCTGGTCAGATGGGTGTCGTCGCGTCGGGGGAGTGCGTGGCCGAGGGGAGGTCCTGTTCGGTGTGCGCGGACACGCGGACGATCGCCTGGGTGGTGGCGGCCGTTGGGAGACGGTTGGAGCGCGGAACGCCTGGCGGGGCTTTGGGGCGGAGTGGTAGTGGTGGGTTCGCCGTGAGCTGATCGTGGGAAGTGCAGACAGCAACCCAACATGAGTAGGGTCGCCCTAGGAACACTGACGTTTGGAGGGAGTCGCGTGGCATCGCACAGGGATCTGCCCGTCGGCTTGGTGAATCAGCTTTTCAGCAACACCGGAACTTCCTCGTTCTCGGAGTTTCTCAGCTCATATGCTCCTCAGTTGCTGCCGCAGCGGGACGAGGTGCTGGCCACGCCGATCGGCGACCAGGTGCCGCACGCGACCACGATCGTGGCCGCCACCTTCGCCGGCGGCGTGGTGATGGCCGGCGACCGGCGGGCGACGTCGGGCAACATCATCTCGCAGCGTGACGTGGAGAAGGTGTTCCGCGCCGACGACTACTCGTGCATGGGCATCGCGGGCACGGCCAGCACCGGCATCGAGTTCGCCCGGCTGTTCCGGGTCGAGCTGGAGCACTACGAGAAGCTCGAGGGTCGCACGATGTCGGTGGCCGGTAAGGCCAACCGGCTGGCGACCATGATCAGGAGCAATCTCGCCATGGCGATGCAGGGGCTGGTGGTGGTGCCGCTGTTCGCCGCCTACGACCCTGACAAGGACGAGGGTCGTATCTTCAGCTACGACGTGGCGGGCGGGCCGTACGAGCGGGAGCGGTTCGACGCCATCGGGTCCGGCTCGATCTTCGCTCGGGGGGCGATGAAGAAGCTCTACCGCGAGGGCGCGTCGAGTGACGACATGGCGATGACGGTGATCCAGGCGCTCTACGACGCGGCCGACGACGACTCTGCCACCGGTGGGCCCGACGTCACCAGGAAGATCTGGCCCATCGTGGGGGTGATCGACGCGGACGGCTTCCGCCGCCTGTCCGACGACCAGGTCGCCGGTTACGTTCAGCAGATGCTCGATGCGCGCCTGATCTCGCCCGACGGCCCTATCGCCCCGCTGCGTTAAGAAAGGACCACCACACGTGTCCATGCCTTTCGGATATGCGTCCCCTGAGCAGATCATGCGGGACAAGGCCGACTACGCGCGCAAGGGCATCGCGCGGGGCCGGTCCGTCGTCGTGTTGCAGTACATCGACGGCATCCTGTTCGTCGCGCCGAACCCGTCACGGGCGCTGCACAAGATCAGCGAGATCTACGACCGCATCGGGTTCGCGGCGGTGGGGCGCTACAACGAGTTCGAGGAGCTGAGGCTCGGCGGCATCCGCTACGCCGACATCAACGGCTACACTTACGACCGCTCCGACGTCACCGGGCGCGGCCTGGCCAATCTTTACGCCTCCAACCTGGGCCGCATCTTCACCGAGTCGATCAAGTCGCTGGAGGTGGAGGTCGTCGTCGCGGAGGTGGGCGACACCAAGGACGGCGACGCGATCTACCGCCTCACCTTCGACGGGTCGGTCTTCGACGAGCACGGTTTCGCCGCGATGGGCGGCCAGGCCGAGGCCGTGGTGGGCCGGTTGAAGGAGCGCTACCGCGAGTCGATGTCGCTGGCGGACGCCCTTGATGTGGCGCTGGGCGCGCTGACCGAGCCGGGTGGGGAGCGGCCGCCGGTGACGCAGCTGGAGGTGGCCGTTCTCGACCGCAACCGGGAGAACCGCAAGTTCCAGCGGCTGACCGGGGCGCGCCTGGAGCGTCTGCTCACCCAGGCGTCCACTCCGCCGGCCTCGCCTGAGACCCCGTCCTCGTCTTCCGGCGACTCTCCCACGCCGCCGCCCACGGGGCCTGACGGCGACGTGGACGACGGCTCTTCGCCTCTGTAGGGGCTTGAGGATGTCGTGCGGGGGCTGCCGATGGCGGCCCCCGCCGCCGTTGTGCCGCAGCGCACTTCTGGGCGTTCCTGTGGGGTACGGGCGTGCGTGGCCGGGCTGGTGGCTGCACGGACGGGTGAATGCGCCCGCAGGGATCCTGGGATGGGGCAAGCTGCGGGACGCCCAACGGCCATCCCCTGCGGGACGCCCAACGGCCATCCCCGCCATGCCTGTAGACGTGCTCCCGGTGGCCGGTCCACCGGGCAGGGACACAAGGGACACCCGCGCTTCCCACTCCGGCCGGCACGGGTACTGGTCGAACGTTCTGAGGGGGCTACGCGTGTCCGGTGCGAGGACCGGTTGCTGACCCTGCGGGCCGTTGGGGCGGAGAGGGCCCGTGTCGGCGCTACGTTCGTCCCTGCCCGGTCGGGATGGAGTGGCTTGAGGGGGCGCTCAGCAGACACTCACAGTGGCGCAGCACGTTGAACCCCACGGTGCTGCTGTCGGGGCGGGGCTCCTCAGTGGGCCGGGCAAGCTCGCGAGGGGGGCGAGCAGGCTCCTGCTGGCCCCTGGGACGCCGCCGCCGGTGCGCCTGGCCGTCCGGTACGTAGCCGTGTCCCCACGCCTGTCACCCGTCCGGAGGAAGGTACGCCAGGACCCGTTGCCCGGCTTCGTCGACCGATGGACACGCCGGCCCGCTGGCCCGGCACTCTGGCCGAGAGGCCCGATATCGCGGGAGCCGGACGCCCTGAACGCGATCCGCCGCGATCAGGCGCCCCGGCTGGGCAGCATGGGCGTCGTCGCGGTCAGGGGCTTGCTGCGGCTCTGCAAGGCGCGTTCGGGCGCTTCGGTCTGGTGTGGGAGTGCCGGGTCTCCGGGCGGCGGCGAGCGGTCGTCAGAGCGGTACCGAGAAGATCGGTCACCAGGGCGGGCTGAGTGGACGAGTCATCAGGGCAGGCCGCGAGGCGTACCGACTGTGGGACTTGGACGGCGCGGGTGATCTGCGGGGGCCTTCCGGGCTGAACCTGGAGCTCCGCGAGCTTGAGGTCGTTGTCTCGGTCGCCGTTGGGGCCGGGTGTGGATGAGGGCGCCTCGTCGCGGCTGGGGCGCGTATGGCATGCCATCGAGTGGCCGTTGGCTGCTGTCGGGTCGCGGGCGTGGGTGGCTATGGCTCGCAGTGGGCTGTCGCGTTCAGTTGTCGCTGCCGGGCGCGCGGAGGTTCGTTCCGGGGCGGTGTCTTGGGGGAGGGGTGGTGTGGGTGTGATGTGTTTCACTCGGGATCGTCTGAACTTGCGGGGGAAACGCTGGGTCTGATGGTCCGTGAACACTCCTCTGCGTGGCATTCTCGCGGCCGGCGCGGCCGTGGCCGTGATGCTGACCTCGGGTGTGGCGGCGCAGGCCACGACCGCGTACCCGAAGTACAAGGCGCCGAAGATCTTCGGCACGACGTTCCAGGCCGACCCGAAGCACGACTTCACCAAGGCCCTGAGCCCGCGCGGCAACGGTGTCCTGCGCGGCTGGATCACGGACGTGCGCGGCGGCGTCGCCGAGTACGAGCCGATCCGCTGGAAGAAGGGCACCCGCACGGAGGGGCACTTCGAGGGGCCGCCCGAGGGTGACGTCAGAGCGTACGCCTCGCCCGTCGCCAAGGGCGTGGTGTACCTGTCCGCGTACGGGTGCGGGCCGGCGATGACGGATCTGACGGTCGACCGGAAGACGGGGCTCGGCGCCAAGCGCTGCTCCACGGCCACGCTGGTCAAGCGGCACGACCGCGCCCGGCACCCCGCACTGATCACCGTCCACAAGGGGAAGATCGTGCGGGTGCAGGAGATCTTCACGCCCTGAGGGAGGCCGCGGGTCCCGCGCCCCGTGGGGGCGGGCGCGGGACGAAACGGTCATGTGGGGGTTCCGATGGGAAAACACCTGGGAGATCTCTCCCGTAGGCCGATCCGTGGGCATAGTGTGAGGTGATGGATCGTCGCATCTTCGGGCTCGAGAACGAGTACGGCGTGACCTGCACGTTCAGGGGGCAGCGCAGGCTGTCGCCCGACGAGGTCGCGCGCTACTTGTTCAGGCGGGTCGTGTCTTGGGGCCGATCGAGCAACGTCTTCCTCCGTAACGGCGCACGTCTGTACCTCGACGTGGGCAGTCATCCTGAATACGCAACACCCGAGTGTGACAACGTCATCGAGCTCGTCACGCACGACAAGGCCGGCGAGCGCATCCTCGAAGGGCTGCTCGTCGACGCCGAGAAGCGGCTGCGTGAAGAGGGCATCGCGGGTGACATCTATCTCTTCAAGAACAACACCGACTCCGCCGGCAACTCCTACGGCTGCCACGAGAACTACCTCGTCGGCCGGCACGGGGAGTTCGGGCGGCTGGCCGATGTGCTCATCCCGTTCCTGGTGACGCGGCAGATCGTGTGCGGGGCCGGCAAGGTGCTGCAGACGCCGCGCGGCGCGGTCTACTGCGTCTCGCAGCGGGCCGAGCACATCTGGGAGGGCGTCTCCAGCGCCACCACGCGTTCCCGGCCGATCATCAACACGCGCGACGAGCCGCACGCCGACGCCGAGCGCTTCCGGCGCCTGCATGTCATCGTGGGCGACTCCAACATGAGCGAGACCACCATGCTGCTCAAGGTCGGCGCCACCGACCTGGTGCTGCGCATGATCGAGTCGGGCATCGTGATGCGCGACCTGTCGCTGGAGAACCCGATCCGGGCCATCCGCGAGGTCTCCCACGACATGACCGGCCGGCGCAGGGTGCGGCTGGCCAACGGGCGTGAGGCGTCCAGCCTGGAGATCCAGCAGGAATACCTGTCGAAGGCGAAAGACTTCGTCGACCGCCGGGGCGGTGACGCGATCACGCACCGGGTCCTCGACCTGTGGGAGCGTACGCTGCACGCGGTCGACACCGGCAACCTCGACCTGGTCTCGCGCGAGATCGACTGGGTGACGAAATACCAGCTCATCGAGCGTTACCGGAAGAAGTACGATCTGCCGTTGTCCTCGCCCCGGGTGGCCCAGCTGGATCTGGCCTACCACGACGTGCACCGCAAGCGGGGGCTGTACTACCTGCTGCAGAAGCGCGGCTCGGTGGAGCGGGTGGCGTCCGATCTGAAGATCTTCGAGGCCAAGTCGGTGCCGCCGCAGACCACGCGGGCGCGGCTGCGCGGGGAGTTCATCCGCAAGGCGCAGGAGAAGCGGCGCGACTTCACCGTCGACTGGGTCCACCTGAAGCTGAACGACCAGGCGCAGCGCACGGTGCTGTGCAAGGACCCGTTCCGCAGCGTGGACGAGCGGGTCGACAAGCTGATCGCGGGCATGTAGCCGCCGAAGCGCCCGGTGGCCGGGGGAGTGAACCCTCCCTCGGCTGCCGCCCGCTACGGCGGCCCGCCGGTCGGCCAGGGCGTGTGCCCGGTGCCGATCGGCCCGGGGTCGTGCGGTACGCCCGGTGCAGGTCTGTCCGGTGCCACAGCTCGTGCCGGTGTGTCCGGGGGGCGTCGATTCGGGTACGTCGCGGGCGGCGGCCGGCCCATGAGGCGCCGGCTCTGGTGGCCGGTGAGCCTGGATCAGGCTTCTCCAGGATGGGGTGTCCGCAGGTTCATCCGGGCGTCGGTCAGCTCGGGTGCGGTAGGACGGGCGGCGAAGGCTGCTCAGCGGCCGGCTGGCGCAGGTGTGCGGGGGCTCGCCGTGTTGGAGCGACCGGCCGATGCGTCTCCGTGGGGGCTGCTCGGTGACCCGCGGCGGGCCGCTTCGGGGATTCGTTCCCGATCAGGTGTGGCGGGGGCGCTGGAGCAGCGCTGTCGAGGGGTTGATGCGACTTTCGGCCTACGTCAGGTGTCTGTTCCTGCCTTAATCGTTGGACCCGTCATGGACTTCAGCCGGGGCTGTCGGACACAAGGTGTGTGACGGGATAACCCTGTGGACTGTGCAAAGTCTCTTCTCGGAGTTGCGCCTTCTGTGTGTTTGGTAGCGGGCGGGATGCCCGGAGAAATGGGGGGTGAGCGCTGGGTTGCCGGGGACGTGGAGGTTCGTTTACCTCGGCCCTACTGCGGATTCGGGTAGTGTGACGCGAATCTGATGTCTTTTCCGAGGGAAATTCGATGCGCCGCGCTCTGGCCGTACTGGCCGCCGTGCCTTTGATGTTTTTCGCCGCCGCGTGCGGATCCGACAACGGCACCGGCGCCGCCACCGCCACCGCCACCGCCAGCGGGGCCGCCGCCTCCGGGTTCAAGGTCAGCGGGAGCGTGGGCGCCAAGCCCACGGTGACCTTCCCCGCAGGCTCGCCCGCGACCAAGTCCTCCTACGAGGTGATCCAGCCGGGCTCGGGCGAGGGCATCAAGGCGGGCGACCGCGTGATCGTCAACCTGAGTGTCTGGAACTGGGACGGCAAGGGCAACGCCGCCCAGGGCTCCTCCTACGACACCAAGGCGCCGGAGACGATTCCGGTCAACGAGCAGCTGCCCCAGGTGCTGCAGGAAGGCTTCACCAAGGTCAAGCACGGCGGCCGGCTGCTGGCCGTGCTCGCCAGCGACGTCGAGGCCCAGCCGCAGGCGACGGCCGCCGAGCCGACGAAGGTGTTCGTGTTCGACGTGGTCGGTACGCAGCCGCCGGCGCTGAAGGTCGCCACCGGCAAGGAGACCGGCGAGAGCATCAAGGGCGTCAAGGTGGACAACCCGGGTGGGGAGAAGGCGCCGACGCTCACCACCAAGACCGACGAGAAGGCGTCCAAGGATCTCGTCGTCAAGACCGTCATCCAGGGCACCGGCGCCAAGGTGAATCCGAACCAGATGGTCACCGTCCACTACACCGGCAAGATCTGGGGTAGCGACCAGCAGTTCGACTCCAGCTGGGAGCGCGGGGAGCCGGCCGAGTTCCCGCTCAACCAGGTGATCCAGGGCTGGCAGAAGGGCCTGGCCGGGGTGCCGGTCGGCAGCCGCGTCGTGATGAGCATCCCGCCGGAGATGGGCTACGGCGCGCAGGAGCAGCAGGGCATCCCCGCCAACAGCACGCTCGTGTTCGTGGTGGACGTCCTGGGAGCGTACTGACGGGCTATGTGACGATTCGGTAGCAATTGCGAGGCCCGGCGGCATCCGACCGCCGGGCCTTTCGCATGGGAGGAGCAGGAGCGCCGAGCCGCCGCCGGTGTCCCTTCCGGGTGGCGCCGTCGCCGTCGGGTGGCGGGGTAGAAGATCACTGAAGGTCTTGTCACCCGCTGTGTTCCTGAGCGGGTGGATGGGCTGCGCGGGGTGGCTTGGCCGGGCTGGGGCGAGTGTCAGATGCCGTCGGTCCGGGTGAGCCCGAGGTTGATCAGGGTTCGCACGTTGAGGGCTGCGGCGTGGGTGTGGAGCCAGGCGTTGTTCTTGACGGTGCCGATGTAGCGTGATCGCCGGTCCGCGCGGGCGACGATCCAGGAGACGGTGCGGGCGATGGGTGGTCGCCGGCGGCGGTAGTCGGCCTGCCAGTCCGGATCGGTGGCGGCCTGGCGGGCGGCGGCCCGCAGGTCGTGGTGCGGTCGGTCTGGACGACGCGGCCGTTCTTGGCGGGGACCTGGGGCGCATGGTCGGCTCCGGATTCGGCGACGGATTGATCTCTGTCCCGGTTCGCGCCATGGCGCGGCGTCTCCATGGGCGACGAGGGTGGCCGTCGGACGGGGAGGGTGAGCGAGATGGTCGTCGGGCGGTCAACCGGCGGCGGGGGCGATCGTCCAGTACACCGCTCACGTGTGGGGGTGGGTCACTGTCTCATCGACTTCACGTTCGTCCGTGGGGCCTCGGTGGGTTTCCCGTGGGGAGCTGCCGGCGGGGCTGGAGCGGGTGCCCATAGGTTGCGGGGCGGGCAGGGGGCCACCGCGGCCGTCCCACCGGAGGACCGTGAGGAGGCGGGCTTGGGCACGGCCGGCCGGGTGGCGTCGGCTCGTAGACTCCCGCTGTGAGTAGCGACGACCTCGAGGCGATGGCCCTGCTGCACGATCCCGTTCGCCGCAGTCTGTACGACGTGGTCGTCTCCAGCGGTGGTGATGTGGGGCGCGGGGAGGCGGCTGATGCCGCGGGGGTGTCGCGCACGCTGGCCGGTCACCACCTGGACAAGCTCGTGGAGGCCGGGCTGCTGGAGAGCGGCTTCCGGGCGCCGGTGAAGAAGGGGCCGGGCAGCGGGCGGCCCGCCAAGGTGTACCGCAGGGCCGCGGGCGAGCGGTCGGTGAGCTTGCCGCCGCGCGACTACGTCACCCTGGCTGCTGCGCTGGCCGACGTGGTGGACGCGCTCGGTGCCGAGGAGGCGGCGGAGAAGGCGGCTCGCTCCGCGGGCGCGCGGATCGGCGGGCGCCGGCGGGGTGAGCCGGTCGACCGGGTGCTGACTGGGCGCGGCTACGAGCCCTACACCGCTGAGGGCGGCCGGACGCGTCTGCGTAACTGTCCGTTCCACGTGCTGGCGGAGGAGCAGCCGCTGCTGGTGTGCTCGATGAATCTGGCGCTGTGCCAGGGATTGCTGGAGGGGCTGGGTGACGACCCGGGCCGGGCGCGGCTGGACCCACGCCCGGGGGAGTGCTGTGTTGTGCTCGACGCCTCGCCGACGCCATGAAGGACCCCGTCAGCCGCGCTTGAGTGCGCAGGAGCCAAGGGTTGTTCGCGACCGTCGGGATGTGTTGGGGGAGCGTCCAGGGTTGTCTGGCGGGGCATCGGAGGTGCGGCGGCATGCACGGCTGCTGGTGTGGAGTCGGGGCGGGGGTGACCTTGGCGGTGAGTCCAAGGATGTTGGGACGGCCAAGGGCGTGGCGAACAGCCCAGGAGCGGCCGACGCACAGTGAAGGGGTACCCGCCAAGAGCCCGGGGCCGAGGACGTAGGGGTAGCTGGTGCGTGGTCAGGCGGCTCAAGGGCGTAGGGGTGGCGGGTGTGAGATGCGGTGGTGACCAGGAGTCGTCGGGATGGCGGGGGCGGAACATCGATGGGTTCAGGCGGACGTCGACGTGCCGCCCGGTCCTGGTGCCGGCTCCAAGGGTTTCTAAAATAAATGGATATTGACATAGAAGCGGTGCGGGTGGTGTGCTGAGCGTCATGCATCTCGCGGAGCTCAACATCGCCCATCTGCGCGCCCCCATCGACAGCCCCCAGCTCGCCGAGTTCGTCGCACTGCTCGAGCCCGTCAACGCCATCGCCGACCAGGCCCCGGGGTTCGTCTGGCGGCTCAAGGAGAGCGAGGCCGACCCCACCGCGACCGTCGTGCACGACTACGGGGACTACCTGCTGGTCAACTTCTCGGTGTGGGAGTCGCGCGAGTCGCTGTGGAACTACATCTACCGAAGCCCCCACCTCGAGGTGCTGCGCCGGCGCAAGGAGTGGTTCCTGCGCATGGCGGAGCCGTACACGGTGATGTGGTGGGTTCCCGAGGGGCACATCCCGTCGCTGGCCGAGGGGATGGCACGCCTCGAACGCCTCAGGGCCGAGGGGCCCGGCCCGGAGGCGTTCACGTTCAAGGAGTTCTACGCCAGCAGCGAGGCCGCCAGCCTGCCCGCCGCCGCCGAGGTCAGGAAGTAGGCGAGGTCCTCCTCCAGGCCGCGGCCCATCGTGGACAGCCGCACCGGTGACTCGCGCAGCGCCTCGTGCAGGCCGTCCACCGGGACGGGCACCAGCCGGTGGCGTTCGGCCAAGGGCTCGGCCTGCCGCCTGATCCGCTCGCCGAACGCGCCCGGCAGCTCCGGCACCGGCACGTCGGCGGGGGTCAGCGCGACCCGGCCGTAGGCGGTCAGCGAGTGGTGGGACAGGCCGTGGTGGCGCTCGCGCCGGTCGCCCTCGCTGACCCGCAGGGCCGCCACCGGGCGGCCCAGCAGCACGCCCGCCGCGTTCACCGCCTCGCCCGCGGACACCCCGGAGAAGCCCCAGCGCGTGCCCGTGCCCAGGTTGCCCGGGCCCTGCGCGACGACGGCCACGTCGGCCTGGAGCACGTGGCGCGCCGCCAGCAGCCCGGTGTGGACGGTCACCGCCTCCACGTCGCCGCCGAACGCCTGCCCGACCGTCACCACGCCCGTCAGCCAGCCGATCTCCCGCAGCCGGGCCGCCGCCATCGAGAACCACGCCGGCAGCGCCCCGCCGTCCAGCATCACGTACGCCACCCGCACGCCCGGCCGCGACGCGTACAGGCCGCACAGGATGGGCGGCAGCGCCGAGTGCAGGTCGGCGACGACGACGGGCATGCCGTCGACCGAGTCGGCCTCGCGCAACACGTCGTGATGGGGCGAGCCCTGCTCGTCGGCGCCCAGCACCGTGGCCTGCAGCGGCGTGTAGCGGGCCTTCACCAGGTGCCCGGGACCCTGCGGATCTTCCGGCAAACGGTTCGGGACGGCCACCACCATGGCGTAACCTCCCGTACCGAGACCCATCGCGAGTGCGGTCGTGTTGAGCAGCACCTCGTCACCGGGTTCCGGGCGGCCCACCAGCGGCGGATACGCCAGCGCCCGGCACTCCCCCTCGGGGACGGTGACGTCCAGCTCCACCGCTCCCGGCCACTCGCGTCGGATCCGTACGACCTCGCCCTTGCGCCATCTGATCACGGGGGCAGGGTAGCGTCGATGAAGGAGGAGTGAGGCAGATGTCGCGCCGTAAGACAGAACGGTTGCTCAACCTGGTGATCTGCCTGCTCGCCACCCGCCGCCCGCTGTCGGCCGAGCAGATCCGCCAGGCGGTGCCCGGCTACGACCGCGACGGCGACGAGGCGTTCCAGCGCATGTTCGAGCGCGACAAGAACGAGCTGCGCGAGATCGGAATCCCCATCGACGTGGTCCGCGACCCGTGGGAGGACGAGCCGGGCTACCGGATCGAGCGGGAGTCGTACGAGCTGCCGGAGATCACCCTGGAGCCCGACGAGGCCGCCGTGCTGGGGCTGGCCGCCCAGGTGTGGCAGCGGGCCAGCCTGGCCGAGGCCGCCTCGGGGGCGCTGCTCAAGCTGCGCGCCGCCGGTGTGGCCACCGAGCATCCCGTCGGCACGGGGCCGCTGGAGCTGCGGGTCGACACCCGCGACCCCGCCTTCCCCGCCCTGTGGGACGCCGTGCGCGACCGCCGCGTGGTGCGTTTCGACTACCGCGGCGCCGGCAGTGAGAGCGTGCGCGGCCGCACGGTCGAGCCGTGGGGCGTGGTCAGCCGGCGCGGGCGCTGGTACCTCGCCGGGTTCGACCGCGACCGCGACGCCCCGCGCGTCTTCCGGCTGAGCCGCATCACCGGCCCGGTCACCGCGGTCGGCAAGGCAGGCGTGGTCGAGGTGCCCGAGGGCATCGACCTGCGCGGCATGGTGGGCTACCGCGACGAGCCGGTGGAGGAACGCGTCGCCGTCGTCCGCGTCCGGCAGGGGGCCTGCGAGGGGCTGCGCAGCCTCGCCAAGGACGTGCGTCCAGGAACCGACGGGTGGGACGTGGCCGAGCTGACCTTCACCGATCCTGAGCGGCTGGCCGGCTGGATGGCCAGCCTCGGCGCCGACGTCGAGGTGGTCGAGCCGCCGGACGCCCGCGAGGCCGTCATCTGTCGTCTGAAGGGGGCACTGGCGTGACAACACGAACCGGCGTGACGGCGCGAGGCGTCCGGCACGGCAGGGGCGCCGGGTCTTCGATCGGGGGGTCGGCATGAGCGCGTCCGCGGATCGGCTGCCGAGGCTGCTGGCGCTGGTGCCGTACCTGATGTCCCACCCCGGGGCGCAGGTCGGCGAGGTGGCCGCGGTCTTCGGGCTGAGCGAGAAGCAGCTGATCGACGACCTGCAACTGGTGTGGATGTGCGGGCTGCCCGGCCACACCCCTGGCGACCTCATCGACGTCTCGTGGGACGGCGGCGAGATCCTCATCGACAACGCCGAGACCATCGCCAGGCCGCTGCGGCTCGGTGTCGACGAGGCCAGCGCCCTGCTGGTCGCGCTGCGCACCCTGGCCGCAACCCCCGAGCTGGCCCTGCCCGTCAACGGCGGGGAGTCCGGCGACGCGCTGGCCCGGGTGACGGCCAAGCTGGAGCGTGCCGCGGGCGAGGGCGCCGCCACCGTCAGCAGCCAGGTCGCGGTCGACGTCGACGCCGCGCCGGACGCGCTGCCGCGGGTGCGCGAGGCGCTCTCGCGGGGCCGGCGGCTGTCGCTGCGCTACTACGTGCCCGGCCGTGACGAGGTGACCCCGCGCGAGGTCGACCCCATGCGGATCGTGGTCGTCGACGGTCGCGGCTACCTCGAGGGCTGGTGCTACCGCGCCGAGGCGATGCGGCTGTTCCGGCTCGACCGGATGCTGGGCGTCGACGTGCTCGACGTGCCGGCCGATCCGCCGGAGGAGGCCGAGCCCATCGACGTCACCCAGGGCGTCTTCCGGCCCTCCCCGACCGACGAGCTGGTCGAGCTGGAGCTGAGCGCCGCCGGGCGGTGGGTGGCCGAGTACTACCCGTGCGAGGAGGTCACCGAGCTGGGCGAGGGGCGGCTGCGGGTGGCGCTGCGGGCCCGCGACCAGGACTGGATCATCAAGCTGGCGCTGCGCCTGGGCGACACCGGCCGGGTGGTCTCGCCGCCCGAGATGACCGAGGCCGTACGCCGCGAGGCCGGTCGTGCCCTGGCCCTGTACGCTCACCAGTCATGACCATGCTGTTCATCTCCCTGGGCCTGGGCGTGGCCGGGCTGGTCGCGCTCGCCGTGGCCGGTGCTCGCGTCGTCGGCGCGGCGCGTACCCTGAGGAGGGAGGTCGACGTGGCCAAGGCTCGGCTGGAGCCGGGGCGGGCCGGATCGACTGGGCCAAGATCGACCGGCCAAGATTGACGGTGCAGGGGGGGTGAGAGCACGCCTCCGGCAGCGTACGATCGTGGCTGAAACAGGCACTAGTTAGAAAAGGGCGTTTCATGTCGCAACTCGGTGTCCCCGAACTTCTGATCATCGCACTGGTGCTCGTCCTCCTGTTCGGCGCGAAGAAGCTTCCCGAGATGGCCCGCGGCGTCGGCAGGTCGCTGCGCATCTTCAAGTCGGAGACCGCCAAGCTCCGCGACGACGATGACGAGACCACCCACACCGTGCAGGCCCAGGCCGCTCAACCGCAGCCGCAGCCCGTGCAGCCGCAGCAGATCCCGGCCCCCCAGCCGACGCTGTCGGCCGAGGAGCAGGCCCGCCAGCTCGAGGAGCAGGCCGCCAGGCTGCGCGCCGGCGCCGCCGCGCAGGCCGACAAGCGCGACTGACCGACCCCCGTCCCTCCTCGTCACCAGGACTGCTAGATGGCGCTGCTCAAACGGTCAAGCCAGCCCACACGTGACCCCGAGGGCCGCATGCCGCTCATGGAGCACCTCCGTGAGCTGCGCAACCGGCTGCTCATCGCGCTTGCCGCCATCGTGGTCGGCATCGTCATCGGGTGGTTCTTCTTCGACCCGGTGTGGGACACGCTCAAGGCCCCCTTCTGCGAAACCGCTCAGTCGCGCCAGCTCAACGGGGACTGCAGTCTCACCTATACCGGCATCTTCCAGTCCTTCTTCACCACGCTGAAGGTCTCGTTGATGATCGGCCTCGTGGTGTCGTCGCCCGTCTGGCTCTACCAGATCTGGGCGTTCGTGACCCCGGCGCTCTACCGCAGCGAGAAGCGGTACTCGATCACCTTCCTCGGTCTCGCCGTCCCGCTGTTCGCGCTGGGCGCGGCGCTGGCGTACTTCATCATGGACACCAGCCTCGGCATCCTGCTGGGGTTCTCGCCCGAGGGCGCCGTCGCCACCATCGGCATCGACGACTACCTCAACTACGTCCTGATCATGCTGTTGATCTTCGGCGTCTCCTTCGAGCTTCCGCTGCTGCTGGTGTTCCTGAACATCATCGGAATTCTGTCGTACGCGACGGTGAAGAAGCACCGGCGTACCGTCATCTTCGTCATGTTCGTCTTCGGGGCGGTCATCACGCCCGGCGGCGACCCGCTGACGATGATGGCGCTGGCCATGCCGATGATCGTTCTGTACTTCCTCGCCGAGTTCTTCATGTACATGCGGGAGAAGCGCAGGCCCGCGGAAGACTTCTCCAGCCTGTCCGACGACGAGGCCTCGCCGCTGGCCGAGGACACCTCGCCGCTGGATGATCCGACGCCGCTGGACGACCCGGCCCCGGTCGACGGAGAAGCAGGCACGGACAAGCGCTGACGCCCGCCTGAACGCCATTCCCGTCCGGGGCGATAGGCGATAGGTTCCGGGGGTGTCCCCCCATCTGGCCCTGCTGGTCAATCCCGCCGCGCGCGGCGGGCGAACGCTGCGCGTGCTCGAGCCCGTGGCGCGCCGGTTGCGCGCCGGCGGCGCCGAGCTGTCGGTGATCGTCGGAGACGACGCCGCCGACGCGCTGGCACGCGCCTGCACCGCGGTGTCCGAGCGTCCTGACGCGCTCGTGGCCTTCGGCGGCGACGGTCTCGTGCACCTGGCCGTCCAGGCCGTGGCCGGCACCGACGTGCCGCTCGGCATCATCCCCGCCGGCACCGGCAATGACATCGCGGCCGCGCTCGGCGTGCCCGCGAACCCGATCGCCGCCGCGCGTGCGGTGCTGCGCATGAAGGAGCGGCCGGTCGACGCCGTGAGCGTCCGTACGGGGGCGGCCGAGGAGCTGTTCGCCGGGGTGTTGTGCTGCGGGTTCGACTCGCGGGTCAACGAGCGGGCCAACAAGCGGGCCGGCGAGCGGGCCGGCGAGCGGGCCGGCGGGTGGGCCGGTCTGCGCGCCTGGCCGCCGGGGCAGAGCCGCTACCTGGTGGCGATGGCGCAGGAGCTGCGGACGTTCCGGCCGATCCCGTTCCGCGTCACGTTCGACGGGGGTGAGGTGGTCGAACGCGAGTCGATGCTGGTCGCGGTGGCCAACACCGGCTCGTACGGCGCCGGCATGCGGGTGTGCCCGAGCGCGCTGCCCGACGACGGGCTGCTCGACGTGGTGATGCTGGAAGCCGTCTCCAAGGCCGAGTTCCTGCGCGTCTTCCCCAGCGTCTACCGGGGCACGCACGTCGGCCACCGCGCGGTGTCGGTGCGGCGGGTGCGCAGCGTACGGCTGGAGGCGCCCGGCGTGGTCGCCTACGCCGACGGCGAGCGGGTGGGGGCGGCCCCGGTGGAGTGCGAGGTGCGGCCCGGCGCGTTGCGCGTCATCGCGTGAAATCTACTTTGTAAAGGCGCCCGCCGGCAGGACGGACCGGAATCCCGATTTCGGTAGGCTGGCGAGTATGACAACGCCAGCGGAACGCTATGCGGCCTTCCGTCAGAAGCTCGAGGACGACGGGGCGGCGCTGAGATCGTTCCGAGGTCTCTACGACTTCGAGCTGGACGACTTCCAGCTCGACGCCTGCCGGGCCCTCGAAGCAGGAGACGGTGTTCTGGTGGCGGCCCCGACGGGGTCGGGCAAGACGGTGGTGGGTGAGTTCGCCGTCCATCTGGCCCTGGAGCAGGGGCGCAAGTGCTTCTACACCACCCCCATCAAGGCGCTGTCCAACCAGAAGTACAACGACCTGGTCAAGCGCTACGGCACCGCCAAGGTCGGCCTGCTGACGGGCGACAACAGCGTCAACGGCGAGGCCCCCATCGTCGTCATGACGACCGAGGTGCTGCGCAACATGCTCTACGCCGGCTCGGCCACGCTGGCCGGGCTCGGCTTCGCGGTGATGGACGAGGTCCACTACCTCGCCGACCGGTTCCGCGGGGCGGTGTGGGAGGAGGTCATCATCCACCTGCCCGAGTCGGTCAGGCTGGTGGCGCTGTCGGCGACGGTCAGCAACGCCGAGGAGTTCGGCGAGTGGCTGGGCGAGGTGCGCGGCGACACCACGGTGATCGTCGACGAGCACCGCCCGGTGCCGCTGTGGCAGCACATGATGGTCGGCAACCGCGTCTACGACCTGTTCATCACCGACGAGCTGCCGCCGCGCATCAACCCCACGCTGATGCGGGTGACCCGCGACGCCGAGCGGCTGACGGCCGGTCGGGGCCGGCGCGGTTACGGCAGGCCGCAGCGCTCGCGCCCGCCCGACCGGGTGCAGGTGATCGAGAAGCTCGACTCCGAGGGGCTGCTGCCGGCGATCACGTTCATCTTCTCCCGGGCCGGGTGCGACGCGGCGGTGCAGCAGTGCCTGTATGCCGGCATCCGGCTCACCACCGACCGCGAGCGCCACGAGATCCGCCAGCTGGTCGACGAGCGCACGGCGCACCTGCCGGACGAGGACCTCGCCGTGCTCGGCTACCTGGATTGGCGCGACTGCCTGGAGCGCGGTCTGGCGGCCCATCACGCGGGCATGCTGCCGGCGTTCAAGGAGGTCGTGGAGGAGCTGTTCACGCGCGGGCTGGTCAAGGCCGTGTTCGCGACCGAGACGCTGGCGCTGGGCATCAACATGCCGGCCCGCAGCGTGGTGATCGAGAAGCTCGACAAGTGGAACGGCGAGACCCACGCCGACCTGACGCCGGGGGAGTACACCCAGCTGACCGGGCGTGCGGGGCGGCGCGGCATCGACGTCGAGGGTCACGCGGTGGTGCTGTGGCAGCCGGGCATGGACCCGCTGTCGGTGGCGGGGCTGGCCGGCACGCGCACGTACCCGCTGCGGTCGAGCTTCCAGCCGTCGTACAACATGGCGGTCAACCTGGTCGGGCAGTTCGGCCGCGAGCGCACGCGGACGCTGCTGGAGGAGTCGTTCGCGCAGTTCCAGGCCGACCGGGCGGTCGTGGGCCTGGCCAAGCAGCTGCGCAAGCAGGAGGAGGCCCTGGAGGGCTACCAGGAGGCGATGACGTGCCACCTGGGCGACTTCCCCGAGTACGCGGCGCTGCGCCGGCGCCTGTCCGACCGCGAGGCGGAGCTGTCGCGCCAGCGCGGCGCGGCGCGGCGGGCGGCGGCGGTGCGGTCGCTGGAGGCGCTGCAGCCGGGCGACGTCATCCGGGTGCCCGGCGGGCGCCGGGCGGGCCTGGCGATCGTGCTCGACCCGGGCCGCAACCCGCGCGGTCACGGCCCGAGCCCGCTGGTGCTGACGATCGGCAAGCAGATCAAGAAGCTGGACCCCGCCGACTTCCCGGTGCCGGTCGAGCCGCTGGAGAAGCTGCGCATCCCGAAGAACTTCAACGGTCGTTCGCCGAAGGAGCGCGCCAACCTCGTCTCCACGTTGCTGGCCAAGATGGGCGACCGTGACCTGGGCAAG
The DNA here is from genome assembly GCF_044465245.1 of Nonomuraea terrae. Taxonomy (NCBI): domain Bacteria; kingdom Bacillati; phylum Actinomycetota; class Actinomycetes; order Streptosporangiales; family Streptosporangiaceae; genus Nonomuraea; species Nonomuraea terrae. Next base: position 1,070,684 of record NZ_JBITLL010000002.1, on the reverse strand, counting down.
CCGCCGCGGGCGCGCGACCACGCGGTGGAGGACGACGAGGTCAACGAGCTGCGCCGGCGCATCCGGCAGCATCCGTGCCACGGCTGCGACGAGCGCGAGGACCACGCGCGCTGGGCGGAGCGCTACCACAAGCTGCTGCGCGAGGCGGAAGGGCTGCGCCGCCGCGTCGAGGGCCGCTCCCACGTCATCTCCAAGACGTTCGACCGCATCTGCTCGGTGCTGGAGCAGCTGAGCTACCTCGACGGCGAGACGGTCACCGACGAGGGCCGCCGGCTGGGCCGCCTCTACACCGAGCTCGACCTGCTGACCGCCGAGTGCCTGCAGCAAGGGCTGTGGGAGGAGCTCGACCCGGCGGAGCTGGCGGCGTGCGTGTCGGCGCTGGTGTTCGAGTCGCGGGCGGCCGACGACGCGCGGCGTCCCAAGATCCCCGCCGGGCGGGCGCAGGACGCGCTGACGGCGATGATCCGGCTGTGGGGCGAGCTGGAGGGCATCGAGTCCGACCACGGGCTGTCCACGATCCGCGAGCCCGACCTGGGGTTCGCGTGGGCGGCGTTCCGGTGGACGAAGGGCCACAGCCTCGACGCGGTGCTGATGGACGGCGTCAACGGCAGCGAGCTGGCGGCCGGTGACTTCGTGCGGTGGATCAAGCAGTTGATGGACCTGCTCGGGCAGCTCGGCAACGCGGCGCCGGAGCAGAGCAAGGTCAGGAAGACCGCGGTCAAGGCGATCGACGCGATGCGGCGCGGTGTGGTGGCGTATTCGTCGCTGACCTGAGCCTGCGCGGATCGGCCCTTCTCGTCGCGGACGGGGAGGGCCGATCGCTGTTTCCCGGCTCAGGGCGGGGTCGGTGGGTGCTAGTGCTGAGAAGCATCATTGGGGCTGGTTTGACGTTGTCTTATGTCTTTACTCATTTGCATCGCATTTAACGCTGGTTCCCAACTGCCTGTCCAGTCTGGATTGGCCAGTCAAGTCTCTCTGAAATCACCAGTTATCAGCTGCTTTGACGTCTTTCGGGTGCTAATGTCCGATTTGTGCAGTCAATCGATCGGGGGAGGAAAGATGGCTAGCACGCGATTCGCCAAAGTCGGCTACCAGCAGGGATGGGGTTGCCGCAGGCGGCGCCGCTGGCGCCGGTACTGCTGCGTCCGTGTCGTTAGGTGGTGGGGGTGCTGCTAGTAGATAGCACCCATGAGGGCCGGCGGCCTGTCCGCCGGCTCTCATTGAACGTCTCCGGCCGGGAACTCGCGCCGGCGATTTCCATTCGCCGTACATTTCGGGAATTCTGGCCGGACACTCGCGGATTGCGCCGGCTGTTCGCGGCAGGAGTGGTGTTCGCCATCCTGGCCGCGCTGTGCGAAGTGGCCGCGATCCGCCTGTTCGGATACATCACCGACGAGGTGCTGACGACCCGCCGGCTGGACGCCTTCTGGGTGCCCGCGTTCGTCTGGCTCGGGCTCGCCGCGCTCGCCGGGGTGGCGTCCTTCGCGGGGTCCTATCTCACCGCGCTGGGCGGCGAACGGTTCCTGCTGGTCCTGCGTGACCGCGTGTACGCGCACATCCAGACGCTCGCGCCGGAGTTCTCGGAGAAGCGGCGGCTGGGTGACCTGATGGCGCGTCTCACCGACGACGTGGAGGCCATCGAGGAACTCGTCGGATCCGGACTCGTCCGTATCATCACCACGGCCGCCAGCGTGGTCTTCTTCGCCGGTGCGGCCTTCTTCATCCGCTGGGACCTGGCGCTCGTCACGATGGCGCTGATCCCGCTGTTCCTGGTGGTCTCCAAGGTTTTCGCCTCCAGGTTCAGGACGGCGGCGGCGCGCGAGCGCACCAGCAACGGCGCCATGAACAGCGTCCTGGAGGAGGGGCTGGCCAACCAGCCGCTCGTGCAGGCGTACAACCGTCAGGAGGCCGAGTCGGGACGCCTGCACACCGAGGGCCGCGGCTGGCTGCGCGCCAACATGACGCAGGCGTGGCTGTCCGGCGTGTACGGACCTTCCGTCCAGGTCATCGAGACGCTGTGCCTGATCGTCATCCTGGGCGTCGGCGCGTGGGAGATCGCGTCCGGCCGGCTGACGATCGGCGGCCTGCTCGCCTTCGCGGCCTACCTGGCCATGCTCTACCCGGCCGTGCAGAGCCTGGGGGAGCTGGCCCTGACGGTCTCCGAGGCGGCGGCGGGCTCCGACCGGGTCATCGAGGTCCTGTCGGCCAAGCCGCGCGTCACCGACGCCGAGGACGCCGTGGACGCGGGCAGGACCAGCGGCCGGATCGAGTTCGACGGGGTCGGCTTCTCCTATCCGGGGCGGGGGCGGCAGGTGCTGCGGAACCTGTCGTTCACGGCCGGTCCCGGCGAGGTCGTCGTCCTCACCGGGCCGAGCGGCGCGGGCAAGTCGACGCTGGTCAAACTGCTGCTGCGGTTCTACGACCCGGACAGCGGGCGCATCCTGCTGGACGGCACGGACATCCGGCGCCTGACGCGCCGGTCGCTGCGTGAGAACGTCACCGTGCTGCAGCAGGAGACGCTGCTGTTCTCGGGGTCGGTGCGCGACAACATCGCCTACGCCCGCCCGGAGGCCTCGCTCGACGAGGTGATCAAGGCGGCGGAGGCGGCGGGCGTGCACGACTTCGCCAAGGTGCTGCCCCAGGGCTACGACACGCCGGTGGGACAGCGCGGACGGCTGCTGTCCGGCGGGCAGCGGCAGCGGATCGCGATCGCCAGGGCCATCCTGCGCGACGCGCCGGTGCTGGTGCTCGACGAGCCCATGACCGGGCTGGACGAGGTCACCGCCGCCCAGGTGATGGGCCCGCTGCAGCGGCTCATGGCCGGGCGGACGACGCTGCTCATCACGCACGACATGCGGCACGTGCCGGAGGGGGCGCGTGTGGTGCGGATCGAGCCGGTTCCGCGGGGGGAGCGGATCCGGCTGCGGCGCGTCGGCGTCCCGTTCCGGCCGTTCCGCGGCAACAACTGCGGAACGCCCTGAGGGCACCTCCCGGCACCCGTCCCGCTGTCGCGCGGGGCGGGTGCCGCGTTTTCGTCAGCCCGCCAGGGTGAAGCGGACCTCGCGGGTGGCGGGATCAGCGCGGGACAGCCGGACGACGACCTGCTCGCCCAGGGGCAGGTCGCCGTCGCAGCGGGCGATGACGGCGGGCTCGGTGATCTGCACCTGCCCGTCCCCGTGCCGCTGGTCCACGTCGATCACCACGGCCTCGAACGCCTGCCCGATCCGGTCGCGCAGCAGGAACGCCTCCACCAGGTCCACGCACGCGCGCTCGACCGCCCCCGCCCGCCGCCCACCCGCCGACATCAGGCCCGGCAGCACCTCCAGCCCCGCCCGCACGTCCGACGGGACCGGCTCGCCCGCGGCGACCGCCAGGCACACCTCGGTCGCGTACCGGTCGGCCAGGCGCCGCAGCGGAGCCGTGACGTGCGCGTACGGGGCCGCCACCGCCGCGTGCTCGGCCGTCCGGGGCGGCGCGCCGTCGAAGGCCACGTAACCGGCGCCGCGCAGCAGCACCTTCGACTCGTGCAGGAACGCCGCCTGCCGGCCGTTCTTGGGATCCAGGTCGTGCACCACGGCGCCGTAGCCGGCCCCGTCGGGCCAGGGCACGTCCAGGGCCTGCGCCACCCGCCGGACCTTGGCCAGGTCGCCGGGGCTCGGCCGGGGCAGCACGCGCAGCACGCCGACCTCGGCGTCGAGCATCATGGCGGCCGCCGCCATGCCGGTCAGCAGCGAGATCTGCGCGTTCCACGCCTCGGCGGACAGCGGCAGCCGGAAGCGCAGCCGGTAGCGGCCGCCGTCGTGCGTCACCTCCTGCTCGGGGACGGGCAGGGTGACGCCGCCGCGCTCGCGTTCGAGGGCCAGGCGCAGCCGGCCGATCTCGGCCAGCAACGCCAGGACGCCGTCGGCGGTGCCCGTGTCGACGGCGGCCTGCACGTAGGCGTAGTCGAGGCGCTCGCGGCTGCGGACGAGGGCGCGCCGCACGTCGGCGCCGATCACGCGGCCGTCGGCGTCGAGGTCGACGCACCACACCGCGGCCGGGCGCTCGGCGCCGGGCAGCAGGCTGGCGGCGCCCTCCGACAGGACCACGGGGTGCAGCGGCACCCGGCCCGCCGGCAGGTAGACGGTCTCGCCGCGGGAGCGGGCCTCGGCGTCGATCACGCCGCCGGGGCGGACGAACGCGCCGACGTCGGCGACGGCGTACCAGACGCGGTAGCCGGCGCCCAGCCGTTCCAGGTGGAGGGCCTGGTCGAGGTCCATCGAGCCGGGCGGGTCGATCGTGACGAACGGCACGTCGGTCATGTCGGTGGCGGGCAGCCGCGGCACCTTGGCGACCCAGTCCGCCTCGTCGAGGACGGCCGGCGGGAAGCCGGTGGGGAGGCGGTGTTCCCGCTCGATCCGGTGGAACCCGTCGTCCAGCTTCAGGGGTATCTGATCGGGGACCTGCACGCCCGACAACCTATCGGGCGGGCCGCCGGTCAGGTGGTGAGGTGGGTCTCCAGACCGGTGATGCGCAGCAGCCGCCGTATGGCCGGGGGCACGCCGTCGATCCGCATGGGCGTGTGCTGGCGGCGGGCCTGGTTGCGTACGGAGACGAGGATGCCGAGCCCGGCGGCGTCGATGAAGGACAGCCGGCTCAGCTCGACGACCAGTCGCGCGTGGCCCGCCTCGTGCAGCAGCGTGAACAGCTGGCCGCGGAGCGCCTCGGAGTTGGCGATGTCGAGCTCGCCGGACAGGCTCACGGTGAGCGTGTCCGCACGCCGCGTGGTGGTCAGGTGGAGTGGGTCCATTCGGTCTTTCCGCGCTCTCTCAGGGCCGGGATCGTTCCAAAATGGGAGCGCGGTTCCGCCCTGTGCCCTAGGCACCAGATGTAGATGGATGCGTCACTTAGAGCGACTGAGTGCTTCCGGAATGGAGTGTACATGTCTGTCCGGGGTTGGCGGGAGGGGTTCCCCGGCAGATGGTTCTCTTCGGGACAAGGGCTCGGACGACGGGATTCTCCCGTCCCGGCACGGCCGCGCTCGTGCCGGGGAGCGGGTCAGTTCTCGGGGCGGCCGTCGCGCCAGTAGCCCATGAAGGCGACCGAGCGCCGGTCCATGCCGCGTTCGGCGACCAGGTGGCGGCGCAGGGTCTTGATGACGCCGGCCTCGCCGGCCAGCCACGCGTACAGAGGGCCGTAGTCGGGGGCGTCCTCCTGCGGGACCTCCCACAGCTCCTCGGAGTCGACGTCCACGTCCTCGAAGCTCTCCGGCGTGGGCAGGGGCGGCAGGAGGCGGTCGGCGGCGGCCCGGACGGCCGGGATCAGGCCGGCGCCGCGCGCGCCGCCGTTCCTGGCCAGCCAGGTCACCTTGACCGAGGCGGCCGTCTCCACCGGCAGGGCGTCGTCGTCGCCGGGCACCTCCATGAGCACCTCGCCCGCGAGGTGCGCCGGCAGCCGCTCCAGGATGGCGCAGATGGCGGGCACCGCGGTCTCGTCCCCGGCGATCAGCACGCAGCCCGTCGCGGCCGGCGGGTGGAACTCGAGGCCGCCGTGCCGTCCCTCGTGGGCGGCGTTGGGGCCGTAGAGCGCGGCCACGTCGCCGGGCCGCACGGTCTCGGCCCAGCGGGCGACCGGGCCGCCGTCGGGATGCATGACCACGTCGACGTCCAGCTCGCGCGCCTCGGGGCGGACCCTGCGGGCGGTGTACGTACGCATCGGGTTGCGCTTGTCGTCGTCGAGTGCCCGCCATGTGAGGTACCAGTCGGAACCCTTCGGCAGATGCGCCAGGCCGTGCTCCGGCAGCGGGAGGATGAGCTTGAGCCGCTGGTCGAAGCCGTTGTCGGCGAACAGGTGCAGGTCGTCGCCGGTGAAGGTGACGCGCAGGAACGACGGGCTCAGCCGCTGGAGCCGGTCCACGCGGACGTCGAACATGCGAAAGGGCTCGGCCATTCCGGAAAACTCCGATCAATGTTAGGTGAGCCTAACCTAATCGATCGGGGCGGTTCGCGCCAGTCCGCCCGGCCTCGTGCGGAACCCGGCCTGGCGGTAGCGTCGGTACGTCTGTAGCCCCGTCAGGCGGCGGGCCCTGAGGTCCGGCGCCTGCCCCCGCGTAAGGAGCTGCTCGTGTCTCCCGTCATCCTTTCGGCGGCGAGCGCCGCCCTGGTGCTCGACGACTCAGGCCCCGGTCTGCCTCGGGTGCGCCACTTCGGCGCCGGGCTCGGGCCCGTCGAGGGCCCGGGACTGCTGCCGGCGCCGGCGTCCCTGGGCTCCGCGCCGCCGCTGCTGCCCGCCCAGGGCGACGGCTGGTACGGCCGCCCCGGCCTGTCGGGCGTCAGGGACGGCGAGCACTGGCCGGTGCGGTGGACCGTGGAGAGCATGGAAACCGGCGGTGGCACAGCGGGTGGCACAGCGGGTGGGACAGTGACCGTCGTGGCCGCCGACGACCGGGCGGGTCTGCGGCTGGTGAGCGAGCTCGTCATGGACGCGGGCGGCCTGGTGTCGATGCGACACACGCTGACGAACACCGCCGCCTCGCCGTACCGGGTGGGCGGGCTGGTGTGCGCGCTGCCGGTGCCCGGGCGGGCGGGCGAGCTGCTCGACTTCACCGGCCGGTGGGCGCTGGAGAAGGTGCCGCAGCGCAGGGCGTTCGGGCACGGGGTGTGGTCGCGGGAGAACCGGCGCGGGCGCACCGGTCACGACGGCACCGGGCTGCTGGTGGCCGGCACCGAGGGGTTCGGGTTCCGCTCCGGCGAGCTGTGGGCCGTGCACGCCGGCTGGAGCGGCGACCACGTTCACTACGCCGAGCGCGTCCCCGAGGGCGCGGCGCTGATCGGCGCGGGCGAGCTGCTCGACCCGGGCGAGGTCGTGCTCGGCGAGGGCGAGAGCTACTCCACGCCGTGGGTGTACTTCTCCTGGTCCGGCACGGGGCTGGACGACGCGAGCGCCCGGCTGCACGGCCACCTGCGCGCCCGCCCCCTGCCGGTGCGTCCCGTCACGCTCAACAACTGGGAGGCCACCTACTTCGACCACGGCCTCGACCGGTTGCTGGAGCTGGCCGACAAGGCGGCGGCGGCCGGGATCGAGCGGTTCGTGCTCGACGACGGCTGGTTCCGGCACCGCCGCCACGACCGCGCCGGCCTCGGCGACTGGTACGTCGACGAGGGCGTGTGGCCCGGCGGGCTGCACCCGCTGGCCGACCGCGTGCGCAAGCTGGGCATGCAGTTCGGCCTGTGGTTCGAGCCGGAGATGGTCAACCCCGACTCCGACCTGGCCCGCGAGCACCCCGACTGGATCCTCGGCCGGGCCGAGCGCATGCCGCCGCCGCAGCGCCACCAGCAGGTGCTCGACCTGGCCCGGCCGGAGGCGTACGCGTACCTGCTGGAACGGCTGGACACCCTGGTCGGCGAGTACGCGCTCGACTACATCAAGTGGGACCACAACCGCGACATCGCCGAGCCCGTGCACGACGGCGCGCCCGGCGTGCACGCGCAGACCCTGGCGACCTACCGGCTGCTGGACGAGCTGCGCCGCCGCCACCCCGGGCTGGAGATCGAGTCGTGCTCGTCCGGCGGGGCCCGCGTCGACTACGGCATCCTGGCGCGCACCGACCGGGTGTGGACCTCCGACAGCAACGACGCCCTCGACCGGCAGCAGATCCAGCGCTGGACCGGCCTGCTCGTGCCGCCGGAGCGGCTGGGCGCCCACGTCGGCGCGCCGCGCGACCACATCACCGGGCGGATGTTGCCACTGGCGTTCCGGGCCGCGACCGCGCTGTTCGGGCACATGGGCGTGGAGTGGGACCTGACCTCCGCCGGCGAGGCCGAGCTGGAGGAGCTGGCCACCTGGATCGCGCTGCACAAGCGGCTGCGGCCGCTGCTGCACGCCGGCCGGGTGGTGCGCGCCGACCATCCGGACCCGTCGGCGCTGCTGCACGGCGTGGTCCTGCCCGAGCGGGCGGTGTACGCGTTCGTGCAGCTGACCTCGCGGGTGGCGTCCGGCGCCGAGCCGCTGCGGCTGCCGGGGCTGGACCCGCAGGCCGTGTACGAGGTGCGGGTCGCGGGGCCGGTGCCCGAGCGGGCGCTGCTGCCGGAGTGGGCAGGGGCGCCGGTGCGGGTGGCGGGCTCGGTGCTGGGGGAGCTGGGACTGCCCGCCCCGGCGCTGCGGCCCGCGTCGGCGCTGCTGGTGGAGCTGGAACAGGTCTGACGGGCCTCAGGTCAGGTCCAGGCCGGAGCCGCCGAAGCGGTCGCGCAGGAACCGGCCCTGGTCGCGCAGCGCCTGCTCGTCGCCCCGGTGGATCGCCTCGGCGACCTGGCCCATCCGGGCGTCGAGCAGCGCCAGCTGGGCCAGCAGCTCGTCGTGCGCGCTGCGCTCCCGCCCGGCCCGCCGGGTGAGGGCGTAGCGGCGCGGCAGGTTCGCGTACGCCTCCAGGCTCGCCGGCAGGTAGCGGCGGATCGTCTGCGACACCACGTGGAGCTGGTCGGGGGAGGTGGTGAGCTGGTCGGCCCTGGCCAGCACGTCCCCGATGACCTCGGCCAGCCCGTGGACGGCGGCGTGCACGTCCGGCGGGAAGCGCCCGTCGATCCGCCGCAGCAGCCCGTCCAGGTCGGCCCGCAGCGCCCGCGTCTCCACCTCGGCGTGCGAGATCGTCAGCCGGACCCGTTCCGGCGGGGCCAGCAGCGCGCCCACCCCGTACAGCGCGATCACGACGACCGGCCAGAACGCGCCCGTCAGCCCCAGGAAGTGCCCTGCCAGGCCGAGCAGCGCCAGGCACGAGCCGGCGATGTTCCTGGTGGAGCCCAGGTAGCGCAGGATCCGCTCACTGGTAGCCACGGATCTCCTTGAACGCCTCCGTCAGCGACGTGGACCGGGCGTCGAACACGGCTCCGCCGGTCAGCTCGGCCACCCGGCGCATCTCCTCGGCGTCGCTCTCACCGAACAGCACCACGAACGTCGGCGTATGGCGCCGTTCCTCCGGCAGGGACCGGTAGTGGGCCTCGAAGGCGGCGTAGTCGGAGCCGTCGGTGTTCTCGCCGTCGGTCATGAGCACGATCGAGCCGTAGTGGCCCGGCGTGACCGGCCGGTCGTAGGCCGCCTTCAGGCTGTCGTAGATCGCCGTGCCGCCCGCCGCCTCCAGCCCTTCGGCGAACCGCCTGATCTCGCCCAGCACGGGCGCGGGGTCGCGTTCTGGCACGGTGAACGGGACCGGCGACCCCGGCGCGTCGTCGAACGGCATCATCGTGACCGACTCGCGGTTGCGGAACCGGGAGAACGCGCCGGAGGCGGAGGTGTCGGCGCCGGTCAGCGCCACCAGCGCCCGCCGCAGCGCCGCGATCCTGTCGCCCTGCATCGAGCCGGACGTGTCCAGCACGAACGCCGCCTCCGCCGGGACGCGCACCTGGTTGAGGTAGGTGGCGATCAGCTCGTCGGCGGTGCTGCGCCGGTTGGGGAAGGGCAGCTCGATGAGCTGGGCGGAGCCGAAGCGCGGGTCCGGCGGGACGCCGGCGACGATCGGCCGGCGGTGGGTGCCGGTCATGATCTCCTTCTGCACGGCGGGGGTGCGCAGCCAGGCGGCGAGCTTGCCGTACAGCGCCTTCTTGCCCTCCGGCGCGGAGGCCAGCAGCGTGAGCGGGTAGTCGGCGCTGACCACGCCGTCGGCCGGGTAGACGATCGTGAGCGGCTCGCGTGCGCCCAGCAGCACCGACTCGTAGTTGACCATGCCGTCCACGCGCGGGTCGCGGGCGTAGGCGTCGGCCAGCCAGCCCGACGAGCCGGCCGTCAGCCGCTGCGCGGAGAAGAACTCCTTCAGCCGGGGCGTCACCGAGGAGACCTGGTCGGCGCTGAGCGCGCCGTCGGCGTCCGACAGCGCCGCGGCCACGCCGACCAGGGCGGAGAAGCCCGAGTTGGAGGAGGCCGGGTTCGTCATGCCGAAGCTGAAGCGGCCCTGTCTCGCCGCCTCGGCGATGCCCGTCCAGGTGACCGGCTTGGTGTCCCAGCCGAGCTCGCTCGCCTTGGCCGGCTTCAGCCCCAGCACGACCGGCGAGATCATGATCTTGGTCTGGGTGGACAGCCGGGCCTGGGCGCCGTCGATGAGGGACAGGTAGCGGTTGGCGGAGAACCAGACGGCGTCCTGCCGTCCGTCCGCGCGGCCGCTCGCCACCTGCTCCGCGCCGTCCAGAGTGCCGGTGTACGTCAGCCGCACCCGGACGCCGGTCTCGCTCTCGGCCCGCCGGAGCAGCGGCTCCAGGTCCTTGATCTCGCTGCCGGCCAGCACCCGCAGGACGTCGGGGCCGTCGGCGGGCTCGCCCGCGGAGCCGCAGGCGGCCACCAGGAGCAGCGCCGACAGCAGGGCCGTCCCCTTCATGACGCGGCTCATGACGCGGCTCATGACGCGGCTCATGACGCGGCTCATGACGCGGCTCATGACGGGGTCTCCCGGGCGCGCTCCAGGTAGGTCCTGGCGTGCTGCAGCTCCGACGACAGGCTGTCCACCGTGGCCGCCATGCTCTCGGTGGCCTTGGCGCGGAAGGAGTCGATCAGGTCCATCGTGGCGTAGACGTTGTCGAACGCCTGGCGCAGCGTGTCCAGGTCCACGGTCGCCGCGGCCGCCTGGTTCTGGATCTCGCCCGCCTGAGTGCGCAGCATCTCGCTGGTGGCCCGGATCAGGTCGCCGGTCGTCGCGTTCAGCGCGGTGATCTGGTCGAGGACGAGCTTCTGGTTCGCCAGCGCCTGCGCCACCGTCACCGCCGTGCGCAGCGCGGCGACCGTCGTCGTGGTGGCCCGCTCGACGCCCTTGCTGAGCTCCAGGTTGTTCTTGCGCACCAGGTCGAGGGCCAGGTAGCCCTGCGCGGAGACGGCGAGCTGGGTGAGCAGGTCCTGGTGCTTCTGCCGGACGGCGAACAGCGCGTCGGAGCGCAGCGCCGTCGCCCTCGCCTCGTCGGCCCGCGCGATGCGCTCCTCCAGGGCGGCGTCCATCGCCTGGGCCATGACCGCGTACTCCTGCAGCCGGGTCATGGTCTCCCACAGGTTCGCCTTCTCGCCCTCGATGGCGGCGTTGTCGCGCAGCAGCTCGTCCTGGCCGGACTTGAGCGCGCGGATGATGTCGTCGAGGTGGTGCTGCGCGGAGTGGAACTTCGCGAAGTAGTCGCGCAGCCGGTCACCGAACGGGATGAGCCCCAGCAGCCTGCGCGGCCCGCCGGTGGCGTGCTTCGGGTCGAGGTCCACGACGGTACGGCGCAGCGCCACCAGCCCGCTCGCCACCTTGGTCTGGGCGTCGGAGCCCTCGTCCCTGGCCGCGTCCAGCGCCGCGACCGGCCGCTTGAGCATGCGGTTGGCCACCTGGGATGCGGACCTGACCTCGGTGTCGCCCATCGAGGAGATGTCGTGCACCTTGCGGGTGAACTCCGGCGAGCGCGGGTCGATGCCGCTCAGCTCGTCGGCGAACTCCCGCGCCTTGGCGGTCAGCTCGGCCGCGCGTTCGCCGGCCACGGGCAGCATGGTGGCCGCCGTCTCGGCCGGGACCGGGGCGACCGGCTCGGGCGGCGTGAGCACCAGATCGGACACGTACGGGATCTCCTTGCTAGGGACGGGTGGAGTCGATGGCGGTGATGAGCCGGTCGAGCCGCTCCCAGGTAGGTGGCTCGACCACGTCAACCAGGGCAGTGGCGGCCGGCGCCGCCGTCCTGGCGACCAGGTCGGCGAACGCCTTCGGGTCGCTGGTGCGGAAGCCGTACCGGGCGGCCAGGGACTGCAGCTCGGGGTCCTTCATGAGCAGCTCGCCGACCCGCGAGCCGGGCGCCGACAGGGGCACCAGGGTGTGCTTGCTGAGCACGGTGGGCGACGGGTAGACCAGCCGCATCTCGGGCCTGATCCTCCCGTCGCCGGTGAAGACGTGCGACAGGTACTGGGCCTCGTAGACGACCGTCATCGGCGTCTTGCCGGACCCCTGCACGAGGTAGTTCTCGAACGCCTCCTCGCTCTCCGTCTCGGAGAAGCCCTGGTCGAGCACCGCGGGCGCGAGAATCGGCGCGATCTTCGCGATCTGCTCGTCGGAGCTGATGACGTCGTCGCCGTTGGCGACGTAGCCGATCATCGACAGGTACATGGCGGCGGAGTTGGAGGTACGGACGTCGGTCGTGGTGAGCAACACCCGCTTTCGTGCTGGATAATCCGAATTGTCCGGAATGTTATCCCAGCGCGTGCCTTTGGCTACTATTTCGAGATATTTCGTTATATCGAAGATGGGGTAACCGCTGCCGGAATTCCGGAGTACTCCCAGCTTCTCCAGCAACCCCGCGATCGGCTCGAACGTGGCCACCGCCATCGGCGAGTAGAACGGCGAGTACGTGACACTCGCCCCGCGATCCTGTTTGATCCGCTCCGCGGCCGGGACGCTCGAAGGAAAGGCGAAGGCGTAGCGGCTCAGGTCGACGTCGGTGACCATCTGCCGGGACCCGGCGGTGTCCACCTCGACGCGCAGGCCGTGCTCGGCGAAGGCCGCCCGCACCCGCGCGTCGTCGAAGAACGGCTTCTTCTCCGACCCGATGACGCCCCGCACGACCGTCGACTCGGGCCGGTCGTCCTCCTCGTTCCCGGTCACGACCGCGACCACCGCCACCCCGGCCAGAACCGCGGCCAGAACGACGCCGATCCACCGCTTCATCGAACCCCGTTTCTCGAAATAACCCCCATAACTGGGATTATGGAATGGCCGTGGCGGAGCCCGCGAGGAGCGAAAGCCGACCGTACGGCAGAATTCGCTTCGCGTTCACCGCATTCCCATCCTCTGGCCGCTGACGCCACATTTCCGGCACGTTTCCCTTTCGCGCCGCCGACGCCGTTGACACGCCTCTTGTCAGGACTGATGGTGAGGGCAACGGGTGAAAAGTCGGCTCATCAGAGGCCTGATTCGTCGTCAGCAGGGAGGGCCCGCGTGTCCGTCTCGCCTACCGCCCCCGCGTCTGGAACGTTCCGCCCCGCCGGACACCCCGCATGGCCGGTCTTCGCCCACGACGAAGCCCACGACGAAGCCCACGACGAAGCCCACGGCGGAGCCCACGGCAGAGCGCACGAGGAAGCCCACGGCGGAGCGCACGAGGAAGCGCACGGCGAAGGGCACGTGCGCCCGGCGACGGCCCGGCCGCAGCGGCGCTGACCGGCGCCGGAGCATCGCCCGCCACCTGATCGCCCCCGGGGAGACCTCGCGGGGGCGGGTTCCCCCTGTCGCTCATCCGGGCCGCCATCTCCAGGGGCCTGCGTCATCGAGCGGCGGTCCGCGTTCTCAGCACTGCGTCCACCACACCCGCAGGAGAGAGGATCACCGTGACCATCTCGTCCGACACCGTCTGGCCGGATCTGCCGCCCGGACCGCACGGCACCCCCTCGCCCGCCCTGGCCCAGCGCCGGCAGTCGCAGCCCGTGGCTCCGATGACCGCGCCGAGCGGTGAGGAGATCCTCACCGCCGTCCGCTACCCCGACGTCCGCGCCCTGCTGAACTGCCCGTACGGCAGCCGCGAGCTGACCGCGCCCGGCCTGCCCAGAATGGTGCGGGGTGTCGGCGTGGACAGCGTGCCCGGGGTGCTCAGCACCATGGACCCACCCGCCCACACCCGGCAGCGGCGGATCCTGCAGGGCTCCTTCACCGTGACCGCGGCGGAACGATGGCGCGCCCTCTGCCGCGACATCGCCCACGACCTCATCGACAGCGTCGAAGGCCCGATCATGGACGTGGTCGGCGACTACGCGCTGCCGCTGTCGTCCCGGGTGATCTGCCAGGTCGTCGGCGTCCCGGCCGGCGACAGGGCCCGGTTCGGCGGCTGGCTGTCGGCGTTCCTGAGCGCCTCAGGCGACTCGGCCGAGGCGCGCGCGCACGCCTACGGGGAGTTCCTGGCGTACGCCGCGGAGCTGGTGGCCGAGCGCCGGGGAGCCCAGGTCACGACCTGGTGGACGACCTGATCCAGGCGCACGACGCCGGCGACATGCTCAGCGAGAGCGAGCTGGTCAACGTGCTCTTCATGCTGATCACGGCAGGTCACGGGACCACGGCCCTGATGATCTCCCGCGGGGTGTACCGGCTGCTGCTGCACCCGGACGAGTTCCGCAGACTGGTCGCCACGCCGTCGCTGATCCGGCCGGCAATCGAGGAGATCCTGCGCTACGACGGGCCCGGCTCCCCGGGTCTGCTGCGGCATCTCACCGCCGAGCTCCGGTTGCCCTCTGGCACTGTCGTTCCCGCGGGCGCGGTGGTCCTGCCGCACCTGCAGGCGGCCAACCATGATCCGGACGCGTTCGGCGACCCCGAGCGGTTCGACATCGCCCGCTACGCGCCCGGCACGGCGACGCGCCCGCACCTGGCCTTCGGTCACGGCGCTCACTTCTGCCTGGGCCAGGCGCTGGCCCGGATGGAGCTGCAGGAGGCGCTGAGCGCACTGATCCTGCGAACCCTGGCTGCGTCCCGCCGTCCCGCTGGAGGACGTGGAGTGGACCACGCAGGGCCTGACGTATCAGCCCGTACGGCTGCCCGTCCTGCTCGAGTGACGGGCAGCCGTACGGGGAGGCTAGCGTCGTTCCTTGGCCCAGCGCTCCAGGCCGGTCGCGTCGATGGGCAGGGCCGCGGACAGGTTCTCCGCGCCGGTCTCCGTCACGAGCAGGTCGTCCTCGATCCGCACGCCGATCCCGCGCAGCTCCGGAGGCACCGTGCGGTCGTGGGCGTGGAAGTACAGCCCAGGCTCCACGGTCAGCACCATCCCCGGCTCCATCCGGGCCCCGTGGTAGGCCTGCGGCCGTGACTGGGCGCAGTCGTGCACGTCCAGCCCGAGGTGGTGGCCGACGCCGCAGGCCAGGTAGCGGCGGTGGTGCTGGCCGGTGTCGGACAGAGCCTCGTCGACCGAGACCGGCAGCAGGCCCCAGTCGTGCAGGCCGCGCGCGACGACCTCCATGGCCGCGTGGTGGAACGCGGTGAACGGCCGCCCCGGCGCCACTTCGGCCAGGCCCGCCCGGTGCGCCCGTTCCACCAGGTCGTGCACCTGCCGCTGGGCGGGGGAGAAGGCGCCGGAGGCGGGGAAGGTGCGGGTGACGTCGGCGGTGTAGTGGGAGCGGACCTCCACCCCCATGTCGAGGAGCAGCACCTCGCCCTCCAGGACGGGGCCGTCGCAGCGCACCCAGTGCAGGGTGGGCGCGTGCGGGCCGCTGCCGACGATGGTGGCGTAGCCGGGGCCGTTGCCGTACGTCCTGGCGTACCGGTCGAAGGTGCCCTGCAGCCAGCGCTCGCCGCCGCCCGCGATCGCGGCCGGCACCTCGTCCAGCACGGCGGCGAAGCCCTCGACCGTGCGGTCCACGGCCTCGCGCAGCTGCCCGACCTCCCACGCGTCCTTGATCATGCGCAGCTCGGCCAGCACCCGCCGCAGCTCCTGTGACGCCTCCGGCCAGCCCGGCCCGGCGAGCAGCGCGCCTTCGGGCGGCCCGGCGAAGTCCGCCACCGGCAGCACCGGGATGCCGAGAGCCGCCGACCACTCGTCGAGCGACGGCGACGGGCCCACCCACAGCTCGCCGTAGAGGGCGTCGGCGAAGAAGCCCGTCTGGCCGGGGCGGGCGGGCGGCGGCAGGTAGAGGGTCGCCTCGCCGCCGGAGACCACGACCACCGCGTTCTCCTGCGCGCAGCCGGTCAGCCAGGAGAAGTCGCTGTCCACCCGGAAGTCGTAGGTGGTGTCGTTGCTGCGCACGGGCGCCCGGCCGGCCGCCACGACGACGGTGCGGCCGGGCAGGGCCTCGGCGAGGCGGCGCCGGTGCGCGGCCGCGGCCTCGGCGGCGCCGGGGACCAGATCGGGGGTGCGGGCGGGGGAGTCCCACCCCTGGGCGATGTACTCGGCGAACGCGGGGATCTCCGACAACCTGGGCAGTTTGCCGTCACTCACCGGTGATTCCTCCTCCCATCTCACGCACGAGGCCGGTCAGCCGGGTGAAGACCCGGTCGTCGCCGATGCCGTCGTGCTCCCACTCGTTGGTGACCCAGACCTGTGTGTTGCCCACTCGGGCGGCGGTGTCGAGCTGCAGGCCGGCGTCGACGTACATGTCGTCGAAGTAGACGGCGGCGGCCACCGGCACCTCGTTGGCCGCCAGGCGGTCCAGGTCGTACAGCGGCGGCCACTCCGCCCGCTCGGCGAGCAGCTCGACGGCCGCGTGGAACGGGCGCAGCGCCCGGATCTCCTCGAACATCCAGGGGTAGATCATCTCCCCGGTGAACAGCAGCGGCCGCGCGTCCTCGGCGAAGGCCGGGTGACGGGCGCGCTCGCGTTGCGCCGCCCAGGCCGTCGCGCCCGGCCCCGAGCCGTAGATGCTCTCCTGCAGCGCGGCGAACAGCGGGTTGTCGGCGTACGACGAGCGGGCCAGCACCTGGTGCAGGAACGTCTCGGGCAGCTCGCCGCGATCGTCCGGCACGGCCTCGTCGAGCAGCCAGTGCATGCGCTCGTAGCCCGGCTTCATGCCGAAGTCTATGCCGAGCGACTGCAGCCGCCGCACGGTGAGCACGTCGCCGTCGGGCAGCAGCACGTCGCCCTCGGCCAGCCGGTCGGCGAGCCTGCCCGCCGTCTCGACGTGCTGCGGGTAGCGGCGGTAGAACGCGGCGTTCTTGGCCGCGACCCGCGGATAGGTGCGCCGGTAGACCTCCTCGGCGTCCGGGTCGAGCGACGGCAGGCCGCCGGTGACGTAGCAGGCGGTCAGCCCTTCCGGCGCGGCCGACAGGTAGCGCAGCGTGAGGAAGCCGCCGTAGCTCTGCCCGAGCGTGGACCAGCGCCGCCCACCGAAGATCGTCTTGCGCAGGTGCTCGGCGTCGGCCACGATCGAGTCCGCCAGGAAGCGTCCGAGATGGTCGGCGCCCTCCTTGGCGCCGAGCGCGCTCATCGTCCGCCCGTCGACGCGCGAGCTGCGGCCCGTGCCGCGCTGGTCGAGCAGGACCACCCGGTACGTCTCCAGCGCCCGCCCCAGCCAGCCCGACCGGTCGAGCGGCCGGGGGCTCTTGCCGCCGGGGCCGCCCTGCAGGTAGAGCAGGCACGGCAGGTCCTCACCGTCGCGGGCGGGGTCGACCACCTCGCGGGCGAACACCGTGATGGTCTCCCCGGGGTCGGACCAGTCGAGCGGCACCTGCTCGACGTGATCACGCATCCGCATCCCGGGGATCGTGTAGGTCGCGGTGATCAAGCTCTCTCCCTCCTGCGGCGGTCCCACTCCGGGTCGATGCGGGGGATGGCCGCCAGCAGCGTGCGCGTGTAATCATCCTGTGGGTCGCCGAAGACCTGCCCGGTGGGGCCGAGTTCGACGATTCTGCCCTTGCTCATCACCGCGACCCGCTGCGCGATCTGGCGCACCACGGCCAGGTCGTGCGCGATGAACACGTAGCTGAAGCCGCTTTCGCGCTGCAGCCGCCGCAGCAGGTCGATGATCTGCGCCTGCACCGAGACGTCCAGCGCCGAGACGGCCTCGTCGCAGATCACCAGCTTGGGGCTCACGGCCAGCGCGCGGGCGATCCCGATGCGCTGGGCCTGCCCGCCGGAGAACTGCGCCGGGTAGCGCAGCGAGTGGTCGGGGTTCAGCCCGACGCGTTCCATCAGCTCCTTCGCGAACGCCCGCCGGCCGCCCTTCGGCGCGATGCCCTGGTAGACCAGCGGCGCCGTGATGATGCGCTCGACGGTGTGGCGCGGGTTCAGCGAGGAGAACGGGTCCTGGAAGACGACCTGGACGTTGGCGCGGAAGCGGGCCAGCGCCGCCCCCTTGGCGCGGGTGACGTCCTCGCCGTCGAACTCCAGGGTGCCCTCGGTGGGGTCCATCAGCTTGGCGATCATGCGGGCGGTCGTCGACTTGCCGCTGCCCGACTCGCCGACGACGGCCAGCGTCTCGCCCAGCCGTACCTCGAAGCTCACCTTGTCGACGGCGGTGAACTCGGCCTTGGCGCCCAGCGGGCCGCGGGCGACGAACCGTTTGGTCAGGTCTGTGGCGCGCAGGAGCGTCATGCCGGCGTCACCTCGTCGGTCAGGGGGTCGTCGATGCGCGGGATGCTCTCCAGCAGCATCTTGGTGTATTCGTGGCGGGGCTCGGCGAAGACCTGCTCGGCGGTGCCGTACTCGACCTGCTCGCCCTGGCGCATCACCAGCACCCGGGTCGCGATCGAGCTGATCACGGCCAGGTCGTGCGTGATGAACACCATGCCCATGCCGCTCTCCCGCCGCAGGCCGTCGAGCAGGCGCAGGATCTGGGCCTGCACGGTCACGTCCAGCGCCGTGGTCGGCTCGTCGGCGATCAGCAGCTCGGGCCCGCACACCAGTGCCATCGCGATCATGATGCGCTGGCGCTGGCCGCCGGAGAACTGGTGCGGGTAGTGGTCCACCCGCCGGGCGGGGTCGGGCAGGCCGACCTGCTCCAGCGCCTCGATCGTGACCCGCCGCGCAGCCTTGCGGGAGCCGCCGCGGTGGGCGCGGTACATCTCCTCGATCTGCAGCCCCACCGTGTAGTACGGGTTCAGCGACGACAGCGGGTCCTGGAAGATCATCGACATCCGGTCGCCGCGGAGCCCCCGCAGCTCGCGGTCGGGGCGGCCGAGCAGCTCGGCGCCGTCCAGCCGGATGCTCCCGCTGGTGCCGGCTCCCTTGGGCAGCAGCCCCATGACCGCCAGGCTGGTCATCGACTTTCCCGAGCCGGACTCGCCGACGATGCCGACGGTCTCGTCGCGGCCGACGGTGAAGGAGACGCCCTTGACGACGTCCACCGGGCCGCGCGAGGTCGGGAAGGTGACGGTGAGATCCTCCACGACAAGCAGTTCGCTCATGGGGACGTGATCCTCACTCTCGGGTCCAGCGCCGTGTAGACGAGGTCCACCACCACGTTGCCGACCACCACGAAGAACGCCGCCAGCAGCGTCACCGCCATGATCACCGGCTGGTCGTTCTTGGTGATCGAGTCGGCGGCCATCTTGCCGACGCCGTTCAGCCCGAAGACCGTCTCGGTGATCAGCGCGCCGCCGAGCAGCGCCGCGAAGTCCATGCCGAAGATCGTCGCGATCGGCGTCAGCGCGGGCCGCAGCGCGTGCCTGCGCATGGTCAGCACCGGGCTGAGCCCCTTGGCCCTGGCCGTGCGCATGAAGTTCTCGGCCAGCGTGTCGATCACGTTGGCGCGGGTGAGGCGGGCGTACAGGCAGGCGTAGCCGGTGGCCAGCACCAGCCACGGCATCAGGTACGACTGGAACCACAGCACGGGATCGTCGGAGAACGGCACGGCCTGCGGGAACGGCAGCACCTGCAGCTGCACCACCAGCACGTACTGCAGCGCCAGCGCCAGCACGTAGTTGGGGACGCTGGAGCCGCCCAGGGCCAGGCCCATCGCGGCCCGGTCCCACCAGGTGCCCTCCTTGACCGCGCTGACCAGGCCCGCGACGATGCCGATGAGCAGCCAGAGCACGGCCGCCCCGACCGCCACCGTGACGCTGACCGGCAACCGCTCCAGCACCATCTCCCACACCGACTGGTTGCTCTGGAAGCTGTAGCCCAGGCACGGCGCCGGGCAGTGCACCAGGTTCGCGCCCTCGCCGTAGTCGCGCCCGGCGAAGATCCCGGCGAGGAAGCCGAAGAACTGCGCCAGGAACGGCTCGTTCAGCCCCAGCACGTCGCGGATCTGGTCGATGCGCTCGGGCGTGCAGAACTTCCCGCAGATCATCACCGCGGGGTCCGGCTGGAGCGCGAAGAAGATGACGTACGTGAACAGACAGACGAGGAAGAGGATCAGGACCATCGACAGGGCCCGTCCGGCCAGGTAACGCGCCATCATGACGCCTCCCCCGAGTCGAAGGCGGCCCGCAGCCGGTCGCCGAGCACGGTCAGCGACAGCACCAGGAGGAACAGGAAGGTGCCGGGGATGGCGAAGTACATCGGGTCGACCGCGTACCAGCCGACCGCGCCGGCGATCATCTGCCCCCACGACGGGGTGGGCGGCGTCACGCCGACGCCCAGGAACGACAGGCCCGCCTCGGTGCCCACGTAGCCGGGCACGGCCAGCGTCGTCATCACGATCAGGGAGCTGCGCAGGTTCGGCAGGATCTCCTTGAACACCAGCGCCGAGGTGCTGGCGCCGGAGGCCCGCGCGGCCTCCACGAACTCCCGGTTCACCAGGCTCATCGTCTGCCCGCGCACCACCCGCGCCAGGTACGGCCAGCCGAACACACTGATCACCACGATCAGCAGCACCGGCCGGTTGCCCTGGGGCAGCGCCGACAGGATCGCGATCATGAAGATGAGCGCGGGGAAGGCCATGAGGAAGTCCATGACCCGGCTGATCACCTGGTCCGCCCAGCCCTGGTAGAACCCGGCCAGCATGCCCAGCACCACGCCGAGCAGCGTGGTGAGCGCGGTGGCGGCCAGGGCGATGAGCAGCGAGACGCGCGCCCCGTAGGCGATGCGCACCAGGATGTCGCGGCCGTTGGTCGGCTCGACGCCGAGCGGGTGCTCGGCGCTGATGCCGCCGAGGGCGCCGTACGGCACACCGCCGAGGTCGGTGTTGACCGCGGCGGTGTCGAAGTCGTTCGGGCCGTGGCCGACGATCGCGCTGATCAGCGGCGCGCAGATCGCCATCAGCACGATCAGTGCGAGGTAGGCGCCGCTGAGCACGGCGCCCTTGTCGCGCAGCAGCACGCGGGCCACGCGCCGGCCCGAGGTGGCGGGCGCGACACCCGCCACCTCCTGCGGTTGAGCTGCGAGCGCCATCTACTTGTTCGGGTCCTTCAGCCCGACCGAGACCAGGTCGATGCCGCCGGAGAAGGAGTCGGACTGGTAGGCGCCCGCGACGTTCGAGCCCACCACCAGGACGACCTTCTCGTAGGCCAGCGGCACGACCGGAGCCAGCTGCATGATCTGCTTGTCCAGCTCGCCGTAGGCCGCGTTGGCCTCGTCGACGTCCTGGATGACGGCGATCTCGTCGATCCGCTTGTTGATGCCCTCGTCGTCGATCTGCGCCAGGTTCGAGTTGCCCTTCTCGACGATGTTGCGGCCGTCGAACAGCGGCGGCAGGAACGTCGCGCCGGAGGCCCAGTCGGGGCACCAGCCGGTGACCGCGGCGTCGTTCTGCTGCGACGGCGTGCCGATCGTCTCGTAGAACGACGACGTGTCGATGTTGTTGATCTTGACCTCGATGCCGACCTGCTTCAGCGACTCCTGGATCGCCTCCGCGACCGCCTGCATCTTCGGCACCGGCCGGGAGTCGAGCGTCATCGTGAACCCGCTGGACAGCCCCGCCTCGGCCAGCAGTTTCTTGGCCGTCTCGACGTTGTAGGGGTACGGGTCGTAGTCCACCCGGCCCGCGATGGTGGGCGGCTGGATCGAGGTGGCCTTGAGCGCCTGGGTGGAGCCGCCGAGCGCGGCGACCACGGTGTCCTTGTTGATCGCGTAGTTGATCGCCTGCCGCACCCGCAGGTCGCTCATGTTCTTCTTGGTGGTGTTCATCCCCATGTACGTGGTGCAGCCGCCCAAGCCGGACAGGGTACGCGCCTGGATCTGCGGCGTCTGCACCCGCGCCACGGTCGCGGCCTGAATGGCTCCGGCGATGGCGTTGGCGTCGGCCCCCTGCCCGGCCAGCATCCGCTCGTCGATGGTGGCCGGGTCGAGGCCGAACGTCCACTGGAAGGAGTCCGGCTTGGCCGCCCGCACGGGGTCGGTCTCGGCCTTCCAGTGCGGGTTGCGGACGAGCTTGAGCGAGGCGCCGCGCTGGTAGCTCTCCACCTTGTACGGGCCGCTCGCGATCGGCTTGCTGTCGAACGCGGCCGCCGCGCCCGTGCCCTTGGGGAACGGCGTGAAGACCGGCTGCGCCAGCGCGCTCGGGAAGTCGGGGAACGGCTTCTTCAGGTGGAAGACGATCGTCTTGTCATCGGGGGTCTCGATCGTGTCCAGGTCGCCGGACAGGTAGGGGCCCTTGTAGTCCTCCGGCGCGTCCAGCAGCAGCCTGCCGTACGGCGAGCCGATCCCGGCCTCCGGGTCGAACGCCCGCGAGAACCCGAACTTGACCGCCTCACTGGTGATCGGGGTTCCGTCCTCGAAGAAGAGGTTGTCCTTGAGGGTGAACGTCCACGTCTTGGCGTCGTCGGACGGCGTCCCGGTGTCGGTGGCCAGGTCGGCGACGATCTTCGTGCCCTCCTTGCCGGGGCCCGCGCCGAACGTCGTCAGGCCGCGGTAGACGAGCCGGTAGAAGTTGTTCACGCCACCGTCCCAGCCGCGTGCCGGGTCCAGGTGCGAGAAGTCCGCGTTGGCCAGGAAGTGCAGGGTGCCGCCGGTGGCGGGCGCCGAGCCGGGCCCGCCGGACGCGCCCGCCGCCGGGGCTCCGGGGGCGGCGGTGTTTCCGCCGCCGCCTCCGCACGCGGTGAGTGTCAGCACGGCCGCCATGGTGACGCTCGCGAGCGCCGCCGATCTTCTCATGTCGCCTTCTTTCGTTGAACCTGCCGTCGGTCAGGAGGACCTGATCCAGACCCTCATGGCAGCGGGGCCGCGGTTGCCCCACAGGAAGTAAGGGGTGAACGTCACCGGGACCGAAGTCCGCGATGGCGCCGGCTCCGGCGGCAGCTCCGGATAGAGCTCCTCGGAGGGCGGGGGTACGGCCTTGGCCGTCACACCGAGGACGACGGCGCCGTCGTCGCGGCGTCCGACGGTCGCGTCGACGATGTCGGCCACGCCGGCCACCAGGTCGTCGACCGGGGCCTGCGGGCTGTCGTGCTGCTCGACGCAGTAGACGAGCGGGCCGCGCGCCGCGCAGAGCGCGCCCCGCGTGGCGTCCAGGTACGGGTGCGAGCCGTGCGCCCTGACCGGCATCGGCAGAGTGAGCCGCACCTCGTCGCCGGCCGTCCAGACGCGGTCGAGGGTGAGCCAGCCGCCGGACGGCGCCGCGTCCACCGGCTCGCCGTTGACGGTGACCGCCGCGCCGCGCGCCCACGCGGGCACCCGCAGGACCAGCGCGTACGGGCCGGCGGCGGCCCGCCGGACGGCGAGCCGGACGTCGCCGTCCCAGGGGTAGGAGGTCTCCATCGACACGTCGAGCGCGGCGGTCGTGATCTCGCCGCTGGTGTAGAGGGCGACCAGCACGGCGCCGTCGCGTTCGGCCGCCAGGTAGTCGGGCAGCTGCGCCATCCAGCGCACGATGTTCGGCGGGCAGCACGGGCAGCCGAACCAGGCGCGGCGCAGCGGCTCCCCGCCGGGCTCCGCGCCGCTGCGCTGCTCGTGGTCCGGGCGGCGCTGCAGCGGGTTGTCGTAGAAGAACGCCTTTCCGTCGGCCGACAGGCCCACGGCGAAGGCGTTGTAGAGCACCCGCTCGAACACGTCGAGGTACGTGGCGCCGCCGGTGGCCAGGAACATCCGCCACGCCCACTGCATGAGGCCGATGGCCGCGCAGGTCTCGCTGTAGGCGCGTTCGGACGGCAGCTCGTAGCGGTCGCCGATGGCCTCGTCGGAGTGGCGGCTGCCGAGGCCGCCGGTGACGTACAGCTTGGCCGCCACCATGTCGTCCCAGAGCCGGTCGAGCGTCCTGAGCAGCGACTCGTCGCCGGTCTCCAGGAACACGTCGGCCGCGCCCGCCGCCAGGTACATCATCCGCACCGCGTGCCCGGTCACGGAGGGCAGCTCCCTGAACGGGACGTGGTCCTGGAAGTAGTCGCCGGGGAAGATACTGTGCTTGAGCTGCCCGTGGCCGCGCCGGTCGACCAGCGCCCCGGCCAGGCTGAGGTAGCCGCGCTCGCCCGTCTCCCTGTACAGCTCGACCAGCGCCATCTCCGCCTCGGGATGGCCGCACAGCCCCGACTCCGCGAACCGCTCCACCACCAGGTCCGCGAAGCGCCGGGCCACGCGCAGCAGCCGGTCGTCGCCCAACCGGCGCGAGGCCGCGACGGCGGCCTGGACGAGGTGGCCGAGGTTGTACAGCTCGTGCCCCCAGGCCAGGTCCTCCCACGGCTTCTTGGGGCCGGCCGGGTCCTGGAAGTAGGAGTTGAGGTAGCCGTCGTCGGCCTGGACGCGTTCCAGGAGGCCGACGACCTCGTCGTAGAACTCCCGCGGCCCTTCCTCGCCCTCGCCGAGCTCGTACGCCAGCCCTTCGAGGGTCTTGTACAGATCGGTGTCGAGGAAGGGGTAGCGGCCCCGGTACGGCGGCGGATCCTCATCCAGCAGGCGGCGCAGGTTGGCGACGTTGCCGGCCGCGCGGAGCTGCTCGATGGTGTGGGGGACCGTGGCCGTGCTGTTGCGGCGCTGCCAGTGGTGCAGCAGGCCGCCGGTGATGCGTGCTCCGGGCAGCGGGCGGACGGCTCCGCGTTCCGTGCGTACGGCGCCGGCCGGGGGGTTGACCTGCTCAGACGTCATGGACCATCCCAGTAATGTGTGGCATTGCACTGCACCCTAGGTGTCCGGCGGGTGTGTTGCCAAGATCTGGGTCAAGTACGTAAAGAGAACGTAATTCACCGTATGTCGCCTGAGGTGGATTTGCCCGGTGCGACGTGTCTCCATCGCCGGTAGCTCCGGCTCGGGCAAGTCGACGCCGGCCGAGGCGCCGGCGGGCCGGCTCGGCGTGCCGTGGCTGGAGCTCGACTCGGCCTTCCACATGCCCGGCTGGGCGCCGCGCCCGGTGGAGGAGTTCCGAGCGGAGGCGGGCCGGTTCATCTCGGGCCCCGCGTAGGCGCCCCACGGCAACTGCTCGGCCGTCCCCGAGGGCTTTCGGCTCGCCGCCGCCGACCCGGCCGACGCGCACCTCACGTTCGTCCGTGTCGCCACCCCGACGGACCGCCGAGCGGCTGGTCGCCGGGGTCCACGGTGCGCGGCCGGGCCCCCGGTGAACATACTGACGACATGAGAACTCTGGGAACCGGCGGGCCCGTCGTCTCCGACCTCGGGCTCGGTTGCATGGGCATGTCCGACTTCTACGGCCCGCCGACCGGTCCGAGTCGATCGCCACCATCCACGCGGCCCTTGACGCCGGCATCGACCTGCTCGACACCGGCGACTTCTACGGCATGGGCCGCAACGAGCTGCTGATCGCCGAGGCGCTGCGCGGGCGACCGCGCGACTCCGTGCAGCGTGAAGTTCGGCGCCCAGCGCGACCACGACGGCAACGGGCTGGGCTACGACGGCCGCCCGGCCGCGGTCAAGACCTCGCTCGCCTACACCCTGCGCCGCCTGAACGCCGACCATGTCGACGTCTACCGGCTCGCCCGCGTCGACCCGGCCGTGCCGATCGAGGAGACCGTCGGCGCCATCGCCGAGGAGGCCGTCAAGGGCCGCGTCCGGCACATCGGGCTGTCGGAGGCCGGGGCCGAGACCATCCGGCGCGCCCACGCCGTCCACCTCATCGCCGACGTGCAGCTCGAGTACTCCCTGCTGTGGCGGGGCATCGAGCGGGAGATCCTGCCCGCCTGCCGCGAGCTCGGCGTCGCCGTGACCGCGTACGGCGTGCTGTCCAGGGGGCTGATCGGCGGCCACTGGAGCTAGAGCGGTCGGCGGCGTCGGGCGACTTCCGCGGCTTCAGCCCGCGCTTCCCCGGCGGCAACCTCGACCACAACCTCGCGCTCGTCGAGGCGCCGCGGGGGATCACCGAGGCCAAGGGCGTCACGGTGGCGCAGCATCGCGTGGGTGCTCGGCCGGGGCGAGGACATCGTGCTGCTGATCGGCGCGCGCCGCCGCGAACGGCTCGCCGAGGCACTCGGCGCCCTGCGGGTGACCCTGACCGGCGACGCCCTGGCCGCGATCGAGGCCGCGGGTGCCGCCGGGCGGGCCGCCGGCGCCCGCTACCCCGAGGCGGCCATGGCAGAGCTCGACAGCGAACGCTGAGGGCTCAGCGCTCGATGAGCGTGACCTCCAGGGAGTAGTGGGAGGCCCGGTAGACGTGGGAACCGTGCTCGACCGCCCGGCCCTGGTCGTCGTAGGTGGTGCGGATCATCGTCAGCAGCGGCGCGCCCCGGCGCTCCTCCAGCAGCCGGGCCTCCACCTGCGTGGCGGCCCGCGCGCCGATGCGCTGGTTGGCCACGCGCATCCGCACGCCCGCCGAACGCAGCAGCTCGTACAGGCCGCGGCTCTCCAGATCGGCGGCCGTGAGCGCGGCCAGCCCCACCGGCAGCCAGTTGTGCAGCACCGCCAGCGGTTCGCCCGCCGCGAAGCGCACCCGCTCCAGGTAGAGAGCCTCGGAACCGGACTCCACGCCGAGAATGCCGGCGACCTCCTCCTCCACCGGGCGCGGCTCCAGCCTCAGCACCTGCGTGGCCGGCTCCTGGCCGGCCCGGCGCAGGTCGTCGTAGAGGCTGGTCAGCTCGACCGAGCGCTTGACCTGGCCGTGCACCACCTGCGTGCCGACGCCGCGCTTGCGGACCAGCAGGCCTTTGTCGACGAGGTACTGGATCGCCTGGCGGATCGTGGGCCGCGACAGGCCGAGCTTGTCGGCCAGCAGGATCTCGTTGTCGAGCCGCGAGCCCGGCGCCAGGTCGCCTCGCCGGATGGCCTCGGCGATCTGCTCGGCCACCTGGAAGTAGAGCGGCACGGGGCTGGATCGATCCAGGTCGATGGCGAGATTGGCGGTCATACTGATCAGCCTAACGCAGGTCAGAATGTCCAGACAAACGCGCCGACCGGGTGTGCGGCGCCCGCCCGGGAGGTAGGGGAGAGGGCATGGACGCGACGCATCTGCTCGACACCGCCACCGAGGCCGCCAGGGCCGTCGGCCCCCGTCTGCGCAAGGCCTTCAGATCCCGGCCCGGCGTGGCCACCAAGCGCGACTTCCACGACCCCGTGACCGAGCACGACCGGGCCGCCGAGGAGACCATCCGCACCGTCATCGCCTCCCGCGTGCCGGGCAGCACGATCATCGGCGAGGAGGGCGGCACTACCGGCGCCGGCGACATCGTCTGGTACGTCGACCCCATCGACGGCACCGCCAACTTCGCCGCCGGGCTGCCGTTCTTCTGCGTCTCCATCGCCGCCGCCGTCCGCGGGGAGCTGGTGGCGGGAGTCGTCTACGACCCCGTACGCGACGACGAGTTCACCGCCACCCCCGACGGCGCCTGGTGCAACGGCACGCCGCTGCGCAGCGCCGGAGCCACCCACGACCGTGAGGCCATGCTGCTGTCGAGCTACCCCACACCGCGCGACCTCGACGCCGACGGCGAGGCCGCGCTCCAGCGCTACGGCCGTTTCCTGGCGTCGTTCGCCGCCGTGCGCAAGCCGGGCAGCGCCGCGCTCAAGCTCGCCCACGTCGCCGCCGGCTGGTCCGACGCCGCGTACGGCACCCGCTCCAACCCGTGGGACGTGGCCGCCGGGGCGCTGCTCGTGCGCGCGGCCGGCGGCGTCTACCTGGGGGACCCGCTGGCCACGGGCGACTACCTGGCGCACGTGGGCGGGTTCGACTTAACGTCGTCCGCGCTCGCCGAGGTGGCCCCACACTGACGCGGCGCCGAGCAGGCCGGCCAGCTCCGCCAACGAGGTGATGCGCGGGAACCCGGCGGGTGCCGGCTCGGCGCCCAGCCGGTCCAGCCAGACCGAGCGCATCCCGGTCGCCGCCGGGGCCGTCACGTCGTTGCGCACGTCGTCGCCCACCAGCAGCACCTCCTCCGGCGCCAGCCCCAGCGCGGCGGCGGCCCCGGTGTAGGCGGCGGGCACGGGCTTGAAACCGCCGAGCACCTCGCCCGTCAGCACCGGGCCGACCTGC
The DNA here is from genome assembly GCF_044465245.1 of Nonomuraea terrae. NCBI lineage: Bacteria > Bacillati > Actinomycetota > Actinomycetes > Streptosporangiales > Streptosporangiaceae > Nonomuraea > Nonomuraea terrae. Next base: position 1,043,015 of record NZ_JBITLL010000002.1, on the reverse strand, counting down.
CCCTCCAGGCCGATCGCGCGGACCTTCGCCTCCTGCATGCGCTGGGCGCCGTTCGTCAGCACCCCGAGCGCGAACCCGCGCAGCCCCGCCACCGCCTGCGCCGCGTCGGGGAAGGCCGCCCAGCCCCGCCGGTAGCGCCCGGCGAAGTCGTCGAACGCCGCGTCGAGGTCGGCGGGGACGGCCAGGCCCAGCTCCCGGCACAGGGCGGTCACCCGCAGGCGGCGCTGCTCCTGCACCGTGCACCGGCCCGCCTGCCACATCGCGAGGTATGGGCCCTCCATCGCCTCCCACAGCGCGGCCGTCTCGGCCAGGCGCGGGTGGCCGGGCGCGCGGGCCTCGACCCAGGCCACGATCGCGGCGTCGGCGGCGCCCCGGTGGTCGAGCAGGGTGCCGTCGAGGTCGAACAGGATCCCCTTGACCGGGGAAGACGTCATGGGGCACTCCGGGTCGGGGTCGTCACTGGCCGGAAGCCGTGACGATGCGGGCGGCCGTCTCAGGGGGAGGGTAGCCCAGCGTGAGACCGCGGACCGACAGCGGGGCCCGTTCGAAGCGCTCCTCGCCCTCCTGGGGCAGCACGTAGTGCAGCGCGGGGGACAGGGAGCGGTGGGCGGCCAGGGCGGCCGTCTCCGGCTCGGCCAGCTCGCGCGGCAGCGACTCCCGGTAGTCGGCGATCAGCGCGTCGAGGTCGAACAGCTGCCCGTACCGCTCGGAGGTGCCGGCCACGACCCGCACCAGCTCGCTTTCGACGCGCGCGTGGTAGACGAGGTTCGTGCCGCCGCACTTGGCGAACCAGCGCAGCGCCTGCTCGGCGGGCAGCGTGAACGTGCCGTACGGCTTGCGCCCGTAGAGCAGCGCCTCGGCGATCCAGCGGTCGCACCACAGCTCGTCGCGGTAGGGGGACGGCGCGGCCGGGTCGAGGGTCAGGCCCTGGGCCAGGACCGGGTTCCACGCCGACACCATCGGGCTGGAGAAACGCGGCATGCAGGGGCCGCGCCAGCGGCTGAGCGGGTAGCCGTACCAGATGGTCACGACCTCGACCTGGTGGTCGGGCAGGGCGCGCTCGTAGGTGCCGTTCATGACCTGGCCGCCGTCGGGGTGGCGCCATGGCCCGGGGGCGGCGGAGGAGTCTGCGGGGACCCGGGGAGTCCGGTAGTCGGGATGCAGGACCCACGTGTCCGCCACAGTGTCAGCCCCTTCCGATCGACGTGTTCCACGACGTCAGACGCCTAGAGGTGGCCATCGTGCACCACGGCCCACCCCCGTGCAACAGACAGGGTGTAAACGCTGATTTTTGTCATCGGCGAACGTGACGTACGTCCCTGTCAGTGACGCTGGCGGTAGTCGCCGGCGTTGCGGACGTGCTCGATCATGATGCGTTCCGCGCGCTCGCCGTCGCCCGCCTCCAGGGCGGCCAGGATGCCCTCGTGCGCGTCGAGCTGGATCCTCACCTGGGTCTCGTCGAGCCACAACGACGCCTCGGCGGGCACCGGGAAGCTGTTGCGCACCGAGCGGGCGTGCTCGCCCAGGAAGGCGGGGCCGCCGATGTCGACGATGCGCAGGTGGAAGCGCCTGCTCTGCTCGCCGAGCCGCTCGTTCCTGCCGCGGACGGCGTCCTCGGCCATCGCGGCGTGCAGCTCCCGCAGCTCCGCCAGCTCCGCGGCGGTGATCCGGGACGCCGCCAGCCGCGCCCCCAGCCCCTCGACCACGGCGCGCAGCCCGTAGTACTCGGCCAGCGCCTCGTCGCCGAGGTCGACCACGGTCGCGCCGTGGTGGGCCTCGTAGCTGATCAGCCGGTCCTTCTCCAGCCTGCGCAGCGCCTCGCGGACCGGCGTCACCGACACGCCGAGGCGCTTGGCCACCTCGCCGGCGCGCAGCGCCGTGCCGCCGGGGATCCGTGAGCTGCGGATCTCCTCCAGGAGCACGGTGTAGACGTATTCGGCCTTGCTCATGGGCGGCCGCGGCTCGCTGGATGACATGCCCCAAGTGTCGCTGATTTGGGCCGACCTGTTGACCTATGACTTATTTCTTATAAGTTACATACCTATGACGAGCCTCGCCGACCTGCGGGTCATCGACGCGGCGACGCTGTTCGCCGGCCCCTCCGCCGCGATGATGCTGGGCGACTTCGGCGCCGACGTGATCAAGATCGAGCACCCCCGGCGTGGCGACCCGTCGCGCGGCCACGGCGCCTCGGTGAACGGCGTGGGCCTGTGGTGGAAGACGCTGTCCCGCAACAAGCGCGCCGCCGCCGTGGACCTGTCGCACGGCGACGGCCAGGAGATCCTGCGCCGCCTCGCGCAGCGGTCCGACGTGCTGATCGAGAACTTCCGGCCCGGCATTCTGGAACGCTGGAACCTCGCCCCCGAGGACCTCCTGGAGCTCAACCCGCGGCTGATCGTGGCGCGGATGACCGGGTTCGGGCAGTTCGGGCCGATGGCCAGGCAGCCCGGCTTCGGGACGCTGGCCGAGGCCATGAGCGGGTTCGCCGCCATGACCGGGCAGCCCGACGGCCCGCCAACGCTGCCCCCGCTGGCCCTCGCCGACGGCATCGCCGGCCTGGCCATGGCGTACGCGATCATGGTGGCGGTGCACGCCCGCGAGCGGACCGGACGCGGCCAGGTGATCGACATGGCCATCATCGAGCCGATCCTGGGGCTGCTCGGGCCGCAGATGAGCGCGTACAAGGCGCTCGGGGCCGTGCCTCAGCGGACGGGCAACCGTTCCAGCAGCAACGCGCCGCGCAACACCTACCGCACCCGCGACGGCCGCTGGCTGGCGATCTCCACCAGCGCGCAGCCCATCGCCGAGCGCGTGGTCACCCTGGTCGGCCGGCCCGACCTGGTCGAGCAGCCGTGGTTCGCCACCGGTCACGGCCGGGTGCAGCACGTGGACGAGCTGGACGAGGCCGTCGCGACGTGGATCGCCGAGCGGGACGCCGACGAGGTCGTCGCCCGTTTCGAGGAGGCACAGGCCGCCGTCGCGCCCATCTACGACGTCACGGACATCGCCGAGGACCCGCAGTACGCCGCGCTCGGCACGTTCGTCGAGGTGCCCGACGAGGAGCTCGGCTCGCTCACCATGCAGAACGTCTTCTTCCGCCTGTCGGACACGCCCGGCGAGATCCGCTGGCCGGGCCGCCCGGTCGGCCGCGACACCGACGAGGTGCTCGCGGAGCTGGACTACCCGGAGGAGCGCATCGCCGCGCTGCGCTCGGAAGGGGTGATCGCGTGACGTGGCCGCCCGTCACCTGGCTGCCTGTCACCTGGCTGTACGTGCCGGGGGACCGTCCTGAGCGGTTCGCCAAGGCGGTGGCGTCCGGCGCCGACGTGGTGATCCTGGATCTGGAGGACGCCGTCGCGCCCGCCAAGAAGGACGAGGCCCGCGACAACGCCGTCGCCTACCTGCGGTCGCGGCCCACGACGGCCGGCCAGGTGCACGTCCGGGTCAACGACCTGGCCACCGCGCGCGGGCGCGACGACCTGGCCGCCGTCGGGGAGCTGGCCGACGCCGTACGGCTGCCGAAGGTCGAGTCGGCGGCCGCGCTCGACGCGGTCACCGGCGCGCCCGCGTACGCGCTGCTGGAGTCGGCGGCGGGGATCGTCGCGGCCGGGGAGATCGCCGCGCACCCGCGCGTGGCGGGTGTGGCGCTGGGCGAGCAGGATCTGGCCGCCGAGCTGGCCATCACCGACGAGCAGGCGATGAACCACCTGCGGCTCCAGGTCGTCCTCGCCGCCGCGGCGGCCGGGCTGCCGCCCGTGCCCATGTCGGTCTATCCGAACGTCAAGGACGAGGCGGGGCTGCTGGCGTCCTGCCGGGCCGGGCGCGCGATCGGCCTGTTCGGCAGGACGGCGATCCATCCGCGGCAGATCCCGCTGATCCGGCGGGCGTTCCGGCCTTCGGAGGAGGAGGCGGCCAGGGCCGCCGAGGTCGTCGAGGCCGCCGAACGGGCGGAGGCGGCGGGGCTCGGCGCGGTCGCGCTGCCCGACGGCCGTTTCGTGGACGCCCCGATCGTCACCCGCGCCCGCCGCACCCTCGCCCTCTCCCACCGCCTCACCGACCCCCCGGAAGCCGCCGCCGCGGCCCGCGCAGAAGATCGCGCGCGAGAGCGAGCGGAAGGCGCGGACGAGGGCCCAGGTCGAGCGGAAGGCGCGGACGAGGGCCGCGTGCGAGACCGAGAAGAAGGCCGTCCGGGCGACCGGGCGGTGGGTTCGCCGGAGGCGCCCGTCTCTGACGCGTAGCCGCCGGCGCGAGCCCGACCACCCCCAGCTCCAACCCCCCTTGGAGGTCGTTCGCCATGGGAGTCGCCGTATGGGCGCTCATCGCCTACATCGCCATCATCGTCATCTGGAACGGAGTGCTGAAACGCAACATCGGTGAGGCGATGCTCATCGGCTTCGCCGGCGTGTGCCTGTTCGGTGGCACCGGCTTCTTCGAGCTGGCGTGGGCCGGCATAGCCGACGCGCTGGCCGAGGAGGTCGTCTTCGCCGCCCTGGCGTTCGTCTTCATGGGCTACCTGCTCACCCGCCTCGGGCTCATCCAGCAGCAGGTCACCGTGCTGAACTCGATCTTCGGCCGGCTGCGCGGCGGCGCCGGCTACGTCTCCACCTCCGCCGCCGCGCTGCTCGGCGGCCCGGCCGGGTCCGGATCCGGCATCGCCGCGTCGGTCGGGTCGGTGACGATCCCGTGGATGACCCGCTCGAACTGGCGCCCCGACCTGGCCGCCTCGCTCGTGGCCGGCAACGCCGGGCTGGGCATCTCGATCCCGCCCAGCTCGTCGATGTTCCTGCTGCTCGGCTCGGCCGCCGTCGCGCCGGTGCTGACCGCCGACCAGCTCTTCGTGCCCGCCCTCGTCGGCGGCCTGTGGACGGTGGCGTACCGGTTCGTCGTGGTGTTCCTGTGGGTGCGGCGGCACAAGATCGCCGCGACCGACGCCTCCGACCTCGTCCCGCTGCGGGTCGCGCTGCGGGAGGGGTGGACGTCGCTGCTGGTGTACGCGGGCATCCTCGTGCCGGTGCTGATGACCCTGGACTTCGGGGTGGCGCTGATGGAGTCGCGCGTCGGCGAGGCCGCCGGTGACGTCAGCATCGTCGTGTGGATCCCCGTGCTGACCGTGCTGGCCACGTTCGCGGTCGCGTGGAAGCGGCTGCCGCGCACCGCCCGCGGCTGGAACGAGCTGCTCGGTGACATGGCGCCCCGGTACGCCGTCATCGGCGCCACGCTCTTCTTCGCCTTCGCCGCCGCCGCCAGTCTGGGCGAGCTGGGCCTGGTCGACCAGCTGACCGCGATCATGAACGGCCTCGACGCGCCCGCTTTCGTCATCGCGACGCTCGTCGGCCTGCTGCTCGTCGTCATCGCCGCACCGCTGACCGGCACGGCCACGATCGCCGCCGTCGGCGGGGTGGCCTTCAGTGCGCTCACGGCCGCCGGGATGGCGCCCGCCGCCGCGGCCACCGCCATCATGATCTTCGCCTCCACCGAGGGCGCGTCACCGCCCGGCGCGGCCCCGATCTACATCGCCAGCGGCATCGCCCAGGTGGACCCGGCCAGGACGTTCGGCCGGCTGATCCTCTGGTTCGTCATCCCGACCCTGGTCATCGGCGTGCTGGTCGCGACCGGCGTGCTGCCGATCTGAGAGGAGCCTTCCATGCTGGAACGCCTCACCATGGCCGCGTTCAAGACCGGCGTCGTCGTCTTCCTGGCGCTGGGCGTGGTCGTCGTGCTCGTGCAGGCGGTGGGCCTGGTCGCCGGCAGCCCCGGTCTGGTGTCGGGCGCCGTCTCGGCGCTCGGCATGGCCATGACCGTCTCCGCCGGGCTGACCGGGCTGCTCGGCTTCGCGATGTCGTACCTCTTCCACTGGAACGCGGGCGAGGACTGACGTTCAGCGGGCCGAGCCGACGGTGATCGGTGCTTGGTAGGCCCACTGCCAGGCCAGTTCGAGCGGGCCGCGCTGGAAGCGACGCAGCCACAGCGAGGCCAGCGCCGCGAACAGCAGGCAGATGGCCGCCCACGCGACCGGCACCCACCAGGGGCGCATCCAGTCGAGCTGGGCCGCCAGGCCCAGGCCCCAGCCGTAGCAGAGCGCACTGGCGATCAGGTTCTGCAGGACGTAGCAGGACAGGGCCGTGCGGCCGACGTTCGTGACGGCCGTGCGGACCGGGCCCGGCTCGCCGCGCAGGCCGAGCACGATCGAGGTGATCAGCCCGAGCAGGCCGAGGGCGACCAGGGGCGGCAGGACGTAGCGGTCGACGGCGAACCAGGCGGGGCCGGCGAAGGTCGTGACCAGGTTCAGCGGCGCGGCGACGCCGAGCCCGAGGACGGTCAGCCGTCTGCGCAGGGCCGCCCCGCGTTCCTCGAAGACGCCGGCCCGCAGGAGGCGGGCGCCGAGCAGGAACAGCACGGTCCCCATCGGGATGATGAGGATCAGCTCCAGCCGGTAGACGGCGAGGTTCTGCAGGCGCGCGGCGACCTGCTCGGGCCAGCTGCCCTCGGTGTAGAGGCTGGTCGCGGTGCCGGTGACGGCGCCGCCGCCGGCCAGGAGGAGCGCGGTCAGCGACGCCACCAGGAGGAGGTGCACGGCGCCCGCGACGATCATCCAGGCCCTGACCACGCGGTCGCTCCTGCCGATCAGGTACGCCACGATCACCGACGTGATCGCGTACCCCATGAGCACGTCGAACTCGAAGATCAGGACGTAGTGCAGGGCGCCCTCGACGAACAGCAGGGTGGCCCGCCACAGATACCTGCCGGGCCACCTCAGGCCCTTGCGTACGGCGCTGCGGTACTGCAGTTCCAGGCCGATGCCGAAGAGTAACGTCAGCAGGCCGAGGAACTTGCCGTTGGACAGGAACAGCAGGAACCTCTCCACGACGCCGCCGCCGAGCGCCAAGAAGCCGGCCGGGCCGTTCGGTTCGGTGAAGATCCAGATGTTGGAGGCGAGCGTGCCCAAGATCGCCACACCTCTGAGCACGTCGAGAGCGTCGATGCGTTTCGTCACACTTCACAGCCTCCCGGCCGGCGCGCCCGGCGACCTCCTCACCTGGGGCGAATACGGCCGTACACTGAACGATGTACGGCCTTACGTCTTTGGTCACGCACGGCACGTCTTTGGTCACGCGGGGCCGCAGGCGCCCTTCCCCGGCGGGCCGCCGGGCTCTAATCCGGTGGACGGGTCCCGAGGGCTTTCACTAGGGTGTCGCCCGTGTCCAGTCCTGAGGCGTCAAGACGCTAGCCACCGGTCTCCGGTGGCCTGCCGAGGTGTCACGCGGACGCGCCGTCGCTGAGGCGCGCCATCTGCCGCCGTGCCCGCCGCCGGATCACCGTCGTACGGACTGATTCTTCCCCGTGACTCCGCCACCCCATGGGTGGCGTCGAGCCGGGTCTCCTGCACACGGCAGCGTCGGCGTGCGCCCGATTTCCGCACGTGCTGCCGTTTCACATCGACGGCTCTGGAGTTGTCCGCTCATGCCTTTCGCCATCTACGTCCTCGGACTGGCGGTATTCGCCCAGGCGACCTCTGAATTCATGCTTTCCGGGCTCATTCCGGATATCGCCGCTGAACTGAACGTGTCCCTTTCGGCCGCCGGCGCGCTGACGTCCGCCTTCGCCGTGGGAATGATCGTCGGAGCGCCGCTCATGGCGGTCCTCAGCCTGCGCTGGCCGCGCCGCCGGGCGCTGCTCGTCTTCCTGACCGCGTTCGTGGTCGTGCACGTCATCGGCGCGGTCACCACCGACTTCTCCGTGCTCCTGGCGACCAGGGTGCTCGGGGCGCTGGCCAACGCCGGTTTCCTCGCCGTGGGGCTCGCGGCGGCGACCGGCATGGTCGCGCCGGACGCCAAGGGACGGGCGACCTCCGTCCTGCTCACGGGCACCACGCTCGCCTGCGTCGCCGGTGTGCCCGCCGGCGCCGTGCTCGGCCAGGCGTACGGCTGGCGGGCGGCGTTCTGGGCCGTCGCCCTGATCTGCCTGCCGGCCGTCGTCGCCGTGCTGCGGTCCGTGCCCGCCACGACCTCCGCCGGTGCCCGTCCCGGTGCCCGTCCCGGTGCCCGTCCCGGTGCCCGTCCCAGTGCCCGGCGCGAGCTGCGGGCGCTGCGCCGCCCGCGCCTGCTGGTGGTGCTGCTGGTCGCCGCGCTGGTGAACGCCGCCACCTTCTGCGCCTTCACCTACCTGGCGCCGGTGGTCACCGAGGTCGGCGGGTTCTCCGAAGGGTGGGTGCCGGTGATGCTGGCGCTGTTCGGCCTCGGGGCGTTCGCCGGGGTGACCGTCGGCGGGCGCATGTCCGACGCGCGGCCGATGTGGGTCCTGGTTCCCGGCGGGGTCGCGTTGCTCGCCGGATGGGGGCTCTTCACGGCCACGGCGGGCAGCCCCGCCGCCGTGATCGTGCTCGTCTTCGTCCAGGGCACCCTGTCGTTCGCGGTCGGCTCGACCCTGATCACGCGGGTGATGTACGCGGCGCCGGAGGCGCCCTCGCTCGGCGGCTCGTTCGCGACCGCGGCCTTCAACGTCGGCGCGGCGGCCGGCCCCGCCGTCGGCGGCCTCGCCCTCGCCTCCGGGCTGGGATACCGCTCGCCGCTGTGGGTCAGCGCCCTGCTGGTGGCGGCGGCGCTGGTCACGGCCGGGCTGGCCTGGGCGGTGCGGCCCCTGCGCCGTGGAAAACCCGTGGACAGGCGGGTCCGCGGCGCACTGTGATAGGTCGCGGCCGTCCGCCGTGCGCAGCGGACCGATCGCAGGAGGCGCTCTGTTGACGACCACCGACACCCGCCCGGTGATCACCGCCGCACTGGTCAGGCGGCTGGTCGACACGCAGTTCCCGCAGTGGGCCGGGTTGCCGCTGCGGCTCGTCGACCCCGCCGGCTCCGACCACGTGATCCATCGGCTCGGCGACGAGCTGTCCGTCCGGCTGCCCCGCCACGCCGGGGCGATCGGGCAGGCCAGGAAGGAGCTCGAGTGGCTGCCCCGGCTCGCCCCGCACCTGCCCCTGGCCATCCCGGTGCCGGTGGACGTGGGCCGGCCGGCCTTCGGTTACCCCTGGCACTGGGCGGTGTCCCGCTGGCTGGACGGCGAGGTGGCCACCGTCGAGGCGCTGGGCGGCTCCTCCGCGGCCGCCGTCGAGCTGGCGGAGTTCCTGACCGCCCTGCAGCGGTTCGGGGACGCGCCCGAGGGGCTCGCCGGCCGGCCGCTCGCCGACCGCGATCGCGCGACGCGGGCCGCCATCGCGCGGGTCGGCGGCGTGTTCGACAGGGCGGCCATGACCCAGTTGTGGGACGCGGCGCTGAGCGCCCCGGAATGGGACCGCCCTGCGGTCTGGTTCCACGGCGACTTCCACACCGGCAACCTGCTGACCGTCGGCGGCCGCCTGAGCGCGGTCATCGACTTCGGCGGGCTCGGCGCCGGCGACCCGGCCTGCGACCTGGTCATCGCGTTCACCCTGATGTCGGCCGCCAGCCGCGCCGTCTTCCGGACCGCGCTCGGTGTGGACGAGGCGACCTGGACGCGCGGCCGCGGCTGGGCCCTGGCCACCGGTCTGAACGCCTACACCGCCTACGCCGCCACCGACGCCCGGGTGGCCGCGCAGACCACCCGCCAGATCACCGAGGCCCTCATCGGCTAGAGAGGAAACATTCCTGGCGGCCTTTCCGAAAGCGCGCGCCGCATCCTCGTCCGGGCTCGTGCAGGCATGCTCATGACTCGATGAGGAGGACCTTTTCCCGCGCACCGTCGACCGGGTGCTCTGTTTCCTGACGCCGGTGATCATGGTGGTGCCGGCGTTCCCGGCGTTCTCGATCGTGCCGTTCGCGCCGATGGTCGACCTGTTCGGCGTGCGGACACCGCCGCAGCTGGTCGACCTGCCGGTGGCGGTGCTGTGGAAGATCCACGACAGCCACCGGGGGCGCTGTACGCGCCCGTGGTCGAGGGAGCCGCGCGCCTGCTCGAACACCTCGCCGCGCCGGCGGCCAGGCGCGGCCACGATCGAGCAAACGCACTTCAGGGCTTGGTCCGGTACGCGCCCGAGGCCACCGGCAGCCGGTCCGGCTCCCGGCAGGAACGCAACAGGGCCGAACTGTCGGACTTGAAGACGGCTCTGACGGAAGCGCTCACCGCCGCCGGGCTTGCGTTCGCTGTCCGGTCATCCGATCCGGCGCCGCCGTCGCTCCGGCCATTTTCTGGACAACTCGCACGTTCACCTGATCGACTTCGGACGTCCGAACGCAGCTGACCGAGAGATGGCCTCACGAGCCCATGCCCCTCACCCTGCGGCAAGCCGCCGCCCACCTCAACCTCTCCTACGACGCTCTGCGGAAGATCACGGCTGCGGGCCTGCTTCCTGCGGCCGGTCAACCCGGCGGCAAAGTGCTCATCCCTACGGACGTGGCGCGACGAATCCAGGCTCGCTCCGCTGTGGCGCTCCATCGCCTGCTGCCCACGGCAACGGGCGGCACCACGATGGCAGTGTTACGCGTCGACGTGGCGAAGCCTGTCCTACAAGAAGATCGCTCCTTCATCGGCTTTCACGCTGATCTGCCATCCGCGGACCTGTTGGAGGCGCTGCGCGGATGGTGGATGGGCAGGCCGGAAAAGGTGGCCCAGGCCGGGGTTCTCCCGGTGACACTCGGCGGTTTCGTCGTCGCCGTACTGACGGGGCTGAGCGACTGGGACACCAAACTGACCGACAATGGCCTGGTCCGCCATCGTTTCGATGCCAGGCTCGCCGGCTACATCAGCGACCTCGACACGTCCGTCAACATGATCACGGCCGGCGCATCCGACGACCTGCGCATCGCCGAACTCCTTCTCGGCAAGCGCCTCGAATCCCTGGCCGGCGGCCCGATCGCCTACGTGAGCGCGGCCGCTGCCCCACCAGCCGGCCTCTGAGAGCACTCACGCCGGGGCGCGAGCCGTCCGTTCGTCATCGACCGGCTCACGCCGGCGTCCAGCATGCCGACGGCACGTCGGCGGATCTTCGGCGACGAAGGCCGGCCGCATGGATCCTGCTCAGCGAAATCGCCGCCTTCCGACCCCGCACGGGCGAACGCGCGCTCCTGGCCAGCCGTATATATGATTAGCTCTTGACAAAATATCGCTAGCCCGCATCATTATTAACCGATGGCCGGCCGTGGAATGCCGGTGAGTGGCTGTCGATGAGGAGCACGCATGCACGCGGTTGAGCCACGACTCGATGCTGGCGCCGGCCGGCGTGCGGGGCTTCCCGGCCGCGGAGGCGGCCCACGGAAGCGGCGGGACGATCGGCTCGTCGGATGGTTGTTCCTGCTGCCGGTGATCGTCGGCTTCCTCGTCTTCTACGCCTACCCGACCGTCCGCGGCGTGTGGTACTCGTTCACCGACTACAGCCTGCTCAACGATCCGTCGTACGTGGGCGCCGACAACTACACGAAGCTCATCACCGACGATCAGTTCTGGAACGCGCTGAAGGTCACGGGCTACTACGTGGTCGTGAACATCGTCTCGCAGACGGTGGCGGCACTGGGCCTGGCGGCGTTGATGCACCGGCTGACCCGGTCCATCGTGCTGCGTGCGGCGCTCCTGGTGCCGTGGCTGGTGCCCAACGTGACGATCGGCCTGTTATGGGCGTGGCTGTTGGATCCCGACCTCGGATTCGTCAACCACCTCCTCGACCTCGCCGGACTCGACACGACCCTGTCGTTCAACTCCCCGACCTGGGCGATGCCGCTGGTGGCCCTGGTCAACAGCTGGGCCTACACCGGCTACACCGCGCTGCTGCTCTACGCCGGGATGCTGCAGATACCGCAACATCTGTACGAGGGTGCGGCGATCGACGGCGCCGGCGAGCTGCGGATGTTCCGATCGATCACCCTGCCGCTCCTGCGGCCGATCCTGGCGCTGGTGCTGGTGGTGTCGTTGATCGGCTCGTTCCAGATCTTCGACACGGTCGCGGTCGTGTACGGTGGCAAACCGCCCATTCCGGAGACCCGCGTCATTTACTACTACATCTACCAGCAGGCCTTCACCTACTTCCACATGGGATACGCCGCCGCTGTGGCGATGGTCCTCGTGGTCATCCTCGGCGTGCTGACCGCCGTCCAGATGCGGATGCTGCGCGCGTCGCGCTCGGACCTGGGTTAAGGAGCCTTCTGATGTTCTCCGGATTGAGGATCGGCAGAGGCGTCACCTGGTTCGCCCTCATCGCCGCGGTCGTGCTCACCGTCTTCCCCTTCTACTGGATGGTCCGTACGGCCCTCACTCCCGCGGCCGACCTCTACAGCGACTCGACCGGGCTGTGGCCCCAGAACCCCACATTGATCAACTTCGCCCGGATCCTGGGCCTGGTCGACGCCGAACAGGCCAGAGCCGCCGGCGGGTCGGGCGCGCAGATCGACTTCCTGCGGTACACGATCAACTCGCTCGTCTACAGCGGACTGATCGCCGCCGTACAGACCTTCTGCTGCGCCATGGCCGGCTACGCCTTCGCCCGGCTGCGCTTCCCGGGCAGGGACGTGGTGTTCGGAATCGTCGTGGCCGCGCTGATGGTGCCGCCGATCTTCACGCTCCTGCCGAACTTCGTCCTCGTCAAGCAGCTGGGGATCCTGAACACCATTCCTGGCATGGTCCTGCCCAGCCTGTTGATGACCCCGTTCGCGGTGTTCTTCCTGCGCCAGTTCTTCCTGTCCATCCCCAGGGACGTGGAGGAGGCCGCGACACTCGAGGGCATCAGCCGGTGGGGGATGTTCTGGAGGATCGTGCTCCCGATGAGCCGGGGTCCGCTGATCACCATCGGGCTGACCACCATCGTGTGGAGCTGGAAGGACTATCTGTGGCCGTTGCTGGTCGCGAAGGGCGAGAGCACCCGTGTCCTCACGGTCGGCCTGGGCGTGTTCCTCCAGCAGTCCCCGAACCGGGCACCGGACTGGAGCGGGCTCATGGCCGGATCGGTGTTGTCCATCCTGCCGGTGCTCCTCCTGCTCGTCTTCCTCGGCAGGCGGCTGGTGCAGTCCATGAACTTCTCCGGCATGAAGTGAACAGCGAGACCCCGGGCCGGTGACCGGCCCGGGGTCGGTTACGGGTGTCAGCCCGCCGGTGATTCCGTCGGCCGAGGTCAGGAGATCCTGGTCCGGCCCAGCGTGAGCCAGCCGGAAACGGTCGTGTCCTGGCCGGCGTTGGCGAAGCGCAGCGGCATGCCGTGCCGCAGCGGGTTGGCGGCCCGTAGCACCAGTGTGTAGTCGCCCTTGCGCAGGTCCTCGGTGGACAGGGCGGCGGTGAGCTCGGCCGGGACGCCGGGCATGACGCCGGTCAGCCGCCACGAGGTCGTCCAGACCCGGGCGATCCGGCCGTCGCCGCCGACGGCGGCCACCTGCACAGGCCAGTCGTAGGCGAACGGGGCGACGCCGTCGTTCCTGATCCGGACGGCGAGGTCCAGGCCGCGGTGCCGGGCCTCGCTCCTCACGGCGGTGACCTGCAGCTCGTAGCCCAGTGACTTCGCTGCGGCCAGAGCGTTGCCGTAGGCGGCGCCCGTGTAGCCGGGGCTGAAGGCGTAGTGGTTGAGCAGCCAGGTGGCGTGGGTCTGGGCGACGCCGGCGGCGAAGTCCTTGTCCCCGTCACCGGCACAGTCCATCGGCGTGTTGAAGAGGCAGCCCTGCAGTTCCGGCCGCAACTCGCCGGCGACCGTGTTGCTCTTCCACTTGTCGGTGGTCCCGGCCTGCCGCATCAGGTCCATGAAGTGCCAGCCGGGTCCGGGCAGGGTGGAGTAGGCGAAGGAATCGTCGTGGTAACCCAGGTCGTGCGCCCTGTTGTCGGCGCCGGGGTAGCGGACCATGAGCCTGGTCTCGTCGAAGGCCGCGTCGTACGCGTTCAGCATCCTGAGCTGCTGGGCCGGGGACGCGAACCAGTTCTCCGTTCCGTCGCCGTTGTACGGCCAGGTGTGCCACTCGCCCCAGAAGCCCAGCAGGCCGAGCTGGACGAACCCCACCCGCGGATCTCCGTCGTAGCGCCGGCCGAGCGCGGCGATGAACCGGTCGAGCGCGGCGACCAGGTTCGGGTCGTCGTAGTCGGGCGACACGCTCTGCCCGTTGTTGCCGAAGTCGTCGTACGGGCGGGTCATCAGGCCCTGGTCGAGCAGGAACTGCGGGATGCCGCTGGGCTTGCTCGGATAGTCCAGGTAGAACCGGAACGCCGCCTGGTGGCCTCGGGCGGCGATCGTGTTCAGCTGCTCTTCCAGGGGCCGCCAGTCGAACCGGTGGGGACCGGTCATCACCGCGTTCAGCGGCAGGTAGAACCACTCCATCGAGTGCGGGAACGTCGTATAGGCGCCTGCGTACGGGATGAAGCCCTTCAACGGATTGGCGTCCGGGGCCTCCGCCGCCGCCAGGGGCCGCCAGCCCGGCTGTGTGGCCGCGGTCGAGCCGGTGGCGGGCAGCGCCGCCGCCACGACCGCGGCCAGGACGGCGACGATCGCCAGCCGGGCGGGCCGCTTCATCGGAGAGTGGACCATCGAAGCCTCCACATGACGTCCGTCAAGGCACTTATGAGCTAGCCTTGACAAATTTTCGATGAGCCACATCATTATTCGATAGAGCGAACAAGGCAAGAGGGACTTTTCGCGGCCCTCGGCCCACCTCCCCCCAGGAAGAGGCACCTCGATGACCAACAGGAAGCGGATCGGCGCGGCGCTGCTGTGCGGGCTGCTGGCGGGCACCGCGCTCACCGCGTGCAGCGGCTCGGAGACCGGCGAGGCGGCGGACGGCCAGATCACGCTCGACTACTGGCTGTGGGACGACAACCAGCAGGCCTCCTACCAGGCCTGCGCCGATGCCTTCCACACAACGAACCCGAACATCACCGTCAAGATCACTCAGACGGCCTGGGCGCAGTACTGGCAGAACCTGACCACGCAGCTGGCCGCCGGCGAAGCCCCGGACGTGTGGACCAACCAGGTGTCGTACTACCCGCAGTTCGTGTCCAGCCAGCAGATCCTCGACATCCAGCCCTACGTCGACGCCGACAAGATGGACCTGAGCCAGTACCAGGAGGGGCTGGCGGAGCTCTGGACCAAGGACGGCCGCCGGTACGGCCTGCCAAAGGACTGGGACACCGAGGCGATCGTCTACAACAGCGAGATGCTCGAGAAGGCCGGCGTCAAGCCCGAGGAGCTGGCCGACCTCACCTGGAACCCCGCCGACGGCGGCACCTTCGAGCAGGTCATCGCCAAGCTCACCACCGACGAGCAGGGCCGCAACGGGCTGGACCCGGCCTTCGACAAGGACAACGTCGCGGTCTACGGATACCAGCCGGAATGGAACGACGGCTCCCAGGGCCAGAACGGATGGGGCGAGCTGGCCGCCGCCAACGGCTTCACCTACCTGGACAAGAACCCGTGGGGCACCCAGTACAAGTACGACGACCCCAAACTGATCGAGACCATCAGCTGGTACAAGGCGCTGACAGACAAGGGATACGCGGCCCCGTTCGAGACGCAGTCGACGCTCGGCATCGACGCGGTGATGAACTCGGGGAAGGCCGCGCTGACGATCGCGGGCTCCTGGACCATCAACACCTACCTGGGTGACGGCGCCAAGCAGAAGTTCGCGCTCGCACCGCTGCCCGTCGGCCCGGTCGGCGTCCGCAAGAGCGCCATCAACGGCCTGTCGGACGCGATCTGGGCGGGCACCGAGAACAAGGACGCCGCGTGGAAGTGGGTGAAGTACCTCGGGTCGGCCGACTGCCAGGACCTGGTCGCCGGCAACGCCGTGGTCTTCCCCGCGATCAAGACCTCGACCGAGAAGGCGCTGGCCGCGCACCAGGCCAAGGGCCGTGACGTGCAGGTGTACGTCGATTACACCAAGACTCCCGAGGGCACGTTCCTCCTGCCGATCACCGAGCACGGCACCGAGATCAGCCAGATCGTGCAGGACGCCCTGCAGTCGGTCATCCTCGGTCAGATCGAGCCCGCTGAGGCCCTGACGAAAGCCAATCAGCAGGTCAACGCCCTGTTCGGCTGACCGTTCCATCATCTGCCCCGTTCGGCGGGATCCACGCTGAGCATCCCGCCGGACGGTCACCGCTGCTCGAAGGAGAACCATGCCCCTGCTCGTCAACCTGGCCGGCCGCGACTTCGCGGTCGAACTCACCGGTTCCGAGCCCCCGACGCCCGTCGCCGGTGGTCTGATCCTGCCGCCGGGCCGGGTCGCGATCCTGCACGGCCTCACCGACGCCCTGTTCTACCGCCACGGCCAGAACTCCTGGAGCCCCTGCGGGTGGCGCCGTCTCAGCGAGCCCCCCTTGCGGATCGCCGGCCCCGAACGGCGCCTGACCGCCGACGACACCGTCTGGGACGACCCGGCCCGTCACCACTCCTCGGCCGTGGCCGCGCTGCAGGGCGCCGACGGCCGCGTGCTGCTGCTGGGCTCTCTCGGGCTGGGCACCCCGCGGCTGGCCGCCGACCACGACACCCTCGCCGGCTGGTGCGAGGACGACGGGGCCCCCTGGTTCCTCGCGTACGGTTCCGAGCAGGAGGTCCTCGCCCAGTACACCGAGCAGCTGGCCGAGCGGCTGGGCAGCAGCGACCGGCGCGCGGGCAACGTGTGGTGCACCTGGTACGCCTACTACGAAGGCATCACCGAACAGACGCTGAACAAGGACATCGACGAACTGGCCGGTCTGCCGTTCGACGTCGTCCAGATCGACGACGGCTGGGAGCTGGCGGTCGGAGACTGGGAGCCCAACCACAAGTTCCCCTCCGGCATGCGGGCCATGACCGAACGGATCACCGCCATCGGGATGAACCCGGGCCTCTGGCTGGCGCCGTTCATCGTGCTGCCCACGTCGGCGACGGCCCGCGAACACCCCGAGTTCCTGCTGCGCGGCGCCGACGGGCAGCCCGTCGTCGCCGGCCACAACTGGGGCACCGCCTACTGGGCCCTGGACCTCACCCACCCCGGCGTCCAGGAACACCTCACCCGGCTGATCAACCGCGTCGTGCACGAATGGGGCTTCACCTATCTCAAGATCGACTTCATCAACGCCGGCGCCATCCCCGGCGTCCGGCACTCCGGGGCACCTCGCGAGCAGGCGTACCGGGACGCGCTCGCCCTGATCCGGCGCGTCGCGGGTCCGGAGGTCTACCTGCTCGGCAGCGGAGGCCTGCTGCTGCCCTCGCTCGGACTGGTCGACGGGCTGCGCAGCGGCCCCGACGTCGCCCCGCTGTGGACCAACTACGCCAGCGACGACCCCTCGGACGCGATGGCCTACAACGCCGTCGTGAACACGCTGCACCGGCTCTGGCAGTCGCGTCTCCTTCAGGTCGACCCCGACGTCGTGTACTTCCGCAGCCGCCTCAACCTGCTCACCGAGACCCAGATGAGCTGGTTGCGGGACCTGGCCGCGATCTGCGGGTTCAAGGCCGTCTCCGACCCGCCGTCCTGGCTCAGCCCGGACGAGCTCGAGCGCATGGCCGCCTACCTCGCCGAGCAGCCCGAGATCCGCCAGGTAGGCCGATACAGTTTCGCCATCGACGGCCGCACGGTGGACTTCACCGCCGCGCTGGACGCGGGGCAGCAGTACCCGATCTCGTGAGGGGACCGCTAGAATTTCGCTTCAACGAAGCATAATTGGGGGGTAAGCGGTGCCCGAGGCGGCCGGAGCCGATGTCAGCAAGCTGCGCGAACTCAACTCGCTCAGCATCGTCCGGGCGATGCGTGGTCAGCCACCTGCCACCGTCACCGAGCTCGCCGCACGCACCGGCCTGTCCCGTCCGGGGACCGACGTCGTGGTCCGCGGGCTGGTCACCGACGGATGGGTGCAGGTCGTCGAACCCGACGGCAGCAGCGTCGGCCGCCCGGCTCGCCGCTACCGCTTCAACGCCGGCGCAGGACACGTGCTCGGCGTCGACGTCGGCGGCCACAAGATCCTGGTCCTCCTCGCCGACCTCGAAGGACAGGTGCTGCGCAGCCACCGGCTGCCGGTCGACCCGGACGCGGCCCCGGCCGCACGGCTGGAGGCCGTCGACACCGCCATCTCCCAGTGCCTGTCAGCCGCCGGTATGCGGCCCGACCAGATCTGGGCGGTTACGGTCGGAGTGACCGGCCCGGTCGACGCCACCGGCCGCACCACGCTGTTCACCCCGCTGCCGGGCTGGGCGAGCGTCTCTCCCGCCGAGCACCTCGCGGCCCGCTTCAGCTGCCCGATCCTGGTCGAGAACGACTGCAAGCTCGCCGCCGTCGCCGAACGCTGGCAGGGTGCCGCGCAGGACGCCGACGACATCGTCTACCTGCTGGCGGGCATGCGGACCGGCGCCGGTCTCATCCTCGACGGCACCCTGCGACGCGGCTACGGCGGGGCGGCCGGGGAGATCGGCGCACTCAAAGCGGTCCGCTGGCTCTCCGCTCCCTCCCACATCCAGAACTGTCCCGGGGTGCCCGAGGGCATCCACCCGAACGACAAGGCCGCCTGGGTCTTCGAACGCGCCCGCGAAGGCGACCGCGACGCCAGCACCGCGCTCCGCCGCTATGTCAAAGACCTCGCCGTGGGGGCGGCGGCACTCGTGCTGACCCTCGACCCGCAGGTCGTCGTCCTCGGCGGCGGCTACTCCCGTTCCGCCGACCTCCTCATCGACCCCCTGGAGCGGGAGCTGCGCCGCCTCTGCCTGCGTGTCCCCGAGATCAGGGCGTCCAATCTGGGCGCGGACAGCGTCGCCCTCGGCGCACTGCGCGTCGCCTTGGACGAGGTCGACTCCCGACTGTTCACCGACGGCATGCCCGCGCCTCTCACCCCCCAGAACTGAGATCGTTCTGGAGCCGTCACTCCTGCCGGTTCCGGAACACATCCCGTCGCGGACCTCGGAAGCTGAGCGCGGCCGGAGCGGGCAGGGGAGTGTGTACCGGTTCGGTCAGCGGACCAGGCGGCCGCGCACGACGACGCGGCTCGGCCGGTCCAGGACGTCGAGCCGGCGGCGGGGGTCGGTGGCGAAGGCGAGGATGTCGGCGGGCGCGCCTTCCTCGATGCCCGGCAGGCCGAGCCACGCGCGGGCCGTCCACGACGCCGCGCCGACGGCGACGTCACCGGGCAGGCCGGCCTCCGCCAGCCACCTGATCTCGTCGGTGAGGTGACCCGGCGGCAGGTCGGTGCCCGCCAGGACGGTCACCCCGGCCTCGTACGCGGCGCGGGCCAGGCCGGGATGCCGCCGCCATCCCTCGCCGAACCACGTACGCGTGCCCGCCGGCACCTGCGGATCGGCCATCAGCGGCGCGAGCTGCGCGAAGGCCGTCGCGGTGGGGACCAGTGCCGTGCCCTGAGCGGCCATGGTGGCCAGCAGGTGCTCCGGCAGGTGCATGCCGTGCTCGACGGAGTCGACGCCGGCCAGCACCGCGGCGGTGCCGCCGCCGGCGTGCTGGGTGTGCGCCGCCACCCGGCCGCCGGCCTGCCGGACCGCCCGCGTCGCCGCGGCCACGACCTCGGGGGACATGGTGGGGGCGTACCCGTCGTCGCCGGTCAGCCAGTCGACGATGAGCTTGCACCAGCCGCCCGAGGCTCGTGACTCCTCCACGGCGGCCGCGGGGATCCGTTCCTGCGGGAGCTGCCGGCCCCAGCCGGGGAAGAAGCCTCCCTCCGCGGCGACGGCCAGACCGGCCTCCCACACCCGCGGAAGACCGGGATCGTCGCCGAACCAGGACGGCAGCCGGCCCGCCGACCCCGGCACCCGCACCGCGGACACGCCGGCCGCGCGCAGCTGCTCGCCGTGGGTGCGCAGCAGCCGCTCGTCCAGCGGCTCACCGATCCCCGACGTGCCCGGATGGCAGTGGGCGTCGACGAGGCCCGGCATGAGATAGCCGCCGTCGGCGACGGTCTCGGCGCCGGCCACCGGCGTGAACGTGATCCGGTCCCCGTCCACGTAGACCTCGCCCGGCTCGTCGCCCGGCAGGATGATCCCCCGCAACCGCCACACTGGCACGCCGGCCCCTTCCGCCGGCCCTCAGCCTACGTCGCCCGTTCGCGCGCCAGGCCGGCCAGCAACCCCTTCACGTCCGTCGCCTCGTACGCGTCCCCCTCGAACGGCCCGATGAGCACCGGGCCGTCCTCGGCGGCGTCGGGCAGCCGGCCGTGGCTGCCCCGCACCGGCGCCGGGTCCAGCGGCACCACCGACATCGTGTAGCGGAACCCCAGGGTCTTCCTGGCCAGGGCCGCGGCGGCACGCAGCTTGACGAAGGGGTCACGCGGGTCCATGAACAGCTCGGCCGGGTCGTAGCCGGGCTTGCGGTGGATCTCCACGAGCCTGGCGAAGTCCGGGGCCCGGTCGTCGGACAGCCAGTAGTAGTAGGTGAACCAGGCGTCGGGCTCCGCCACCGCGACGAGCTCACCGGCGCGCTCGTGGTCGAGCCCGTACTTCGCCTTGCCCGCCTGGTCGAGCACCTCGTCCACGCCGGGCAGCCCGGCGACGACGTCGCGGGCGCGGGCGAGGTCGGCCGGGTCGCGTACGTACACGTGGGCCACCTGGTGGTCGGCCACGGCGAACGCCCGCGACGCCCACGGGTCGAGGTACTCCATCCCCTCCTGGGTGTAGACCTCCAGCAGTCCCGCACCGCGCAGCGCCCGGTTGACGTCGACCGGGCGGGACGCCGGCGTGATGCCGTACTCCGACAGCACGACCACCTCGGCGTCCTCGGCGAGCAGCGGCGCCAGTGCGGCGTCCACGGCGCGGGCGGCGGCGATCGCCTCGGAACCGTCGGGGCCGTACCGCTGCAGGTCGTAGTCGAGGTGCGGGACGTAGACCAGCATCAGGTCGGGCCGCTCACGCTCGAGGATGCGGCGGGCCGCGCCGATGATCCATTCGGACGAGGCGATCCCCGCGGTCGGGCCCCAGTAGTTGAACAGCGGGAACGTGCCCAGCGCGGATTCCAGATCGTCGTGGAGCGAGGCCGGCCGGGTGTAGCAGTCGGGCGACTTGCGGCCGTCGGCGTGATAGATCGGGCGCGGGGTGACGAGCAGGTCGGTGGGCGCGCCCATCGCGTACCACCAGCAGACGTTGGCGGTACGCAGGCCGGGCACGGCGGTCCACAGCTGGTCGCCCTGGATGAGCGCGTTGTGCTGGCGCCACAGGAAGACCTCGCCGAGGTCGCGGAAGTACCAGCCGTTGCCGACGATGCCGTGCTCGCGCGGCATCGTGCCGGTCAGCAGGGTGGCCTGCATCGAGCAGGTGACCGCCGGGAGCACGGGCCGCAGCGTGGCCGCCGCGCCCACCTTGGCCACGTTCGGCATGTGCGCCAGCAGGCGCGGGGTCAGCCCCACCACGTTGATCACGACGAGCGGTGCCATCAGAACCTCCCGAGGGGGCCGGCGGCTTCAGCCGTCGGCGGGATCGGGAGTGGGAGGGCCGTCACGGCCCGAGTGTGCTCTGACCTGCCGGGTCCGCGCATCACAGATGTCCTTCCGGATTTTGTCGGTGCCAGCCGGTACCGTGGTCGTCTGGTTACCGAACGTGGGAGGTGGGAGTGCGCAGGTCGTTCGTGTTCCTGTTGCGCCCCACCAGCAAGCAGGCCGCCGCGCTTACGCGGTGCCTGGAGGATCATCGGCAGCTGTACAACGCCGCGCTGGAGCACCGCCGCACCGCCTACGCCAAGGCCGGTGTCACGATCCGCTACGGCGAGCAGTCGGCGGAGCTGAAGGAGATCCGCAGGGCGGACCCTGACGGTCAGGGCCGCTGGTCGGCAGGCTCCCAGCAGCAGACCCTTCGCCGTCTCGACAGGGCGTTCACGGCGTTCTTCCGCAGGGTGAAGGCTGGACGGAAGGCCGGGTACCCGCGCTTCAAGGGCCGGGGCCGGTTCGACACGGTCGAGTGGCCCGCGGTCAAGAACGGCGCGACGTGGGACTCCCAGCCACACGAACCGGCGACACGGGTTTATCTGCTCGGCATCGGACATGTGCGGGTGCACCAGCACCGGGCCGTGAAGGGCCGGGTGAAGACGATCAGCGTCAAGCGGGAGGCCTCCCGCTGGTACGTGGTTTTGTCGTGCGCGGACGTCCCCGCGCAGACCCTGCCCGCGACCGGTGCGGTCGCCGGGATCGACATGGGCGTGGCGTCGCTGGTCACCACGAGCGACGGCGAACACGTGGCCAACCCGCGTTACTCGGCAGCGACCGCTGACCGTCTTGCGGCGGCACAGCGGGACCTGGCCCGCAAGAAGCGCGGCTCCAAGCGTCGCCGTAAGGCCGTCGCGCGAGTGGCCGCGCTGCACGACAAAGTGCGACGGCAGCGCTTGGACGGCGTGCACAAGGCCGCCCTGCGCCTGGTTCGCAGGTATGACGTGATCGTGCACGAGGCGCTGAACGTCGCGGGCATGACCAGGCGTGTCACGCCCAAGCCGGACGGCGACGGCGGCTACCTGCCCAACGGCGGGTCCGCGAAATCCGGGCTCAACCGAAGCATCCGCGACGCGGGTTGGGGGGTGTTTCTGGCGATCTTGTCGCACAAGGCTGAAAGCGCCGGTCGAGAGTTGATCGCGGTGAACCCCGCCAACACCTCCCGCACCTGTGCCCGCTGCGAGCACGTGGCGAAGGAGAACCGCCTCACCCAAGCCGAGTTCCGATGCATGGCGTGCGGCCACGCTGCGCACGCCGACGTCAACGCAGCCGAGAACATCCTGAGGGCAGGGCTTGCCCTTCGTGAGGCTGCGGGAGCGGCTTGGCGAGAAGCCGCTCCCTTCAAGGAGCGGAGGAGTCACCACTGCTCCTTCAGTCCCAGCGAGGCCAGCCGGCCCCGCATCCAGTCGACCTCGGCGGCGATGCCGGCGGCGAGGTCCGGCGGCGCGTCCGGGAGCACGGCCCAGGTGTAGGTCTCCACCTCGACGTGCCGGGTCAGCGGGGCGGGGCCGCCGAGGAGCGTGCGCAGCAGCCCGTCCAGGTACGGCGCGCTGGTGGTGAGCGGCGCGGGCGGGTCGGCGTGCAGCGGGACGTGGAAGTGCACCCGCCAGCTCTCGTCCGCGGGCAGGCCGCCGGCCAGCGCCTCTCCGAGGTCGTCGGTGAACCCGCCGGCGGAGCGCGTCTGGTGCAGGAACCGGGGCTCGTCGAACGCCGCCAGCGCCCGCTGCGCCCCTGGCGGGGCCTCCAGCGCGCACGACGCCTGGAGCTTGACGACCGGCAGTTCCGTACGGGCGCCCGCACCCGGCTCCTCGAACCCGACGGCCATGTGGCAGGCGTCCAGGCACAGGCCCAGGTAGTCGTGGTCGACGTCGCCGAGCAGGGCGGCCGCCTGGGGGGTCGTCTCGATGAGGCAGCCGGGCTCCGGCTCGAAGCCCAGCCGGATCACCTTGCCGGTCCTGGCGGTCAGCGCCCGCAGCCCCTGGGCGGCCGCGTCCACGTTGGCCATGACCGCCGCCGCCTTGTCCGCCGTCCAACCGGTACGCCAGGCGAGCGGGAGCGTCGAGATCGTGCCCTCGGCGACGTCGTCCGGCAGCAGCGCGGCCAGGATCTCGGCCAGCCCGAGCGTGTACCGCAGCCGCTCCGCCTCGGCCCAGTCGGGCTGGTACACCCGGTACTTCACGACCTCGTCGTGGAAGCCCCGGTACGGGAACCCGTTGAGGGTCACGACCTCCAGCCCGAGCGCGGTCAGCTGCTCGCGGAGCGCGGCCAGGTCGTCGCGCCGGGCGAGCAGCCCGGCCGCGGCCGGCTGGGGCAGCCAGAGGCCGACGCCGAGCCGGTCGGCGCCGAGCAGCGCCCTGACCCGCGCGGCGACGCCGGAGAGCTGGCGGCGGATGCCGGGCAGATCCTCCGCGGGGTGCACGTTGGTGCAGTAGGACAGGTGGACGGCCGAGCCGTCCGGATGCCGCAGCCGCATGGTCAGCCTCGCTTGATCGTGTTGCCGGCGTAGTCGGGGCCCGCCTCGGCGCCCGACTCCAGGCTGAGCCGCCCGCTCTGCCCGTAGAAGGCCACCGGGTTACGCCAGAGCACCTGCTCCACGTCGTCCGCGCCGAAGCCGGCCGCCAGCATGGCGTCGGCGACCGCGCGCGTCTTCAGCGGATCGCTGCGGCCCCAGTCGGCGGCCGAGTTCACCAGCATCCTGGCGGTGCCGTACTGCCTGAGCACGGCCACCATCCGCTCCGGGTCCATCTTGGTGTCCGGGTAGATCGAGAACCCCATCCAGCAGCCGGAGTCCGCGACCAGGCCGACGGTCACCTCGTTGAGGTGGTCGACCAGCACCCGCTCGGGAGGCGTCCCCGAGGCCCGCACCACGTCGAGCGTGCGGCGGGTGCCGGCGGCCTTGTCCCGGTGCGGCGTGTGCACCAGGACGGGCAGGTCGTTCTCCCGGGCGAGGGTGAGCTGGGTCTCGAAGGCGTGCTCCTCCTCGGCCGTCATCGAGTCGTAGCCGACCTCGCCGACCGCGACCACGGAGTCCTTCAGCAGATAGCGCGGCAACTCGGCCAGCACGCCCGCGCAGCGCCGGTCGTTCGCCTCCTTCGGGTTGAGCGCGAGCGCGCAGTGGTGGCGGATGCCGTACTGCGCGGCGCGGTACGGCTCCCAGCCGAGCAGCGCGTCGAAGTAGTCGAGGAAGCTGCCCACGTTGGTGCGCGGCTGGCCCAGCCAGAAGGCGGGCTCCACCACGGCGCGTACTCCCGCGGCGTGCATGCGCTCGTAGTCGTCGGTGGTCCGGGAGGTCATGTGGATGTGCGGGTCGAAGATGCGCATTCAGATCCTCTCCATGACGTCATGCGGGACGGGCCGGCCGGCCGCCCGCAGCTCCGCCGCGTAGTCCGACAACATGCGGGCGAGCTCGGCGTCGAACCGGCGCTCCAGGCCCGCGACCGAGGCCAGCGGGATCCCCATGAAGACGCACTTGAGCACGCCCTGGCGGAAGGAGTGGTCGTCCAGCCACGCCGAGCCGTACGGGCCGAGGGCGGCGGCGACCAGCCGGGTGTCGTTGGTGCGCAGCGCGTCCTCCACCAGCCCCACCGCCTCCGGTCCCGCGTCGAGATCGGGCAGCGCGGACAGGATCGCCAGCCGTTCGCCGCTGTCACCGCGTACGTACAGGTCGCTGATCACGGCGCTGATCACGGCGCTGATCACCGCGCTGTTCGCGGCGCTGTCGCCGCGCAGCGCCCGCAGCAGCGCGCCGCGGGCGTCGGGGCCGCCGCGCCGCTCGGCCTGCGGGAAGAGCAGGTGGATCGCCCGCGGGTCAGCCTCCACCCGCCGGACCGCCTGCGCCAGCCACTCGTGCTCCGCCTGACTCATGTGCCCTCCTCAGGAAATCGATCGATCGGCGGGCGACCTGCGGGGCCGCGTGACCGTGCCGGGCCAGCTCGACCGCCACCAGGCCGGAGTAGCCGCGCAGCTCGGCGAGCACGCGAGGGAAGTCGATCTCGCCCTCGCCGAACTCCAGGTGCTCGTGGACCCCGCGGCGCATGTCCTCGATCTGCACGTGCACGGTGTACGGCAGCGCCCGCCGCGCGCACGCGGCCACGTCGTCCCGCTCCACGCAGTGGGCGTGGCCGACGTCGAAGGTGAGACCGAAGCGCGGATGGGCGCCGAGCAGCGCGCGCAGCCGCTCGAAACCGTCCAGGTCCTGGACGAGCATCCCGGGCTCCGGCTCGAACCCCAGGGTGACGCCGGTCCGGTCCGCCTCGTCGAGGAGCCGTTCGCACCGGCCGGCCAGGCGGGCGTAGGCCTCCTGCTCGGTCACGCCGTCCGGCCGGGCCCCGCTCCACAGGTGCACCACGGGGGCGCCCAGGTCGGCGGCGATCCGCATCGCCGTCGTCAGGAACGCGGAACGGCGCTCCGCGCCGTCGCTGATGAGCGTCGGATGGTGCTTGTGCCAGGGATCGAGGGTGTAGCGCCCGCCCGTCTCGACGACGGCGGACAGGCCCAGCCGGTCGAGCAGCCCGGCGATCCTGGACACCTCGGCGGCCAGACCGGGGGAGTACGGGTCGAGGTGCCCCCGGTCGAGCGTGATCGCCGCACCGGCGTAACCCAGCTCGGCCAGGACCTCGAGGGCCTCGGTGAGCCGGTGGTCGCCGAAGCCGTTGGTGCAGTACGCCCACTTCATGACGTCGCCATCCTGGACGAGAGCCACCGGCCCACGGGCAGCGAGCACAGCAGCGCGCCCGCCGCCGCGAACCGGCCGTTCCCCGCGACCGCCGCCGCCTGGAGCGGGATCAGCGCGAGGATGCTCAGGCGGACGGCTCGCCGTACGCTCTCGGGGTCGGGACTGGCCCGTAAGCCGGCCTGGACCGGCAGCGTCGAGGCGAGATACCCGGCGATGAGGACGCCCGCGCCCGCCCGGGCGGCGGCGTCGCCGCGCAGGCTGGAGGCGACCGCCAGACCGGCCGCCGCCCCGCTGGCGGCCAGCGCGCGCCCGGCGGTCGCGGGCGACGCCCCCGTCACCTCGGCGCGGCCCAGGACACTGATCCCGTACGTGTGCGCGCCGACCGCCAGCGCCATCGGCACGGCGGCCCGCGCCTGCGCGCCCGCGCCCATGAGCACGTCGAGGGCGCGGCAGGCCGCCATCGACGCCGGGCCCGCCGCCGTCCGCTTGAGGCCCAGGTCGTACGCCCACACCGCGCCGGCCAGCAGCCCGGCGGTGGTGAGGCCGCGGCGCCCGCCGGCGGCGGCGGCGACGGCCAGGCCGGCCCCGGTGAGGGCGGCCGCGAGGCCGAGCGCGGTGCCCGGACGGATCCTGCCGGACGGGATCGGCCGCTCCGGCCGCACGGCGGCGTCGGCCTCGCGGTCGGCCCAGTCGTTGAGCGCCATGCCCGACCAGTACATGAGCACCGACGCCAGGGCCAGTCCGGCGTTCGGGCATCGGCCCGCGGCGGCCGCTCCGGCCATGGTGTCGCCGGGCACCGACAGCGCGGCCGGGGCCCGGACCAGCTCCAGCAGCGCCCTCACGACAGCTCCTCGGCGAACGCGCGCAGCCGGGCGTACTGGGCGGCCAGTGCGTGCTCGCCGCCGCCCAGCGGGTTCTTGAAGAAGTAGCCGAGCTCGGGCAGCGGGCCGTGCCGTCCCTTCTCGTGCGCGCGGGCCACCAGCCGGGCCAGGTCCAGCACGAGCGGGGCGGCCAGCGCCGAGTCGCAGCCCTGCCAGGTGAACTGCAGCGCCATCCGCACCCCGAGGAAGCCCTCGAAAGTGACGTGGTCCCAGGCGGTCTTCCACTCGCCGAGGTCGGCGACGAAGTCGATGTGCGTCTGCCCCTCGACGGGCTCGTCGAAGACGCCGGCGACGACCTGGTCCTTGGACAGCTGCTTGCTGGATCGGGCGGCCGGATCGGCGAGCGTGGCGCCGTCGCCCCCGCCGAGCAGGTTGAGCCCGGACCAGGAGCGCACGCGCAGCGCCCGGCTCGCGAACATGGGCGCCAGCGCGCTCTTGACCAGCGTCTCGCCGGTCTTGCCGTCCCGCCCCGCGTACGGCACCTGCCGTAAGGCGGCCAGTTCGGCCAGCGCGGGCAGGGTGGGACCGGTGGACGGGGTGAACTCCACGTAGCCGCAGCCGGCCTGGAAGGCGGCGTAGGCGTACAGGCTGCTCGGCGGCAGGACGTCGTCGCCGGCCGCGAGCCGCTCCTCCAGGTCGGCCAGCCGGGCGAACTCCGGGCGGTCGGCGGCGGGCGGCTCGGTGGAGGAGACGTTGACGACGACGACCCGGGCCAGGCGGTGGCGGGTGCGGAAGGCGGCGATGTCGTCACCCAGGCGGGCGGCGGCGGCCGCCTGGTCACGGTCGCCGGGCACGTCGCCTGGCACGTCGCCGGACACGTGGCTGGGCACGTGGCTGGGCACGTGGCCGGGGCGGATCTCGGCGTCGGCGGCGTCGAGGTCGGCGGCGATCAGGTCGGGCAGGTGAGGGGGGACGACTCCGGCTCTGCCGAGTTGCTCGGCGCGTTTGCGCAGAGGCGTCTCGGTGATGTCATGACCGCCGAAGACGAGGCCGGCGAGCGGGACGAGCGTTGCGGGGAAGTGGGGGGATTCGGTCACGCATCCCTGCGGGGGTGCGAGTCCGGCTTTGATCGCGGCGGCGCCGGCGGTCGCGGTGGTCGCCACGGATCCGCGTGCGCCGATGAGCCACACACCGACCTTGTCCATGGAAGCTCCTGTGTGTCGGGCTTCATGCCATATGCGAGGTGCATACGGTATGTCAGTTAAGAGCGACTTTTACCGATGGTCAAGCAGAAGTTGATCGAGGTTCGTCCTATCGCCCGCGCCTTAGGACCGCCGCCGCCTGAACTGCCGCCCGCTCCGGCGTATTTCCGGCGCCGGCACGAGCGGACGTCTCGCCGAAGTGGTCCGGACCACTACCGACAAGTGGGCTTTATCCTGGGATATCGCCTCTTTACTTGTACGGACCACTACGCCAGACTCCTGACACCATTCGCTGATCAGGAGGATTCGTGCGCACTCGACGATGGGGAACCGCACTGCTGGGCGCCGCCGCGCTGACATTCCCGACGGCCGGTCCGGTCCACGCGGCCCAGGAGCCGGCGAGCGGCCCTGGAGTGATCGCCGCCGACGGTGTCCGCCAGGAGATCACCGCCATCGACCCGCCCAGCAGGGCCGCCGGCGTCCTGGCCCTGTACACCCCGGCCTTCCAGCCCACCACGGGCACCAACGCGTTCGGCGCCGAGGCCGTGCTGCGCCGGACGGCGGAACGGGACGTGTACGAGGTGCTCGACGTGTGCACCGCGCTGACCAGCCCCGCATGCCCCAACCCCGGCGACAACGCGATCCCCGCCGACGGCGCGGTCCTGTCCGCCTCCCCGGGCGGCAGCCCGGACGTGCGCCTCTTCCTGCGCGACCACGTGCGCGAGGGCGACCGGATCCGGCTGGACGGCATGCTGTTCAGAAGCGTCTCCGCCACTCTGGACGCGACGAATCCGACGGCAGCCGGCAACCCCGGCGGCGTCGACCCCGCCACCGGCGCGTGCTTCCCCGGGTGCCGCGGCGCCGAGCAGCTCCTCGCCTACACCAGCTCGCCGACGCAGGGCGAGCGCACCGGCACGAACGCCTACGGCTTCGAGGTCACCGTGGTGGACGGCAGGGTGACCGCCCGGGGCGGCGGCGACAGCCTCATCCCGCCGGGCGGATTCGTGCTCAGCGGTCACGGCTCCAAGGGCGAATGGTTGTCGGCCAACGCCGTGCTCGGCGCGTCCGTCACCCTCGACGCCGGCCGGGTCACCGTCTCCGTGGACGCGGGGACGTACGCGCGCGGCGCCGAGCAGCAGATCGCCGCCGCCGAGGCCGGGCTCGCCGAAGCCGAGGGGAGCTGCCTGCCCGTCGACGCGGAGGCCGCCGGGCGGCACCTCGCCGAGGCCCGCGACCTGCTCGGCCGGGCCGGGGTGGAGCCGGACGAGCGGGCCGCCGCGGAGCTGGCGCAGCAGGCCGGGCAGGCCGCCGTACGGGCGTGGTACCGCACCAGGGAATCCCGCCCGGCCGAAGGACGCGGCCTCTGGGTGCGCCCGACCGAGACGACCCCGGAGCAGATCGAGAAGTCCCTCGACCGCATCCAGCGCACCGGCGTCAACCTGATCTTCCTGGAGACGCTCTGGCAGGGCTACACGATCTTCCCGAGCGAGGTGGCCGCGAAGTGGGGGATCGAGGCACAACGCCCGAACATGAAGGGGTTCGACCCGCTCCAGGTGTGGATCGACGGCGCCCACCGGCGTGGCATCGAGCTGCACGCCTGGGTGCACACCTTCTACGCCGGGCACCAGAGCGCGAACGGCGGTCCCGGCCCGATCCTCACCGCGCACCCCGAGTGGGCCGCGGTCGAGCGCGAGGACGTCGGCAAGGCGGGGCCGCAGCCGTCGTCGCAGGAGGCCGGCTACTACTTCCTCGACCCGGCCATGCCGGAGCCCAGGCAGTACGTCAAGGAGGTCTTCCGGGAGATCCTGACCCGCTACCGGACCGACGGGCTGCACCTGGACTACATCCGCTACCCCGTGTCGGTGCCGTACCAGGCGTCCTTCTCCTACAGCGACCACAGCAGGGCGGCCTTCGCCCGGGAGCACGACGGGGTGGACCCGTACACGCTGACCATGGACGATCCGCGCTGGACGCAGTGGAACGCCTGGCGCGAGCGTCAGGTGACGTCGTTCGTCTCCGAGGTGCGGGCGCTGCAGCGCGAGGCGGCCCCTGAGACGCGACTGTCGGCCGCGGTCTTCCCCGACCCGAGCGACGGGCTCGACAAGAAGTTCCAGAACTGGGCCGACTGGGTCGGCAAGGGCTACGTGGACGTGCTGACCGGGATGGCCTTCGGGACGTCCGCCGACGCGGTGGCCGGCGACACGGCCAAGATGCGCGCCTCGGTCGGCGCGGACAACCTCCTCTACACCGCCACGTACGGCCCCTACCGCGGCAGCTCGCCCGACACCGTCACCGACCAGGTACAGGCGGTGCGCGAGGCCGACTCCGACGGCGCGGCGCTGTTCTCCTACGTCCAGCTCCGCAACGACCAGGCGGCCGCCGTCGGCGAGGGCGTCTTCCGGACCGGGGCCGTGGTGCCGCACGCCGACCCCGAGGCCGCCGTCCGTGCCGGCATCGCCTACACCAGCGGCCAGCTCGGCGGGGCGTGCGCGCCCGCCGGGACGGCCAAGCGGATGGGCAAGGACCTGGCCGCCGCCGACCGCTGGACCCGGCTCGGCAGGCCGGAGCGCGCCCACGCCTCCCTCGACGCCGCGGCCGCCCGCCTCCGCGCGACCTCGGCGGAGGGGGAGACCGAGCCGCGCTTCCGTGCCCGCGTGCTGCGCGACCTGTCCATGTACCAGCGCTGGCTGGGGGTCAGCGCACCCTGAACGTGCGCAGCGCGTACGGCGGCAGCGCGAACTCCTCGAGGGCGAGCTCCGCCGCCGGGTACGCCGTCTCGTCCAGGCGGGCCTCGCTCACCTGAGCACCCTCGGGCAGGGTCAGGCCCGCCGTCACCGTCTCACCCGTCGGGTTCGACACGCGCAGCACGTAGCCGTCGCCGTCCTCGGCGGGTTTGAGCGCGGTCAGCAGGCCGCCCGCGAGGCGCGGGCCGGCGTGCCGCGGCGCGACCGCCGTGCCGGGCCTGGCCTGCACGGCCCGCATCGGTGCCCGGGCCTGGGCGGCGGCGTGCGCCAGCGTCAGGTCGTCCGCGTCGCCGAGCCGGACGACCAGGCCGAACCGTTGCGGGCCGCGGCACTGCGCCTCGGGGACGGGCAGCTGCGGCCCGGCCCCCGTCGTCCGCGTGCGCAGGTCGAAGCGCGACAGCCAGCCCACCGCGCGCAGCAGCGTGACGGCGAGCACGTCACCGTCCCGGCCGGGCAGGCCCTGCATCTCGGGCAGGCCCGGCGCGGCGACGAAGACCCGACCGGCGCCGGAGCCCGCCGAGCCGAACGTCTGCGCCGGCGCGACCGGGTGCCGGGCCTCCATGGCCGGCTCGTCGGGCAGCGGACCCAGCTCCGGCTCGACGGGGCGGCGCACGAGCGAGAAGTGCGCGTCCGCGAGCCACTCGCCCGGCGCGTCCCCGGCGGGGAACAACAGGCGGAGCCGGTGGTCGCCGGCCCGGTTGTCCAGGCGTACGTCCCAGTGCAGCTCCGGTGTCCCGTGCCAGCAGGTGACGTCGACGGTCACCGGCACGGCCACCGTGTCGCGGGAGCGGCGCTCGCGCGAGTCGTCCAGGCCGGCGGGCAGGTCGAGCACGGCCCGCAGCGACAGCCGGGTGCGGACGGGGGAGACGGTCACGGACGAGCCGGACAGGCGGGCGTGCACCGGGGCGTCCGGCACCGGATCGAAGGTGTAGGCGTCGCCGCGGTCGCCCACGTCCTCCAGCAGGCCGAGCCCGGCGAAGACCCGCCCGCCGCCGCTGACCGTGACCGTGGCGTCGCCGCCGGCCTCCAGCGTGTACGGGCCCGCCTGCGCGCGGCGGCCGGGCGAGGTCTCCGGGACGGCCACGGGATCGCCGCCCAGCTCGATCCGGTACGCCGCCCAGCCCAGCGGCGGCACCTCCTGGGCGAGGAGGGCCACCCGGTGCCGGAGCGCGTCCCGCGTGTCGGGCAGCAGGTCGAGGTCCGCCTCGAACGCCTTCTCCGGCCCGATCGTGACCGACTCGAAGGGAATGCTCTCGCCGTCCGGGCCGTACACCGCGCGCGGGTAGCGCCCGGGCGCGGTCAGCACGTCGGCCTCCACGCCCTGGGTGACCGGGCCGCCGTGCGGGTTCAGCACGGCCAGCACCGCCTCGTCCGCGCACGGGTCGCCGTACAGCCGCACGTCCAGCCCCAGCGCGCCCAGGCAGCGGTTGAGCACCTGCTCGCCCGCCGAGGTGACGCGGTCGAAGCGGGTCATGTTCTCCCGGTGCACCTCGTCCACGCTGCAGCCGCAGATGGAGTCGTGCGGCGCGTTCTTCAGCAGCAGGTCCCAGGCGTGACGCAGGTTCGGCACCTGCTCGGCGCGCCCCGACAGCGCCGTGTACGGCTCGGCCCAGCGCTCCAGCAGCGTCTGGGCGCGCCAGTTGGCCTGCTTGAGCGGGGTTCGCGCGCTGAGCGTGCCCGGCAGCAGGAACGTGAGTCTCCCGCCGGGATGCCGCAGCTCGCCCGTCACCAGCGGCGGCTCGGGGTCGGCCGCCCTGGCGGCGGCGAAGAACGCCGGCAGTGTGCTCTCCCGCAGCGGTCCGCCGAGCTCGGCCACCCGGGCGGTGGTGCCGGACGGCGCCAGGTGGTCGCCGCCGTTCAGCAGCAGCCACGGCCCGTCGCCGCACCGCTCCCGCTCCCTGTCCAGGAACGCGGCCAGGCGCCGCCCGGCGTCCTCCCACAGCACCTCGGCCTCGTGGTAGGCCTGGTTGACCGCGTACACCTCCGAGCCGTCCGGCGCCCGCCAGCGGAACCGCGCCGCCCCGGCGGGCGCGCCGCGCCACACCAGCGCGGTGTCCAGCCCGAAGCCGCGCAGCACGCGCGGCAGGTCGCCGGGATGGCCGAAGGCGTCCGGGGAGTAGCCGATCGGGGTGAGCCCGCCGACCGGCTCGGCCGCGCGCCGCGCCGCGAACAGGTTGCGGATCATGTTCTCGCCCGAGACGAGCTGGTTGTCGGCCAGGACGTGCCAGGGGCCGATGGTCAGGCGGCCCGCGACGACGTGCCGCCTGATCCGTCCGGCGAGGTCGGGCCGGACGGCCAGCACGTCGGACAGGGTGACGGTCTGCCCGTCCAGGTGGAAGCCCGCCATCGCGCCGGACTCGAGCTCCGCGCAGACGTGCTCCACCAGCTCCACGAGGCGGGAGCGGAACGACTCGAACGTGCGGTACCACTCGCGGTCCCAGTGCACGTGGCTGACGACATGGCAGACGGTCACGACCGGGCCTCCTTCAGGACGCGGGAGAACCGCAGGGTGATGTCGGCCGGCCGGGTGATGGCGCCGCCGACGACGACGGCGTGCGCGCCCAGCTCCAGGGCCTGCGCGGCCTCGGCGGGGGTGCTGATGCGGCCTTCGGCGAAGAGCGGGACGTTCAGCTTGCCCGCCAGCTCGGCCACCAGC
Source organism: Nonomuraea terrae (assembly GCF_044465245.1). Classification (NCBI taxonomy): domain Bacteria; kingdom Bacillati; phylum Actinomycetota; class Actinomycetes; order Streptosporangiales; family Streptosporangiaceae; genus Nonomuraea; species Nonomuraea terrae. The sequence continues at coordinate 1,009,596 of NZ_JBITLL010000002.1, read as the reverse complement.
TCCAGGTCCGGCCCGTCGAGAGGTGGCGAGGTGGGCGTGTAGCCGGACAACGTCGTCGAGACGCAGTCCGCGCCGAGCTCCGCGGCGGCCACCCCCTCCGCCGCGGTGGAGACGTCCGCCATGACCAGCGCGCCCGCCTCGTGGACGCGGGCGATCGTCTCGGCCAGCCCGAGACCGTCGGGCCGGGGACGCGAAGTGGCGTCGAGCGCGACGATGTCCGCGCCCGCCCGCGCGATCGTCAGCGCGTGCTCGGCGGTGGGGGTGATGTAGACGTCGCCGTCGCCGTCCTTCCACAGACCGATCAACGGGACCGGCACGGCCGCCCGAACGGCCTCGACGTCGGCCGGGCCGTTGACCCGCACGCCGGCCGCGCCCCCCAGCACCACGGATCGCGCCATCGCGGTCATGAACCGCGGCCCGTGCAACGGCTCGCCCTCGTAGGCCTGGCAGGAGACCACCAGGCCACCGCGCAGCAGGCCGAGCATCTCGACGCCGGTCATGCCGTTCCTCCCCCTCCGGCGAGCGTGCTCGCCGCGTCGGCCCAGGTCCGTCCCGGGTCCGAGGTCATGTCGTGCCGGCCCAGACGGGCGGCGGCCGCGCGCAGCACCGTGCGATCGGCCTCGGTCAGCGGTTGATCGGGCCGTACGTCCAGGCTGTCCGGCCGGACGGCGCCCGCCGCCGCCAGCAGCTGCACCGGCGCGAACAGCGGGTCGCCGGGGGCGACGTCGAGCACCCAGGCGATCGGCGCCCCGCGCGCCACCAGGCTCCGCCGCACCGCCAGGAGCTCGGCGGGCGCGCTCAACCTGCCGGGCCGGATGCTTCGGCGCACGCAGTGGGCGGCGGCCGTGCCCGCGGCCTCGCCGACCGCCCACTCGCCGTGGTGCACCCGGTAGGCCGAGGCGGCGGCCTGGGTGGCGCCCAGGTTCTTGGCGGCGGCCAGCAGGTTGCCCGGCTCCGGGGCGACCAGCGCCGACAGCGGGATCTGGAACGGTGCCGTGTCGGCGTAGTGGCTGCCGGGATGGCCCACCCGCGGGTGAATGTCCATGTGGTACCAGGCCACGCCCACGGCGTCGGCCATCGCCGCGGCCCGCGCCTGCCCGGGCACCGGCCGCAGGTGGTGCTCGGTCACCGGGCCAGGCACGGCCAGCCGCCGCGACTCGCGCACGTACGGGTGCCGGGCCAGGCCCCCGCTCGTGCCGGGCGTCTCGGCGGCCAGCCGCAGCCCGGGGAAGCCGGCCTCGGTCTGCAGCCAGTGCAGGAACGCCAGCGACAGCAGGCGCGCCCCGGCCGCCGCCTCCCGGGGCTCGTGGATCAGCGACCGGTCGGCGTAGTCGTTGCCCGCCCAGTTGATCAGCGCCAGGTCGCGGCCGCCGAGCACCGCGCCGTCGCGCAGCCGCCGGTAGGTCCAGAACGGCGGGTGGCCGTCGGGACCGTCCTCGAACATGCGGTAGCGGTGCGTCCTGCCGTCCCAGCCGTCGATCTCCAGCGTGAACGGCTGGCCGTCCCGCCAGCGCTCGTACCCCGGCGGCCTCGGCACCGTGTGGTCCTCTCCCGGCAGGTGCTCGACCAGGAAACCCGTCGTGCACGACTGCACGGCCCGCGGGCGCGGGGCGCCCTCGACGGCCAGCGACTCGCCGTGGGCGTCGCCGCCCTCCGAGCCGCACACCCACGGGGCTCCGGCCAGGACGAGCAGGTCGCCCAGCTCGGTGGCGTCGCAGAACACCTCGCCGGCGACGCTCTGCCCGGTGGTGAGCGTCACCGCCTCGATGAGGCCCGCGTGCAGGCGGACGCCGGCCGGCGCGGCGCCGGTGACGACGGTGAGCCGCCCGCTTTCCACCTGCGGGGCCAGCAGGTCCGCGATCGCCTTCGCGCCCGCGTGCGGCTCGAAGCACAACCGGCTCACCCAGCCGCCGCCGGGGTTGGCGACGCCGCCGTACCCGGCGCGGACGAGCTCGCGCAGCCGCGTGTAGGAGGCCGAGACACCGCCGGTCTCCACATGCGGGTGCTCGTCCAGCGCGGGCACGAGCTGGCTGGTGATCTGCCCGCCCGGCTCCTCCTCCGCGCAGGTGAGCACCACGCTGCGCCCCGACTCGGCGGCCGCGAGCGCGGCGGCCACGCCGCCCAGCCCGCCCCCGATGACCACGACGTCGGCTGTCAGCACGCGCCGTCCCCCTCCTCGCTGTTGTCGGTGATGTCGAAATCCACTTCGAACGTGCGCTCCCACGGCAGGCCGACCCCGCTCACGCGCAACCCCGCGAACCCGGGCAGCCGCAGCCCGTCCAGCGCCGCGGCGATCTCCCGCAGCACCGGATGCCCGGCCGGGACGTGGTCGTGCCGGGCCGGGTCGCTGCCCAGCCGGGCGCGGGCCGCCGCGCGCGCTCCGGTCATGTAGCCGTAGTCCTCGACCAGGCGGCGCATCAGCAGGCGGCGGTGCGCCCGCGCGTCGAACGTGCCCGCCCGCTGCCCGGCGACCACCGCCACCGCGTGCGCCACCGCCGTGCCGATCGTGTTGCCCGCGGTGTTCCAGCCGGCGTACGCGGTCAGCCGGTGCAGCAGCCCGCGCCCGGCCAGCGCCGCCACCAGGGCCGGGTCGGCGCCGTTGGGCTGGCCGCAGTCCGCCACGGCGACCCGCCGCCCCTCGCCGAGCAGTCGCTCGACGAGCGCGGCGACCTTCTCGGCCGCCCGGGCGTCGGTCGCCGCGGGCGGGGCCACCGCCCAGTCGGCGCCGCTCTGGTCGGGCACGTGGACCACCAGGCACACGTCACTGCCCGCGACCCCGCCGCAGGCCGCGATCTGGCCGAGGGCGGTCCGCTCGACGGGCATGTTCTCGTACGGCGCCACCCGGTCCAGCGGGCCCGCGGCCTCCACGGAGAAGCCGACGGGCGTTCCGCCGGACAACACGCGGGCGACCAGCGTCGAGACCGCCTCGTCCGCGCCCGGCCGCACGCTGACGCGCCCGTCGCCCAGCCAGGAGGCCCACGACCGCAGCCAGCCCAGCTCGGCCGTCGCCAGGCCCCACACGGCGGTGTCGTCGGCGCCGATGACCAGCGACTCCAGGGTCCCGTCGGCGAGCAGGCCGAGCGCGGTCAGGTTGAGCGCGTGGTTGCGCAGCCGCCGCCGCAGGAAGTCCCCGCGAACGTCATCCGGCACCTCCGGTTCGCCCGGGATGCCGGCGCCCTGCGCGCTCGGCACACCCGGCACGTCGGGCAGGCCAGGTACATCCGACGGGCGAGAGGCGTCCTGGCCGGCGGAGAGCCGGTGCAGGGAGGCGGAGAGCCGGTGCAGCGCGGGCCCGTGGGCCGACCAGTAGCCGGGCTCCTCCATGGCGTCGTCCGAGTCGGGCGTCCTGGTGACCAGGGTGACGGCGTGCACCGGCGCGCGCACCTCCCGCAGCGCCGACCATCTGCCGGCGACCTCCTCCACCGTGGCCGGAACCGTCCGGGACGCGATCAGCCCGCCGTACCCGAGCGTCTCCAGCGCCACCACCGCGGCGTCGCAGCGTACTGACCGGAGCCAGTCCGCGAGCGCGGCGGTGTCACCGGCGCGGCGGACGCGCGGCAGCGCGGACGGCGGCGGCAGGAGCACGCGCGCCCCCGCGACCGCGGCGATCTCACGGGGCAGCGCGGCGCAGGCGGGCCGCTCGTCCAACGGGACGAGGGCCAGCGTGAGCGTCATCCGCGCCCCCGCTGCCCATCGGCGGCCAGGGCCGCGCCGATCAGTACCGCGTCGTCACCCAGGCGGGCCGAGGCGATGGGCACTCCGGTCAGCACGGGCAGGACCCCGGCGGCCAGCGCCTCGCGGAGCGGCGCGAGGTAGAGATCCCCGGCGGCCAGGACGCCGCCGCCGATGATCACGACCTGCGGGTCCCACACGTTCACCACGCCCGCCAGTGCCCGGCCCAGGGCCCGGCCGCCGCGCGCCAGCACGCCGGCCGCCGCCACGTCACCGGCCTCGGCCCGCTCGACCACCTGGCGCAGATCGCGCTCTCCCGAGGCGGCCGCCATGGCGGGCCCGGCGGCGACGGCCTCGACGTGACCTTCCGCGCCACAGGAGCAGGCCAGCCCCTCGGCCTCGGGCACCGGCACGTGTCCCAGATGACCGGCGGCGCCGCGCGAGCCGGGCACGACGCGGCCGTCCAGCCCGAGCGCCCCGCCGACGCCGGTGCCGACGGTCACACCCAGCGCCGAGCGCCACGCGGTGCCCGCCAGCTCGCCCGCGAGGAACGCGTGCACGTCGTTGCGCACCAGCACCGGCAGCTGGAGCTCGTCCTCCAGCAGCCGGGCCAGCGGAGTGCCGGCCCAGTCACGGATCGCGTCGGTCGCCCCGACGATCTCCCGGCCGCCGGGGTCCACGACGCCCGCCGTGCCCACCCCGGCCGAGGCGACGCCGTCCAGGCCGAGACCGCGGGCCAGCTCCGCCACCGTCCGCACGACCGCGCGCGGCCCCTGCGCGGCCGGCGTCGGCGCGCACGCCCGCCGGTGGACGGTGCCGTCCCGCGTCACCAGCCCGACGGCGATCTTCGTGCCGCCGATGTCGACGCCCACCCTCACTTCCTGCGGCCTCTCGCGATCGACAGCCGGTAGTCGTAGCGGTCGGCGCGATACAGGCTGATCGCGCGCTCCACCACCCGGCCGCGCGCGTCGTGCGTCACCCGCGAGACGCGCAGCGCCGGGAAGTTGTTCGGCACGCCGAGCAGCTCCGCCTGCTCACGGTTGACGACCGTGGCCGAGATCGTCTGGTCGGCGTGCTCGGGCGCGGCGCCGGCCGCCTCCAGCACGTCGTACAGGCTCTCCACCTGTCCCCGCGAGGCGAGGTCCGGCACCAGGTGCTCGGGCACCCAGGCGTTCTCCAGGCACATCGGCTCGCCGTCGGCGGTGCGCAGCCGGGTGATGTGCACCACCGGCGTGCCGGGTTCCACGAACAGGTCGCGGGCCACGTCGATCTCGGCGGGCTCGCTCTCCAGCCGCAGCAGCTTGCCGCCCGGCACCATGCGCCGGGCCTTGATGTCCTCGCTGAACGAGCTGAACGTCAGCGACTTGGTGATCTTCCCCGAGTCGGTGACGAACGTGCCCGCCCCCTGGACGCGGTAGACGCGCCCGTCGCGCACCAGGCCCTCCACGGCCTGACGCACGGTCATGCGGCTCACGCTGTAGCGCTGCATCAGCTCCCGCTCGCTCGGCAACGGGTCGTGCGGCGCCATGTTCGTGTCGATGAGCTCGGCGAGAACGCGCCGGAGCGTCTCGTACTTGGTCTCCTGCGTCATCCTTTGACCGCTCCCTCTCCGACGCCCCGGAAGAAGAATCTCTGCAGGGCGAAGAACAACGCCAGCAACGGAACAACCGCGATCATTGTGCCCGCCGCGATGACCCGCTGGTCCGCGGTGAACGTCCCCGACAGGTACTGGATGCCCACGGTCAGCGTGTAGTTGTCCGGGGTGGACAGCACGATGAGCGGCCACAGGAACTCGTCCCAGGCGAAGACGAAGCTGAAGATCGCGACCACGGCGAGCGTGCCGCGCACCGACGGCAGGGCGACGCGCCAGAACCGCTGCCACTCGCCGGCCCCGTCGAGCATCGCCGCCTCCTCCACCTCCATCGGCAGGTTGAGGAAGCCGTTACGGCACAGCAGCACCGACAGGCCGGTCACCGCGGTCGGCAGCACCACCCCGAGCAGGGTGTCGACCAGGCCCAGCGACCGCGAGGTGAGGAAGACCGACACCATGATGACCTCGAACGGGATGATCATCGTGCCCAGGAACGCGGCGAAGACGAGCTTGCGGCCCCTGAAGTTCATCCTGGCCAGCGCGTAGCCGGCCATGGCGCCGAACACGCAGTTCGTGACGGCCGAGAGCACGGCCACGACCAGGGAGTTGAGGCCGTAGCGCCAGACGGGCACCGTGTCGGCGGCCTTGGCGTAGTTGCGCAGGGTGGGCTCGTCCGGCCACAGGTCGGGCGGGTACCTGAAGATGCTCTCGCCCAGCCCCTTGAGCGAGGTGGACAACTGCCAGGCGAACGGGCCGATCAGCACCACGAGGACCACGAGCAGCAGCAGGTAGCGGACGGTCCGGCCGGCGATCCGGCGGGCCGCCGCGAGGGCGGGGGTCACAGGCTCTTCTCCCGTCGGTTGAGCCGGGTGACCAGCAGCGAGAAGCCGAGCGTGGCGAAGAAGAGCACCAGGCTCATCGCCGAGGCGTAACCGGCCTCGCCGCCCAGGCCGAGCCCGGCCTCGCGGATGTAGTAGACGATGCTGGCGGCCTGGCCGCCGGGTCCGGCCGAGCCGTTGCCGAGCACGTAGATCTCGGCGAACACCTTCGCGGAGGCGACCGCCGCCAGCGTGCCCACGAGCACCATGGTCGGGCGGATGGCCGGCACCGTCACCGACCAGAACCTGCGGACCGCGCCCGCGCCGTCCACCTGGGCGGCCTCGTGGTGCTCGCGCGGCACGTTCGCCAGAGCGGCCAGGTAGACGACCATGTAGTAGCCGAGCCCCTTCCAGATCGTCACGCCGATCGCGCTGAGCAGCAGCAGGTCGGCGTCGGTCAGGAAGGGCAGCGGCTCGCTGATCAGGTGCAGGCCGCGCAGCGCGGCGTTGACCAGGCCGTCGCTCGACAGCAGCCACGACCAGATCAGGCCGACGACCACCATGGAGGCGACGACCGGCGAGTAGAACAGCGCGCGGAAGAACCCGATGGCGAAGATCTTCTTCTCCACCAGCAGCGCCAGCAGCAGCGGCAGCGTGACCATCGCGGGGACGCAGACGACGACGTACAACCCGGTGTTGCGCAGCGCCTGCCAGAAGCGTTCGTCCTCGGCCAGCCGGGAGAAGTTCTCCAGGCCGGTGAACGTGCCGCCGCCCAGCGTCGTGGCGTTGGTGAAGGCCAGCACGGCCGTGTTGACGAACGGCCCGAGCGAGAAGACGAGCGCGACCACCAGGGCCGGGGCGGCGAACAACCATGGGGTGGCCGGTCGGCGGCCGATCATGGGAGGACCTTTCGTGAGGAGCGGGCCGGTCCCGGCGCGGACGTCCGGGACCGGAGCGGGATCAGGAGCCGGTGATCTGGCCGGCCTCCTCCACCGCCTGGTCCAGCGCCTCCTTGGCGCTCAGCTCGCCCTGCAGCGCGAGCTGGACCTTGCCGACGACCATCTTCTTGACCCGGTCGTCGTACTCCACGGGGGTCAGGTTCGCGGCGTTCTGCATCGCGGCGGCCGACAGCTTGCGCGCCTCGCCCTCGGGCGTGCCGTCGCTGGAGGCGAAGTACGGGTCCTTCAGCGCCTCGCTCACGCTCGGCAGCACCGTGGTGACCTTGGCGAAGGCGAGCTGGTTCGGGCCGTCCGTCATGTACGTGGCGAACTTGATGGCGGCCGCCTGGTTCGGGCTGGACTTCGGCACCAGCAGGCCCATCACCGACATGTTCGCCACGCCGTCGGGGCCGGTGATCTGGGGGCCGACACCGGTCGCCGCGGCGATGTCCGGGGCGTTCTCCTTGACGATCGTCAGGAAGTTCGGCCCGCTCGGGTAGAGCGCGATCTTGCCGGCCTGGTAGGCCTCGTTCTCCTTGGCGTGGTCCTGGGTGAGGGAGTCCTTGGCGAACGCGCCGTCCTGGTAGAGCTTGGCCAGCCGCTCGACGTGGGCGACCGCCTCGGGGGTGTTGAACGCCCACGAGCCGCTCTCGTCCAGCATCGGGACGCCGAGCTTGGCCAGGTCGGTGTGGAAGCGGTTCTCCAGCGCGGGGTGCAGCCCGTAGAAGTCGCCCTTGCCCTTTTCGGCGATCTTCTCCGCGGTGGCGTAGAGCTCGTCCAGCGTCGCCGGCGGCTTGTCCGGGTCCAGGCCCGCCTGCTCGAAGAGCTTCTTGTTGTACATGGTCACCTCGGAGGTGAGGTACCAGGGGAAGCCGAACGAGCCGGTCAGGCCGCGCACCTTGAAGGCGTCCCAGGCGCCGGGCACGTACAGGGGCTTGGCGTCGGCCGCCGCGCTCTCCAGGTCGACGAAGACACCCTGGGCCTCCAGCGGCTGGGCGAAGCTGGGGTTGAGGTTGACGACGTCGGGCAGCTTGCCGGCGGCCGCGTCGGCGACCAGCTTCTCCTGTGCACCCTGGAAGGGGATGTCGACCCACTCGACGTCGATGTCCTTGTTCGCCGACTCGAACGCGGCCACCGTCTTCTCGATGTAGTCGGTGAACGTCGGCTTGAGCTGCAGGGTCTGGAAAACGATCTTCGCGGGGCCGGTCGACTGCTGCTGCGGGGTCTGCTGCTCGGCGCCGCCGAGGCCGCAGGCGGACACGGCCAGGGCGAGCCCGGCCAGGCCGGCGGCCAGCCGGACGGGAACGGTCGTACGCATGGTGCTCCAGGGGGGAGGGGTGGGCGAAGTGGTCCGTACCACTAGCCGGAAAGTGTGGACGTACTGGCAATTACCTGTCAATATGCTGCCTGATCGATTCGGAATCTGTCCGTACCACTTCTTTCAATGGTCTGGGCCTCGCGTGCCCCACGGCCGGCATCGATCCCCCTTGAGATGGGAGTCCCATGCGGATGCTCACCCCCCACGCCCTGCGCGGACGGCTCGTCGCCGCGGCCTGCCTGGCGGTCGCGCTCGTCGCGTCCCTGGCCCCGCCGGCGAGCGCCTCACCGCCCGCCGACCGGGCGCGCCACGCACTCCTGGAGAGCCTGTACGGCCACGCGTACTGGAATGCGCGGATCCTCTGGTACGACCTCGCGGCGAACCTGAAGCGGCTCGACACCCGCGCGGAGGTGCGCGACATCGTCGCCAAGACCGCGCAGGCCGGCTTCGACACCGTCGTGGTGGACGTGAAGAACTACACCGGCTACGTCGCCTACGACTCGGCGATCGCGCCGCACCTGTCCACCACGAAGATCCCGTCGTACCAGGGCTATCCGGCCGGCTACGACCTGCTGCGCACCGTGATCGAGGAGGGTCACGCGGCCGGGCTCGACGTGATCGCCGCGGTCAACGTCTTCAGCGAGGGCCAGAACACCTACAAGGACGGGCCGGCCTTCGAACACCCCGAATGGCAGACCCGGTACCAGCACGCCAGGCGGGTGGTGACCGCGCCCGGCGGGGCGACGCACCCGCTGTCGGCGGTCGACGGCGCGCGCGGTGACCAGCAGCTCGTCGCCTTCACCCCGGCGGCGTACGAGGTCTCGCCGGCGAACCGATGGGGTGTCGAGGCGCAGGTGCGCGACGGCGTGGTCACCCAGCTGACCGACCGGCGCGGCGGCGCCCCCGCGGTGGTGGTGCCCGACGACGGGTACGTGCTGTCCGGCCACGGCGCCGCGGCCGACTGGCTGCTCGCCCACCTGCGCGTGGGCGACGAGGCCGGCGTGTCCGCCGAGACCTCGATCGTCCCCGCCGCCGAGTACCCGACCTCCTCCACGTTCGTCAACCCGATCAACCCGGACGTGCAGCGGTACGAGCTGAGCGTGATCGAGGAGATCGCCCGCGAGTACGACGTGGACGGCATCTCACTGGACCGCACCCGCTACTCCAACGTCGACGCCGACTTCAGCGACGCCAGCCGGCAGGCGTTCGAGCGCCACCTCGGGAGCGAGGTGCGGAACTGGCCCTCCGACGTGTTCCGGTACGAGCTGGACGGCTTCACCCAGAAGCGCGTCGAGGGCCCGCTCTACAAGAAGTGGATCGAGTGGCGGGCGGGCAACATCGGCGCGTTCTTCGAGCGTGCCGAGCGGCTCGTCCACGGCATCGACCCCGGCCTGATCTACACCGACTACGTCGGGGCGTGGTATCCCGAGTACTACGCGGAAGGGGTCAACTGGGGCAGCCGCCACTACCACCCGCCGTACGCGTGGGCGAGCGAGGACTACCACCGCACCGGGTACGCGGAGACGATGGACTTCCTCATGACCGGGACGTACTTCACGGCCATCACGAAGGACGAGGCGGTGGCCGAGGGCCAGCCGGCCCCGTGGTACTCCGTGGAGGGCTCCGCCGAGCTCGCCACCGAGGTGATCGACGAGGCCACGTTCACCTACGCGAGCCTCTACCTCCTGCAGTACGAGGGCGATGCGGACAAGTTCCGCCGCGCGCTGCGGATGGCGCTGGACAAGACGCACGGCATCATGCTCTTCGACCTCGTCTACCTGGAGCAGTACGACTGGTGGGACGTGGTCGCGGACGAGTTCGGCGACGGCCCGCACCGCCCCCCGCACGAGAACCCGGCCTACCGCGCCATGCTCACCAACGACCGCTGACCCAGCCGGCGCGTCCACCGCTCACGCTGACCCGCGGCCTGCCCACGATCGGCAGGGCCGCGGGTCGAGGCGTGCGCGCGAGGGGGAATCCGCCCTGACCGACAACTGAGGGTCTGGAAGACGCACGAGACCGTCGGTCCTGGCCTGGCTCAAGCGTTTCACGAAGAAGAATGCGCCGGGGCGCGGTCAGGTGGCGTCACCCAACTGTTCGGTCAGCCGCTCCAGACCGCTCTTGATGAGCCGCCCGTACTCGTCGTCGCCGAGCGCGCCGATCTGGGCCCGCGCCTGCTGGAGGTGCTCGCGGGCGCGGCCGAGATCGCCCAGCTTGCGATAGCACTCGCTCAGGTTGAGATGCAACGACGGATACAGGCCGGCCACCGAAAGCGGCACCCCCGCTTGGGCCACCCGCTCATCGGTGATCAGGCCGACGGCGGCAAGCGCCCGCAGATCCCACATCAGCTCCTGGTGCACGTCGTCCTGCACGTCGGCCATCGAGTGGGCAAGGACGCAAACATGCAGCGGGTCGCCTTGCTCGCCGCCGATGTCGTCCCAGATCTGCGCGAACAGCTCGCGAGCGGCTTCGCGCTCACCTCGGTGGTGATGCAGCTCCACCCCCTGGCCGATCCGGGTGAGCGTCGGGTCGGTGTTCATGAGCGGCTCCTTCTCCGGCGTGGCATCCGCGTGCCAGCCTACTTGGCTGACGTGGCTTGATGACCTTCGAATTCCTGGCCTGGCCAGGTCGCTCGACAACCCCGGACGAGCGGCTTCCGCCGACGCGTCTCGGTGGAGTCCCCGCCACGAGAGTGCCCGCAGTGACCCCTGGACGGCGAGGCATCCGGGGGCCGGCCGCCGCTGATCCCTGCTCGACCAGCCGCCCCGAAGGCCCCATCCCCTCTCGCCCGCTGGACGTCTCCTATGCAACCGCATAGCATGCTGTCCGCACGGACAATTCTCTATGCGAATGGACAGGAGCCATGGGCAGTGACGACATCAGGCCGGATCCTGAGGACCTGACCGCTCGGGCGCGGATCAGAGACGCGGCCCTGCGGCATTTCGGGGAGCACGGCTTCGAGAGGGCGACAACCCGGGCGATCGCCGAGACCGCGGGCGTCTCCCCGGGACTGCTGCGCCATCACTTCGGGTCCAAGCAGGCGCTGCGCGAGGCGTGCGACGCCCACCTGGTCAAGCTGATCAGCAGGATCAACGAGCAGGTAGGCGCCGACACGGCCGCCGGCGGCATGAACGGCGTGAACTACGTCGCGGCCTCCATGGCGGCCCTCGGCCCCTACCAGCGATATCTGGCGCGCGCCCTGACCGAGGGATGGGCCGAGCCGGTGTTCGACGCGATGGTCCAGATGGGCGAGCAGTGGCTCGCGGGGCTCGACGAGCGCCGCTCCGATCCTCCCTTCACCGACCGCAAGGCCAGGGCGACGGTGGGCACGGCGATGGCGCTGGCCGTCGGAATCCTTCGCCGACACGTGTCCCGAGGGCTGGGCGTCGACGTGTCCAGCCAGGAAGGCGCCCACCTGCTCGCCCTGACCGTGCTCGACCTCTACTCCCACCCCTGGCTCAGCCCTGAGGAGGCCGCCGCGTACCGCGACGCCCTGGACAGGACCAGGACAGACCCCGGAGCCGCACTCCGTTCGACCGAGGAGCATCCCGATGAGTGACGCGATGTCGGTAACAGGCCTGGTCAAGACGTTCGGCACCACCCGCGCGCTGGACGGGCTCGATCTCGTCGTGGGAACCGGAGAGGTGCACGGCTTCCTGGGGCCCAACGGCGCGGGCAAGAGCACCGCGATCCGCATCCTGCTCGGCCTGCTTCGCGCCGACGCGGGCACCGCCCGGCTGCTCGGCGGCGATCCGTGGGCCGACGCGACGCGGCTGCACCGCAGGCTGGCCTACGTGCCCGGAGACGTCACGCTGTGGCCCCAGTTGTCCGGCGGCGAGGTGATCGACCTGCTCGGACGGCTGCGCGGCGGGCTCGACGAGCGGCGCCGCGCCGAGCTGCTGGAGCGCTTCGACCTGGACCCCCGCAAGAAGTGCCGCGTCTACTCCAAGGGCAACCGGCAGAAGGTCGCCCTGATCGCCGCGCTGGCCTCCGACGTCGAGCTGCTCATCCTCGACGAGCCCACCAGCGGTCTGGACCCCCTGATGGAGGAGGTCTTCCGCGAGACGGTACGCCAGGAGCAGCGCCGCGGAAACCGGACCGTACTGCTGTCCAGCCACATCCTGGCCGAGGTCGAGGCGCTGTGCGACCGGGTGACCATCATCAAGGACGGGCGCACGGTCGAAACCGGCACCCTGGCCGGCCTGCGCCATCTCACCCGCACCTCCATCCAGGCCGACCTGGCGGCGCCGCCGGAGGGGCTGGCCGGCCTGCCCGGCGTGCACGACCTGCGCACCGAGGGCAGCCGGGTGTGGTTCGACGTCGACACCACGGACCTGGACGCCGTGCTGCGCCACCTCACCGGCACCGGCGTACGCGGCCTTGTCAGCCGGCCCCCCACCCTGGAGGAGCTGTTCCTTCGGCACTACGACCGCACCGGCAGGAACGACGGGCGACACGTAGGAGCGGCACGATGACCTCTTTCACGGGCGCCGGTCACCTCGCCCGCCTGGCGCTGCGCCGCGAACGGGCCATCGCCCCTTGGTGGATCCTGCTGATCGCGACCCTGGCTCTGACGATGGTCGCCTACATCAACAGGAACATGGGCACCTACGAGCTGAAACTCGCCTACATCGAGATCATCCGCAGCAACGCCTTCCTCCAAGGGTTAGGCGGGGGATTCGCCGAACCGCGGCTGGAGGTGCTCGCCACGTGGCGCAGCGGCGGGTTCCTCTATCTGGCGAGCGCGTTGGCGGCGGTCATGTCAGTCGTCCGGCACACTCGCGGGGAGGAGGACGCCGGCCGCAGCGAGCTGGTCCGCTCCGCCGTGGTGAGCCGCCACGCTCAGCTGACCGCCGCCATGCTGGTGGCGGCGGGGATCAGTCTGCTCGGGGGGCTGGTGGCGGCCGTCGTGCTGATCGGGGTCGGGCTCGAACCCGTCGGATCGCTGGCCTACGGGGCCGCCATCACGGTGGCGGGCTGGGTGTTCGCGGGCGTCGCCGCCGTCGCCGCCCAACTGGCGCGCGACGCCCGTACGGCCACCGCGATCGGCCTGTCCGTGCTCGCCATCTCCTTCGTGATGCGCTATGCCGGTGATGCGAGCGCCCAGTACTGGCTGAAGTACCTGTCCCCGATCGGCTGGAGCCATCTGGTGCAGCCCTACCAGGACGAGCGGTGGTGGATGCTCGGGATCTCGATCCTGGCCGGCGCCGTCCTGTCCGCCGTCGCCTCTCAGCTGCTCGGCCACCGTGACCTCGGCGCCGGGTTGTTGCCCGAACGCCTCGGGCGCGCGACGGCACCGGAGCTGCGCGGCCCGATCAGTTTGGCCTGGCGGCTGCACCGCGGCCTGCTGCTGAAATGGACGGCCGGGGTCGCGTTCTTCGCGGCGGCGGCAGCCGGGTTGAGCCCGCTGGGCCGGGATCTGCTCTCGCGACCGAGCATCGTGGCCGACAACATCAGGAACACCCTCGGCGTACCCGCAGATCAGACGCTCGGCGCCTACTCCTGGTACATGATCCTGATCCTCGCCTACGCCATCGCCCTCTACCCGGTGCTCATGACACTGCGGCTGCGCTCGGAGGAGACCTCAGGCCGCGCGCAGGCCGTCCAGGCCACCGCGGTGACCCGGCTCCGGTGGGCGGCCGGGCACCTGGTCGTGACCGGGTTCGGCACGACGGCGCTGATGGCCGCCGCCGGGCTCGTGTTCGGCACGCTGTACTCGGCGCTCGTGGGCGACCTCGCCACCGACCTGCCCCGCTTTCTGGCCGGGGCGCTGGGCGCCGTGCCGGCCGCCTGGTGCGTCGGGGCGGCGTGCCTGCTCGCTTACGCGACGCTGCCGCGGGCGAGCGCGGGGATCTCCTGGGCCGTCTGGATCCTGACCGTCGCGCTCGGGCAGGTCGCCGGCCCCCTGTACGGGCGGTGGGGCGGCAGCCCGCTGGAGCCGTTCCACTACATCCCCAACGCCTTCGCCGCAGCACCTATGGACGCTGGACCGATCCTGGCCCTGCTCGCCGTCACGGCGGTCCTGCTCGGCGGCGGACTGCTCGCCCTCCGCCGCCGCGACTTCGGGTGAGCCCACAGGGACACCGGCAGCCGCCTGGTGGACGGGCCCTCCGGGGTGGCAGGACGTGCGCGCCGGTCAGCGCAGCGGTGCCGCCCGGCTGGAGGTGGCAGGACGAGCGCGCCGGTCAGCGCAGCCGGGCGGCCCGGCTGAGGCGGGGGACGCTCGCGATGAGCTTGCGCGTGTACGGGTGCGCGGGGGAGCCGAGCACGTCCGCCGTCGCCCCCTGCTCCACCACGCGCCCCTGCTCGATGACCGCCGTCTCCGCGCACAGCGCCGCCACCAGGCTGAGGTCGTGCGAGACCACCACCACCGTCAGGCCGTGGCTCTCCGCCAGACCGGCGAGCAGCTCCACCACGCGCGCCCGCGTCGACACGTCGAGCGCGCTGACCGGCTCGTCGGCGAGCAGTACGCGCGGCCGGCACACGATGGCCCGGGCGATCGCGATGCGCTGCCGCTGGCCGCCCGAGAACTCGTGCGGGTACCGGCGGGCCGCGTCGGCGGGCAGCTCGACCGAGCGCAGCGCCTCGGCCACCCGATCGGCGGCCTCCTCGCGCCGGGCCGCCCGGGAGCCGGACAGCAGGCCGAGCGAGCGCAGGGGCTCGGAGACGATCCGCTCGACCCGCTGGCGCGGATCGAGCGAGGAGTACGGATCCTGGAACACCGGCTGCACGGCCCGCCGGAACGCCCGGTCGCGCGGGGCGATCGGGGCGCCGTCGAAGAGCACCTGACCGGCCGTCGGCCTGGCCAGGCCCAGCAGCAGCCGCAGCAGCGTGGTCTTGCCGGCTCCCGACTCGCCGACCAGCGCCAGGTTGCGCCCCGTCGTCACGGAGACCGAGACGTCCTCCAGCACCGGACGGCCGCCGCGGTAGGCGAAGCCCACCTCGCGCGCCGCCAGCACCTCCGTCGGCCCCTTCATGGAGCCAGCCGATCCAGCGCGCCCTCCAGCGCCCGCGCGCTGTCCACGAGTGCGCGCGTGTACGGGTGGCGGGGCTCGCGCACGATGTCACGCGTCCTTCCCGACTCCACGCCGGAGCCGTCCTTGAGCACGATCACCCGGTCGGCCACGTCCGCGACGACCGCCAGGTCGTGGCTGATGAACAGCAGTGCCATGTCCCGCCCGGCGACCAGCCGGTCCAGCAGCGTGAGGACCTCGGCCTGCACCGTGACGTCCAGCGCCGTAGTGGGCTCGTCGGCGATCAGCACCTCGGGCTCGCACGCCAGCGCCATGGCGATGGCCACCCGCTGCCGCTGCCCGCCGGAGATCTCGTGCGGGTAGGCGCGGGCGAGGCTCTCCGGCAGGCGTACCTCGCCCAGCGCCGCGGCGACGGCCGCGCGCAGCGGTGCGCCGCGCAGCCCGCGACGGCGGCGGATCGGCCCCGCGATCTGCCGGCCGACGCGCATCAACGGGTCCAGGGCCGTCAGCGGCTCCTGGAAGACCACGCCGACCCTGCGTCCGCGCACCCGGTCCAGCTCCTTGTCGCGGGCTCCGACCACCTGTGTCCCGGCCAGCGTCACGCTGCCGTGCGCGGTCATGCCCGCGGGCAGCAGGCCCATGACGGCCAGCGCGGTCAGCGACTTGCCGGAGCCGGACTCGCCGATGAGGCCGAGCCGCTCGCCGGGAGCGAGGGTGAAGGACAGGTCGCGCACCAGGTCGCGGCCGTCGGCGCGGCGCACCGACAGGCCGGCGACGTCCAGCAGCGTCATCGACTCCTCCTGCGCGTCGGGTCGGCCAGGTCACGGAAGCCGTCGGCCAGCAGGTTCACGCCCACCACGAGGACGACGAGCAGCACGCCGGGCGCGACGGCGCCCAGGGGCGCGGTCAGCACGGTGGCCTGCGCCTCCTGCAGCAGCCGGCCCCACGAGGCGTTCGGCGGCGGAGGCCCCAGCCCGAGGTAGGACAGCGACGCCTCGGCCAGCACGGCCAGCCCGAGCTGGAGGGAGAGGTTGACGAGCAGCGTGGGCCAGATGTTCGGCAGCACGTGCTCGATCACCACGCGTGGCCACGAGGTGCCCGAGGTGCGCGCGGCCGTGACGTAGTCCTGCGCGAGCACGCGCTTGACCAGCACCCGGGTCAGCCGGGCCACGATCGCCGACATGGCCAGCCCGATCGCCAGCACCGCCGACCCGAGCGACGCCTCGCGCGCCGCCACCACCAGCATGGCGAGCAGCAGCGTCGGGAACGCGATGAGGATGTCGAGCGCCGCCGACAGCGCGTCGTCCAGCCAGTCGCTCGCGAACCCGGCCAGCAGCCCGCCGGCCACCCCGAGCAGCGCGCCGAGGAGCACGGAGCCGATCCCGACGGTCAGCGCGATGCGGGCGCCGACCATGAGCTGCGTCAGCAGGTCGCGGCCCAGCTTGTCGGTGCCCAGCAGGTGGCCGTCGCCCGGCGGCGCGAGCCGCCCGCCCGTGGTGTCGGACGGGTCGTACGGCAGCCAGACCAGCGACAGCGCGGCCATGGCGAGGATCAGCCCGGCCAGCACGCAGCCGATCACGAACGCGGTCCGGCCCCTCACGGACGTCCTCCGCCCACGTGGGCCCGCAGCCGCGGGTCGATCAGCCGCTGGACGAGGTCGGCGGCGAAGCCGATCACCAGCACCGCGAACGTGCTCACCACCAGCACGCCCTGGATGACCGGATAGTCGTGCTCGGCGATGCCCTCGACCAGCATCGTGCCGAGCCCCGGCAGCGTGAACACGCTCTCCACGACCACCGCGCCGAGGAACGTCGTGGCCAGCTCGATGCCGAGGATGGACACGACGGGCACCGCCGCGTTGCGCAGCCCGTGCCGCCACATGGCGCCGGCGAACGACGAGCCGAGCGCCCTGGCCGTGCGCAGGTAGTCGCTGCCGAGCACGTCGAGGGTGGCCGAGCGGACGTAGCGGATCAGCGAGGCCGACATGACCAGCGCGATCGTGACGACCGGCAGCGCCAGCGAGGTCAGCGCCCTGCCGGGCTCGGCCCAGTCGCCGCGCGGGAACCCGCCCGCCGGCAGCAGCCGCAACCGCAGCGCGAACACCGTCACCAGCAACATGCCGATCCAGAACGCGGGGACCGCGATGCCGAGCTGCGAGACGCCGTTCAGCAGCAGGCCGTACCAGCGGTCGGACCGCCACGCCGCGACGAACCCGACCGGCAGCGCGATCACCACCGCCAGGACGAACGCCAGCAGCGTCAGCGGCACGGTCACGACCAGCCGCGCGGCGATCTCGGGGCCGACGGGCAGCCTGCTGACGAACGACGTGCCGAGATCCAGCCGCGCGAGCCCGGCCAGCCACGAGCCGAACTGCTGCAGCAGCGGCAGGTCCGAGCCGATCTGCCGGCGCGCCGCCGCGATCTGCTCGGGCGTGGCGCCGACGGACAGCAGCGCGTTCGCCGGGTCGCCGGGCAGCAGCCGCAGCAGCACGAACAGCAGCGCCGCCGCCGCCAGCAGCGAGCCGAGCAGGAAGGCGGTACGGCGCAGCAGGTAGCGCCCCATCAGCCCTTCTTGATGCCGTAGGCGTAGAACTGCGAGTTCAGGCCGTTGACCGGGTAGCCCGACAGGTCGGAGGCCGCCACGACGATCTGCGGGTAGAGGTAGATCCAGTCGCTGGCGGCGTCCTCGGCGATCCGCCGGTTGGCCTTCTTCAGCAGCTCGGTCTGCTCCTCGGCGGTGCTGGCCTGCTCGGCCTGCTCGATCCAGTCGGTGACCTGCTTGTTGTCGTAACCCCAGTAGAAGTCGGGGTCGCCGTACCAGACCACGTCGCGGTCGTTGACGTGCTCCTGCAGCGTCGCCGTGAAGTCGTGGTTCTTGTACACCTTCGTGTACCACTCGTCGGCGGTGATGACGTTGATGTCGACCGTGATGCCCACCTTGGCCAGCTCGCTCTTGATGAACGTGGCCGCCGTCGGGTGCGGGTCGTAGTTGGGCGTGTCGAGGGTGAACCGGAAGCCGTCGGCGTACCCGGCCTGCGCGAGCTGCTTCTTGGCCAGCTCGACGTCGTACGGGTTGACCGAGGTCAGGTCCTCGTACCACGGGTCGGTGGGGGGCACCATCGAGCCGATCACGCTGCCGTGGCCGGCCCAGACCGACTCCAGCAGCTTGGCGTCGTCGACGGCCGAGGAGACGGCCTTGCGCACCAGCGGCTCGTCGAACGGCGCCTTGCGGTCGTTGAAGGCCAGCAGCAGCTTGGTCGTCGAGTGGCCTTCGCTGATCTTGTAGTCGGGGTTGCCGGTGAACTGCGCCAGCGCGTCGGGGCTCTGCTGGCTGGTGACGATGTCCACGGCTCCGGTGATCAGGGCGTTGTTGAGCGCCGTGGCGTCGGTGAAGTAGTGGAACACCACGCCGCCGTTGGCGGGAGCCGTCCCCCAGTACCCGGGGAAGGGCTCCAGGCTGAGGGTGGAGCCGCGCTTCCAGCCGCCCAGCTTGTACGGCCCCGTGCCGTCCTCGCCCGTCGTCAGGTCCTTGCCTTCGGCGTTGACGACCCAGACGTAGCTCAGGTTGTAGACCAGCGAGATCGACCGGCTCGACAGCTTGACCACGACCGTGGCGTCGTCGGGCGCCTCGACGGACTCGATCGCCGTGAGGCTGCTCTTGCGCGCCGACTGCGAATCGTCGGAGATGACCCGCTCGATGCTGGTCTTCGCGTCGGCGGCGGTCAGCGCCTTGCCGGAGTGGAACCTCACACCCTGACGGAGCTTGAAGGTGTACGTCAGGCCGTCGTCGGAGACCTCGTAGCTCTCGGCCAGCAGGTTCTCCACCTTGCCGTCGTCGGTCAGCTTGAACAGGCCCTCGTAGACGTTGCCGTTGAAGGCCTCCGTCACGCCTTGACCGCCGCCGGCGGTGTTGTCGAGGTTCTGCGGCTCGTACAGCGAGCCGATCTCGATCGTCGCGCCGGCGTCGGGCGTCCCGGCCGAACCGCCGCCCGGCTCGCCGCCGCCGGATCCGCACGCGGCGAGAGCGAGGGCGAGCGCGGCGATCACGCCGACGAACTTGCTGGTCAACGTCACTCCATAAAATCTCAGTAGGTTTAGTGGACTATACCTTCCAAATTGTCGCAAACCTCGCTTGCCGCACGACGGACGGTAGCAGGACCGCATTCCAGGCAATTCCTATTGACTTAGAGGGTAATACTGCGCAGCATGGCGGTATGGCCTCCACTGAGCTCGATCTCCCCGCGGCGTCCAGGGCGGCGCCGGTCCGATGGCGTCTTCCCGGCGGCACAGGGTGGCGGCTGGTCAGTCCGCTGGCGCTGCTCGCGCTCTGGCAGCTCGCCAGCTCCACGGGGCTGCTGCCGGAGCGCCTGCTCGCCGCTCCCTCCGCCGTCGCCGCCACCGCGCTCGACCTCGTGAGCTCCGGGACGCTGCCCGAGGCCCTGGCCGTCTCGCTGGGCCGCGTCGCCGCCGGGTGCTCCGTCGGCGCGGTCGCCGGAGTCGGCCTCGCGCTCGTCGCGGGGCTCAGCCGGGCGGGGGAGTACGCCGTGGACCCGCCCATGCAGATGCTCCGCGCCCTGCCGCTGTTCGGCCTGATCCCGCTGTTCATCCTGTGGTTCGGGATCGGTGAGACGCCCAAGGTCACGCTGCTGGCACTCGGGGTGGCGTTCCCGCTCTACCTCAACACCTTCGCCGGGATCAGGGGAGTGGACGCCAAGCTGGCCGAGGTCGCCGACGTGCTGCGGCTGAGCCGCGGCGAGCTGATCCGGCACGTCGTGCTGCCGGGCGCGCTGCCGCAGGTGCTCGTGGGGCTGCGGCAGAGCCTGGGCGTGGGCTGGCTGGTGCTCATCGTGGCCGAGCAGGTCAACGCCGACTCCGGCCTCGGCTACATGATCAACGATGCCCGGGAGTTCCTGCGGACCGATGTGATCGTGGTCGGCCTGCTCGTGTACTGCGCGCTCGGCCTCGTCACCGACTGGCTCGTCCGGCTGCTGGAGAGGAGGGCGCTGGCATGGCGACGCGGGCTGCTCGGCTGAGCGCGGAGCCGGCCGCCGGGCAGGCGGCCGGCGTACGCGGCCTGACCCGGAGCTTCGGCGACCGGCGCGTCCTCGGCGGCATCGACCTCGACATCGCGCGCGGTGAGTTCGTGGCGCTGCTCGGGCGCAGCGGCTCGGGCAAGTCCACGCTGCTGCGCGTGCTGGCCGGGCTCGACCGCGAGGCGCGCGGCGAGATCGGCGTGGACGCGGCGGTGGCGGTGGCGTTCCAGGAGCCCCGCCTGGTGCCGTGGAAGCGGGTCCTCGCCAACGTCGCGCTCGGGCTGCGCGGCCACGACCCCGTGGGGCGGGCGCGCGCCGCGCTGGCCGAGGTGGGACTGACCAAGCACCTGAACGCCTGGCCGCTGACCTTGTCGGGCGGCGAGGCCCAGCGCGTCTCGCTGGCGCGCGCCCTGGTGCGCGAGCCCGCTCTGCTCCTGCTGGACGAGCCGTTCGGCGCGCTCGACGCGCTCACCCGGATCTCCATGCACCGGCTCGTCCTCGACCTGTGGGAACGCCACCGGCCCGGCATCCTGCTCGTCACCCACGACGTGGACGAGGCCCTGCTGCTGGCCGACCGGGTGCTCGTGCTCGACGAGGGCCGCATCGCCCACGAGAGCGCCGTGCCGCTGGCCAGGCCCCGGCATCGCGACCACCACGACCTCGTCGCCCTGCGCGCCGGCCTGCTGCGGCGGCTCGGTGTCGACCCGGAGGAGACCGCGTGAAAGCCATCAGAGCCGTCGTGCTCGCCGTCATGCTCGCCTGCGCGGCGGCCTGCGGCGGATCCGGAGGCGCCGCCGACGCGGCCGACGGCGGGCGGGTGACGCTGCGCGTCGGCGACCAGAAGGGAACCGGCATGCAGGCCCTGCTCGAAGCCTCCGGCCAGCTCAAGGACCTTCCCTACGACATCACCTGGTCGCAGTTCACCTCCGGGCCGCCCATGCTGGAGGCCGTCAACGCCGGCTCCGTCGACGTCGGCACCGTGGGGAACGCGCCGCCCGTCTTCGCCGCCGCGGCCGGGTCGAAGATCACCATCGTCGGGGTGTCGGAGAAGGGCCTCGGCGGGCAGGCCGTCGTGGTGCCGTCCGGCTCGCCCATCACGACCGTCGCCGGGCTCAAGGGCAAGAAGATCGCGGTCGCCAAGGGCAGCTCGGCGAACTACCACCTGCTCGCCGTGCTGAAGAAGAACGGGCTGAGCTTCGCCGACATCAGCCCGCAGTACCTGCAGCCACCCGACGCGCTGGCCGCGCTGTCCACCGGTCGCGTCGACGCGTGGGCGATCTGGGACCCGTACACCGCCCAGGCCCAGCACCAGATCGGCGCGCGCATCCTGGTGGACGCCACCGGGTACGCCAACGGCTTCGAGTTCCAGATCGCCGGGACCGACGCCCTCGGCGACCCCGCCAGGGCCAGGGCGCTGGGCGACCTCATGGCCCGTGTCCGTCGCGCCCACACCTGGGCCAACGAACACCCCGCGGAGTGGACCGAGGTCTACGCCCGGCTCACCGGGCTGGCCCCCGGCGTCATCGCCATGGCGGTGCCGCGCAACCGCTACACCGACCTCAAGCTCGACGCCGACGTCATCGGCCGCGAACAGCAGGTCGCCGACGCCTTCGCCGAAGCCGGGCTGATCCCCGGCACCGTCGAGATCGCCGACATCACCGACGCCAGGTACAACGAGGGAGCGCAGTGAAGTTCCACTGGTTTCTGCCCACGAACGGAGACAGCAGGCAGCTCGTCGGGGGCGGTCACGGCCTGACCCGTGACCACGGGCACCGAGGCGGCCTCCGCGAGCCCGACATCGAATACCTCGCCCAGGTCGCCCGCTCGGCCGAGCAGCTCGGCTTCGAGGCCGTGCTCACGCCCACCGGCACGTGGTGCGAGGACGCCTGGCTCGTCACCGCCGCGCTGACCCGGGAGACCGAACGGCTGAAGTTCCTGGTCGCCTTCCGGCCCGGCTTCCTGTCGCCCACGCTCGCCGCGCAGATGGCCGCCACGTACCAGCGCATGTCGCGCGGCAGGCTGCTGCTGAACGTCGTCACCGGCGGGGAGGACGCCGAGCAGCGCCGCTTCGGCGACCACCTGTCGCACGACGAGCGGTACACGCGTACCGACGAGTTCCTCGGCATCGTGCGCGGCGCGTGGAGCGGCACGCCGTACGACTTCAAGGGCGAGCACTACCACGTGGACGGCGCGACCGTCTCGATCCCGCCCGACCCGCTGCCGCGGATCTACTTCGGCGGCTCCTCGCCCGCCGCGGGGCCGGTGGCCGCCCGGCACGTCGACGTCTACCTCACCTGGGGCGAGCCGCCCGCGCAGGTCGCCGGCAAGATCGCCTGGATGCGGGAGCTGGCCGCGGCGGAGGGCCGCGAGCTGCGCTTCGGGATCAGGCTGCACGTCATCTCCCGCGACACGGACGCCGCCGCCTGGGCCGAGGCGGAACGGCTGCTGTCCGCGATCGACCCCGCCGACATCGCCCGCGCCCGTACGGTGCTGGGCCGCAGCTCGTCGGTCGGGCAGCAGCGCATGCTGGCGTTGCAGGCCGGCTTCGACGGCGGCGACGTCAGGTCCCTGGAGATCCACCCCGGGCTGTGGGCGGGCGTCGGGCTGGTGCGCGGCGGGGCCGGCACGGCCCTGGTCGGCAGCCACGCCCGGGTGGCCGAGCTGGTGGAGGAGTACGCCTCGCTGGGCGTCGAGGAGTTCGTCCTGTCGGGCTACCCGCACCTGGAGGAGGCCTACTGGTTCGGTGAAGGAGTCCTGCCCCGCTTCACCCGCTGACGTCCGGGTCCGTCGTCCCGGGGTTGTCGAAGCGGCGCCGGGACCCCTCGATGTGGTCGAGGTGGCGGCGGGTCCACGCGCACACGGCACCGGCCATGTCGCGCAGGGCCCTGTCCGGCTCGGTGAGGCGGTAGTCGACGCGCGGCGGCACCGTCGCGTACACGGTCCTGTGCACCACTCCGTCTCTGCACAGGGTGCCCAGGACCGGCCACCACTGGCGGTACCTCGTCCCGAGGCTCACGGCCCGGCACACCGTCGTCGTGCCGGACCTGCGCGGCCTCGGCGACTCCGACCATCCGGCGGACGGGTACGACTCCGCGACGATGAGCGACGACATCGCCGCGTTGATGGCCTTTCTCGGGCACGACTCCTACGGCGTGATGGGCGAGGGCTGGGGGTGGTGATCGGCTACCAGCTGGCCGCCCGGCACCGTGATCGCGTCGACGCCCTGGTGTTCGCCGAGGCGTTGTTCCCCGGGTTGGGCTTCGAGGACCACACGGCGCTGACCGTGGAGAACGTCTCGGGCGGGCTGTTCCTGTGGCACCTCGGTTTCTCCTTCCAGCCGGACGTGCCCGAGATGCTGATCGCCGGGCACGAACGCGAGCTGATTCACGTACATGATCAAGAACGAGCGCGTCCACCCGGACACCGCCACACCCGACGCCCTGCTCGTCGACGCCGAGCAGAACCGGCAGGCGGCGCGGACGAAGCTGGACATCCCGGTGCTGGCCCTCGGGAGCGAGGCGTTCATCGGCGAGCGGAACGAGGCCCAGATGCGGCTGCTCGCCCATGACGTCACCGGCCACGTCCTCGCCGCCGGGCACGACCTCACCGAGGAGGTGCCGGACGAGGTGGCCGAGGTGGTGCTGCCCTTCCTGGCCAAGCTGTGCCCTCCGCTCCGATCACGCCGTGGCGTCCCCGGCGGGCCGGCGGCGCAGCCACCCGAGGACCGGCGGGCCGCCCGCGAAGCACCACAGCGCCACCACCGGGTCACAGACGGCGCAGCCGAAGGAGGAGTGCTCCGCGAAGGGCAGGATGGGACTGCCCTGGAGATGGTGCACGACGTCCCAGGCGGTGTGCAGCAGCCAGCCGACGCCGATCCACGTCCAGCTGTTCAGGCCCCGGTAGGCGACGTAGGTCATGACGACCGGCAGGACGAACTCCGCGTACCCGAGCCCCCCTCCGCTGAGGTAGGCGGCGCCCGCGCCCGCGACGAGCACGGCGTTGACCTGCCGCCGGTGCGGCTCCGGGATCAGGGAGAGGAGGCAGACGCAGATCAGTCCGATGACGATCGGCATGACGATGAACATGGGGTGCGGCATCCGTTCTGAGGTGGTCGGTCCGCGCCGCGTTCCCGCGGCGCGGCCGCCACGCTAGTGCGGCCGTCCGCGGTCTCCCATGGGCCGGAACGACAATCTCCCACGGGTTCCCGCCACCTCCCGCGGCCGTCTCCGGCGAGGCGCCTACGGTGTCCTCATGCACACGGTGGCGGTCCTGGCTCTGGACCATGTGGTGGCGGCCGACCTGGCGATGCCGGTCGAGGTGTTCGGGCGTACCCGGCTGGCCGACGGGCGCCGGCCGTACCGCGTCCTGGTCTGCGCGGCGGCGCCGCGGGTGGCGAGCGACACCTTCACCCTCGTCGCGCCGCACGGCCTGGAGGCGCTGCGCGAGGCCGGCACGATCGTCGTGCCGGGCTGCTCCGAGGACGCCGCCCCGCCCCCGTCCGAGGTGCTCGACGCCCTGCGCGCGGCCGCGGCCGCCGGCACCAGGATCGCCTCCATCTGCGCGGGAGCGTTCACGCTCGCCGCGGCCGGGCTGCTCGACGGGCTGAGCGCGACCACGCACTGGATGGCGGCCGGGCGGCTGGCCCGGATGTTCCCGCGGGTGGACGTGCGGCCGGACGTGCTGTACGTGGACAACGGCCGGATCCTGACCTCGGCGGGCGCCGCCGCCGGGCTCGACCTGTGCCTGCACCTGGTCCGGCGCGACTACGGCTCCGCGGTCGCCGCCGACTCGGCCCGGCTGTCGGTGATGCCGCTGGAACGCGAGGGCGGCCAGGCGCAGTTCATCAGCCACGCCCGGCCGCCCGTGCCGCAGGGTTCGCGGCTGGAGCCGGTGCTGTCGTGGATCGAGGACAACCTCGACCAGGCCGTCACGCTGGCCGACCTGGCCAGGCGCGGCGGCATGAGCGAGCGCACCTTCAGCCGCCGCTTCCGCGAGCAGACCGGCACCACCCCGCTGCAGTGGCTGCTGCGCGCCCGCGTACGACGGGCGCAGCTCCTGCTGGAGACCACCGACCACGGCGTCGAACGCGTCGCCGCGCAGGCCGGCTTCGGCTCGGCCACCGCGTTCCGCGAGCGCTTCAAACGCGTCGTCGGCGTCACCCCTCAGTCCTACCGCTCCTCCTTCCGCTCTCGTTGAGCGGCGGTCAGCGGCCGATCGGGTGCCAGACCGTCTTGGTCTCCACGAACGGCCTGATGCGCGACAGCCCGGGATCCGGGTCGGCCCAGTCGTCCTGGCCGGGCCGCAGCACCCGCTTGAGCGTGGTCGCCGCGAGGGCCTCCAGCTCGGCCGCCAGAGCGCCCGCGCCGGTCAGGTCGAGGGCGTTGACGTCGGCGTGGCCGGCCAGCGGCGGGGCGAGCTCGGCCAGGCGGCCGGTCAGGATGTTCGCGACGCCCGCCGGCAGGTCGGAGGTGGCCAGCGCCTCGGCCAGCGTGACGGCCGGCAGCGGGGCGCGTTCGCTCGCCACCAGCACCGCCGTGTTGCCGGCGGTAATCACCGGGGCGAGCACGGAGACCAGCCCGAGCAGCGGCGAGCCAGGCGGCCCGAAGACGCCCACGACGCCGGTCGGCTCCGGCTGGGACAGGTTGAAGTACGGGCCGGACACCGGGTTGGCGCCGCCCAGCACCTGGCCGAACTTGTCCGCCCACCCGGCGTAGTAGACCCAGCGGTCCACGGCCGCCGACACGATCGCCTGCGCCCGGCCCGTGCCCACCCCCTCCGCGGCGGCGACCTCCTCGGCGAACTGGGCCCGCCGGCCTTCCATCATCTCGGCGATCCGGTAGAGGATCTGCCCCCGGTTGTACGCCGTCCGCCCCGACCAGCCGGGGAACGCCTTGCGCGCGGCCACCACGGCGTCGCGCGCGTCCTTGCGGGAGGCCAGGGCGGCGTTGGCGAGGTGCACTCCTGCCGACGACGTCACGGGATACGACCTGCCTGATTCCGAGCGCGGGAAAGCGCCCCCGACATAGAGCTTGTACGTCCTGCGCACGGGAATGCGCGGGGGGATGCGCGAAGGGTTGTCAGCCAAGGTAAGCCTCCAGCCCGTGCCTGCCGCCCTCGCGGCCGTAACCGGACTCCTTGTAGCCGCCGAAAGGGCTGGCCGGGTCGAACACGTTGAAGGTGTTGGACCACACCACGCCGGCGCGCAGCCGGCTCGCGGTCCACAACATCAGGGAGCCCTTCTCCGTCCACACCCCGGCCGAGAGCCCGTACGGCGTGTTGTTCGCCTTGGCGACGGCCTCCTCCGGGGTGCGGAAGGTGAGGACCGACAGCACCGGCCCGAAGATCTCCTCGCGGGCGATCCGGTGCGCCTGCGTGACGCCGGTGAACACGGTGGGCGCGAACCAGTAGCCGCGCTCCGGGAGGGGGCACGGCGGCGACCAGCCCGTGGCCCCCTCCGCCTCGCCGGCGGCGGCCAGCTCGCGGATCCTGGCCAGCTGCGCGGCGGAGTTGATCGCGCCGATGTCGGTGTTCTTGTCCAGCGGATCTCCCAGGCGCAGCCGCTCGATCCTGGCGCGCAGCCGCGCCAGCAGCTCCTCGGCGATCGACTCCTGCACCAGCAGCCGCGAGCCCGCGCAGCACACGTGGCCCTGGTTGAAGAAGATCCCGGACACGATGCCCTCGACCGCCTGGTCGATCGCCGCGTCCTCGTAGACGATGTTGGCGCCCTTGCCGCCCAGCTCCAGCGTCAGCCGCTTGCCCGTGCCCGCCACGGCGCGGGCGATCTGCTTGCCCACCTCGGTCGAGCCGGTGAAGGCGACCTTGTCGGCGTCCGGGTGGGCGACCACGGCGCGGCCGGTGTCGCCGGCGCCGGTGACGATGTTCACCACGCCGGGCGGCAGGTCCGCCTCCTGGCAGATCTCGGCGAACGCCAGCGCCGTCAGCGGCGTGGTCTCCGCGGGCTTGAGCACCACGGTGTTGCCGGTGGCCAGCGCGGGCGCGACCTTCCAGGCCAGCATCATCAGCGGGAAGTTCCACGGGATGACCTGCGCGGCCACGCCCAGCGGCCGGGCCGGACCGAGCCCCGCGTGCGCCAGCTTGTCGGCCCAGCCGGCGTGGTAGAAGAAGTGGGCCGCGACCAGCGGCAGGTCGACGTCCCTGGTCTCCTTGATCGGCTTGCCGTTGTCCAGCGACTCCAGCACGGCGAGCTCGCGGGCGCGTTCCTGGATGATCCGCGCGATCCGGAACAGGTACTTGCCGCGCTCGGCGCCCGGCAGGGCCGACCACACCCGCTCGAACGCCCGCCGCGCGGCGGCGAACGCGCGCTCCACGTCGGCCTCGCCGGCGGCGGCCACCTCGGCCAGCGGCTCCTCGTCGGCCGGGTTGACCGTGACGATGCGCTCGTCGCTCTTGGCCTCGACGAACTCGCCGTCGATGAACAGGTCGTACGACGGCCGGATGGACACGATGGACCGTGACTCCGGCGCGGGGGCGTACTCGAAGATCTCCACGCCTCTCCCTAGTCGATGGTGTAGTAGTCGGGGCCGCCGTAGTGGCCGGTGCCGAGCTTGGTGCGCTGCATGAGCAGGTCGTTCAGCAGCGTCGAGGCGCCGAGCCGGAACCACGCCGGGTCCAGCCAGTCGTCCCCGGCGATCTCCTTGACCAGCACCAGGTAGCGGATCGCGTCCTTGGCGGTGCGGATGCCGCCGGCCGCTTTCACCCCCGCCTGCCGTCCGGTGGCGGCCCGGTAGTCCCTGACGGCCTCCAGCATGACCAGGGTGACCGGCAGGGTCGCGGCGGGCGTGACCTTGCCGGTGGAGGTCTTGATGAAGTCGGCCCCGGCGTGCAGCGCCAGCCAGGACGCCCGGCGTACGTTGTCGTAGGTGACCAGTTCGCCGGTCTCCAGGATGACTTTGAGGTGGGCGTCGCCGCAGGCGGACTTCGCCGCGGTGATCTCGTCGAAGACCTTGCGGTGGTCGCCCGCCAGGAACGCCCCCCGGTCGATGACCATGTCGATCTCGGTGGCGCCCGCGGCCACCGCCGCCCGGGTGTCGGCCAGCTTGACCTCCAGCGGCGTACGCCCGGCCGGGAAGCCCGTGGCGACCGAGGCGAGGCCGACCCCGCTGCCCGCCAGGGCCTGCGCGGCCACTGCGATCATGTCGGGGTAGACGCACAGCGCGGCGACCGGGGGAGCGGTCGGGTCGGCCGGGTCGGGACGTTTCGCCTTGGCGGCCAGCGCACGCACCTTGCCCGGGGTGTCCGCCCCTTCCAGGGTGGTCAGGTCGACCATCCTGATGGCCAGGTCGAGCGCCGCCCGCTTGGCCGTGGTCTTGATGGACCGGGTGGCCAGCTCGGCGGCCCGCCGGCGGACGCCGACCTCGTCGACGCCGGGCAGGCCGTGCAGGTAGCTCCGCAACGAGCCGGGGATGGTGTCAGGCACGAGCGCCACGCCTCTCGATGAGCATGTTGAGGACGAGGGCGACCAGCAGGATGAGTCCGGTCACCACCATCTGGAAGAAGGAGCCGAGGCCGAGCAGGTTGCACAGGTTCCGCAGCACCGACAGCAGCAGCACCGCCACGAACGTGCCGAACACGCCGCCCCGGCCGCCGAACAGGTTGGTGCCGCCGAGCACCACCGCCGCGATCGCGTCCAGCTCCAGCCCGTTGAACGCGGTGGGCTGGCCCACGGTCAGGCGGGAGGTCAGCAGCACCCCGGCCAGCGCCGCCAGCGCGCCGGACACCGCGAACACGGTGGTGATCACGCCGCGCACGGGCAGCCCGGACAGCCGAGCCGCCTCCTTGTTGCTGCCGACCGCGTAGACGTACTCGCCGAACGTGGTGCCGCGCAGCACCACGGCGGCCAGCACGGTGATCACCACGAAGATGATCCCGACGATCGGGACGTAGCCGATGAAGCCGCCGCCCAGCAGCTGGAACGCCTCCGAGCCGCTCGCCTCCGCCGGCTTGCCGTCGGTCAGCAGGTACGTGAGCCCGCGCACGGCGGTCAGCCCCGCCAGCGTGGTCATGAACGACGGCAGCGACAGGTAGGCCGACAGGCCGCCCATGAACGCGCCGAACACCGCGCCGGCCGCGACGCTGACCAGGATCGCCGGCACGACCGGCACGCCGGCCGCCATGAGCAGCGCGATGGCCATGCCGCCGAACGCGGCCACGCTGCCCACCGACAGGTCGATGCCGGCCGTCAGCACCACCATGGTCATGCCGATGGCGACGATGCCCGTCAGCGACGACTGCTGCAGCAGGTTGGCGATGTTGCGGCCGGTCAGGAACTGCGGCGCCAGCAGCGACGCGACCACGCACAGGGCGAGGAAGACCAGCAGCAGGTTCGACTTGACGATCAGGTCGGCGCCGCGGCGCGAGCGGGCGCCGCCTTCCTTCCCTGCGGTCGCGGTCACCGTGGATCCGATGGATGCGGTCATGGTGTGGCTCCTGTGATGACGGTGTGCGCGATGACGCTCTCCGGGCTGACCCGGGGGTCGAAGCACGCGACGTTGCGGCCCTCGTACAGGACCTGGATCCGGTCGGCGTTGGCGGTCAGCTCGTTGAGCTCGCTGCTGGCGAGCAGGACGGCCACGCCCTGGTCGGCGAGGTGGCGCACCTGCCGGTACAGGTCGGCCTTGGCGCCGACGTCGAGGCCGCGCGTGGGCTCGTCCAGCAGCAGGACCCTGATCCCGCCGCGGGTGATCCACTTGGCCAGCACGACCTTCTGCTGGTTGCCGCCGGACAGCTGGCCCACGGGCTGGCCAGGCCCGGCCGCCTTGACGCCCAGGCTCGCGAGCGCCGGCTCGGTGACGCGCCGCCCCAGCCGGCCCGGCAGCAGCCACGGCGGCCGGCCGAGCGCGCTGATCGCGGCGTTGCGGCTCACGGAGAGCCCGAGCATCAGGCCCTGCTCCTTGCGGCTCTCCGGCACCAGCGCCAGGCCCGCGCGCACGGCGGAGGCCGGGCCGGCGACCTTGAGCGGGCGGCCGTCCAGCCGGGCCGCCACGTGTGCCCTGAGGTCGCCGAACAGCGCGCGCAGCAGGGTGGTGCGTCCCGCGCCGCCCAGCCCGGCGAGCCCGACCACCTCGCCCGGCCGCACGTCGAGGCCGCGTACGTCGATCAGCCCCGGCACGTGCACCCGCTCGACGCTGAGCAGCGGCTCGCCCTCGGGCACGGGACGGCCGGTCGCGCCCACGAGCTCCCTGGCCTCGCCGATCATCGCCGCCACGATCTCGTCACGGCCGGTCGAGGCCAGGTCGTAGACCCCCGCCGTACGGCCGTCGCGCAGCACCGTGGCGCGGTCGCCGATCTCCATCACCTCCTCCATCCGGTGCGAGATGAAGATCACCGAACGGCCCTCCGCGGTGAGGGACCGGATGACGTCGAAGACACCGCGCAGCTCGCTCTCGCTGAGCGTGGCGGACGGCTCGTCCATGACGATGACGCGCGCGTCGGCGGTCAGCGCCTTGGCGATGGCGGTGAGCTGCTGGGCCGCGATCGGCAGGTCTCGGACGCGCGTGGTCACCGGGAAGGTCGCGCCGACCCGGTCCAGCGCCTCGCGGGCCAGCCGGCCCCGCCGCCCCCGCCGTACGAACGGGCCGAGCCGCGGCGCCCTGCCCAGCAGCAGGTTCTGCGCCACGGTGAGGTCGGGCAGCAGGTCCAGCTCCTGATAGATCACGGCGATGCCGGCCGCCAGCCCCGCGTGCGGGGTGGCGGGACTGAAGGGCCGCCCGTCCAGCAGGATCGTCCCCTCGTCCGGCCGGTACGAGCCCGCCAGGATCTTCATGAGCGTGCTCTTGCCGGCCCCGTTCTCGCCCAGCAGGCAGTGCACCTCGCCGGGGCGCACGCTCAGCTCCACGCCGTCCAGGGCGACGGTGCCGGGGAAACGTTTGACGATCCCGGTCATGCGCAGCCGTTCGGCGGTCATGACTCCTCCAGCAGGTGAGTGGCGTTCTGGTCGTCGACGATCAGCACGTCGCACAGGCCGCTCGTCACGACGGCCCGGCACACCGCCCGCTTCGCCTCGCCGCTGACCAGCGCGACCGAGGTGGTGGCCGAGCGCAGGACGTCGAGGGAGAGGCCGAGCGTGCGCCGGTCCAGCTCGGGGTCGGCGATCCGGCCGCGCGCGTCGATGAAGCGGCCCAGCACGTCGCCCACCGCGCCCGCGCGCCCGAGCCTGGCCAGGTCGGCCGCGTCGATCTGGCCGGAGTCCACCAGCACCGAGTCGCTGCCCATGCCGCCGGGGCTGAACAGGAACAGGTCCGCCCGGGTGGCCAGCGCCAGCACGTCGGAGACGGACCGGTCGCTCTCCAGCGCCTTCCTGGTGCTCTCCTGCTCCAGGATCG
Source organism: Nonomuraea terrae (assembly GCF_044465245.1). Taxonomy (NCBI): domain Bacteria; kingdom Bacillati; phylum Actinomycetota; class Actinomycetes; order Streptosporangiales; family Streptosporangiaceae; genus Nonomuraea; species Nonomuraea terrae. The sequence continues at coordinate 977,911 of NZ_JBITLL010000002.1, read as the reverse complement.
CCGGCGCCGGCAGCAGCGTCGCCGTGCCGCCGCCGCGGTGGGCGATCAGGCTCGCCATGCTGCGCGCGCTGGTCGGCTGCCGTGACCTGCTCAGCGCGCCGTTGATCTGCACCACGTTGACGCCCGTGGCCCACCCGGGGGTGAGCCCGCCGGCCAGCCGATCGAGCGTGCGTCCCCAGGAGACCCCGATCAGCCGGGGCACGGGCCGCAGCTCCATCAGGTGGTCGGCGCCCGCCGCGGCCACCCGGTCGCGCACCTGCTCGTCGTCGCCGCTGCCGCCGTTCGCGACGACGATGGCGTCCCGCAGCCCGAAGCGCTCCTTGAGCGAGCGCTCCAGGGCATGCACCCGGGAGCGCGGATGGAGCACCTCGATCCGGACGATGCCGACCTCGCGCGCCTCGGCCAGCATCCGGCCCACCTTCCAGCGGGTCAGGTGCAGCGCGTGGGCGATCTGCTCCTGCGTCTCGCCGCCCTCGTAGTAGCGGACGGCCACCTGGTAGAGCTGGTCCTCGTCGGTCATGAGCGGGACCTCTCGCTCAGCCGGTGGGAGATCTCCGTCGTGGCGGCGCTGGCCGCGCGGTAGTCGGCGTAACCGCCGCGGTACGCCTCCACGTGCGCGGCGACCGGCTCCACCGTGCGGACGCGGGGCGCGTACTGCGCTGCCGCCTCCGTCAGGGAGGCGTGCCGTCCTGAGGCGACCGAGGCCAGCACCGAGCAGGCGCGCAGCGTGAGGTTGTCGCCGGCGACGAGGTGGACCGGCCGGCCGAGCACGTCGGCGGTCGTCCGCAGCCACAACTCGTTGTGCCGGATGCCGCCCGACAGGAAGACCTCGTCCACGGGGACGCCGCCGTCGGCGAAGGAGTCGAGGACCTGGCGGGTGCCGTACGCGACGCCCTCCACGGCCGCCCGGTAGACCTGCTCGGGAGAGCTGGCCAGGGTCAGCCCGAGCACCGCGCCCCGCAGGTGCGGGTCCCGCAGCGGCGTGCGGTTGCCCATGAAGTAGTCCAGGACGATCAGGCCGTGGTCGACCGGCGGCAGCGCCGCCGCGGCCTCGATGAGCCCGCCGAGATCGGCCCGGGGCCGTCCGATGAGCCGCTCGCCCGCCCAGGCCAGCACGGAGCCTGCGCTCACCTGGCCGCCCTCCACGAGCCAGCGGCCCTCGTGCAGCGCGTCCGGGTACGGCCCCCAGACGGTGGGCGGGAAGACCGGTTCGTCGATCTCCGTCACGAACGCGTTCGACGTGCCGCAGACCATCGACACCCGCCCCGCGGGCGCGCCGCCGACGGCCAGCAGCGACAGATGCGCGTCGATCCCGCCGGACGCGACGACGGCCGGGCCGGTGACGCCGAGCTCGGCGCGGGCGGCGGCGCTGAGCGGGCCGACCGGGTCGCCGACGGGTACGACGTCGTCCGGCAGCTTGCCGCCGAGGTCGCCGATGCCGAGCGAGTCGTACAGGTCGTGCGGGACGCCCGCCCCGCGCGGGTCGTAGTTGCTCTTGCACACCGCGTTCATCCGCGAGCCGGCCCAGCGGCCGGTGAGCCGCCAGACCAGGTAGTCGACCGCCTCGGTGATGCGCGCGGCGGCCCGGTAGGTCTCGGGCTCGTGACGGGCCAGCCACATGGCCTTGGGCACCAGCCACTCCACCGCGTTGCTGCCGCCGGAGTAGCGCAGGACCGGGTGCCCGGTCCGCGCGGTCAGCGCCGACTCCTCACCCGCCCGGCAGTCCATCCACAGCAGCGCCGGCCGCAGCGGACGCCCGTGCCGGTCGAGGACGGCCACCGTCGAGGCCGTGGTCGCCACCGCGACCCCGGCGATGGGCGGGTTGCCCGCCTGGGCGAGCGCCTTGCGCACCGCGTGCACGCTCGCCCGCCACCAGTCGTCCGGGTCCTGCTCGGCCCAGCCGGGCCGCGGAAAACTCGTCGGGTACGCGTCGTCGCCCGCCCCCATCGGCGAACCGGCCACGCTGTAGACCGCCGCCCGCGCGCCTTCGGTTCCCAGGTCGAGGGCGAGGAAAGCAGTCACCGTCACTCCTCGTTCGGCAGGAAGAGGACCTTGGAGCTGAAGATCGACCGCTCGCCGAGGCTGACCATGGTCTCGGGCAGCGCGTCCAGCCCCAGCTCGTGCGTGATCATGAACTTCCACGCCAGGTCACCCGAGGCCAGCGCCCTGGCGGCCACCCGCCACTCCTCCCCGGGGAACGGCGCCGAGAAGGAGTTCCACGCGCCGTGCAGGGTGACCTCGCGGCGCAGGAACGAGCCGAAGGTCGACTTGGGCAACACCACCGGCTCGTGCGGGATGCCGATGAACACCGCCTCGCCGTGCCGGGCCACCAGGCTCACCGCCTGGTCGATCGTGGCGGGCACGCCCGCGGACTCGATCACCACGTCGTAGCCGTCACCCGCCGGCTCGGCGGCCTCCCGCACGCTGGTCGCGGTGTGCGTGGCGCCGGCCTCGGTCGCCATGGCGGCCTTCTGCTCGTTCAGCTCGATCACGAGCACCTCGGACGCCCCGGCCATCCTGGCCCACTGCACGGCGAACAGCCCGATCGGACCGGCGCCGACCACCGCCACCCGGCGGCCGCCGCGCATGTTCGTGCGCCACAGGGCGTGCAGCGCGATCGCCGCCGGGTCCAGCATGGCGGCCGCCCGCGGGTCGAGGCCGGCGGGCAGCACCATGAGGTTGTCCGCCGGCACGGTGACGTACTGCGCGTACGCCCCGTCCCTGCGGCTGCCGAAGTAGCCGTAGTTCTTGCACAGGCTGAAGTGGCCCTGGCTGCAGGGGGCGCACTCGTGGCAGGGGATGAGCGGCGGCACGGTGACCAGGTCGCCCTCGCGTACCTGGCCGGCGGCGGCCAGGCGGTCGCCGAGGCGTACGACGTGCCCCGAGAACTCGTGGCCGCAGATGATCGGGAAGTGGTAGGCCCCCGCGTGCAGCATGCGCGGGATGTCCGACCCGCACACCCCGCAGGCCGCCACCCTGACGAGCGCCTCGCCGGGGCTCGGCTCGGGCACGGGCACCTGTTCCACCCTGATGTCGCCGGGGGCGTGCAGCACCGCGGCCTTCATGGTTTCCGGCATCGTTGTTCTCCTTGTGCCTGTGACTACTGGCCTGCCTGGGCGAACTCGCCGGGCCCGATGTACTCGCCGGCGTTGTCCGTGTCGATCAGCGCGGTGCCCGCGTCGATGGAGGGCTCGACCTTCTCGCCCTTCTGGACCTTGAGCACCGTCTCCACGGCCTTCGTGCCGAGCGAGATGGGGTCGTTGAGCGCGGTGGCCACGTACTGGCCGGACGGGATCTGCTTGACCGCCTCCATGAGCCCGTCGACGCCGGCGACCAGGACCTTGGCCTTGCCGTTCTCCTTGAGGACCTGGAGCGCGCCGAGCGCCATGTCGTCGTTGTGCGCGTAGACGGCGGCCACGTCGGGGTGGACCTGGAGCAGGTCCTGCATCGCGGTGACCGCCTTGGAGCGCACGTAGTCGGAGTACGGCCCCTCGACGATCTGGATCTTGGCGTTGGCCGCCACGGCCTCGTGGAACCCCGCGCTGCGGTCGCGCGCCACGGCGCCGCCGGCGTCGCCGCGGATCTCGATGACCTTGCCGCCCCGGGCGCCGAGCTGCTCGCTGAGCCGCTTGCCGACGAGCGCGCCCATCGCCTTGTTGTCGCGCCCGACGTGCGCGACCGCGCCCTCGGGCACCGGCCGGTCCACGGTCACGACCGGGACGCCGGCCGCCTCGGCCGCGGCGATGCCCGGCTGCACGCCCTGGGGGTCCACCGGGTTGATGAGCAGGACGTCGACCTGCCGGGTGATGAGGTCCTGGATGTCGTTGTTCTGCTTGGTGACGTCGCCGCCCGCGTCGGCGAAGTACAGCTCGGCGCCGGCCTGCTTGGCGGCGGCCTCGGCTCCTTCGCGGAGCTGGACGTAGAAGGGGGACTGCTGCGTCGCCTGGCTGAATCCGATGGCGACCGGGCCGTCGTCCTGACCGCCGGCGCCCTCGGTGGTTCCGCCGGGGGTGGTGGACACCGAGCAGGCGGACATGAGGCTGACCAGGAGGAGGGGGATGGTTAGTGACCGGAATGCACGCATATGGGCCTCCGTATGTGACTTTGGTAACGCACCGTAAGTCGGGTTTTAACCTGGATGCAACACTTGAGCCGGAATTTGCTCATATGAGCAGAGACGGGAGAATGATCGTCCGGAGCCGGAGGTGTTCTCAGAGTTTCCGCAGGTGAAGCCTGTTGTGTGTCTTCTCCGGCGGTGAGCGCTCGGGCCGGGTTCACCGGGGCGTGGCCACCCTGGAAAGCGCTCCACCCCCGGAGCGGCGGCCGGCGCGTGCCCGGGCGGGTTCGTCCGCTGGGACCCGTGTGCTAAGGGAGGGCGACGGGCCCCCAGCATGCACGCCGGCCCGCTCGGAGCCGAGCCGGTCGGCCAGGTAGCCGATGGGGGTGGTGCGGGCGAGAGGGCCGGGCCCCAGCGCGGCCCTCCGTTCGAGGCCGGCGGCGCATGCCCGGCGACGAATCCGTGCCGCACGCGTCCGGAGCCGACGGGGTTACACGCGGCATCGGGGCCGTCCATCAGGGCGGCGATGTCGCCGATCCGGGCCGGCTCGCGATCGCGTCGTGCGGTCCCGTCAGCCCGAGGGGCCGGCAGGAGGGCAGGCAGCGGTCAGCGGACTGCCGCATCGGGGTTCGGCCGCGCCCTCGCGCGAACCTCGGCCTTCAGCCCTGGCGTCAGCGGCTATCCTGAGGCCTCCCGATCACGCGATGATCATCGGCGGGGGAGGACAGGCATGCAGGGTGGCCGGCCTGGAGTGCGCCGGGTGCGCATGATCGACGTGGCCAACTCGCTCGGCCTGTCCCGGGCCACCGTCTCGCTGGTGATGCGGAACAGTCCCCTGGTGTCCGAGGCCACCAGGAACGCCGTGCTGGCCGAGGCCGAGCGGCTGGGATACATCTACAACCAGGCCGCCGCCAACCTGCGGACCCAGCGCAACGACCTGGTCGGGCTGGTGATGCCCGACGTGATGAACCCGTTCGTCGCCGAGGTGTCGCTGGGCGTGCAGGAGGTGCTCGGCGAGGTCGGCTTCTTCGTCATGATCGCCAACACCGTCGACCGGGTCGGCGTGCAACGGCAGATCCTGGGTTCGCTGGTCGGGCACCGGGCGGCCGGCGTGGTGACCATCCCCGCCCTGACCTCGACCGCGGACGACTTCGCCGGCCTGCGCCAGAGCGGCCTGCCGACGGTGCTGCTGCTGCGCCGCATCGACGGCGTCGACCTGCCGTTCGTCGGCACCGACGAGGCGGCCATCGGCCGGCTCGGCGCCGAGCACCTGACCGCCGTGCACGGCTGCCGCCGGGTGGCCTATTTCGGCGGCGACCCGCTGGCCTCGCCCCGGGTCGGCCGCATGGAGAGCTTCCTGCGGGCGGTCACCGAGGCCGGCGCCGGGTGGGACGCGGCGTGGTCGCAGCCGCTCGACGCGACCGCGGACGCCGCCTACCGCCGCGCCGCCGAGCTGCTGGAAGCCGGGCCGCCGCCCGACGGGGTGCTGTGCCACAGCGACAACGTGGCCTACGGCCTGGCCAGGGCGCTGCGGCTCGGCACGCCCGAGGCCGCGCCCTGCGCGGTGCTCGGCATCGACGACCTCCACCAGTCGGCGATGTGGAACCCGTCGATCAGCAGCATCGCCACCGACCCGGTCGAGCTGGGCCGGGTCTGCGGCCGGGTGCTGCTGGCCGAGATGGGCATGCCGGCCGAGGGCAGCCGTGTCCCGCCGGCCCCGGAAATGCACGCGCGCGCCTCCTGCGGCTGCCACTGAGCGACCTGGCCTGCCGGCCGTGCCCGGCTGGGCGACCCGCCGAGCCGGCGTGCCGGTCGGCTGAGTGCGGCCCCGAGATCCACGTGGCTGTCACTGAGCGACCTGCGGATTCGTGAGAACCGTATTTCATGGTTGACCTGTAGGTTTATATGGTTTAGGTTGACCTTCGGTTTAGATCGATCTAAGTTGGCCCGAACCGAAAGGCTGCCGACGCATCGCGCGAGGCCAGCCCGGCGCGCTCGACCAAGGAAGGGCACGGATGTCCCCAGTTGTCCGTTCGCCACGGCAGTCAACGCCGCATCGCGCGCAGTGGCACCGGCGCGAGGACGGCGTCGGCCGCCTGATGTTGCTGCCGGCCCTGCTGCCGTATCTCGCCTTCGCGCTGCTGCCGATCGGCTGGCTGTTCTGGTTCAGCTTCCAGCGCTGGAACGGCTTCTCGGCGCCGCGGTTCACCGGCCTGGCCAACTACGAGCGCATGCTCGGGGACGAACAATGGTGGCTGGCGGTGCTGACCACGGTGAAGTTCGGCTTCGGCCGGCTGGTCATCGAGATCCCGCTGGCGCTGGTGCTGGCCTACGTCTTCTTCCGCGGCGTCCGCGCCGGAACGGTGTACCGCACGATCCTGTTCCTGCCGCACGTCCTGTCGCCCGCGATCGTCGGCATCATCTTCGTCTTCCTGCTGCGCGAGACCGGCGGCCCGGTCAACCAGCTGCTCACCGGATCGGGCCTGCTGGAGGCGCCGATCCGGTTCCTGGGCGAGGCCGGCGCCGCGCTCGGCAGCCTGATCGGGGTCGGCGTCTGGGCCCACCTCGGGATCAACCTGCTGCTCTTCTTCGCCGGCATGATGACGATCCCGAACGCCCTGCTGGAGAGCGCGGCGCTGGAGGGCGCCGGCCACTGGGCGACGCTGCGGCACATCGTGCTGCCGATGCTGGCCCCCGTGACGCGCGTGGTGATCCTGATCTCGATCATCGGCACGCTGCGCAGCTTCGACCTGGTCAAGACGCTCACCGACGGCGGCCCCGCCGGGAGCACCGAGGTGATGTTCACCTACCTCTACCGGTTCTTCTTCGAGCCGGAATCGGTGCCGCAGATCGGGTACGCCGCCGCGCTCGGCGTCACCGCCAGCGTGATCGTCGGCATCATCTCCGTCGCCTATCTGCGGATCAACCGGAGCGGGAGGACCGCGGCATGAGCACACCCGTCATCACCGAAACCGCCGGCCGGACGGCCGCCCCGCCCGTCACGACCCCGCGCAGGCGGCGGGTCCGCCCGCTCACCGTGCTGGTGCACGCGATCCTGGTCGTGGCGGCGCTGATCATGCTCTCGCCGCTGGTCTTCGGCCTGTTCGCGTCGGTCTCGCCGCTGGACCAGATCCTCAGCAGGGACGGCGGGATCCTGCCGCGCGTGTGGGAGTGGGGCACCTACCTGCACGCCTGGACCACGGCGAACTTCTCCCGCTACTTCGTCAACAGCCTGATCGTCACCGCCCTGGTCGTGCTGCTGGACACGCTCGTGTCCAGCATGACCGGCTACGTGCTGGCCCGGCGCCGCCTGCGCGGCCAGCGCCTGGTCGAGGGCCTGTACGTCGGCACCCTGTTCGTCGGCCTGACCACGGCGACGCTCTACCCGCAGTACGTGATCGCCGAGGCGCTGGGCCTGGACAACCTGCTCGGCATCGCGCTGGTCCAGCTGGCCGGGATCATGCTGGTGCACATCTTCCTGATCAAGGCGTTCGTGCAGGGCCTCGGCACCGAGATGGAGGACGCCGCCCGGGTCGACGGCTGCGGGCTGTTCGGCACCTACTGGCGGATCGCCTTCCCGATGATGCGGCCGATCCTCGCCACCACGGTGATCCTCGGCTTCCAGGCCTCCTGGAACAACTACCAGGTGCCCCTGGTGTTCTCACTCGCCGAGCCCGACCTGCGCACCCTGGTCGTGGGCGTGAGCGCGCTGCAGTACGACGCCGCCGAGGGGATGACGCCGTACAACACGGTGCTGGCCGGCGCGAACATGGCGCTGGTGCCGATCGTGGTGATCTTCATCGTGCTGCAGCGGCACTTCGTCCGCGGCTGGACGGACGGGTCGGTGAAGGGATGACTCCGTTCGCGCCGGACGGCGCCCTGCTGCGCGGCTGGTCCCGCTGGTGGTTCTGGGCCTGGACGAGCTGCTGCTGGCTGCTGCTGAGCCTGCCCGTGCTCACCGCGCCGGCGGCCGGCCTGTGGCTGATCGCCCAGCAGCGCCGGTACGCCCGCGGCGAGGCCGCCCTCGGCCCGGGTGAGACCCTGCGGTTCCTGGGCCGCCGGCTGCTGCCGTCCCTGCCGCTGGCCGGCTGTCATCTCGGCATCGCCGCCCTGGTGCTCGTCGGCCTGCTCGGGCCCTCACCCGGCGGGGCCTACGGCGGGCTGGTGCTGACGACCAGCGTGGTGGCCGGCGTGACCTGGCTGCTGGTCGCCCCCTGGTCAGTGGTGATCTTCGAGCGTACCGGCCGTACCGCCGAGGCGCTGCGGACGGCCTACCTGCTGGCGCTGTCGCGGATCGAGCTGGCGCTGACCGCGAGCGTGGCCGTGATCGCCGCCGCCGCGGCCGGGCCCTTCCTGGCGACCGGGGTGCCGTACCTCGGATTGCCGGCGGCGATCGCGCTGCCGGCGGCGACGGCCAGTTTCGTGATCGTGCTCTGCGACCGAGCCGCCGCGGTTCGCGTCCTGTTGAGAAAGGCCCCCCGATGACTGATTCCTCCTTGACCCGCCGCGGGTTCCTCGGCACGCTCGCCGCCGGCGCCGCGGCGTCCCTCGTCGGCTGCGGCGGCTCCTCGTCCGGCTCCGCCGGTTCGGGCGGGCCGACCACGATCGTGGTCTGGGACCGGGCCGGCGCGCACGCCAAGGCCCGCCAGGAGTTCTTCCGCACCTGGAACGCGCAGCAGGGCAAGTCCCTCGGCATCGAGGTGAAGTACGAGCCGCAGGCGACGGACAAGTACGAGGAGATCGTCCGGCTCGGCTTCCAGACCAAGCGGGCGCCCGACCTGTTCCACAGCCCCTCGGCGCAGCTGGGCGCGTTCGTCGCGGCCGGGTGGGTGCAGCCGCTGCCCGACCTGGTCGGCAAGGCGGTGCTCGACAAGGCGGCGCCGTACCACCAGAAGAACAGCGAGCTGGTCTGGGGCGGCGTGCCGTACGCGGTGCCGACCACCGCGTTCACCAACCGGATGCTGATCAACGTCGAGCTGTTCGAGAAGGCCGGGCTGGATCCGGACGCGCCGCCGGCGACCTTCTCGGAGGTACGCCAGGCCGCGGCCGCGATCACCAAGATCGGCAAGGGTGAGGCGTTCGGCATGCTCATCCCGATCAAGGCGACCGGGTTCCGGCAGTGGAGCGTGGACATCCCGCTGATGGCGGGCGACGCGGCACTGGCCCAGTTCGGGCTGTTCAACGCCGCCGCGCAGACGTACGAGTCGGCGAAGTACGCGCCGGTCATCGAGCTCTACCGGGCCATGATCGTCGACAAGACCGCGTACCCGGGCGCCGCGACCCTGACCGGAGACGTCGCGATCAACGCCTTCGGCAAGGGCGAGGCCGGGATGTACCTCACCAGCAGCGCGATCGTGTCGTCGCTGGCCGACCTCGGCAGCACCGTCAAGGCGGTCGCGGCGCCGCTGCCGGTGCCGGACGGGCAGCAGCTGGCGCGCTCACCCATGAACGCCGGCTACCCGTACGCGATCTCCTCGACCAGCCAGAACCCGGAGCAGGCCGCGAAGGTGTTCGAGGTGATGGTCGGCGACGGAGTCCAGGAGGCCCTGGCCGCGAAGGCGGCGCCGCCGCTGAACGGCGCCGTCTGGGAGTCGGCCGCGATCAAGGACAACGCGCTCCTCCAGCAGTTCCGGCCGGGAGAGCTCGACCGGCAGTGGCCGAAGACGCCCGGCGGCCTGCTGCAGGTGGAGGGCGAGAGCGTCGACCAGACCGTGGAGAAGCTGCTGCTCGACCCGTCGGCCGCGCTCGGACCGGCGCTCGCCGCGATGCAGCAGCGTATGCAGGCCGCCTACGACGCCGCGGTCAAGAACGGCGAGGTCGACCCGCAGGAGTTCCAGGCGTGACGCCCCCGAACGTCGTCGTGCTGCTGGCCGACCAGTGGCGGGGGCAGGACCAGGGCTGGATCGGCGGCCCTTCCCGGGTCCGCACCCCCGACCTGGACCGGCTGGCGGCCGGCGGCGCCGCGATCGCCGGGGGACGCGCGAGCTCGCCGGTCTGCGGGCCCAGCCGGGCGAGCCTGCTCACCGGCCGCCTGCCGCACGAGCACGGCGTGGTCGCCAACGACCTGCCGCTGTCGCCGCGGCTGGAGACCCTGGCCACGGCGCTGTCCGGCGCCGGGTACCGGACCGGCTGGATCGGCAAGTGGCACCTGGCCGGGCTGCCCCGCGACAAGTGGGTGCCGCCCGCCGCCCGCCCCGGAATCGACCACTACGCCGGAGTCGACTGCTCCCACGAGCACGTCGACGGCCACTACTACACCGGCCCCGAGAGCAGGATCGGCTTCACCGGCTACGAGCCGGAGGTGCAGACCGATCTGGCCGTCGAGTTCCTCGCCGAGCAGGACGGCCCGTTCTTCCTCACCGTCTCCTACAACCCGCCGCACGACCCGTACGACTCGGTGCCGGCGCCGCTGCGGGCCGGGTACCCGATCGAGCGGATGACGGTGCCGCCGAACACCCCTGACACCCCTGAGCAGCGCGAGCTGCAGCGGCTCTACTGGAGCGCGATCACGGCGGTGGACGCGCAGATCGGCCGGGTCGCGGCGGAGCTGGAGCGGCTCGGGCTGCGCCGGAACACGATCATCGTGGTCACCTCCGACCACGGCGACCTGCTCGGCGCCCACGGCCTGCGCGCCAAGCAGAGCCCGTACGCCGAGGCCGTCCGGGTGCCGATGGTGATCAACGGGCCCGGCGTTCCCGCCTGCCGGCCCGCCGGGCTGCTCGGCCTGGTGGACCTCGCCCCCACCCTGCTCGGCCTGCTCGGGCTGCCGCCGATCGGGACGTACGGCCGCGACCTCAGCGATCGGCTGCGCGCCGGCGGGCCGCTGCGCCGTGAGCTGCTGACCGGCAACTGGGTCAGCTTCGACAACGGCTACGACCAGGGCATCGGCGAGTGGCGCGGCCTGGTCGCCGAAGACCTGACCTACGCGCGTACCGCCGACGGGCGGCCGTGGCTGCTGTTCGACGACCGTGCCGACCCCTGGCAGCTGGACAACCTGGTCGCCGACCCGGCGGCGGCCGGGCGGGTCGCCGAGGCCGACGCCCGGCTGACCGCGCTGCTGGCGGAGTCCGGGGACGCCTTCTGGCCGGCCGACCGGCTGCTCACCGAGCTCGGCCTGGTCGGCGACTGGAACGCCCGCGAGTCCGCCTTGCGCGGCGACCGCGCCCGTCTGATCGTTTCATGAGGAGATATCCGTACATGTCAACCCGCCCGAACGTGCTGTTCGTGATGACCGACCAGCAGAGGTTCGACACCATCGCGACGCTCGGCAACACCGGCATCGCGACGCCCAACCTCGACCGGCTGGCCGCCCGCGGGACCGTCTTCGACAACGCGTACTCCACCACCCCGGTCTGCGTCCCGGCCCGCTACACCCTGCGCAGCGGATGCGAGCCGACCAGGACCGGCGTGTACGACAACACCGTTCCGGACGGGGGACACGCCGCCATCCGCGAGCGCTGCGGCCCGTACCTGGCCGAGGCGATGGGCCGGCGCGGCTACCGCACCTGGGGAGTCGGCAAGTTCCACACCTCGCCCTGGGACGCGCCGGTCGGCTACGAGGTGCAGCGGCACAGCGAGGAGTTCTACACCACCGCCGAGCAGCGCGCCGGCGACGCGTACGCGCGGTGGATCGCGACCGAGCACCCCGAGTACGACTGGATCGAGGCGCTCATGGGGGAGCGGACCGACATGTACTACATGCCGCAGCTCAGCCCGCTGCCGGCGGACTGCACGGTCGAGTCCTGGGCCACCCGGGAGGCGCTCGGGCTGATGGCCGCCGACGACGGCCGGCCCTGGTTCGGGCTCGTCTCCTACATCGGCCCGCATCCGCCGTTCGCGCCGCCGCTGCCGTACAACCGGATGTACGACCCCGACCGGATGCCCGACCCGGTGTGCGGTGATCGTGCCGTCGACCACCTCGACCAGCACATCCCGTGGATGAACCACCTGGTCTACGCCGAGGACGTCGACCCGCACCGGGCCAGGACGCTGAAGGCCCGCTACTACGGCGAGATCAGCTACATCGACGCCTGCATCGGCGACCTGCTGGACGCGGTGGAGCGAAGATCCGACGCGGACGACACCGTGATCTGTTTCTACGCCGACCACGGCGACCTGCTCGGCGACCATCACGGCTGGCAGAAGGAGAGCTTCTTCGAGGCGTCCGCCCGGGTCCCCTTCCTGGTCTCCTGGCCGGGGCGGATCGCGGCCGGCGACCGCCGATCCGAGCTGGTCTGCCTGACCGACCTGTTCGGCCTGGCCACCTCGGCCGCGGGGGAGCCGGAGCTGCGCCAGGGCAGCGACCTGCTCGGACTGCTGACCGGTACGGCGCCGCCCCGGCAGACGTTGTACGGCTACCACGGGCGGCCCGGCACCCGGCGGTTCAAGGCGATGGTGCGGCAGGGCGACCTGAAGCTGATCTGGCTGGCCAACGGCGGGCACCGGTTGCTGTTCGATCTCGCGGCCGACCCTCACGAGGTCAAGCCGATGCAGGCCGGGCGGCCGCAGGACGCCGACCGGCTGACCGCGCTGCTGGCCGACCACCTGCGCGCCGAAGGCGTGGCCGACGCCTTCGACGGCGACACGCTGCGCACCTTCCCGTACGAGGAATGGCCGCTGACCCGCATCCACCAGTTCGACGAGTCCCGCGGCGTGACCGGCTTCGGCCGCTGACCCCGCTGACCCTGCTGACCGCACCGGCACACCGGCGCCGGGCGAGGTCCGGCGCTCACTTGAGCGGGTCGTGGCCCCAGTTCATCAGCGAGTAGCGCCACCGGCTCTCCCGCACGTCCCCGGAAGGGCGCTGCGCCAGATGCCGGTGGACGTAGCCGACGACCTTGGCCATGTGCGCGTAGTCCTGGTCGGTCCAGGACGACTTCCGCTTCGTGAGCAGTTCGACGATCCTGCGGCCGGAGGCGTGCCCGGCCGACTCGCCGCCGTCGTCCTTCTGCCCGACCGACTTCGACTCCTCCGTCGCCAGCCAGCGCTCCAGCTCCGCGGCGGTCATGTTCACCGCCTGGCCGAACTCGGCTGCGACATCCTTGTCGCCGCCGGTCATTCGGCGTCCTTGTCCTTGCGCAGGGCTGACGGCTTGTGTACGGCCTTCTTCCCGCTCTTGTCACTTCGAACGACGTACTGAGGGTCGTCGGGGGAGGCCGCGACGGTGCGGCCGGCCTCCTCCGTCCTCTTGGAGATCTTCTTCTCCACCTTGCCGTGGGCCGTGGACCCGTGGCTCTTCCAGGAGACCTCGTCGCCGACGGACGGATCGTTGTCACGCTTGCCGCTCATGTGACATCGGCTACCCCAGCCCGCCCGGCTACGCGACCGTTCGGGAAGATCCTTCTTTGCGCCGGTCAGAGCCAGCCCATGTCCTTGGCGTGGCGCACGGCGGCGTGACGGTTGTCGGCCGCGAGTTTGGTGACCGCCGCGGACAGGTAGTTGCGGACCGTGCCCTCCGACAGCCCGAGCCCGCGGGCGATCCTGGAGACGGGGGCGCCGCCGGCCGCGGCCCGCAGCGTGTCGAGCTCTCTGGGGGTGAGAGGGCATTCCCGCAGGGCCAGCGCGTCGGCGGCCAGCTCCGGGTCGATGTAGCGGCGCCCCTCGTGAACCTGGCGGATGATCTTGGCAAGGGCGGTCGCCGGCTGCTCCTTGCCGACGAACCCACGCACGCCCACCTCCATCGCCCGGCGCAGGTAGCCGGGCCTGCCGTGGCCGGTGACGATGACGACCCGGCAGGCGGGCGTGACCGTGGCCAGGCGCTCGGCGGCCTCCAGACCGTCCATCACCGGCATGTCGATGTCCAGCACGGCCACGTCCGGGCGCAGCTCGGCGGCCAGCCGCACCGCCTCGTCACCGCGCCCGGCCTCGCCCACGACCTCGATCCCCGGCTCGGTGCCCAGCAGCGCCACGAACGCCCCGCGTACGAGATGGTGGTCCTCCGCGAGCAGCAGCCTGATCATGCCGGCACCGCCTCGCGGAGCCCGGCGCCCGGTTCGAGGGCGAGCGGCAGGCCGGCCGTGAGACGGAACAGGCCGTCGCCCGCCGAGGTCTCCAGCGTGCCGCCAGCGGCGCCCACCCGCTCCGCCAGACCCGTCAGGCCGTTGCCGGGGACGACCCGCGCACCGCCCGGCGTGCCGTCGTTCACGATCTCCAGCACCACGTTCCCCTCCTCGATGTGGACGGTGAGCTCGCACCAGGTGGCGGTGCTGTGCCGCAGCACGTTCGTGACGGCCTCGCGCGCCACCCAGCCCAGCGGACCGTGCACGTGCGCGGGCAGGTCACCGGGCGGCTCCGGCCGTTCGCACCGGATCCCGGCCGCCCCCAGCACGGCCACCACCCCGTCCAGCTCCGTCGTCAGCGACGTGGCCCGATACCCGCGCACCACCTCGCGCACGTCGTGCACCGCGGAGCGGGCGATCCGCTGGATCTCGGCCAGCTCCGCCCCGGCGCCCGCCGGGTCGGACGTGGCCAGCCGCTCGCCCAGCTCCGCCCGGAGCGCGATCGCGTGCAGCGTGTGGCCGAGCGTGTCGTGCAGGTCGCGCGCGAACCGCAACCGCTCCTCGTCCACCGCGCGCCGCGCCAGCTCCGCCCGCGCCTCGCGCAGGTCGTCGATCAGGTGGCAGAGCCAGGCCACGCCGTACGTCATCGGCGCGATGAACGGCAGCAGCAACAGCGCGTAGAGCAGCACCACCGGCAACGGCAGGCCGATCGCCAGCAGCACCGGCGGTGCCAGGGCGATCGACACGGCCGTGGCCGCCCATGCCGCCGCGGGCCGGGCGAACACGACCGGCGCCACCGAGATGGCCGCCATCGGCAGCGGCGCCCAGTCGGGGCCGGCGAACAGCGGCACGCCGTACGCGATGAGCACCACCACCGCCGTGTCCAGCCGGTGCCGCCAGGTCAGCCGGCGCAGGAAGGACGCCCAGAGCACCCGCGCGTAGCACGTGGTGAGCAGCAGCCCGAACGGGGTCGCGATGATCAAGCTCCACGGCGTGCCGGTCCGCGCCGAGATCCGGACCACCGGCAGCGCGAGCGCCGTCACCATCGAACCGGCCAGGAGGGCCACCGCCAGTCCGGCGATGACCCTCGTGCTGACGACAGGAGTGCTCATGTGATGCGATCTTATGATCATGCCCTGCGGGGGTCCCACCGGAAGTACTTCCGGGTGGACCAGAAGCCCACGCCGATCCACAGCAGCGCGATCCCGATGCCCGGCCCCGACACCTGGAAGGACTCCAGGAAGCCGATCGCCGGCGCGCCCTCCTGGGCGACGTCACGGCCGAGGAACGCGACGCGGAGCATGGTCACGATCGGCGTCAGCGGCAGCGCCTCGGCCACCCGCTGCCCCCAGTCGGGCAGCACCGACAGCGGGAAGAGCATCCCCGTCCCGAACAGGCTGAGGAACAGCACCGGCAGCGCCACCAGCTGCGCCACCTCGTAGTTGGGGATGAGCCCGGCCGTGCCGATGGCCAGCGCGGCGAACACCGCGGCGCCCAGCACGAAAGCCACCAGCATGAGCGGGACGTTCGCCGGCGCCGGCACGCCCACCGCCGCGATCGCGTACACCAGGATGATCGCCGCCTGCACCGCCCCGACCAGGGTGGCGTGCACGACGTCGCCGGCGAAGATCGCGCTGGTCGGCAGCGCGGTGCCGCGCAGCCGCTTGTAGACGCGCTCCTCCCGCCGCACCACCACGCCGGTCGCGATCGTCATGTACGAGAACGGGAACACCACCGCCATGGCCCCGACCGCGGCGAACACCCCCGCCGGAACCCCCGCCACGGCGCCGCCCGCGGCCGGGCCGCTGCTGTAGACGAACGCCAGGAACAGCGGCAGCACCAGCACGCTGAACGCCAGGCCGCGCTGCCGCAGCAGCACCGTCTGGTTGAGCCGGGCCTGGGCCCAGGTCATCGAGAGCCAGCTCACGCCGCCACCCTTTCCGTCTCCGCGACCTCGAGGAACAGCTCCTCAAGCGACGGCCTGCGCACTTCTAGGCCGTCGAGTTCCCATTCGTGCGTGTCGGCCCAGGCCAGCAGCTCCCGCAGGTCCTGCTGCGGCTGGTGGGTCTCGACGGTGAACGCGGTGCCGTCGTGCTTGATCGAGCGCCGCCCCCTGCCCGGCGGGTACGGCAGGTCGCTCGGGCTCACGCCCGGCAGGCGGAACGTGATCCGCGTGCCCCGCTCCCCGAGGACGCCCGCCACGGTGCCCTCGGTGACGATCCGGCCGGAGTGCATGATGGCCAGCCGGTGCGCCAGCTGCTCGGCCTCGTCCAGGTAGTGGGTGGTGAGCAGCACGGTGGCGCCGTCGTCGACCATGGCCCGAACCAGGTCCCACACGTTCCGCCGGGCCTCCGGGTCCAGACCGGTGGTGGGCTCGTCCAGGAAGAGCACCTCCGGCCTGCCCAGCACGGCCAGGGCCAGGTCCAGCCGCCGCTTCTCGCCGCCGGACAGCTGCGAGACGCGCACCTCGCGACGGCCGAGCAGCCCGACCCGCTCCAGCACCTCGGCCGTGCCCTGCGCCCGCGGCGTCCAGCGGCGCCAGGCCGACACGGTCTCGTCCACCGTCAGGTCCTTGTAGAAGCCCGCCTCCTGGAGCACGATCCCCATCCGGTGACGGACGTCGGCGCGCTCCTTGATCGGGTCGTGGCCGAGCACCCGCACCCGGCCGCTCGTCGGGGCGGCGTAGCCCTCCAGCACGTCGAGGGTGGTCGTCTTGCCGGCGCCGTTGGTGCCGAGCAGCGCGTACAGCTCTCCGCGGCCCACCTCGAAGCCGATCCCCCTGACCGCCTCGAAGCCGCCGTACTTCTGGTGCAGGTCCTGCACCTCGATCGCCGTCGTGTTCACATCCAGAACTCTGCCGGTACGCGCGCTCGCCCGGCAGTGTGTGATCTCAGCAGTCCGCCGTGATTTTCACCGGTTCAGCCGATGACATTTGTCATACCGGGGGAGATGTCGCCCTGATCAGCCGACGGTCGTGGGGTCGGAGGCGTGCCCCGCGTGACGCGGGAGCCGCAGGACGAAGCGGGCGCCCCGGTCACTGTCCTCGATCCGCAGACTGCCTCCGCCCATCTCGGCGATCTGCCGGGCGATCGCCAGCCCCAGCCCGCTGCCTCCAGCGTCCTTGGTACGGGCGGCGTCCAGCCGGGCGAACCGCTGGAACACCAGCTCGCGCTTGTCCGGGTCGATGCCCGGCCCGTCGTCGATCACTTCCAGCACCGCGACGCCGTGCGGAAACCGATCATCGTCCTTGTGCTGGACGTTGACCGTGATGGCGCTCTCCGCGTGCCGGTCGGCGTTGTCGAGCAGATTCGTGAGCAGGCGGCCCAGCCGCAGCCGGTCGCCCAGCACGACCACGCCCGGTTCGAGCCGGCAGGTCAGTCTCTTGGTCGTCTGGTGGTGCAGCCGGCACTCCTGGGCCGCCAGCTCGCCCAGGTCGATCGGGGCCGGCACGGCCGGCGCGCCCGCGTCCAGCCTGGCCACGGTCAGCAGGTCGGTGACGATCGACCCCAGCCGTCTCAGACTGCCCATGAGGGTGTCGCACAACGTGGTCACGCTCGTCTCGTCGGGCGCCAGCAGGGCGTCCTCCACCTCCGCGCGCATCGCGGCGATCGGGCTTCGCAGGTCGTGGGACGCGTCCGAGGCGAACTGGCGCTGCTGCGTCATCGCCGCGTCGAGACGGGCCAGGGTGTGGTTGATGCTGTCGGCCAGGTCGTGGATCTCGTCACGGCGGGCCGGCGCCGGAACCCGGCGTGACGGGCACGAGGCGTTGATCTCGTCCAGTTCCCTGCGGATGGCGCACACCGGCCGCAGCGACGCGGTGACGATCCGGTTGCCGAGATAGGTGATGGCCACCGCCAGCAGGGCCGCCGATCCGCCGACCAGGGTCGCCAGCCAGGGCTCGACCCACAGGGGCACCACCGGGGAGGCGGCGTAGACGGTCCAGTGCCCCTCCGGGCGGTGCGCCGACTGGGCGATCACGATGTTGCAGTTGCCCTCTCCGAAGACGCCGCCGCACACCACTTCTTGCCTGGTGTTCTGGCCGTCCGCGGTGAACGTCGCCATCGGAGGACTGCCGCGCAGCGTCGGGGTGGACTCGACGACACGCCCCTGGGTGTCGACGACCTGGATGTTGCGGCCCGGCTGCTGTGCGAGCGGCCCATCCGCTCTGCCCCGGTCCTCCACCGTCATCGCCACACGCCCACCGGCCGAGCGGATCTCGGAGGTGAGCACACCGGTGGCGTAGCGCTGGACGGCGACCATCACGACGAGCGCCAGCAGCGTGCACAGCAGAGCCGATACCGCGGCGGTGAACAGTGTGACGCGCCCGGTGATGGAGATGTTGTGGCTGACGCTCATCCTCCGACCCCCTCAGCCGCTCTGCGGGGAAGATGTCTGCTCTCTACACGGGGGAGGAAACGAAAACGATATGTGACGCCAATCACGTCAATACTGACGTATGCGCAGGTCAAGCGGCAACCCGGCCTGCCCCTGCGCGGACCCTGGCGAATCTACATCGTAAAGGCGACGGCATGGTGCAGACGTATGGGAAGCCCCCGGCGGGAACGCCAGGGACCGCACGCCGCCCGATCAGGGCTGAGGATCGGACGAACCGCCACTTCACCGCCTCCGACGTCACTGTCTGGTTGGACCTGGCTCAGAGGCTCAGACCGTGACGCGGTTCCCCTGCCGTGTTCGGCTGGTACGGCTGTCGAGTGGTCGTGGCGCACTTTCCCGACCGGCGACCAGGCTTTGCCGCTCGGCCGACCCGGCAGGCCGTCCGGTCGGCACACCCATCACATAGAGTGCCGACTGCATTTCTTTCCGTCATCACCAGAGGAGTTGTCCGTGAAAGCTCGCCTTACCGTCGTCCTCGCCACCGCCGCGGTGCTCACCGCCGCCCTCGCCGCTCCCGCCGCCGCATCCGGCGGCCCCCTCGACGGAGGGCTCGGCGACGTGGTCGGTCAACTGCTCTCGTCCGTCATTCCCGCCGGCATTCTCGGCTGATCACCCGGCCCGGGCCGGGGCCGAGCACCGGCAGCACGTCCGCGTCACTGCTCCGCACCCGCTGCCCTGGTCATGCGTAGAAGGCGGTGTATCCGGTAAGGACACCGGCATCCGACATCGACTTCGGGGGGATCAATGCCGGATACGCCGGAGGGACATGCCGACGGGGGCAGCGCGGCCGCGGCGAGAAGACGCCTGACCGCGTGGGTGCGGGAGGGGCCGCCGGGGCCGTTCCGGCCGAGGTTCTGGCGGAGCCCGCTGCGGGGCCCCTGGCTGACGTCGGTGCTCGGTCTGGTCCTGCTGGCGGGGCTGGTGATCGTGGCGGTCACCGGGCTGCTGTCGTACGCCGCGTACAACCCCTGGCTGCCGGGGAACGACATGACGCCGGGCAAGGGGCTGCTGGGGTTCTATCTGTTCGACTGGCCGACGCGGCCGGTCTGGTTGTACCGGGTCACGCAGGGGGCCCATGTCGTCGTCGGGCTGACGCTGGTGCCGGTGCTGCTGGCCAAGCTCTGGTCGGTGATCCCCAAGCTGTTCGTGTGGCCGCCCGCGCGTTCGGTCGCCGAGGGGATCGAACGGGTCAGCCTGGTGCTCCTGGTCGGCGGGGCCGGGTTCCAGTTCGCGACCGGGATCCTCAACATCCAGCTCTTCTACGTCTTCCCGTTCTCCTTCTACCCGGCGCATCTGTACGGCGCGTGGATCTTCCTCGCCGCGCTGGCCGTACACGTCGCCGTACGGCTGCCGCGGGCGGTCCGCGAGCTGCGGTCCCGGGACCTGCGCCGCGAGCTGCGCACGGGCGTGGACGGCACGCGGCCCGAGCCGCGCGACCCGTACGGTCTGGTGGCGGCCGATCCGGCGCCGCCCACCATGTCGCGGCGCGGGTTGCTGGCGTTCGTCGGCGGGGGTTCGGCGATGATGTTCGGCCTGTCCGTCGGGCAGACGCTGGACGGCCCCCTGCGCCGTACGGCCCTGCTGGCGCCGCACGGACGCGAGTACGGGACGGGCCCCAACGACTTCCAGGTCAACAAAACGGCGGCCAGCCTCGGCGTCACCGCGGCCGACACCGGCGCGCAGTGGCGGCTGGCGGTCGTGGGCGCCGCCGGGCTGCGGCTGTCGCGCGCGGACCTGCTGAGGATGCCCCTGCACACGTACGCGCTGCCGATCGCCTGCGTGGAGGGGTGGTCGACCGAGCAGGTCTGGACGGGTGTGCGCCTGGCGGACCTCGCCCGGCTGGCGGGAGCCACGCCCGGCTCGGCGATGGTCACCGTCAGGTCCCTGCAGCGGGTGGGCTACTTCGGTCAGGCGTCCCTGAGCGCCGGGCAGGTCGCCGACCCGCGTGCGCTGCTGGCGCTCCGGGTCAACGGCGCGGACCTGTCGCTCGACCACGGATTCCCCGCCCGGATCATCGTGCCGAACGCCCCCGGCGTCCACAACACCAAATGGGTGCGCGAACTCGACTTCCGCCCGGAGCGAGCGTGAACCGGCGCGCGAGCCGGTGGCGACGCCTCTACGGCGCCGGCCCGTGGCACCTTCTCCTCCTGGCGGCCTGCTTCGGGTTCGCGGCGTACGTCGCCACCCGGGTGGTCGCCGCCGGCATCTGGACGGGCTTCCTCGCCTGGTTCGTGGGCGCGGTCATCCTGCACGACCTGGTGCTGTTCCCGCTGTACTCGATGGGCGACACCGCCGCCCGCGCCGTGTCCGGGCGTGTCCCGCGCCGGCCTGCCGCGACCAACTATCTGCGCGTGCCGGCCGGGCTGGCCGCTCTGCTGCTGCTGGTGTGGTTCCCGCTCGTCCTGCGCGCTTCGGAGCGAGATTACCGGGGCGCCGTCGGCCTGAGCACCTCTCCCTACCTCGCCCGATGGCTGGCGGTCACCGTGGCGCTGTTCGCCGTCTCAGGGCTCCTGTACGCGGTGCGGCGGTGGGGGAGGCGGCGGTGGCGGAGGCGTACGTCCCGCCCGTGAACGCAGGCGCACGGCGGACGCTGCGGCCACCACCAGGGCGGCGACGGCGTAGGCGGCCGTCCCCGCCGCGGGCTCGGCCCGGCCCAGGTAGGCGACGGCGCCCGCCACAGGGACGGCGAGCCATTCCCACCGGCCGTCGAGGGCGACGAGCGCGACGACCAGCAGGGCGTACCAGGAGTAGCCGGGTGTGAAGACGACGAACGCGATCCCGGTCACCGTGAGAGCGCCGTGCCAGGGCCGCTCGGCGTCGCCCCGGCACAGCACGGCCACGGCCGCGGCCGCGACGACGGCCAGGGCGGCCGGCATGGCCCACGAGTCCGGCAGGAACAGCCGCAGCACCGCGTAACGATGACCTCCCGTGTCGTCGTAGCCCTCCTCCTTCACGTAGCCGAAGAAGTACCCGAGGACGGACGCGCGGGAAGCCAGCACGTACGGCAGGTACGCGAGTGTCACGACGAGCGCGGCGGAGCCCGCGACCGCCAGAGCGTCCGCCGCCCGCCGCGGCCTGGCGAGCAGGCCGGACAGCGCGCCCGGCAGGGTGACGGCAGGCAGCAGCTTGACGGCGGTGGCCGCGCCGAGCAACGCGCCGCCGAGGACTCTGCGCCGGGCGACGACGATCAGCGCGATGACGGTGAGCAGCACGCCGAGGACGTCCACGTGGGCGTTGTTGACCGCCTCGACCGGCACGGCCGGGCACCACGCCCACCAGGCGGCCCGCGCGGGAGCCACCCTCAGCAGCACGATGGTCGTCGCGAACGCCAGCACCGCGCCGCCGATCTGGAGCGGCTTGTGCCGTGACCCCTCGGGCGAGAGCCGGTGCACGGCCCAGAAGTACGCCTGCGCCAGCGGCGGATAGATCGTGTGGACCGCGGGCCGGTTGATGCGCGTACACGACAGGACACCTGTGGAGGAGGGGAGCGGGTAACGGTCGCGGCCCCGGCAGGCGGCGCCTTCGGGGAAGAGCCAGCGGTCGCGCAACGGCGCCAGCGCGGGATCGGCCGGCGCGTGGTCGTAGGGCGACAGGCCCGCCGCCTGCACCCGGCCGTCCCAGGCGTACCGGAAGGAGTCGGTGCTGGTCGCGGGCGGCGCCAGCAGGCCCGTGGCGGCCACCGCGAACCCACCGGCGCCCACCATGAACAGCGCGGCACGTTTCGGTACGCGCCGCAGCCGCCACACCGCCACGGCGAACAGTGCCCAGCAGATCGCGTACGGCCCGAGCAGGCCGGTGGGGTCCGTGGAGAGCGAGCCCGCGCGCACCGTCAGGGCCAGTGCGCAGACCAGGGCCAGGAGCGGGACGGCCGCCCAGGCGGCGCCGATCACGCGGTTCGTCGCCGTCCGCGGCGGTTCGTCGCGGTCTTCCGTTCTGATGGGTCTGGTCCTCCGAGGATCGGCATGATGACGCGCCGGTCAGGCCAGCGGCGCGGTGGCGAACTCCTTCATCCCCTCGCCGAAACCGACGCGGGCGCGGAAGCCCAGCTCGACGGCGGCCCGTTCCGGCGAGGCCACGATGTGCCGCACGTCGCCCAGCCGATGCTCCCCGGTGACGACCGGCTCCGGCCCGCCGCGCTGCGCCGCCAGCTCGCGGGCCATCTGGCCGACGGTGTGCGGCTGCCCGCTGGCGATGTTGTAGGCGGTCAGCGTCCCCGGCCGGCCGCCGGTGAGCGCGGCCACGTTGGCGTCGGCGACGTCGCGGACGTGGACGAAGTCACGCCGCTGCGCGCCGTCCTCGAACACCCGCGGCGCGCGCCCTGCCTCCAGCGCGGACCGGAAGATCGCGGCGACGCCCGAGTACGGGGTGTCCCGCGGCATCCTCGGGCCGTACACGTTGTGATAGCGCAGGGCGACGGCCGTTCCGCCCGTCTCGCGGGCCCAGTTGGCGGCCAGGTGCTCCTGGGCCAGCTTGGTGGTGGCGTACGCGTTGCGCGGATCCGCCGCCGCGTCCTCGTCGATGGCGGCGGCCACCAGGTCCGCCCCGCAGCGGGGACAGCGGGGTTCGAACCGTCCTCGCGCCATGTCCTCGGCCGAGCGGGGACCGGGCCGTACGCGGCCGTGCCGCGCGCAGTCGTAGGCCCCC
This sequence comes from Nonomuraea terrae, assembly GCF_044465245.1. Taxonomy (NCBI): domain Bacteria; kingdom Bacillati; phylum Actinomycetota; class Actinomycetes; order Streptosporangiales; family Streptosporangiaceae; genus Nonomuraea; species Nonomuraea terrae. The sequence continues at coordinate 954,817 of NZ_JBITLL010000002.1, read as the reverse complement.
TCACCGTAGATCACCATCGACGAGGCCAGCACCAGCCGGCCGACCCCGTGCTCCGCCATCGCGGCCAGCAGGACCGCCGTGCCGTACACGTTGACCGAGGCGTAGTCGGGCATGTCCGCCACGTTCACGCCGAGCCCGACCTTGGCCGCCTGGTGCACGACCACGTCGATGCCCGGCAGCACCCGGCCGAGGACGGCCGGGTCGCGTACGTCGTCGCCCGTCCGGAGATCGAGCGCGGTCACCCGGTGGCCACCCGCCTCCAGCGCCTCGGCCACGTGACCGCCGATGAACCCGGCCGCGCCGGTCACCAGCACGTTCATCCGCGAATCGGTCATCCGCGAATCGGTCATCCGCGAATCGGTCATCGTGCCGCACCGATCGCGTCGAGCGCGGCGGCGTAACGGGAACCCGGGATCAACGCCGCCACCTCGATGGCGTCGGCGATGGTGTCCACATCGGTCAGGCACGGCAGCAAGGCGACGCGCATCCCCATCTCCCTCAGTCTTCGCAGCTGGATCTCTCCGGTGGTGGGCTCCGACATCGGCACGCCCAGCAGCAGCGCACGGTCGGGGACGCGCAGGCCGAGCAGCCAGAAGCCGCCGTCGTTCGCGGGGCCGAACACCGCGTCGTGGCCGGTCAGCAGCGACAGCGCGTCGGCCAGCAGGCCGCGGGTGACCTGCGGCGTGTCCATGCCGATGAGCACGGTCGGCACGGGCAGCGAGCGGTGCGCGTCCTCGAAGGCCGCGGCCAGCCGTTCGTCCAGCCCCCGCCCGCGCTGCGGCAGCACGGTGAAGCCCGCGGGCAGCCACGCGCCGGGCGCGCCGTCCAGGGCGAGCACCCGGCGCGCGGCCGGGACCCGGGCGACCGTCCGCAGCGTGTCCTCCAGGGCCGCGCCGGCCAGGGCGGCGGCCTCACCTGGGGTGAGCGGCGGAACGAGCCGGGTCTTGACCCGTCCGGGGACGGGCTCCTTGGCGATCACGAGCAGCTGACCGTCGGCGCGGTCCTGCTCGCGCGGGCCGTACGCCGGGTTCACGGGGCCCGCCCGGCCATGACGCGGCGCATGTCGCCGATCGCCCGCAGCGTCCCGCGCAGCGTGCCGGTCACCTTCGACCTGCCCTTACGGGGCAGGTAGTCGACCTCGACCTCGCCGATGCGCCGGCCCGCCTCCGCCGCGCGCAGGACCATCTCCAGCGGGTAGCCGAAGCGCCGGTCGACCAGCCCGAGAGCGATCAGTTCCAGCCGCCTGCCGGCCCGCATCGGCCCCAGATCGTGCAGCGGAGCACCGGTACGGCGCCGCAACGTCCTGGCCAGCACGGCGTTGCCGAGCCTGGCGTGCACCGGCCACGAGCCGCCCGGCCGCGGGACACGGCGGCCGAGCACGAGATCGGCCGCACCCGAGACGACGGGCCCGCACACGCGCGGCAGCTGCTCGGGGTCCAGCGACGCGTCGGCGTCCATGAAGCACACGACGTCCGAGGCGGCGGCCGTCAGGCCCGCGTGGCAGGCGGCCCCGAACCCGCGGCGCGGCTCGCTCACGACCGTGGCGCCGAGCTCGGCCGCGATCTTGGCGGATCCGTCGGTCGACCCGTTGTCGACCACGATCGCGTGGAAGCCGCGCGGCATGCGCCCGAGCACCCATGGAAGCGCCTCCGCCTCGTTCAGGCAGGGCATCACCACGTCGATGTCCATGCGCCGACGCTATGCGGCGCCTCCGCCGCGGCTCCCATGCGAAAAGCCGCCTTTCCGAGAAATGACCCCGGCACGGGAACCCTCAGACCGAGTCGGTACGCCGCCCGGCGATCCCGCCCTTCCCCCCAACGAGGACCTCCGTGACCGTCTGAACGTCAATGCGCCCTTCGAGGACATGGAGATCCACGACATGGTGGCGGGCGTTCGCCGCCCCATGCGGCGCGGGATGCCGGTTCACCTCAATTCGGGGGCGGTGTCGAGTACGGCCTGGAGAGAGGCCTCGAGGATGTCCACGCCGGTGTGGAGGTCGTCCTCGGTGATCGTGAGGGGCGGGGCGATGCGGAAGATGCCCCCCATTCCGGGCAGCTGGACGATGTTCATGTGCAGGCCTCGTTCGAGGCAGGCCGCGGTGACCGCGGTGCCCAGCGCGTCGGCGGCCGCCTTGCTCTTCTTGTCCTTCACGAGCTCCACACCTTGGAGCAGGCCACGGCCGCGGACGTCACCGACGACCTCGTAGCGGTCGCGCAGCGCCAGCAGCCGGTCGGCGAGCCGGCCGCCCAGCCGCGCGGCGCGTTCGACGAGCCCGTCCCGGTCGATGACGTCGAGGACCGTCAGCGCGACGGCGGCCGCCAGCGGGTCGGAGACGTGCGTGGTGTAGAAGAGGAACCCCCGCTCGTGGCAGACCTGCTCGATCTCTCCGGAGGTGACGACGGCCGCCACGGGCAACCCGGCTCCGAGGGTCTTCGACAACGTCAGGATGTCCGGGGTGACCCCGTCGCGGTCGAACGCGTACATCGTCCCGGTGCGGCCGAGCCCGGTCTGCGCCTCGTCGAGGATGAGCAGCATCCCGCGTTCCTCGCACATCTCCTTGAGGCGACGCAGATAGCCGGGCGGCAGGTCGATGATCCCGCCCGAGGACAGGATGGGCTCGGCGAGGCAGGCGGCGAGGCTTCCGGCGGACTGCTGGTCGACCAGGGCGAAGCCGTAGGCGAGCTCGGCCTCCCAGTCGTATGACCCGTCGGGGGACCGGAAGGGCGAGCGGTAGGCGTTCGGCGTGGGCAGAACGAGGTTCCCCGGCGCCGGCGGGCCGTAGCCGCGCCGCCCGGCCGAGAAGGTCGCGGAGGCCGCCCCCTGGGTCATGCCGTGCCACGAGCGGTCGAAGGAGACGATCTCGTAGCGGCCGGTGAAGAGCTTGGCCATCTTGATCGCGGCCTCGTTCGCCTCGGCCCCTGTGGTGAGCAGCAACATCTTGCTCAGCTCGGAGGGCAGGGTCGCGGTGAGCCTGTCGGCGAGCTCCAGCACCGGAGTGCTGAGCATGCCGCTGTAGAGGTGACCCAGCGACGCGACCGCGGACGAGACCGTCGCCACGATGTCCGGATGCGCGTGGCCGAGGATGGCGCTCATCTGCCCGGAGGTGAAGTCGAGAATCGGCCTGCCCTGGCGATCGAAGACATGCGCACCGCAGGCGCGTTCGATGACCCGAGGGGTGAAGCCGGCTCCGTAGCGGACCAGGAGGCGGTCCGCCTCGTCCCAGAATGTCGTGTCCATCGCCAACCCTCTCTGGCCGAAATGTCGTGATGCCATCTTCGATCGGGCGCATGAGTCGTCACAAGCAAACACATGCGGCCCAACGTTCGGCATTGCCTTACGGTTGGCGTCATGCTGAACCCGCGACGTCTCGCGATCCTGCGCGCGGTCCTGGAGGCCGGGTCGATCAACAAGGCGGCCAGAAACCTCAGCTACGCGCCTGCGACGGTCAGCCAGCACATGGCCGCCCTGGCGAGGGAGACCGGGCTGATCCTGTTCGAGAAGCAGGGGCGCGGCATCGTTCCCACCGATGCCGCACATCACCTGGCGGATCAGGCCCAGTCGCTCCTCGCCGACTTCGGACGCCTCGAACGCGTCGTCGCGGACCTGCGGGGCGGTCAGGCGCAGCACCTGGCGATCGCCTGCTTCGCCTCCGCGGCCGAACGGTGGATCCCGGACGTCGTGCGGGCCGTCCGCCGGCACCAGCCGAACCTCACCGTCGAGATCAGCCTCAACGAGCCCGTCGACGGGCGCGGCCGCCGGCGACCGGACCTCGACATCCGGACGGAGCCCGCCGACGGAGCCGAGGTGCACCTCGACGGCTACCGGCGTCACGAGCTCACCGTCGAGCGACTCGTCGTCGTGCTCCCCGGTACGCACCCGCTCGCCGATGCTCCCGAACTCGCTCTGCGCGACCTCGAAGGCGAGCCCTGGGTAGATCACGACATCTACGACAGCCCGATCGGGCAGATCATCCAGAACGCGTGCAGGGCCGCCGGATTCACGCCGCGCTACGCGGCCCGCCTGGACGACCATCGGGCGGCGCTGCGGCTGGTGGCGTCGGGCATCGGGGTCACCGTCCTGCCGCGCCTGGCCGTCGCGGAGCTGCCCGGCGGACTCGTCGCCAGACCCGTGGTCCGCCCCGCGGTCCTGCGGCGCATCGTCGTCCACGCCCGCCGGGATCGTCGCCGCGGCGACCTCATCGCCCACGCGGTGGCGCGACTGCGCGACAGCGCTGCCCGACCGGATTGACGGCAGGGGGGTGAGATGCCCGGATATGCCAATGGTCACGCCAAGCGGCGATCAGGATCCGGCCATGAACGCGGTCGTCCGGCCCTCGGGTGCCTATCGTGGGCGATATGACCGGTTTGGGAGGTTGGTGGTCCAGGTCATCGCGGAGCGGAGCCTGCTGAGCCGTGCCCAGCGATGACCGGACCGCCCGACAGTGCGCCTCAGCGCTGGACGAGGTGCTCGGCGAGGCCGTTCGCGCGACGGGTGCGCACATCAGCGTGCTCTACCTCATGGCCGACAGGGGTGAACTGCTGCTCATGGACGCGGAGATGGGCCTGCCCGCCCAGATCGCCAGGCCGTGGACCAGGGTCAGGCTGAACGCCGCGGCCCCGGCGACGGTCGCCGTCCAACAGCGCCGCCTCGTATGGGTTCCCGACCACGAAGAGATGGCCCGCCGCTATCCCTCGACCGCCCTGGCCCTGCCGTACCGCTTCGCCGTGGCCTCGGCCCCGATCGAGAGCGGGGACCATGTGTGGGGCTGCTGGTCGCTGCTCTGGCCGCAATCGCGCCCCCGTGAGCTCACCCCCCACGAGTTGGAGGTCATCACCCTGAGCTCCAAGAAGATGGCCGACCTGCTGGAGCAGGCGGCCGAGAGCGGACATCCCGTGCGGCCCGCCGGCATGCCCCGCGTCATCCCTCCCATGCGGAGACGGGAGCCGGACCCCGGAATTGCGAGCGCCGCCTCCGACTACGTCGACCGCCTGCGCGAGGGGTGCGTCACGCTCGACCTGGAAGGCCGCATCACGTTCGTCAACCCCATGGCGGCCGAACTCCTCGGCGGCGACGTGACCGAACTGCTGGGAAAGCTCCTGTGGGAGGTGACGGCCTGGCTCCAGGAGCCCCTGTTCGAGGACCGCTGCAGGGCCGCGGTGGTCAGCCAGGAGGTCACCTGCTGCGTGGCGCACCGGCCGGACGGCCGCCGCCTGGAATTCCAGCTCTTCCCGGATCCGACCGGCATCAGCCTGCGCCTGACCCTCGCCCCGCCGGAGGAGGCGGCACCGCCGCATCCTCCGGTGTTCGGCGCCCGCGACCTGTCGAGAGAAGATGTCTTCTATAACTTCGTCCCGTTCGCGGCGGCACTGACCCGGGCGCTCAAGGTGCAGGAGATCATCGATCTGTTCGCCGACCACATCATGCCCGTTGTCAAGGTCCAGGCGATGGCGGTGGTGATAGCCGAGGGCGGCAAGCTGAAGATCGTCGGCTCCTGCGGGTACGACCGCGAGGTGCTGGACCGGTTCGACGGCGTGCCGCTGGCCCTGCCCACACCGGCCGAACGCGTCATGCGCACCGGCGAGCCCGCGTTCTTCTCCAGCCCGGACGAGCTCCGGCAGCTGTACCCGTACGCCGCGCAGCATGACCGGATGTCGTCGTGGGCGTTCCTGCCCATCGGCGGCTCGGACGGCACGGCCGGCGCCTGCGTGCTCGCCTTCGACGAGCCCCGCTCGTTCACCGGCGAGGATCGTGCCGGCCTCACCACGTTGACCGAGCTGATCTCCCAGGCCCTGGATCGCGCCCTGCTCTACGACGCCAAGGAGCGACTGGCCCACGGTCTCCAGGAGACGCTGCTGCCGCGACGGCTGCCCGAGATACCCCGCCTGGCGGCGGCGGCCCGGTACCTGCCCGCCACCCACGGCGTGGACATCGGCGGCGACTTCTACGACCTCATCCGCCTGGACGACACGGCCATGGCGGTCATCGGCGACGTCCAGGGGCACAACATCACCGCCGCCGCGCTCATGGGTCAGGTACGCACCGCCGTCCGCACCCACACCGCCGCCGGCGTCGGCCCCGGCGAGGCGCTCACGTACACCAACCGGCTGCTCATCGAGACGGAGACCGAGCTGTTCACCAGCTGCCTGCTCGTCCACGTCGACCTGCGGCTGCGCACGCTCCGCGCGGCGAGCGCCGGCCACCCGCCGCCGCTGCTGCGTCCGCCGAACGCGCCGGGAGAGGTCATCGACGTGCCGGTCGGACCGCCTCTGGGCGTGGACGACGGCGCCTGTTATCCCACCCTCGTAGTGCCGTTCCCGCCCGGCGCCCTGCTGGCGCTGTACACCGACGGGCTCGTCGAGACGCCCCGCGGCGACCTCGACCAGGCCATCGGCGCGCTCGCCGGCCTGCTCACCGGCGCGGCCGGCCGGCCGCCGCAGGAGCTCGCCGACATCCTGCTCAACCACGCGCCGCACACCGCACAGCGCGCCGACGACATCGCCCTGCTGGTCCTCGAACACTTGGTGTGACGCCGGCCGGTTCGTGAGCTCAGGTTTTGCGGGCTCAGGTTTTGCGGGCTCAGGTTTTGCGGGCTCAGGGTTTGCGGGCCACGCCGCAGACCGCGCTGATTACGGTGGCCGGTTCGTCCCAGCGGTCGGGATCGGGGTGCCACTCCGGCGTCGGCACCACGCCGGGCTCCACGACTTCCAGACCGGTGAAGAAATCGGCGATCTGCTCGGGGCTGCGGAGCTGGTAGCTGTTGGCGGCGTTCCGGTTGTAGGCGGTGACGGCCTCGATCAGGGCGGGGTTGGTGTTCGTCCCGTCGCTCAGCACCAGGTAACTTCCGGACGGGAGAGGACGCATGAGCCGTTCGACGATGCCGCGCGGGTCGTCGTCGTCCGTCACCTGCCCGGCGATGCTGAGCATCATGACCGCTATCGGCCGGGTGAAGTCCAGCGTCCTCGCGGCCTGCTCCAGGATGAGGTCCGGCCGGCGGACATCCGAGTCGACGTAGTCCGTGGCGCCCTCGGGGGTGCTGGTGAGCAGGGCCCGGGCGTGCGCCAGCACGATGGGGTCGTGGTCGACGTACACGACGCGCGTTTCGGGCGCGATGCCCTGGGCGACCTCGTGCGTGTTGTTCGCCGTGGGCAGGCCGGTGCCGATGTCCAGGAACTGCCGGATACCGGCTTCCTGGACGAGATGGCGGACGGAGCGGATGAGGAATTCGCGTTGCAGCCGCGCGACCATCGCGAAGTCGGGGAACAGCCGCAGCAAGGTCTCGCCGGCCTCGCGGTCCACCGGGAAGTGGTCCTTGCCTCCGAGAAGGAAGTCCCATACCCGGGCGGAGTGGGGCACGGTGGTGTCGACACGGGCCCAGGCGGACGCCTCGGCATCGCTGTCACGCATGGTAAGACCATCCCATATCAAGATCGAATACTTGTTTCGACACTATCGCACCATTGTGCCGTCCATCACGACCTTGATCGATTTCCCCGGCGCCGGCACGTCAGGACGGCACCACCATCGGGGTGCCGGCGACCGGGTCGGGGACCACGACGCAGCTGAGTCCGAAGACCTTCTCGACCAGCTCCGCGGTGATCACCGCGCTCGGCGCGCCCTCGGCGACGATGGCGCCGTCCGCCATCGCGATGACGTGGTCGCAGAAGCGGCAGGCGAGGTTGAGGTCGTGCAACACGAGCAGGATCGTCTTCCCGGACTCCGCGTTCAGCCGGCGCAGCAGGCGCAGGAGCTCCACCTGGTGGTTGATGTCCAGGTAGGTCGTGGGCTCGTCGAGCAGCAGCAGGTCGGTGTCCTGGGCGAGCGCCATCGCCACCCAGACGCGCTGCCGCTGCCCGCCGGACAGGTGCCGCAGCGGCCGGTTCACCAGGTCCGCGGTGCCGGTGGCGTCGAGGGCACGTGCGACGGCGTCGTCGTCGTGTCCGGTCCACCGGCGGAACCAGCCCTGGTGGGGGTAGCGGCCGCGGCCGACCAGGTCGGCGACGGTGATGCCGTCGGGCGCGACGGGGGTCTGCGGCAGCAGGCCGAGCACCTTGGCCACCTCATGGGTGCTCAGCTCGGTCATCGCCTTCCCGTCGAGGTACACGGCGCCGTGGCGCGGCTTGAGCAGCCGGGCCAGGCCGCGCAGCAGCGTGGACTTGCCGCACGCGTTCGCCCCCACGATCGCGGTGACCTTCCCGGCCGGGATCTCGACGTCGAGGCCGGTCACGATCGCCCGATCGTCGTAGCCGAGGGTCAGGTCGTCGGCGCGCAGTCGGGTCATCCGCCGTCTCCTTGCCGGTTCGTGGTGGCCAGCAGCCACAGCAGGTAGGGTGCGCCGACCGCGCCGGTCACCACGCCGGTGGGCAGCGGCGCCGGCAGCAGGTGGACGGCGACGAGGTCGGCGGTGAGCAGCAGCACCGCGCCGGCCAGCGCCGCCGGCACGATTCCGCCCGTGGCGGGCCCGAGCAGCCGGTTGGCGATCGGCCCGGCGACGAGCGCGACGAAGACGATCGGGCCGGCCACCGCGACGGCCAGGGCCACCAGCGCGACCGCGGTGGCGAGCAGGCCGGCGCGGCTGAGCTCGGTCCGGAGGCCCAGCGCCCGAGCGGTGTCGTCGCCGAGTTCGAGCGCGCGCAGCTGCCGCCGCAACACGAGCGCGACGGGCAGGAGGAACACCAGAGCGCCGAGGAGGAGCCGCAGCTCGCCGGCGCCGGCCTGGCCGACGGAGCCGGTCAGCCAGTGCACCGCCTGCCTGGCCTCGGACAGCCGCGCCCTGGTCAGCATGTAACCGATGAGGCCGTCGAAGAAGAGCGCGACGCCGATGCCGATGAGAATGAACCGGTAGCCGGCGACCCCGTCGCGCCAGGCGAGCACGTACATCAGCAGGGCGGCGACCACGGCGCCGCAGAGGGCGAGCCCGCTGACGACCGGCCCGCCGGCCTGCAACAGCACGATCCCGGTGACCGCCGCGAACCCCGCGCCGGAGGTGATGCCGACGAAGTCGGGGGAGGCCAGGGGGTTGCCCAGCAGCTGCTGGAAGATCGTCCCGGCGGCGCCGAGGGCGAGACCGACCGCCAGCGCGGACGCCGCGGTGGGCAGCCGCAGCTCCCGGACGACGAAGTCGACGCTGGGGTCGTCGCGCAGGTGCAGCACCGAGGCGACGACCTCCGCCGCCCCGAGCCGGAAGCTGCCCACCATCATGGTGAGCACGAACAGCGCACCGGCGGCGGCGCCGAGCGCGCTCGTCACCACGAGCGCGCGTACGGCCCGGCGGCGCCGGGTGATCCGGAACGTGCCGGCGGTGGCGGGTGTGGTCGCCGTCATGCTCACGCCTCCGACAGCCGGCCGTAGCGGACGATGCCGACGAAGGCCGGCGCCCCGAGCACGCCGAGGACCACGCCGACCTGCAGCTCGTCGGGAGCGGCCACCACCCGGCCCAGCACGTCGGCCAGCAGCAGCACGATGGGGGCCAGCAGCATGGAGTACGGCAGGATCCAGCGATGGTCGGGGCCGCAGACGAACCGCGCGACGTGCGGGACGACCAGCCCGACGAAGACGATCGGCCCGCAGGCGGCCGTGGCCGCCCCGGCGAGCACCGCGACCACGCAGAACGCCGCCGCCCGCGTCCGGGTGACGTGCTGGCCGAGGCCGCGGGCCAGGTCCTCGCCGAGCGCGAGCCCGTTGAGGGCGCGCCCGAAACCCAGCGAGGCGATCAGCCCCAGGACGAGGAACGGCGCGACCCCGGCCAGGATCGGCGCGTACCGCCCGGCGAGCGATCCCACCTGCCAGAACCGCAGCTCGTTCAGCGCGTCGACGTTCGTCATCACGATCCCGGTGGTCACCGACGTCAGGCCCGCGGTGACGGCCGCGCCGGCCAGGGCGAGCTTGACCGGGGTGGCGCCCTCCCGGCCGAGCGACGCGATCGCGTACACCAGCACGAGGGCCGCGATCGCCCCGGCGAAGGCGAACCAGACGTAGACGCCGGCGCCGCGTACGCCGAGCACCGTGATCGCGAAGACCACGAAGACCGCCGCGCCGGAGTTGACGCCCATGATCCCCGTGTCGGCCAGCGGGTTGCGCGTGACGCCCTGCAGGATGGCGCCGGCCACGCCGAGCGCGGCGCCCGCCAGGATGCCCAGCAGCGTGCGGGGCACGCGCAGCCGCAGCGTCACCGTGCTGTCGATCGACCCGCCGGCGTCCAGGCCGCCCAGGGCGCGCAGCACCTCAGGCAGGCCGATCGAGCGCGAGCCGAGGGTGACGCTGAGGAAGGCGACCAGGGCGAGCACCAGGAACAGCACGGCGAGCCCGGGTCCGAGGGCGGAGGCCCGGCGTGTGACGTAGGTGGGGTTGCTCATCGGGGGTGGTCAGTCGCCGATGCCCGGGTCCGCGACCTTGATCGCGTCTGTCAGTTTCTCCAGCTCGGCGGCGAAGTGGCCGTACGTGTGCAGCCAGTACGCCGGCCACGCCACGACCGCCCCCGCCTCGGCCGCCTTGATCTTGAACCAGGTGGGCTGCTTCTTCCCCCACTCGGCGTTGGCGGTCGGCTGGAAGCTCCGGCCGTCCCACAGGATCAGGTCGGGCTGGTACTTGTCGGCGTTCTCCCAGCTCAGGTTCTCCCAGTACGGAAAGCCGGGGTCGGGGCTGTCCGGATTGATCACCTTCAGCCCCCAGCGTTGGAGATCCAGCAGCTCGGGGGCGTACCTGGGGTTGGCGACGTACAGCTTGTCGTCGGCGGGCGACATCGCGGCCACGGTGAGGCCTGGCTCGGCCGCGACCGCCTGCTTGAACGCGGTGACCGCCGCGTCGAACCCCTTCTTGTTCGCGGCGATCTCCGGGGCGTCGACGTCGGCGCCGAGGCTCCTGGCGAGGTCCTCGTACCCCTCGGCCAGGTCGACGATCGACTCGCCCTGCGCGACTCCCACGACCGGCGCGAGCTCGGCGAGCTTCTTGCTCTTCTCGTCGACGCCCTCCTCCAGACCGCTGTGCGCCTTCTCCGCCGGCCACCAGTCGCCGACGATCAGGTCGGGACGCAGGGCCGCGGCCTTCTCCACGTCGATCTTCCCCCACTCCTGGCCCAGGATCTCGATGCCGGTGAGGTCGAGATCCTTCAGGTTCGGGTCGGTCTTGACCGACTCGTCGGCGTAGACGCCGACCGGCTTGATGCCGAACGACATCAACGCGGCGGCCTCGCCCGCGTGCGCGATGATGCGCGTCGGGGTCCTGACCGCCGTGACGACCTTGCCGGAGCCGTCGGTGAACGACCATGAGCCGGTGGTCGCCGCGCCGGTGGTGTTCGCGGCGCCGCAGGCGGTGAGCGCGACGCTCAGGGCGGTGAGCAGCAGGAGCGGGGGCCGTGCGCGCATGGCGGAGTTTCCGTTCTCGTACGAGGTGAACCCCAGGGGTGAGTTAGGTAAGGCTAACCATACTTACGCTTCTTTTGCCAGCCGTGGATCTGAGGATGCGGATCTTGTAAGGTTAGCCTTTCCTTATTTGGGCGGAAGGGGCGATGCCTCGGTGGAGGAAGCGCTGATCACGTCGTACGAGAGCACGGAGCGGTGACGCCCATGACCGGCCGCCGGATCATGGCGCGCGCGGTGACGCGCAACCGCCGGCGGCTGAGCGCGGGCATCGGCCTGACCAGCCTGCACCAGGTGTGCGAGTCGCTGGTGCCGATCCTCATCGGGGTGATCGTCGACCAGGCGATCGGCCCGGGTGACGCCGGCGCCCTGGTGGTGTGGCTGGCGGCCCTCGCCGCGTTGTTCACCGCGCTGACCCTGGCGTACCGCTTCGGCGCGCGACAGCTGATGCTCGCGATCGCCGACGAGGCCCACCTGCTGCGCGCCGAGGTGGCCGCCAAGATCATGCACCCGCGCGGCATCAGGACCGACCGGCGGGCGGGTGATCTGCTCACCGTGGCCACGACCGACACCGACAACACCTCCTACCTGCTGGACTACGTGCCGCGCATCGCGGGCGCGGTGACCGCGACCGCGGTGAGCGCGGTCGCGCTGCTCGTGATCGACGTGCGCCTGGGGCTGGCCGTGCTCGCCGGGACGCCGCTGGTGCTCCTCGCGCTGCAGGTCGCCGCGCCCGTCATCACCAGGCGGGTGACCGAGCAGCAGAACCTCGCGGGAGAGGCCACGTCCCTGGCGGCCGACCTGGTCGGCGGGGTGCGCCCGCTGCGCGGCATCGGCGCGGAGCACGCCGCCGCCGCGCGGTACGACGAGGTCAGCAGGCGCTCCCTGCGCGCCGCACTGCGCGCGGCCCGCACCCAGGGCTGGTACCTGTCCGCCTCCACGGCCGGCGGCGCGCTGCTGGCGGGCGGCGTCGCGATCCTGGCCGGATGGTTCGCGCTGAACGGGCGGATCACGGTCGGCGAGCTCATCACCGTCATCGGTCTCGCGCAGTTCCTGATGGAGCCCGTCGGGATGCTCACCCTCATGCCCAGCCGGCTCGCCGAGGCCAAGGCGTCGGCCTGCCGGGTGGCCGCGGTCCTGGACGCCCCGGCGCTGCTTCCCGAGGGCGCGGAGACGCTCGACGGCACCCGCCCCGAGCTGGAGCTGCGCGCGCTCAGGTACGGCACGCTCGACGGCGTGGACCTGCGCGTGCGCCCCGGCGAGTTCGTCGGGGTGGTGGCGCACCGGCCCGCCGACGGGGAGGCGCTCGTCACGATACTCTCCGGGCGGGTGGCGCCGGAGGAGTACGAAGGCGAGGTCCTGCTCGGCGGCACGCGCCTCGCGCGTCTCGACCCGGCGGACGCCCGCCGGACGATGCTGGTGGAACCACACCTCACAGACCTCTTCACCGGAACGATCGAGGAGAACGTCACCGCCGGCGGGCCGCTGGACGCGCAGGCGCTGGCCGCCTCGGCGGCCGACCAGGTCGTCCGCGCCCATCCCGGCGGCCTCGCGCACGTCGTCGCGGAGCGGGGCGCCGGCCTGTCCGGCGGGCAGCGGCAACGCCTGGCGCTGGCCCGCGCGCTGACGGCGCGTCCGCCGATCCTCGTGATGCGCGACCCCACCACCGCCGTGGACGCGGTGACCGAGCACGAGATCGCCCGCGGGCTGCGGGCGCTGCGCCATCCCGGTCCCGGTGCGTTCACCACCGTGATCGTGACGAGCAGCCCCTCCTTGCTCGCCCTGACGGACCGGGTCGTGGTCCTCGACGGCGGCCGGGTCGCCGCCGAAGGCACCCACGCCGAGCTGGCCGTCACCGATGACGACTACAACCGGATGGTGCTGCGGTGACCGGACCCGATCAGCCGCCGGCCGGGCAGGACCGGCTCCCCGTCGCCGGCGGACGCCGGACCTGGGCCTGGCTGCGCCGCCGGTTGGGCGCTCAATGGACGGGCGTCACGTGGGCCGCGCTGGTGGGGGTCCTGGGCGCCGCCACGTCCGTGGTTCCGGCGTACGCCCTGGGCACGCTCGTGGACCGCGTCAGGGAGCACGCGCCCGCCTCGGCGCTCGTCGAGATCGCGGCCGTGATCGTGGTCGCGGCCGTCGCCGGGGGAGTGGCCACGGGCGCGGGCACGTACCTGATCGGCCGGGTGTGCGGGCATGTGCTCGCCGACCTCAGGGAGCGCACCGTGGCCCGCGCGCTCTCCCTGCCGGTCACGACGCTGGAACGGGTCGGCAAGGGAGACCTGCTGGCCCGGGTGAGCACCGACGTCGCGTCGATCGGCAAGGCCGCGACCAGCGTCGTCCCCTCGCTGATCTCCGCCTTCCTGCTGGTCGTGCTGAGCCTCGCCGCGATGGCCGGGCTCGACTGGCGGCTCGGGCTGGCCGGAGCGGTCGCGATCCCGCTCTACGTCGCGGCGCTGCGGTGGTACCTGCCACGCTCCGCACCGAAGTACGCCGGCGAACGCCGTGCCGTCGGCGACAACGCGCGATTGCTGGCGGAGAGCATGCAAGGCGTCCGGACGGTGCACGCCTACCGGCTGGAACAACGCCGCCTGCACGACATCCATCAGGCGTCGCACCAGGTGCGCGACATCGCCGTGTCGGTCTTCACGTTGTTCACCCGCTTCGTCGGCCGCGTCAACCGCGCGGAGTTCTTCGGGCTGGCCGTGATCCTCGTGGCCGGCTTCCTCCTCGTGCGCGACGGGTCCGTCACCGTCGGCCAGAGCGCCGCCGCCGCGGTCCTGTTCCACCGCCTGTTCAACCCCATCGGCATGCTGCTGTTCACCTTCGACGAGGTGCAGGCCGCCGGGGCGAGCCTGGCCAGGCTCGTCGGCGTGATCGACCTCGCGCCCGCCGCGGCTCCGGCCGCCGGCGGCGACCCGGGGGAGCCGGCGGACGCCTCCATCCGGCTGTCCGGCGTGCACTTCCGCTACGACGGCGGGCCGGAGGTGCTGCACGGCGTCTCCGTCGACGTGGCCGCGGGCGCCCGGGTCGCGCTGGTCGGCTCGACGGGCGCGGGCAAGTCCACGCTCGCGGCCATCGCGGCGGGCATCCTGCGGCCCGGCGGCGGCGCCGTGCGCGTCGGCGGCGTGGCGCTCCCGCCCGACCGCCTGCGCGCGCGGGTGGCCATCGTCACCCAGGAGATCCACGTCTTCGCCGGCCCGCTGATCGAGGACCTGCGGCTGGCGCGGCCAGGCGCCTCGCGTGAGGAGGTCCGCTCCGCGCTGGCCGTCGTCGGCGCGCTGGAGTGGGCGACTGCCCTCCCCGACGGCCTCGACACGGTGGTCGGCGAGGGCGGCCACGAGCTGACCACGGCCCAGGCCCAGCAGCTCGCCCTCGCCCGCCTGGTCCTCGTGAACCCTCCGATCGCCGTCCTGGACGAAGCCACCGCTGAGGCGGGCAGCCTGGGCGCCCGCACGCTGGAGGAGGCCGCGGCCGCGGCGACGCGCGGACGGACCACCCTGATCGTCGCCCACCGCCTGACCCAGGCCGCGACCGCCGACCGGGTGGTCGTCCTGGAGCACGGCCGGATCGTGGAGGAGGGCACGCATCAGGACCTGCTCGCCGCGGGCGGCCGGTACGTCGAGCTCTGGCGCGCCTGGGAGGCGCACACCCCCACGTCCGCGTCACGCCAGGCGCCTCAGCGCGCGAACCTCGTACGCACGCCGGAGCGCTCGAAGTCATAGACCGTGTTGTTGACCCGGAGCCCGTCGACCGCGCCGACGAACCGGTTGTCCCGGCCCTTGGAGAACCCCAGGCTGAGGCTGACCACCGCGTCGGGCAGCCGGGTCTTGAGATCGGCGAACGAGCACGGCGTGGCCTGGGTGCAGCCGATGGCCGTCCCGGTGGCTCCTGTGGCGTACCACCTGCTTCCGGTCGCGGACGCGTCGTACCGCTGCCAGACGTTGGGGAGGCGGGTCGCCGGAGCGGACGGGCCGGTGGAGGTGTCGGGCAGGTAGACGAGGCTCGTGTAGTCCGCGGTGCCCACCTGGGGATCGGCCTCGATGGTGATGTTCGGCAGGCTGACCCCGGCCAGGGAGTCGACACCCGCGAACACCCAGTACCCCAGCGTGCGGATGGTGGAGAGCCGATCGTTCGCGAAGATCGTCTCGTTGCCGTACGCGATCTTGTCGTTGCCGCTGCCGACGATGATGCCGAGGCTGCCCTGACCGTAGGGCGGCGCCTGGGTGGCCGCGAACGCGGTGCCGGTGCGCCCGTAAGGGCCGTCGCGAAGGACCGCGTTCGGCCCGCCCAGGGTGTTGCGCCCGATGACGCCCCACCGCCCGCTGGGGAGGAGTGCCGCCGCGGTCGCCTGGGCCTTCGCGGGGGCGGAGTCGGCCGCCCCCGGTTGTGCGTCGCGGCCGTACGCCGACTGAGGTGCGGCCATCAGCGTGGCCGCGCCGATGAGGATGAGGCCGGACAACATTTTCGATTTCTTCACTAATCGCCCCGTAAAAGGAAATATCCACTAATGGCTTGCATATCGGACATATGATTTTCAGTCCGATGGAGATCGCGGCCCGTGTCATATCCTGCGCGGAAGGCGGCCAATCGCGATGGATGCCGATTTGGTGAGGATCTTAACGGCGCTGGTCATCGGTGAGGGTGCAGGTCGAGCCGTCCGCGGGGCGTGCGTTCACCTTTGCGCCTTTCGATGGCCATCGGTGGGCCCTGGCCTCCTCGATGTCAAAGGTCGAGTACCAGGTCGGCCTCCGGCCTGGCGCAGCAGATCAGGACCTCGCCGGCGGCGGGCGGTTCCAGCGGGTCCGGGGAGTAGTTCACGTCCCCGGCCAGGATCGGCGTGGCGCAGGTGTGGCAGACGCCGGTACGGCAGGACCAGCGCGTCGGCACCGCGCAGGCGTCGGCGAGATCCAGTACGGACCGGTAGCGGGGCGACCAGCGGACCGACAGCCCGCTGCGGGCGAACGTGATCAGCGGTCCCGTGCCCGGCTCGCCCGGCGGCTGGTGGGGAGGCGTGGCGGTGCCGGGCGTGACGCCCGGCGTGATGGGGGCGAGCGCGCCGAACAGCTCGGTGTGGATGCGGCCGGCCGCGAGGCCGACGGCCAGGAGCATGTCGCGCACGGCGCTCATGAAGGACACCGGCCCGCACAGGTAGGCGGTGGCGTCTGCGGGGACGCCGAGCGCCCGCAGGCTCTCCGACGTGGGCCGGCCGTGGTGGACGACCCCTCCTGGGCCGGCCTCGCCGGCTCCGGCGGCGGTGTAGAAGATGTGTTCGTGCGCGTCCGGGAGCGAGGTCAGCAGGGTGTGGGCCTCGCGGGCGAAGGCGTGCTCGGTGCTGTGCCGTGCGGTGTGGATCCACCAGACGGGGCGTTCGGCATGCTCGGCGGCGAGCCGGTGCAGCATCGCCATGACCGGCGTCGCCCCGATGCCCGCCGAGACGAGGAGCACGGGGCCGGTGCCCGGGGCGAGGACGAAGTCGCCACGTGGGGCCGCGACCTCCACCACGGCGCCGACCCTCAGGGACTCGTGCAGATATCGGCTGACGTGGCCGAGCTCCTCGCGCTTGACGCTCACCCGGTAGGCGGGGGCGCCGGGCGGTGAGGAGAGGGAGTAGCTGCGCACCGGTGCGGGGTCGCCGATGCCGCCGATCCGGAGCGTGAGGTACTGCCCGGCCCCCGCCACGGGCAACGGCTCCCCACCGTCCGCTTCGAGGTAGAGGGAGAGCACCGACGGGGTCTCCCTGGCGATCCTGCTCACCCGCATCGGGCGGAAGCCCGTCCAGCCCTCGGGGCGCGGCGCCGCCGGACCGCCGGCGGCCATGGCCTCGAAGGAGCTCCGCCAGCCGGGGCTCAGGGCCGGGACGGCGAGTGCTCTGCGCAGAGTGTCGGGGTCGTGGCCGGGCAGGTAGAGCAGGGCGTCGATGTCGGCGACGGTGAGCGCGCCAGGACCGGTCCTCGTCCGTACGATGGCGTCGCCCGCCTGGATCCTTCCCTCGGTGAGGACCCGGAGGTAGAAGCCGGGGCGGTGGTGGGAGACGAGGAGGGCGGGCAGCTCGGGCTCGCCCAGGCGCAGCCCGACCCGGTAGCAGGTGACGCGGGGCTGGGTGACCTCGAACTCGGCCTCGCCGATGCGGTAACGGTCGCCGATGCACACCTCGTCGTCGGGCAGCCCGTCGACGGTGAAGTTCTCCCCGAACTGGCCGTACTCGAAGTCGGCCCGCCCGAAGTATCGCTGCCAGTAGTGGTAGGACTGGATCTGGTAGACGAGCACGGCCCGTTGCTCACCGCCGTGTCCCTGCAGGTCGCCCTGGCCGTCACCGTCGATGTTGAGCCGCCTGGCCATCCGCGGGCCGGTGACCGCGTGCTTCCACACGCCGGTGCGCACAGTCCTGCCCTGCCAGGACACCTCCTTCGGCATCCCGACGTTCACCGACAACAGCTTCGCCGTCATAGGGGCCGATCACCGCGATGACTTCACGCGATTTCCTTCCTTTCGTACCTCCGTTCCACTCTAGCCATCCGGCACTGGTGAGTTCGCTGGTAGGCGGGCGGCGGACGGCCCGCCGTGGTGGTCGTCGCGCCAACATCGCGGCGGCGGTGCGTCAGCGGATCAGGGAGCAGGCGTACAGGCCGCCGCCCTCGGTGTACGGACGATGAATCCGGCTGTTCGTCCTTATGTCTATACAAATAAATGATATTGAGGTACAACCGGGGCGAGCCCGTTGGTCTTGGAGGTGTCCTATGAGACGTACCCCGATCGTGCTGGCCCTGCTGGGCGCGCTCGCCCTCACCGGCTGCTCCTCCGGAGGGCAGAGCGCGCAGAGCGCCGCCCCGCCCGCCTCCTCCGCCCCCGCCGGGAGCGGCGCCACCTTCGCCGTCATCACCCACGGAGCCGCCGGCGACTCCTTCTGGGACGTGGTCAAGAACGGCGCCGAGGCCGCGGGCAGTCAGTACGGCGTGACGGTCACCTACCAGGGCGACGGCGACCCGGCCAGGCAGTCGCAGCTCATCGACCAGGCCGTCTCCCAGCAGGTGGACGGCATCGTGGTCTCCATGGCCAACCCCGACGCGCTGCGCGAGGCCGTCGGCGGGGCCGTCGCGGCGAAGATCCCGGTGGTGACCATCAACTCGGGCGCCGACTCCTCCAAGGCGTTCGGCGCGCTCACCCACGTCGGCCAGTCCGAGGACGTCGCCGGGCGCGGCGCGGGCGAGCAGCTGAAGGCCGCCGGCGTCACCAAGCTGCTGTGCGTCGTCCACGAGGCCGGCAACATCGGCCTCGACCAGCGCTGCCGGGGCGCCGAGGAGACGCTGGGCGGCACGGTCGAACGGCTCCAGGTCGACGTGAGCAACCTGGCCGACGTCACCTCCAAGGTCACCGCGACGCTGCAGTCCGACCAGCAGGTCAACGGCGTGCTCGCGCTCAACCCGGCCATCGCGGTCGCCGCCAGGGACGCCATCAGGGACTCCGGGTCGCCGGCCAAGCTGGCCACGTTCGACCTGTCGGCCGACGTGGTGACGGCGATCCAGGACGACGAGATCCTGTTCGCCGTCGACCAGCAGCAGTACCTCCAGGGCTACCTGCCGATCACGTTCCTCAACCTGTACAAGAACAACCTCAACACCGTCGGCGGCGGCCTGCCGGTCAACACCGGGCCCGGATTCGTCACCAAGGACAACGCCGAGCAGGTGGCCAGGCTGGCGGAGGCGGGTACGCGATGACGACGGCCCCCGCGGAGGCCGACGAACGGGTGGCCCACGTCGGCCTAGCCCGCCGCCTGCTCATCAGGCCCGAGCTCGGCGCGGTGGTCGGGCTCGTGGCGGTGTTCACGTTCTTCGCCTCGCAGTCGCCGGTGTTCCGGTCACCGGCCGGCATCGCCAACTGGCTCGACCCGGCCGCCACGCTCGGCATCATGGCGGTCGCGGTCGCGCTGCTCATGATCGGCGGCGAGTTCGACCTGTCGGCGGGCGTGCTGACCGGCACCAGCGGGCTGATCCTCGTCACGCTCGCCACCCGCTTCGGGTTCGACGTGTGGTCGGCGATGCTCGTCGGCCTGATCGTCGCGCTGGCCGTCGGATTCGCCAACGGAATGATCGTCACCAGGACGAAACTGCCCAGCTTCATCGTGACGCTGGGCACGTTCCTCATGCTGCAGGGCGTGAACCTCGGCGTCACCAAGGCCATCACCGGCACCGTCCAGGTCAGCGGCCTGCGCCGGGCCGAGGGGTACGACGGCGCCGCGGCCATCTTCGCCGGGACGATCCAGGTCGGCGGCACCTCGTTCCGGGTGGCGATCCTGTGGTGGATCCTGGTGACCGCCGTGGCGACCTGGGTGCTGATGCGCACCCGCCCCGGCAACTGGATCTTCGCGGTGGGCGGCAACGAGCAGGCCGCCCGCGCGGTCGGCGTGCCGGCCGCCCGGACGAAGATCGCGCTGTTCATGACGACCGCGTTCGCCGCCTGGCTGGTCGGCTCGATCCTGGCGCTGCGCTACACGTCGGTGCAGGCCAACATCGGCATCGGGCAGGAGTTCATCTACATCATCGCCGCCGTGATCGGCGGCTGCCTGCTCACCGGCGGGTACGGCTCCGCCATCGGCGCCGCGTTCGGCGCGGTGATCTTCGGGATGGCCGACAAGGGCATCGTCTTCCTGGGCTGGGACGCCGACTGGTTCACGTTCTTCCTGGGTGCGATGCTGCTGCTGGCCACGCTGGCCAACCGCCTGGTCAGGCGGTACGCCGAGGAGGTGAAGCATTGATCCTCGAGACCCGCGGCATCGGCAAGACGTTCGGCTCGGTGCTGGCGCTGCGCGACGTGTCGGTGGGGGTGGCGGCCGGCGAGGTCACCTGCGTGCTCGGCGACAACGGCGCCGGCAAGTCCACCCTCATCAAGATCCTGTCGGGGGTGCACCAGCACGACGCGGGCACGTACCTCGTGGACGGCCGGGAGGTGCGCTTGTCCAGCCCCCGCGACGCGCTGGACCGCGGCATCGCCACCGTCTACCAGGACCTCGCGATGATCCCGCTCATGTCGGTCTGGCGGAACTTCTTCCTCGGCTCCGAGCCGCGCAAGGGCCTCGCCTTCGACGTCGCCAAGGCCCGCCGGGTGGCCCGCGAGGAGCTGCGCGCCATGGGCATCGACATCCGCGACGTGGACCAGCCGGTCGGCACGCTGTCCGGCGGCGAACGCCAGTCGGTGGCCATCGCCCGCGCCGTCCACTTCGGCGCCCGCGTCCTCATCCTCGACGAGCCCACCTCGGCGCTCGGCGTCAAGCAGGCCGGGGTCGTGCTGCGCTACATCGCCCGCGCCCGCGACCGAGGGCTCGGCGTGGTCTTCATCACCCACAACCCGCACCACGCCTACCCGGTCGGCGACCGGTTCCTGCTGCTCAAACGCGGCACCACCCTCGGCCAGTACGCCAAACAGGACATCACCCCGCAGGAACTGACCGCTCTCATGGCCGGCGGGGCGGAGCTGGAGGAGCTGGCGCACGAGCTGAGACGCGAGTGAGTTTGGTGGAGTTTTGACCGATTCTGGCGGTCACTGGGAGGTAAGGTCAGGGAACGAACACCTCGGCACGCCGAACCAGGAAGAGCCGGGGGATCACCATGGCCACGACGATCAGCGACCGGGTCGTGCTGGGGCGGGCGGTGGGGCGGCCCGCCGATGGCGAACGTCCCTTATCTCACGCGCCGCGCCGTAGCACGACGCGCCCGCTTCGTACCCGGCCCCACCGCATCGGCGTACGCGGCCGCCCACGGGGCCGCCCAGGGGGCCGGCCGCACGAACGCCCACTCGCTTCACCATCTGGCGGACGCCGCCTCCGGAGGCCGACACGCGTGCTCGCGTGCGCCCGCCCCGGGCTGCTTCATCCCGAACGGGCGGCATCGCGCCGCCCCGTGGGTGCGCACACACCCCTTCCGGCCGGCGACACCGGCCGGCTCCCCTCGACCGACCACAACCCCGGCGTGGAGATGTGGCGCGATGTGCGGCCATCGCCGTTATTACACCGTGGCGTCCCGCGCCCGTCCGCCCGGAGCTGACTCCCGGAGCGACGGGGCGCGGGTGAGAGCTCCGGGCCGGTCTCCCTGGCGGGTGCGGCACGCCAGGGCGGCCGGCCCGGGCACGATTCCAGGACACGAGCCGGCGTGATCCTCGGCGTCGTCCTCGGCAGGACGGGCCCTGTCCTGGTCGCGGTCGTGGACGGCGTCCCCGCCTGGCCCGTCGCCAGGGCCGCCGCCCGTACGGCCGAGCGCGCCTGCGTGGCGCTCGACCTGAGCCGCTCGCGTACGGCGCCCGTCGCGGCGATCCGCGTGGGCGGGGCGTGCCCCGAGGCGCTGCGCCCGGTCGTGAGCCGCGGCGTGGCCACCATCGTGCGCGGCGGCCACGGCGTGACGGGCCGGCCGCTCGCGCCCCTGGACACCGAGGCGGTACGGCGCTTCGCCGCCACCTGCGGCCTGGCCGACTTCGCCGTGACCGCCACCGGCTCCACCATGCTGGCCGACCACGAGCTGGAGGTCGCCGCCGCGATCACGGCCGAGGTGCCGGACGCCCGCATCACCCTGTCGTACGAGTTCGGCCACCCGGGACTGCGCGAGCGCGAGGCCGACGCCATCCGCAACGCGGGGCTCGGCTCCGAAGCCGGGCGCATCGCCGACGAGGTGGCGAGAGAGCTGCCCGGCGTGCCGGCGTACTTCGCCCGGTCGGGCCGCGGCCTCGTGTCGGCGCACTACTTCCGCCGCTATCCGCTGGCCTGCTACCGGGGTGCCGCCGCGAGCCTGGAACGCGGCCGGGCCGCCCTCGGCGTGCCGGTCCCCGACGACGAGGCGGCGGCGTACGGCGCGACGCTCGGACGGCCGGAGGCGCAGGTCGAGCGGATCGTGCAGGCGCGGGGACAGGCGGAGCTGGACCGGGAGCTGCAGCGCGCCCGCGACGAGGCGCTCACCCGCGTGGTCAGCGCGGGGGCCGCGCCGGGCTCGGCCAGGATCGCGGAGACGACGGTGAACCCGATGTCGTATTTGCCCGACGGGTTGTACCGGGTGCGGGTCATAGGGGAGGGGGCCACGCCGTGAGCCGGTTGATCGGCCTCGACGAGCTGGGCCGGTTCTCGGCGGGCGCGCGGGTGTTCGCGACAGGGGCCGGTGACTCCCCGTACCACCTGGCGCTCGACTGGGCCAGGTCGGTGGCGGGGAAGGGCGTCGAGCTGGTGACGGCGGGGGAGCTGAAGCCGGAGACCCTGTGCGTCGCGGTCAGCCTGGCGGGCTCCACGACCGCGCTGGGCGAGCACCTGCCCCGCGGCGACGAGCCCGAGCGGGCCGTACGCGCCCTGGAGCGCCGGCTGGGGGAGCGGGCCGGGGCCGTGGTGGCGCTGAACCTGGCGGCCGAGAACGCGCTCGTCCCCCTGATCGCCGCCGCCATGCTGCGGCTGCCGCTGGTGGACGGCGACGGCTCCGGACGGGTGTTCCCGCTGGTGGAGCAGACCACGTACGCGCTGGGCGGGATGAGTCCTGCCCCGCTGGCGCTGGCGGGCGGCTCGGGCGAGCTGATCCTGCTGGAGACGGAGGCCGGGCGGGTGGAGGAGCTGCTGCGTCCCGTCGTGCTGGCGGTCGGAGGGTGGGCGGTCGTGGCCTGCTATCCGATGGCGGCGGCCGACCTGGCGCGGGTGCTCGTCCCCGGGACGGTCAGCCTGCTGGTCCGCGCCGGGACGCCTGGTGCGCCGCGGTCGGCGGCGGCGCCGTTCGGGGTGCGGCGGCTGTGCCGCGGACTGATCCTGTCCGTGGAGGGCAGCACGGGGCACGACGCCGAGGTGTCGCTGCCGTCGCAGCCGTCCAGCATCGTGCTGCGCGAACCGGACGGGATGCGCCGCCTGGTACGGCTGGAGGCGCACAACGAGATCGTGCTCGCCCTGGCCGACGGGGCCGTGGTGGCGACCGTACCGGACCAGATCTGCATGATCTGCACGGGCGACGGCATGGTCGTCGACGTCGACGAGGCCCGGCCCGGCCTGGAGGTGGACATCATGGTCGTCAAGGCGGCCCCGGTGTGGCACACCGAGCGCGGGCTGGCGCTGGGCGGCCCGCGCGCGTTCGGGATCGCGCTGTGACCGGGGTACGGGCGCCGGGCTGGGAGGCGCCGGTCACGGTGACCGAGCTGGTCAACGCCGGCACCCTCGCGGGGGCCCGCATGTACGGCGCGGGCGAGAACCCGGTGCGCGGCGTCCGCATCGTGGACGAGCTGTCGGTCCTCGGGACGGTCGCCCCGCACACCGCGGTGGTGCTCATCGGCACGGCCGCCAGCGGCGGCTGGGCAGTGGAGATGGCCATGCGCCGGGCCTGGGAACAGGCGGCGGCCTGCGTGATCGCGCCCTCCGCAGGGCTGAGCGAGAGCTCCGGGGAGGTGCTGGCGGAGCGGCTCGGCATCACGCTGATCTTCGTGGACGAGGATCCGCTGCTCGTCGCCGTACGGGTCGCCTCGGCGGCCTCGCGCCCGGACGCGGCCCGCATGCAGCTCGTCGCCCGCTGCGCCACGAGGCTCGCCGAGGCCGGGACGTCGGCCCGCCGGGTCCTCGGCGTGCTGAACGCCGAGCTTCCCGGCACGTCGGTGGCCTTCCTGGACCGCCACGGCCTGCTCCTGGCGGGCCGCCGCGACGCCGCCGCGGGCGGCCGGCCTGAGGGCGAGGAGACCATCGGCGGGTGGTCGGCGCAGGCGGAGGTGCCCGACCAGGAGGGCGGCGTGCTCGGCACGCTGGTGGCCGGCGGCTCGTCCCGGTCGCCGGGGTGGCCGTCGGTGGTGCGTACCGTGCTGAGCCTGGCGGTGGCGCCGCTGACCGCGTGGGCCGCGCGCGAACGGCTGCGGGCCAGCCGGGACTTCGCCCGGCAGGCGTCACTGGCCGAACGCCTGCTCGCCGAGGCCGCCACCACGGAAGCCGATCTCGCGTCGGCTGACGGGACCGCGTCCGCGTCCGCGACGGCCGTCCCTGAGGAGTCGGCCGGGGCCGTCAGGATGGCGGCGGTCGCGCTGGGCTGGCCGGTGCGCGGGCCGCTCACCGGCTACCAGGTGCGCCCGGCGTCCGGGGCAGGGGACGCGGCCCTGGCGCAGACGCTCATCACCGCCGCACTCGGCCAGGTCCCGGTGACCGTCCGGGGCGAGGGGTGGGCGGGCTGGTCGGCGCTCGACCCCGCCGAGCTGACCGTACGCCTCGAACGCTGCCTCCCGACGATGCCGTGGCCGTGCTCCGCCGGCGTCGGCGCGCAGGTGCCGGGGCTGGAGGCGGCCGGTGAGTCGCTGACCGGCGCGGAGGCGGCGGCCGCCATGGCCGGCCCGGGCACGGTGGCCAGGGCGGACGAGATGGGGCCCGCCGAGCTGCTCGGCGCGCTGCCCTCGCGGGCGCTGCGAGCGCCCGCCACCGTCATCCTGCGCCCGCTGCTCACGATCGACAGGGACGGCACGCTGCTGGAGACGCTGGCCGCCGTCCTGGACGAGGGCGGCGCGCTCAAGGCGGCCGAACGGCTGGGCGTCCACCGCAACACGGTCACCACCCGCCTGGACCGCATCAAGGCCGCCGGCTTCGACCTCGACGACCCCGCCACCCGCCTCGCCCTCCAGCTCGCCTGCCACGTCATGCTCAGATGAGCGTTCCTCGACGGGCGGCGGCCCAGCGTGCCCGGCGGCGGTTCAGTGTCCGCTGGGGATGGCGGCGTCCGCGGCGTCCCGGGGCAGCATCGCGGCGACCTCGCGGCGCAGCAGCGGGTCGGCGTGGAACGCCTCCGTGAGCGCGCGCCGCAACGCCGCCCGGCTGGGCTCGTCGTCGGGCTTGGCGCCGGCCACCCGCCCGATCACCTCCAGGGAGCGCCGGTCACCCCGGCCGAAGACCCGCTGCAGGATGCGCCCGCCGCGGGCCGCGGGCGTGCCGGCGGCCAGCTCCCGGGTCTTCGCCAGCACCGTCTCACCGTAGGCGTCGATGGCCGCCGTGACGTAGGGCATGACGTGAGGCATGACGTGGTTCGCCGTTTCCATGGCACCCTCCCGTAGGGGATGACGCGATCGTAGCTCTCCGGCGTGCCGCGGCAAGGCATACCCTGTCGAATGTGTCTGCGCCGTTCCTCACTCTCAAGACCGTCATCGAGCACGAGACCGAGGCCCGGCGCTCGCGCTTCATCTGCGCCCTCGCCCCGGCGGGCAGCGTCGAGGAGGCGGTGGCGTTCATCGCCGGGCGCCGCCGCGAGCACCCCTCCGCGACGCACAACTGCACCGCGTACGTGATCGGGCAGCGCGTCCAGAAGGGCGACGACGACGGCGAGCCGGGCGGCACCGCCGGCACACCGATGGTCCAGGCGCTGGTGGGGCGCGGATTCAGCGACGTGGTGGCGGTCGTGACCCGCTACTTCGGCGGCACCCTGCTGGGAGCGGGCGGGCTGGTGCGCGCCTACGGCTCGGCCGTGACCGAGACCCTCGACCGCGCCGACCCCGTGCGGATGGTCCCGGCCAAACTGGTGCGCGTCACGGTGGCGCACGACCAGGCCGGCCGGGTGGAGAACGACCTGCGCGCCTCACGCCACGCGGTGCGCGACGTGACGTACGCCGGTCAGGTCACCTTCGCCGTCGCGGTGGGCGAGGACGAGGTCGCCGCGTTCACCGACTGGGTGGCCACGCTGACCGCCGGCCGCGCCCGCGTGCACGTCGGCGAGGACATCCACGTGCCCGGCTGAGGCCTCAGCCCT
The DNA here is from genome assembly GCF_044465245.1 of Nonomuraea terrae. Taxonomy (NCBI): domain Bacteria; kingdom Bacillati; phylum Actinomycetota; class Actinomycetes; order Streptosporangiales; family Streptosporangiaceae; genus Nonomuraea; species Nonomuraea terrae. Next base: position 928,743 of record NZ_JBITLL010000002.1, on the reverse strand, counting down.
CGAGGGCGTACTGCATGACCCGGAACTTCGCCTGGGCCTCGGCCAGCTCGGCGGCCGGGTCGGAGTCGCCCATGATGCCGCCGCCCGCGAACAACCGGGCCCGGCGGCCCTGGACGAGCCCCGACCGCAGCGCGATGCCCCATTCGCCGTCGCCGTTGGCGTCGATCCAGCCCACGGGGCCGGCGTAGCCCGCGCGGTCCATGCCCTCCAGCTCGCGGATCACCTCGATCGCGGTCCTGGTCGGCGTGCCGCCCACGGCGGCCGTCGGGTGCATGGCCGCGACCACGTCGAGCACCGACGCGCCGTCGGCCAGCCGCCCGGTGACGTGACTGGCCAGATGCTGGACGTTGGGCAGCACCAGCAGCTCCGGCTCGTCGGGCGTGGTCAGCGAGGAGCACAGCGGCGCGAGCGTCTCGCGTACGGACGCGATCGCGCACTCGTGCTCGTGGCGGTCCTTCGGCGAGGCGAACAGCGCCGCGCCCCGGGCGAAGTCGTCGGCCGGGCCGGTGCCCCGCGGCGTCGTGCCGGCCAGCACCAGCGACTCGATCTCCTGCCCCGTGCGGCGGATCAGCAGCTCCGGCGTGGCGCCGACCAGCCCGGCGACCGAGAACGTGTAGCACTCCGGGTAGCGCCTGGCCAGCCGCATCAGCAGCAGCCGCACGTCGATCGGCCGCTCGGCGGTGGCGAGGAGGTCGCGGGCCAGCACCACCTTCTCCAGCTCGCCCTCGCGGATGCGCCGCGCCGCGCGCGCCACGACCCGCTCCCACTCGGGGGCGCTCAGGCTGCCGTCGCCGTAGCTGATGCGGCCCGGGTCGGTGATGGGGGAGAACGTCTTCACCGGCGCCTCCCCGATCGTGGTGAGCCAGGCCCGGCCACCGCGCCGGGTGAGCACCGCCCGCGGCACGACGAGGACGGAGCCGTGGGCGTTCTCGTCGAAGGTGAAGCTGCCGAAGGCGACGGGGCCCGAGCCGGGATGGCGCACGCCGTCGTCGACCTGCGCGTCGCCGAGCACGGTGGCCAGCCACTCCCTGGCCCAGGCGAACCGTCCTGGGCCGGGCGGCACGGCCACCCGCGCGGCCTCACCCCATCCGACGAGGCCCTCGCCGTTCCTGACCCAGGCGTAAGGCGTTGTTGCTGGCAGGGAGGCCAGCAGGTTACCGGGGTCGCCGACAGGGGTGGTGCGAACCGGCAGCGGGCGGGTTGTTCCGAGCGCGACACTCACCCGACACACTCTATGCGGGAACTGAACACGTTCGACTCGGACCCCCGTGAATGAGAGGTTACGGGCAATGAACGCAGAAAAAGCCACGTCTCGCTGCCTATTCTGCGCAACCAGTTCGGCCCCGCTCTGTCAAGCGGGGATAGGAAGTAGGTCCTGAACTGGCAGACCTTGCCATGAGGTCATAGTGAGCCGAAGATCGGCTCCCTACCTTGGACCCCATGATCGCTCGCCTGGGTCCCGCCCTCGCCGCAGTCGCCGTCCTGTCCGCGTCCGGCACCGCCCACGCCGCCACGGCCCAGCCCGTGCCCGAGGTCATGGCCGCGCTCGGCGACTCCATCTCCACCGGGTTCAACGCCTGCGGCTGGTACGTCTCCTGCACCTCCCGCTCGTGGTCGGCGGGTGACAACGCCGACGTCCGCAGCCACTACCTGCGCCTGTCGAAGTTGTCGGCCACGCTGAGCAAGCACAACCTCAACTTCGCCGCGCCCGGCGCCACCAGCGCCGACCTGCTCGGCCAGGTGCGCAAGGCGGTCGCCGCCAAGGCCGACTACGTCACCGTCCTCGTCGGCGCCCAGGACGCCTGCCGCAGCACCGAGCAGGCGATGACCTCCGTGCGGACCTACCGCCAGCGGATGGACGCGGCGCTGGCCGAGTTGCGGGCCGGGATGCCGCGGGCCCGGGTGTTCGTCGCCAGCATCCCCGACCTGCGGCGGCTGTGGCAGGTCGGCAGGAAGAACCCCATCGCCCGCACGTTCTGGACGATCGGCCGGGTCTGCCCGAGCATGCTGGCCGACCCGATCTCCACCAAGCGGGCCGACACCGAGCGCCGCGACCGGGTGCGGGCACGGGTGATGGCCTACAACCGCGCCGCCGCCCAGGCGTGCGCCGCGTACGGGCCCGCCTGCCGCACCGACGGGGGAGCGATCTTCGACTTCCCGTTCACCCTCGACCACGTCAGCAAGTGGGACTTCTTCCACCCCAACTCGACCGGGCAGCGGGTGCTCGCCGAGCAGACGTTCAAGCGGGGCTTCTCCTGGATCGACCCGCGTTAGCCGCTACCGGCACTGCGTCAGCATCGCGCGCTTGTCGGCGCGCGTGACCGGAAGGTTGTACTTGAGCGCCACCTGGGCGAAGCGGGTGACGTACGCGCAGCGGATGCCGCGCCGCGGGGGCAGCCAGTTCGCCGGGCCGGAGGCGTCCTTCTGCTCGTTGGCGTCGCCGTACACCGGCAGCAGGTTGAGCGGGTCGTTGGCGAAATCGAGGCGCTTGGCCATCGGCCAGCGCGGCACGCCCATCCGCCAGCCGTAGTTGAGCGGCACCACGTGGTCGACCTGCACCTCGCCGGCGTTGTCCTTGTGCCAGCGGATCAGCCGGCCGGTGTAGGGGTCGGATAATTCCATCGCGACGACCACGCAGTCGGAGCCCTTGCGGTAGCGCACGTTCCGGCCGTCGCGGGCCAGCAGGTCGTCACGGGTCCGGCACCCGTTGCGGGCGTACGGCACGCCGGTGGCGGTGTCGGCCCAGTTCGCGCCGTAGCGGAGGCGGGAGTAGCCGGTGTTCGGGCCCATGGGCTTGACGCGCAGGCGCTGGATGAGGCGGCGGGCGTCGGATCTGTCGTCGCGGGCGGTGATGGGGGCCAGGCCGGGCAACGTGCCGCTGACGTTGGTCAACGGGCTCGCCGCCGTCGCCGGTGACTGCTTGGCGGTGCCGATGAACGAAACGACGATGATGGCTCCGGCGAGGAACGCGACCGCGTCCTTGGTGCTCAAACCCGTCCTCCGTGCGCTCCAGGTCGCTTAAGGGATTCCCACCCAGCCCCGTTCCGATACGGCAACGATTCCGTGACCACGCACCAAGGGCGCTTCGTTCGGGGGCGCACGTGTGGAGAGGGCGAGTTAGCGTGTAATTGTGTAAGCAAAGGAGTGCACGTATGGCGGATCCCCTCGACGCCTACTCGCGCGTCGTGTCGTCCGTGGCGGCCGAGCTGCTGCCGAAAGTGGCCCGTGTGCGGGCCGGACGGGGCAGCGGGTCCGCGGTGGTGTTCACCGCCGACGGGTTCCTGCTCACCAACGCGCACGTGGTCGGCGCCTCCCGCGCCGGCACGATCGCCTTCGCCGACGGCACGTCCGGCGGGTTCGAGGTGGTCGGGCGCGACCCGCTGTCCGACCTCGCGGTGATCAGGGCGCAGACGGTCACGCCCCCGCCCGCCGAGCTCGGCGACAGCGACGGGCTGGTGGTCGGGCAGCTCGTCGTGGCCGTGGGCAACCCGCTCGGGCTGGCCGGGTCGGTGACGGCCGGGGTCGTCTCGGGCCTCGGCCGGTCGCTGCCCGCCGGCGCCGGCAACGCCACCCGCCTGATCGAGGACGTCATCCAGACCGACGCCGCCCTCAACCCGGGCAACTCCGGCGGCGCGCTGGCCGACTCGCGGGCCCGGGTGGTCGGGATCAACACGGCCGTGGCCGGGATCGGCGTGGGGCTGGCCGTACCGGTGAACGGCACCACCCGCTCCATCATCTCCGCGCTGATCAGGGACGGCCGGGTCCGGCGGGCGTTCCTCGGACTGGTGACCTCGCCCGCGCCGCTGCCGGAGCACCTGCGACGGCGCACCGGGCAGCACGGCGCGCTGCGCGTGGTCGAGGTCGTGCCCGGCTCACCCGCCGGCCGGGCCGGGCTGCGCGCCGGCGACCTGGTGCTGAGCGCCGGGCGCGCGCCGGTGACCGACGCGCAGGGCCTGCAGCGGCTGATGTTCGCCGACGCCATCGGACGGCCGCTGCCGATCACCGTCTACCGCAACGGCGCCCTCGTGGACGTCATCGCCGAGCCGGTGGAGCTCACTGGCTCGGGGGCGTGACCGTCGCCGGAGCCGATGCCGAGCCGTTCGCCGGCCGTGCGGCCTGGGATCCTGGCGGCGGGCCAGGGGCCGGGCGTGGCGTCTTGGCCTCCGGTGAGGAGTCGGCGGACGGGTTCTGGAGAGTGCGCCGGCGGCGGGCCAGGAGGTCGGACAGCAGGGCGTCCCACTGGCGGCCGATGGCGTTGACGTCGTAGGACCGGGCGGTCTCCAGCGCGCCGGCCGCGAGGTCGCGGCGCAGCCGTTCGTCCTCGATGACGCGGATGATCGAGGACGCGAGCTCGGCGTTCGTCCTGGGCTTGACCAGCAGGCCGTCCACCCCGTGCGTGATCATCTCCTTGGGGCCGTGCGGGCTGTTGAAGCTCACGATGGCCAGCCCCTTGGCCATGGCCTCCAGGATCGTCATGGGGAAGCCCTCATGACGGGAGCTGAGCACGAAGATCGAGGCCTTCTCCAGCTCCGCGCCGATGTCGGAGGCCGGCCCCGGCAGCTCGACCGAGCCTTCCAGCCCCGCCTCCGCGATCTGCCGGGCGAGGGGCTCGTGCTGCGGCCCGGCGCCGTGGATGCGCAGCTTCCAGTCGGGGTGCGCGGCGGCCACGGTCTCCCAGGCGGTGATCAGCCGGTGGAAACCCTTGATCTTGGTCATCCGCCCCACCGCGACGGCCACCTTGGTGTCCAGCGGGGACACCCCGCCGCCCATGGGCGGTACGGCGTTCGGGATGCGCGCCAGCCTGCGCGGCTTCTTCGGCAGCGCCTCGCGGTAGTCCTGCAGGTCGGCCTTGGTCAGCGTGATCAGGGCGTCGAGGCGGCGGTAACGCCACTTGATCAGCTCCTGGACCTCCTCGGGCTGGGTGCGCAGGGCCACGTGCTCCTGCCCGATCGTGATGACGCCGGGCCGCGCCAGCTGGGCCATCGCCAGGTTGAGCCCCGGGCGGGTGGCGATCAGCACGCCGGTGTCCAGCGAACGGATGTAGCGCGCCAGCTGGAGGTCGGTCCACTGGTTGAAGCGGTGGTAGGCGTTCTCCGCCTTGGGGATCAGCCGGCTCGGCCGCTTCGACAACATCGCGCGCAGCGGGCCGCCGCCGGGCCGCAGGCGGTCGTCCAGGAACCGGAACCGCACACGCGGGTCCACGGGGAAGAACGGCTTCTCGGCTTCCTTCAGGATGCTCACGATCTCCACGTCGTGCTCGTCGGCCAGGTAGCCGGCCAGGTTGAACACGGTCCTGATCGTGCCGCCCATGCCGTGGGCGTGCAGTAAGAGGATGCGTACCTGCTCGGTGGAGGGCGGAGGCGCGTTGCGCGCCTTGCGCCGGTCGAGCCCCCGAAGCAGCCCCACGGCTGCCGATCTGCCCTTGCGTGCCAGTGCGCGCACCTTGTCAGATTCCCCTCTTGAGGTGGTGAAGCCCCAACACACGCGGCCGGTGGCGAAGCGTTTCCGCCTCGCCACCGGCCCTGCGTCTCGCTCTGGTGGAGTGCACGATGTTCATCCCCTGTGCGCTTTCCCCACCTATGATCTTTAGACGCCACAAAGGTGACTAAGGTTGCATGCGCGGTCGGTGCCGGGGGTCGGGAGTGTGCGGCGGGTGCTCGGCCAGCAGCTCGAGCGCCACGTCGATGGCCTTCTCCAGCTGGGTGTCCACGCCTCTGGCGTAGTCCTGCGGGGTGATGTCCACCTCGATGTCGGGATCGGTGCCGTAGTTCTCGACCTGCCAGCCGACGTCGTCGAAGGCGAAGGAGAACTCCGGCTGCGTGGTCACGGTCCCGTCGGCCAGCCGATGGCGCGGCCAGATGCCGATCACGCCGCCCCAGGTGCGCCTGCCCACCAGCGGGCCGAGCCGCCGCAGCTTGAAGGTGTGGCTGAAGATGTCGCCGTCGGAGCCGGCCCACTCGTTCGTGATGGCCACCAGCGGCCCGCGCGGCGACTCCGGCGGGTACGGCTCCGGATCGCCCCAGCGCGGGTAGTCGTAGCCGATGCGGCGCCGGGCCAGCTTCTCCAGCAGCAGCGCCGAGACGTGGCCCCCGCCGTTGAACCGTACGTCCACGATCAGCGCGTGCCGGTCGTACTCGGCCAGGAACCCCCGGTGGAACTCCCCGAACCCGTCCGTGCCCATGTCGGGCACGTGCAGGTAGCCGACGCGGCCGCCGGAGCGCTGGTGGCAGCGGGCGCGGTTGAGGTTCACCCAGTCGCGGTAGCGGGCCGGCTGCTCGTCGGCGAGAGCGCGTACGGTGACCGTGAAGACCCGGTCCTCCCGCCGCAGCGTCAGCTCGACCTCCTCGCCCGCCTGGTTGACCAGCCGTTCGTTCGGCGTGGCCGCCGTGCCGATGGGCGCGCCGTTGATCGCCAGCACGGCGTCGCCGGGCCGGACGTCCAGCCCGAGCCGGTTCAGCGGTGAGGTGGCCTTCGGGTCCCACGGATCTCCGGTCACGATGGCGCGGATGCGGTAGACGCCGTCGCGGTGGTCCCAGTCCACGCCCAGCTTGCCCTGGCTGTAGTCGGGCCCGGGGCGGTATTCGCCGCCGCTCTCGAACGCGTGGCTGGTGGCCAGCTCGCCGTGCAGCTCCCACAGCAGGTCGGAGAACTCGCCCCGGGTCGTCACCCGGTCCACCAGCGGCTGGTAGCGCGCGTAGACGGCCGGCCAGTCCACGCCCGCCATGTCCTCGGTCCAGAAGTTCTCCAGCTGCAGCCGCCACGCCTCGCGGAACATCTGCCGCCACTCCGCCTCCGGGCAGAGCGACACCTTGATCCGCGACAGGTCGATCCAGCCGCTCTCGCGTCCCGGCCCCTCGTCGTCGCCGGGCGCCTCGCCCGCCTTGACCACCCGCAGCCGGCTGCCCGCCCGGTACAGCACCGTCTTGTGGTCGCGGCTCAGCTCGAAACTCGTGACGTCCTCGGCGAACGTCTCGGCGCGGCCCTTGGCGAAGTCGAACAAATGCAGCGTGTCGTCCCCTTCGAGCGGGCTGGCCAGGATCAGTGCCTTGCCCTTGAGCCCCGCCACCCGCTCGTAGCGGCCCTCCGGCAGTGGGAACGCGGTCACCCGGCGGGCCAGCCCGTCCAGGTCGACCCGCAGCGGCTCCGGCTCCTCGTCGTCCTCGTCGTCCTTGTCGTCGTCCCTGTCCTCCAGCGGACGCGGCACGGGCACGAACGGGTCGGGCACGTCCGCGCGCAGCGCCACCGCGTACGGCCGGGTGCCGAGCGGGAAGCCCAGGTCGAACTGGAGCTGGTCGTAGACGGGGGAGAAGACGCGCTGCCCGATGAAGTACAGGTAGCGGCCCCGCGGGTCGAACGCCGGAGCCGAGTCCTTGAGCACCGGCTCGCTGGCCTGTGTCGTCCGCCCGGTCTCGGGGTGATGCAGCTTGATCGCGGTGGTCTGCGAGCTGAGCGGGCTCGCGTACGCCAGCCAGCACCCGTCGTGCGACCAGGCCGGATCCTCCGGCGGGCCGTGCGGGTTGGCCTCGACCAGCGTCGCCTGACCCGTGGCCAGGTCGAGCAGGTGCAGCTCGTCACGGTGGTTGACGACCGCCACCCGGTCGTGCGCCGGGTCGGGCACCAGCTCGCTGATCCGCCCCAGCCTGGCCACCTCCGTGCCGGGGCCGCCCTGCGTGCCGGAAAGGACGACCAGCCGCTCCTCGTCGCCGTCGTCGCTGGCCGCCGCGACCAGCCGGACGCCGTCGTTGAGCCAGGTCAGGAAACGGTAGCGGACGCCGTCGGGGGAGCCGTGCTGCCGCACCGGGCCCTCCCAGCCGGCCATCGCGTACGCCTTGCCGCGCGCGATGACGGCCAGCGCGCTGCCGTCGGGGCTGAGCGTGGCGCCGTCGAGGTACTCGGCGGCGTCGACGAACCTGCGGTTGCGCTGGGTCCTGGAGCTGGCCAGCAGCACGTCCAGCCGGCGTGGCCGCTCGCCCGGCTCCAGCAGGTAGAGGTCGGCGCCCGCGTGGTAGACCAGGCGGTGCCCGTCGCCCGACAGGTTACGCGCGTAGTAGTCGTCGTGGTGGGTGTGCCGGCGCAGGTCGCCGCCGCCGGGGTCGCACGAGTAGACGTTGCCGACGCCCTCGTGGTCGGAGATGAAACACACCCGGCCGCCGCTCCAGCAGGGTGAGGCCAGGTTGCCCGGCAGCCGGATCAGCCGCCGGAACTCGCCGTCGCCGCGCGGGTCGATCCACAGGTCGCCGACCGTGCCGCCGCGGTAGCGCTTCCACCGCGCCGGGTCGGCGGTGTTGCGGCCGAGCACGATCATGCCGTCGGGTCCGTACGCGATCGAGTTCGCCGGCCCGTACGGCAGCCGCTCCGGCACCCCGCCCGGGTCCACCCGGTGCAGCCACTTGCGGCCCTCGAACGGCTGGGACTGGTCGCTGGCGTACAGGATGCGGCCTTCCGGATCCCAGCCGGTCACCGCGCAGCGGGCGCCGTGGAAGGTCACCCGGCGGGCCGCGCCGCCCGCGGACGGCATCACGTACACCTCCTCCGGGCCCTCCTCGCGGCCGACGAACGCCAGCTGGTCGCCGCGCGGCGAGATGCGCGGATAGCCGGCCTCGGCCAGGCCCGCGGTCAGGCGGAACGCGCGTCCGCCGCGGGCGGAGACCATCCACAGGTCGTCCTCGGCGGCGAAGACCACCACGTCCTGGAAGACAGCGGGGAAGCGCAGGTAACCCGACATGAGTGCCGCTCCACAGTCGATCGGACGGCCGGAACACCGTCCAGCCGCCCGATCATGTCACCGCCGGGCGGCGGGGTCAGCCGGCCGCCCGGTCAAAGGCCCGGGGTCACGCCTCGTCCGGCGGAGCCTGCCTGGTTTCCTTCTTCGTCTCCTTGGCCTGCCTGCTGGTCTTGATGGCCTGCTTCTTGGACTTGCCGGACTTGGCGGCCGGTTTCTTCTTGGTGTCAGCCATGGAAATTCCCCCCCTGTACGGACGAGGTGCACCTGATCGGTGCACCAAGCCCGTTAATACCCATCTAGCGTCGAAACCCGACATACCGCCTTAAGGGGTGGTGTGTCCGGCTGTGGCTGGGGAGCGGACCGGCCGGTCGCCGGCCGGCCGCGAGGACCACACGCCCTCGCCGTGCGTCAGCCCGGGCAGCCGCTGCTCGAACACGTGGACCGCGGCCGCCGGGATCTCGCCCGCCAGCATCCAGGTGTCTCCGGCGCGTCCGGTGTCGTGCGGCGCCCCGCCGAGCGCCGCCAGCCCCGCCGTCACCTGGCCCAGCGTCTCCTCGGGCACCTCCAGCTCGAAGCGGTGGCACGGCTCGTACACCGTGGTGCCCGCCCGGCGCAGCGCCTCCATGAGCACGATCGGCGTACGCCCGCGGAAGTCGGCCGCGACGGTGACGGGCGCGTCGTACCCGGTCCTGGTCAGCGTCACGACGACGTCGGTCACCGGCCAGCCGTGCGGCCCCTCGCCCAGGGTCAGGCGGACGCTCTCCTCGATCGCCCGGTGGTAGGCCAGCGGCAGCGATCCGAGGTCGACCTCCAGCCGGTAGTCCACCCCCGAGCCGCGCGGTCCGGGCTGTACTCGCAGGCCGACCGTCGCCATAAATGCGTTGCGTCCGTGGCGGGCCATCTCCTCGACGGCCTCGCCGACGCCCGCGGGACGCTCGAAGAAGACGGGCCTGCTCGGCGCGAAAAGGGCCTCGACGCCGAAGTCCGCCACCAGGGTCTCGGCGATGACCTCCTTCTGCACCTCGCCGTAGAGCAGGACCGAGGTATCGCCGCCGGGCAGCGTACGGGTGCCGATGAGCGGGTCCTGCTCGGCGAGCGTCAGCAGGGCGGCGTGCAGGCGCGGCTCCTGGCCGGGAACGCGCGGGCGCACGACGGTCTCCAGGGCGGGCGGCGGGAAGTGGGCCGCGGCCGGCCCCGGCTCGCCCAGGTGGTCGCCGACGCGGATCTCGGGCACGCCCCACACCTTGACGATGTCGCCGGTCACGGCGCTGCGCCGGTCGGGGGCGCCGGCGACCTCGAGCGCGCTCACGCGTCCCTCGTAGGCGTGCGGCCCGCGGTGGAACGTCAGCCGCTCGCGCGCCCGCAGCTCACCGCCGCGGATCCGCAGCAGCGCCGCCTTCTCGCCGGAGGGCGCCCGCTGGATCGCGAACACCGTCCCCCGCACCGCCCGCGCGGGACCGGGCTGCGGCACGGACGGCAGCAGGCCGGCGACCGCGTCGAGCAGCTCGGGGACGCCCTGGCCGGTGATCGCCGACCCGAACAGCACCGGGTACGCGACCCCGGCCGCGCACTGCCGCGCCAGCGCCGCCCGAACCCGCTCGGGACCGGGTGTCCCGCCCTCGACGAGCGCCTCCAGCAGCCCGTCGTCCTGCTCGGCCAGCACCTCGGCCGCCTCCTGGCGAGCGCCGAAGGCGTCGGCCGCCTCCCCGAGGAAGCCCAGCGAACGGGTCCGCGCCCGCGGGCCGCCGATGCCGGACACGGTGTTGACGGGGACGCAGGACGGCGACAGCCGCCGCCGGATGTCGTCCAGCAGCCCGCCCTCCCGGGCCCCAGCCCGGTCGATCTTGTTGACGAAGATCAGTGTCGGCAGGCGCAACCGGCTGAGCGCCCGCATCAGGACGCGGGTGTGCGGCTGGACGCCCTCCACGGCCGACAACACCAGCACGGCGCCGTCGAGCACGCCGAGCGCCCGGTCCACCTCGGCCGCGAAGTCGGCGTGACCGGGCGTGTCCACCAGGTTGACCCGCAGGTCACCCAGGGTGAAGGAGGCCACGGCGGTGCGGATGGTGATGCCGCGGCGGCGTTCGATCGCGTTGCTGTCGGTCTGGGTGCTGCCTTCGTCGACGCTGCCGAGCCGGTCGATCACGCCGGTCTCGAACAGCAGCCGCTCAGTGAGGCTGGTCTTGCCCGCGTCTACGTGCGCGAGGATGCCGATGTTCAGGATGTGCATGGGTGCAGGAGCCCTCGAGAACTCTCGTGCCAATGGGGCGCTGGGAGATTCCGAGGCGACGCCGCATCTCAAGCTCCTGACGTGGGATCACAGAACGACGCCGGCCATCCTGCCACCGGCCCGGCAACAGCGTCCAACCATTTACGCGCCCCGGCCACGGCGGCCACCGACTCGACACGTAGCTCTTGCGCTCACCATTGCGGTCCCGAAATACTTAGCCTCATGGCACAGTATTCGGCGCCCTTGGACGGCGTGTTCGTCGCCCTCGCCGACCCGACCCGGCGGGCCGTCGTCCGGCGACTCGGCCACGGGCCCACGACCGTCGGCGATCTCGCCCGCGAGTTCCCGATGACCCTCCCCTCGTTCATGAAGCACGTGCGGACGCTCGAATCGAACGGGCTCATCAGCACGGTCAAGTCCGGCCGGGTGCGCACGTGCGTGCTCAACCGCGAGAGGCTCGCCCTCATCGACGACTGGCTCGCGGAGCAGCGCCGGATCTGGGAGGAGCGCACCGACCGCCTCGAACAGTTCGTCACCGACCAGGAGCGGAGCAGACAGTGAATCCCGACCTCGACCTCGGCCTGGAGCGCATCATCCGGGCCCCGCGCGCCACCGTGTGGAGCGCCTGGACCGACCCGGCCCGGCTTGAGCGGTGGTGGGTGCCGGCTCCGTCCCGCTGCCGGGTGGACCACCTGGACCTGCGGCCCGGCGGGGCGTTCGTGACCCGTCTGAGTGACGACGGGGCCGAGTTCGTCCCGCACCTGGACGCCTGCTTCCTCGCCGTCGACGAACTCGAGCGGATCGTGTTCACCAACGCGATCGACAGCACCTGGCGCCCGGCGCATCCCGCTCCCGTCGCGATGACCGCCACGATCAGCCTGAAAGATCACCCGGACGGCACGGACTACCGGGTGGTCGTCCGGCACGGCGACCCGGAGGCCCGCGCCCACCACGAGAAGCTCGGCTTCGCCGAAGGCTGGGGCACGGTCGCCGGCCAGCTGACCGCTTTCGCCGAGAGCATGGTCGCGCGATGAAGATCACCCTCACCGAGTTCGTCACGCTCGACGGGGTCAGCCAGGGCCCCGGCTCGCCGGACGAGGACACCGGTGACGGCTTCGCCCACGGCGGCTGGCTCGTGCCCCACATCGACGCGACGTTCGTCCAGCGCGCCTCCGAGTGGCTCGGCCTCGCCGACGGCCTGCTGCTCGGCCGGCGCACCTACGAGGCGTTCGCGCGCGACTGGCCGAAGATCACCGACCCGGCCGACCCGTTCGCCGAGCGGATGAACGCGCTGCCGAAGTACGTCGTGTCCAACAGCCTCGCCGAGGGGACCTGGCACCCCACGACCGTCCTCAAGGGCAACCCGCTCCGGACGGTCGCCGAACTCCAGGCGCGACCGGGACGGGAGCTCCAGATCCACGGCAGCGCCCGCCTGGGCGACGCGCTGCTGACGGCGGGCCTGATCGACACGCTCCGCCTCGTGGTCGCGCCCACAGTGCTCAGGACCGGCCGCCGTCTTCTGGCGGGCCCGGGTGCCACGTCCGGTCTCCGCCTGGTCCGTCACGAGGCGACGCCGAACGGCCTGCTGCTCCTCGAATACGACACGACAGGCCGGGCACCCCACGGCGAATACGCGGGCGTCACCGCCTTCGTCTGAGGCCGACCGGCGGAGACGCGCGACCGTACGCGCCGGTCAGGGGCGGGGCGCTGGGCGGTACGCGCGGATCACGGTCCACTCCACCGTGGCGCCCTCGCCGGGCGGGTGGTTCACCGTGACCTCGTTCTCGCACGCCCGCGCCGGGCGCCAGGCTCAGTCGGGCGTACGGCGGCACGCCGAGCGCGTTCAGCTGGTCGATGAGGGGCCGGCCGGGGCGGGCGGAACCGAGCGGCGGGTGTGCGAGCCGCCATCGCGGGCGGTGGTGTGTCCGCTGCCGGCGGCAGGCCGGTTCGCCGGAGCGGGACATTGACAGGTCCGCCGCCGGCGTTGACGGCTGCTCCACGCCCTTGACTTCACGACATCGGGGCTAGAGCAGGCGGAGTTGTTCGGGCTCCGGTGGGGGAGGTTCGCGGCGGGGTGGGAGGCGGCGGGCCATGGCGGGGGTGGCGCGGCCGACGCCGTGGCGTTCGGCGTACTCCTTGACCAGGCCCGTCACCCGCTGCTGGTACGACTTCGGCGCGTACGCGCCGCGGCCGTACAGCTCCAGGTAGCGGGGCACCAGGCGCGGGTGCTCGCGGGAGAGCCAGCTCAGCCACCACTCCCGGGCGCCGGAGCGCAGGTGGAGGACGATGGGCGCGATGTGGGTGGCCCCCGAGGCGGCGATCTCCTTGACCGTGCGCTCCAGCTGCGCGGGCGAGTCGGTGAGATACGGCAGGATCGGGGCCATCAGGACGCCGCAGGCGATGCCGTTGTCGTTGAGCGTCGCGCAGGTCTCCAGGCGGCGGCGCGGGTTGGGCGTGCCGGGCTCGACGGCGCGCCAGATCTCCGCGTCGACGAAGCCCACCGAGACGTTGGCGCTCACCTCCGTCACGTCGGCGGCCTCGGTCAGCAGGTCGAGGTCGCGCAGGATCAAGGTGCCCTTGGTGAGGATCGAGAACGGATTGGCGGCGTCGCGCAGCGCGGCCAGGATGCCGCGCATCAGCTGGTAGCGGCCCTCGGCGCGCTGGTAGCAGTCGACGTTGGTGCCCATGGCCACGTGCTCGCCGCCCCACCGGGGCGAGGCGAGCTCCTTGCGGGCGAGCTCGGCGGCGTTGACCTTGACGATGATCTTCGAGTCGAAGTCCGCACCGGAATCCAGATCCAGATATTCGTGCGTCTTTCGGGCGAAGCAGTAGATGCAGCGATGGCCGCAGCCCCGGTAGGGGTTGATCGTGTACTCGAACGGGACCCGGCTGGCCGCGGGCACGCGGTTGATGATGGATCTGGCCTGGATCTCGTAGAAGGTCATCCCCTTGAACTCGGGCGTGTCGAACGTACGCGTCACCGCGCCGCGGGCGAACAGCGGCACGGCCGGATCGTCCCCGCCAGTCCCGGTCAGACGCAGGTTGTCCCAGCGCATAGCTTGATTAGAACAAAGATTCGAGCTTGATCGCAAACCGAAAAGAGGTGGCAATTACATGGTCAGCTCGGGGCTAATGATCTTCAGGGTTGGGCAGAAAGACGCGAGAGAGCTTGCGTTCCGGAGGTGCACCCATGGCCTGGTCGCAGGACGAGGAGCGAATGCTGGCCCAGATCGAGCAGCACCTCGTCGACGACGATCCGCGACTCGTCGCACGGCTGGAGTCGTTCAACGAGCGGGTCCGCCGCAGCGAGGCGCGATCGAGGGAGAGCGCGGAGCCGGGGGCCGTGAGGCCCCGACGATCGACGGTCATCATCCTGGTGAGCTGGCTGCTCATCGCCACGCTGGTCGCCACATTGCTGGTCATGGTTCTCCGTCATGAGGCCGCCGCCGCGATGGCCCTGGGGTCTACGCTTCTCTGATCGCTTCTGTCACCTATCGATGGTGATCCCCACTTTTTCCGTTTTCGCCACCTCTTGACGCATGAGGTGGTTAAAGGCCGCGTACGTTCTCAGCCATGGCGTTTCGGCGCGGCATCGAGGCGAGACGTCGATGAGCCCGTCCAGGCGGCCCGCACGCTGTCGTAGCCGATCACGGCGACCCCCTCCTCCCGCAGCAGCTCGCGTGCCCGCGCCGAGGCGAGGAACGCGTGGTCGCTCTCCCGCACCCGCCACCCGCCCGGATCCACGGCCCGCACCTCCTGCCCGCCCAGCCCCGGATGCACCGCCCACTCGCTCAACCCGGGCGGCAGCTCGCGCAGCAGCCGCGCGTACGTCTCCGCCTTGCCCTCCGGATCCAGCGCGAAGCTGTCGAGGAAGCCGGGCTGCACGACCGGCAGCCCGCGCGCCCGCGGCTTGCGCCGCGCCGGGTCGAGCCAGGCCGGCACCGCCAGCCCGTACTCGCCGGCCAGCGCCATCGTCAGGTCGAGGACGTCGTCGCGCCCGCCGTCGGCCAGGCAGTGCCAGTCGAGGTGGGCGGGCGTCGGCCCGGCGGTGGCCACGGCGTCGATCTGGGCGCGGAACTCCAGCTCCTCGATGCCCGCGGCCAGCAGGTCGGGGATGCGCTCCGGCGGGTGGAACCGCCCGTTGTCGTCCAGCAACGACAGCACCTTCTCCCGTGGAGTCAGCGGCCCCCACCGCAGCACCGGCGACTCGCACACCAGCGTCAGGTGGACGCCGAACGGGATCTCCGGCCGCTCGCACAGCAGGCCGGCGGCGTGCGCGGCGCCCGGACACGGCGTCATCAGACTGCACGAGGCCGCGATGCCGTCCTCGATCGAGCGGACGACCGCCTCGTTGACCGCCCGGTACATCCCGAAGTCGTCGCAGTTCACGATCAGCGTCCGCGTCTCGGCGGTGAGGTGCGCGGTCACGCCCGCCAGCCTGCCGCGGCGCCGGGCGATCGGCCACCGCATTTCAATGGAGTCCGCGCTTGCCGGGCGTCCAGAACGGCTTGATCTTGATCGCCGTACGCGGCCAGTTCCGGTCCCGCACCAGATGGTCGCGGATCACCCGGCACGTCAGCGCCTCGCCCGCCAGGTACGCCGCCCCGGTGTTGCCGGGCAGGTCGAGGGCGGACACCGCCGCGACCAGTGTGGCCGACGACGCGGCCGGCGCGCCCCCGCGATGCACGCGGATCAGGTCGTGCGGCCCCGGCAGCGGCATGTCGTGCTCGGGCGACTCGCTCTCCAGCACTCCGATCACCCGCGCCCCCGCCCCCAGCGCGCGGATCATCGGACCGAACGCCGCGCTCGCCGTCTCCTCGCCCGCGAACAGGTGGAACGGCGCGTCCTCGCGCGTGTGGAAGTCGCCCTGCGGCCACCAGAACGTCACCGCGTCGCCCGGCGAGACCTCCCGGGCCCAGCGCAGCCCGATGCCCCCGCCGTCGTACAGGTGCGCCCGCAGCTCCAGCCCCCGCCGGTCGGGGTCGAGATCCCAGATCGTGTACGTGCGCAGCGTCTCCGCCGGGCGCAGGATCCCGTACATCGACAGCGGGTCGTTGAGCTGGACCCTGATGTGCTGTCCCGGCCGGTACGGGAACGCGATCGGCGCGTCGGCGGCCAGGCGGATCCGCCGCATCGTGGGCGTGACGAGCTCGGCCTCCTTGACGTACGCCGTCATGACGTACTTGGCGAAGGCGCTGGTCAAGGGGTTGCGCGCCACTGCCGCTCCTTAGGGGTATAAAAAATGTTTAGAGCCATTAAGCAAACATAGATGCCCTAGGATGTCAACGGACGTTCGAGGAGAAGGGCAGGCGATGGCCGCGCAGGGCACCAGCAGGCGCGAACGCGTACGGCAGGCGACGCTGGCGGAGATCCGCGCCGCGGCGCGCAGGCTGCTGATCGAGCAGGGGCAGGCGGCGGTCACGATCAACGCGGTGGCCCGGGAGATGGGCATGAGCGGCCCCGCGCTCTACCACTACTTCGCCGGTCACGAGGAGCTGGTCGGAGCGGTGACGGCCGACTTCTTCCGCGAGCTGACGGAGGCGATGGAGGCCGCGCGTGACGCGTACCCGCCGGGTGACCACGCGCGGCGGCTGCTGGCGACGTGCCGGGCGATGCGGCGCTGGGCCGTCACCCATCGGGCGGAGTTCGGGTGGGTGTTCGCCAGCCCGATCACCAGGCGCCCCGGCTCGCCGCGCGAGCTGGCCGGGCGCGACTTCGAGCAGGTCTTCCTCGACGAGATCGCCGACCTGTGGCGGGCGCGCCGCTTCCCCGTGCCCGCGCCTGACGAGCTGGACCCGTCCATCAGGGAGCAGCTGCGCGCGTACGCCGCCGACACGGGCTCCGGGCTGCCGGTGGAGGCGATCCACGTGTTCCTGTCGTGCTGGACCAGGCTGTACGGCCTGCTCTGCATGGAGGTGCTCGACCAGCTCGACTTCGCCTACTCCGACCTGGAGCCGGTCTTCGAGGAGTGCCTGCGGGAGCTGGCGCCCCGGCTCGGCCTCGACTACGACGCCGCGGCCGGGCGCGCCCGCTGAGGGTCAGCCGGCCGTGCGGACGGTCGGCTCGTGGCGTACCGGGAAGTTGACGGAGGCGGCGATGAAGCACGCCTTGTGGGCGTCGTCGTGCAGCGCGAGAGCGCTCTCCAGCATCTCGGGCGCGGCCACGGTGACCGCCGGGCGCAGCACCACCTCGGTGAAGTGACCGCCGCCGGCGGACTCGGCCATGGTGCCGGTCGCGGTGTCGGCGTACTCGGTGACGACCACCCCGGCCGTGGCGCACTTGTGGAGATACCACAGCATGTGGCACTGCGAGAGTGATCCGACCAGGAGCTGCTCGGGATTCCAGCGGGACGGGTCACCGCGGAAGGAGGGGTCGGAGCTGCCCGGGATGACCGGCGGGCCCGCGGCCGACAGCTCGTGGTCACGGCCGTAGTCGCGGTAGCCGCTGGTGCCGGTGCCCTTGTTCCCGGTCCAGGTCACGACGGTCCGGTAGGTGTGTTCGCGGCTCATCTCTGCTCAGTCCTCCGCGGGTGATCGGCTCCGGCGGCGGGACACCCCGCCGCCTCTTCCGATCAACGTTACGGAACCACGGGTCTTGCCGGACGATCGGCCCGATGCCTATACTCGCAGACAAGTATTCGCCGACGAGGAGTGATCGGAATGGCCCAGCGGCGCCCGGTGGCCAACCTGCTGGCACTGGCCGTGCTGACCGTGGCCGTCCGGCGGCCGATGCATCCGTACGAGATGGCCTCCGTGCTGCGGGCCCGCGGCAAGGACGACGACATGCCGATCAAATGGGGCTCGCTCTACACCGTCGTCCGCAACCTGGAGAAACACGGTCTTCTGGAGGCGGTCGGCACCGACCGTCAGGGTGCCCGCCCCGAGCGCACCGTCTACCGCGTCACCGACGCCGGCCGGCGCGAGGCCGCCGACTGGACGCGCGAGCTGCTGTCCACGCCCCGGTGGGAGCCGTCGCCGTTCGAGTCGGGCCTGTCGGTGATGGGCGGCCTCGGGCCCGACGAGGTCCCCTCGCTGCTGCGGCGGCGGCTGGAACTGCTGGAAAGCCGGATCGAGACGGACCGGCGGACACTGGAGCGCGAGCGGGGCGAGCTGCCCCGGCTGTTCCTCGTCGAATCGGAGTACGCGCTGGCGATGCGCGAGGCCGAGGCGGCCTGGGTGCGCTCACTGCTGGCGGAGCTGGACGCGGGCGCGTTCCCCGGCCTGGAGGAGTGGCGCGCCTACCACCGGACCGGCGAACTGACCGGCGACGTGGCGGACCTCGCGGAAAGGGGCCGCCCGGCGGAGTGACCGAGCAAGAACCGGCGGCGGTGCTGCAACACCGCCGCCGGGAGATCTCGCACCAAGATCCCGCGAGGCGGAGACCCGGCCACGAGATGGCACTGGCAACGATAGCCGGGCTCCCTTCGCCTGCCGAACCGAAAGGGAGCAACCATGACCACGACCACCACGAGCGGCGCCGTGACCTCGGCCGACGGCACCACGATCCACTATCACCAGGTCGGGAGCGGTCCGGGCCTGGTGATCCTGCACGGAGCCATGCAGAGCGGCCGCAGCCAGATCGAGCTGGCCCAGGCACTCGCCGGTGACTTCACGTGCTACCTGCCCGACCGCCGGGGCCGGGGCCGCAGCGGCCCGGCCGGCGCCGCGTACGGGCTCCAGCGGGAGGTCGAGGACCTCGACGCGCTGCTGCGGGCCACCGGCGCGCCGTACGCCATGGGCGTGAGCTCGGGCGCGATCATCACCCTGCACACGGCGCGCGTCCAGCCGGCGCTGCGCAAGGCCGTCATCTTCGAACCGCCCCTGGACATCCACGGCTCCCACTCGACCGGCTGGCTGCCCCGCCTCGACCGCGAGCTCGCCGAAGGACGGATCTCGGCGGCGCTCGTCACCGGCATGAGAGCCGGCCGGATGGGTCCCCCGATCATGCGCGCCATCCCGCGTCCGCTGATGGAACTGATGACGAGCTCGATGGTCAAGAGACAGGAACGCGCCGTGGCCGGCGTCGAGCCGGCGCTGCGGGAGCTGACGTTCGGGGAACTGGCCCCGACGCTGCACGAGGACCTGCACCTGGTGGCGGAGGCGTCCGGAGACCTGGAGCCGTACCGGTCGGTGGAGGCGGAGGTGCTGCTGATCGGCGGCGCCAGGAGCGCGGCCTACCTGCGCGCCGCGCTCGGCGAGCTGCAGCGGGTCCTGCCGCGGGCCCGTCGCATCGTCCTGCCGGGCCTGAACCACAGCGCCACCTCGAACGCCGCCCAGCGCGGCCGGCCCGAGCCGGTGGCGGAGGCGGTCCGCCGCTTCCTCGGTGAGTCCTGAGAAGGGCTCAGAGCTCCTTGAGGAACGTCGCGGCGATGGGGGCGGCGACCGCGCCGCCCCCGCCGCCGCCCTCGACGACCACGGCGAAGGCCACGTCGTCCTTGAACCCCATGAACCAGGCGTGCGAGTCGAGCTTCTCGCCGGTGCCGTACTCGGCCGTTCCGGTCTTGCCGTGGGTGCCGGCGGGCAGCCCGGCCGACTTCGCGGTGCCCTTGGTCACCACGGCCGCCATCATCTCGTGCAGCGCCGGCTTCACCCCTTCGGGCAGCGGGCGCTCCTTGGCCTTCTGCTTCAGCGACGGCACCAGCGTCGGCGGGCGCCAGGTGCCGTCGGCGATGGCCGCGGCCGCCGACGCGATCGACAGCGGGCTGGAGGTGATGCGGGCCTGCCCGAACGCCTCCGCGGCCAGCTCGGCGTCGGACTGCGCCCTGGGGAAGCTCGCCTTCGCCGCCGGCACGCCGATGTTGAGCGGCTGGTTGAACCCGACGTCCTCGGCCACGTCGAGCAACTTCTCCGCGCCCAGCTTCTGCTGCGCCAGCGGCGCGAACGTCGTGTTGCACGAGTACGCGAAGGAGTCGAGCAGCGACAACGACCCGAACTCCTCCTTGTCGGAGTTGCGGATCCGCAGGCCGCCGACGTTCGCGTACATGGGGCAGGTGACGGTGTCCTGAGGCGACATCCCCGCCGCCACCAGCCCGATGGCCGTGACCGCCTTGAACGTCGAGCCCGGCGGATAGCGGCCGTCGAGCGCCCGGTTGAAGCCGCCGCGGTTGTTCACCACGGCGAGGATCTCGCCCGTCGAGGGCCTGATCGCGACCAGGGAGGCGGGTTTGCCGACGTCCTTGACCGCCGTCACCGCCGCGGCCTGCGCACCCGGGTCGAGCGACGTGCGCAGGGGCTCGCCGTCGCTGCCCTCGATGGTCTGCAGCGTCTTGCCGCCCAGCTGGATCTCGGTGGTCGGCGTGCCGGCCAGCCTCGTCTGGAACGTCTCCTGCAGCCCGCCGCGCCCGACGGCCTGCCCGACCTTGTAGGAGGAGCCGAGCTTGCCGACGTCCTTCTTGGTCGCCTTGTCCAGGTAGCCGACGAGCTGCTGCACCGAGCCGCCGACCGTGCCGGTGTCGATGCGGCCGCCCTCGGCGTCGGTGATCGCCGCCCGCTCGGGCCACTTCGTCTTGATCGAGAAGGCCGCACCCTGGGTCATCGACGGGTGCAGCGTGGCCGGCTTCCAGTCGACCTTCCAGGTGCGGTCGGCCACCACGAGGTCGATCTGGCCCTGGTAGGACCAGGTGCCGAGGTTCTTCAACGTGAGGGTCGCGGTGTAGGGGACGCGGGCCCGGTCGTCGCCCTCGGCGACCTGGCCGAGCCTGACCTGCGTCGACTCGACCCCGAGAGCCTTGCGCTGCTGGTCGTACGCGCTCAGCTGCTGCGGCGTGGCCAGCACCGCGGCCATCGCGCTCGCGTCGCCGGCCTGCCACGCGGTCGCGAAACGCTGAGCCGTCTCCGCGGGCGTGCCCCTGGTGTGCAGCACGTAGTAGGCGCCACCGCCCGCGGCCCCCACCACGAGCACGGCGGCGACGGACGCGATCGCGATGGTACGGCCCCGTGCCACTGATCAGCCCCTCGCTCTTCGACGACTGGCCTCCGAGCCTAGCGGGGACAAACTAAGACATTCCATTGGCTGCCTTATAACTGGCGGCATAGGTCGGGACGTATTCCTGGCCCGACAGCTTCTGGATGGCCTCCATGATCTCGTCGGTGACCCGCCGCCGATCGCGCGCCTTGGCGTGGTCGCCGTCGAACCGCAGGGGCGCCCCGATGGTGATGCCGATGCTGGCCGGCCTCGGCACCTTCGCCCCGAGCGGCAGCACCTTCTCGGTGCCGCTGAGCGCAACCGGCAGCACCGGGGCGCCGGTCTTCAGCGCCAGCCAGGCCACGCCGACCTTGCCGCGGTAGAGGCGGCCGTCGGGGGAGCGGGTGCCCTCGGGGTGGATGCCGAACAGCTCGCCGCGCTCCAGCAGCTCGGCCGCCGCGTCGAGCATGGCCTGCGCGGCGTGGGCGCTGTCGCGGTCGATCGGCAGGCTCTTGCCCAGCCGCATGAAGAAGCCGGAGACCGGGTTGCCGTCGAAGTACTCGTTCTTGGCGGTGAACGTCACGTGCCGCGGCAGCAGCGCCGGCAGCAGGAACGAGTCGAGGATCGACAGGTGGTTGGCGGCCAGGATCGCCGGGCCCTTCCTCGGCACGTGCGCCGCGCCGGTGATGTGCGGGCGGCACATCGCGTGCGTCAGCGGCGTGGCGGCGAACTTGACCACTTGGTACAGCAACGAGCTCTCCTGATCATCGGCTGGCCACCAACAATAAGTCAGGCGTCCCCCGAGAGATCGGGGGACGCCTGGAAAAGCTGTTGAGGCCGATGTGGCGGTCGCCTCCTCGGCGAGGTGCACAACACGGCTCCAGCCGAACGGTATTCCGTGAAGGCGGTAATTTGCGGCCCGGGGGACACAGACCACATCGGCACCTTGAGTTAAGCACACGGTCGGGCCGGGGAGGTAATCGTGGCGCTCCCATGAGCGACACGTGAACCGGTCATCTCCGCGTCCAGCGAGGCTGGGCGACGTCGAAGACCCGCTGCTCACGACCCCGGAGCGCCACCTCCGCGAACTGCCACAGAATCGCCCCCGTCGGCGCGTGAATCACGATGGACGGACCCAGCGGCATCTGCAGCAGCTCGCCCCGCCAGCGCGGCACGCCCGGAGCCAGGAACCGCTCCAGCGGCACGGAGTGCACCGAGGCCACCTCGCGCGGGTCGGGCACCGGCTCCTGCCGGCCGCCGTACGCGACCACCGGTGTGATCACGAACCCGGAGTCGGTGACGAAGTCGTCGAGCAGCCCCAGCACCTCGACGCCCGTCACGCCGGTCTCCTCAGCCAGCTCCCGCAGCGCCGCCTGCAGCGGCTCCTCGCCGTCGTCGAGCCGCCCGCCGGGCAGCGCCCACTGCCCGGCGTTGCGGCCCGCCGCCGCCCGCTTGATCACGATTACGTACGGGCTGCGCGCGCCGTCCTCCAGCACGCACACCGTGACGGCCGCCCGGCGCACGCCCTCCGCCGGGGGGACCGGCCGGCGCTCGAAGGCGGCCAGCCGGGCGGTGATCTCCACGCGCAGCACGTCGATCGGCGAAAGCACGCGTCAAGGATCTCACGCCGTACGCGGTCATCCCGGGGTGAGCAGGATGCTGAGGACGGTGCCGGCGAGCATCCCGGCGCCGGCGGCGATGGCGGCCCACCGGCCCAGCGGCTCGCCCCGGACGTGACCGGCGACCCCGAGCGCGACACCGGCCAGCCCGAACACCACCGGCTGGAACAGGACCGCCACCGCCGCACAGACGAACCCCACGACGGACAGCACCTGCTCGGCGACCCCTGACCGCCGCGGGGGAGTGCCTGATGTGCGTGCCGGAGGCGACGGCTGGGCTTCCGCGGGCCCGGGTGTGCGGGGCGGAGGTTCCGCGGGCTCTGTCACGCGCGGTCGGGGTTCCGTCGTCTCGGAGGCTGAGGGCCGCGGTGCGGGGAGGTCGCGGGGCGGGGGCTGCTGTGCGCGGGATCCAGGGGGTACGGGATCCGGAGCGGCGGGCGGGTCGCCGGGTGAGGGAGGGTCCGGGGATGACGTCACGGGGCCTCCTGTCAGGACGGGAAACCACATCACACACCGAAGCCGCGTACCTGTCGAGGACATCCGCCCATCTCAGAAGGCTTCGTCCGGCGACGTGAGCGGCGGCGGCAGCGGACGGGCGTGCACGACGTCGAGCCGGGAGACGGCCCGGGTGAGCGCCACGTACAGCCGGTGCAGCCCCCGCCGCTCCGCCGCCACGATGGCGGCCGGCTCCGCCACGACGACATGGTCGTACTCCAGCCCCTTCGACATGGAGGCGGGCAGTACGGTGAGCCGCCCGCCCACGTCCAGCCCCTCGTCCCACAGCGCGGACGTGAGCGTCTCCACGGCGGCGTCCGCCGCGATCACCCCGATCGACCCCTCGAACGCGAGCGCCGCACGCACCGCCGCCGCCACCCCCTTGTCCACGTCGGTCACCCGCCGCACCCGCAGCAGCCCGTCCGACCGGTACGAGCGCGTCGGCGGCACCCGTGCGCCGAGCGCCGGCAGCAGCGCGTTGGCCAGCTCCACCACGGCCGCCGGCACCCGGAAGCCGGTCGTGAGGGCGACGACCCGGCCGTCGGGCTTGCCGAGCAGCTCCAGATGCTCCGGCCACGACGTGGCGGCCCACGGCGTGGTGCCCTGCGCCAGGTCGCCGAGCACGGTGAGCGAGCCGTGCTCGCTGCGCCTGGCCACCGCCCGGCACTCCATGGCCGACAGGTCCTGGGCCTCGTCCACGATGACGTGGCCGTAGCCGCGGGGGCGTTCGAGGAGGCCGCCGACCTCGTCCAGCAGCACCAGGTCGGCGGCCGACCAGCGGGCGCTTGCGGGGCTTCGGGGCGGCCTGGACCAGGTGATCGCGGCGCGCTCGGCGTCCGTGAGGACACCGGCGGCCGCGACGGGGTCGCGCAGCACCTCGTAAAGGATCTCCTCGGGTCTGACGGCGGGCCAGACGGCGTCCAGTGCGGGGGTGACGGCGCGGCCGACCCCGCGCAGCCAGGCCGCGGTCGCCGTCCGGCCCCGGGCCTCCGCCTGGCGGCGGATCGCGGCCACCACGCGGGCCAGGACGCGTTCGCGGCCGACACCGTACGGCAGCGGCTCACGGCGGGTGTCGTCCACGATGCGGCGCAGCTCGTCCTCGTGCACCCGCCAACGGGTCGAGCCGTCCGGCACCACGACGGGCTCGGCGGGCCGCGAGATCCGGCCGTACAGGGCCTTGCGCAGCACCCGCGCCATCCGCGCGTCGTGTTTGACGACCGCCGCCTGCTCGGTGTCGGCGGCGGTGGCCGGGACGGTGGCGAGCAGCCGTTCCAGCGTCGTCTGCTCGACGTCCATCTCGCCGAGCGCGGGCAGCACCGCCGAGATGTAGCCGAGGAAGGCCGGGTTGGGGCCGAGCACGAGCACGCCGGAGCGTTCCAGGCGGCGGCGGTGGGCGTAGAGCAGGAACGCGGCCCGGTGCAGGCCCACCGCGGTCTTCCCGGTGCCCGGCCCGCCCTGCACGCAGATCGAGGTGTCGAGGTCGGCGCGGACGAGGTCGTCCTGCTCGGGCTGGATGGTGGCGACGATGTCGCGCATGGGGCCGACGCGGGGGCGTTCGATCTCGGCGGCCAGGATGTGGCCGCCGCCCTCCTCGCCCCGGTCCAGCCGCTCGTCCTCGAAGCCCGTCAGGGTGGTGCCGGACCAGCCGAAGCGCCGGCGCAGGGCGACGCCCTGGGGATCCCCGGCGCCGGCCCGGTAGAACGCCCGCGCGACCGGCGCCCGCCAGTCGACCACCACGGGCGGGCCGCCGTGCTCGCCGGTGATGTGCCGCCTGCCGATGTGGTACGCGCGGCCCTGGTGCTCGCCCGCGCCGAAGTCGAGCCGGCCGAAGAACGGCGGCCCGTCGGGCTCCTCGCTCAGCTCCTTGGCCAGGCTCTTGAGGTGGCGGCCCAGGCGCTCGGCGCTGTAGCGGTCGCCGGCCACGGTCTCGCCGACGATCACGTTCTCCCGCGCGCCCTCCAGTATCCGGCGCAGGCCGGCCCGGCAGCGTTCGACGTGCCGTCGCTCGTCGTCGAGCGTTCCCATCACCCCTCCAAACTGTTAACTCGGTTAATAGATTAACCAGGTTAACACTTTGCGGGGCGGGTCGTGGATGCCTCCGTTACTCGGTCGTCATCCGGGACGTGCCGGTCGGTTGGGTGTCGTCGGCGCCGGTCGTCATGTCCTGGGTGCCGATGACGGAGAGCAGCTCCAGCTGGGCGGCGCCGTTGCTGCCGGGCGGCGCGGTGAACCACAGCAGGCGCTGGCGCCCGTCCTCGCTGAACAGGCTGTGGCAGTCCACCTCGATGACGCCGAGGGCGGGGTGGACGATCCGCTTGTGGTCGGCCCGCCGCAGGGCCACGTCACGCGTCTCCCACAGGCTCGCGAACTCCTGGCTGCGCCGTCGCAGTGTGGAGACCATCCGGCTCACCTCTGGGTCCTTCCCCCGACGGGCGGCGACGGCGTGCAGGTCGGCGACCAAGACGCGCGAGTGGTGGTCGTGGTCCTCCACCGGGTACAGCGTGCGGGCGCCGGGGTCGGTGAACCAGCGGTGGACGAAGCCGGCCGCGGGGCCCCGTACCCCGGTTCGATGGCCGACGAGTGCGACGGCCGGAGGGTTCTGGGCGAGGGTCTCGTGCAGGTCGGTCATGATCTGGGCGGGGGTGGTGGAGAGCCGGTCCAGCAGGCTGAGCAGCGCCGGCTGGACGTGTGCGGTCGGGCCGTGCGCGGCCTGGGGGACCGGCCGGTCGGCGAGGTGGAACAGCTGGTCGCGTTCGTCGCCGTCCAGCCGCAGCGCCCGCGCGAGTGCGGCCAGCACCTGTGCCGAGGGCTGTACGCCGCGGCCCCGTTCCAGCTCGGTGTAGTAGTCCGCGGACAGCCCCGCCAGCTGGGCGACCTCCTCGCGCCGCAGTCCCGGCACCCGGCGTCTCGGACCGGTGGGCAGACCGACCTCGGCCGGACGGATCCTGTCACGCCGCGACCTCAGGTACGCGGCGAGTTCCGAGTGGTTCATCTCTCGATCGTCGCCGATGCCGAGGGGCCTGAGCCAGGGGACGTGAACCCCTGGGTCGGGGCAGCCGTGGCTGCCCCGTGAACAGCGGTGCACGCTGGATGTACAGGGGCGGGCCGGCTCGCGGCCCGGCTGCCGGCGAAGGTCTGCCGGACGTCACGGGCCTGAGCCGCGTCCCGCGACCAAGAAGGCGACACGTCAAGGAGAACCAGAGTGCCAACCATCGGTACCCGCCCACTCGGCGCGCACGGACCCCGGGTCTCGGTCATCGGCCTGGGCGCCATGGGCATGTCGGACCTGTACGGGCCGGCCGACGAGCAGGAGAGCATCGCGACCCTCCACGCCGCGATCGACGCGGGCGTCACGCTCGTCGACACCGGCGACTTCTACGGCTCCGGCCACAACGAGATGCTGATCGGCCGTGCCCTCAAGGACCGCCGCCGCGAGGACGTGGTGATCAGCGTGAAGTTCGGCACGCGGCGCACGCCGGACGGCGGCTTCCAGCCCGCGGCGGCCGATGTCTCGGCGGCCGCGGTGAAAGACCGGCTGGCGTACTCGCTGCGGCGTCTGGGAACCGACTACATCGATATCTACCGCCCCTCCCGGCTGAACCCGCAGATTCCGATCGAGGACACCGTCGGGGCGATGCTGGAGATGCAGCAAGCCGGATATATCCGGCACATCGGCCTCTCGGAGGTCGGGCCGGACACCCTTCGCCGCGCTGCCGCCGTGGCCCCGATCAGCGACCTGCAGATCGAGTACTCGCTTCTGTCGCGAGGCCCCGAGAGGGCCATCATCCCGACGCTGCGTGAGCTCGGCATCGGCCTGACCGCCTACGGAGTACTCTCCCGCGGCCTGCTCAGCGGTCACTGGGACCCCGACAGGAAGCTGAGCGGCGGCGACTTCCGGGCGCACAGCCCCCGCTTCCAGGACGGGAACCTCGAGGCCAACCTGCGCCTGGTCGGCGCGCTGACCCGGGTCGCCGAGCGCATCGGGGCGACGACCAGCCAGGTCGCCATCGCCTGGGTCGCGGCCCAGGGCGAGGGCATCGTCCCGCTGGTCGGCGCCCGCCGCCGCGACCGGTTGGCCGAATCCCTCGCCGCCGTGGACCTCACCCTCGACCAGGAGACACTCGCCGAGATCGAAGCGGCGGTGCCGGCGGATGCCGCGGCCGGGGAGCGCTACGCGGCCCAGCACCTGGCCATGCTCGACAGCGAGAAGTGAGACCCCGTGGCCGAGCGCCGAACGCCCGGCCCTGCCCCTGGGTCTCGCTCCGTCGAAGCCGGTCCGCAGTGCCGAAGGTCCATGTGCGGTTGCGCCGCCGCCTCGGTCGCGTGTTGACTCGGTAAAGAGATTGACCAGGTTAACGCGTTGCTAGGATGGAGCCCATGACGGGACTGCGGGAGCTGCAGCGGCGGCGGGTGCACGAGGCGATCTCGGCGGCGGCCATCGCGCTCTTCCTGGAGCGCGGCTTCGACGAGGTGCCGGTGACGGAGATCGCGGCGGCGGCCGGCGTCTCGAAGCCGACGCTGTTCAAGTACTTCCCGGCCAAGGAGGACCTCGTCCTGCACCGCATCGCCGATCACCGGGGCGAGGCGGCGCGGGTCGTGCGGGAGCGGGCGGCGGGGGAGCGCCCGCTGGAGGCGCTGCGCCGCCACTTCCTCGGCGGGCTCGCCCGGCGCGACCCCGTGACGGGCCTCAACGACGACCCCGAGGTGCTGGCCTTCCACCGGATGGTGTTCACCACGCCCGGCCTGCAGGCTCGACTGTTCCAGCACATCTCGCAGGACGAGCAGGCCCTCGCCGAGGCCCTCACGGGCGCCCTCGCGGATGCTCTCACGGAGCCGCCCGATGAGGCGGGCGACGAACTGGCCGCCGGGCTGCTGGCCGCACAGGTGCTGGCCGCGCAGCGGGTGCTGGCCAGGCGCAACTGGCGGATGCTGGCGCAGGGCCGCCCGATGGCGGAGGTCGAGCCGGAGGCGGTACGCGCGGCGGAGCGCGCGTTCTCCATGCTGGAAACCTCATTCTGAGAGCCCCCTTTTTCGGAAAAGGAACCCTTTTTTAGTGGGCTGAAGGCGGCTGCGGCTTTTTAGGCGATGGCCCGATTCCGCGTACGGCGAATATCACCGGCCAGGCGGAATCGGGCCAGGTCAGCGCGGTTTCCCTTGTTATCCTAGTGCCCTCTTCACGAATTGCAGAGTTATGCAATTTGGGACAAGTTGGCGTTCTCTTTACGCAGCAGAGGGAGTGATGGTGAAGGGACCTTTCACGCGCATCGCCGGTGACGGAGCCGACACGAAAGGAGACGCGGCGTGACGGCCGTGGTGTGGGGGCGGGTCCGCGCTCTGCTCCCGCGACGCGCCGACCTGGCCGCCATGGGCCGCCGCCCCCGTAACGACCTGCTCGCCGGGCTCACGGTGGCCGTCATCGCGCTGCCTCTGGCGCTCGGCTTCGGCATCTCCTCCGGCCTCGGCGCCGCCTCCGGCCTGGCCACGGCCGTCGTCGCCGGGTCGCTCGCCGCGCTCTTCGGCGGGTCGGCCCTGCAGGTGTCCGGCACCAGCGGCGCCATGACCGTCGTGCTCATGCCCATCGTCGGCACCCACGGCCCCGCCGGCGTGCTGACCGTCGGCCTGCTCGCCGGGCTGTTGCTCGTCGCGCTCGCCCTGGCCCGCGCCGGCCGCTACATGGCGCTCGTCCCCGCGCCCGTGGTGGCCGGGTTCACGGTCGGCATCGCGTGCGTGATCGGCCTGCAGCAGTTCCCCCACGCCCTCGGCGTCCGGCCCCACGACAGCGACCAGGTCCCGGTGATCGCCTGGCACGCCGTCGCCGACTTCCTCGCCGCGCCCCACTGGTGGGCCGCCGGCGTCACCCTCGCCGTGGCCGCGCTGCTGCTGGTGGGCGCGAGAATCCGGCCCGCCGTGCCGTTCTCGCTGCTCGCCGTGGCCGCCGCCACCCTCGTCGCGGAGCTGGCCGCGCTGCCCCTGACCAGGATCGGCCACCTGCCCCCCGGGCTGCCCGCGCCGTCGCTGGGCTTCTTCGACCTCGGCGCGATCCCGGCGCTCCTCGGCCCCGCCGTCGCCGTGGCCGCGCTCGCCGCGCTCGAGTCGCTGCTGTCGGCCGGCGTCGCCGACGGCATGTCCGGCCGCCACCGCCACGACCCCGACCGCGAGCTGTTCGGCCAGGGCGTGGCCAACCTCATCACCCCGCTGTTCGGCGGCATGGCCGGCACGGGCGCCATCGTCCGCACGGCGGTCAACGTCCGCTCCGGGGCCCAGTCCCGGCTGGCGGCGCTGTCGCACGCCCTCATCCTGGGCGGCATCGTCTACCTCGCCGCCGGGCTCGTCTCCCGCATCCCGCTCGCCGCGCTGGCCGGGGTGCTGCTGGCCACGGCGGTGCGGATGGTCGAGATCGGCGCGGTGCGCGCCATGATCCGCTCCACCCGGGGCGACGGCGCCGTCCTCGTGCTGACCGCCGTCGCCACCCTCATGCTCGACACCGTGCTCGCCGTCCTGCTCGGCCTCGTCGTGGCGGGCGCGCTCGCGCTGCGGGCCATCGCCCGTAACGTCCGCTTCGACCAGGAGCCGCTCCGGCACGACCTGCAACCCCAGCACACCGAGGACGAGCACGCCCTGCTCGCCGAGCACATCGTCACCTACCGGCTCGACGGCCCCCTGTTCTTCGCCGCCGCCCAGCGCTTCCTGCTGGAGCTGTCGGAGGTGACCGGGGTGTCCGTGGTCGTGCTGCGCATGCGCCGCGTCACCACGATCGACGCCAGCGGCGCACTCGTCCTCGGCGACGCCATCCAACGGCTCGAACGGCGCGGCATCGCCGTCTACGTCTCCGGCATCCCCGACGGCCACCACCAGCCGCTGGAGGCGCTCGGCGTGATCGCCCGGCTCGACCGTGCCGGCCGCGTGTTCGCCACCACCGACGAGGCCATCGCCGCCGCCCGCGAACGCCTGCACACCACCGGCGTCGTCCCCCGCCTGGTGAGCTGACACGTCGAGGGCGTCGATGAGCGTCGGGAGCATCGGGGGCTCAGCGTGTGGAGGCCTTGCGAGCGGTCAGGCGAGAGGGCGTGGGGCGGGGAGGCGGAGGCGGTCGACGGCCTCGCGGCGGGTGCGTTCCGGGCGGCGGTCGTAGCGGGCCGTGGTGGCCGGGCTGGAATGGCCCACCAGAGCCTGGGCCGTCGCCAGATCCACCCCCGCGTCCAGCAGTTCGCCGATGAACGTCCGGCGGAAGTCGTGCGCAGTACGCCGGGCCGCGCCCGCCGCCCCGAACCGGCGGGCCAGGATGTCGGCGATGCCCTGCCCGGTCAGCCCCACCGGCCGCCCGTCGCGCACGCGCACCCGTCCCGCCTTGCTGATCGGGCTGAACAGCGCGCCCGGCGCGTTTCCGCGGACCGCCAGCCAGCGTTCCACCAGCCCGATCGCGTCTGTGGTCAGGTAGACCAGGCGTTCCTTGTCGCGCTTGCCGCGCACCCGCAGCGAACGTGCCCCCGGGTCGTAGTCGGGCAGCTCCAGCCCGCCCAGCTCGGCGCGGCGGCAGCCGGTGGAGTACAGCACCGCGATCAGGGCCGCGTCGCGCACCCCGGCCGGCGAGTCGTCGCACGCCGCCAGTGCCGCCCCCACCACCTCGGGCGGCACGTGGTGTCCGGTCGGCAGGCGGCTCTGGCGCACGGGGGCCAGGTCGGCGGCGCGGGCGAAGTCCTCCGCGGTGGTCTGCCCGAGCCGCCACGCCTCCTTCAGCACCCGGCGCAGCGCGACCAGGTGCTTGTTGACGTACGCCGCCGACCACCCCTGGTCGGTGAGCATCGTGCGGATGCGCACGGTGTGCTCGTAACGCAGCAGGTGCCACGGCTGGCCCGCACCGGTGGCGTTCTCGTCGCCGGTGAGCAGCTTGGCCAGCCGGTCGAGGCAGCCGCGCATCGTCCGGCGCGACTCTGGGCTGGTCAGCGAGTCGAGATAGACGTGGTACGGGTCGCGCGCCGGCTCGACCGGCAGCAGCCCGGCAGCGGATCCGGCGGGGGACTCGGCGGCGGGTACGGCGGGCAGGCTCACCCAGCCGATCTTAGAACGGCCAGGCGGGCCCGCCCCAGGTGTGTCCGGTCAGAAGGGGCCGGTGAGTTCGCCGAGTTTGCTGGTGAGTTCGAGGTTGGCGGAGTAGTCGACCGGGACGGCGATCACCGACACCGCGTCGTCGGACAACGCCTTGCGCAGGGTCGGCAGGAGGTCGTCGGCCGCGGTGATCCGGTAGCCGCGGGCTCCGAAGCTTTCGGCCAGCTTGACGAAGTCGGGGTTGCCGAAGGCCACGTGGGAGCCGCGGCCCAGCTCCAGGTTCATCTTCCACTCGATCAGCCCGTACGCGCCGTCGACCCACACCAGCACCACGAACGGCACGTTCTCGCGTACGGCCGTCTCCAGCTCCTGCACGTTCATCAGGAAAGCCCCGTCGCCCGTCGCCGCGAGCACCCGCCGCCGCGGGAACGCCAGCTTGGCCGCCAGCGCGCCCGGCACCGCGAACCCCATCGACGACAGCCCGTTGGAGACCAGCATCGTGTTCGGCTCGTACGTCGGGTACATCCGGGCCATCCACATCTTCACCGCGCCCGTGTCGGCCAGCACGATGTCCTCGCGCCCCATCGCCTCGCGGATGTCGGCCACCACCCGGCGCGGCGACAGCGGGAAGCCGTCCTCCGAACGCCCCTGCTCCAGCTCCTCCTTGAGCATGCGGCGGATCCGCTCGCCGGTGCCGTTCAGCGAGAAACGCCGGTGCACGGCGTCGCCGAGCGCGTGCAGCGAGCGTGAGATGTCACCCTGCACGCCGACGTCCACGGGGTAGTGATCGTCCACCTCGGCGGGGAACCGGTGAATATGGATGATCTTCTTGTCGCGCAGCGGATTGATCTTGACCGGGTCGAACTCCTGCAGCTCGTACCCGACCGTGATGAGCACGTCGGCCTCGTCGAAGCCGAAGTTCACGTAGTCGTGCCGCATGAACCCGACCGCGCCGAGGGCGTGCCGGTGGTCGTCGGGGAAGACACCCTTGCCGTTGAACGTGGTGGCCACCGGCAGGCCGAGCCGCTCGGAGAAGCGGACGAGCGCGTCCGAGGCCCCGGCGCGGGTGGCGCCGTGACCGGCCAGCACGATCGGCCGGCGGGCGGTGGCCAGCACGTCGGCCGCACGGGCGATCTGGGAGGGGGAGGGGTCCTGCGGGCGTACGACGTTGACCGGGAGCGGGCGCAGGTCGGCGGGGAGCGGCGCCGACTCGACGTCCTCGGGGATGGCCAGGTAGACGGCGCCGGGGCGCTCGGTCTGCGCCGTCTTGAACGCCTTGCGGATCAGCTCGGGCAGCGCCTGCGCGGAGGGCGCCAGCTCCGACCACTTGGTGATCGGCCTGAACAGCGACACCAGGTCGACCACCTGGTGCGACTCCTTGTAGATGCGGTCGAGCCCGACCTGCGCCGTGATCGCCACCACCGGGGTGCTGTTGGTGGTGGCGTCGGCCACGCCGAGCTGCAGGTTGATGGCGCCGGGTCCGAGCGTGGCCGAGGCCACGCCCGCCTTGCCGGTGAGCCGGCCGTAGATCTCCGCCATGAACGCCGCGCCCTGCTCGTGGCGCACCAGGACGTAGCGGATGGGGGAGTCTCTGAGAGCGTCGACGAAATGGATGTTCTCCTCGCCCGGGATGCCGAAGACGTACTCGACGCCTTCGGCCTCCAGGGCCTGCACGATGAGCCGGGCCGCGACGGCCTGCGCTGACATGCGAAACGCCTTCTTCCATGAACGACTTCGTCCCGGACAGCAACCGGGACCCGCGGTTCATTCCAGGCGCGCCACCCCGTCGAGCAACCGGTCGACGTCCGAACGGTCGTTGTAGTGGACGAGGCCCGCCCGCACCGCGCCGCCGGTGTCGCGGATGCCCATCGCGCCGGTCAGCTCCCAGGCGTAGTTGTGGCCGTGCCAGACGTTGACGCCCCGCTTGGCCAGGTGCTCGGCGACCTGGTGCGGGGTGCGCCCGGCCACGTTGAAGTAGACGGTGGCGGTGCGCCGGGCGGGCTTGCCGTACGTCGTGACGTGCGGCATCGTCTCCAGCCCCTCGACGAGCACCGCGAACAGCGCCTGCTCGTACGCCTCCGCGGCGGCCATCGAGTTCAGCAGGCGCTCGCGGCGGTTGCCGGTGCCGGGCACCATGGCGGCCAGGTGGTCGACGGCGGCGGTGACCCCGTCGAGGTCGGCGAAGGGCGAGGTGCCCGTCTCGAACCGCTCCGGCACCGTGTCGGACGAGGGGGCCAGCTTGTCGGGCCGCAGCGTCTCCAGCAGCGCCGGGTCGGCGATGACCGCGCCGATGTGCGGGCCCGACCACTTGTAGGCGCTGGTGGCGTAGAAGTCGGCGCCGAGCGCGCGCATGTCGACCGGGCCGTGCGGGGTGGCGTGCACGCCGTCGACGTACACGAGCGCGCCGGCGGCGTGGGCGATCTCGGCGATGGCGGGCACGTCGGGGCGGGTACCGATGATGTTGCTGGCCGCCGTCACCGCGACCACCCTGGTGCGCTCGTTGACGAGGTCGGCGTACTGTTCGACCGGCAGCTCCCCGGTGACCGGATCGACCTCGGCCCAGCGCACGGTGGCGCCGGTCTGCGTCCACGGCCGGACGTTGGCGTCGTGGTCGAGCCGCGAGACCACGACCTCGTCACCGGGCCCGGCGATGGCCCGGGCCAGGCGGTAGGTGAGCGTGGTCATGTTGGGGCCGAGGATCACGCCGCCGGGCCGGCCGCCGACCAGGTCGGCGACCGCGGCGCGGCAGGCGGCCACGATCGCGTCGGAACGGTGGCTCGCCGGGAAGGCGCCTCCGACGTTGCCGAGGCCGGACCGGTAGGCGGTGGCGATGGCCTCGATCACCGATCGGGGGACCTGGGTGCCGGCGGCGCCGTCGAGATAGGCGTGACCGTCGGAGAGCGCAGGATACGTCGCGCGTACCTGCTTGATGGGGTATTGGGAGGGGAGCATGATGTATAGATTCTCCGCCAAGCCCAACCTCAATCGCGCCATTTCTTCTCCTCTGACTCTTTTTCACCGGAAGTCGTTCCTTGCAGTGATGGGCGGAGTCTGATTGGTTCGGTGCGGAGGTGTGACGGATGCCGCAGTTGACCGCTCTCGACGCGCAGTTCCTCCAGTTCGAGACCGACACGAACATCGCGAACATCGCGGGCCTCGCCATCGTCGACGGCGACCTCAACCGCGCCGACCTGCAGGCCCTGCTGGAGCGGCGGCTCCCGTACGTCCCCGCGCTGCGGCGCAGGCTCGCCCCGGTGCCGCTGGGGCTGGACCATCCGTACTGGGCGCAGGAGGACGACCTCGACCTCGACTACCACGTTCGAGAGATCGGCCTGCCGCCGCCCGGCGACGAGCGGCAGCTCGCCGAGCAGGTCTCGCGGCTGCACGCCCGGCGGCTCGACCGCGGCCGGCCGCTGTGGGAGATCTACCTGATCCACGGTCTGTCCGGCGGCCGCATGGGCCTGTACACGAAGATCCATCACGCGGCCGTGGACGGCGTGGGCGGCGCCGACGTGCTGGCCGCGCTGCTCGACCTCGGCCCCGAGCCCGCGGAGCCGCCTCCGTACGAGCCGGAGCACGACGCGCCGCCGCCAGGCCCGGCCGGGATGCTGGCCCGCGGGCTGGTCAGGCTGGCCGGCAACCCGGCGCACGCCCTCCGGTTCGCCGCCCAGGCGGTGCCCGTCCTGGACGAGATCCCGCTGCTGTCCCGGTTGCCCGGCGCCGGCGTGGTCTCCGGATTCGCCCGCCGTCTGGCCGGGCGCGGCCGGGCGCCCGGCCTGCCGACGCTGCCCGCGCCGAAAACGCCGTTCAGCGGGCCGGTGTCGCGGCACCGGCGTTTCGCGTTCGCGTCGCTGCCGCTGGAGGAGATCAAGGAGGTCCGCAAGGCGTTCGGCGTCACCGTCAACGACGTGGTCATGACCGTGTGCGCGGGCGCGCTGCGGACGTGGCTGGCCGCGCACGGCGGCGTGCCCCGCCGGCCGCTGGTGGCGGGGGTGCCGTTCTCGCTGCGGGACGCCGGCGTCGACGAGCCCGGCAACCAGGTGACGCTCATGACGGCGCCGCTCGCCGTGCACGTCGCCGACCCGGTCGCCCGGCTGCACCACGTACGGCACGCCATGCACCGGATCAAGGACCGGTTCTCGGTGGCGCCCGCGCGGTGGCTGCGGGAGTTCAGCGAGTCGATGCCGGCCGCGCTCATGGGGCTGGCCTCACGCTCCGCGTTCGGGCTGATCGGCCAGGCCTCGCCGCCGATCAACGTGATCGTCTCGAACGTGCCGGGCCCGCAGTTCCCCCTGTACGTGTGCGGCGCCCGGCTGCTCAGCCTCTATCCCGTCTCCGTCATCTCGGACGTGAGCGGCGGCGTCAACATCACGGCCTTCTCCTACGACGGCTCTCTCCACGTCGGCGTGCTCACCGACCGTGAGATGGTGCCCGACGCGTGGGAACTGGCCGGATATCTGCCCGGCTCCCTCGCCGAACTGCGCGCCGCGCAGGCCTCCCTTCCGCACTAGCGCGGCCCGCGCGGGCCCATGTTGTCGGATGCGTTGGGTAGCGTGATAAGGAGACGGTCCATCAGGTGCCCGTCACGTTCGCACGTCCTCACAACTCCAAGGTGCCCGTCGCCGCAGTCTTCCCGGTGCGATTCCGGGCTCCCGCGGGCTTCAAGGCCGCCGTCCGTCCAAAGCGAGCGAGGAGAGAGTTTTGTCCCAAGCAGCAGAGGTTCTCGAACTGGACGACAACGTCGCCGACGGCGGGACGCTCGGCGCCGACTCGGTGAAGGCGTACCTGAAGGAGATCGGCCGTGTCCCGCTGCTGACCGCCGAGCAGGAGATCGACCTGGCCAAGCGCATCGAGGCCGGGCTGTTCGCCAAGGAGCGGCTCGACACCGAGCCGGGGCTTCCCGACGACCTGCGCGCCGACCTGGAGTGGATCGCCGACGACGGCGAGCGGGCCAAGCGCCGCATGCTGGAGGCCAACCTGCGGCTGGTCGTCTCCATCGCCAAGCGCTACACCGGCCGCGGCATGCTCTTCCTCGACCTCATCCAGGAGGGCAACCTCGGCCTGATCCGGACGATCGAGAAGTTCGACTACCGGCTCGGCTACAAGTTCTCCACCTACGCCACGTGGTGGATCAAGCAGGCCATCACCCGGGCGATGGCCGACCAGGCCCGGACGATCCGCATCCCC
The DNA here is from genome assembly GCF_044465245.1 of Nonomuraea terrae. Classification (NCBI taxonomy): domain Bacteria; kingdom Bacillati; phylum Actinomycetota; class Actinomycetes; order Streptosporangiales; family Streptosporangiaceae; genus Nonomuraea; species Nonomuraea terrae. The sequence continues at coordinate 892,538 of NZ_JBITLL010000002.1, read as the reverse complement.
GTCCACATGGTGGAGCTGATCAACAAGGTGGCGCGGGTGCAGCGCCGGCTGCAGAGCGAGCTCGGCCGCGAGCCCATGCCCGAGGAGATCGCCAAGGAGTGCGAGCTCGAGGTCGACCGCGTCATCGAGGTGCAGGGCTACGGCCGCGAGCCGATCTCCCTGCACACCCCGCTCGGTGACGAGGGCGACAGCGAGTTCGGCGACCTCATCGAGGACACCGAGGCCGTCTCCCCGGCCGACGCCGTCTCCTTCACTCTCCTGCAGCAGCAGCTGCGCGCCCTGCTCGGCCAGCTCTCCGACCGCGAGGCGGGCGTGATCAGCATGCGCTACGGCCTCAACGACGGCAAGCCGATGACCCTCGACGAGATCGGCCGCGTCTACGGCGTCACGCGTGAGCGCATCCGCCAGATCGAGGCCAAGACGATGTCCAAGCTGCGCCACCCCTCCCGCTCCCTGGCCCTGCGCGACTACCTGGGCTAGCGCGGGGCCGGCGCGTCCCGCCTGCCGGCCCTCGCCTCCGGCCGTCACGCGGACGGCTGTGCGTTCGAGGTCGCGGCCACGGCCCGCCCCGGCACGGGGGCGGCCCTGGTGGCCGCGTCGCCGCCGATGACGCTGACGATCTCCAGCACCGCTTCCTCAGCGCACGGCGTTGCGCGTGTGCAACTTGAGCCCCGCGCCCACAGGCGCGTGGCGGTGGCGTTGAAGCAGGAGATCAGCCCCGCTGACCCCGGCCGGTTGGTCACGCCTCACTCGGGCGCGTGTTGTGTCGTCGTTGGGATATGAGCATCACACAACCTTGGGGGGTCCTGGCGCCGGGCGGCGGTACGCGGGCGTGATGAGCGCCAACTGCCTGGCCGGAACGGCGCACACGCCCTCAGGACGGCGCATCGCGTCGTTCGCCGTGCCAGGCACGCGACAGCGGGCTCGACGTCGATCACGCGGGACGGCTCGTGGTCGACGACGTCCCGCGGGCTCCTCCGCACGCGGGCCGCAGTGCGCGGACAGCGCCTGCGCCCAGGAGAGGTGGCCAGGCCCTGCTCCAGACGGACGAGGTGGTCCACCGACAGGCCGGCCGGCGGCGCCGGCTCCTCGCGCCGTAACCCGGCGGCCCGCCGTGCCCCGCCGGCGAGCACTCCAACCGCGGCAGGGGCTGTACGGCCGAGCCGGCCACGCAGTGCCCTGCCCAGTTCTCTGGATCTGCCCCATGTACCGGTATGTGGCGCCATGACACTCGGGACACCTGGTACTGCTGGTCCATAGGTCACGCGGGGCACTGGCTGTCCGTCGGCGATACGACGAAGGTGGAGGCGTCATGTTCCGCCGACACCGGAACAAAGCAGGCCGTACAGAGCCCTAAAGGCATCAGCCACTGCCTCCGCAGGCATCTGTTGCATATGATCCATCCCTTGGCGGCGGAAGGAATGCCGCTGCCCGGCAGAAAGCGGCTGAGGAGAGCAGTTTTGCAGACGTCCCCCCACGAACAAGCTCCGCCGCACGGCATGGCCGCACGCGCGCTGGCCCCGGACCTGGCCCGTGGCGTCATGCTGCTGGCCATAGCCTTGGCGCACGCGCCGCTGTTCGTGGTCACGGCCAATCGCGGCTCCGCCGTGGCCAACGAGATCGCCGGCTTCTTCTACCAGCTCTTCGTCCACAACCACGCGCGGCCGATGTTCGCCTTCCTGTTCGGCTACGCGCTGGTGCAGCTGATGGACCGGGAGGTAAGGCGCGGCAACGACTGGGTGAGCATCCGCAAGCTGCAGCGCCGCCGGGGATGGTGGCTGGTCGCGATCGGCTTCGTCCACGTGGCGGTGCTGGTGCCGATCGACATCCTCGCGGTGTACGGCGTGGCCGCCGTACTGCTCGCCGGTCTGCTGCGGGCCAAGGACGCCATGCTCCTGTGGGCGGCGGGCATCAGCCTGGCGCTGTCCACTTTCGTCGTCGGATACCCCATGTGGCGGGCGATGTCACACCACGTCGCCGCCTACGCCGCGAGCTCCATCGCCGCCGGCGACAGGGACTTCGGGGAGATGTTCCTCTCCCGGATCCAGGACTGGCCCTACGGCGTGGTCGTGGGCGTCGTCTCGATCACTCCCGGGGTGATCATCGGCATGTGGGCGGCGCGGCGGCGCCTGCTGGACCAGCCCGCTCAGCACCGGAGGTTCCTGCTCCACGCCTCGGTGCTCACCACGGTCGTGTCCATCGCCGGTGGCGTTCCCGCCGCCCTCATCCAGGAAGGGGAGTGGACGGGGCCGTCGGACGCCGCGGTGTGGATCGCGGCCCTCGCGCAGGCGCTCACCGGATTCCTGGGCGGAATCGGCATGGCCGCGATCATGGCACTGATCGCGATCGTGGCCGTCCGGCGGCGCAAGCGCCTGACCACGGCCGTCGAAGCGCTTGGCCAGCGCTCACTGACGCTGTACCTCTTCCAGTCCGTCGCGTTCGTCGCGGTCTTCCATCCGTACGGGCTCGGGCTCCAGGACGAACTCGGGCTTACCGGCGCCCTGGGGGTGGCCGCGGCGACGTGGCTGGTCTCGCTGGTCATCGCCGATCTCATGCGGCGCGCCGGACACCGCGGCCCGGCGGAGATCCTGCTGCGCCGCCTCGCCTACCGTAGGTAGGCGGCCCGCCGCTGTCATGGTCGTAGCCGCGGTCGGCGAGGACGATGTCGGGGCGTTGCCGTGGGCGGCCGCTCGCCGCGCACCTTGGGGACGTGTCCGGGAGCGGGCGGGTGGTTCCGGGAGCCCTCCAGCACGGGATCGAGCGCGGCGGAGAAACTCGCCGACGAACTTCCCGGCTCCTGACTGCCGAATAATATTCGGCTGCTAAAGCACGACTTTTGGGGCGCTCGGCTGATATCCGTACAAATTGTCGCGTCTATTGTGGCGGTGGAGAAAGGCTGCGCAAACGAGGGATCAAGAGTGTCGCCTCAGGCCGTGGGGATCGGGTGCGGCTGACTTAGATTCCCCACTGTGAAACGCTCCCGTTCCAGCCTCGTCCACCAAGTGACGTACGCGATCAAGAATCCGCGGAAAATCCTCCCCCACCTGCGGCGGCTGGCCCGCGACACGTGGTTTCGGCTGCACACGCGCGACCACGTCTCCTACTACCGGGCCGTGATGAGGTCCGACACCGCGCGCGACCCCGAGGGCGCGGTCGGCTCGCACACCCACAAGCGGTGGCTCCAGCTGGGCAGGCTGCAGTTCGACTACCTCGTCGAGCACGGACTGAAGCCCGAGTGCCGGATGCTGGAGATCGGGTGCGGCAACCTGCGGGCGGGCCACCTGTTCATCGACTACCTGCACACCGGCAACTACTACGGCGTCGACATCTCGCCCGACATCCTCATGGCCGCCCAGGACACGCTGGTGCGGCACGGGCTGGGGGAGAAGCTGCCGTACCTCACGCCGGTGCGCGACATGCGCTTCGCGTTCCTGCCGAACGAGCACTTCGACGTGGTCCACGCGCACAGCGTCTTCTCCCACTCCCCGATCGAGGTGATCGAGGAGTGCTTCGCCCACGTCGGCAGGGTCATGAAGCCGGGCGCCTGGTTCGACTTCACCTTCGACCGCACCGAGGGCAAGGAGCACCAGGTGCTGCGCGAGGACTTCTACTACCGCGCCGAGACCCTGATCGCCCTGGCCGAGAAGTACGGCTTCCGCGCCACGTTCATGGACGACTGGGAGCCGCTGCACAAGCAGTCGAAGATCCGCCTCGTCAAGCCCTGACGAGCATCCCGATGAGGGCGGATATCCGGTTGCGGACGTTCCGGAGCGCTCCCTAGGGTGCCGGAACGTGAGAGACGTACGGTCGCTGCCCAAGGCCCATCTGCATGTCCACCTCGAGAGCACCGTACGGCCGCGGACCGTGCGCGACCTGGGCGGGGCCGCCGAGCCCGAACGGGTGTTCGCGACCTTCAGGGAGTTCGCCGACCAGCGGGCCCGGGTCAGGGAGCTGCTGCGCACGGCCGAGCACTTCCGCCGGGTCGCGGTGGAGTTCTGCGAGGACGAGGCCGCCCAGGGCACCCGCTACGCCGAGGTGACGTTCACCGCCGCCTCCCACGGCGAGCGCGTGGGCGATCCGGAGATGCCGCTGGCGGCGGTGCTCGACGGGCTGGCCGAGGGCCGGGAGCGCTACGGTGTCGAGTGCCGGGTGCTGCTCGACCACTCCAGGCGCCGGCCGGTGGAGCGGCTGTGGCGCACGTACGAGCTGGCCCGCCGGCACGAGCAGGTGATCGGCATCGGGCTGGCGGGCGACGAGAGCCACCCGCTGGCGCCGTTCGCGCGGGTGTGCGACGCGGCCAGGGACGCCGGGCTGCACCTCGTGCACCACGCGGGCGAGACGGCCGGGGCGGCCAGCGTCCGTGAGGCGCTCGACCTGGGGCACGCCGAGCGCCTCGGCCACGGGATCCGGGTGCTGGACGACCCGGAGCTGGTCGCCGAGGTGGGCGAGCGCGGCATCCCGCTGGAGGTCTGCCCCACCTCCAACGTCCTGCTCGGCCTCGTGCCCTCGCTGGCCGAGCACCCGTTGCCCCGGCTGCGGGCGGCCGGCCTGGCGGTGACGGTCAACACCGACGGCGAGACGGCGCTGGCCGACGAGTACGACCGGCTGCGGCAGACCCTCGGGTTCGACGACGCCGGCCTGGCCGAGCTGGCCCGCGCCTCGATCGAGGCGTCGTTCGCCCCCGACGACCTCAAGGCCCAGCTGCTGGCCGGCGTCGACGTCTGGCTACGCCCTGGCCACCTGGACGACCGCCGCCCCGAGCGGGCCGAGCACGACCTGCCCTGACACCGGGCGGCCGGTGAGCAGATCCGTCCCGCCGTCCAGCGGGACGGACGCGGACTCGTCCGCGCTGTGGTTGAGCAGGAAGACGTACTCGTGCGCGGCGTCCTCGCGCACCGAGCACTCCACGTGCGCCGGCACGCCCTCGAAGCGGGAGCGGACGCCCGCCCGCTCCACCGCGCCGGCCACCACGGCGTCGAGCGCCGCCTGCTCCAGCAGGGTCGCGACGTAGACGACGCGTCCGGCGCCGTACGGGTTCTCCACCACCGCGGCGCGCCCCGCCAGCAGCCCGTCGGCGTACGTGGCAAGCGCCTTGCCGGTCTCCAGGTGCAGGTCGTCGCGCCACCAGGTGGCCGTCGCGCGCCGCCCGTCGGCGAACTCCACGGCGAACACCTCGTGCGGCCTGGCCGGCCAGTACTCGTCGATCTTCGCCCCGATCAGCCGGCGGAACGCCCCGGGGTAGCCGCCGGGCCGCACCCGGTTGCAGTCGTCCACGACACCGGAGAAGAAGGACATGACCACCGTCCCGCCGTCGCGGGCGAACGCCTCGATCCGCGCCACACCCTCGTCGCCGATCAGGTACGCGTTCGGCACCACCAGCACCTGGTAACCGTCCAGCGGCGAGGTCGCGGAGACCACGTCCACCGGCAGGTGGCGCTCCCACAGCGGCGTGTAGTGCCGCATGACGGTGTCGGTGTAGCTGAAGTCGTTGCGCGGCAGCCCCGCCACCTCCTCCAGCCCCCACCAGCCGTCCCAGTCGAACAGGATCGCGACCTGCGCGCGCTGGGTCGTGCCGGCCACCGGCGCGAGCAGCTTCAGCTCCCGCCCGAGGTCGGTGACCTCCCGGTACGTCCGCGAGTCCGGCCCCGAGTGCGGCAACATCGCCGAGTGGAACCGTTCGTGGCCGCCGCGGCCGGCCCGCCACTGGAAGAACATCACCGAGTCGGCCGCCCGCGAGACCGCCTGCAGCGAGCCGAGCCTCATCCGCCCCGGCTCCTTGACGACGTTGAGCTTCCACTGGCTGACCGCGCTCGCCGCCTGCTCCATGAGCATCCACGGCTGCCCGCCCTTGAGCGAGCGGAACAGGTCGTAGTTGAACGCGGCCGACACGTGGGAGTCGGGCTCGGCCGGGTTCGGGTAGATGTCGAGCGCGGCGGCGTCCTCCTCCGGCGCCCACTTCCAGTAGTCGGCGTGACGGTAGAAGCGCATGAAGTTGGTCATGACCGGGATGTCGTCGCGGAAGGAGCGCACGATGTCGCGCTCGGCGAGGTAGCACTCCAGCAGCGCGTCGGAGGTGAAGCGCTTGAAGTCGAGCCGCCGGGCCGGGTTCATCCAGGTGCGCGGGATGTTCGGCACCTCGACCTGTTCCCAGTCGGTGTAGACCTGGCCCCAGAAACGGGTGGTCCACGCGTCGTTGAGCGCCTCCAGCGTGCCGTACCTGCGCTGGAGCCAGCGCCGGAAGTTCACCGAGGCGGCCTCGTTGTAGGCCGTCGGGCCGTACTCGTTGCTGATGTGCCACATCGCCAGCGCCGGGTGGAAGGAGTAGCGCTCGGCCAGCTTCGTGGTGATCCGGGCGGCGTGGTGGCGGTAGATCGGCGAGGACGGGTCGTAGTGCAGGCGGTTGCCGAAGCCGAACGGCTGCCCGTCCGCCATGATCGGGAAGACCTCGGGATGCAGGTGGGTGAGCCAGACGGGCGGCGCCGCCGTGGGGGTGGCCAGGTTGACGCTGACGCCGTGGTCGTGGAGGAGGTCCATGATCTCGTCCAGCCAGCCGAACTCGTACCGGCCGGGCTCCGGCTCCAGCGACGCCCATGCGAACACGCCCAGGCTGACGGTGTTGACGCCCGCCTCGCGCATGAGGCGCATGTCTTCCTGCCACACGGAACGGTCCCACTGCTCGGGGTTGTAGTCCCCGCCGAAGGCGAAACCGCCCACACGACGGCGGAATGCGTCCATACGTGTCATGTCACCTTCTCCTGCGTATTAAGCGAGAAACAGCATCAATGCCATCGGAAAGTTTCCGGACAATTTCCTGAAATATTACCGTGACATTGCCGATCGGTTACGCTAGGCTCCCGCCCGTAGCCCTGTCAACCGCCTGGGATGTACGGCGATATGCCGCCAAATGTGCCAGGTCAGAGGGTTGTCTGTTTCGCGTGATTTTCCGAAAGTCATGAGAAGCCGGTGCCATCCGATACGGCGGCACCGCGGCACACGGGAGGTCCTGTGGCCCGAGCCACGCTGGCCGACGTCGCGGCGGCCGCCGGAGTGTCCGTGCCGACCGTCTCCAAGGTCCTGAGCGGCAAGAAACACGTGTCCCCGGCGACCCGCGACAAGGTCCTCGAAGCGGTCAGAGCCTCCGGGTACGAAGCCCCGCGCGCGCCCAGCGCCCCTCGCGTCGGCCTGGTCGACCTGCTCATCGACGGGCTCGGCTCGCCGTGGGCGCAGGTCCTCATCAGGGGCGCGGAGAAGGCGGCGGCGCGCTGGGGGTTCTCGCTCGTCGTCACCTCCTCCGCGCGCTCCGACTTCGACCTGCGGCGCTGGATCGGCATGCTGCGCAAACGCGGCACCGACGGCATCGTGCTGGTGCTCTCGCGGGCCGACCAGCGCGAGATCGAGACCGTCGAGGAGCTGCTGCACGTGCCGCTCGTGCTGCTCGACCCGGTGGGGCAGCGCGACCCGCGGCTGTCCACGGTCGGCTGCACCAACTGGCTGGGCGGCGTCATGGCCACCACCCACCTGCTCGACCTCGGGCACACCAGGATCGGCTTCATCGGCGGGCCGCTCGACACGCAGTGCACGCTCGACCGCTACGAGGGCTACCTCGCCGCACACCGTACGTTCGGCGTCGACTCCGACCCCGCGCTCACCCGCTACGGCGACTTCCTCGTCGGCGGCGGCAAGCGCCTCGGCGCCGAGCTGCTCGACCGCGACGACCCGCCCACCGCCGTCTTCGCTGGCAACGACCTGCAGGCCGCGGGCGTCTACCAGGCCGCCACAGAACGCGGCCTGCGGGTGCCCCACGACCTGTCCGTGGTCGGGTTCGACGACGCGCCGCTGTGCGAGATGCTCTCGCCGCCGCTCACCACCGTCCGCCAGCCGCTCGACGACATGGCCAACGAGGCCGTGCGCCTGCTCTCCGAGGCCCTGACCCACCCGGGGGGCCCTGCCGGGACGCGCATCGAACTCGCCACCACCCTCATCGTCCGCGGCAGTGCCGCGCAATTGCGGGAGAATGCGAAAGAACCCCACGAATAGCTGTGAAATAACGTTCGTTCGTAGGAAATGACGGCCGGGAGCCCTATTGTGTGGCACGCGGTTATCCCCGTCATTTCGGAGGACGGACGTCGGTGAATCCCGGGTTCCTCATCAAAGATCCTCGCAGCCGTGCCGGATTACGGCTGAGCGGTGCCACCGCCTCGCAGGAACGCCTGGCGTTCCTCAACGAGGCGAGCACCCGCATCGGCAGCACGCTCGACCTGGCCCAGACCTGCCGGGAGGTGCTCGACGTGGCCGTGCCGCGGTGCGCCGACGCCGGCGGCATCATGGTGCAGGAGCGGCTCATCACCGAGGGCGAGTTCCCCGCGCGCCCCAACGACGGCACGGCGCTGGTGCGCCGGGTCGCCACCGCGGTCGCGGTCGAGAACCCCTTCGACTGGGACCGCGCGTTCCCGGTCGGCGAGGTGGCCGTCTACCCGCCGTTCCTGCCGCAGGGCCAGGCCATGGCCACCGCGAGGACCGTCCTGGTACCGCGGCTCGACCAGGGCGTGGGCGACGACAACGCCAAGGCGTTCGGCCGTGACGTCATCGCGGAGCTCCTGCCCGGCTGCTCCTTCCTCGTCGCGCCGCTGCTGGCGCGCGGCAACGTGCTCGGCTTCTTCGTGCTCGTCCGCGAGGCTTCCAGCGAGGCGTTCCAGGACGCCGACGTCGCCCTGGTCGAGGAACTGGCCGCGCGCACCGCCATCTGCATCGACAACGCCCGCCTGTACGCGCGGGAGCGGCGCACCGCGCTCGCCCTGCAGAGCAGCCTGCTGCCGGCCCGCCTGAAGGCGCCGCCGGGGCTGGAGGTGGCCCACCGCTACCTGCCGGCCGGCGACCTGGCCGGGGTGGGCGGTGACTGGTTCGACGTGATCCCCCTGGCGGGCGAGCGCACGGCGCTCGTGGTCGGCGACGTCATGGGGCACGGCGTGCGCGCCGCCGCCACCATGGGCCAGCTCCGCACCGCCACCCAGACCCTGGCCAGCCTCGACCTCGACCCCGCCGAGCTGCTCTACCGGCTCGACCGGGTGGCCGGCCGGCTCGACCTGGACCAGATCGCCACCTGCCTGTACGCGCGCTACGACGTGGCGGCCGGCACGGTCCAGATCGCCAGCGCGGGCCACCTGCCTCCCGTGCTCGTGCGGCCGGACGGGGTGGCCGAGACGCTGCCCGTGGTCCCTGGCCCGCCGCTCGGCATCGGCTCCGAGCAGTACGAGCTGTGCGAGTTCCCCCTGCCCGCCGGCGGGCTGCTCGCCCTCTACACCGACGGGCTGGTCGAGGGCCGGGAGTGGAACATCGACGAGGGGCTGGCCAAGCTGTGCGCCCTGCTGACCGGGCCGCCGCACGGCATCGAGCGCATCTGCGACATGGTGATCCGCACCCAGTGCCCGCACAGCGACCGCGACGACATCGCCCTCCTGCTCGCCAAGGCCGTCTGACGCTCAGCCGCGCATCCCCGCGTACGCCTGCGCCAGGCCCGCCTCGTTGTCCTCCGGGCCGCCGGCGCCCCTCCGCACGCCGCGCGCGGTGCGGCCGGCGACGTGGATGGCGGCCACCGCCCACCGCAGCCGGACGAACAGGTCGAGGTGGTCCAGGTCGCGGACGATCGCCGGGTCCACCGTGCGGTAGCCGTCGAGCACGTGGCGCAGCGCCCGCGGGGTGTCGCGGGTCAGCACGGCCACGCACGCCACGTCGTACAGGAGCGGGGCGTGCAGGACCGCGTCCCAGCCGGCCAGGCCGTCCAGGGCGGACGAGCCGCCGCTGAGGCGGAAACCGCCGAGTCTCGGGTCACCGTGGACCACGCCGAGGCGCAGCAGCGGCGTGGCCTCGCGCGCCTCGTCCAGCACCTGTGCGGCCGCCCGGCGTACGTGCGGCGGCATGGGCACCTCCCGCAGGCAGGCGCTCGCCCACGGCCAGGGCCACCTGAGCCGCTCGGGCAGGTCGTCCACGGCGTCGGCCAGGAGCCGGTGGGCCCTGCCCAGGACGGCGCCCATCCGGCGCAGGTCGTGCGGCGAGCCCGCGTCGGGGACCGTGCCGGGGACGTACTCCAGCAGCGCCAGCAGCCCCTCGGGCAGCTCCGCCGCCAGTCGGCCGTCCGGCAGGGCGACGGGCGCGCCGCCGGCCAGGCCGCGCCGCCCGGCGCGCGCGGTCACCCGCAGGCCGCCGGCGAAGGCGGCGGCGTCGGCGGTGCCGGCCAGCTTGGCGACGTGGCGGACGCCACCGGGAGCGCGGACCAGCCACGTGGTGGAGTTCAGGCCGCCGGTGAGGGGCTCGGTGCCCTCGACGGGGAGCTGCCAGGCGGCCAGCGCGGACAGCAGCCGATCGTGACGCATGGGGCTCCCGAGGGCGGAGGAGACGGACGTCATGCCCTCCATGTGCCCCGCCGGACGGCCGCTCGCACCCGAGCGGGCGCGCCGGTCGGCCCCGTCTGGAGCGGCCGTCGCGGCGGGGCGGCCGGGACCGGGGCCGGCGGGTGGCGTCAGAGGAGGCCGGCGTCGCGGACCTTCATGGCGACGTGGACGCGGTTGTCGGTGCCGAGCTTGGCGAAGATGCGGGTGATGTTGGCCTTGACGGTCGCCACGCTCACCGAGAGCGTGCGGGCGATCTCCGCGTTCGAGGCGCCCCTGGCCACCTCGACGGCGACCTCGCGCTCGCGGTCGGTGAGCGCGGCCAGCTCACGCGCCGCCTGCTCGCGCCCGGGCTCGTGCCGGTCCGTCGCCGCGGCGATCACCTGCCGGGCCACGCTCGGCGACAGCACCGGCTCCCCGTTGGCCACCGCGCGCACGGCCTCGATCATCTTGGCCGGCGGCGTGTCCTTCAGCAGGAACCCGTGCGCGCCCGCCCGCAGCGCGCACAGCACCATGTCGTCGGCGTCGAACGTGGTCAGCACCAGCACGCGCGGCGGCGCCGGACGGCTGAGCAGCAGCTCGGTGGTGACGAGGCCGTCCTGCTCGGGCATCCGCAGGTCCATCAGCACCACGTCGGGACGCAGGTCGCGGATCACGGCCATGGCCTGCCGCCCGTCGCCCGCCTCGCCGGCCAGGTCGAGGTCGGGCTCGCCGCCCAGGATGAGGCGCAGGCCCGTGCGGACCATCGGGTCGTCGTCCACGATCACCACTCGGATCACGGCGTCAAGCCTCCCACGGCAGGCGTGCTTCCAGGACGAACCGTCCGTCGCGTACGGCGTGAGTGAGGGTGCCCCCGGCCATCCGGGTGCGTTCGGCCAGGCCGACGAGCCCCAGCCGCCCGCCCGGCCCTGCCGCGTGCGGCGGCGCGGGGTTGCTCACCCGGATGAGCAGCCCGCCGCCCGGCCGCCCGTCCAGCTCGGCCCGCACGGGGCGGCCGGGCGCGTGCTTGCGCGCGTTGGTGAGCGCCTCCTGCACGATCCGGTACGCGTGCCGCCCGGTCTGCGCCGGCAGCGCCTCCCGCGCCTTCACCGTGTCGTCCACCTCGACGCGCTGCCCGGCGGCGCGTACCTCGTCGAACAGCGACTCCAGGTGAGCCAGCGTCGGCTGCGGGGCCTCCAGGCCGCGCTCGTCCTCGCGGCGCAGCGTGCCGAGCACGGCGCGCAGCTCGTTGAGCGACTGGTGGGCGTTCTCCTGGACGGCCAGCGCGGCCTCGCGGGTCTGCTCGGTGCTCAGATTCTCCCGGTACGCCAGCCCGCCCGCGAACATCGCCAGCAGCGACAGCCGGTGGGCCAGCACGTCGTGCATCTCCTGGGCGATCTTCAGCCGCTCCTCCAGTTTGGCCTGCTCGACGCGCTGCCCCTGCGCCTGCGCCTCCGCCGCCCGCCACGCGGCCTCCCAGTCGCGGCGTCCGCCCACGTACAGACCGGACACGATGGCGGCGCCCAGCAACGCGGCGCCCACCACGCCGTGGAGCACGGCCGCCTGCGGGCTGATGTGCCACCAGGCGGAGGCGACCAGGGACAGCCAGCACACCGCCGCGACCGGCGCCACCTGCCGCCACCGGCGATGCGTGGCCAGCGACGCGATCGCCACGAGCGCCGGGCCGACGACGGTGGACGAGAACGCCACCGGCGCCACCGTGGCCAGCGCCACCAGCCACGGCCGGCGCCGCCGCCACGGCAGCAGCGCGATCCCGGCGGCGCCGAGGCCCAGGTCGGTCAGCAGCCCCGGGAGACCTTCATCGATCACGGGAACGCGGCTGGAGAAGGTGATCAGGGCGACGCAGGCGACCGACAGCGGCAGCGCGGCGAAGAGATAGCGGAGCACGCTCCCCAGCCGTTCCTGCACCCACCAACGGCCGCCCCCGCCGATGGGCGGGTGTGACGGGACGCTGCGCGGGTCGGGGTGGTCGTGCACGGGCTCCAGCCTAGAGACCGGCCGGCCCGCCCTTCAGATGCCCAGGTCGCGTACGGGATGGCCCTTGGTCGGTATCCGTTGTGGACCCAGGGCTACCGGGCGGGAGACCGCTGTCCGGAACGCCGCCCGGAAGTCTGGCCTCGGGTCCGATGAGGAACGGCCGCGTTCGCGATGGACTCGATCCGTGATCGAATTCCACCGCGTCAGCAAGGCGTACACAGGGGTGCGGGCCCTGGACGACGTGTCCTTCACGGTCCGGCCCGGCACCGTCACCGGTTTCCTCGGGCCCAACGGCGCCGGCAAGTCGACGGCCCTGCGCGTCCTGGCGGGCCTGGCCCGGCCCACCTCCGGCTCGGCCACCGTGCTCGGGCGACCGTACGCGGAGCTGGAACGCCCCGGCTACGAGATCGGCACGCTGCTCGACGCGGGGGCACTGCACCCCGGACGCACCGGGCGCGAGGTGCTGACCCTCGGCGCCATGCTGCTCGGCCTGCCCCGCACGCGCGTCGGCGAGGTGCTGGAGCTGGTCGGCCTGAGCGGCAAGGAGGCCGGGCAGACCGTCGGCCGCTACTCGCTGGGCATGCGGCAGCGGCTGGGCATCGGGCACGCCCTCCTCGGCCACCCGAGGGCGCTCGTCCTCGACGAGCCGGCCAACGGCCTCGACCCGCAGGGCATCCGCTGGATGCGCGAGCTGCTGCGCGGCCTGGCCGGCTCGGGGTGCGCGGTGCTGCTCAGCTCCCACCTGCTGCACGAGGTGGAGCAGGTCGCCGACCACATCGTGATGATCGGCCGCGGCCGCGTGCTCGCCCAAGGCTCCCTGGAGGAGCTCGGACGGGGCCGCAGCCTCGAACAGACCTTCCTCGACCTCACCGCAGACACCGATCGGAGCCCCGCATGACCACCACCGCCTCCGGCACTCCCTCCCGTTCCGAGGCCGCGGGCGCCTCCCGGGGCGTTCCCTTCGGCAGGCTGCTGCGGGTCGAGACGCGCAAGCTGTTCGACACGCGCGGCAACCTCGTGCTGAGCGCCGTCCTGCTCGTCCTGTCGCTCGCGCTCGTCGTCGGGCGCAGCGTGGTGACCGGCGAGACGCGCTTCTTCACCCTGGCCGGGACGGCGGCGATCGCGCTCGGGGTGCTGTTGCCCGTGCTCGGCGTCCTGACGATGACGGGGGAGTGGAGCCACCGCACGGCGCTGACCACGTTCACGCTGGAGCCGCGGCGGGGGCGGGTGCTGGCCGCCAAGTGCCTGTCCGCCGGGTCCGCGGCCGTGGTGGTCAGCCTGATCTCCCTGCTGTTCGCGGCGCTGGTGACGGCCGCACACGGCGGGGAGGCCCGCTGGGGCGTCGACCCCTTGGCCCTGCTGGGGTGGATCGCCACGATGGTCCTCATGACAGGGGAGGGGCTGGCTCTGGGCCTGTTGCTGCTCAACGCGCCCGCCGCGATCGTCATCTGCCTGGTGAGCCCCATGCTGTGGGGCTTCGTCGCCCGGCTCGGCACGACAGGGGAGACGCCGGCCAGCTGGCTGGACCTCAACGCCACCACGAACGCCCTGATGAACGCCGACATGTCGCCCACGGCAGCCGCCCAACTGGCCACCTCGGCCCTGGCCTGGATCGTGCTCCCTCTGGCGGCGGGCTTCCTGCGCGTCCTCCGCACGGACATCCGCTGAATCCCGGCACATCCGCGCCGGCGGAACGCTCCGTGCCGGGTTTCCGGGGTGGCCGGGCTAGGCGGGGGTGGGGGAGGTACGCAGGGCGGTTACCAGGGGGGACAGGCCGTCGGTGGCGGCGCGGTCGAGGGCGGAGGTCAGGGTCTGCTCGTAGAGGTCGGTGGCGGCCTCCTTGCGGGCCCTGCCCTCGTCGGTGATGACGGTGTACACCCCGCGCCGGTCGTCGGCGCACAGATCGCGGCGGGTCAGGCCGGCCGCCTCCAGGCGCCCGACGAGGCGGGTGACCGAGCTCTGGTTGAGGCCCAGCAGGTCGGCGAGCTCCTGCATGCGCAGCTCGCCGCCGTCCGCCGTGGACAGGTGACACAGGGCGCGGTATTCCGACAGGCCGAGCCCGTGGCGCTGCAGTGCCGTGGCCAGCGCGTGCTCGACCCGGGCGTGCAGCCGTACGACGCCGACCCACATCTCGTCATCGGTCTTCGTCATCGAGGCGCCTTCCTTCCGGATTGACATCCACTGTACATGCATGCACAGAATATGCATGTACAAGCAAACACTGGAAAGGGATTGGCCATGGCTTGGATCTACCTGCTCATCGCCGCGGCGTTCGAGGTGGTCTTCGCGCTCGCCACGAACGCCACCGAAGGCTTCACCCGGCTGGGCCCGTCGCTGCTCACCGTCGCCGCAGCCGCGGGCGGCATCTTCTTCCTGAGCCTGGCGCTCAAGACGCTGGACGTGGGGGTCGGCTACACCATCTGGACGGGGATCGGCTCCATCGGCACCGTCGTGCTCGGCACGCTGATCTTCGGCGAGGCGATGACGCCGGGCAAGGCCCTGGCCTTCGTGCTGATCATCGGCGGGCTGGCCGGACTCAAGTTGTCCGACCGGCGCGCCGCCGCCGCCTGACCCCCCTCACCCCTCGACACAGGAAGGCATCTCGTCATGGAATGGATCTACCTGGCCATCGCGATCGTCTTCGAGATCGGCTTCGCGCTCGGCACCAACGCGACCAAGGGCTTCACCCGCCTGTGGCCCTCCGTCTTCACCCTGCTGTCGGCCGCCGGCGGCATCTTCACACTCAGCCTGGCGCTGAAGACGCTGGACGTGGGCGTCGGCTACACCATCTGGACGGGGATCGGCTCCATCGGCACCGTGATCCTCGGCGCGCTGATCTACAAGGAGAAGATCACGCCGGTCAAGCTGGTCTCCTTCGCCGCGATCATCGGCGGCGTCGTTCTGCTGCGAGTCGCCGCGGGAGTGTGAGGCAGTGGGGGCGGCCCCTGCCCCCACGTCCCGCCCACCCAGGGCGGCCGGTCGCGCAGGTGTCGCCGCCCAAGCCGCCGCCGGCGGTGTCGGCGGTCAGGGACTTGGAACGGGATCCGGCGTCAAGCCCCGGCGCGGCTCTATGCGCCGGGGTCTCGGAGACCGACTGCGTCATGCCGCCAGAAAGGCTCGGCATAGACCAGCGTCCCCGTCATCCACGGCTCGTATGCCGGGAACGTGACCACCTGAAAGGCTCCATCCGGGATGCGTAGAGATGGCTTACGGAAACCCAGGTCGCCGCCGGGTACGAAGCCGAAACGTGAGTAATAGCCGGGATCCCCTTCCAGGAAGACGAGGGGAGTGCCCCGCTCAGCGATGGTCTCCAGTCCGCGCCGGACCAGGGCGGAGCCCACGCCACGCTGATGGACTTCGGGCACCACACCCAGCGGGCTGAGCACGTGCACGTCAACCAGCCGCCGAGGGGCATCGAGCAGGCTGCGGGTGAACATGACATGCCCGACGATCCGCCCGTCCTGCTCAGCGACCAGCGAGAGGCCGTCCTCCGGCGTGATGGTGTCCCGCAGGGAATCGACCAGGTCGGCGACGACGAGACCGTGGTCACCGAACGCCTGCAGGTGAACGTCCCGCACTGCCTGCCCGTCGCCCGCACGTTCTTCGCGAAGATCCATGGTGGGGAGGATACGGACCTCGCTGAGCCGCTCGCACACGGTTTTCGTGGCCTGGGCCCAGCACATCCGCTGTTCGGCCCGCGGCCGGGCCAGGGCCTCGTGTGCGGCCTGCGGGCGTAACGTCATCCGCCGGCGCCGGCTTCGGGTGCACCCGGACGGTTTCCGCAGGCCTGATGGTAGGAGCGGGGCCGCATGGACCTGGCAGGACTCCGATCGGGCACCTCATGGCCTGCCACGGAGTCGGTTGATCAACAACCGGAATGCCACGCGACACGAAACGGCGGCGTGAACAGGCGGCCGTTTTGTTCGGACTGCTTCGCCAACAGTGTCCCAGGGCGGGGGCGGGGAAACCCACGCCCCGACGGGCTGTTCGGGTTGGGCATGACGCGTATACCGTCGGGCGGTACACCCCCCTCCAAGGAGACGGAACCCGTGCGATCCCGGTTGTTGGCGGCGCTGGCCGCCTCGATGGCCGTCACCTCGGCCCTCACCCTCCAAGCCCTCCCCGCCGAAGCCCGGCCGGCCACCCGGACGGCTACCCACGCGGGCACCCCCACCGCGCAGGACGACCTGCTGGAAAGGCTCAGGGCCATCCCCGGGCTCACCGTGGTGTCGGAGTCGCAGCAGGCCGGCTACCGCTTCTTCGTCCTGTCCTACACCCAGCCGGTCGACCACAAGAATCCCGGAAAGGGGACGTTCGAGCAGCGGCTGACGCTGCTCCACCGTTCGGCCGACGCGCCCGTCGTCCTCTTCACGGGCGGGTACGGCCTGCCCGTGAACCCGGCGCCGTCGCGGACCGAGCCCACCCAGCTGCTCGACGGCAACCAGGTCTCGGTGGAACACCGGTTCTTCCGCACCTCCCGCCCCGACCCGGCCGACTGGGACGACCTGACCATCTGGCAGGAGGCGACCGACGAGCACCGGATCGTCCGGGCACTCAAGACGATCTACTCCGGCAAATGGATCCAGACGGGCGCCAGCAAGGGCGGGATGACGTCCGTCTACCACCGCCGCTTCTACCCCGGCGACGTGGACGGAGTGGTGGCCTACGTCGCCCCGAACGACCCGGTGAACCCGCAGGACCACGCCTACGACCGGTTCTTCGCACGCGTCGGCCCCGAGGACTGCCGTACCGCGCTGGAGGACGTGCAGCGTGAGGCGCTCAAGCGGCGCGACCGCATGGTGGCGTTGCTGGAGCAGGACGCCGCCCGCAACGGCTACACCTTCACCAGGACGCTCGGCAGCGCCGACCGGTCGTTCGAGATGACGGTGCTCGACACGGCGTGGGCGTTCTGGCAGTACATGTCGGTGGCGGACTGCCCGGCCGTGCCGCCCGCGACCGCCACGGACGCCGAGCTGTACGCCTGGATCGACGCCGTCACGTTCTTCGGCTTCTACACCGACCAGGGCCTGGACTACTACACGCCGTACTACTACCAGGCGGCCACCCAGCTCGGCTGGCCCGACCTCAGGTTCGAGCACCTGCGCGGGCTGGTCCGCCATCGCGGCCTCTACCAGCCCAACTCGGTCATCCCCGCCGAGCTCCGCTCCCGGCACGACCCCCGGCCGATGCTGGACGTGGACCGGTGGGTGCGTACCCGATCCGAGCGGATGATGTTCGTCTACGGCGAGAACGACCCGTGGAGCGCCGAGCGGTTCACCCCGAGCCGGCGGGACTCGTACCTGTACGTCGCGCCCGGCGCCAACCACGGCGCCAACATCGCGCGCCTGCCCGAGGCCGACCGCGCGGCGGCGACGGCCACCCTGCGCCGCTGGGCCGGGGTGTCGCCGGCGCTGCGGACCGCGGACGCGGCGGCCGTCCCGGCCGACGACATGCTCCCCGACCGCCGGACACCCTGACCCTGCCCTGGACCCCTGCCGTGCCCCGCGCCTGGAACCCGGCCACAGGCGCGGGGTACGGATTCAGCCCCGCCCGATGAACGGCATCGTGGTCGCCATGACGGTCATGAACGGGACGTTCGCGTCGAGCGGCAGCCCGGCCATGAACACGATGGCCTCGGCGACCCGCCGCACGTCCATGGTCGGCTCGGGCGCGACCGAGCCGTCGGCCTGCAGCACGCCCCGGCTCATCGCCTCGGTCATGTCCGTCGCGGCGTTGCCGACGTCGATCTGCCCGCACGCGATCCCGTACGCGCGCCCCTCCAGGGAGATCGCCTTGGTCAGACCGGTGATGGCGTGTTTGGTGGCCGTGTAGGCGGCGGCGTGCGGGCGCGGCACGTGCGCCGACAGGGACCCGTTGTTGATGATCCTGCCGCCCCGCGCCTTCATGTGGCGGAACGCCTCCTGCGCGCACAGGAACGCGCCGGTCAGATTCGTCCGTACGACGCCGGACCACTGCTCGTGGGAGATCTCGTCGAACGGCATGGACGGCCCGAAGACCCCGGCGTTGTTGACGAGCACATCTACCTGGCCGAAGCGGTCGGCGCACCGGGCGAACAAGGCGCGCACGGCCTCCGGCTCGGTGACGTCGCACGGCGCCACGAGCACGGTGTCGTCTCCGCCGCCGGCGGCCCGCGCGGTCTCCTGGAGGGCGGCCTCACGCCGGCCGGCCAGCACCACGCGGTACCCGTCGTCGTGGAGGGCGAGCGCGGCGTGCCTGCCGATGCCCGACCCGGCCCCGGTGACCACGACGACCCGGCCGGTCTGCTCCGTCACAACGCGGTCCTTTCTCGGCGGGGGCCCGGCCGAGACGACCGTCAGGCCCTCGGCCGGCGATGACGTGCGAACCACGATAGCGACGACCGCCGGTACGAGGAGCAGCACGGCGATCGTGACCCGGGCGGGCATGGAAACGGCCGCTGGCGGCGGCGATGAACGCCGCGTGGCCGCGCCCGGGAAGGGCGTGCCTGGAGGAGCCCCGTGCCGTGCGCTTGACGTTCAGAGGTAGATCTATGCCCGATTCATGGCGATACGTTTGCGTTTGTCCGGTTTGAGACGCTAACGTGGTGTCTGTTGCCCCGGCGGGTGACCTGCACCTTACCTACGGAGGCAGGCCCCTCGCGGCAGGAGAATCTCTCCACGGTATCCCCAGCGCTCCAACGTAGTGTCCGTACGGCGTGCTGCCCGGCTACGTCATTCACGCGAGCGCAAAGCGTCCCGGCCCCTATCAAAGGACCTGAATTCTTGATGTCTGCTCGCCTGCGCACCGTCGCCATGCTCACCGCCTCCGCCGTGACCGCCCTCACGATGGGCACCGCCGCCGCGCACGCCGACACCGGCGTGGAAGAGAGGGTCATGCTGCAGGGCACGACGACGGCGTCGTACTTCTGGGACGACGCCTCCGGCCGCGCCGGCGACACCGGCCTGCCCGCCAGCGGCAAGCCCATGCAGAAGGGCATGGTCGCCAGCCCCAGCTGGCCGCTGATGACCGAGGGCTACGTGATCTACAAGGGCAAGAAGATGCCGTTCTTCGTCGGTGACCGCGGTCCCGGCGAGCCCTCCAGCCGCGGCATCATGCTGGACCTCGACGGCAAGACCTTCGCCGAGCTGACCGGCGGCCGCTTCAACACCGAGACCCTCGGCGTCGACGGCGGCTCCGGCGCCGGCCACATCGACGTCCAGTACGTCATCACCAAGTGGGGCGACGGCGTCGGCAAGAAGAGCCACCCGGTCGCCTTCTCCACCGGTGCCTGGGCCGAGAAGGACACCGAGACCGTGCAGCCCGTCTCGGTGAAGAAGCCGACCGGCTGACGACGGACCTCTCGAAGAGGGCGCCCCTGCGCGGGGCGCCCTCTTCTCACTTGGTGCGGGGGATGGGGACCTTCGACCAGTCGATGTCCGAGCCGAGGTAGAAGCTCGGGTACGCCGGCTGGTTGTAGCCGGTCTGCTGCCGGGCCACCTCCACCCGGTACTGCGGGTCGTGCATCAGCGTGTACAGCTTCCTGCCGGTCACCTCGGTGCTGACGAAGACCCGGAGCGCGGAGCTGTCGGCGGTGCGCACGAGCAGCTCCTCCCGCCAGTCGCCGAGCACGTCGGCCACCAGGCCGGGGTTGCCCTTCGTGCCGTTGTTCGTCACCGTGCCGTCGGCGGTCAGCAGCCTGCCGCGCTTCCAGTCGTCCACGGTGGGCGCCTGCGCGCCGGAGCCGTTGACGATCTGGGTGGTCATGTCGGCGGCCCAGCGGATGCTCATGTTCGTGCCCGGTGCGTTCCGGCCCAGGTACTCGCCGCGCGCCGACCACAGCCCCGCCTGGACCTGCTGGTCGGGCGGCATGGACGACCATGTCTCGACGCCCCGGACGGCCGGGTCTATGTCGCCGACCATGCCGCGCCCGGTGTCCACGCCGCTGTAGCCGCCGTGGATCACCTCGCCGGTGGCGGCGTCGCGCAGCGCCCACCCGTACGGGGCCGACGCGCCGCCCTCGTGCACCGTCCAGATCTCCAGGCCGGGCCGGTCGGGGTCGAGGTCGCCCACGTGCATGGCGTCGCCGTGGCCGAGGCGGACGTTCTGCCCCGGAACGTTGCTCTGCGGCGGTCCCTCGGCGAAGGACGAGTACAGCAGGTCGCCGTCGTCGTCGATGGTCGCGGCGCCGTACACGACCTCCTGGCGGCCGTCGCCGTCCACGTCGGCCGCGCTCAGCGAGTGGAAGCCCTGCGTGGTCAGGTCGGCGTACTCCGGGTTGCTTCCCGGGACGCCGTGGGGCGCGGCGTTGAACGGGTTGGCCATCGGCACGTGGCCGCTGTCGACGTCCCAGACCTCCTTGAGGCGGCGGCCGTTCCAGTCGTAGGCGACGAGCGTGGCCCGGGTGTAGTAGCCACGGGCGAAGATCGCCGACGGGCGCCTGCCGTCGAGGTAGGCGACCGAGGCCAGGTAGCGGTCCACGCGGTTGCCTGGCTCGATCCTGGACATCGCGTAGTCGCCCCACAGCAGGCCGTCGTCGCCGCGGCCGGGCTTGTAGGCGATCGTCTGCAGCTCCTTGCCGGTGGCGCCGTCGAAGACCGACAGGTACTCGGGGCCGGTCAGGACGAACCCGGCGAACTCCCGCAGCCGGTTGTTGCCGCTGCGGGACGGCGCGTAGGTGTCGACGAAGTACGTGGCGAGCTCGACGGCGTCGTCGTGCGAGAGCGGGTAGGAGTGGCGCGGCTCGATGCCGAAGGCCTGCTCCAGGGTCGCGGGCCAGCGTCCGGCCTTGACCTCCGGGTGCTCGTGCCACTGCTCGAACATCCGCACGACGTGGTCGAAGTAGTCCGCCGCGCTCATGCGGTAGTCGTCGTCGTGGGAGTAGCCCGCCTTGACGTCCGCGCGCGGCATCGTGACGTAACGCTCGGAGACGACCCGGCCGCCGGTGCCGTACCGGACGGCCTTCGTGCCCGGCGCGGTCTTGAGCATCAGCTCCGAGCGGCCGTCGCCGTCGAAGTCGTAGACGAGGAACTGGGTGTAGTGGGCGCCGGAACGGATGTTCACGCCCAGGTCGAGCCGCCAGCGCAGGGTGCCGTCCAACTCGTACGTGTCCAGGTACGTGTTGCCGGTGTAGCCGCGCTGCGAGACGTCCTTGGCGTTCGACGGGTACCACTTGACGACGTACTCGTACTGGCCGTCGCCGTCCACGTCGCCCACGCTCAGGTCGTTGGCCTCGTACGTGTAGGCCTCGCCCGCCGGGGTCACGCCGTCGGCCGGCTTCTGCAACGGAAGGTCGTAAAACGATTTAACCCAGGGTGTGGCGGGGGTGCTGCGCCGGCCCTCGCGACCCTTGACGACCGGGGCCACGCGGTACTCGGACGCGGCCGTTCCTCCGGGGTCGCGGTAGTTGGTGCTGTCGGTGACCGTCGCGATGCGGCGGCCGTCGCGGTAGACGCGGAAGTCGGCGCCGGTCATGCCGGAGTCGCCGTGTCCGGTGACCTCGTCGCCGAGGAGACGCCAGCTCAGGAAGACGCCCTCGCTGCTCGGGACGGCCACGAGGCCGCGGTCGAGGTGTTCCAGCCGGATGACGGGGGAGTCGCGGCCCGTGGTCTTCTCGCCTGACGCGCCGGCCGGTGACGCGGCGAGGGGTAAGGCGAGCAGGGCGGCGAGGCCGGTGGTGATGATGCGGCGGATGCTGTCGGGGGGTTTCATGCGCACTCCGCAGATTAAATCGATTCAATCCTATTGCGGACGATATTGGCGAGTTGTTAGCTTTGTCAAGGGTTTGTTACGGCGTCGCCTCATGGCGTTGAGCGCGCGTCTCTGTCGCGGCGCGTGTTCCCGTCATCGCGCGAATTCCAGCAGGACGCCGGTGAATCCCGTCGGCACGGTGTCGGTCACCAGGCGGTCGACCGCGTCCCAGCCGCACACCCGGATCGGGGCACTCAGGGCGAACTTCCGCGCGTCGCCCACGACGATCGTCCGGCGCGCGATCGAGATGAGCCGCCGCTTGGTCTCCGCCTCGTACGGCGTCGCCCCGTACACCCCCGAGGCGTCCAGCGCGGTTGCGGCCAGGAACAGGGTGCGCACGCTCAGGTGCTCCAGCGCCGTCAGGGTCTCGGGGCCGCTGAAGGAGCGGGTGTCCCTGCCGTACTGGCCGCCGATGCCGATGAGCGTCACGTCCGGCCTCGGGGCCAGCGCGGCGATGGCGGGCAGCGAATGGGTGATCACGGTGAGGCCCGCGTCCGCGGGCAGGAGCCGGGCGATCTCCAGCGTCGTGGTGCCCGAGTCGAGTGCCACGGCCGTACCCGCCTCGACGTGCCGCACGGCCGCGGCGGCGATCGCCCGCTTGGCCTCGCCCGCCTGGGCCGAACGGTCGGCGAACGGCACGGATCCCGTCTCCGTGGCGGCGGCCCCGCCGCGCACCGCCCGGATGAGTCCGTCGCCGGCGAGTCTCCGCAGGTCGCGGCGGACGGTGTTGGAAGAGACGCCCAGCTCGTCGACCAGGTCGGTCGCGGCGACGTACCCGTCCAGCGCGACGCGGCGCAGGATCGCCTCGCGGCGGTGCGGAGCCGACGAGTAGCGCAGTCCCGGCTCCATATCACTCATATGACCATGATGTCGGAAAAGATGGCAGATTTCCGCCATGTTTTGGATTTGTCGTGACAACATGGTCGTAGACCGCCACCGGATCGGAGCCTTCCTTGACCAGTCCCGAGACCACCGCGCCGGCGCTCGACGTGCTGGCCCGCTCGTCCGGCGGTTTCGCCATGGTCGCGATGGACCAGCGTGAGAGCCTGCGCCAGATGTTCGCCGCGGCCACGGGGGCACGCGTCGGCGACGAGACGCTGACGTCGTTCAAGCTGGCGGTGGCCAGGCAGGTCGGGCCGCACGCCTCCGGCTTCCTGGTCGACCAGGACTACGGCTTCCACCGGATCGCCGCCGAACGCACGGTGCGCGGCGGGCTCATCATCGCCGTGGACAGCCTGCGGCAGGAGCCCGACGGCCCCGTCGAGGACACGGCGATCGACGAGCGCGTCGACCTCGCCGCCGCCAGGGAGGCCGGGGCCGTCGCGGCCAAACTGCTGCTCATCTGGCGCGACGACGAACACCGGGGGCGCCGCCTCGACACCGCCGCCGCGTTCGTCCGGCGCTGCGCCGACGCCGGGCTGCTGTCGGTCCTGGAGGGCGTGGCCAAGCCCGCCGCCGGGCAGGAGGCGTCGTTCGACGGCCGCGCCGCGATCCGGGAGGCCGCACGGGAGCTGGCCGCGCTGCGGCCGAGCCTCTACAAGGCGCAGGTGCCGCTCGGCGGGGCGGCGCCCGAGGACCGCCTGCTCGAGGAGTGCGCGCGCCTCGACGAGGTCATCCCGGTCCCGTGGGTCGTGCTCTCGCAGGGTGTGGAGCGCGACGACTTCCCGGCCGCCGTACGTGCCGCCTGCCGGGCCGGCGCTTCGGGGATGCTCGCCGGCCGTGCCATCTGGAGCGACGTCGTCGGCTCCGCCGACGTACCCGCCGGGTTGCGGAACCTCTCGGTCCCGCGGCTGAAGCACCTGGCCGCCATCGTCGACCAGCACGCCCGCCCCTGGAACGCCCGCTGACCCCGCGCCGTACGCTCACAGCCGCCTTCCACCGGCGAAATCGGCGCGGGAACGCGGTGGCGGTCGTCGACCGTACGCCGGTCGGCATGTTCGCGTGTCCCGTGGGCGGTGCCGGCACGTCATGGTGCGCGGGGCGACCCGGTCAGCGGTGCGCTGGAGGCGGGCGCATGATCGCCTGAGAGCGGGCCTGTCCCATCAGGCGTCGAAGCACAAGTACGGCGTGGGCCGACGGCCCAGGAGGCCTTGTCAGGGCGCAGCCGGGTTGCAAGGGGCACGACGAAGTGCGGCTTCCGACAGTGCGGTGATCAGCGATCATATGGTGATGGCACGTGGCACTGTGAAGTTCTGGAAGGCCGAGAAGGGTTGGGGAGCGATCTCCTCTCCTGAGCTCCCGGCCGGTCGTGATGCGTTCGCCCACTTCAGCGACATCGTGGCGAGCGGGTATCGGAGCCTGGAGGCAGGTGACGAGGTCGAGTTCGACGTCGTCGAACGGCCGCAGGACAGCTTTGACTACGTAGCTGAGAACATCCGCACACTGTGACCACTTGGACATCAATTCGGGGCCGAAGCCAGCCGCTTGCCTTTTGAGCCATCGTTTCCCTGCGCTGTTGGTGTGACAGAGCGCACGTGGCGCAGCGCGTCGACCGCGGCCGGTCCGCGACGCCGGAGCGGCGTGGTGGCGCGTCGATCAGGAAAACCCGTCGCATGCCGACCGGGCGTCTCGCGGCTGGTCGTCGCGCTGCGGCCCACCGCTTCGCGAGGAGCTCGTCAGTTCCAGAGGACGACGAGAGGTGAAGGCGAGGAGATCTCCTTGCCGCTTCTACCGTATAGCGCACCGGGGGGCTTGCGGCAAGACCCGGGTCTTGCCGCACAATCGTCGGCCGAGGTCACAACCTGCGGAAAACGGGGGCTCGACATGCCTGTGTCGTTGTCGATGTACGAGGGACGCGCTGACGTCGAACCGGTGCCGGGACTGCCGGCGCCGTTGCGGGCGCTCGGGTCGGGGATGCGGGTGTACGCGCCGACCGGCTGGGCGGAGCGGAAGGCCGGCTCGGCACAGGGAAGGCAACCGAGACGGCGACGTGCCCGGCAAGCGGGTTCGACGAAGCGCGAGGCGCCGGTGATCCGAGCGGCCGGTGCAGCGCGACGGAGCAAGACTGCCGCGGAGGTATCGGCGTGATCGAGCAGTACGTGATGGGTCTGCGAGAGGTCGACGAGACACAGGTCGCGGTCGTGGGCGGCAAGGGCGCGCAGCTGGGCGCGCTGTCGCGGATCGAAGGGATCCGCGTGCCGGCCGGCTTCTGCGTGACGACGGACGCCTACCGGCGCATCGTGGCGGATACGCCGTCGATGGCCGATCGGCTCGATCAGCTGTCGCACCTGAACCCGGACGACCGGGAGGCGATGCGCACGCTCAGCGCGGACATCCGCCGGACGATCGAAGGGATCGCCATCCCTGACGATCTCGCGGCGGCGATCACCCGCGCGCTCGCCCGGCTCGGCGAGCAAGCCGGCTACGCCGTGCGGTCCAGCGCGACGGCAGAGGACCTGCCGACGGCCTCTTTCGCGGGCCAGCAGGACACCTACCTGAACGTCGTGGGCCCGGCGGCGATCCTCCGGCACGTCAGCCGGTGCTGGGCATCGCTGTTCACCGAACGGGCGGTGACCTACCGCCGGCGCAACGGGATCGACGACCGGAAGGTCCGCATGGCCGTGGTCGTGCAGCAGATGGTCTTCCCGCATGCGTCCGGCATCCTGTTCACGGCCGACCCCGTCACCGGCAACCGGAAGGTCGCCACCGTGGACGCCGGCTTCGGCCTCGGTGAAGCCCTGGTCTCCGGCCTGGTCAACCCGGACGTCTACAAGGTGCGAGACGGCGAGGTCGTCACCAAGGCGGTCGCCGCCAAGCAGCGTGCCGTCCACCCGCTGCCGGACGGCGGGACGCGGGAAGTGGCGATCGACCCGCGGCGGCAGGAGCAGGCGGCGCTGACGGACGCGCAGGTCGTGCGGCTCGTGCAGCTCGGCCGGCGCCTCGAAGCGCACTTCGGCCGCCCGCAGGACATCGAATGGTGCCTGGTCGATGATGACTTCCAGGTCGTTCAGAGCCGGCCGATCACCACGCTGTTCCCCATCCCCGAGGCCGGCGACCAGGACAACCACGTCTACGTCTCCGTCGGTCATGGGCAGATGATGACCGACCCCATGAAGCCCTTGGGGCTCTCCATGTGGCGGCTGACGGCCATGGCGCCGATGCACGAGGCCGGCGGCAGGCTGTTCGTCGACGTCACCCGGCACCTGGCGTCGCCCGCGAGCCGCGCCGGCTTCCTGGAGCTGGCGGGCAGGTCGGATCCGCTCATCAGGGACGCGCTGGAGACGGTCCTCGACCGCGGCGACTTCGTCCCGTCACTCCCGGACGGAGCTCCAGGCGGCCCGCCGGCCGGCGGGCCACCGGCCCCGATCGAGACTGATCCGGCCATCGTCACCCAGCTGATCGAGCGCAGCCAGGCGTCCATCGCCGCCCTGCGGCGCGACATCCGGACGAAGACCGGGCCGGCGCTGTTCGACTTCCTGCTGGACGCCTTCGAGGAGCACAAGCGAGTCCTCAGAGATCCGCTGAACTTTCAGGCGATCATGGCGGGGATGGAGGCCACGTGGTGGCTCAACGACAAGCTGTACGAGTGGCTGGGCGAGAAGAACGCGGCCGACACGCTCACGCTGTCCGCCCCGGGCAACGTCACGTCGGAGATGGGACTGGCGCTGCTCGACGTCGCGGACGTGATCCGGCCGCATCCGGAGGTGGTGGCGTTCCTGCAGGGCGTCGAGGACGAGGGCTTCCTGGACGAGTTGCCGAAGCTCGCGGGCGGGACCGAAGCGCGTGAGGCCATCGAGGCATACCTCGACCGGTACGGCATGCGCTGCGTCGGCGAGATCGACATCACGAGGCCCCGCTGGAGCGAGCGCCCCACCACGTTGGTGCCCGTGATCCTCGACAACGTCAAGCTCTTCGAGCCGGGCGCCGCCGCGCGGCGCTTCGAGCAAGGGCGGCAGGAGGCGGAGAAGAAGGAGCGGGACGTGCTGTCACGCTTGCGGGCCCTGCCGGACGGGGAGCGGAAAGCCGACGAGGCCAAGCGGATGATCGACCGGGTCCGGACTTTCATCGGCTACCGCGAGTACCCGAAGTACGACATCGTCAGCCGCTCCTTCGTCTACAAGCAGGCCTTGCTGGCGGAGGCCGAGCGTCTCGTGCGGGCCGGCGTACTCCCCGAGAAGGAGGACATCTTCTCCCTCACCTTCGAGGAGCTCCACGACGTCGTGCGCACCAACCAGGTGGATGACCAGCTCATCCAGCAGCGCAAGGACGCGTACCGGTCGTACCACGCGCTCACGCCGCCCCGGGTGCTCACCTCGGACGGCGAGGTCATCACCGGGGCGTACCGACGCGACGACGTGCCGGCCGGTGCCCTGATCGGCCTGCCGGTCTCCGCCGGGACCATCGAGGGCAGGGCCCGCGTGATCCTGGACATGGCGGAGGCCGAGCTCGCCGCCGGCGACATCCTGGTCACGGCCCATACGGACCCCAGCTGGACGCCCCTGTTCGTCGCCGTCTCAGGCCTGGTGACGGAGGTCGGAGGGTTGATGACGCACGGGGCGGTGATCGCACGCGAGTACGGTTTGCCGGCCGTCGTCGGTGTGGTGGACGCCACCCGGCTGATCCGGGACGGGCAGCGGATCCGCGTACACGGAACCGACGGGTACGTCGAGATCCTGCCTTGACCGAGCCGATCACCGCGCCTGGCGTCAGGAGGCGCTTTCCGCGTGGGCGGAGGCGGGGCAGTGCGCCTCGCCCCTCGAAATGATCCACGCAGGCCTGGCGACGGCTCCACGGCGAAGATCTCCGCCTGCGGGAGCGCCCGCGCGATCACCAGGGTGCCGTGGCCGCCTCCGGCTCCGACGTCCACGACCGGCCAAGGCGGCTCCGCGTAACGCCCCGGCCGGCGCAGGTGCCGGCGCCGTCCAGGCCGGGGGCGAGCATGACGTCCACGAACGCGGCGGAGCGCTCGTACGGGTCCGTCATGCGATCATCCCGCTCCACGTGATGAGGTTTTCACGCGCTCTCCTCCAGATTCAGTACGCGGGCGAAAGGATCGTCGTAACGGGCCCAGGCCGCGGCGCCCGGCAGGACGTCGCCCTGATCGATGAGGCAGGAGTCGAGCAGGGCGCAGATGCGGTCGCCGTCGATGTCAGGTCCGGTGAAGACCAGATGCTGGACGCGGTCGCCGATGACCGGGTTCCAGTCCATGGCGGCGGCGGCCCGGCGGGTCGGGGAGACGAGCTCCCAGGCGGCCTCGGGCAGCGCCGCCAGCCAGGGGCCGGCGTCCCGCACGGAGACCACTCCCGCCACGGCGTCCCACGCCAGCATGCGTTCGTGCCGGCTGGCCAGCCAGAACCGGCCGCGCGAGCGGACCGTGCTGGTGACGAGCTCCTCCATGACGTCGAACAGCCGGCCGGGGTGGAGCGGGCGCAGCCGGTGCCAGACGACCGTGGTGACTTCGCCGGTCTGCCTGCCGGCCGGGAGCTGGGCGGTGGCCGGGTCGACGCGTTCGGCGAGGCCCTGGACGTCCAGTACGGGGCCGGTGACGTCGGGGATGGCGACGATCGGCGTGTGCGGGGCCAGGTGGCCGAGCACGGCGGCCGACAGCTCGGCGTCGTCGGCGTCGCCCCCGTGCAGGGACAGGCTGGTGGCGTATTCGATCTGGCGGGCCAGCACCTCGGCCAGGTAACGCTGATCGCCGGGCGCCGCGGCCAGGCGGGCCTCGGTCAGCCGGTCGCCCCGGCAGATGTCCACGGGCAGGTGCTCCGCCCGCAGCGCCGTGTGCACGCACGTCAGGAGGAGCTCGTCGGCACTGGCCAGCGCCTCGGCCACCGGGCGCGGCTCGACCGAGTCCCAGAGGTCGATGATCAGCAGCGATGCCCGGGCGGCGTGCCGTACGAGCTGGGGGAGGAGATCCTCGCGGACGGTGCGGGTGACGCAGTCGTGTGTGCGGCGCACCTCGGCGCGGTCCAGGACGCCGGAGAAGTCGCGGACCACGCGCTCGACCTGGCCCGCGGCGATGGCGTGATGGATGGCGACAGCTTGTGGATGGCGGTGCAGCAGCCGATCGACCGCCTCGGCACGGGCACAGCCGTACAGGCCCCCGACGAGGGCGACGGGAATGGGCACAGGACCCTCCAACACCATGAAACGACTAGATATCAGGACATGTGGGGTCATCTACGGAGGGCATGGTCACCGCGGCGTGTTCATGTTGCTGGAGCGCGAGGCGTAGGGGAGCAGCGCCATCTCACGGGCGTTCTTGATGGCCTTGGCGACCAGGCGCTGCTGCTGGACGGTGACGCCGGTGACCCGGCGGCTGCGGATCTTGCCTCGGTCGGAGATGAACTTGCGCAGCAGCGCGGTGTCCTTGTAGTCGATGCGGTCCACATGCAGGAGGGGGTTGGGCTTCCTGCGCGGGGCACGGTGGGTCTTCATGCGTTCTCCTTGATGAGGATGGGGGCGAACGGGTCGTCGTAGCGGTTCCAGGCGTCCTGTCCGGCTCGTTCCTCCTCCTCGGTGAGGAGACAGGAGTCGAGCAGAGCGTGCAGGCGTTCGGTGTCGAGGTCGGGGCCGGTGAAGACCAGGTGCTGGACGCGGTCGCCGCGTTCGGGGTCCCAGTCGAGCGAGGCGGCCGTGCGGCGGGCGGGGGAGACCAGGTCCCAGGCGGCCCCGGGCAGCGCCGCCAGCCAGGGCCCGGCGTCCTCGACCGAGACGATGCCGGCGACGGCGTCCCAGGCGAGCAGTTGGTCGGGGCGGTTGGCCAGCCAGAAGCGGCCGCGTGAGCGTACGGACTCGATGACCAGCTCGTCCACGGCGTCGAACAGACGGGCGGGGTGCAGCGGGCGGCGGCTGCGCCAGACGGCGGTGACGATCTCGTCGGTCCGGGCGTCGCCGGGCAGCTGGGCGGTGGCGGGGTCCACGCGTTCGGCCAGCTCGTCGGCGCATATCCGGGCGCCGGTGACCGGTGGCAGGGCGCCGACGGTGTGGACCGGGGTGAAGGGGGCGAGGTGGGTGAGCACCGTGCGGGACAGCTCGTGGTCGTCCTCGTCGCCGCCGTGCAGCACCAAGGCGGTCGGGTACTCGAGCTGCCGGGCCAGGACCTCGGCCAGGTAGCGCTGGTCGCCGGCGGCCGCGGGCTTGCCGACCTCGCTGAGGCGTTCGCCGCGGGTGATGTCGTCGGGCATGGCCGCGGCGTCGAGCGCGCTGAGCACGGCCGTGAGGCGCAGGAACTCCTGGGCCTCGTCGCAGTCGACGGCCTCGGCCACCGAGCGGGGCTCCACGGAGTCCCAGAGGTCGGCGATCAGCAGCTCCGAGTCGTGGGCGAGCCTGATGAGCTCGGGGAGCAGGTCCTCGCGCACGGTGCAGGTCACGCAGCCGTGCGCGAGCCGCACCTCGGCGGTGCCGAGCACGCCCGTCCTGTCCCGGATGCTGCGCCGCACGAGCCCGTCGGTGATGTCGGCCAGGTCGTGGTGGACGGCGACCGCTCCCGGATGCTGCGCGAGCAGCCGCTCGACCGTTGCCGTACGGGCCGTGTGATGCAGGCCTGCGACGAGTACGACGGGGGTCGGCATGGGGGCCTCCTGTTGCAGCAATGAAAACCGTTGTCGTTATCATGGCATGAGTTCGCCCATGGGAAGGAACTGTTTTGGCCAGAAATGAGGTGCGACCCGTGATCAAGATCCGATCCACGGCCGGCACCGGCTACACCTACGTGACCAGGAAGAACCGCCGGAACACCCCGGACAGGCTCACCCTCCGCAAGTTCGACCCGACCATCCGCCAGCACGTCCTCTTCCGGGAGGAGCGATGAAGGAGGGCATCCACCCGGAGTATCGCCCGGTCGTCTTCCGCGACCCCGGCGCGGACTTCGCGTTCCTCACCCGGTCCACGATCACCAGCGACAAGACGATCGAGTGGACCGACGGCAACACCTACCCGGTGGTGGACGTCGACGTGTCCTCGGCGAGCCACCCCTTCTACACCGGCCGCAGCCGCGTCCTCGACACCGCGGGCCGGGTCGAACGGTTCAAGCAGCGCTACGGGAGGACCTGATGTCCGCGCACTGCCAGCTCACCGGCGTCAAGCCGGTCTTCGGCAACAACGTCTCCCACTCCCACCGCCGCACCCGCCGGCGCTGGAACCCCAACATCCAGCAGCGCCGCTACTGGCTGCCCAGCGAGGACCGCTACGTCCGGCTCACGGTCAGCGCTCGCGCGATCAAGACCATCGACAAGATCGGCGTCGAGGCTGCTGTCGCACGGATCCGCGCCAGAGGAGAGAAGATCTGATGGCCAAGAAAAGCAAGATCGCGGCCAACGAGCGACGTAAGACCGTCGTTCTGCGCTACGCCGAACGGCGCGCCCAGCTGAAGGAGATCATCCGCACCGGCACGCCGCAGGAACGGGACGCCGCCGTACGCGAGCTCTCCCGGCACCCGCGCGACGCCAGCGCCACCCGCGTACGCAACCGCGACTCCGTCGACGGCCGTCCGCGCGGGCACCTCACCAAGTTCGGCCTCTCGCGCGTGCGCTTCCGTGAGATGGCCCACCGGGGCGAGCTGCCCGGCATCACGAAAGCGAGCTGGTGACCGTGGCCGTCCCCAAGCGCAAGACCTCGCGCAGCAACACCCGGCACCGCCGCAGCCAGTGGAAGGCCGCCGCGCCCGACCTCGTCCCGATCACCGTGAACGGCCGGGAGCTGCTCGTGCCCCGGCGCCTCATCCGCGCCTACCAGCGCGGTCTGATCACCGTCGATTGAGATGAGCCGGCCACCGGGCCGCGTGTCGCGCATCAGCGGGCCAGGCGCCCGGTGGCCGCCACCCGTCGGCGGAGTTCAGGTCGCCCGCCGGCCTGACTTGCGGTTCTCAGCGAGCGGGAGTTCCCGTTCCGATGAGTGAGGTGGCGTCAAGGTCGTCCGGCTCGCGCTCGCCGAGGAGACGATGGAACGAATCGCTCCTCGCTGTCGATCCGCGACACCGCCTGCTTGCCGGCAGGCGGGCCTGGGAACCGGCGGGCAGGCGAGCTCGCCCTGGCGGCACGGGCACAACGCTTCGGCACGATCAACGGCCCGGCCGGCCGGTGCCGAGCTTCGGGTGCGGGCCGGCAGGGAGGCGACTCTCCCCGCTGACCGCCGCCGGCGGGGACAACCGCGCCCTGTGCGAGCTGGATCTGACCTCAGCTGACCCGCACCTGCTGCGCCGGGAGGCCACCCACGGTGGTCTCCGTCGATGTCGACCCGCTCACTCCGGCGGCCGCCGCGTCAGGTCGAACGGAAGCCGGCCGTCACGTCGTTGACCGGGAAACGCGCCGGTTGCCCGGTCAGAACCCGCACGGCTTCTTCGGCGGCGATGCGCCGCACCATGGTGACGGCCTGCTCGGAGTAGTACGCGGCATGGGGGGTGACGATCACGTTGGGCAGCCTGAGCAGCGGGTTGTGCGGGCGCCAGTCGCGTTGTTTGGCGGGCTCCTCCTCCAGGTCGTCCAGCGCCGCGCCGGCGATCCACCCTTCGGTGAGTGCCTCGTAGATCGCCGCGTCGTCCACGATCGGTCCGCGCGCGGTGTTGATGAGGATGGCGTCCGGCTTCATCCTGCGAAGCGTCGCACGGTCGAAGGTGTGGTGTGTCTGGGGGGTGAGCGGCGACTGGATCACCAGGTAGTCGGCACCTTCCACGAGCTCATCGAAGGACACCGGCCGCACCTGGCGGGATCGGATCTCGAACTCGTCGAGGAACGGATCGTGCGCCCAGACCTCGACCCCGAACGCCCTCGCGCGTTCGGCGATGAGCCGTGCGATGGAGCCGAACGACAGCAGCCCGAGCACCCGTTCCCTCAGCCGCCAGATCGGCTCTCCGCTCTGCCACCGCCATGTGCCCTGCCGGGTCGCCCGGTCGTATTGGCAGATCTTGCGGGCGGCGGCGAGCCAGAGCGCGACGGCATGATCGGCGACTTCCTCGGCGCACCACTCGTTCGGCGCGTTCGTGACCTGGATGCCTCGCCGGGTCGCGGCGTCGACGTCCACGATGTCCACGCCGGTGCCGTAGCGGGCGATCACCCGGCAACGGGTGAAGGCATCGATGGCGTGGGAACCGACCCGCGCGTACTGGGTCAGGACGCCATCGACGTCCCGCCCTTTCTCGATGACCTCGTCCTCGCTCTTGCACTGTGCGGCGAGGAGTTCGAATCCGGCGCCCTCGACGATCGCACGTTCGGTCTCCACATCGCCGAAGTCCGAGTCGGCGATCATGATCGTGCCTCTGGGGTCAGTGCGAGTCACGGGGAATCCCCTTGGTGTGTACGAGATCCTGGTAGGACACGGCGAGTTCGAGGCAGGCCCCGCTGTCCAGCTGCCCGACCGTGGAGCGGTAGATCTCCTGCCACGGTGTCTGGTTGTCGAATGTCGGCGATGTGTAGTGAGCCCACCGCTCGGCGATCTCCTCAGCTGACAGCAGCACGTCGACGCGCGCGTTGTCCATGTCGATACGGATGCGGTCGCCGGTGCGCAGGATGGCGAGATTG
Source organism: Nonomuraea terrae (assembly GCF_044465245.1). Taxonomy (NCBI): domain Bacteria; kingdom Bacillati; phylum Actinomycetota; class Actinomycetes; order Streptosporangiales; family Streptosporangiaceae; genus Nonomuraea; species Nonomuraea terrae. Next base: position 858,994 of record NZ_JBITLL010000002.1, on the reverse strand, counting down.
CCGCCGACCGCCGCCTCGGGGCTGGCGTTCAGAATGGACGGCGCGTCCGAGGTGCCGCTCTGCCGGCCGTCACCGAGCGTGGGCAGCACGGTGACGCCCAGCCGGACCAGCGCGGTAGGCACCTCCATGTTCACGACCTCCGCCGATCCCGGATAGCCGATCGGCCCGGTGTAGCGGATGACGAGGATGCAGTTCTCGTCTATGCCCAGCTCGGGATCTTGGATGCGGGCGTGGTAGTCCTCGGGCCCGTCGAAGACGATGGCGCGAAGGTCGAGCACCTGCGGTTCATCGGGATCCGGCAGGTAGCGCGCCCGGAAGTCGTCGGTGATGACCGAGGTCTTCATGACCGCGGAGTCGAACAGGTTCCCGGTCATGATGAGAAGTCCTCCCCGCGCGGCAACAGGCTCGTCGAGGGGACGGATGACCGCCGGGTCGACAGGGGCGAGATCCTCCAGGTTCACGGCCACGGTACGACCGGAGATCGTCAGGGCATCGCCGTGCAGGAGGCCCGCCGTCAACAACGACCGCATGACCGCGGGGACGCCGCCGGCGCGGTAGAAGTCCTCGCCGAGGAACTCGCCGGTAGGAGCGACGTTCACCTGCACCGGGATGTGGGCTCCGACCCGTTGCCAGTCCTGAATGGACAGTGCCACCCCGACGTGGCGCGCGATGGCGTTGATGTGGATGGGGACGTTGGTCGAGGCGGCGATCGCCGATGCGACGACGATCGCGTTCTCGAAAGCCTGCCGGGTCATGATCTTGCGCGGGGTAAGGTCCTCATGCACCATGGCCACCGCCCGCCGGCCTGTGTCGTAGGCCATCTGCGCCCGCTCGCGATAGGGCGCCGGGATCGCCGCGCAACCGGGCAGGGACATCCCCAAGGCCTCGGCGAGACTGTTCATCGACAGCGCGGTGCCCATCGTGTTGCAGTGCCCGATGCTGGGCGCGGAAGCTGCCACGCGCGCCATGAACTCGTCGTAGTCGATCTGCCCGCTGGCCAGCAGCCGCCTCGACTGCCAGATCACCAGGCCCGAGCCCGACGAACCGATCCGCTCGCCATGGTGGTAGCCGTTGAGCATCGGCCCTCCGGACAGGACGATCGCCGGCAGGTTCACCGTCGCCGCCGCGGTCAGACACGCGGGCGTGGTCTTGTCGCAGCCCGTCGTCAGGACCACCCCATCGAGCGGATACCCGTAGAGCACCTCCACCAGCCCGAGATAGGCGAGGTTGCGGTCCAGCGCCGCAGTGGGGCGCTTGCCCGTCTCCTGCAGCGGATGAACGGGGAACTCGAACGGGATGCCACCACCATCGCGGATCCCGTCCCTGACCCGATCGGCGAGGGCAAGGTGGTGCCGGTTACAGGGCACCAGGTCGCTACCCGTCTGGGCGATGCCGATGATCGGCCGGCCCGACTGGAGTTCCGCCGGGGTGAGGCCGTAGTTGAGGAAGCGCTCCAGATACAGAGCCGTCATCTCCGGATTGCCCGCGTTGTCCCACCAGGCCTGGCTGCGCAGGCTCCCCGCGGTGTGCTTCGTCGGTGGCATGAGGTGCTCCTTGCCGACCTACCAGGGCGTATGCCCCGACAAGCCCAGGGCTGCCGGCGCGGGAGACATCCTTGGGGCGCTGCCCACACCCGCTCCCGGCTCGCCGTCCGTTCGCTACGTTGATGCCCGGTTCGCGGGCGTGGCGGATGCTGCCGACCGTCGGGCTGCTCCTCGACCTCACCGACCGAGGTGCCACGCCCGTACCGCCTCCATCTACCGCCCCCAGGAAGATGTCTCTTCCAGAAGCGGCACGTACCCAGCGCTTATTCTCGATATCCACCTGACGTGCGGAAACAACAGCAAAGGCCGCCACCTCTGGCACGTGCGCCGCGGACCGCGTCGACCTGCGTCCGCGGCAGCGGATCACAGAATCGCCGAGGGACGCGGACGTGCCGCTCAGTCGTGCGGCGGCAGTGCGCCGATCTGGTGGTCGGCCACATTCAGCGACTCCTCGACCAGCCGGCGGAGGTGCCCATGGTGGAGGGAGTACACGACGTGGCGCCCGTCCCTGCGGGAGGCCACCAGGCCGGCGAGCCGGAGCTTGGCCAGATGCTGGCTGACCGAGGGACGAGGAGCGCCGATGGCCTCCGTCAGGGTGGAGACATCGGCCTCGCCGAGGCTCAACTGGTTCAGCAGGGCCAATCGCGTGCGATCGGCGAGGAGGGCGAGAACGGACGCGGCGACCTCGAACCGCTCGCCTCTCTGCTCGGAGGCCAGCGCATCCACATGAGCCGCGCGCATGTTCATGACCACATCGTAGAGCCGCCGCGCACGGATCGGTCGAGGGCGTCGCGGCTACCTGTGGACGACCAGGACGGCGTGGTGGTCGGTGCCTTCAGGTCCGTCGGGATCGGCGTGCACCGTGGCGGCCTGCAGACGCGGCAGGTCGTGGACGAGCCGGTGCTCGGCCTCCACCGATACGGCGTGCGCCTCGACCAGGGAGAGCTCGTGGCTCACCACGATGTCGATCTCGGCGCGAAGGGAGTGGCCGATCCAGCGCATGCGCAGCGAGCCGACCCGGCGCACCCCGGGGGTCCCGGCGACGATCCGCTCGGCCTTGGCGATCAGCGCGGGGTCTACGGCGTCCATCAGCCGGTGGTAGACCTCGCGGGCGGCGTCACGCAGTACGTAGAGGATCGCGACGGTGATGAGCAGGCCGATGATCGGGTCGGCGTCCGGCCAGCCGGCCCATACTCCCGCCGCTCCGAGCAGCACGGCCAGTGACGTGAAGCCGTCGGTGCGGGCGTGCAGGCCGTCGGCGACGAGGGCCGCAGAGCCGATCTCGCGGCCGACCCTGATCCGGTAGCGGGCCACCAGTTCGTTGCCGAGGAAGCCGATCACTCCCGCGGCGGCGACCCAGCCGAGCGCCTCCACATCCTGGGGGCTGATCAGCCGCTTGACGGCCTCGTACCCGGCCAGGCCCGCCGAGGCGGCGATGATCAGCACGATGATGACGCCGGCCAGGTCCTCGGCTCTTCCGTACCCGTAGGTGAACCTGCGCGACGCCATCCGCCGGCCCACCGTGAAGGCGATCGCCAACGGCACCGCGGTCAGAGCGTCGGCGAAGTTGTGCAGGGTGTCGCCGAGCAGGGCCACCGAGCCCGACATCATGAAGATCACTACTTGGGCGAGAGCGGTGACGGTGAGTACGGCGAAGGAGATGGCCAGGGTGCGCATGCCGCGGCGACTGGTCTCCAGCGCCTGATCGGTCCTGGTCGCCGCGTCGTGACTGTGTGGCGTCACCACATGGCGGAGCCGTTCCCCAAGGGTGCGGCTGGGGGATGGGTGGCCGTGGCCGTGGTCTCGCCCGTGGGGCGGTTCTGGGCGTCTGCGCGCGTTCATCTGCTGCTCCTCGTCCTGTCTCGGCGGAGAACGGGGCGCTCCAGGGTCATACCCGCCATATGTATCCATATGCGCACGCAAGCACATGTCAGGTGCGTCAACCATGCAGCAGCACAACGGTGGACAACCGGCCGGAGCGCAGGTGGAGGTGGCGGTCAGGGCGTTCCGCATGCTCTCCGGCGCCACCAGGCTGCGCCTGTTGTGGGCTTTGGCCCACGGCGACTACGACGTGGGCAACGCGCCACCGAGACGCTCGCCCCGCACGCCCCCGCCGGCATCCGGCCGGCCAGTAGCCCGGCCGGCGACGTGGCCAGGCCCGTGAACACCATGGACGCGGCCGACCCGGCCAGGGGCGGCAGCACCAGCGGCCGACGCCCGTACCGATCGGACAGCGGCCCACCACGGGCGCGGCGACGAGCTGCATTCGAGGTTGCAGCAACCTCTGACTCCACAGTCACGACCATGTCATCCGAGTACGGCGGAACACTTCACCTCGGTGAGTCGCCGCCCTCGGCTCACCGCGAAGCCGGGCGGGAGGGGGAAAGCACCCAGGCCGGCCGCTCTTGGGTGCTGCCGTACGGTGTCCGGCACCCCTCGCAGTACACCGAGTAACCCGGAACTCACGGAGCCAGTTCGAAGACCCGGTTGGTCTCGGTGGCCAACGCAACCCGGGCGTCGCCGAAGCCTGCCTCCTCGGCCACTTGGAGGATGCGTGCGGGTCCCGCCTGGGCGCCGAGCCCGTACGCGGGCGGACCGGCCAACCCGCTGGGCAGGCAGACGAACGTCGAGGCGCCGGCCAGCAGTCGTCCCAGCGGGTTGCCGACGGTTTCTTCGACCGTGTCCCAGCTCATCGGTTCGACCAGCATGACCCGGCCGCCAGGCGTCAACGCGGGGCGCGCGGCCCGCAGCGCCGCGACTGGGTCCGGCATATCGTGCAGACAGTCGAAGAAGGCGATGAGGTCGTAGGTCCCGTGGAGGTCGGTGGCCCCCTCGGCCCGGAACGTGACGCGGTCGGCCACCCGGGCCCCGGCAGCCCGTTCGCGTGCCCTGGCGATCGACCGATCGTGGGAGTCGAGCCCGACGAACGTCGAGTTCGGGTAGGCCTTCGCCATGATGATCGTCGATGTGCCGAACCCGCAGCCGACGTCGGCGACTCGGGCCCCCTCGTCGAGCCGCTCCTCGATCCCGGACAGCGACGGAATCCACGAGCTGGTCAGGTTCGCCAGATAACTGGGGCGGAAGAACCGCTCCGTTCCCTCGAACATGTCGTCGTGCTGTTCATGCCAGGAGATGCCCTCGCCGGTGCGGAACACCTCGGTGATCCGGTCCACCATGCGGGTGGCCGCGGTGAGGTTCTGGAACACCCCCGCGACATACCCGGGGCTGTCGCTGTTGGTGAACGCCTCCGCCTGCTCCGGGGACAGCCGATAGCGGGCGGTGCGCTTGGCCTCGGGGCCGGGATCGCCGCCGCCCGCGTAAGTGACATAGCCTGCGGCGGCCATCGCCAGCAGCCACTCCCGGAGATAACGCTCGGCCAGACCGGTCCGTCCCGCCAGTTGCTCGGCGGTGACTGGCCCGTCGGCGGCGGCGAGCGCGGAGAACACTCCGAGCCGGTCGCCGACCAGCGCCAGGGGAAACGCCACCGCCGCCCCGGCGTCCGTGATGATCCGCTCGATCAGTTCCGCCAACCGAGCCTGATCGACCGACGTGGTTTCCTGCATCTCGGTCACGCTCCCTGTCCGACACGCCATGCGGCGCGACCCGCGATGCCGCCTCCACCTGGTCGTGTCGATTCAGACGCTAGACCCAAAAGGGTCGAATCAGCCCGCCGCATTCCTCAAAGCGCACGCAAATCCATGCAGACGGTCACGTCAGCCCGGCCGGCGGCTCGCTGCCCTTCTCCCGTACTCGGTCTCCCCTGGCGTGGTCATCGGCTACCACAAGAACCAGTTCACCCACCGCAAGCTGGGCGAGCAGGGTGTGGAGGTCATCGAGATCGAAGGCTTCGAGCTCGGCAAGGGCCGTGGCGGCACCCACTGCATGACCTCGGGACACATTCGGAGGCGCCCGCTGATCATCGCGCTTGGGTGTGGCCAAGCCGCGTCCGGGCGGTGGGCCGGCCGGGATGTCTCTCAGTGCCGTGCCGACCTTACGAATCGGCAGGTCGGCAGGACCCTGATGGCCTGGAGAAGGTTCGTGCGGGTTGCATCTGCGAGTAGTTGGCAGATGAACCGTTGTCGCGTGCGTACATAAATACATATAGTCGGCATTCTGCGACTTATGTGGAAAGGGGCGACATGTCCAACCGGCAGGGGTCGACCCAGGATGGCCATGGCCATGGCCACGGGCACGGGCACAGGCACGGGCGCGAGGCGGTGGGTGGGGCCGCTCGGCTGCGCGGTCTGCTTGCGCGTGTGGGACATGCCTTCACCCCGCACAGCCACGACAGCGCCGACAAGACGGACGCGGCGCTGGAGTCGAGCAGCCGCGGCATGCGGGTCCTCGCGCTCTCCTTCGCGATGTTGATGGTGACCGCGCTCGCCCAGGCGGTCATCGTGGCGTTCTCGGGATCGGTGGCCCTGCTGGGTGACACCTTGCACAATTTCGCGGACGCCCTGACGGCGGTGCCGCTGGCCATCGCGTTCTGGGTCGGCAGGCGGGCGGCGACGCGGCGGTTCACCTACGGCTACGGCCGGGCCGAGGACCTGGCCGGGATCGTGATCGTGGTCATCATCGCCGCGTCGGCCGCCCTGGCCGGGTACGAGGCCGCCAAGCGACTGATCGACCCGCAGGACGTGCGCGCTCTGTGGTGGGTCGCGGCGGCGGGCGTGATCGGGTTCGTCGGCAACGAGTGGGTGGCCCGCTACCGGATCAGGGTCGGGCGCGAGATCGGCTCGGCCGCACTGGTCGCCGACGGCCTGCATGCCCGTACCGACGGCTTCACCTCGCTGGCCGTGCTGCTCGGCGCCGGAGGCGCGGCGCTGGGCTTCCCGATCGCCGACCCCGTCATCGGCCTGCTCATCACCGTGGCCATCTGCTTCGTCCTTCGGGACGCGGCGCGCGAGATCTACCACCGCCTGATGGACGCCGTCGACCCGGCTCTCGTGGACCAGGCCGAGCACATCCTGCGCGGCGCCCCTGGCGTCCAGGACGTGGGCGCGGTCCGGCTGCGCTGGGTCGGCCACGCCCTGCACGCCGAGGTCGACATCGTGGTCAGCCAAGACGAGACGCTGGTCGGCGCGCACGCGATCGCGGTGGAGGCCGAGCACCGGCTCATCCATGACCTGCCCCGCCTGCGCGCCGCCACCGTGCACACCGATCCGGGGGGCGTCGAAGGCGTGGATCACCACGCCGTCCTGGCGACGCACCGCTAGTCCGCCGTACGGCCATCCCTCTCGCGGCTGCCTGTCGTCGCATCGCGAGGGCGGCGGCCACGCCCGCCAGGGCGACAAAGCGCTGAGGCGCCGGCCGGTCACCAGATCGGTGGCCGGCGGCGGGCGCCGTGAGGCACGAACCGCTCCTCCGCTCCGACCGGCAACAGCATCCCCACTGCCACGTGTACCGCTGCCGCGATGGCCCCCCGAGCGTCACCGGCCCGACAGAACAGCCGGCGCCGCGGGCGTCGTCGCCGTCCTGCGCGCGTTGGGCTGCGAGGACCCGTTCTCACGGGAGTTTTCAGGTGGATTATGTGGCGTTTTGGGCTGAGTTTTATGAAGATGGAACGATGGAGCGTGTGCCGCAGGATGACGGTGCGGCCGAAGCTCGGAAAGTCGTGACCGGGAAAGCTCGGCGGTTGGGCATCGTGGGCGGCGCACTCGTCGTGGTGGCGGTGCTGGCGTACTGGCTGGGAAGCAGCGGGGGGAACGGCGAAGCGGCCGCGCCCGGGCCGAGCGCGACGCCGACGCCCAGCGCGGCGCTCACAACGGCCGAGGTCTTCGAGAAGGTCGGGCCGTCGGTGGTGGTCATCCAGGCCGGGAAGTCGCTCGGAACCGGGGTGATCGCGGCCGAGGACGGGACGATTCTGACGGCGAACCACGTCATCGAGGACTCCGAAGACGTCACCCTGACGTTCGCCGACGGCACCAAGGCCAAGGCCGTTGTCGTGTCGTCGGATCCCGAGCGCGACGTGGCGACCCTCCAACCCGCGGAGCTGCCGGAGATCGTCGTCCCGGCGACGCTCGGCGGTGGCGTGGCCGTGGGCGCGCCCGTCGTGGCGATCGGCAATCCGCTGGGCCTGACCTACAGCGTCTCCACCGGTGTCGTGTCGGGCCTGAACCGGAGCGCCGAGAACGGCGACCTGAGCGGGCTCATCCAGTTCGACGCCTCCGTCAACCCCGGCAGCTCCGGCGGCCCTCTCCTGGACGCTCGCGGCCTGGTCATCGGGATCGTCGTCTCGATCGCCGACCCGGGAGGCGACGAGGCGTTCGCCGGCATCGCGTTCGCGGTGCCGATCGGCGCGGCGCTGGGCGGCGGCGAAGGCGACGGCCCGCCGGGCGACGGGCCCGAGATCTGACCCAGAGCGTCACGAGAAGGGACACCATGACCTCGACCAAGCCCCCCGAGCCGGCCCATCCGCTCGAACATGTGCTGTTCGAGGTCAAACGCACGATCGTCGGCCAGGACGTCCTGCTGGAGCGCATGGCCGTCGCGCTGATCGCCGACGGCCACCTGCTCGTCGAAGGTGTGCCGGGCCTGGCCAAGACGCTCGCGGTGAAATCGCTGGCCGCCGCGATCGCCGGGAGTTTCCAGCGCGTCCAGTTCACCCCCGACCTGGTGCCCGCCGACCTCGTGGGCACGCGGGTCTACCACCAGCACTCCGGGGAGTTCAAGACCGAGCTCGGCCCGGTGTTCGCGAACCTGCTGCTGGCCGACGAGATCAACCGCGCCCCCGCCAAGGTGCAGAGCGCCCTGCTGGAAGTGATGCAGGAGCATCAGGTGACGATCGGCCGTGAGACGTTCCGGGTGCCCGAGCCGTTCCTGGTCATGGCGACGGAGAACCCGATCGAGTCGGAGGGCACCTACCCGCTGCCCGAGGCGCAGGTCGACCGGTTCATGATGAAGGTGATCGTCGACTATCCGACACAGGCCGAAGAGCAGGCGATCGTCGGACGGGCGTTGCGTCCGCCCGAGCCGCCACAGCCGATGGTGACGGCCGAGGACCTGATCGCGATGCGGGCCCGCGCCCAGCAGGTCTACGTCGATCCGGCGATCGTCGACTACGCGGTACGGCTGGTCTCCGTGACGCGTTCCCCCGCGACGGCCGGGCTCGGCGAGCTGGAACCGTACGTCACCCACGGGGCGAGCCCGCGGGCGTCCATCGCGCTCGTCACGGGCGCCCGGGCGCTGGCGTTCCTGCGCGGCCGCGACTACGTCCTGCCGCACGACCTGTCCGAGCTCGCGCTCGACGTGCTGCGCCACCGCCTCGTGCTGTCCTACGAGGCCCTCGCGGACGACGTCGACGCCGACACGATCATCACCAGGGTGCTCGGGGCCGTCCGGACGCCCGACGTCGTCCTGCAGAACCGCTGAGCCATGGCCACCGCTCCCGAGAGACTCCTGCTCCGCCTGGAGTGGAAGGTCGTCCGCAGGCTCGACGGCCGGCTCCAGGGCGCCCACCGCACCGCGTACCGCGGCTCCGGGATCGACTTCACCGGGTTGCGCCCCTACAACGACGGCGACGACGCCCGGCACATCGACTGGAACGTGACCGCGCGGCTGGACGAGCCGCACCTGCGCGTGTTCACCGAGGATCGCGAGCTGACGGTGTGGCTCGTGCTCGACCGGTCGGCGTCGATGGCGGCCGGCCGGCCGGGACGCGGCAAGCACGACGTGCTCGCCGAGCTCGCGCTCGTCCTCGCCCGGCTGTTCGGCCGGGGCGGCAACCGCGTCGGCGCCCTGCTCTTCGACACCGGGATGCTGCGCGTCGTGCCGCCCGGCACCACCCGGCGGCACGCGCTGCGGATCGGCGCCGAGCTGGAACGCACCGCCGGGGCGCGTGGCGGCGCCACCACCGACCTGGCGGAGATGCTCGACGCGGCCGGACGGCTCGCGCGCCGCCGCGCACTCGTCGTCGTGCTGTCGGACTTCATCGGCGACGGCGACTGGGAGCGTTCCCTCCAGCGCCTGGCCCGGCGGCACGAGGTGGTCGCCCTGCGGATCGTGGACACCGCCGACGACGTGCTGCCCGAAGCCGGGCTGATCGTGGTAGAGGATGCCGAGACCGGCGAGCAGCTCGTCGTCGACTCCGCCGACCCGCTGTTGCGGGTCCGCTTCCGTGCCGCCGTCGATGCCCGCGACGCCCGGCTCGCGGCGGGCATGCGCCGGGCAGGGGTGCCCGTCCACCGCGTCGACACCGACCGCGATCTGGCCGAGGCGCTCGTCGAGGTCGTCGCCCGGAACCGGGGCCGGTCGTCATGACCGGGGTCGCCGGAGGAGGCTCATGACCCTGTCCTCCCCGCTGCTGCTGGCCGTCGGACTGCTCGTCACGGCGGCGCTCGCCTGGGCGGCCGTCGTCTCGGCCCGCCGGCGGACGGCCGCGCTCGCCGCGGCCGGCGTCGCCGTGACGGGCGGACGACGGGCGTACCTCGGAACCGGCCTGACGATCGCCGGCGTCGGGGTGCTCGCGATCGCCACCGCGGGACCGGCGGCCATGGTGCCGGTCCCGCGGACCGCGGGCACCGTCATCCTCGCCATCGACGTCTCCAACAGCATGGGCGCCGACGACGTCGCGCCCACCCGGCTGGCGGCCGCGCAGCGGGCGGCCCGCGCGTTCGTGGCGGCGCAGCCCGGCAGCGTCGACATCGGAGTCGTCGCGTTCGAACGGGGCGCGCTCACCACCGCACGGCCGGACGCCGACCACTCCATCGCGCTCAAGGCCATCGACCGGCTGAAGCTCACCGGCGGCACCTCGCTGGGGACGGCCATCATGGCGTCACTGTCGGCGATCACCGGCAAGCAGGTGGCCCTCGGCCGCGACGGCACCGCGCCCGACATCGGCTACTGGCCGTCGGCGACGATCGTGATGTTCTCCGACGGGCAGAACCAGGGCCCGGACGTCGAACGCGCCGCCACCGTCGCCCAGGAGGCGGGCGTCCACATCCACACCGTCGGGGTCGGCACCACGGCGGGGGCGACGGTGAAGGTCGACGGTTACCACCTGCAGACCTCGCTCGAGGAGGACACCCTCACCTTGATCGCGCGGACCACCGGCGGCGCCTACCATCCCGCCTCCGACGCCGCGCGGCTCGACGGGATCGCCGACACCATCGACCTGCGGCTCACCGTCTCCGACGAGCCGCTGCCCCTCGCCGGCGGGCTGATCGGGCTCGCCCTCGCGCTGCTCACCGGGGGAGCGGCGCTCACCGTGCTCCGGTCTGGACGGGTGATCTGAATGTCGTTCGCATGGCCGTGGTCGCTGCTGTCCGTCCTCGTCATCCCGCTGATCCTCGCCATCCGCTGGTGGGCGCTGCGCCGCCGCAGGCGGGCCGCCGTCCGTGTCACCTCGATGGCGCTCGTACGAAGCGCCCTGCCCGGCCGTACGCGCTGGACGCGGAAGATCCCCCCGGCACTGCTCATCACCGGACTCGCGCTGCTCGCGGTCGGGGCCGCGCGGCCGCAGGCGTCGGTGCCGGTGCCGCAGACCTCGGCGACGATCCTGCTCGCGCTCGACACCTCCGGCTCGATGTGCTCCACGGACGTCGACCCCAACCGCATCACCGCCGCGAAGAAGGCCGCCGCGGAGTTCATCGAGTCGCAGCGGGGCGGGCCGCGCATCGGCCTGGTCACCTTCGCGGGCACCGCGGGTCTGCTCGTCCCTCCCACCGACGACACCGAGTCACTGATCGAGGCGCTGGACGGCCTCACCGTGGCCCGCGGCACCGCGATCGGGCAGGCCATGCTCACCTCGATCGACGCGATCGCGGAGGTCGACCCGTCGGTCGCCCCCACCGGGGCGAACCCCGGCGGCCGTGGCGAAGGCTACGCCGGCGCCGCGATCGTCGTGCTGACCGACGGCGCCAACACCCAGGGCGTCGACCCGCAGACCGCCGCCCAGGAGGCGGCCCTGCGCCGCGTCCGCGTCTTCACCATCGGCTTCGGCACCACGAACCCGGCCCCGATGGTCTGCGACAACTCCCAGTTCGACGGCCGCGGCTTCGGCGGCTGGGGCGGCCGCGGCAGATTCGACAGCGGCCGCAACGTTCGCCTGATCGACGAGCCCGCACTCAAACAGATAGCCCAGACCACCGGCGGCTCCTACCACCGCGCCGAGAACGCCGACCAGCTGCAAAGCGCCCTCGACGCCCTGCCCGGCAGCTTCACCGTCGTCCACCGACGGGTCGACACCGCCGCCGCCTTCGCCGCCGGCGGCGCCATCCTCATCACCGCGGCCCTGGCCCTCTCCCTCTGGTGGAACCGCCCCCGGACCCCGACCCGCTGACAGCCCCTGCAGCCGGAACGCCGCAGCGTTCCCGGCCGGTTCCGCTTGCTGGGACGGACGAAGGTTCCTAGGCGGTGTCCGGGCCGTAGAGCGTGGCGATGTCCTTGGCGGTGGCCCACCGGCTGTAGGCAGGCGACTGCGGCCACCCGTCGGGTGAGTCCTGCCACTCCTCCTGCCGCCCGTACGGCAGCAGGTCGATCAGCGCGAAGGTGTGGCTGAGCTGCTCGGTGCCGCGGCCGTTGGTGTGCCAGGTGCGATACACGGCGTCGCCGTCGCGCAGGAACACGTTGACGGCGAAGCCTCCGCCGGGCGGTGCGCCGACGTCGGTGCCGAACGGGCTGTCGGCGGTGGAATACCAGGCCATCGCGTTGCCGACCCGCCGTTTGTAGGCGAGTGCTTCGTCGATGGGGCCTTGGGTGACGATGACGAACCGGGCATCGTAGTTGTCCAGGAACTCCAGCCGGGTGAACTGCGAGGTGAACCCGGTGCAGCCGGGGCACTGCCATTCCTTGCCCGGGAACCACATGTGGTTGTAGACGATCAGCTGCATCCTGCCTTCGAAGATGTCCGCCAGCCGAACCGGTCCGTGCTCGCCGTCGAGGGTGTAGTCCGGCATCTTCACCATGGGCAGGCGGCGGCGCTCGGCGGCGATGGCGTCGAGCTCCCGGGTCGCGGCCTTCTCCCGGGCACGCAGTGCTTCGAGCTGACGCTGCCAGGTGCCGGCGTCGACGACGGGCGGTAGCGGGGTCATGCTCATGGTCTCTCCTGATCATGTGTGCGGCTTGCGGTGCACAGGAGTAGACCCGGCCCGGTCGCCGAATTCATCGCCTGCCGGCCGATCCAGTCCGGCAATTCACGGAACGAGGGCGCACGCTCCGGCAGAATCCAAGCCGGCGGCGTCCGCTTGCAGAGCTGGTGAGGCGATGCGGACAGGCGTCGCCGGCAGACGATTGCGCGGGCCGGCTTGTGCGCCGGCTATCCAGCGGACGCGCGGGCGTCGGAAGGGTGCAGCAGGGTCCCGCGCTTGCCGGCACCTTGGGGACGGCGTCCAGCGAGGCGTGAGCCGTTATGAACGGGGTCGCCCATATATCACTTCCGTGGACGTTAACAGCCTTGATCGATTGGCGTCGAGGATGAAGACTGCCGGTGAAGTTATGCCAGAAAGGTGAACTTTTCATGCTGACACGTCGCTTACTCGCCGTAGTACTGGCCTGCGCAGTTGTTGGCCTGCCTGCGGCTCCCGCCGCCGCCGATCCCCCCACCCATCCTGGAGGCCCCTGCCTCCAGGACAACCAGAACGTCAGCCGGAGCAGTGTCGCCGGCTACGCCGATGTCGTCAGCGGCCTGGACCGCATCGCGCGGACCAGTAAAGGCCTGGTGACCGTGCACAAGGCCGGGCGCTCGGGTGAGGGGCGTGACCTGCTGTACGCGACCGTCGGCCGCGGGCCCGACGTCTTCTGGCTGCACGCCCGCATCCACGGAGACGAACTGCACTCCACCGAGTCGGTCCTCCAGGTCCTCGACCACCTGGCCTCGGGCGACCCCGACGCGCGGCTCATCAGGGAACGGATGACGGTGATCGTCATCCCCATGTACAACCCGGACGGCGCCGAGGCCAACATCCGGCAGAGCACCACCCCCACCCGCATCGACCTCAACCGCGACTGGGAGAACTTCGCCCAGCCCGAGTCCCGCGCGTGGTACGCGCTCTGGCAGCAGATGCGGCCACGCTTGGCGCTCGACCTGCACCACATGGGCACCGCGCCGGTGGTGGAGGGGACGGACGAGCTGAACCAGTTCCAGATCGGCATCCGGCCGATCGACCCCTCCCGGATGACCGCGACGCAGTGGCGCACCGCCCAGCAACTGTCGATGGTGTCGGTGAACGCGCTCGACGGGTTCGGGCAGACGCACGTAGCGCGCTATCCGGACATCGACATCACCAACGCGGTGCTCTCCCGGATGCTGCTTGGCGGGCCGGGCCCCGACGGCAGCAGCCCCGGCTTCGCGACGCAGGGCGCGATCTTCTACGAGGTTCGCTCGGTCGGGCAGAAGAGCAACGGCTACCTCGAGCGGCTGTTCACCGTGCCCACGATGGCGGTGCTGAACGCGGTGGCGCGTGGCGAGTTGGCCGGGACAGACGTGTCGGGCATCGACGCCATCCCCCGCGCCACGCAGGGGACGTGCGGCGTCTGACCTCGTCCGGCACCCCGCGCGGCGCGCCGACCGGCCTCGCTCCACGACCTGTGGGGTACGTGCTTGGACGCGTCGCACATCGTGCTGGTGTTTGAGACCGTCTTGGGGACGTTCCGCGGGATGTTCGTCGTCGCGGGCGAGGACAAGGTGCAGCCGCCATCTGCTGCGTGCCGCACTGGATCCACAAGCCCGCGGCGTCGACCTCGTCCGCGCGCGCCTTCTGTTCTGCCGCTGGATCAGGACCAGTTCCCGCCCGCACCACGCGGTCAGGCGACCACGCGGACGGTCTTCAGCGAGGGGTCGGCGGCGTCCGGAATGACCATGCCGCCCTCCAGCCCGCTGTGCAGGTACTCCAGGACGTCGCGGTTGAGGCGCTCGCCCGGCAGCGCGGCCGGGATGCCGGGCGGGTACGGGGTGAGCAGTTCGGCGTTGATCCGCCCGCTCGCCTGCTGCCAGGGCACGTGCTCCACCGGGCCGAAGAACGCGTCTCGCGGCAACAGGGCTTGCTCCAGCCGCAGCTCGGACGGCGGCGGGATGCGCAGGCGAGGGGCGGGCGGCAGCTCGGTGGCGCGCTCGGCGAGGTCGTGCAGCGCCCGCAGGAGCCGGTCGATGCTGTGCTCGTCGTCGGCGTGGGTGAGCTGGACGCCGATGCGGCGGTGGTCGGACAGGCCGACGTTGATCTGGTGCTGCTCACGGAGCCAGTCGGCGGCCTGGTAGCCGCCCGTGCCCAGATCGCTCACATCGACCATGAGTTGCAGCGGGTCGGCGTCGAACGCGCGCCCGGGCCCGCAGAAGTCGTCACGGCCGTGCACGTGCAGACCGCCGATCTCCTCGATCCGCGCACGCGTCGCCTTCGCCAGCGCGAGCGTGCGGTCGTAGATGGCGTGGCCGTGCTCGACCATGTGACGGCGCCAGCCGTCCAGCGCGGCATAGACCAGCACCGATGGGCTGGTGGTGCTGAACAGGTCGGCCCGTTCCTTGAGCAACTCCGGCGCGATCAGGTCACCTTGGAGATGGAAGACGGAGCTCTGCTCCAGTCCGGAGCCCATCTTGTGGATGCTGGTGACGCACACGTCCGCGCCGGCGTCCATCGCCCACGTCGGCAGGTCCGGGTGGAACGGCAGGTGCGCGCCCCAGGCTTCGTCCACGATCAGCGGCTTGCCGTGCTCGTGACAGACCCGGGCGAGAGCGGCCAGGTCGGTGCAGGCGCCGTACGGGGTCGGCGTGACCACCAGCGCCCCCTTGGCGTCCGGGTGCTCGGCGAAGGCCGCGGCGAACGCCTCAGGGGCCGGTGGGTGGGCCAGATGCAGTTTCTCGTCCCATTGCGGCTCGACCCACACCGGACAGATCCCCGGCAGGATCAGACCCGCCACCACGGACTTGTGCGCGTCCCGGCCGATCAGCAGCTTCTCGTGCGGTCCCGCGACCGACAACATGGACGCCTTGACCGACAGGGAGCTGCCACAGGTGGAGAAGAACGTCTGGTCGGCGCCCACCGCGTCCGCCATCAGTTGCTCGGCCTGCTGCAGGAACCCTCCGGAGCTCAACCGGTCGTCCAGGCCGCCGACCGAGAGCACGTCGGAGCGGAACACCGCTTCGCCCAGCACCGCACTGACCCTGGGGTCGACGCCTTTGGCCTGCTTGTGGCCCGGCGGGGTGAAGGGCAGCTGACCGCTGTCGTGGTAAGCCTGGAGTGCCCGCAGGATCGGCGCCTGAGAATGATCCATGGGGCCGCTCTTGCCCTGGAGCCGGAGACGAAAACGGCTCTCGCCAGTGGTTCATCCCACAGTGCCGCGGTTCACCTGGACCTCAGCCGGTTCATGGTGCGGGCCAGCGTGACGCCGTACACGACGTGCCCCGCCGCCAGCACCGCCTGACGGCCAGGCCGATCCCGCTGGATCGGCGGGAGGATGCCCAGGCCCGGCACCCAGCCGGCGTAGCTACCGATCCAGATCGTCAGCGCGTACGCGATGCCGAGCGAGACCGGGGCCCGCCGTCCCCGGGTCAGGAGGCCGAACAAGGCGCCGGAGGCGCTGCCGAAGCCGAGGTGGGCGACCGCTCCTAACGCCTTCTCACCCGGCTTGCGGCGGTGTTTGCGGCCGGGAAGGGCGGCGCGGACGATACGTTTCGGCGGCTGGTCGGGCATCATGCCCGCCCGCTCGCCCGCGACCATCACCGCGCTCATCGCGGCGGTGGCCACGGCGCCGCTGACCACGCCGTGAACGAGGTTACGCGTCATGGGTGTCGCCGCTGCCCGCTGCCCGTTCCCCGAAACGAACGGGCGCCGAAACGGAAGTTCCGTCTCGGTGACGTACGCGACGTGTCCGTTCGGGCCACGTCCTGGATGCGGCCGGCCGGCGGGAGCGGAATAGTGGCAGGTCAGGACAGAGACGCGGGCAACCGGTTCGAAGGCGAAATCCCTCATGTTTCATCCGTCGTCACCGGGAATGTGATGGAAGACTCCGGGGCTGGGCTGTGGCCACCGTACCGGTCCGGCCCGTAGCCGTGCCCCTGATGTCTCATCACGAAAGGGCCCTTGATGGCTGAGCAGCAGGACGTGATCGCGGTGCTCGTGACCGATCATCGCGAGGTCGAGGAGATGTTCACCCAGCTGGAGCAGATGAGCGGCGATGGCGGCGAGCGGGCCAAGACGCTGGCCGAGAAGGTGGTCATCGAGCTGGTCCGGCACTCGGTCGCCGAAGAGGCGTACCTGTACCCGGCCGCGCGGGAGCACATCGAGGGCGGTGACGCGATCGTCGACGAGGAGATCGCCGAGCACGCCGAGGCCGAGGAGACGATGAAGCAGCTGGAGCGGCTGCAGCCGGGCGACGCGGAGTTCTGGCCGACGATGGAACGGTTGATGCGGGAGATCCGCCACCACATTCAGGAAGAGGAGAACGATCTCTTCCCGCGGCTGCGGCAGGCTTGCACACAGGAGCAACTGGTGGAGCTGGCCGCCAAGGTGGAGCGGGCCAAGAAGATGGCGCCGACCCGTCCCCACCCGTCCGCGCCCGACACCCCGCCCGGCAACAAGTTGCTGGCTCCCGGGGCCGGGCTGGTGGACCGCATCCGCGACGCGCTGACCGGACGCGGACGCTCCTGAGCTCGTCCCGGTCGGCGTCCCGCCTGGCGTCGCTGGGAGTCACGCGCCTACCTTCTTGTCCAGCCCCGGCCGATCCGCTGGACACCCCTGCGGTGTGCGGCGAAGGTGATTCGGGTGACAGCCCTGGAACGCTTGCCGTGCCGGTGCCGGACAATGTGGAAGGTCCACCGCCTCTTCCAGGTGTACTCGGTCTGCTCCCGGCAATGTTTCCCGACCGCCGGGCGCTCACTGCCAAGACTCTGTCAGAGAAGCGCCCGCCTGGTCGGCGTGCGGATTCACCTCGTCTGTGCAGGGCAACTGACCTGAGCCGATGAACCGACTGGTGGAGGGCGTCGATGACAGGACGAGTCATGATCATGACCGCCGTCGCAGCGGTAGCGCTTTCTCCCGTGGCCGCGGGCGCGGTCACCGAACCCGAACTGAACGACCAGGACCGTACGTTCCTTGTCCAGGCGCACCAAGCCAACCTGGCCGAGATCCAGGCCGGAACCGCCGCCGGTGACAAGGCGGCCACGGAAGAGATCCGCGAAGTGGGCACGATCCTGGTCAGGGACCACACCACACTCGATCGCGCCGTCAAGCGGGAGGCTGACCAAGCCGACGTGGACCTGCCGAGCGAACCGAACCCACAGCAGCGCGCCGCACTGGCCCAGGTGTCGGCCAAGAGCGGCGAGGACTTCGACGAGGCGTGGGTGGCCTCTCAGATCACCGGTCATCGCCAGACGCTCGCGGCCATAGAGGAACAGCTGCGCAATGGAGCGAACCCGGACGTCAAGAAAGTCGCGTCCGACGCCCGCCCCGTCGTGCAGATGCACCTCGATGCCCTGCTCCGTGCGAACCGCACTCACTGACAGGCAGTGACAGGCACGGCGCGCGCCCTGGTCGCAGAGCGCGCGCCTCGCCTCTGCCCTGTGGCGCGGTCCACGGGGGCCCACATGTGGAAGAAGGAACCATGGCAGCCAAAGCCGGGGAGAAGGCGCAAGAGAGCGGCGTCTTTCACTGCGCGAAGTGCAGCGAGAAGGTGCAGGTCAAGAAGGGGGACAAGATCCCTAAGTGTCCGAACGGACACGCCACCTTCGGCCGCCGCACCGACGAGCCGGGTAGGTGATCATCATGTCCCCGCGCCGGAAGGTTGCCGGCGCGGGGACATACACGTCGGATTGCGGGTCCTTCACTACTGCCGTTGTGCTTGATCTCTCGCTGTAGTCACGGCGAGAGGAGCACGAGTGGCCAAGCCAAGGCTCTGGGAAGCCAGCGCGGAGCTGTGGGCGGTGATCGAGCCGCTGTTGCCCGAGCGGAAGCGGCGGTTCCGGCATCCGGGACGTAATCGGCGCGATGACCGGCTGGTCAGCGGGCGTTACTCCTCGGCCGTGCCGGGTTTCGTGCTGATGCGTTCCTGATAGATGGCCGCGTAGGTAGGCGAGTCCTTGATCAGGTCGTCGGAGAAGGCAGCGACGTCGTCGCCGATGAGTTCCAGGACTCCCTTGCCGGCCGCGACGCCCTCCTCGAAGAAATCGACGATTCCCGTGAGCAGCGACCCGTCAGCCAGCCCGACCGGTCCGACCTTGAAGAAGTACCTCTGCATCTCCTTGTAGACGATCTCGTAGTCCGGCGGGAGCGCCTTGACCCGCGCCATGTGCGCCCGCCACTGCTTCTTGCCCTCGATGATGTCGTGGATGCCCACGTCAGCCTCCTAGCCGGCCCAATTTCCTCGCGACGTTCCTGTTCAGCTGCTCGCGCCACCGGTCGCGAAAGTTCCGGGCTCCTTCTCCGCCGGCCAGCGCCGCGCAGAAGCCCGCGATGTCGTCTCCCAGCACCTCGTGAATGCTCTGCCCATCGGCCGCTGTCTCTTCGAGCAGACCCAGAGCACCGTCGAGAATCGGCATCAAGTTTCGGCCTGTGAAGTCCCCGTAGAGAAAAAGACAACCCTTGATCTCGTCCCACGCCGCCCGGTGGTCGGCCGGCAATGCCCCGGCCCGAGCTTCGAACGCCTTCCATTCCCTGGTGAGATCGTTGCCTGTGATGGTCTCCCAGAAGTTCATCTCCCGCCCTCCTTGAGCTTGCCGATCCGTGATGTGATGTACTCCCATTTCGCCCAGAACGTCGCGAGCTCTTGGCGCCCCGCGTCGTTGAGCGCGTAGAACTTGCGAGGCGGGCCCAGCCCGGACGGTCGTTTCGTCACCTGGACGAGGCCCTTCTTCTCCAGTCGCAGCAGGATGGTGTAAACCGTCCCTTCGACGACGTCGGCGAAGCCGAGTTCGTTCAGCCGACGCGTGATGGCGTACCCGTAGGTCTCCTCGCTGCCGATGATCTCCAGCACGCAGCCCTCGAGCGTGCCCTTCAGCATCTCCGTCAGGTCGTCCATCGTGGGTCCTCTTCGTTTCGGTACTCGGTATTACCGAGTACTGCTACAAAGTATCACAGGGTAGCGAACTGGGGATGCTCCGCGGGGCTCGACCCCGCCGACGCCTTCGGGTCATCCTCTTCGATGCAGCCTCTAACATGATCGGCGAGAGGGCTGACGACGGGCGTCGCGAAGGATCGGCACCCCTCATCGGCAAGAGGGCTCACTGTCTGCAGCTCGACTGGCCGGCCTTGAGAAGAGCGCGTGGTGGCTCACTCGCCCATGGGCTGAGGGCGGAAGGATGCGGGTCCAGCAATTCTCGCCGTCGTTCACGCCAGGTCACATCATGACGGCGGACCATCCAAAAAGTGAACACTTACCTGTTCCAGTGGCAGCTTTCACGAGCGCCGATATATAGCTATTTATTCCCTTAAGTGTCGCTTTGGTGCAATCTCCGAGGGAGGAGCCGTCCAGTCGCGCCCCGATACGCTGCGGCCGATCGTTTCCCCTTATGACGGAGTTTCCGAGAATGCACAACATCTGGCGAGGCGCTGCGGCGCTGGCCGCGACCGCTGCGATCGCGACGCTGACCATGGGCGTGAGCAGCGCGAGTGCCGTCGCTGACAAGCACGACGACGGCCACGCCAAGGACCGCCCCTACACGATCGGGCTCTTCGGCGACATGCCCTACGGCGCCGCCGGACGGGTGGAGTACCCCCGTCTGATCGACGACATGAACAAGTCGGATATCAAGTTCTCGATCTTCGACGGCGACCTCAAGGCCGGGGGCGACGGCACTTGCGCGGATTCGCTCTACACCACGTCGCTCGCCTCGTTCAACAGCCAGAAGCGTCCTGTCGTCGTGATCCCCGGCGACAACGACTGGACGGACTGCTGGGGACGGTACGGCGCGGGCACCGGCGGTTTCGACCCGCTCGAGCGGCTCGACCACGAGCGGCAGGTCTTCTACCCGACCGACCAGAGCCTCGGGGGTCACACGATGACCCTGCAGCGGCAGAGCTCCGAGCCCGGCTACAAGAAGTATCGGGAGAACGTCCGCTGGGTGTACGGCCCGGTGATGTACGTCACCCTCGATGTCCAGGGCTCCAATGACAACCTGCCGCACGCGGGCGTCGACGGCGAGACCCGGCCGGACAGCGAGATCGCGCGTATGACGGCCGAACACCAGGAGCGCGAGGCGGCCAACATCCATTGGCTGTCGGAATCCTATGCCGAGGCCAAGAGACTTGGGGTCAAGGGCGTCCTCGTGACCTGGCAGGCCGACCCGAATTTCAGCAACGAGCAGAAACTGCAGCCCGCTCAGTACGACGGCTTCAACGAGATCGTCCCCGAACTGCGCAAGCAGGTTCTCGCGTTCCCGGGCCAGTCGGCGCTCGTCCACGGTGACAGCCACTACTTCAAGCTGGACAAGCCGCTGAAGTACGACAACGGCCAGGTGGTGGAGAAGTTCACCCGGGTCGAGACGTTCGGAGACGGCAACACCCACTGGGTGGAGGCCACCATCGACCCGCGCGACCCCAACCTGTTCGAGTTCAGCCCCAGGATCGTCACGGCCAACGTCAACGACCGGTAAGCCGCGACGGACGCCGGCTCACGGCTGTCGAACGCGCTCCGACCACGGGCCCACGTCCATGTGACGCGGGTCCGTTTCCGTCGTCGAGCTGTGATCAGCGGCTGCGTACGTCGCGTGACCGGACGGTCGTAGCGGGTTCTGGAGACGGCCCGGTTGGCCCGAAGCCGGGGGTCAGGTGGTGCGGAGGATGATGCGGCCCTTCGCGGTGCCCTCCGCCTGCCGGTGCCACGCCTCGGCGACCTGGTCGAGCGGTATCACCTCGTACGCCACCGCGAGCCGGCCGGCCGTCGACTGCTCGGCGATGTAGGCGATGGCGGCGGTGCGCTGCTCGGCGGTGATGGAGGCGTTGGTGTAGCCGAGGATCCGGAGTGAGCGGCTGCGCAGCGTGGCGGAGTCGAGCGGGCACGTCTCCGACGCCGAGCTGCCCAGGTTGACCAGCCGGCCGCCCTCGCCCAACGTGCGGGCCGCCGCCGCGGCCGGCAGCCCGTAGAGCGGGTCGAGCACGAGGTCGACTGGTCCGTCACAGGCAGCCGACAACCGGGCGGCCAGCTCCGCCACCTCGGCAGCGGTGTCCGTGCCTCGCTCCGCCGCCGTCCCCGGCCTGTGGCGGGCGATCTCGGAAGGATCTAGGGGGACCACGGCGTCGGCGCCGGCCTGACGGGCGCGTTCGAGGGCCGCGGCCGAGCGGGCCGCCGCGATCACGCGGCGGGCGCCGGCCAGGCGGGCCAGTTGGACCGCGGCCTGGCCGACCACGCCACCGGCGCCCAGCACCAGCACCTGCTCGCCCGCGCGCAGCTCCCCGCGCCACGTCAGCGCCATGTACGCCGCCACCGCCGACAGGCCGAGCGCGGCCACCGCGTACGGGTCCGCCCCGGCGGGCAGCTCCACCAGATCCTCGGACCGGGCCAGGGCGACCTCCGCCATGCTGCCGTCGCCCGGCGCCATCCCGGCCGAGGTCGGGAACCACACGAGCCTCCCGCCGACGGTGCCGACGCCCTGCACCCCCGGCACGTACGGCAGGGCCGGCACGCCGAAGTACGACGTGCCGCCCGCGCACAGCAGGTCCAGCGGGGTGATGGGGGCGGCGGTCACCCGTACGGCCGCCCAGCCGGGCCCCGGCTCGGGCGCCGGCCGGTCCGCGACGACGGGCGGCCGGGCACACGACTCGATCAACGCCGCCCGCATCACGCCTCCCCGCCCGAGGTGCCCGGAAGCGGAATGCGGGCCTCTCGCGCGGTCGAGGTCCCCGGAAACGGAATGCGCAGGGTCAGAGTGTTCATCAGGTGGCGATGTCCGGATACGGGAGCTTCATGTGGGACAGGCGCTGCGCGTACTCGGTCTGGAAGCCGAGCGGCGGGTGGTCGCGTTCGAACATGGCGATGAACAGCGTCAGCGTCAGGAACGGATGCGCCCCCAGCTCGAACAGCTTCGGGTAGTCGTGGGCGGCCAGCGCCTCCCGCTCGACGTCGTCGAAGCGCAGCCACGTGGACGACTCGCCGGTGTGGGAGCCGAGGATGCGGTTGGCGTACTGCGACTCCCACCACTCGACGGTGGCGCGCGGCTCCTCGCGGTAGCGTTCCACCAGCTCGGGATCGCGGTCGACGGTGAACAGGAACTTGTTCAGCAGGTACTTGCTCACGGCCGGCCTCCCGGGTACCAGGTGAAGTACGCCTCCATGGTGTGGAACAGGTCGTAGGTGTCGACGTAGTCGGCTTTGCGGCCTTCGCCGGCGACGCCCATCATCAGCATGAAGTCCATGAACCCGTGGGTGGCGTTGCCCGGCAGGTGCAGGCTGTCGAGGGTGACCTCCGACAGGCACCCCTCGATGTCGCCGGTCGAGATCCACTCCACGGCCTTGCGGTCGAACTCCGGGTCGGGGCCGTGCGGCCCGAACTGCCGCGGCCCGCCCAGCTCCAGCGACAGGTGCCCGGTGCCGATGATCGCCACCCGCTGATCCGACGGCCACGACTCGACGAGCTGCCGGATCATCCGCCCCAGCTGCACGAACCGCGAGGGCCGCGGCAGGGGAGGGGCGAAGATGTTGGTGTAGATCGGCACGATCGGCAGGTCGTTCTGCGGGCGCAGGGTGATTATCGGGCACGTGATCGAGTGGTCGATCCGCAGCTCGTTGGAGAACGCCAGGTCGAACCCGGCGTCGATCCCCTCGCGCAGGATGTACGACGACAGGTCCTCCTGCCCGGTGAAGAACATCCGTGGCAGGCCGAACTCGCGTTCCTCATTGTAGAAGTTCGCGTCGTAGAAGGGCGCCTTGCCGACCAGGAACTGCGGCATGTTGTCCAGCCAGAGCTGGTGGAAGTGGTCGGAGCCGACCATGACCAGCACGTCCGGCCGCGCCCTGGTCAGGGTCTCGCGGAACGCCTCCACCTTGCGCACCCACTCGTCGGCGAACGGCGGGCGGTCCTCTCCGGTGGCGGTGCTGGCGCGGTGGTAGAAGGGATGGTGCGTGGACGCGATGACCGCGACGACCTCAGCCATGCGATTCTCCAGGGGGGAACGGCTCGGGCGGAATGGGCTTGTTGTTCAGGTCCACCGACAGGAAGATCTCGTTGGCCACGGGGCGGCGCAGCTCCTCGGCGAGCTGCCCGATGAGCCCGGCGGTCCTGGCCAGCAGCGCGAAGCCGCGCAGCAGTTCCAGCGGCAGGCCCAGGTCGGCGAGCGCGGCCCCGCAGACCCCGGCGCCGTTCAGCGGCAGCGTCCGGTTCAGCACGGCGGGATGCACGCGGCCGATGGCGGCGAACAGCGACAGGTGCGGCCCGACCAGGCCCTCCTCGGCCGCGATCTCGAACAGCCGCGGCGTGCGCGGGTCGCCGTCCTTGTGCACGTGGTGACCGAGCCCGGGGATGAGCTCGCGCTGCTCCCTGCGGGCGCGGACGGTCTGGAGGGCGAGCTCGTCCCAGCCGGCGTCGTCGCTCGGCAGCGGGTCGTGCGCGGCGACCACCTCGTGCAGGAAGCGCCCGCAGTCCTCGGTGACGCCGAGGAAGCGGGAGCCGCCGCCGAGCAGTCCGGCGGCCAGCGCCCCCTGGACGGAGTCGGGCGCCGACAGGTACGTCAGCCGCGTCACGATCGCGGTCGGCGTGAACCCGTGGTCGGCGAGCGCGGCCAGCACGGCCTCGAACACGCGCGTCTCGCCCGGTGCCGGGCGGCGCTGCGTGGCCAGCCAGAACGCCAGCTCGCCGAAGCCCACCTCGCCCATCACCTCGGAGGCCAGGTCGTGACCGAGCAGTGTGATCGACGTCGGCGTGGACGCCCCGAGGGCGGTCGGGTACTCAGGCATCCTGGCCCCTGGAGGCGAGCCACTTGCGCAGCTCGGCGCCGTGCTCGTCGAGGTCGGGCGGCGGCAGGCGGTAGCCGGCGGGCGTCCGGGAGAAGCGGATCGGGTGGCGCGTGGTCGGCACCGCCTTCTCGCCCTCGCCGACCACCACGACCGGGTCGAGCCCGAACCGCTCGGCCATCGCGAAACCACCGTCGATGGTGTTGATCGGGCCGCTCGGGATGCCCGCGTCGACCAGCAGCTCGAACCACTCCTGCGCCGGCCGGGTGACGAGCCGCTCGACCAGGATCGGCCGCAGCTCCTCCCGGTTGGCGGTGCGGTCGGCGTTGCGCGCGAAGCGCGGGTCGGCGGCGACCTCGGGGATGCCGAGCACCTCGCACAGCTTGCGGAACTGCCCGTCGTTGGCCGCGGCCACGATCAGCTCGTGGTCGGCCGTCGGCAGCGGCTCGTACGGGAACACGCTCGGATGCGCGTTGCCCATCCGGTACGGCACCACGCCGCCCGCCACGTACGCCGAGCTCTGGTTGACCAGGCCCGTCAGCGCCGACGACAGCAGGTTCACCTCCACGTGCTGCCCCTGCCCGGTGGCGTCGCGGTGGCGCAGCGCGGCCAGGATGCCGATCACGGCGTGGTTGCCCGCCATCACGTCGAACACCGAGATCCCGGCGCGGTACGGCGGCCCGTCCGGCTCTCCGGTGAGGCTCATCAGCCCCGACATGGCCTGCACCATCAGGTCGTACCCGGGCACCCGCGCCCCGGCCCCTGAGCCGAAGCCGCTGATGGAGGCGTACACGACGCCGGGGTTGCGCGCGCTGACGGCGGCGTGGTCGAGGCCGAACTTGGTCAGGCCGCCGGGCCGGAAGTTCTCCACGAGCACGTCGGCGCGCCGGGCCAGCTCCCTGGCCAGCTCCGCGTCGCCCTCGTCCCGCAGGTCGAGCGCGATCGACCGCTTGCCGCGGTTGACCCCGAGATAGTACGTGGACGCCTCGCCCCGCGACGGCGGCGTCCACGAGCGGGTGTCGTCGCCGTTCGGGCCCTCCACCTTGACGACGTCGGCACCGAGGTCCGCCAGCAGCATCGTGGCGTACGGCCCGGCCAGCACCCGGGAGAAGTCGGCCACCAGCACGCCGGACAGCGGCCCGGCTGCCACGGTGTCAGTCATTCACAATCCATCCTCGCGTCCGTCCATCGGACGTATGTCCGCTCAAGTGATCCCAGCACTATCGCGCCGCCGCGTCAACCGCCTTGACAGCTCAGCAGCTGCTCATCACAGTTGCTTTGACCGTACAGCGGACAACTGTTCGCCGCGGAGTTCAGCGAGGAGCGAGCCATGAACGAGTTCGAGGCAGGACGGCCCGTGGTGCTGCGCGGCGGCACCGTGCTGCCCATGGACGGGCCGCCCGAGGGCGGCAGGCGAGTGCTGGAGCGCACGGACGTCCTCGTCACGGGGGACAGGATCGCCTCCGTGGGCCCCGACCTGGAGGTGCCGGAGGGCACCGCCGAGATCGACGCGTCCGGCGGCATCGTCATGCCCGGCATGATCGACACCCACCGGCACATGTGGCAGACCGCGCTGCGCGGCTACGGCGCCGACTGGACGCTCACCCAGTACTTCGTCTGGTTCTACCTGGAGCACGGCAAGCTGTTCCGGCCCGAGGACGTGCACGCCGGCAACACGCTGGCCGCGATCGAGGCCCTGGAAGCCGGCGTCACCACCGTCGTCGACTGGTCGCACGGGCTGCGGACGGTCGAGCACGCCGACGCCGCCGTGGACGCGCTGCAGGCGGTCCCCGGCCGGTACGTGCTCGCGTACGGCAACATCCAGCAGCCGCCCGCCGAGTGGACGGCCGCGCCCGAGTTCCGCGACTTCGTGCGCCGCCGGATCACCGGCGACGACATGCTCGGCTTCCAGATCGCCTTCGACGTGCTGGGCGATCCCGCGTTCCCGGAGAGGCCCGCGTTCGAGGTGGCCAGGGAGCTCGGCGTCCCGGTCACCACGCACGCCGGCGTCTGGGGCGCCACCAGTGACGAGGGCATCCGGCTGATGCACGAGCACGGCTTCATGACCCCGGAGACGATCTACGTCCACGCCGCCTCGCTGTCGGCCGACTCCTACCACCGCATCGCGGCCACCGGCGGCTCCGTGTCGGTCTCCACCGAGAGCGAGCAGAGCGCCGGCCAGGGCTACCCGCCCACCTGGACGCTGCGCGCCCACGGCATCCCGGTCTCGCTGTCCATGGACACCAGCGTCTGGTGGAGCGGCGACCTGTTCTCCGCCATGCGCACCACGCTCGGCGCCGACCGCTCGCGCGAGCACCTGGAGGCGCAGACCAAGGGCGAGACGGTCACGCACGGCGCGCTGCGCTCCGACCAGGTCGTGGACTGGGCCACCAGGGGCGGCGCCCGCGCGCTCGGCCGCGACGACCTCGGCGTGATCGAGCCCGGCAGGAAGGCCGACCTCGTGCTCATCAAGAACGACCACTCGCCCGTGTCGTTCCCGCTGCTCAACCCGTACGGGCACGTGGCCTTCCAGGCGCAGCGCGGCGACGTGCACACCGTCATCGTCGACGGCCGGGTGGTCAAGCACGAGCACCGGCTGCTCGGCGTCGACCTCGCCGCGGCCCGCGCCCAGATCGACCGCACGATCGAGTACCTGCGCGGCGCGATGGGGGAGGAGGCGTGGGCCAAGGGCATGAACCCGGACATCCCCACGGCGAAGGTCCTCGACAACCCGTACACCTACACCGACTACCGCACCGACGCCACGCACCGCCTCTGACCGGACGCTGTGCGGACGGGCGACCGTCTAAAGTCGGACCGGACGTATCCGAGCTAGTGAGGGTGTACATGGCACGTGGTGAGACCGGACCTGACTTCATCGAGGCGCTGGCCCGCGGCCTCGATGTCATCAGGGCCTTCCAGCCCGGCCGCCCGGTCATGTCGCTGACCGAGGTGGCGGCCGCGACCGGCCTGGCCCGGCCGACGGCCCGCCGCATCCTGCTCACCCTCCAGGAGCTCGGCTACGCCCGGGCCGAGCGGGGCGGCTTCGCGCTCACGCCGCGCGTCCTGGAGCTCGGCGTGTGCTACGTGCGCTCCATGGGCCTGTGGGAGGTCGCGCGCCCCCATCTGGAGCGGCTCGTCGCCCAGACGAACGAGTCTTCGTCGATCGCGCAGCTCGACGGCTCCGACATCGTCTACGTCGCCCGCGTCGCGGTGCCGAAGATCGTGGCGCTGTCGGTGCAGGTCGGCACGCGTTTCCCGGCGCTGCAGACCTCGTTGGGCAAGGTGCTGCTGGCCGCGCTGCCGCCGGCGGAGGTGGAGCGGGTGCTGGCCGAGCCGAGCCGCTCCGGCATCGAGCCGCGCTGGTGTCCCGACGCCAAGGAGCGCGAGGCGGTGCTGCGCTCGGTGCGGGCCAAGGGCTGGGCGATCACCGACGAGCAGCTCGCCCTCGGCATCAGGTCGGTGGCCGCGCCGCTGCGCGACGGGCTCGGCAACGTCGTCGCCGCCGTGAACGTCAACGCCCACGCCGCCGAGACCTCCCTCGAGAAGCTCACCGAGGAGCACCTGCCGCTGCTGCTGAAGACGGCCAGCGCGATCAGCGCCGACTTCGCGCTGTACGAGGCGGTGCCGCAGGTCACCGCCTCCTGATCCGTCCGTCGTCCTCTTGGGTCTTGCCCGTGGGAGCTTTGTCAGCTTTCAATGATCTCCATACGAAAGATCCTGGAGGGTCCGAATGCGTGGTTTACGGGCGTCCGCAGTCGCCCTGATCGTCCTTGCAACGACATTCGTGGGCGCGCAGCCGTCCACACCGGCCGTGGCCGCCGGTCCGACCGACCCGGAGCCGGCCTCGCTGGTCACGCTCTCGGTGCCGGACCGGGCGGCGATGGAACGGCTGGTGGCCTCCGGCGCCGACCTCACCGAACGGGTCCGCCCGCAGGCCGACGGCAGCGTCCAGGTGGACGCGGTCGTCACCGAGAGCCAGCTGGAGGCCCTGCGTCCGCTGGGCGCCACCCTGGCCTCCGAGGCCCGGCAGTCCCCGCCGCAGGCCAGGGCGAAGGCCGCCGCCCCGCAGGACCAGATCGTCATCGAGCGGGCGGTCTGGTATGAGTCCCGCGACGGATACTTCCTGTCGGTCGAGGCGTCCAGCAGCGCCGCGCAGGCGGCCGACCTCACCGTCTCCTGGCGCGGCAAGAAGGGCACGACCGGCCAGGCCGAGATGGTCGCCTACGTCGACGCCGGCCAGTACCTGGGACACCAGTTCAGCACCCCGGTCCCGGCCGAGAACCAGCCGCAGTCCATCACCGTCACCTCGGCGGGCGGCGGCCAGGCCGAGGCCAAGGTCAGGCAGTGGCCCGACGGCGACAAGCCCGACCGCGCCTCGCGCGGCTACCAGAAGGACTTCGTCACCCAGTACATGACGCCGGCCCAGCTCAACGAGCGGGTCAAGGACCTGCACCGGCGCTACCCGAAGCTCACCGACCTCATCACGCTGCCGTACAAGACCAACGGCTACCGGCGGCACGCGCAGGCCGTGCTCGGCACCCCGCCCGCCGCGGCCGTGGTCGTCACCTCCGACGCCTACGGCTCCGAGGGCGGCAACGACCTGAGCGTCGAGCTGGTCGACCCCGGCGCGCCGGACCGGCCGCTGCAGGCGAGCCTCGACGGCAAGCTGGTCACCGTCAGCCTGGCCACCGACGCCTCCGGCGCGCTGGTCAGCACCGCCGCGCAGGTCACCGCCGCGATCAACGCCGCCGCCGGCCTGCCGGTCAAGGCGTCCGTCTACCGGACGGACCCGGGCGCGGGCGTCATGGCCCCGGCCCCGGCCACGCAGCTCGACGACTTCCTCAACGCCCCGGCGGACGTCTCCCGTGAGCCCGCCGAGGTGCTGGCGCTGCGGATCGGCGTGCACCGCGACGGCTCGCGCACCGGCGTGCTCGCCTACTCCCAGGAGCACGCCCGCGAATGGGTGACGCCGCTGGTCAGCATCGAGGCCGCCGAGCGGCTGCTGCGCAACTACGCCGGCGACAACGCCACCCGCAAGCTGCTGGAGCGCACCGACGTCTTCATCGTCCCGGTCGTCAACCCCGACGGCGCGAACTACAGCTTCTACGACTTCAACTCCCAGCGGAAGAACATGACCAACCACTGCCCGCCGCAGCAGTCCGACCCGGCGCTGCGCAACCAGTGGGGCGTGGACGTCAACCGCAACTACGCCGCCGGCTCGGTGCACGACGGCTACGTCGGCGGCTCGACCAACTGCCAGAGCGGCTCGTACGCCGGCCCGGCCGAGCATTCCGAGCCGGAGAGCCGCAACGTCATGTGGCTGGCCGACACGTACCGCAACATCAAGTTCGCCATGAACGTGCACAGCTACGGCGGCTACTTCATGTGGCCTCCCGGCGCCTACCAGGCCGAGGGCCGCGTCACCCTGCCGCGGCCGACGCCCGAGGAGGAGGAGTTCTTCCTCGACTCGGCCCGCACGATCGAGGAGGCGATCGTCGCCGAGCGCGGCACGGTCATCTGGCCGCAGCAGACGGGCCCGGTCACCGACGTGCTGTACTCGGCGGCGGGCAACTCCGCCGACGAGCTCTGGTACGACTACGGCATCTACGGCTGGGACTTCGAGGTCGGCGCCGACCTGTGGAATTCCGAGACCCGCAGGTGGGAGCCCGTGGGCTTCCAGCCGCCGTTCAGCGAGGGCCATCAAGAGGCGATGGAGTTCGCCGCCGGCCTGATCTCCCTCATCGGCATCGCCGCCGACTACCGCGACCGCTGACCCCCGACCGCTGACCCGGGCCCGCCGGGAGCGCCGCCGTCACAGGGCGGCGCTCCCGGCGGACCGGCATGCCGATCTCCCCGACACGCACCCCTGGAGGACTTCCCTTGCGCTTACCCACCGCCCTTCTCGGCGTGGCCGTCTCGGCCGCGCTCCTGGTCGTCCCGCAGTCCGCGCAGGCCGATCCCGCCGACCCGCAGCCCCCGGCGGTGCGCGACTTCGGCAACGGCCCCGAACGGAACGAGGTGGCGGCCGGCCTGCCCGAGCAGGCCGGCACGCTGCGCGCCCCGCAGGCGGAGAAACGGCCCGACCCGGCCTGGCCGTCCCACGGTCACGGCTACCCGCGCCAGACGCGGCTGCCGGAGCCCGCGGAGAACCCGGCCGACGCCTCGATCAAGCTCGGGCTGGTGCCGTACCACGCCCTCGCGCCCAGGCTGAACGAGCTGCAGCGGCGCAGCGACCGCGTCAGCGTCGAGGTCTTCGGCCGCAGCCACCAGGGCCGCGACATGTACCTCGTCACGGTCACCGCGCCCGAGAGCGCCGCCGAGGCGCGCGAGCAGGCGCGCATGCGCGAGCGCATCGAGAACGACCCCGCCTCCGCCGCCCGCGACCGCGCTCTGGCCAAGCGGTACAAGGCCCCGGTGTTCGTCAACGCCAACATCCACGGCAACGAATGGGAGGGCACCGACGGCGTCCTGCGCACCGTCGAGGAGCTGGCGACCAGCACCGACCCGGCCGTGGCCGACCTGCTGTCGAAGACCCGGCTGTACTTCAACGTCACCGCCAACCCCGACGGCCGCGTCCTCGGCCAGCGCCCGAACGGTGCCGGGTTCGACCTCAACCGCGACTTCATCACCGCCTCCCAGCCCGAGACGCGGGCGATGCGCCAGTTGATGACGGACACCCAGCCGGTCGCCATGGTCGACCTGCACGGCTACGTCAACGGCACCCTCATCGAGCCGACCACGCCGCCGCACGGCGCCAACTACGAGTACGACCTGTTCATCAAGAACACCTACGCCAACGGCCTCGGCATGGAGGCCGCGGTCAACGGCCTGGGCTACACGTTGGAGAAGGACGGCGTGCGCCCGGTGCAGATCCCGTTCCGGGACGACCCCGAGGGCTGGGACGACTGGCCGCCGATCTTCACCCCGCAGTACGCGCCCTTCCACGGCGCCGTCGCCTCGCACACCGTGGAGATCCCGCTGCGGGTCAACAACGCCGACTACACCAACCTGCCGGTCGAGGAGTTGCGCCGCCGTTCGGCGATCAACACCGACGTGGCCGCCGCCGCCATCCGGGCGACGTACACGTTCGTGCACTCCCGGCACCAGCAGCTGGTCGCCGACCAGATCGAGGTGTTCCGGCGTGGCACGGCCGGTGAGCCGGCCAAGGAGGTGCCGCTCGGCATCGTCCCCGGCTTCGGCCCCGAGGACGTCTACACGACGACCTACCCGCGCGCGTACGTCATCCCGGCGGGCTCCGGGCAGCGGTCGGAGACGGCCGCCGGGCGCCTGGTGGACCACCTGATCGCCAACGACGTCCGGGTCGAGCGGGCCGAGCGCTCGTTCCGCGTCGGCCGCACCACCTACCCCGAGGGCTCGTACGTCGTGGACATGCGCCAGCCCAAGCGTGGCCTGGCCAACGTCATGCTGGAGCCCGGCCAGGACATCTCACCGCGGGTCGACGCCATGTACGACATCTCCGGCTGGAGCCACGCCCTGCTGTGGGGCGCCACCGTGGAGCCCGTCGACTCGCTGCGGGTGAAGGCCGACCCGGTCAAGGCCGCGGCCCCGACCGGCTCCGTGCCGCGCACCTTCGGCCCGCTCGCGCTGAAGGTGGGCGACGCCAAGGAGGTCATGGCGCTCAACGACCTGCTGGCCCAGGGCGTCGAGGTGACGTGGGGCGACGGCGGCACGGCCGTCGTGCCCGCCTCCGCCAGGGCGGCCGCGCGGACGGCCGCCGACCGCTACGGCGTCGCCTTCACCCCGGCGCGCCGGTCCGGCGGCACCCCGCTCACGCAGGTGCGCATCGCCGCGGCGGCGTCCGCCGACGAGCTGTACACGCTGCGCGAGATGGGCTTCTCCGTCACGCCCGTCTCCACGCAGGTGCTCAACGACGGGTTCGACTGGAGCGCGACGGATGTGCTGTTCGTCTCCAGCGGGCTCAACCACGCCCAGCTCTCTCCGGAGGCCAGGACGGCGCTCGACGCGTTCCTGACCACCGGCGGCGTGGTCACCCGCGGCGGCACCGGCACCTCGTTCAACGCCGCCGCCGGGCTGCTCACCGTGACCGGGGTGGCCGGGCGGAGCGACGCCAACGGCGTGGTCCGCACGGTCGTCTCCGACGGCTCCGTCGGCGCCGGCTCGCCCGAGCACTCGTTCGTGTACTCGCCGCGCTGGTTCACCGGCCTCGGCCCGGAGGTCCAGGTCGAGCAGGCGTACGCGGCGGAGGGGCCGCTGGTCTCCGGCCACTGGCGTGCCGACCAGAACGGCATGGGCGGCCCCGAGCAGGCTCGCGGCCAGGCCGCCGTGGTCAGCGGCCGGGACGAGCGCGGCGCGGCCGTGGTCATGTTCGGCACCGAGCCGATGTTCCGCAACCACCCGAAGGGACTCTTCCCGCAGGTGGCCAGGGCGCTGTACTGGTCGTCCTCCGTCACGGGGGCGGCCGTCACGACGCCGTAGCCGCCGGTTCGGGCCGGGCCCCGTTCTGCGGGGCCCGGCCCTCCGGTCAGCGCGCCGGGGCGTAGCCGGCCGGGCGGGTGGTGAACGTGCCCCGGCCCTGGGTACGGCTGCGCAGCCGGGTCGCGTACCCGAACACCTCGGCCAGCGGCACCACGGCGGTGATGACCACCGCGCCCGCCCGCGCCCGCGAGCTCGAGATGCGGCCGCGCCGGGCCGTCAGGTCGCCGAGCACGCCACCGGCCATGTCGTCCGGCACGGTGACGGTGACCTCGACGACCGGCTCCAGCAGCCGCAGCTCGCAGGAACGCAGCGCCTCCCGCAGCGCCAGCCGCCCCGCCGTGCGGAACGCCAGGTCCGAGGAGTCCTTGGTGTGCGTGGCTCCGTCGGTCAGCGTCACCCGCACGCCGGTCACCGGATGGCCGCCGAGCGGACCGGCCGCGAGCGCGTCCCGGCAGCCGGCCTCGACCGCCCGTACGTACTCGCGCGGCACCCGCCCGCCGGTCACCGTGGAGGCGAACGCGAACCCGCCCTCCTCCAGCGGCCCTACGTCGATCACCACGTGGGCGAACTGCCCGGCGCCGCCGTCCTGCTTGACGTGCCGGTACAGCAGCCCGCTCACCCCGCGCACGACCGTCTCCCGGTAGGCGACCTGCGGCCGGCCGACGTTCACCTCCAGCCGGTGGTCGCGGCGGAGCTTCTCCGCCGCCACCTCCAGGTGCAGCTCGCCCATCCCGGACAGCACGGTCTGCCCGGTCTCGGCGTCGTTCCGCACGGCCAGCGACGGATCCTCCTCGGCCAGCCGCGCCAGCGCCGCCGCCAGCCGGTCGCCGTCGGTGCTCCGGCGAACCTCCACGGCCACCGACACCACCGGCTCGGTCGCGACCGGCGGCTCCAGCAGCAGCGGCGCCTCCGGCGCGCACAACGTCGTGCCGGCACGGGCCGTCTTCGGCCCGACCAGCGCCACGATGTCGCCCGCCACCGCCTGCTCGGCCTCGCTGTGCCGGTCGGCCTGCACCCGCAGGATCCGGCCGACCCGCTCGGCGCGGCCGGTGCCCGCGTCCAGCACGGTGTCCCCCTTCCGCAGCGTTCCCGAGTAGATCCGCACGTACGTCAGCCGCCCGGTCGCGGTCGCGTTCACCTTGAACGCCAGCGCGGCCAGCGGCGCGGCCGGGTCGGCGGGGCGCGCCGCGCCGTCCTGGCCGCGCACCGCGGGCACGTCCAGCGGCGAGGGCAGGTAACGCACGACCGCGTCCAGCAGCGGCTCCACCCCGCGGTCACGGTACGCGGAGCCGCACAGCACCACCACGCCGTCGCCTGTTCCGGTGAGGTCGCGCAGCGCGGCGCTCAGCGTCGCCTCCGACAGCGACGGCTGCGCGCAGAACTCCTCCAGCGCGCCCGCGTGCAGCTCGGCCACCGCCTCCTCCAGCAGCCGGCGCCGCACCCGCGCCTCCGCCAGCAGGTCGTCCGGCACCGGGCCCGCCTGGCAGGCGCCGCCGTCCCAGACGAGCGCGCGCATGCCCACGAGGTCCACCACGCCGGTGAAGCCGTCCTCGCGCCCGATCGGCAGCTGCACGACCAGCGGCGCCGGATGCAGCCGCCGGCGGATCGACTCCACCGCCGCGTCCAGGTCGGCGCCGGCCCGGTCGAGCTTGTTGACGAACGCGATGCGCGGCACGCCGTGCCGGTCGGCCCGCCGCCACACCGACTCGCTCTGCGGCTCGACCCCGGCGACGCCGTCGAACACCGCGATCGCGCCGTCGAGCACCCGCAACGACCGCTCCACCTCGTCGGAGAAGTCGACGTGGCCCGGGGTGTCGATCACGTTGACGCGGTGGCCGTCCCAGTCGCAGCTGACCGCGGCGGCGAAGATGGTGATGCCCCGGTCGCGCTCCTGCTGGTCGAAGTCGGTGACGGTGGTGCCGTAGTGAACCTCGCCGCGCTTGTGGGTGGCTCCGGCGAGATACAGCATCCGCTCGGTGACGGTGGTCTTCCCCGCGTCGACGTGGGCGAGGACGCCGATGTTGCGGACAGTGGCAAGGGGACTGGAGAGGCGAGCACGCATGGCCCATGAACCCTTTCGGGATGGTCGTGGTGGGACAGCGCGATCAGCCCCGGCGAGGGGGGATGAGGCGTCCTCGTCAGGGCGTCGTCCGGTGACGGCCGCGCAGCCGGCACCGGAGCGGCCGAGACATCAGGATCACCTCGTGGCGCGACGGGAGGACGACGGCAACGGTGCGGTGGCGCACGGCCGGCTCCTCTCTCTCGTCTCGCGGTCGCGACGATCTTAATCACGCCCGCCCGGCCGGGGGAAGCGGTTTTTCCGGTCGGTTCCACCGCGCGATCTCCAGCGGGTGGCCGCCTTGTCGGGATGATCTGCCGGCGCGACCTCTTGAGGCGATGGCCGCCTGAACGTCACCACGCCGACGTCTGGCTGCCCCCGACGCGCGGGGCGGCCGTCATTTCCGCATGTCGACATAGGTGCGAGACCCCTTCAGGGAAGGACGCGCGCCCATGACGACCTCTCTCGCCCCCGGTTCCCCCAACCCCCTCACACCGGGCCCCGCCGCCACCGGGCCTGCCGGCCCCGTGCTCGGGCGCAACGGCTCCCCCGGGACCGGCCTGGTCGACCCCGGTCCCCTGGGCGGCGGCCGTCTGGGTGACGGCCGCTACACCGTGGGTCTGGCCGTGAGCCCCGGCGACGTCCAGGCCGCCCAGCGGCTGCGGTACGCGGTCTTCGCCGACGAGATGGGAGCGCGGCTCGACAGTCCGGTCTCCGGCCTGGACGCCGACCGGTTCGACGCCTACTGCGATCATCTCGTCGTGCGCGAGGGCCGCGAGGTCGTCGGCACGTACCGGCTGCTGCCCCCCGGACGCGCCGAGCGGCTCTACGCCGACGCGGAGTTCGACCTGTCCGCCCTGGCACCGCTGCGCAAGGACCTGGTGGAGGCCGGCCGTACGTGCGTGCACCCCGACCACCGCGGCGGCACCGTGGTCGCGCTGATGTGGGCCGGGATCGCCCGCTACATGGCGGCCGGGGGCCACCGGTGGCTGGCGGGCTGCTGCTCGGTGCCACTCGACGACGGCGGCACGCTCGCCGCGGCCGTGGCCGGACGAGTGCCCCTGGGACCCGAGGAGTACCGGGTGACGCCGCGCACGCCGTGGCGCTCCCGGCGCGCGGTGCCACCAGGACGGTTCGCCCCTCCCGCACTGCTGCGCGGTTACCTGCGACTCGGCTCGTGGGTGTGCGGGGCGCCGGCGCACGACGCCGACTTCGGCACCGCCGACTTCTTCGTCCTGCTCTCCATGGACCGCGTCAACCCCCGCTACCTCCGTTACTTCCTCTCCGGAGCCCCCCGATGACGGCGGTTCCGCACGTTCTCGGGAGTGGGCCGCACGTCGGCGCGGTCGAGCCCGCCCCGGCCACAGCCGGCGCTCACGTGATCCCCCGGGCTGTCCCAGCGGAAGCCAACCCGTGGCGGCCGCTGGGGCCCTGTACGCCCGCCGCCTGCGTGCGGGCACCTGCCGCCGTCGCGGGGCCGTGCCTGCGCGCCGCCCGCATCGTGGCGGCGTCGCTCGTGGTGCTCGCGGGCGTGCCGGTCGCGCTTGCCTGTCGTGCCGCGTCCCTTCCAGTCCGCGCCCGGGCCACCGGCGCGTGGGCCCGCCTCCTCCTCCACGTCCTCGGCGTCCGCCTCGACGTCACAGCTGAGGCAGTGGGTGGAGGCACGCGGCCGGCCGATGCAAGGAAAGGCACCAGTGACAGCCGACTGCTGGGAGCCGGTGGCGCGGGCGGCAGGGGAGTGGCGGAGAGAGGCGAGGCGGGGACCCTGGTGGTGGCCAATCATGTGTCCTGGCTGGACCCGCTGGTGCTCGCGGCCGTCGTGCCGTCGCGGCCGCTGGCCAAGCGGGAGGTCGGCGGATGGCCGGTGGTCCGGACGCTGGTGGCGGGAGCCGGGGCGCTGCTCATCGAACGGGACCGGCTGCCCGCGCTGCCGCAGGCCGTGGCCGCCGTCGCCGGCGCGCTGGCCGGCGGCGACACGGTGATCGCCTTCCCGGAGGGGACCACGTGGTGCGGGCGCCGTATGGGGCGCTTCCGGCCCGCCGTGTTCCAGGCGGCGATCGACGCGGGCGCCACCGTACGCCCGGTCGCGCTGCGCTACCGCGAGGGCCCGGCGCCCTCCACCCGCGCCTCGTTCGTGGGCGACGACCCGTTGCTCGCCTCCGTCCTGCGGGTGGCCACCACCCGCGGCCTCGTCGCCGAGGTACGGCTGCTCACCCCCGTACGCCCGGCCCATGCGGCGCCGCGCACGCGAGCTCGTGCGGAACTCGCCCGGATCGCCGAGGCCCGGGTACGCGCGGGCCTGCGCGCCCGGTACGGCGACCGGCCGCGGGGAGAAGGCGTTTGATGCTCCAGGACGATGGTAGGTGCGTAGTCAGCAGGGGAAATGGAGATCGCCCCGCTAACGGGAGCCTTCCACCGTGAAGGCGTGAGAAGGCGGTCTCCGCGGTTGAGAGACCGCCGGATCGGGGGAACCCAATGCGCAAGACCCTGACAGGACTGGGCCTCGCGTTCTTCTTGACGCTAGTCCCGACCGCAGCCGCGACGGCCGAAACACCGGCAGATACCGTCGCGCAGACCCAGGTAACACCGGCACCGCAGCCACGGGACGATGGTGGCGGCAACGCCGGCCTGTGGGGCCTGCTCGGCCTGCTAGGCCTGCTGGGCCTCGCCGGCATGCGCAAGCAGCGCCATCAGGTCGGAACCGCCGAACACGTCACGCACCGCGGCCCGCGCCCGTAGCGGGGCCGGCCCCGGCCACCGGCCGGGGTGACTTCCCAGGTGACACGGCTGCCCAACGGGTCAGCCGTGTCACGCGTGGGGTGACGGCCCATCCGAAGGCCACGGAGCCGCGCGTCGCACAGGCGCGCGTGTACGACCACGGGCAGACGCGGAAGTTCCGACCGTGGTCAGACGCGCCGGCAGAGGCGAGTCCGGCACCGTGTTCAGGTGATCGAAGTACGAGAGCTGACCAAACGATACGGTTCGACGCTCGCCCTGGACCGGCTGTCCTTCCAAGCCCGTCCCGGCCGGGTGACCGGCTTTCTGGGGCCCAACGGCGCGGGAAAATCCACCACTTTGCGGGTCATCGTCGGCCTGCACCACGCGACGTCCGGCGTGGCCCTGGTCAACGGGCGCCGATACGCGGACATCCGCCGACCGCTCCACGCGGTGGGCGCGCTGCTCGACGCCGGCGCCGTGCACCCGGGCCGCACCGCGTTCGACCAGCTCGCCTGCCTGGCCCGTAGCCACCGCATCGGCTCCGCGAGGATCACGACGCTGCTGGAGCAGGTGGGACTGCGAGACGTGGCGCACAAGCGCGTCGGGGGGTTCTCGCTCGGCATGCGGCAGCGGCTGGGCATCGCGGCGGCACTGCTGGGCGATCCCGGTGTCGTCCTGCTGGACGAGCCGGTGAACGGCCTGGACGCCGAGGGCATCCGCTGGGTGCGGGACCTGATGCGCACGCTCGCCTCGCAAGGCCGGACGGTCCTGCTGTCCAGTCATGTGATGAGCGAGATGGCGCTGATCGCCGACCACGTCCTCATCGTCGGGCGGGGCAGATTGATCGCCGAGACCTCGATGGAGGACCTCGCCAGGCGCTTCCGCCGCGACGTCCTGGTCCGATCCCCGAGGCGACACGAGCTGGGCAGGATCCTGCGGGCCGCCGGCGCGTCGGTGGCGTTCGAGCCGCAGGGCGCCCTCGCGGTGACGGGCGCCGACCCGGCCACGATCGGCGATCTCGCCGCCGAGCACCGCATCCCGATCCACGAGCTGACGCCGCGCGGCGCCACGCTCGAGGACATCTACCTCGACATGACCGCCCAGGCCGCCGATCACCGCGCGGGCGGCGGAGGAAGCCGATGACCGTCATACCGCCGGCGGGGGAGCCCGCCGCGTCGATGAAGGACGTCGTCGCGGCCGAATGGCTCAAGCTCCGGACGATGCGCTCCACCTGGGCGATCTGGGCCGGAGCGGCCGCGTACACCGTGGTCGGCCTGGTCGTCATCATGATGCACATCGGCTCCTACGACCACGCCCCGCCGGAGGAGCAGGCGACATTCGAGAGCGCCGACCCGGCCGTCGCCGTCATGCCGATCGTGGCGTTCTTCATCGGCTGTCTCGGTGCTCTGGCCATCACCACCGAGTTCTCGACCGGCTCCATCGGTCCCAGCCTGGTCGCGGTCCCTCGGCGGCGGACGCTGCTGGCCGCCAAGTCCGTGGTGGTGGCCTGCGCCGCGTTCGCCGGTGGCGCGCTGTTCGCGGGACTGTCACAGATCGCCGTCCTGTTCCTCCTGGGCGACCGGCCCCCGCCGGTCAATCCCTGGGTCAACTGGTGGGACGCGGTCCCCACCGCGGCCGGTACGGCCTTGGTCACCCTTGCCGCGGGCCTGGTGGCGCTGGGCCTCGGCGCGGTCCTGCGGTCGACGGCCGCGACGGTGGCGGTGGTCGGCGCGCTCACCGTGGTGCTGCCGAGTTTCGCGCATTTCCTGCCGGAGCCCCTCCACCTGCGGGTCGCCTCGGTGCTGATCCCCAACCTCGCTCCCCAGGTCGCAGGCGCCGAGTCGGCGTATCTGCTGTCGCCTCCCGCGGCTCTGGCGGTCCTGACCTTCTATGTGGTCGTGGCGCTGGCGGCAGGAGCACTCTGTCTCTGCCGCCGCGACGCGTGAACCGAAGAGGTCACGGTCGGCACGGCGTTCTAGACTGACCGGCCATGACCGACATTGACGAGCAAGGCCGTCCCGAGCCCCCGCTCGCCGCAGGCGAGCTCGACACCCTCCTGGGCTTCCTCGACTTCCAGCGGGCCACCCTGGAGTGGAAGTGCGCGGGGCTGGACGCCGCCGGGCTCGACTTCACGGTCGGCAAGTCGTCCATGACGCTCGGCGGCATGCTGAAGCACCTGGCGTGGGTCGAGGACCACTGGTTCACCCGCTGGCTGCACGGCCGCCCGATGGGAGCGCCGTGGGACGCGGCCGACTGGGAGGCCGACCGCGACTGGGAGTGGCACTCCGCCGCCGGCGACCCACCCGAGTACCTGCGCGCCCTGTGGGGAGAGGCCGTCGCCCGCTCCCGCGCGGCGGTCGCCGAGGCGCTCGCCGACGGCGGCCTCGACCGCATGGCGCGGCACAGCTGGCCGGACGGCCGCTCGGTCAACCTGCGCTGGATCCTCACTCACATGATCGAGGAGTACGCCCGCCACAACGGCCACGCCGACCTCATCCGCGAGTCGCTGGACGGCCAGACCGGCGAATGACATCCGGCCCTGCCTACACCCGGCGGCGTAGCGGAAGCGGCGACGCCGGGCGGATGCCCGTGCCCGCGTACGGCCTGATCCTGGAGTCCTCGCCAGGGCTTAAGGGGCGGCGTAAGTCGGTCTGAACGAGGTCGTAAGCGCCCTTGAGCACAGTGATTCCAGATCACCGGACAGAAGGGCGCGAAAGACATGAGCCAGCCGTACACCCTCCAGGACGACATCCGCCTCCCGAGCTTCACCGGGATCGTGCACCGGCCGGGCGATCCCGGCTACGACGAGTCCCGCCGCTCGCTGAACCCCTCGGTCGACGCCCGCCCGGCGCTGGTCGCCGAGGCGTACGGGGTGGAGGACCTGCGAGCGGCGCTGCTCGCGGCCCGCGCCCACGGTGTGCCGTTCGCGGTCCAGGCGACCGGCCACGGCACGCACGCCGCCTGCGACGACGGCGTCCTCGTCAGAACGTCCCCGATGGCGTCGGTGCTGGTGGACCCGATCCGCAGGATCGCCCGGGTGGGGCCGGGCGCCCGCTGGGCCGAGGTGATCGCCGCCGCCGCGCCGTTCGGGCTGGCGCCGCTGTCGGGCTCGGCGCCCTCGGTGGGCGTCACCGGCTACACGCTCGGCGGCGGGCTCGGCTGGCTGGCGCGCCGGCACGGCTTCGCCGCCGACAGCGTGGTGCGGGCCGACGTCCTGCTGGCCGACGGCCGGCACGTCACGGCGAGCGCCTCCAGCCACCCCGAGCTGTTCTGGGCGCTGCGCGGCGGCGGGGGCGGGTTCGGCGTGGTGACCGCGCTGGAGTTCCGGCTGTACCCGGTCTCGCAGGTGTTCTCCGGGTTCGCGTACTTCCCCGTCGAGAGGGCGGCCGAGACCCTGGCGGCGTACCGGACGTGGATCGACGACGCCCCCGACGACCTCAGCACCGCCCTGGTGCTCAGGCGCATGCCCGCCGACGCGCCCGAGCAGGTCCGCGACCGCCACGTGCTGATGCTCAAGGTCGTGCACGCGGGCGACGCCGCCGAGGCACGCCGGCTGCTCGCGCCGCTGTGGCGGGCCGCAGGACCGGCGCTGCTGGACGAGACCCGCGCCACCGCGTACGCCGCCACGGCCATGGGCGGCACTCCCAACCGGCACATGGACATGTTCGACACCGTCCCCGACGCGCTGATCGACATCCTGCTGCGCGCCGCCGAGCGGGCGCAGACGGTGGAGATCCGGCACTGGGGCGGCGCCATGGGCCGGCCGGGACCGGACGCGGGCCCGGTCAGCCACCGCTCGACCCGGCTGTCGGTCATCGTGGACACCCCGGTGCCGGGGCTGGCCGAGGAGCTGCGGCCGTACGCGAACGGCGGGACGTTCCTCAACTTCCTGGCCGACCCGTCCCGGACGGCGGCGGCCTACACGACGGGGGACCTGCGCCGGCTGCGCGAGGTCAAGCGGGCCTACGACCCGGACGGCTTCTTCCGCGTCGGCCACGTCGTCCCGGCGTGAAAAGGCTCTTTCGGGTTAGGTAAGGCTAATCTAATATGCCGGGATAAACCTGCGCATAGAGGAGAGACCATGGCCAGTGTCCCGCGACGTACCCTCGCCGTCCTCGGCGCCGCCGTCCTGTTGGGGGCGGGCGCCTGCGGCACCACGGACGCGCCGCCCTCTGGGACGGCCGCCGCCCCCTCCTCCTCCGCGCAAGGGCCCTGGACCTGGACCGACGACCGCGGCAAGCAGATCTCCGTGCCGCAGCGCCCGCAGCGCGTGGTCGCCCAGTCCGGCGCCGCGGCCGCCCTCTGGGACTTCGGCGTGCGTCCCGTCGCCGTCTTCGGCCCGCACCGCCTCAAGGACGGCGGCCGCGACCCCGAGGTGGGCGAGGTCGACATCGCGAAGGTCGAGTCGATCGGCAACGTGTGGGGCGAGTTCAACGTCGAGAAGTACGCCTCGCTCCAGCCCGACCTCCTCGTGGCCGGCATGTACCAGAAGGACACCCTCTGGTACGTCCCGCCGGAGTCGGCCGAGGCCGTCGACCAGATCGCCCCGACGGTCGGCGTGCAGCTCAGCGGCAGGCCCCTGGTCGACATCATCGAGAAGTACGGCGAGCTGGCCGCCGCGCTCGGCGCCGACCCGGAGGCCGCCCCCGTGGTGGCGGCCGAGAAGCGTTTCGAGGACGCGAGCGCGGCCCTCAAGACCCTCGCCGCCGAGCGCCCCGGCCTCTCG
Source organism: Nonomuraea terrae (assembly GCF_044465245.1). NCBI lineage: Bacteria > Bacillati > Actinomycetota > Actinomycetes > Streptosporangiales > Streptosporangiaceae > Nonomuraea > Nonomuraea terrae. The sequence continues at coordinate 816,679 of NZ_JBITLL010000002.1, read as the reverse complement.
GTGATGATCGTCACCGGCACGCCCGAGTCGCTGTACGTCGCGTACCTGCCCGACCACCCCGACATCGCGTACTGGGGGGAGCTCGGCCTGGACATCGTCTACCCGGAGAGGCCCACCGAGAGCGAGGGCGGCTTCTGGGAGGTGCTGAGCTGGGAGAACGCCGACAAGTACCAGGCCGACGTGATCCTCGTGGACGCCCGCGCGCAGTCGATGAAGATCGAGGAGATGGCGGAGAAGCCGACCTGGGCCCAGCTGCCGGCCGTCAAGGCCGGTCAGCTCCACCCGTGGCACGCCGCCGAGCGCTACAGCTACCTCGGCTACGCCCAGGTCATGGAGGAGCTCAAGACCCACCTGGAGAAGTCACGCGACGACGTCGTCTCCGAGTGAGACGTCACGGTGACGCCTCCGCGCGAGACGTCAGGTGACCGGGACGATCTCCGCTCGCGCGAGGACGCCGTCCTCGACGGTGAGCAGGCCGATCGTGCCGTGCGGCTGGCGGCGGCGGTCGGTGGGGGAGCCGGGGTTGAAGATGCGCAGGCCCTCGCCCGACTCGTCGAGCGGGATGTGCGAGTGACCGAAGACGACCAGGTCCGCGTGCGGGAACCGGCGCCGCATGCGGGCCAGGCGGCCCTTCGCCGGGCCGCTGTCGTGGATCATGCCGACCCGCAGGCCGTCGAGGGTCAGCTGGAGCGTCTCCGGCGCCTCGACGTCGGGGCCGTCGTTGTTGCCCTTGACGACGTGCACGGGCGCGTACGCGGCCAGCTCCGCCAGCACGGACGGCACGCAGACGTCGCCGGCGTGCAGGATGACGTCCGCGCCGCGCAGGTGCTCGGCCACGCGCGGCGGGCACGAGCGCCAGCGCCTGGGCGCGTGCGTGTCGGACAGGGCGACCACTCTCACCCCGTCACCCCTGCCCACCGGACGCCGGTGCTCCCACCTCGTCCCTGAGCAGCGACCCGACCCAGGCGTCCACCCGGACCCCGCGGTGGACCAGCCGGCCGCGCAGCGTCCCCTCGATCGTGAACCCCGCCTTCTCGGCGACCCGCCGCGAGGCCGTGTTCCCGACCTCGGCCCGCCACTCGATCAGCTCCAGCGGGCGGGCGGCGAAGGCCCACCGGCACGCGGCGCGTACCGACTCCGTCGCCACCCCGCGCCCACGCGCCCGCGGATCGACCCAGTAGCCGATCTCGGCCGTGCCGTCCTCCCGCAGCCCCAGGCCGACCCGCCCGAGCCGGTCCCCCGTGCCGGCGTCCGCCGCGAGGAACTCCAGCCGGCGTCCGTCGCGCCAGCCGTCGATGGCGAGGCTCTCGACGAAGAAGGCGGCGTGTTCCGGCAGGTACGGCGACGGCACGCCGACGTGGTGCAGCACCGCCGGATCACGCGAGACCTCGTACACCCAGGGGATGTCGTCCGGGGTGAAGCGCCGCAGGGTCAGCCGCCCGGCGTCGATCACGGCGCGTACAGGTCGTCCAGCCACGCCTTCCAGCGCGGCCCCTCGCCGGCCGCGTCGCCGAAGAGCGCGTGGGCGGCGATCATGGTGCCGCCGAAGCCCTGGAGGAAGCGGTAGAGGCCGTCGCCGGAGCGGATGCCGAGAGTCTGGGAGTTGCGGTGGTAGACGACGCCCTCGACGGAGCCGGGGCCGAAGCGCACACGGTCGCCGGGGGAGGGCGGGCCGCCCAGGGCGGCGTGCAGCCTCTCCCAGGCGCGCGGCCAGTCGCTCACCGGCGGGCCGAACTCGGTGACCGGCGTAGCCGTGCGGCCCGCGAAGTGCGTCAGGTATTCGACCAGCGTCGCGAAGTACACCTCCAGGCCCCTCGACATGGCCTCGAACTCGTCCTGCCAGTCGTCGCCCGGCAGGAACCCGCTGGTCACCATGCGCACGAGCGTGCTGCCGCGGTCGCGGCCCTCGATCATGAACTCGTACGCCACGAAACGCCCGTCGTCGCCCCGCTCGCTGGTGTGGGTGAAGCGCTTGAGCGGCTCGGTCTCGGTCACCGTGGACGCGGGCATCTCGACCGGCCCGAACGCGGTGCGCACCACTCCTTCGGCGACCTCGCTGCGGCCCATGAACCACGAGTCGATGCCGGGCCCGGTCGTGATGGCCTCCCACACCTCCTCGAGGGTCGCGCCGACCTCGGCCTCCTGGGGGAGCTCGAACTCCTGCCCCACGTCAGCGCTCCTTCACGGCGGGGTGGACGGCGACGACCAGGCGATGGTCGCGCCCGCCTTCAGCGGACTCGTCATGATATTTGCTGACCAGGGCGGTCACGCACTGCGTCAGCTCCTCCGCGAACGCGGCCCGGTCCGCCGCCGACGCGAAGCGCACCTCGCCGTCGAGGGCGAACGTCGCCACCCGCTTCTGCGCCTTGGCCGCTCCGGTGAGAAGGGTGCCGACGTCGCGTACGAGCTGGGCGGCCAGCGCCAGCAACCAGCGCGCCGACAGCCGATCGGGTGAACGCCCCGGGTCGGGCTGCACGGACGCGAGCGCGGTCGGGGAGATCACGAAGGAGGCGGCCGTGGCCTGCATCACCCGCTCGGTGACGTTGCCCTTCTTGCGCTCCTCGACCAGCTCCACCAGGCCGTGTTTCTCCAGCGTGCGCAGATGGTAGTTGACCTTCTGCCTGGCCAGCCCGACCTTGGCCGCCAGGGACGTGGCCGAGCCCGGCTCCACCAGCTCGGCCAGCAGTTTCGACCGCATGGGGTCGAGCGACGCCTCGGCCGCCGCCGGGTCCTCGATCACCGCGACTTCGTGCATGCCAGCACCATCGCACCGAACAAAAAAGTTGTCAAGATAGCCTGGACGCCCGCTCCTCCAGGTAGCGCTGCTCCGGCAGGCTCGTCGTCAGCCGCGCCGCCTCGCGGTAGGCGGCCACCGCCGCCGCCTCGTCACCCGCCATCTCCAGCAGGTGAGCCCGTACGGAGACCAGCCGGTGGTGGTGCGCCATGCGCGCGTCGGCGGCCAGGTCGTCGAGCCGCTCGATCCCGGCCCGCGGGCCGTGCACCATGGCCACCGCCACCGCCTGGTTGAGCCGGACCACCGGGTTGTCCTCGATCGCCGCCAGCACGTCGTACAGAGCCAGGATCTGCGCCCAGTCGGTCTTCCCCGCTGTGGGCGCCTCGTCGTGCACCGCCGCGATGGCCGCCTGCAGCTGGTACGGGCCCACCGCCGAGCTGGACAGCGCCCCGGTGACCAGCGCGACACCCTCCTCGACGAGTGCGTGGTCCCACAGGTCGCGGTCCTGCTCGGCCAGCGGGATCAGCCGCCCGTCGGGGCCGGTGCGGGCGGGCCGGCGCGCCTCGGTGAGCAGCATGAGCGCCAGCAGCCCCGCGACCTCGCCGTCGTCCGGCAGCAGCCGGTGCACGGCGCGGGCCAGCCGGATCGCCTCCCGGGTCAGCTCCGGCCGGTGCAGGTCGGGCCCGGACGTGGCGGTGTAGCCCTCGTTGAAGATCAGATACAGGACGTGGAGCACCACCCGCAGCCGCTCGGCCCGCTCGCTCTCCTGCGGCATCCCGAACGTCGCCCCGGCCGCCTTGACGCGCTGCTTGGCCCGGCTGATGCGCTGCGCCATCGTCGCCTCCGGCACCAGGAACGCCCCGGCGATCTGGGCCGTGGTCAGCCCGCCCACGGCCCGCAGCGTGAGCGCGAGCTGCGAGGGCGGCGACAACGCGGGATGGCAGCACAGGAACAGCAGCGTCAGCGTGTCGTCCCGGTCGCCGTGGCGCTCGTCGCCGGGCGCGGGCGCCACGAACGTGTCGGCCGGCACGCTCACCGCCACGCTCTCCTCGCGGCGCCGGCGCGCGTGCTCGCTGCGTACGTGGTCGACGACCCGGCGGGAGGCGACCGTGATCAGCCAGGCCCGCGGGTTGTCCGGCAGGCCGTCACGGGGCCACTGGACGGCGGCGTCGAGCATCGCCTCCTGGACGGCGTCCTCGCAGGCGTCGAACTGCTCGTAGCGGCGCACGAGCGTGCCCAGCACCTGCGGCACCAGCTCACGCAGCAGGCCTTCGACGTCGGTCACCGGCTCATCCTAGAAGGGGACCGAACCAGATCAGCTCCTGACCGTGCTGCCGGGTCCAGGCCAGCGGCCTGCCGTCGAGGGCGAGGAGGTGGTAGAGCGCTTCGCCGCGCGGCTCCGGCATCCCGGCGTGGGGCAGCACGGCCGGCGCCTCGTTGGCGATCCAGTGGCCGGGCAGGCGGCGTACGAGCTCGGTGAACTCCGCCCGCCTGGGCGGCGGCACGTGGTACAGCACCGAGCTGTGGAACACCACCAGCGTCGCCTCCGCCGGGGCCCGCGCCGCGAGGGCGGGCAGGTCGTCGACCAGGTCGCCGCGCACGAGCCGCGGCGGGTCCGCCGCGGCGACGGCCGCCGCCGCGCGCAGCCGGGCGCGGCGGTGGGTGTGTTCCGGCCAGATGAGGGCGTCGAGCCAGGCGAGATCGGCCGGATCGCGCACGTCGAGCGGGTTCAGGTCGAGGCCGGCCCGCCACACCACGCGCGGCAGGACGACGGGCGGGGCCAGGCCGGTGAGCCGGCAGTCGAGGACCGGTTCGCCGGCGCCGACCAGGTGGTCGCCGTAGCGGTAGGCGTACCGGTCGGGATAGAGGCACAGCCCCGCCGACGCGCCCACCTCCAGCAGCGCCAGCGGCTGCGGCAACGCGGTGAGCGCCGGCAGCAGCACGGCGCAGCGCCCGGCCTCGTTCGTCTGGGTGACCCGGGCGCGGATCTCGGCCTCCACCCGCGCCCAGTGCGTCAGCGCGTAGTCGCGGAACGCCGCCGGGTCCTCGACCGGCCCGCCGAGCAGCCGGACGACACCGAAGAGCAGGTTGGGCTGCCGCTTGGCCGGCGGCAGCGTGCCGAGCCTGGCCAGCAGCGCGGCGTCGCGCGACACCGCGAACGCCAGCCGTTCGTACGTGGGCGACACCCCGTGCGCCTCCCGCACGGCGAACTCGGCGTACGTCGAAGCCGTCGTCATACCCCCATGGTCCCAGCCTCGTCTCCGCGAACCGGTCTAGGCTCAGGGTCGTGCCTGAACCGGATCTTGACGCGATCGCCGCGCGGCTCGCCGCGGTGCCCGGGGTGGTGGCCGTGGCGCTGGGCGGCAGCCGGGCCCGGGGCACCCACCGGCCCGACTCCGACATCGACCTCGGCCTCTACTACCGGGGCCGGCTCGCCGTCGCGGAGTTGCGGGCGCTGGCCAGGGACCTGACCGGCGAGGACACCGGCGTGACGGAGCCGGGCGGCTGGGGACCGTGGGTGGACGGCGGCGGCTGGCTCACCGTGGACGGGTGGCGCGTCGACTGGATCTACCGCGACCTCGACCGGGTGCGCCGCGTCTGGCACGACTGCCGGGAGGGCCGCTACGAGATCGGCTTCCAGGTCGGCCACCCGCTCGGCTTCTACTCCCACGTCTACGCCGGGGAGGTGGCCCTGTGCCGGGTGCTCGCCGATCCCTCCGGCGAGCTGACCGCCCTGCGCGCGCAGGCCGCGCACTATCCGCCCGCGCTGCGGGAAGCCCTGGTCGGCGGCCTGTGGGAGAGCGACTTCGCCCTGGCCACGGCGAGGTACGCGGCGGCCGGTCGCGACCCGGCGTACGCCGCGGCGACGCTGTTCCGCGCGCTCGGCGTGGCCTGCCACGCCCTGCACGCGGCCGACGGCGCCTGGCTCGTCAACGAGAAGGGCATGATCGCGTCGGCCGGCCGGTTGCCGTCGGCTCCGGAGCGGTTCGGCGAGCGGGCTCAGGCGCTGCTCGCGGCGATCGGCGGCACCCCGGAGGAGATCGGCCGCACCATCGACGCCGCCACCGCCCTCATCGCGGAGGTCCGCGCCGCCTGCACCCGTTGAGATGCGTTTTCCATAAACGCAGGAGAATGCTTATTTGACGTAATTTGTCAAGTGATCTGGACGGCCCCTGTTCGGGCGCATATTTTCGGGGAGCCGGCATTTCGGCACCCTCGTCAAAGGAGCCCCATGAACGATCAGCCTTCCCAGGACCAGGGACTCACCCGGCGGCGGGCACTCGCGGGAGCGGCGGCCCTCGGCAGCACCCCGTTCGTCATCGGAGCGGCCCCCGCGGCCTCGGCGACGACCGGCCGCGACGGCCGGGAACCCACCGCCGACTTACGCCGCATGCTGCGCGAGATCAGCGCGGCCAACATCAGGCGGACGGTCATGAAGCTCGTCTCGTTCGGCACCCGCAACACCCTCTCCGCGCAGGACGACCCCACCCGCGGCATCGGCGCCGCCAGGGACTGGCTGTTCGAGGAGTTCAAGAAGGCCGCGGCGCCGTCCGGCGGCCGGATGACCGTGGAGCTGCAGACGTTCGTGCAGCCGGCCCAGCCGCCGCGCTACCCGCAGCCGACGCCGGTCACCAACGTCGTGGCGACGTTGCGCGGCGCCCAGTCCGAGTCGGCCGGCCGTACCTACGTGGTGAGCGGCCACTACGACTCGATGCCCACCCGGGTCGCCGACTTCCAGAGCGACGCGCCGGGCGCCAACGACGACGCCTCCGGCGTGGCCGCCGTGCTGGAGATGGCCAGGGTGATGGCGACGCGGACGTTCGACGCGACCATCGTCTTCATGGCCGTCGCCGGCGAGGAGCAGGGCCTGTGGGGCTCCACCTACTTCGCCGAGCAGGCCAAACAGCAGAACGTCAACATCGCCGGCATGTTCACCAACGACATCATCGGCAGCTCCGTCGGTCAGAACGGCATCCGCGACCCGTACACGGTGCGGATCTTCGCCGAGGGGCTGGCGGAGACCCCGTCGGCGGCCGAGGCCGACTGGCGGCGGTTCGGCGGCGGCGAGACCGAGTCGGCCGCCCGCCAGCTCGCGCGGTTCGTCAAGGAGGTCGCCGAGAACGACGCGACCCGCATGAAGGTGAAGATGATCTACCGCCGTGACCGGTTCGGGCGGGGCGGCGACCACATGCCGTTCCTGGAGCGGGGGTATGCGGCGGCGCGGTTCACCGAGACCAACGAGGACTGGCGCCACCAGCACCAGGACGTCCGCGTCGAGGACGGCGTGCAGTTCGGCGACCTGCCGGAATACTGCGACTTCGACTACATCGCCCGGGTCGCCCGGGTGAACGCCATCTCGCTCGCCTCGCTGGCGCTCGCTCCCGCCGCTCCCGCCGGCGCCGTGATGGACTCGGGCGGCTTCGACACCGACACCACGCTCACCTGGATCGCCAACACCGAGCCCGATGTGGCCGGCTACGAGGTCGTGATGCGGGCGACGACGGATCCGGAATGGACGAAGACCATCGAGGTCGGCGACGTCACCACGGTCACCCTGAAGAATCTCTTCAAGGACAACCATTTCTTCGGCGTACGGGCGGTCGACAAGTCGGGCAACCGCAGCCCGGTGAGTTTCCCCGGCCGCGCCTGAGAGAACCGGCGATTTCACCCTGGAAAAAAATTGTTCCAGGGTGAAATCAATGGAGTTTCACCGCCTTTTCCCGCCGGCGGCCGCCTCGCGGCGGGAACGGGCCAGAGCGAGCCCGCCGAGTGCCATGGCGATCAGCCCCACCACCACGGCCACGACGCCCCCGACGATTCCGTAGCCGGTGCCGGGGCCGCCCTCGGCGGCGGCCACGACCACGCCGCCGACGACCGCGCCGGCCAGCCCCGCCGCCACCGCCACGAAGGCCCCCTTCCTCCCGGTGCCGTTGCCGATGCGACCGGCGGAGCGGGCCAGGGCCAGCCCGCCGACGGCCGCGCCGGCCAGCCCCAGCAGCGCGGCGGCGAAGGACCAGAGACGCCCGGCGCTCATGGCGTAGGCACCGGCGGGGTCCAGCTGGACCGAGGCCAGCGCGGCTTCTGTCACCGCAACGAATCGGACGGACATGAGGTGCTCCTTCTCCCGCGACTTCACCCGCGACTTCACCCGCGACTTCACCCGCGACTTCACCCGCGACTTCTCCAGCGACTTCTCCTGCGACTGGACGTGACTTGAGCATGTCCGCCGGCCCCGCCGTCCGTCGTCCGGCAGGTGTGGACACTTCGTGCTGCCGCCGATGCCGCAGCCGGCTGCCGCGGGCGCCGCAGGAGGCGCGAGAGTACCGCGCGTGCGGTAGCCGGCCGATACGCCGCGCGCAGGAGTCGCCCGCGCGGACATCCGGATAATGTGCGCGCATGAGCACACGGTGGTCCGGTGTCAGCGACTGGCTGATCGCCGTCGGCGTGGCGGCGACGCTGCTGGTCACCGGGCTGTCCGGGTCGCACTCCGCCACGTACCCCGACCTGTTCGGCTACGCGTCGCTGGTGGCCGGCGGCCTGGTGCTGGCCGCGCGCCGCCGGGCTCCGGTCGCCGTGCTGGCCGTCACCGGGCTGTGCGCGGTGGGTCACCAGGCGGCCGGCTTCGACGTGCCCGCCGTCGCGTACCTGGTCGCGGTGTACACCGCCGTGCGGGCGGGACACCGCGCCGTCACGGTGGCGGCGAGCGTGGCCATGCTGGCCCTGCTTCCCCTCGCGGCCATGGCCTCCGGGCTGCACGACACGGGGGAGGCGTTCGCGCAGGCCCGGGGCGCGCTCGAGCTGGCCTGGCTGATCGCGGCCGGCGCCGCGGGCGAAGCGCTGCGGCAGGCCGAGCGGCGGGCGGAGGAGGCGGAGCGCACGCGGGAGGAGACGGCGCGGCGCCGTGCCGACGAGGAGCGGCTGCACATCGCGCGGGAGCTGCACGATTCGCTCACCCATCAGATTTCGATCGTCAAGGTGCAGGCCGAAGTCGCCGTCCACGTGGCCCGCAGGCGCGGCGAACACGTGCCGGAGGCCCTGCTCGCGATCCAGGAGGCCGGACGGGAGGCCGCCCGGGAGCTGCGCGCGACCCTGCAGGCGCTGCGCGACGACGACACGACCCCGCCGCGTGGGCTCGACGACGTCCCGGAGCTGGTGGAACGCGCCCGCGCCATCGGCCTGGACGCGACGCTGACGATCGAAGGGCGGCGACCCGACGTGCCGGCCGCGGTGAGCCGGACCGTCTACCGCATCGTCCAGGAGTCGCTCACCAACGTCGCCCGGCACGCCGCCGCCGCCACCGCGTCCGTCCGGATCGACTGCCGCCCGGACTCCGTCGCGATCCGCGTCGACGACGACGGCAAGGCCACGCCGGACACCGTCGCCGTGCCCGGCGTCGGGCTGCTCGGGATGCGCGAACGTGTCACCGCCTTGGGCGGCCGCCTGCGCGCGGAGCCGCGCGGCGAGGGAGGCTTCACCGTCCAGGCCGAACTCCCCGTGGAGCGGACGCCGTGATCCGTGTCCTGCTGGTCGACGACCAGCCGCTGCTGCGCAGCGGATTCCGCGCGCTGCTCGACCTCGAAGACGACATCGAGGTGGTGGCCGAGGCCGGCGACGGCCTGGAGGGCCTGACCCTGGTCAGGAAACATCTGCCCGACGTCGCTCTCCTCGACATCCAGATGCCGGTCGTCGACGGCATCGAGGCGACCCGGCGCATCGCCGCCGATCCGGCCCTGGCCGGGGTGCACGTCGTCATCCTGACGAACTACGGCTTCGACGAGTACGTCTTCGACGCGCTGCGCGCCGGCGCGGCCGGATTCCTGGTCAAGGACATCGTGCCCGAAGACTTCCTGCACGCCGTACGCGTCGCCGCGCGCGGCGACGCGCTGCTCGCCCCGTCGATCACCCGCAAGCTCATCGACAGGTACGTCACCCAGCCGGTCGGCACCGGCGCCGGGCTGGAAGAGCTGACCAACCGCGAACGCGAGGCCGTCGCCCTGGTCGCTCGGGGCCTGTCCAACGACCAGATCGCCGACCACATGGTGATCAGCCCGCTGACCGCGAAAACGCACATCAACCGCGCCATGGGCAAGCTCGGTGCCCGCGACCGCGCTCAGCTCGTGGTCTTCGCCTACGAATCCGGCCTGGTGGTCCCGCCCGGCTCCTGACAGCTTCGCCGGTGGCCGCTACCAGGGCACCGGGCCGTCCGCGCTGAAGAACCCGGCGGTCGGTCCGTCCGCGTCGAGCGTGGCCAGGCGGGCCACGACCGCGGCGCCCTGCGCGGGGGTGAGGAACCCGGTGTGGTTGTTGATCTCCGTGTCGACGAAGCCGGGGTCGGCCGCGTTGACCAGGAAGCCGTCCTTGCCCAACTCGTTGGCGTACTGCACGGTCAGCGCGTTCAGGGCGGTCTTGGACGGCGCGTACGCGGCGGAGGACACCAGGCTCGCCAGCGGGCCGTCCGGATCGCCGGCGATGGTCAGCGATCCGGCGGAGCTGCTCACGTTGACGATGCGCGGTGCCGGCGACCGTCGCAGCAGCGGCAGCATGGCGTTGGTCACCGCGATCACCCCGAACACGTTCGTCTCGAACACCGCCCGGACCATGTCCAGATCGACGGAGCTCGGGATCTGGTCGACGGCGTCCTCGGGCGAGACCTGCCCGGAGCCGGTGATGCCGGCGTTGTTGACCAGCACGTCGAGATGGCCCAAACGCTCCTCGACCAGCCTCGCCGCCTGCTCGACGGTGGACGGGTCGGTGACGTCCAGGGCGACCGCGTGCGCGACGCCGCCGGCCGCCCGCACCGCCGCGGCGGTCTCCTCGCCGCGCCGCGGGTCCCTGGCGCCGATGAGGACCGTCATGCCCAGCGCGGCGAGCCGCTCGGCGGTCGCGCGGCCGATGCCCTTGTTCGCCCCGGTGATCAACGCCACCTGTGTGGTGTGCTCGTTCATGCCCAAGCTCCTGTCCGAAGGGGTCTGTCGCTCTTGCGACGAGACAGCCGGGCCTTCTGTGACATGGGAGCGCGACACGCCGGTGATCAACGATGTCCTCTTATGCGACATGGACGACACCCGGCATCGAGCAGGCGATCGGCCGCGCCGGCCGCGCGGGCTGAACCGCCCAGGGTTCAGGCGTAGTGCGGGACGTTCTGGGCGGCCCAGCCGGCGAGGACGTTCGCGCAGTCGGCGATGCTCTCCCGCCAGCTCTTCGCCGCCCCGTCGCCGGCGTCGTCGCTGACGTGCTTGACGATGCGCAGCGGCACGCCGGCCTGGTGGGCGGCCGTCGCCAGGGCGTAGCCCTCCATGTCGACCAGCTGCGCGTGCTCCGCCAGGCGGGCGCGCGCGGCCTCGTCGGCGATGAACGAGTCGCCGGTGGCCAGGGTCGCGCCGCCGGCCTCGGGGAGCGTCAGGGGAGCGCCGTAGACGTCGCCGGTGAGGCTCTGCAGGATCGCGCTGTCCAGGTCGTGCTGCATGACCGTGCCGACGAGGTGCGTGCCGGTCCAGCCCGGACGCAGGGCGCCCGCGGTGCCGAGGTTGACGACGAGCGACGGCAGCGGGCCGCGGGCGAGCGCCGCCGCCAGCGCGGTCGCGGCGTTGACCTTGCCCATCCCGGTCAGCAGGACGGGCAGGGACGTATCGAGGAACTGTGCCTCTTCCTTGACCGCCAGCACGAGCAGAGGACGGTCACTGGAGATCTGTCCGGTTAGTTGCATGGGCAGTACAGTACGCACCCACACAAATCCCTAAATTTCGGGATAACCCCAAGCTCGTGCCGAATTGTGCAATCCGGGCAAATTATCCGCTCAGAGTACAATCGGGGAGCAAGGCATGAACAGGCCATCGGATGACTCCGGTGCGGATGACCGTACGAGAGAAGGTGCGTCATGCCTGAGAACAGGGGTGTTGTCTACGAGGGTCCGGGCAAGGTGGAGGTCCGCGAAGTCGGCTATCCCGACTTCGAGCTCAAGGACGGCCCGGGCGTCAATCCGGCCAACGTGGGACGCAAACTCCCGCACGCGGCGATCATCAAGACCGTCGCGACCAACATCTGCGGCAGCGACCAGCACATGGTCCGCGGCCGTACCACCGCCCCGCACGGGCTGGTGCTCGGTCACGAGATCACCGGCGAGGTGATCGAGACCGGTCCCGATGTCGAATACATCAAGACCGGCGACCTGGTGTCCGTGCCGTTCAACATTTCCTGCGGACGCTGCCGTAATTGCAAGGCACGCAAGACCGACATCTGCGAGAACGTCAACCCCGACCGGCCCGGCTCGGCGTACGGCTACGTCGACATGGGCGGCTGGGTCGGCGGTCAGGCCGACTTCGCGCTGGTCCCCTACGCCGACTGGAACCTGCTGAAGTTCCCGGACAAGGACCAGGCCATGGAGAAGATGCTCGACCTGGCCATGCTCGCGGACATCTTCCCGACCGGGTTCCACGGCTGCGTGTCGGCGGGCGTGCAGCCGGGCTCCACGGTGTACGTCGCCGGCGCCGGCCCGGTGGGGCTGGCCGCGGCCGCCTCGGCGTTCCTGCTCGGGGCCGCCGTCGTCATCGTCGGCGACCTCAACAAGCAGCGGCTCGAACAGGCCCGCAGCTTCGGCTGCGAGACCGTGGACGTGTCGCAGGGCGCCCCGGAGGACCAGATCGAGCAGATCCTCGGCGTGCCCGAGGTCGACTGCGCCGTCGACGCCGTGGGCTTCGAGGCCCGCGGCCACGGGCCCGACTCGGGGCAGGAGCAGCCGGCGACCGTGCTCAACTCGCTCATGGGCCTGACCAGGGCGGGCGGCGCGCTCGGCATCCCCGGCCTGTACGTCACCGGCGACCCGGGAGCGCACGACGAGGCCGCCAAGCACGGCTCGCTGTCGCTGCGGCTGGGCCTCGGCTGGTCGAAGTCGCTCGCCTTCACCACCGGCCAGTGCCCGGTCATGAGGTACAACCGCCAGCTGATGATGGCGATCCTGCACGACCGGGTGCAGATCGCCAAGGCCGTCAACGCCACGTCGATCCCGCTGGAGATGGCCCCGCAGGGCTACCACGAGTTCGACGAGGGTGCCGCGCGCAAGTACGTGCTCGACCCGCACGGCATGCTCGCCAAGGCCGCCTGACGGTGTTCCGTCCGGGTGGCCGGGCGACCGGTCACTCGGACAGGGCCGTGCGCAGCTTGGCGAGCACGGACCGCAGGATGCGGGAGACGTGCATCTGGGAGATGCCGAACTCCTTGGCGATCTCCGACTGCGTCATGTTGCCGTAGAAGCGCATCAGGAGGATGTTCTTCTCGCGGTGCGGCAGGGCGTCGATGAGCGGCTTGACCGCGTGCTTGTCCAGCAGCGTGTTGAGCGACTCGTCCTGCGCCGGGAGGAAGTCGCTGAGCTCGGCCGCGTCGTCGTCGCCGCCGGTGACGGGCGCGTCGAGCGACAGCGCGGAGTACGCGGTCGACGCTTCGAGGGAGAGCAGCACGTCCTCTTCCGAGATGCCCATCTTCGCGGCCAGCTCGGCCACGGTGGGGGAATGGCCGAGGGTCTGGGTGAGCTCGGCGGTGGCCTTGTTGAGCTCGATGCGGCGTTCCTGGTAGACGCGCGGGACGCGTACCGCCCAGGTGCGGTCGCGGAAGTGCCGCTTGACCTCGCCCATCATGGTGATCATCGCGTAGCCCCTGAACTCGTGGCCCAGGGTGGGGTCGTAGCCGTTGACGGCCTTCATCAGGCCGACGTAGGCCGCCTGGCGCAGGTCCTCCATCGGCTCGCCGCGGTAGCGGTAGCGCCGGGTGACCTCTGCCACGAGCCCTTCGTGCATCTGCACCAGGCGTTCGCGGATGCGTTCGGCCTCCAGCTCGGAGACGCCGGGGTCGGCCAGGTCGGCGAGGAGTTCTTCGGCGGTGAGCTGCTCGAGTTCGACGGTAAGGACGGACATTGCTGCTCCCGTAAGGTGCGGCGGCCTCCGCCCACGAGAAAAAGCCCAGGCAGAGGCACGCGTTTGTTGCGCGTGAACGAAGCCCTCTGCTGGACTTCACGATCAAGCATTCCCCTGTGCCGGGAAGATTCACCTCCATAAGGTCACAAAAAGATTACGAAGCCAATGGCCACCGCTGGAGAAGCCGCGCCCGTCTCCGCGGAGAGGACCTGACAGGCGGCGCATCCGCCGGTCGGCGCCGCGACGTGGCCCGGCTGACGTCGCGGGCCGGGTAAACGCTCGCCGGGTCAAAGATCGGCCGGAACCGGGTAAAGGTGTGCCCGGACGGGCGACAGGAGCCGCCTTCGCGGCGGGCGGCGTCTCTAGACTCCCGGCCCATAACGCATCCGTACCACGTCATGGGCACCGCCCGGGGAGTCGGCCCAATGATCACGGTAGTCATCTTCGGCCTCCTGGCCATCTGCGCCCTCGAGATCGTGCTCGGCCTGGTCCTGGCCGGCTTCGCGGTCGCGGAACTCGTCACCTACCTCCGCCGTCATCCGCAGGGTCCCGCGGGCGGCGTACGGCGGCTGGCCACGTCCGCGCGGGCCATCTGGCCCGCCGCCCGGCGGGTCCTCGCCCGGCGTACGGGAACCCGCCTGGTCCGGTGGCGGCGGGCCGGCGGACGGCCCGCCTCGGGGAGCACCTCGGGCCCGGCCGTCCGCCGGCCCGCCGCCGCCCGAGGCGCCCGGCCACGCCCCCCGCGCCAGGACCGCACCCGCCTGCGCTGACCGGCGGCCGGGCGCAGGGTTCAGAGGAGGCCCGCCTGGTGGGCGAGCAGGCCCGCCTGGGTGCGGTTGGCCAGGCCGAGCTTGTCCAGCAGACGCGAGACGTAGCTCTTGACCGTGGTCTCCGACAGGAAGAGGCGGGCCGCGATCTCGCCGTTGGTCAGGCCCTCACCGAGGCAGCCGAGCACGTCGCGCTCACGGTCGCTCAGCGCGGCCACCTTGGCGCGTACGGCCTGGCGGGCGTCGTCCGTGCGCGCCGAGCGCGAGACGAGGTGACGGGCCGCCGACGGTGACAGCACGGTGTGGCCCTGGGCCGCGACCTTGACGAGGTCGAGCAGGTCCTCCGGCGGCGTGGACTTCACCAGGAAGCCGCCGGCTCCCGCCTCCAGCGCCCTCAGGACGTGGGCGTCGGAGTCGAACGTGGTCAGCGCGACCACCACCGGCGGGGTGCTCAACCTGGCGATCTCGGCGGTCGCGGTGATGCCGTCCACGCCCGGCATCCTGATGTCCATCAGCACGACGTCGGGGGCCGTACGCAGCACCGCCTCCACCGCCTCCGCCCCGTCCTCGGCCTCCGCCACCACCTCGATCTCGCCTGCCGAGGCGAGGATCGTCCGGAGGTGCCGGCGGACCATGGGGTCGTCGTCGGCCACGAGCACCTTGATCATGTCGCCTCCCGTCCGTGCCACCCGGCAGGGACATCCTGCCCGCCGGCGTCCTGCCCGGTCTCCGTGGGGACGGCGGCGGGGAGAGTGGCGGCGACGCGGAAACCGCCGTCCGGCGTGGGGGCCGCGGTGAGGGCGCCGCCGAGCAGGGTGACGCGGCGCCGCAGCCCGTCGAGGCCCATGCCCGAGCCACTCGCCGCCAGCTCGGAGGCGGCCACAGGCGGGGTGTTGCTGACCGTGACGGTCATGGTGTGGTCGCCGTAGGCGAGCTCGACCTGCACCCGCGTGCCGGGCGCGTGCTTCCTCGCGTTGGTCAGCGCTTCCTGCAGCACCCGGTACGCGGTCCGCGCGATCGCCGGAGTCACCGCCCCCGGCCGGCCGGTGACGCGCAGGGTGGTCGGGTTCCCTGCTGCGACGGCCCCGTGGACCAGGGTGCCGAGGTCGGAGGAGGTCAGCGTCACACGCGTCCGCTCCCCGGGCTCCTGGGGCCGGTCGTGGCCGCGGCGCAGGATGCCGATCAGGTCGCGCAACTCCGTGAGCGTGCGGGCGCCCGCGTCGCGGATGTGCTCGGCGGCGGACCGGACGGCGTGGTCGGTGGTCGAGACCTTCAGCGCGCCGGCGGCCAGGACGATCTCCGTGACGTGATGGGTGACGATGTCGTGCATCTCCCCGGCCAGCCGCTGCCGCTCACCCGCCTTGGCCCGCTCGGCCAGCAGGTGCCGCTCCCGTTCTGCGCTCTCCGCCTGCGCGGCGAGCAGCCGTCGCTCCCGTTCGGCGCTCTCCGCCCTGTCCCGCAACGAGCTCACCAGTTCGCGGCGGGCGCGGACGTACAGACCGAGCACGGCGGGCAGGACCGTCGTGGTGAGACCGGCGTACACCGTCTCCCAGTCCGGGGCCCACGGCCGGACGGCGGCCAGCGCCAGCACCGTCACGTACGTCAGCGTCTCCCGGCGCGGCAGCCCGTGGGCCAGGAACCACACGATCACCGGCGCGCACAGCGGCGCGGTCACCGGCGTGACCTGCTCGACCGGGGTGAACGTCCCGGCCGCCAGCGTGTCCCCGACGGCCGCCACCACCGTCGCCGCGCACGCCACCAGCGCCACCGCCCGGGGGAAGCGGCCGACGAAGGGCAGGCAGGCGTCCACGGCCAGGCTGAGCACCAGCCCGGCGGCCGGGCCGAGGGGACCGCTGGTGCGCTGGACGTTCCGGTGGAGGGCCAGGTCGAGCAGCATGAACGCGACCATGGCGAGGACCAGGAAGGCCTGAGCCCTCCTGGCCTCGTTCGCCTGGGGTGGGAGAGTCACGGTCGGTCGAACAGGTCACATCGGGGCGCGTGCGCGGTGGCGGTGCTGCCCGGGCGCTCGGTGATCAGGCGGGCCACCGGCTCGCCGCCCTGCCAGCGGGGCCAGGCCTTGCCGCCCGACGCCGGCGTGCCGGTCCGCGCGAACGTGGTCCAGGCGGCCACCATATCCCGGGCCACCGACCGCTGGGTCGCCGTGAGCGGGACGAGTCTGCCGTCGAGGTTGATCGGCTTCTCCTTGACGTCGAAGAGGTACGCCAGCTCCGAGGCGTGCCCCGCGCCGGCCGGGAAGCCCGGCAGGGTCGGGATGAACGGG
Source organism: Nonomuraea terrae (assembly GCF_044465245.1). NCBI lineage: Bacteria > Bacillati > Actinomycetota > Actinomycetes > Streptosporangiales > Streptosporangiaceae > Nonomuraea > Nonomuraea terrae. The sequence goes on along the minus strand of NZ_JBITLL010000002.1, from coordinate 799,990 downwards.
GGCGCGGTGTCGTCGCCGAAGACGTACGCGTACACCTTGGCGCGCTTCGCGAGGGCGTCCTGGGCGGCGGCATGAGGGCAGGAGAAGATCGCATCCGTGTACGGCGCCGCCCACGCCTCGCTCGCGGTGCCGTACCGGTCGCGGGGATAGCGGCGGGTGACCTCGTCCGCCCGGTCGCCGAAGCCCTGGCGGAGCAGGCCGGGCAGGTCGTCGTCGGTGATCGGCCTGCCGAGCAGGCCCATCACCCCGGCCATCATCAGGGCCTCCTCGGACGTGTGGCCGGACAACACCGGCACCCGGGCGAAGTCCCCGTCGCGCAGCGCCTCGCCGGGGGCGACGGGAAGGGTGCGGCCGCCGTACGACGCCGACGTGAAGTACTCGGTCAGGTCCAGCAGTTCCCTGACCGGCTTGGCGCGCAGGCACTCCAGCGTCCTGGCGGCGTCACGGCAGCCGGCCCGCCGGGCGGCCGTCCGGGTGGCGGCGTACGTCTCCTTCAGCGGCCGCCAGTACGGGATCCTCGGCGTGCCGGGGGCGGCCGCGTTCGGCAGCAGGACGGTGCCGCACGTGCCGCTCTGGATGATCGCCTTGTGGAACAGGCCGCGGCCGGCGGGGGAGGTGAGGTGGCCGCAGGTGGCGATGCCGCCGCCCGACTCGCCGAACAACGTCACGTTCCCGGCGTCGCCCCCGAAGGCCGCCGCGTTCCGCCGTACCCAGCGCAGGGCCGCCTGTTGGTCCTGCAGCCCGAACGTGCCCCCGCCGGGCATCCCGGGCATGGCCAGGTACCCGAGCACGCCGAGCCGGAACTCCACGGTGACCACCACGACGTCGCCCTGGGCGACGAGGCGGCGCGGGTCGTAGTCGGAGCCCCGGCCCGCGTTGAACCCGCCGCCGTGCAGCCAGACCATCACCGGCCTCGGCATCCTGGCCGCCTTCTTCGGTACGGTCACGTCGAGCGTGAGGCAGTCCTCGGCCTCGCTGCTCTCCTTCGGGTTGTCGCTCGCCTGCGGGCAGGCCGGGCCGGAGCTTGCCGCGGGCACGACGCCCTGCCACGGGGCGACGGGCCGGGGCGGTTGCCAGCGCAGCTCGCCGACGGGCGGCTGCGCGTACCGGACACCCCGAAATCTCACGACATTTCCGTCTTCGATCCCCCGAATCCACCCGCTGTCCAGCCTCACCTCAGTCCCGCCCCGGGCCGGAACGCCGGCAACCGCCTGGTCGCCTTCCGTCCGGGCCGCCCCGCACCCCTGGGTGAGCAGGAGCGCGAGCGCGCCCAGGACGGCTCTGCCTCGTCGTGCATCCATGAGCAGCACGCTAGGAAGAGACCCCCGCCTCCCGGTACGGCCGCAGGTTGCGTTCGGCCGACCGAAGGTTGACGGCGAGGGACGGCCGACGCCTCGGAAGCCCGCCGTTGCGCAAAGATTTATCCACGCGTACCATTATTTATCTATGCAGATAAAACAGAAGGCGTCCCGCGATTCCGTCACCAACGCCTCCCGGCGTGCGCAGATCATCGCCGCGGCCATCGACACCATCGCCGAGCTGGGCTACGACAAGGCGTCGTTCGCCCGCATCACCGAGCGCGCCGGGCTGAGCAGCCCCCGGCTGATCTCCTACCACTTCGCCGGCAAGGACGACCTGATCAAAGCGATCGTGGAGGAGGTCTACCGAGCCGGCGCCACGTACATCGTGGACAGGATGAAGGCGGAGGACACGGCGCCGGGGCGGCTCAAGGCGTACCTGACGGCGAACCTGGAGTTCCTCCGCGACCACCCCAAAGAGATCATCGCGCTCACCGAGCTCGGCTCCCACCTGCGCAACCCCTCGGGTGAGCGCCACACCACGGCCGAATACCAGGAGCCCGGCGTGCAGGCCCTGGCGGACCTGCTGCGGGACGGGCAGCGCAGCGGAGAGTTCCGGGAGTTCGACCCCAGGTCCATGGCCGTGATGATCCGCGGCGCGGTGGAGGCGGCGGCCTCGCGGGCGAGCGGGCCGCAGGCGCTCGACATGGCCGCCTACATCCGCGAGACCGTCACGACCTTCCTCATCGCCACCACCGGCGAGCCGCCGCGATGACGCCGGCCGCCGCGACCTCTCGCCGGGCCCTCTACCGCCTGCTCGCCATCGAGATCGCCGGCCCCCTCCTGATCTTCTACGGGCTGCGGGCCGCCGGTGTGAGCCAGTGGCTGGCGCTGCTGGCGGGCGCCGTGCTCCCCGCCGGGCGAGCCGTGCACGGCATCGTGAAGGAGCGGCGGGTCAGCGGCGTCACCCTGTTCGTCCTGGGCACGATGTCGCTGACGGTCGCCATGTCGTCGGTGACGGGCGAGGCCCGGGTGCTCCTGATCCGCGACGCCTGGGGCAGCGCCGCGATGGCCCTGTGGCTGCTGCTCAGCGTCCTGTGGGCCAAGCCGGCCCTGTACGAGGCGCGGATGTTCATGGCCGGCGACCGGCGGGCGGCCTGGGAGTCCAGCTGGGAACGCCGGCCCGCGTTCCGGCGCGCGCTCTGGGTGTTCACGGCCGTCTGGGGGGTGGCGTTCGCGCTGGACATCGCCGTCCGCGTGCTCATGGCGATGACGCTGCCCATCGACCTGGTCCCGGTGCTGGACGACGTCCTGCTCGCCGTCACCCTGCTGGCGCTGGTCGCGATCCAGCGTTCCTGGGGGCCGCGCTACCTGCGGCGGCACGGTCTGGCCATGCGCGGCGCGGAGGTCTACCGGCTCGACGCCGAGGAGCGCGCATGACCGTGGCGCTCGTCACGGGCGGGGGCGGCGGGCTCGGCTCCGCGATCGCCCGCCGGCTGGCACGCGCCGGCATGCGCGTGGCCGTGGCCGACCGCGACACCGCCTCGGGAACCGCCGTCGCGGACGAGGTCGGCGGCCTGTTCGTCCCGCTGGACGTGACGCGCCCCGAGGACAACCGGGCCGCCGTCGACGCGACACTCGCCGCGTACGGGCGGGTGGACGTCGCCGTGCTGAACGCCGCGGTCGCCGGGCGGTGCGGCCTGCACGACTTCACCGCCGAGCGTTACCGCGAGACCATGGCCGTCGACCTGGACGGCGTCGTCTACGGCCTCGACGCCTGCCTGCCGGCGCTGCGCGCGCGGGGCGGCTCGATCGTCGTGGTCTCCAGCGTCGCCGGGCTGACAGCCTCCCCGGACATCTTCTACGCCGCCGCCAAGCACGCGCTGATCGGCCTGGTGCGCTCGGCCGCCATGCTGCTGGCCGCCGACGGCGTCCGGGTGAACGCCCTCTGTCCCGGCCTGACCGACACCCCGATCATCGCCCCGTTCCGGCACGCTCTCGCCGACGCGGGCCTCCCGATCGCTGCCCCCGACGAGATGGCCGAGGCGGTGGAGCACATCCTGGCCGATGGGCGTACGGGCCAGGCCTGGGTCGCGCAGGCGGGACAGGCCGCCGCGCCCGTGGCCTACCCGGTGGTGACGCTCGCGGGTCTCGGGGGATCTCCCGCATAGACCAGGATGGCGAGCCGTTCGGCGGGGATTCTGTACCTACTAGTATGTATGCTTCCCACATGGACACGAGGGAGCGGCTGATCGAGAGCACCCGCGAGCTGCTGTGGGAGCGCGGCTACGTCGGCACCAGCCCGAAGGCGATCCAGGCGCGGGCCGGAGCGGGCCAGGGCAGCATGTACCACCACTTCCAGGGGAAACCCGACCTGGCGCGGGCCGCGATCGTCCGCAGCGCCGCGGAGCTGCGGGACCGGGCGGAGAGCGCGTTCACCGGCCCCGGCAGCGTCCTCGACCGGGTCGCCGCCTACCTGCGGCGGGAGAGAGACGTCCTCAAGGGCTGCCCGGTCGGCAGCCTCACCCAGGATCCCGACGTCATGGCCGATCCCGGGCTGCGCCGGCCGGTCGAGGAGACGTTCGCCTGGCTCACCGACCGTCTGGCCGGGCTGCTGACGGAAGGCCGGGCGAACGGCGAACTCGACGCCGCCCTCGACCCCAGGGCGACGGCTGCCGCACTGGTCGCGGTCCTGCAGGGCGGGTACGTGCTGGCCCGCGCCGCCGGCTCGCCCGACATGTACGCGCAGGCGGTCGACGGCGCTCTCGGCCTCCTCGCCGCCCGCACCCGCTGACCGTCACCACGCTGACCATCACCACGCTGACCATCACCACGAGGAGAGCCATGCCCTTCGTCCGCATCGACGCCCTGGGAACGGACGCCGGTCGTCTCGACGCGCTGAGCCGTGCCGTCCACGATGCCCTGGTCGAGACGCTGGGCGTCCCGCCCGGCGATCGCTTCCAGGTCGTGACCGGCCACAACGGCGCGTCGAGCACCCTGCGCCACGGCGACTATCTCGGCATCCCCCGCGACGACGGCATCGTGTTCGTCGCGGTCACGATGCGCGCGGGCCGCACACCGGCGCGGAAGCAGGCGATGTACCGGCGGATCGCCGAGCTCTGCCACGCGTACGCGGGAACCGAGCCGCGCAACGTCTTCGTCACCGTGACGGAGAACGAGCCCGTCGACTGGTCCCTGGGCCACGGGGCCGCCCAGTACGTGGAACCCTCCGCCCCGACCGCGTAGCAGGCGAGGTCAGGCGACGGGCATCTCGCAGACGGGGGTCAGGGCGACGGTCAGCGCGTCGCGGTGCAGGGCGTCCGGGCGGGTTCTGGCTTCGACCTCCGCTCTGGCCGCGGCCAGGTGGGCGCGGCACCCGATGGACGACCGGCGTACCGGCTCGGCCTGGCGGAGGAGCCGAAGGACGCGCGGAGTGAGCGCGTCCAGCCGGGGGCGCAGCTCGGTGGCCAGGTCGGGCCGCTCGCGGGGGCGTGAGGCCGGGTCGGCCAGCCATCGCGCGTGCAGCCGGCGCTGCACCGTCTTGCCCGCCTCGATCTGCGCCTGGAAGAACCGCACCCCGGTCCGCGGGTCCAGCCCGATCGCCGCCGACCGTTCCGCGACGTCGTCGAGCAACCGCCACTCCCGCTCCGGATCGGTGATCGGGCTCGCCGTCCCGAACTTCGCCGCCGCCACCTCGTCCGCCAGCGACAGCCGCTCGACCGCCGCCGCGACAAGGCCTCGCAGCCCGGCCGCCGCACTCCCGCCACCCACGCCGGTTTCCGACGTCTCGTAGGTCTCACGCTTGTCGTACGGGACGGGCGAGATGGGCGCGCCGGCCGGCTCCCGTTCCTCGTACAGAACGGTCGCGGCGGTCACGCTGAGCGGGGGCGCGGCGCAAGCGGCGGACATGGCGAGGAGTACGGCGGCGGCGAGGAACGCGGCGTGACGCGGCGCGGCCTGGCAGGACATCACGGCGGCCTCCCGGAACGTGACGAGACGATGACAGCACGTCATTGTGGCCGATGGGGCGGCCCGCACGCCGGAAGATCGACGGATCCTAGCCGAACCCGCCGTTGCTCATCAGCAGCTGCCCGTTGATCCACTGTCCCTGCGGCGAACAGAGGAACTCGACGAGATGAGCGGTGTCGAGCGGCGTGCCGAGGCGGCCGAGCGGCGTCTGCCGGGTCACCTGCTCCCGCAGCTCGCCGGACATCCACCCGGTGTCCACCGGCCCCGGGTTCACGACGTTGGCCGTCACACCCAGGTGGGCGAGCTCGTGGGCGGCGGCCAGGGTGATGCGGTCGAGGGCGGCCTTGCTGGCGCCGTACGGGAGGTTGCCGACGGTGTGGTCGCTGGTCAGGGCGATGACGCGCCCGGTGCCGTGGGCGCCGCCGAAACGCCGGCCGTACTCGCGGATCAGCAGCCACGTGGCGCGCGCGTTGACGGCGAAGTGCCGGTCGAAGCTCTCGACGCCGGTGTCGAGCAGCCCGGAGGCGACCGACTCGCAGTGGCACATCACCAGCGCCTTCACCCCGCCCAGACGCCGCTCCACCTCGTCGAAGACGTACGCGGCGGCCGACGGATCGGCGAGGTCCGCCTCGACCGCGGCGGTGGCGGCGCCCTGCCCGGCGAGCTCGGCGGCGACGGCGTCCGCCGCCTCCGGCTCGGCGCCCCAGGGCATGCGCTCGTCGTACGCGCTCCAGAACGTGAAGGCGACGTCCCAGCCGGCCGCCGCCAGCCGGCGGGCGACGCCCGCGCCGATGCCGGCCGTACGTCCGACGCCGGTCACCAGCGCCAGCGGGCGCGTGTCAGTGGTCACAGGAGCAGATCATCCGGAACGCGCCCGGCCGCGCGCAACCCCCTCCCACAGCTCCAGCAGCGCGGCGTTGACCGCCTCCGGCTGCTCGACGTGCGGGTTGTGCGCCGCCGCGGGGATCCGGCGCAGCTCGGCGCCGATCCGCTGGGCGGTGACGCGGGCGCACGCCATCAGCGGCTCGCCACCGCGCCGGCGATACAGCTCGGGGGCGGTCTCCCAGGTGCCGCTGATCATCAGCTTGGGCCAGGGCGCCGCGGCCAGCTCGGCGACCGGGATCGGCGCCTCCCAGCAGAAGCGCTCCCGCACGGAGCTGCCGGCGGCGCGCAGCCGCTCGGGCGTCGCCTCCAGCGGCGGCAGCCCGACCGTCTCGCAGGCCGCCCGCAGATACACCTCGGCAGGAAGGTCGGCGGGGATCCGCCCTGTCATGTCGCGGTTGGCGGTCAGCGCGGCGGCGACCACAGGGTCGTCGGCCGCGGCCTGGTAGCAGCCGGGCTCGATCAGCGCCAGCGACCGCACCAGCGCGGGGACGCGCGCCGCGGCCAGCATGACCGAGACTCCGCCGTACGAGTGCCCGACCAGGTGGGCTCCGCCGGGGGCCAGCGCCTGGAGCAGCCCCACGATGTCGTCGGCGTCGGCCAGGTAGTCGGCGAGGTGACCGCCGTCCGGGTCCGGGCTGCGGCCGTGACCGCGGCGGTCCATCGCCAGCAGCCGGTAACGATCGGACAGCGGCCGCTGCGCCGCGAAGCCGTGTACCGGGTCGTCGCCCCAGCACATGGCGCCGTGCACCAAGAGGACGGCCTGGCCACCGCCGCCCGTCCGGTCCCACACGGTCACGTGGACGTCAGGCATGCGTGGGCTCCTCCCGCGACGGCGTTCAGCGCCATTGAACACGCCCGTACCGTCAGCGTCATCAGGTCATCGGGCGTCGGCGAGCGGGATGCGCAGGATGAACAGGGCGCCTCGCGGCGAGTCGCCGATCGTCAGCGAGCCGTCGTGCGACTGCGCGATGGCGCGGGAGATGGCCAGGCCGAGCCCGCTGCCCTGGGGGTCGCGCCGCCGGGCGTCGTCCAGGCGGACGAACGGCTGGAACACCCGCTCGCGTTCGGTCTCCGCGATGCCTGGGCCGTCGTCGAGCACGGTGACGACCGCCTGCCCCTCCGCGCGCGTCACGCGCACCTCGACCAGGGACTCGGCGTGCCGCTCGGCGTTGACCAGCAGGTTCACCAGCACCTCGCGCAGCTGTACGGCGTTGCCGTAGACCACCACGTCCTCCTCGGCCCGGATCCGGATCGGCGCCCTGCGCGCGGCGACCTCGTCGCGGGCCAGGTCGGTGAGGTTCACCCGCTCGTGCCGGCGCGGGGCCGTCCGTACCCGGGCCAGGATCAGCATCTCCTCGACGATCCCGTGGCAGCGATCGAGCGCGGTGAGGGCGCGGCGGATGGACTCGTGCGGGTCCACGTCGCGATACATCAGCGCCTCCTCCAGCTCGGCCCGCACTCCCGTCAGCGGCGTGCGCAGCTCGTGCGAGACCATCGAGCTGAAACGGCGCTGCTGGTCCACGGCCGCCTCCAGCCGCGCCAGCGTGTCGTTGACCGTGTGCGCCAGGCGGGCGACCGCGTCCCGGCCGGGCGGCGCGGGCACGCGCATGCTCAGATCGGTCACGGTGACCTCGGCCATCCTGCGCCGCATCGCCTCCACCGGCCGCAGCGCCAGCCCGAGCAGCGCCCACGCCGCCACCATCGCCAGCGTGCTCGCCGTCAGGACGCCCAGCGCCAGATAGAGCTCCAGCCGGTACGTGCCGAGGATCGCCGGCTGCTCCTGCCCGGCGTACACGACATGGGACTCGCCGCCCCACAGCAGCTGCTCCTCCTGCGGCGAGGGCCTGACCGCGGTGAACATGAGGCATCCGGACGGGGAGCACGCCCTGCGGTGCTCGATCCGGTTGTCGGACGGCGGCCAGTAGCGGCTGATGCGCGGCAGCCTCGCGGCGGCCCTGCTGGCCGCGACCACATTGCCGGAGGAGTCGACCAGTTGCAGCAGGTCGACGTCCGACGTGGTGACCGGGGGAGCGGGCCGGGCGTCGGTCATCGACGCGATCCAGTCGGTGGCCGCGCGCTGGGTGCCCTCGTACACGCTGCGCTCGACGCCCATGCGGACCGTCAGGTCCGCGACGACGGCGACCCCGGCGAGCACCAGCAGCGAGAACGCGCCGGCGACCAGCGCCAGCGTCGCCTGCAGGGAGAGCCTGTTGACAGGAAAGGACACGCGCTAACTCCCCGGGCTTCCGCTTCGCGGTGCCCGGTGAGCAGCACAGTCGCGGGCCCTCGTGATAGCCGCACCTCCCGCCGCTGACGTGACCCCGGCCCGGCGGAGAGGCCACGATGCAGATCCATTCGTTCGTCTTCCTCGCCGGTTATGTGAAATAACTCCCTGTAAGGTCAAGGCCGCTTGACCCGCCGCGCAGGGTGCCGCGCGGGCGGCCGGCGGCCGAGGTCTATGCTCGTGTACGGAGTGATCTCATGACCTTCGGGGGAATGGCGCATGAAGATCGGCATCATCGGCGCGGGGAACATCGGCGGCACGCTCACCCGCAGACTGACGGCGCTCGGCCACCACGTGGCGGTGGCCAACTCGCGCGGCCCGCACACCCTCCAGGACCTCGCGGAAGAGACCGGGGCGCGGGCGGTGACCGTCGAGGAGGCGCCGCGCGAGGCCGACGTGGTCGTGGTGACGATCCCCGAGTGCAGGGTGCCCGACCTGCCCGCGGGCCTGTTCACCGACGTCGGCGCCGACACGGTCGTGATCGACACGGGAAACTACTACCCGCGCCAGCGCGACGGGCGCATCGACGAGATCGAGAACGGCTTCCCCGAGAGCCGCTGGGTCGAGCGCCGGCTGGGCCGTCCGGTGGTCAAGGCGTTCAACAACATCTACGCCGACCACCTGTCCAACCTGGGCCGCCCGGCCGGGACGCCGGGGCGCATCGCGCTGCCCGTGGCGGGCGACGACCCGCGCGCCAAGGACGTCGTCATGCGGCTCGTCGACGAGCTCGGTTTCGACCCGGTGGACGCCGGCGGCCTCGACGAGTCCTGGCGGCAGCAGCCCGGCACGCCGGTCTACACGACCGACAAGGACGCGGCCGGCGTCCGCGAGGCCCTCGCCCAGGCGAGCCCCGAACGTACCGAGGAATGGCACGCTTGAGGAACGGTCCGTTCCGCATGTCCTTCTAGCGTGTGCCGCAGCGCACGAAGGAGGACATGTGATTCAACTGTCGTGGCCGCAGGTCAGCGCCAGACGCCTGGCTCGATCAGGGCTGCTCGCCCCCGGCACGGGCGCGGGCCTCGACGGGGTCGTGGCGGCGATGTGCGGGACGCACGCCCAGATCATGCCGGCCGCCGAGGCGTCCATCGGGCTGCGCGCGGGCGTCACCCGCGCGCACGTCCGCGACGCCCTGTGGAACACCCGCGCCCTGGTCAAGACGTACGGCCCGCGCGGCACCGTGCACCTGCTGCCCGCCCGCGACCTGCCCCGCTGGGTGGACGCCCTGTCGTCGGTCCCGCACGCCCACCACGCCGGTCCCGCGCCCGTGCGCATGACGCCCGAGCAGACCGGCCAGGTCGTGGCCGCCATCCGCGAGGCCGTCAGGAGCGGCCCGCTGACGATCGACGAGCTGAGCGACGCCGTCGTCGCCGCCACCGGGCCGTGGGCGGGCGACCTCGTCATGCCCGCGTTCCAGGGCCGGTGGCCGCGCTGGCGGCAGGCGATGCCGGTCGCCGCCCACCGCGGCGCGTTCGTCTTCGGCCCGGCACGCGGGCGCAAGGTCACCTACGCGGCCGCCCCGGAGGCCCGCGCCGTGCCGGACGACGGTCTCGCCTGGCTCGTCAGGAGCTACCTCACCGCGTACGGGCCGGCGACGCCCGCGCAGTTCGCGCAGTGGGCGGGCGGGCCCGCGCGGTGGGCGGCCGAGGCGTTCGCCCGGGTGGAGCCGGAGGAGGTGCTGCTGGAGGGCAAGCCGGCCTTCGTGCTCGCGGGCGACACCGACGTGCCCGCCGAACGGCCGCGGGGCGTGCGGCTGCTGCCGTACTTCGACGCGTACGTGGTGGCCGGACGCCCGCGTGAGCTGCTTTACCCCGGCGAGGCCGCGCGGCGGGCGCTGAACGGCGGGCAGGCGGGCAACTTCCCGGTCCTGCTCGTGGACGGCGAGGTGGCCGGCGTCTGGCATTCGCGGCGCTCCGGCTCCCGGATGGACGTCACCGTCGAAGCCGTGCGCGACCTCACCCCGGCGCAGTCACGCGAGCTCGCCGACCAGGTGGAACGCCTCGGCGTGGTGATGGAGGCCAGACCCCGCCTGACCCTCGGCCCGGTCACGGCAGGCCCGCACGCCTGACCCGGGCTGGATGTTCTGTCCAGTCTGGACGTATCATCCAGTATGTGACCGACGAAGACCCCCGCGTACAGATGTGGGCGCCGGTGTGCGGGGCCGTGGCCGCGCTGCTGGCCCCGCACGCCGAGGTGATCCTGCACGACGCCCGCCGCGACCGCGTGTTGCGCGTGTGGAACCCGCTGTCCAGGCGCGCCACCGGTGACCCGTCCCTCCTCGGCGAGCTGCGGCGGCTCGACCCCACGGGCGACGGCGTCTACGGGCCGTACGAGAAGCTGCTGCCCGACGGCCGTCGGCTGTCGTCGGTCAGTGCCGTGCTGCGCGACCCCGACGGCCGGCCGTCCGCCGTGCTCTGCGTGAACCTCGACCGCACCCCGCTCGACCAGGCCGCCACGCTGCTCGCGGCCTTCGCCGCGCCCACCGCCTCCCGCCCGGAGCCGCTGTTCGAGCAGGACTGGACCGACCGCGTCCACCAGGTCGTCGGCACGTACGTACGCGCGCACGGCCGGCCCGCCGAGCGCCTGACCCGCGACGACCGGCTCGCCGTGCTGGCCGAGCTCGACGAGGCCGGCGTCTTCGCCGTCCGCCGCGCCGTCCCCGTCGTCGCCGCCGCGCTGCGGATCTCCCGATCCACCCTGTACGCCCTGCTGTCCGACCTGCGAAGGACCCCATCGTGACCCGCCTGCCCGACTTCCGGCTCGAGCTGCACTTCTCCCGCTGGGAGTTCAGCGCCCGCCACCACCTGACCGCCTCCGACGCCCAGACCATGACCATGACGGAGCTGCTCGCCCTGGCCGACGACGAGGACCGGCACGCCTGGGAGACGCTGTCGCTCGGCTACACCCACACGTACGGCGACCCCGTCCTGCGCCGCGCCATCGCCGGCACCTACGACCAGGTGGACGAGGACGACGTCATCTGCTTCGCCGGCGCGGAGGAGGGCCTCTACCTCGCCATGCAGGTCCTGCTCGAACCCGGCGACCACGCGGTGGTGGTCACGCCCGCCTACCAGGCCGCCGAGACCGTGCCCGCCTCGCTGTGCGAGGTCACCGGCGTCGCCCTCGACCCCGCCCGCGACTGGGCCCTCGACCTGGACGAGGTGCGCGCCGCGATCCGCCCGAACACGCGGCTGGTCGCCGTCAACTTCCCCAACAACCCCACCGGCAAGGTCATCGACGCCGCCGACTTCGCCCGGCTCGCCGAGCTGTGCGACGAGCGCGGCGTGCGCCTGTTCAGCGACGAGGTCTACCGCGGCCTGGAACGCGATCCCGCCCGCATGCTGCCGCAGGCCGCCGACCTGTCGCCGGACGCCCTGTCCCTCAATGTCATCTCCAAGTCCCTCGGACTGCCCGGCCTGCGCGTCGGCTGGATCGCCTGCCGCGACCGCGAGCTGCGCTCGCGGCTGGAACGCGCCAAGCACTACACGACCATCTGCAACGCCGCGCCGAGCGAGGTGCTGGCCCGCGTCGCCGTCAAGGCCCGTGACCGCATCCTGGGCCGCAATCGGGCGATCATCGCCGCCAACCTGCCGAAGTTCGAGGCGTTCTTCGCCGCGCACGCCGGCCTGTTCGAGTGGCGGGCGCCCGACGGCGGCTGCGTCGCCTATCCCCGCTACCTGGGCGCGGACGGCGTGGAGGCGTTCTGCGCCGACCTGGTGGAGAAGGCCGGGGTGCTGCTGCTCCCTGCGAGCGTCTACCGCTCCGAGCTCACGCCGCTTCCGGACGACCGGTTCCGCATCGGCATCGGCCGCAGCGACCCCGAACCGGCCCTGGACGCCTTCGCCGCTTACCTCGAAGGGCGTAACATTCCCTGAAGTGCGCCATAATAGGGAACATTATGGAGTACTACACCGTTGAGCAGGCGGCCGCCGTGCTCGGGCTGCACGTCAAGACCGTGCGTCTTTACGTGCGCGACGGCCGGCTGCCCGCCGTGCGCGTCGGCAGGCGCTACCGGATCGCCAAGGACGACCTGGCGGCGTTCGCCGGGCTGCCCGTCGGCGAGCCGGCCGCGCCGCGCCGCGCCGAGGTGTCGAGCATCGTCCAGGTCGACGGCCTGCCGAGGGCCGAGTTGGACCGGGTCAGCACGATGGTCCTGGGCTCGCTGGCGAGCCGGCCGCACGGCCTGCGCGTCGAGTTCGTCTACGACGAGGAACGCGCCCACCTCAAGGTCATCGTGCTGGGCGGGCTGGAGGAGAGCGCTCAGGTGCTCCGGATCATCGACGCGCTCGTGAGAGGCTGACCATGGAACTGCCCGCCGACGTCCTCGTATGCGACCCGCACGGCGAGCCCCTGCGCGAGACCCGCCACGCGCTCGACCTCATCGGCGACGCCTGGGGCCACGGCGCCACCTGGGTGGCCGTCCCCGCCGAGCGGCTGCACGACGACTTCTTCGCCCTCAGCACCGGCGTGGCCGGCGAGATCGTGCAGAAGTTCGCCAACTACCGCCTCGGGCTCGCGATCGTGGGCGACATCTCGCGCCACACGGCGGCCAGCTCGGCCCTGCGCGCCTGGGCCGGGGAGGCCAACCGCGGCGACCAGCTGTGGTTCGTCCGCGACCTGGAGGAGCTGGCGTCCCGCCGGGCGTAGGTCACGACGCGCCGTGCTCCGCCGTACCGCGACCTCGTCCGGCCCCAGCACCGGCCACGCCCGCGGCACCTGCCTCCCCTGCGGGGCGACTCTTCACGGCAGCGGGCCGTCAGCGGCGACGCGGACGGCGGCGAGCATCTCCCAGGCCGCCTCCGGATGGAGGGTCTCGCCAGGGTCCTCGTGGTAGGGGTCGAGCACCACCGTCGTGGCGCCGAGCCGGCGCAGCTCGCCCAGGTCGGCGGCGACCTGTTCGATCGTGCCCTCGCCGGCGCGCCGGTCGGGCCCGGTGACCGGCGACTCCATGACCCGCAGCAGGATCCTGGGCGCGAACTCGGGCACCGGCCGGCCCATCTCCCCGGCGATCTGCCGCACCCGCGGCCAGGTCTCGCGCAGCCAGGGCAGCGTGTTGCGCAGCGGATGCCAGGCCCGGCCGAACCGCACCGCCCGGCGCAGGGCCGCCTCGCTCCCGCCGCCCACCCAGATGGGGATGCCGCCGGAACGGTAGTCGCGCTCGTCGGCCCACGCCGCCCGGATGGCGGTCAGGTACTCGTCGGTGAGACGGCCGCGCCGCTCGTACGGCACCCCCAGGGCGCCGAACTCCTGCCGCGCCCACCCGACCCCGACGCCCAGCACGAACCGGCCGCCGCTGAGGTCGTTGAGGTTGGCCGCCATGCGCGCCACGAGCAGCGGGTGACGGTAGGGGACGATCAGCACCGTGGTGCCGAGCCCGATGCGGGTGGTGCCTGCCAGCCAGGCGAGCGTGGTGAACGGGTCGTAGAACGGCGCCGGATACCGTTCGGCCACGTCCGGGGTGACGGCTATGTGGTCGGAGACCATCAGCAGGTCGAACCCGAGCCCCTCGACGGTCAGCGCCCAGCGCCGCAGCGTCGCGGGGTCGGTGCCGGGACCGAAGTTGGGGACGTTCACACCGAGTCGCACCAGGTCAGGCTATCTCGGCGGGTCCAGGGGGAAAGGCGCCGGTCCCGGCGCCCAGGGGTGGGCGCCGGGACCGGGGGTGTGGCGGAAGGTCAGTCGTCGTGCCAGTCCCACTTCTTGTCGTCGTCGTGGTGGGTGTGCTTCCAGCCGTCCTTGCAGGCGTCGGAGTCGCGCTTGCCGGTGAAGATGCCGTCCTTGGTGACGAAGTCGAAGCTGCGGTCGTCGCTGATCCACAGACCGCAGTGGTGCGAGTTCTTGTGGCTCCGGTCGTGCCATTCGTCGTCGGCGGCGGCGGGGCCGGCAGATCCGAACAGCGCGGCCGCGGTGAGCAGCGCACCGCCGGCGGCGATGAGGCTCCTTGTCATATCTCCCCCTGGGGTCACGGAATGACGTCGGCCATCACTATACGTAGCGATCTTGTGTCACCACGGCAGCGCCACGCCCGCTTCTCGCCGAGCTGAGAGCGCCACCGGTCCCGTCGCCCGCGGCCATCAGCCCCGGTGAGAAGCGAAGGCCGATGAGGGTGAGGGGAGAGGGGTTACTGATCCCCGGCCACCAGCCGCTTGGGCGCCGCGTGCTGCCAGGACAGCTCGACCAGGCGCGCGAGGCGCTCCGGCGCGATCGCCGCCAGGTCAACGCGGATCCCGATGGGCCGGTCGGAGCGCCGGATCTCCGCCACACCCGCCTCGTCCGCGACGGCCGCCCGTACCTCCTCCTCGCCCAGGGAGAGCGTGACGTGCGTGTCGCCTTCCAGCCCGGCGAAGCTCCTGCCGCGGACCTTGAACGCGGTGTTCCGGAAATGCTTGCCCTCAGTGGTCTCGGGCAGCGCGAGCGCCAGCCGGCGCACGTCGTCGGAAGTGATCACGTGACCTCCTGATCGGTGAGCAGCGCCTCGGCGCCAAGGGGAACGTACCCGGCCGCGAGGAACGCCCGCACGCTCGCGGCGTTGCCAGGCGCGATCTGGGCCCAGACCGGGCCGGGGCAGAGACGGCGAGCGGCTTCGGCCAGCAGCCGGCCCAGGCCGCGGCCCCGGTGGCCAGGATCGACCTCGACCGCCACCTCCCAGCGGCCGGCCACACCGCGTCCGACGGTGACCACCCCGCCCTCGGCGGCCCACACCCGCACCGCGTCACGATGGCGCCACGCCCGCTCCACCCGCGGATGCCCGTCTCCGGTGACCTCCCGCAGCGGCAGTGGCGCCGGGCCGGAGACCGGCGCGGCCAGGACGAGAAGATCGATGGTGCCCACGTGACGCCGCGTACGTACGGCCAGATCCTGGAGAAACGGCGGGGACAGCGGCGCCGACAGATCGTCGGCGGGGAGCCGCTCATGGACCCATTCCGGCTCCACGTCGGCGAACACCACCGAGTGCGCGGTGAACGCCAGCACACCCAGGTCCCGCGGCGACGGCTGGGGGACCACGGTCACCCCGCCGTCGGCCACCGGCATGCACCCACGCTGCGCATCGGCGAGAAACTCGGCGAGAGACGGCATAAATCTACATCGTAAAGGCGCCGGCCTCCCGGTCGCCACGTTCGCTTCGCGGCTGCGTGCACAGGCCGCCGCGACGAGAACAGGCATCCGTCGCTCCTGTCCCTGTTCTCCGATGGACCTGCACCAACGTGCGGCGGAGGCGCGCGGGCAGTCGTACCGACGCGCGAATACCGGCCCGGCGGGTCTAGAGGCTGCGCGGGTCGCGCACCCGGAGGGCGAAGGCCGACAGGCCCTGCTCGTGGTGCTCGATCAGGCCGAGGCGGCGGTAGAAGGAATGGTTCGCGGGGCCTTCCGGGGTGGATTCGTGGTCGGTGGTGAGGACGAAGTAGCGGCAGTGCGCGTACCGATCCTTGAGGTGCTCCAGCAGCCGGCGGCCGACACCCTTGCCGTGGTGCCGGGCGTTGACCAGCAACTCCTGCACGTAGCAGACGATCTCGTCGTCGGACACCGTCCGCGCCAGGCCGAGCAGCTTGCCCGACTCGTCCCTCGCGGTGATGACCAGGTGCGAGTTGGCCAGACTCCGGCACACCCGGGCGACGTCGCCCGTCCACGGGTGCCAGCCGACCGAGTCGTAGAGCTCGAACACCTCGGCCTCGTCGAAGGACGTCTCCTGGGCGATGATCACCACTTATCGGGCTCCCTGCTGTTCTCGGCGTGAAATGACCTGTCCGAGCCTATGCAGGGGAGGGACGTGCCCGCAGGACGGCCCGTCCTTTCCGGGTCGGCCAAGATCGACGAGAAGCTGGCCAGACGGCACGCCCTGACGTTGAACGTCTCGTCAGCCTTCGACCTTTGCGCGCTGGCGGCCCACACGATGAAAGGGCACGTTGTGCTCACTGCTGTCGTCTGCAGGGCCGGCGACGGTCCTTTCTGGTCTCGTCGCTCAAGACGCGGGCCAGAACTGTGCTTTCAGCAGGGTGACGCCGACGAGGTCAGGCGTGAACTCCTCGTGGCCGAGCGCCTTGCGATGGATGGTCACCTGCCAGAGCGTGCTCCGGCGGCCCAGGGACTCTTCTCCGTAAGCCGTGTTGCCGTCGTAGTCGCTCAGGGTGCACACCTTCCCGGAGGCGAAGCGTACGCTTCCGGACCAGCTCCGATCCCAGGAGTCGAGCGGCGGTGGCGCCCCGTCCCAGAGCTCGTATTTGATCAGGCACCTTTCGCTGTCGATTTCGATCGCGATTCCGTTGTCGCCAGTCTCGATCCAGCCGTCGGTGTCGATGTCATAGACATCCGACTCCTCCTCCACGTCCGCGATGCCGGTGAGGTACTTCAGAATCTCCTGCCGATCCAGAAGCTCGGCGATGATCTGCGTCATGATCGTCCTGATGGTCTGGTGTGTCGTGGTGGTGCGCCGTCCGGGCCGCCCGCAGGCGGCTTCCGGTGCCGTCGCCAGGCTTCGCGCGGAGGTCGCGCCCCATGCGCCGTTGCTGGGCGCTATGCACGACGAGGGGCTTCGGGTGTGCGACATCCGGTTTCAGGGCTGAAGACCGCCTCGCGGAGGAACGTCGTCAGCGCCTCCGTGACCTCAACCGGTCGTTCCAGGGGCGGGAGGTGTCCCGTCTCCGGGAGGTCGATGCGGCGGGCGCCGGGGATGCCGTCGGCGAGCAGGCCCGAGACCTCCTGGATGCCTGGCACGTCCGACAGTCCGTTGATCACGAGTGTGGGTGCGGCGACCTCGTGCAACCGCCCGGCGGCCGGAGGGTCGAGGTACCGCTCGGGGGCCCGGGGGCCGGACCAGGAGCGTTCGAACATCAGCCGGCACATGTCCACCGCCTCCTCCCACACCGTGTCGGGGAGCGCGTCGCGATCGCGCCCGGGACCGGCGACCTGCCACAGCGTGTGCGCCTCCGCCATGGCCTGTGCGTCCGCCGGATCGACGTGACCGGCGGACCCCGCGCGGTAACGGGCCAGGCGCTCGGCGGGCACCGACGAGTGGACGCGCTCACGCGCCTGCTCCAGCATCTCCTGCGGCCAGACGTGCCCGCTCAGCCCGGAGCAGATCAGCGCGAGCCCGGCCACCCGGTCAGGCGCGGCGAGCGCCGCCTCGACGGCGTACGCGCCGCCCATCGAGCAGCCGGCCAGCGCGGCACGCTCGACCTTCAGCGCGTCCATGACGGCGAGCAGGTCTTCGTGGTGAGAGACCTCGCGGTCCGGGTCGCCGGAGCGGCCGTGGCCGCGCCAGTCGTAGCGGATCACCCGGTAACGCTCGGCCAGGCCGCGGAACTGGTGGTGCCACATGCGCATGTCGGCCACGGCGGCGTGCACGAGCACCACGGTGCCGGCCGGCGCCGGGGGCCCGCACTCCTCGTACGCGATCGCGAGCTCGTCGATCATCGGCATGCCCGCACGCTAACCGGGGCCTCGGGCAGACGCGTGCCCGTTCACCGTGGGCGCAGCGAAGGCCACAGCGACACGAATGCGCACCATTCATCGTGCCGTCTCCGGCTGATCGCGGACCATCAGGCGGCGCCCTGAGACGAACTGCCGGGACGACGACGGCCGCGACGCACAGGAGTCAGGAGGGCGGCTCGTGGCCCAGGCCTTCCGCGACGCCGTCGCGGAAGGCCGCACCATTCGGCCGGCCGCCCGCGACTGGCGCGGGCGCCCGGCCGGGACGCCGAACGCCGAGTGTTGAACTCGCTAGGCGTAGTCGGGGGTCATGGCGGCGGCCAGGGTCAGGTGGGAGGCGGCTTCGTCGTGCCGGCCCTGGCGCTGCAGCGTACGGCCCAGCAGGTGGCGGGCGTAGGAGTCGTCGGGCGACTCGGCCACGAGGGTCTCCAGTGCCGTGCGCGCCCGGTTGAGCTGGGCCGAAGCGAAGTACGCCCGGGCGGCCAGCATGCGCACGCCCCGGTCGGCGCCGTGCTCGTCCAGCAGGGGCCGCAGCAGTGTGAGCGCGCCGAGCGGGTCGCGCTGGTCGAGCAGCGACTCGGCGTGGCGCAGCCGCACCACCTCGGCGGGCAGCCGGCGCGGCGTGTGCCGGCTCGCGTCCTGCAGGAACTCCCTGATCGCCTCCGGCGGCTGCGCGCCCTCCAGCGCGAGGTCGTTCGCGACGATCGTGGGGGACGTGCGCACGCCCTTGGCCTTGCCGGTCAGCAGCAGCTCCCGCACCGCCTCCGGGCCGGTGCCGGCGAGATCGTCGGCGAGCCCCTCCGCGGCGGCGATCTCGGACAGCACGGCCGGGTCGCCGATGTCGCGGACCTGTACGAAGTGGGCGTTCAGCACCCGCTCCACGACGCGGCCCTGCAACTCCGCGCCGCCCTTCTCGTACGCCAGCGCGATCAGCTGGTGCGCCCGCACGGTGTTGGGGCGCCACTCGGCGCCCCAACGCGGGCCCAGCCCCTCCGCGGCGGCCGCGTCGGCCGCACGCGCGCGGCTCTCGGCGGGGGAGAGCCCGGGCACGCAGGCCCGCAGCGCGCCGTCGGCGATCGGGTCGCGCAGCGCCTGCTCCAGCGGCTCCGAGTGGACGGGCGCCATCGGGTCGGTCTGGTACGGCCGCCAGACCACCTCGATCGGCTCGCCGCCCCAGGAGGCGAGGGCCTTCTCCATCCGCCGCTTGCCGATGTGGGCCCACCCGCAGACGACGTCCGCCCAAATCTCGATCATCATGCCCGTACTTTAAGCGACAAATGTCGATTAGTCAACAGGTGTCGTTTAAGCGATGGCTGTCGTATAGTGGCCGGTGTGAACCCGGATGATCCTCGCGCGCAGCGCACCCGTGCCCGGCTCAAGGCCGCCGTGCTCGACCTGGCGGCGCGGCAGGAGCTCGCGTCCATCACGGTGTCGGCGCTGGCCAAGCGCGCGGAGGTGAACCGTGCGACCGTCTACCTGCACTATCCCGACGTGGACGCCCTGGTGACCGACGCCATGGAGGACGCCGTCGCCGCGGTCGCGCGGGCCGCCGCCCTGTGCCCGCTCGACGCGCCCCGCGACCGCGTCCCGGGCCCGCTGCGGGAGCTGTTCGAGCACGTGGCGGGAGCCGCGACCCTGTACACGCGCATGCTCGGCCCCCACGGCAGCGCCCGCTTCGCCGCCCGCCTGCGCGAACGCCTCACCGCCGAGCTCGCCGGGCGCTTCTCCGGCGGCCGGCGGCCCGCGGGGTGGGACGACGTGCCGGCGGACGTGCACGCCGCCTACCTGGCCGGCGCCCTCGTCGGCGTGATCGCCCACTGGGTGTCGGCCGGGCAGCCCGGCGGGCCCGGGGACGCCGCGCTGGCCTGCTGGCGCCTCTTCCGCACCGCCTCCGCACCCGCCCCGCATGGTTGACGCGCTCCCGGCCGCCGCCGTGAAGGGGCCGGCGTGAGCCGGGCTGTGCGGTGGCGTGCGTGGGGGAGGGGCTGTGCCGCCTTTCCGGCAGGTGTGGGGACGGCGCTAACCTCCCGGTCATGAACGCCAGCCAGGGACGCTCCCGCGATCTCATCCTCGGCATCGACGTCGGCACCACCGCGGTCAAGACCGCCCTGTTCACCGCAGGTGGCGCGCTGCTGCGCGCACACACCGTCGGCCATGCCACCGCGCGCCCCCGCCCCGGGTACGCCGAGCAGGACCCCGGCGACTGGTGGGACGGCTGCCTGCGTGGCATCGCCGCGGTCCTCGACGGGGTGCCGGGCGGAGACGTCCGCTCGGTGGGCTTGGTCAGCCAGGTCAACACCCATGTGTTCGCCGACGATCAGCTGCGCCCGCTGGCCCCCGCCATCACCTGGCAGGACCAGCGCTGCGCCGCCGTCGCACGGGAGCTCGACGGACGGTTCACCGCCGAGGACAAGACCCGCATCTGGGGCGGCCCGATCACGCTGGACGCCTCCCGGCTGGTCTGCCGCGCCGCGTGGTTCGCCCGCCGCCATCCGGAGCTGTGGGCCCGTACCCGCTGGGTGCTCAGCCCGAAGGACTGGGTGAACGCCCGGCTCACCGGCACGGTCAGCAGCGACGGCCTGTCCTCCGTCGGCCTGGTCGACGGCTCCGGCGACCGGTACGCGCCAGAAGCCATCGCCCTGGTCGACGGGCTCGCCGAGCGGCTGCCGCCGTTGGCCGCCCCCGCCTCGCCCCTGGGGCCCGTGACCGCGCAGGGCCTCGGGCGGGTCCCCGCGGTGACCGGCACCATGGACGCGTTCGGCACCGTCTTCGGCTCGGGAACCACCGAGCCCGGCCGCGCCCTCCTGTCGTGCGGCACCTCCCTCATCGTCGCGGGCGCCTCCCGGCATAGCCTGCCGAACCGTGGCGTGGTCACCTTCCCGCGCACCGACGGCCTGTACGTGCACGCCGCCCCGACCCAGGCCGGAGGCGACGCGCTCTCCTGGTGGAGCCGGGCTCGATCCCTGAGCGTGCCGGAGGTCCTGGACGCCGCCGCGAGCGCGCCGCCCGGCGCCTCCGGCGTGGTCTTCACCCCTCACCTGCTCGGCGAACGCGCCCCGCTGTGGGACTCCGCCGTACGCGGCGCGTTCCTCGGGCTCGGCGCGGAGACCACGGACGCCCATCTGTCCCGGGCGGTCCTGGAAGGGGTCGCCATGTCCGGCCGCCAGGCGCTGGCCGCGGTCGAGGCCGCCTGCGGCGCCCCGCTGGACACCGTCACCCTGTCCGGCGGCGGCTCCCGCAGCGACCTTTGGGCGCAGATCTTCGCCGACGTGCTGCGCCGCCCCGTCGCCCGGCTGACGGCCCGCGACAACGGCGCCGTTCTCGGCGCGGCCCTGCTCGGCGCCGTCGGCGCGGGGCTCCACCCGGACATCACCACCGCCACCCGCGCAGCGGTCCTCGTCGACCGCGTGTTCGACCCCGATCCGGCCCGCGCCGACCTGCTCGACCCGCTCTACGACGTCTACACCAGCTCGTACGAGGCGCTGCGGGACGTCCACGCCCGTCTGGACGCCTGGCGCGGCGCACAGGACTGACTCCCGGCACGAAGGCGGTGGTGGGGGCGTGCATGGTGGCGCATGATTGGTACGGTCGTCTCCGCCCGGTGACCAGGGCACGATCGAGGGGGTTCGCATGCGTCTCGGCAAGGTCTTCGCCGCTTCCTGGCGAGGGCACCGCACGCGCTAGCCGATCGCCGGCGCGCGCCCGGCGTCACGGACGCCCGTCGTGGTCGCCCGTCGTGGTCGCCCGTCGCGGCCGCCCGGTGCCGTCCCGTCCCGTCCCGTCCTCAACACGTCGTCCTGGGTGGATCCAGCCATGCTTCCCGAAGATCTCAGAACCGCGCTCGACCGCGCCCTGACCCGCTTCACGCCGCAGGAGCTGGCCGAGGCGACGGCCCGGCTCACCGAGCGCTACCGCACCGGCATCTCGACCGGTGGCAACCATCTGCGCTCGCGCGCCGACGTCGCCGCCTACGCCGCGTACCGCATGCCCGCCACCTACGCCGCCGCCGCCACGGCCCTGCGGCGGGCGGCGGCGCTGAGCCCGGGGTTCGCGCCGCGCAGCCAGTTCGACGCCGGCGGCGGCACCGGCGCCGCGATCTGGGCGGCGGCCGAGGTGTGGCCGTCGGTCGAGAAGATCACCGTCATCGAGCACGACCCGCACGTCATCGACCTCGGCAGGCGCCTGGCCCGCGCGTCCCGCACGCTGGACGGCACCACGTGGCGGCAGGCGGCCATCCGCCCCGGCCTCGACCGGCCCGCCGCCGACCTGGTCACCATGTCGTACGCGCTGGGGGAGCTCCCGGAGGCGGAGCAGGCGCAGGTCGTGCGGTGGCTGGCCGCGGACGCCGCCATGGTCGTGATCGTCGAGCCCGGCACTCCCGTGGGCTACGCCACGGTCGCCGCGGCGCGCGAGGTCCTGACCGCCTCGGGGCTGACCGTGCTCGCCCCCTGCCCGCACGACGGCCGCTGCCCGATCGAGCCGGGCCGCGACTGGTGCCACTTCTCCGTACGCCTCCCCAGGAGCCCCCTGCACCGCCGCGTCAAGGCAGGAACGCTGAGCTTCGAGGACGAGAAGTTCTCGTACGTGGCCGCCGCGGCCGTCCCGGGGCCGCGTCCCGAAGGGCGCGTCCTGCGCCATCCGCAGAAGCGCAAGGGCGTGGTCTCCCTGCGCCTGTGCAGCGACGACGGCCTCAGCGACGTGATCGTCTCCAAACGGCAGGGAGACCTCTACCGGGCCGCCCGCGACGTGGAATGGGGCGACGCCTGGCCGCCGCGGTGACGCCCCGCGCACCGCCCGTCACACGATCACATGTCTCGGCATCGGAAATCAGGAAAGATCAGATTCCAGTGCCGCACCGGGTCCATTCTGGAAGTGTGCACACTGACCTCCTTCACTCCCTGTACGCCCGGCGCCTGCGCCGCCAGGTGATGGCCGGCCCGCTGCCCCGCCACGTCGGCCTGATCGCCGACGGGAACCGGCGCTGGGCCAGGCAGATGGGCCTGGCCCACCCGAGCATGGGCCACAAGTACGGCGCCGAGCACATCAGGCACGTGCTGTCGTGGTGTGAGGGCCTGGGCATCAGCCACGTGACCGTGTTCCTGTGCTCGACGGAGAACCTGCAGCACCGCGACGACGAGGAGGTGGCCCTCCTGCTGCAGGTGCTCGAGGAGATGGTCAGCGAGCAGTTCGACCGTCCGGACTCCCACTGGCAGGTCCACGTCGCCGGCATGCTCGACCTCCTGCCCGACACCACGGCGCGGGCGCTCAAGAGCGCCGTCGAGGCCACCCGCACCTGCACCACCGGATTCCACCTCACGCTCGCCATCGGCTACGGCGGCCGCCAGGAGGTCGTGGAGGCCATGCGCGAGCTGCTGTACGAGCGGGCGGAGGCGGGCCAGTCGATGCACGAGCTGGCCGCGACGCTGACCGCCGACGACATCACCCGCCACCTGTACACGGCCGGGCAGCCCAACCCCGACCTGGTGATCCGCACCAGCGGCGAGCACCGCATGTCCAACTTCCTGCTGTGGCAGTCGGCCTACTCCGAGCTGTACTTCTGCGAGGCGTACTGGCCGGCGTTCCGCGAGATCGACTTCCTGCGGGCGCTGCGCAGCTTCGCCGCCCGCCAGCGGCGCTACGGCGGATAACCGTTTGCCACGAGGACACACCTGCTGGTGAGGTGTCCGGATGAATCACGATGAGGTGCTGGCCCTGTTCGACCGTGAGCTGCGCCGGGAGTCCGCCCCCGACGGCCCCGGCGCCCGCGCCGAACGCGCCGGTGACGTGGTGCGCCACGTCGGCCCCGAGCACGGCTGGAACGGCGTCATCTGGTCCGACCTCGACGACGACCGCGCGGAGGCGGCGATCGCCGAGCAGGTGCGCTACTTCGGCGCGCTCGGGCGTCCGTTCGAGTGGAAGCTGTACGGCCACGACCGGCCGGCCGACCTCGACAGGCGCCTGCTGGCCGCCGGTTTCGTCCCCGAGCCGGCCGAAACGCTCATGGTGGCCGAGGCCGCGACGGTCGCGGGGGAGGTCGTGCTCCCCGACGGCGTCCGGCTCGTCCCGGTGACGGGGCCCGAGGACGTGGAGCTGGTGGCCCGCGTGCACGAGCTCGCCTTCGGCCCGGGCGACCACATCAGGGCGCGCCTGCCCGAGCAGCTCGCCGCCGGCTCCGTCGTCGCCGTCCTCGCCATGGCGGGCGACGTCCCCGTCAGCGCCGCCCGCATGGACCTGCACCCCGGCACCCGGTTCGCCGGCCTGTGGGGCGGCGGCACCGCGCCGGAGTGGCGGGGCAAGGGTGTCTACCGGGCGCTGGTGGCCCACCGGGCCCGCGAGGCGGTCGCCCGCGGCCACCGATACCTGCAGGTGGACGCCTCCGGCCAGAGCCGCCCCATCCTCGAGCGGCTGGGCTTCGCGCCGCTCACCACGACGACGCCGTACGTCCACGCGTGAGTACCCTTGACCTGCCGCACCCACCACTCCTGAGGAGATCGACACGTTGCCGGGGACGAACCCACGCGAGCTCGGCCTGCTGGCCGACTGCGAGAGTTGCTTCGGGCTGTGCTGCGTCGCGCTGCCGTTCTCGGCCTCGGCCGACTTCGCCGCCGACAAGGACGCCGGGCAGCCGTGCCGCAACCTGCGCGACGACTTCCGCTGCGCCATCCACGCCGAGCTGCGGCCGCGCGGCTTCCCGGGGTGCACGGTGTTCGACTGTTTCGGCGCCGGTCAGAAGGTCTCGCAGGTCACGTTCGAGGGGCGCAGCTGGCGCGAGGCCCCCGGGTCGGCGCGGCAGATGTACGCCGTCTTCCCCGTCATGCGGCAGCTGCACGAGCTGTTGTGGTATCTGGCGGAGGCCCTGGAGATCGAGGCCGCCCGGCCGATCCGCCCGGCGCTGGCCGACGCGCTCGACCGGACCGAGCGGCTGACCCGGGAGAGCGCGGCCGTGCTGGAGAAGCTCGACGTGGCGGCGCACCGGGCCGAGGTCAACGAGCTGCTGCTGCGGACGAGCGAGCTGGCGCGGGCCGGGCTCGGCGGCGGTGAACGCCGCGGCGCCGACCTGATCGGGGCCCGCTTGCGCGGGGCGGACCTGCGCGGGGCCAACCTGCGCGGCGCGTACCTGATCGGGGCCGATCTGCGCGGCGCCGACCTGCGGCAGGCCGATCTCATCGGAGCCGACCTGCGGGGTGCCGACCTGTCCGGCGCCGACCTGACCGGCGGCATCTTCCTCACCCAGCCCCAGGTGAACGCCGCCCGGGGCGACAATGCCACGCGCCTGCCCGCCGCCCTCACCCGTCCCGCCCACTGGCCGGACACCGCCTCGCGCCCCGCCGGCCCCCGCCGCCGTCCCTCAGGGCGCCGCAACCGCCGCTGACCCGGCCGCGCGCGCTCAGGCGCCGGGCAGGCGTACGGCGATCATGGCGATGTCGTCGGTACGCGCCATGGACAGGCGGGTGAGCACCTTGTCGCAGAACTCGTCGAGAGGCGCGTCGGCCAGGCACGCGCCGCAGCGGCGCAGCCGTTCGAGGCCTTCGTCGAGGTGCTCGCCCGGCACCTCCACCAGCCCGTCGGTGTAGAGCAGCAGCGTGCTGTGCGGCGGCAGCGTCGCGGTGGCGCTGTCGCGCGGCCTGTCGGAGGTGATGCCGAGCAGGGGGCTGAGGCCGTCCTCGAGGTAGCGCGCCTCGCCGCCGGGGGTGACGAGCAGGGGTGGCGGGTGGCCCGCCACGGCGTACTCCAGACGCCATCCGCCGCCGAGCGGGCCGTTCAGGCGGGCGAGGACACAGGTCGCCGTGCCGTCGGGGTAGAGGGACTCGGTGGCGATGTTCAGGCGGCGCAGGATGTCGCCGGGCGGTTCGCGGCGGTCCATCGCGAGCCCTCTGAGCATGTTGCGCAGCTGGCTCATGGTGACGGCCGCGGCGAGGTCGTGCCCGGCCACGTCGCCGACGGTGAGGACGGCCGAGCCGTCCGGCAGCCGGAACGAGTCGTACCAGTCGCCGCCGATCTCCGCCGCGGTGGCGCTCGGCCGGTAGCGGGCGGTGATCTCCAGGCCCGGCACCCGCGGCGGATCGGGCAGCAGGTAGTTCTGCAGGGCCAGGGCGATGCGCTGGGTGCGCTGGAAGCGCATCGCGTTGCTGAGGTGGGTGTGCGCGTGATCGAGCATCCGGCCGAGCAGGTCGACGTCCGCTTCGCTGAGCGGTTCGCGGTCCCCGCAGACCGCCGCGTGCACCACCGCCGCCACCACGCCGTCCACGACCACCGGCACCAGGGCCAGGCTGTTGCCCCGGGCGGTGCCGAACCACGCCTCGGCGCCGGGCGGTACGGCGCCGGGCGGCGGTTCACCCGGGGAGAAGACCCGGTGAACCGGCCGGCGGGTCCTGATCGCCGTGACGAAGTCGCAGTCCTGGTCGAACGGCTGCGGGCCGGGCGTCGGCGGATCGTCGTTCTCCCGGACGATGCTGACCAGGCGCTGGGCGACGAACGGCGTCGGGATCGACTCGTCCTCGAACTCCGGCAGCACGTAGATGCCGCACCCGTCGGACACGGTGGGCACGATCACGTCGACCAGCGCGGCCAGCACCTCGTCCAGGCTCGCGAGATCCGCGGTCACCGCGGCGGCCCGGTCGAGCAGCTCGCGGTGGCGTTCCTCCCGCCATTC
Source organism: Nonomuraea terrae (assembly GCF_044465245.1). Lineage (NCBI taxonomy): Bacteria > Bacillati > Actinomycetota > Actinomycetes > Streptosporangiales > Streptosporangiaceae > Nonomuraea > Nonomuraea terrae. The sequence goes on along the minus strand of NZ_JBITLL010000002.1, from coordinate 773,478 downwards.
CTGCTCGACGTCGGTGATGGTGCCGACCCACTCGATCACCTCACGGCCCTCGACCACCGGGACGGCGCGCACGCGGATGTGCCGGTACGGGCCCTCGGACGTCTTCACGCGGAACACCTCGTCCAGGCGGTCCAGCTGCTCGACCACCCGGGCCCACCGCTCTCCGGCGCGCTCGCGGTCGTCGGGGTGCACGGCGTCCAGCCAGCCGTTGCCCCGGTGCTCCTCCCATGACTGCCCGGTCAGCCGCTGCCACCCCAGGCTCGGCTCGATCACCTCGCCCGCCTGCCCGGTCACCCACACTCCCTGGGATTCGAGCTGGAGCAGGCTCTGATAGCGCTGCAGGAACCTGCGCCGTCCCTCGGCGACGGAGTCCGCGGCCGACTCGACCTGGGCGGTGACGTCCATGGTGACGAGAATCAGGCCTTCCTCGTCCCCTATCGAGATCTTGGACATGCTGACCGTGGAGTAGCGCTCGCGCCCGAGCGGGTCGTAGTCGCCGAGTTCGAACGGTATCTCCCTCATGATCAATGACTCGCCGGTCGCCAGGACCTGGTCGAGCAGCACGAAGTAGCCCTCTTGGCGAAGGTCGGAGAACGCCTCCCGGACGGGCGCCCCGATCCTGCGCTCACCGACGATTTTCTGGTAGGCGTCGTTCGTATAGACCAGCCGATGGTCCGGGCCGGCGGTCACCATCACGCCCACGGGCGCGGAATCGAAGACTCCGAGCGACAGCGCCGCGAACTTTCGTACCTTCCCACTGCCCATATGTACCAATGTGTCCTTTTCGGAGGGTTTCGAGGGCGTGATGAAGGTAGATCCTTGGGGAAGTTCGGCGTCGCCGGGGCGCCGGTCACGGCGGGTCGATGGTGTCGTGCGGACGTGTCGCGATGCTGGAGGAGGCCGAGTGGCATCGCCGGTGCTGGTTGCCTGTGGGCTCTTGATCGGCGCGTTTCCGGCGTTAAGGTCGTGGTGATCAACCCCCAGGAGGCCGGCATGACCATCACCGCGTACACCGTGACCGACCCCGTCACCGAGCACGGCGAGGGGCCCGTGTGGTGCGCGCGCTGGGGCGGGCTGCGGTTCGTGGACATGCTGGCGGGCGAGGTGCTCGCGCTCGGTCCCGGCGGCCACGTGCGCCGCCGCCGGGTCGGCCCGCTGGCCGCCGTCGTCCGGCCCCGCGTCTCGGGCGGGTACGTCGTCGCGGCCGAACGCGAGCTGCTGCTGGCCGATTCCGACGACCTCGACGCCCCGCTGCGCTCGCTCGGCGAGGCGTGGACCGACCCCGCGATCCGGATGAACGAGGGCGGTTGCGACCCCGGCGGCCGCTTCTACATCGGCAGCATGGCTTATGACGCGCGCCCCGGACGCGGCTCCTTCTCGGTGGCCGGGCCTGACGGTGCTCTGCGCGTGGTGCTGCCGGAGGTGACGATCTCCAACGGGTTCGACTTCAGCCCGGACGGGCGGCTGGCGTACTACGCCGACACCGCGACCGGGCGGGTGGACGTGCTCGACTACGACCCGGACGGCGGGCTGAGCGGGCGGCGGCCTTTCGTCGCCGTCGACGCCGCGCGGGGCGCCCCCGACGGCCTCACGGTGGACGCCGAGGGCGGCGTCTGGGTGGCGCTGTGGGAGGGCGGCGCCGTCCACCGGTACGCGCCCGACGGGCGGCTCGACGCGGTCGTCACGCTGCCGGTGCGCAAGGTCACGGCGGTCGCGTTCGGCGGCGAGAGCCTCGACCGCCTGTTCGTCACCACCTCGGCCCTCGACGTGGACCGCGCCGAACAACCTCTCGCCGGCGCCCTCTTCGCCGCCGACCCCGGCATCCCCGGCCGCGAGGTCCTTCCCACCACCCTCTGACCCCACGACGCCCCTTGGGGAGGAACAACGAGGTCCCCGAGGACGGTCATGGGGACGGGTGGGCGGCGGCGTGGCAGGCGCCGAATCCTTGGGTGCGCAGGGTGATCCGGCCGGACGTCACGCGGATCGCCACCTCGGTCATGTCGGCGGGATCCGGTACGCCGGCGGCGGCGGCCATGGCACCGGTCTCGTCGTGGACCACGCGCAGGCGGGGCCAGGCCGGGCGGGGGAAGGCCTGGCGGAGGCAGGTGGCCAGGTCGGCGACGACCAGCCGGGCCAGCGGGAACAGCTCCTGTGGCGTGCTCGTCACCACGACGGCGGTGACCTCGGCTCCGGGGGGCGCGGCGCGTACGGCGTCCTCGGCGGCCGACAGGCGGTGCAGGCCGAGCACCGCCACCACCCCGTCGCGGGCCGGGTGCGCGGGCTCGCCGGTGACCGCGTCGACCGCCTCGGGCGGCGACCACGGCTCGTCGCTCTCGCGTACCTCGGGAAACATCGGCGGGACCGACCACCGGTCGTGCAGGTCGAGGTCGGCGAGCTGCTCGCACACCCGGATCACGCCGAACGGGTCGCCGAACCCCGGCGCCGCCGCCGCGAGCTGCCCCGCCCCCTGCAGCACGGTCAGCACCGACTCGGCGAGCCGCACCAGCCGCCCATCGGGCTCCTTCGGCGGGCGCAGCTTCTCCAGGGCGAGCCCGAGCAGCACCGCGTTGAGCCTCATGAGCTGCGCGTACGGCTTCTGCGTCAGCTCGTCGGCGAGGATCTCGGGGATGACGTCCACGCCCAGCCGGCTCGGCGCGCGCTCGTCCTCGGTGGCCAGCGGCAGCCGGGTCACCCACGCGCGCGCCACCTGGCCGAGCGCCTCCCGCACGGTCAGCGCCGGCTCGGCGGGCGGGTTGACCGGGGTGCGCTCGGCCAGGTCGGCCAGCACGGCGAAATAGAGCGCCCGCTTGCCGGGGAAGTTGGAGTAGACCGCCCCGCGCGTGAGCTCGGCGCGGTCGGCGATGGCGTCGATCTTCGCTTCGCGGAATCCGCGCAGCGCGAACTCCTCCCTGGCCGCCGCCAGCACCTTCGCGCGGTTGCGCTCCTGTGCCTCGGCCCTGCTGAGCCGGACCATCGCCCTCCTCGTTGCCGTGTGCCCCGAACCAGGATACCGTCAACATTCAGATGATGGGATCATTCGAAATGGAGTGGTGATGGGCGACGTCCCCGAGATCGACCTGACCGACCCGGCGGTGCTGAGCGACCTGGTGGCCGCGTACGCGCACGCCCGGGAGGAGTCGCCCGTGGCGCGGCTGGTGGCACCCGGGTTCGGCCCGTTCTGGGCGGTGACGCGGCACGAGCAGGCGCGGGCGATGCTGGGCGATCCCCGCCTGGAGATCAACGAGAGCAGCTTCATGCGCCCCGACGTGCCGGAGCACTGCCTGCGCTACATGCGCACGATGTCCGAGATGAACGGCGCCGAGCACGCCCGCCTGCGCAGGCTGGTCGCACCGGCGTTCACCCCGCGCCGGGCCGCCGCGTTCGCGCCGCGGATCGAGGCGATCGTCGAACGCCTCCTCGACGAGCTGCCCGCCGGCGAGCCCGTCGACCTGCTGGCGCACTTCGCGCGCCCGCTGCCGATGGAGGTGATCTGCGAGCTCGTCGGCATCCCCGACGCCGACCGTCCCCAGTGGCGCGAGTACGGCGCCGCGGTCGCCTCCGGCCACGGCGAGAAGTTCAGCGAGGCCATCCCGGCGATCATGGAGGGAGCCCGGGCGGCGGTCGCCGAGTGCCGGGCCGAACCCGGCGACGACCTGGTCTCCGACCTGGTCCGTCTCATGGAGGAGGACGGCGACCGGCTCTCCGACGACGAGCTGGTCACCCTGGTCTGGCACCTCGTGCTGGCCGGGCAGACCCCGACGAACCTCATCGCCAACGCCGTCGTCACCCTGCTCGCCCACCCCGGCCAGCTCGCCGCCCTGCGCGCCGACCCCGAGCTCATGCCGCGCGCCGTCGAGGAGCTGCTGCGCTGGTGCGCCCCGGCGCTGCTCACCGTCCCGCGCTTCCCCCGGGAGGACGTCGAGATCGACGGCGTCTCCATCCCCAAGGGAGAGCCGGTGACCGCCTCGATCACCGCCGCCAACCGGGATCCGAGGGTGTTCGCCGACGCCGGCACGTTCGACATCACGCGGGAGCCGGCGCCGCACCTCGGGTTCGGGCACGGGCCGCACTTCTGCGTGGGCGCCTCGCTGGCCCGCGTCCAGACCGGCGTCGCGCTGGGGGCCCTGCTGCGCCGCTTCCCCGATCTCGCGCTCGCCGGCGAGGCGCCGTACGCGCCGGACCCGGGGACGCTGCGGCTGACGTCCCTGCCCGTGACCCTGCGGCCGGCCGGTTGAGCATGGCGCGCACCGGAAAGGACGGCGACCCGCGCTGCTCGTTCTGCGACAAGGCCCAGGACGAGGTGCGCCGGCTCATCGCGGGGCCGCCGTCCGTCTACATCTGCGACGAATGCGTGGGACTGTGCGGCGAGCTCATCGCCGAGGAGGGCGCGGCGCAGGCAGGCGAGCCCGCCGGCCTGCCCCGGCCGCGTGAGATCCACGCCTTCCTCGACGAGTACGTCATCGGCCAGGACGACGCCAAGCGCGCCCTGTCGGTGGCCGTCCACAACCACTACAAGCGCGTCCGCGCGACCGCAGGCGACCCGGTCGAGCTCGGCAAGTCCAACATCCTGCTCGTCGGGCCGACCGGCAGCGGCAAGACCTACCTCGTGCGGACGCTCGCCCGGCTGCTCGACGTGCCGTTCGCCGTCGCCGACGCCACCGCGCTCACCGAGGCCGGGTACGTCGGCGAGGACGTCGAGACCATGCTGCTGTCGCTCGTCCGGGCCGCCGGGAACGACCTCGCCAAGGCCGGGACCGGCATCGTCTACATCGACGAGATCGACAAGATCGCCCGCAAGGGCGGCGGCAACCCGTCCATCACCCGCGACGTCTCCGGCGAGGGCGTCCAGCAGGGCCTGCTGAAGATCCTGGAGGGCACGGTCGCGAACGTGGCGCCCCAGGGCGGCAGGAAGCACCCGCAGCAGGAGTTCCTCCAGCTCGACACGACGAACGTGCTGTTCATCGCGGGCGGCGCGTTCGCCGGGCTGGAGGAGATCATCGAACGGCGGGTCGCCCGCCGGGGCGCCGGCTTCGGCGCCGTGCCGCCCGCGCGGGACGACGACCTGCTGTCCCAGGTGATGCCGCAGGACCTGCTGGCGTACGGGCTGATCCCCGAGTTCGTCGGCCGCCTGCCGGTCGTCGCGGCGTTGCGGCCGCTGGACGTCACGGCGCTGACCCGCATCCTCACCGAGCCCCGCAACGCGCTGACCAGGCAGTACCGCAGGCTGCTGGAGCTCGACGGGGTGGAGCTGGTCTTCGACGAGGACGCCGTGGCCGCCGTCGCCGAGCAGGCGCTGCTGCGCCGCACCGGGGCCAGGGCCGCCCGCGCGATCCTGGAGGAGGTGCTGCTCAACGTCATGTACGAGGTCCCGAGCCGCGACGACGTGGCCCGCGTCGTGATCACCCGCGACACGGTGCTGCGCAACGTCAACCCCACCCTCGTCCCGCGCGATCAGCGCGGCCCCACCCGCCACGAGAGGTCGGCCTAGCGAACGGGGGAGGGAAGGGTGGTGAGCAAGAACGTTCACGCGAGGTGTGAAACCTGGTAATGGCTGATGAGCCAGTCGTCGCCGACCTGCCGCGCCATCACGCAGAGGTGGACGGGCAAGGCCGGCCGGTCGGTGAAGGCGAAGTCGACGCTCAGATAGCCGAGGACGAGGTCGTCGGCCGGCCGCCGGATTTCCAGGATGGTGTAGACGGCGGTCAGGCCGACCGGCTGCGTGGCGTAGTACCGGGCGACGCCGCCGGGTCCGACGCTGTACGGGCTCAGCCCTTGGAAGATCGCGTCATCGGTGAAGTACGACGCGACGCGCTCCGGGTCGTGTGCGTCGACCGCGGTCTGCCAGCCGTCCAGGACGGTGCGCAGGACGGTCTCGGTGTCAGCCATGGTGTTCTCTCCTGCCGAACGATCGGTTCCCGACGCGACGCGCTCAGGAAGGGGCCGGCGGGAGGCGGTGGCGCAGCGCGCCGGCGGGGCCACGACCAGGGCGGCGCCGGCGAGCGCCACCCGTGACGTGCGCCGCTGCGGACGTCGCCATGCCGCCTTCGCCCGAGGGGGTTCAGTGGCCGGCGCTCTGGCCACCATCGACGTGCAGAATCGCGCCGGTGACGAAATCGGCCGTCTCGAGGTAGACGATCGCGTCGACGATGTCGCCGATCTCACCCATCCGGCCGACCGGGTGCAGGCCGGCGAGGAACTCGTGGGCCGCCGCGGGGTGCATCGGGGTGCGGATGACCCCAGGTGCGACCGCGTTGACCCGGATGCCGCGGGAGGCGTACTCGATGGCCAGCGATTTGGTGACCGCGTCGAGGCCGCCCTTGGTGAGCGACGCCAGTGCGGACGGCACGTTGCTGTTGGCATGGTCGACGAAGCTGGTCGTGATGTTGACCAGGTGTCCGCCGCCCTCGGTGAGCATCACGTCGATGGCCCGCTGGGAGATCTCGAAGAACCCGCGCAGGTTGATCCCCGTCACCCGGGCGTAGTCCTCGTCGGTGTACTCGGTGAACGGCTTGGCCACGAAGACGCCGGCATTGTTGATCAGCGTGTCGACGCGGCCGAACGCGCTGAGCGCCTCTCCGATGGCGCTCGCTCCCACGGTCGGGGAGGCGATGTCGCCCGCCACGGTCCGTACCATGGGGTCCCCGGAGGGCTTGATCGATCGTGAGTTCGCGACGACCGCGTAGCCGAGCTTGCGGTACGCGGTCACCAGCGCCGCGCCGATGCCCTGGGACGCGCCGGTGATCACGGCTACCTTGGGTGCGTTCATGGTTCCCCTTCCGGCTGTTCAGACCTGTCCGGCCTCGGGCTGCGGGCGGGACGGCTCCCCGGTTCTTCCTGTGCCGAAATGGTGCGTCCACCAGCCGCGGTCGCGCCACGACCGGCTTGCTCCCTGCTGGTAGGCGCAGCCTCCTACCGCACTACGATGGCTGGATGGAGCTACGCCAACTGCGATATTTCGTCGCAGTGGCCGAGGAGCTGAACTTCGGCCGCGCCGCGGCCAGGCTGCACATCGCGGGCCCGTCGCTCTCCCAGCAGATCAAGGCCTTGGAGCGGGACCTGGGCGTACGCCTGTTCGACCGGAACCGTCGCTCGGTCACGCTGACCCCCTCGGGCCAGGCGCTGCTGCCCCAGACCCGGGCACTGCTCGGCCAGGCCGACGAGCTGGTTCGCGCCGCGGGCGGCATGGCCGCCAGCCGGCCGGTCCGGCTGGGCTACGTCACCTGGTGCCCGCCCGACCTGGCCGCCCGCCTGTCCGGGGTCGCACAGCTGCACGTCGACACGTGGGTCATGCCTTCGCACGCCCAGGCCGCCCGGGTCGCCGACGGCAGCATCGACCTGGCCATCTGCTGGGTCCGGGCCGACGACCTGGCCCGTCACGACCTCCAGGCCCGGCTGATCGGCGCGGACCGGCTTTTCGCGGTCTCCACCGGCACGGAGGAGTCCGCCGTTCAGGCCAGGGACACGCTGGTGCTGGTGGACGCCGACAGCACGAGCTGGGGCTCCTGGAACCGCTATGCCGAGGAGTTCGCCCGCGACACAGGAGCCCGCATCGTGCGCATCACCGACGGAGGCGTCACCGGCCCGGCCTTCTTCGACCACGTGCGCAGGCTTCGCCGGCCCGTCGTCAACTCACCGAAAGGCCTCACCACGCCGGTGCCGCCCGACCTCGTCGCGCGGCCGGTGGCCGACCCGGCGCCGTACTGGACGTGGGCCCTTGTCTCCCGACGCACCGAGACCCGCAAAGCCGTACATGCCGCGATCGAGGCTTTGACCCGTGGCGTCGGCACACTCGGCCTGGACGCCGGCACGGCCTGGCTGCCCGCCGCCGACCCGTTCCGCCCGGCCGCCCCTCGCCGCGCACCCTGAAGCACTCAGGCGTGGGATCTACGGCTCGATGGGGACTTTTGTCGTGCAGGGGAGCTATGTCCCGTGCCCTGTGGGCACGAGCCGGGGGCATCGACGGTGCACACGGTCACACGGGGGGCGACGATGTCCTATGCCAGCCGATCCACCAGGGCCGGTCGCGGTTTCACCGAGCAGGACGACGGAAGTTACGTCACGTCCGCGCGAGGGCTGGCCGTCCTCCAGGAGCCGCTGCTGAACAAGGGCACCGCCTTCACCCGCCGGGAACGCGCCGACCTCGACCTCGACGGCCTCATCCCGCCCGTGGTGGAGACGCTGGACGAGCAGGCCCGCCGGGTGTACGCGCAGTACCGTGCCCAGCCCACCGACCTGCTCAAGAACGTCTTCCTGGAGGGGCTGCGCGACCGCAACGAGGTCCTCTACTACCGGCTCCTCACCGACCACCTGCGCGAGATGCTCCCCATCGTGTACGACCCCACGGTCGCCGAGGCGATCAAGGGCTACAGCCACGAGTACCGCCGACCCCGCGGCCTCTACCTGTCCGTGGACGACCCCGACGGGATCGCGAAGGCGTTCGACGACCTCGACATGGGGCCCGGCGACGTCGACCTCGTCGTGGCCTCCGATGCCGAGGAGATCCTCGGCATCGGCGACTGGGGCGTCGGCGGCGGGGCCGGCATCGCGGCCGGCAAGCTGGCCGTCTACACCGCGGCCGCCGGGATCGACCCGGCCCGTGTCGTCCCGGTCGCCCTTGACGTCGGCACCGACAACGAGGCCCTGCTCAACGATCCTGCCTACGTCGGCAACCGGCACGCCCGCGTGCGCGGCGAACGTTACGACGCCTTCATCGACGCCTACGTCACCACCGCCACCCGCATGTTCCCGGAAGCCATGCTGCACTGGGAGGACTTCGGCCCGTCCAACGCCCGCCGGATCCTGCAGCGTTACAACAGCGAGATCCCGACCTTCAACGACGACATGCAGGGCACCGGCGCCATCGTGCTGGCCGCCGTGCTCAGCGCGCTGCGAGTGTCCGCAACGGCCATGCGCGACCAGCGGATCGTCGTCTTCGGCGCGGGCACCGCCGGCTGCGGCGTCGCCGACCAGCTGCGCGACGCCATGGTCCGCGACGGCCTCGACCGTGACACCGCCACCCGCCGTATCTGGACCATCGACAAACAGGGCCTGCTCACCGGCGACATGAGGGACCTGCGCGAGTTCCAGCGGCCCTACGCCCGCCCGGCCGCCGACGTGGACGGCTGGAGCGGGGACGGGCACGGCATCGGGCTCAGGGAGGTCGTCGAGCGGATCAGACCCACCATGCTGCTGGGCACGTCCACCGTGCACGGCGCCTTCACCGAGGAGGTCGTCCGCGCGATGGCCGCAGGCGTGGACCGGCCGATCATCTTCCCGATCTCCAACCCGACCGAGCGGATCGAGGCGCGGCCGTCCGACCTGCTCCGCTGGACGGACGGCCGAGCCCTGATCGCCACAGGCGTCCCGATCGAGCCGATCACGTACAACGGGGTCACATACGCCATCGGGCAGGCCAACAACGCGATGCTCTATCCGGGCCTCGGGCTCGGCGTGGTGGTGGCGAAAGCGCGCCGGGTCAGCGACGGCATGCTCCAGGCCGCCGCCGAGGCCGTCGCCGGGCTCGTGGACCCGTCACCGCCGGGCGCCTCCCTGCTGCCTCAGGTCGACAACCTCAGGGAGGTGTCGGCCACCGTCGCCGTGGCCGTCGCGGGACGGGCCGCCGCTGAGGGCCTCGCCCGCACCGAGATCCACGACGTCGTGGAGCAGGTCCGCCTGGCCATGTGGCAACCCGCTTACCGCCCCGTCAACGCCATCGAGGGGATGACCGAGACCGGACGCCCACCCGCCGACCAGGGCGGTCCACCTTCATGACCGGGACGGGCTCCGCCCAGAACCGGACTCATGGGTCTGGTACGCTCCCCAGAAACCGGACACGGTAGTCCGTTTGCTGGATCGAGAGAATGTGATGAAGACCTTCGCGCGCATCAGCGACGCCCTCCGGGAGCTCGCCTTCGAGCCCGTACTTGAGCTGGGCGAGGCCCTGGACAAGTACTACGCTCCCGGCTACATCCACCGCAGCGACGGCAAGTCGCTCAGTCGCGCACAGTTCGCCGAGATGGTGGCCGGCATCCGGAGCCGGACAGCCGGCGGCACGGTGACCGTGCTCGACGAGCTTCGGGACGGCTCCACCTATGCCGAGCGGCACGTCTTCGAGATCACCATGCTGGACGGTTCCACGCTGAAGCGGGAGATCTCCATCTTCGGGTCCTTCGCCGACGACGGCCGCTTCCAGGAACTCAGTGAGACGGGGTTCACCGTCAGCCCGGACGAGACCCGCTGACCGGCCCACAGGAAGGTGGACGAGAACATGCCCCGTCTCGCGGATCCCAATCCGAAGACCGTCCCGGACGACGTGCGCGAATTCCTCGCACAGCTGCCGCCGGACCCGTTGGTGCGGATGCTGACCCACTCGGTCGGCACCGTGAAGCCGTTCATCCAGCTCGCGAGGGCCCAGTTCAGCTCGCTGGAGCTGGCGGCCCGCTCACGGGAGCTGGTGATCTTGACCGTGGCCGAGTACGCCGAATGCGCGTTCGTCGCAGCCCAGCACGGTCCGATGTCGGACTCGGCCGGCGTCGATGAGCGCACCCGGCAGCTGATTCGCGACAGGGACCTCGGCAACCCCGACCTGTCGGCCTTCGACCGGGCCCTCGTCCGGTTCACCGCCGAGGTGGTGCGACGGCCAACGGTGTCCGACGAACTGTTCGACCAGGCGCGGCGGTTCCTCAGTGAGCGTGAGATCGTCGAGGTGCTTCAGGTCGCCGGCTACTACTGGGCGTTCAGCCGGATCTGCACCGTGCTCGACGTCGAGATCACCGAGGTGTACGGCGCCGGCGAAGCACTGCCGGCCGACACCGCACGTCGGCACGGCGGAGATGCTGCGGCACACTGAGCTCATGGCTTCCTCCGACCTCATCCAGGCGCCGATCGGATCGGAGCGGTCCCATCGGCGTCAGGACGCGCGCCGCAACCACGAGAAAGTGATCGCGGCTGCCAGGGAACTCTTCGCCCAGTACGGCCTTCAGGTGACGGTGCCCCAGGTGGCGGAACGGGCGGGGGTCGGGCGGGCGACCGTGTATCGGAGCTATCCCACCAAGGACGACCTGATCGTCGCCGTCACACAAGAGCAGTTCCAGCGGCTGGAGGAGCGCACACTCGTCGCGCTGCGCGGCGATGACGCCTACCAGGCGCTGCGCGAATACATCCCGGACATGCTCGAACACCTCATCCAGAACCGAGGGCTGGCTGCCGTGTTCTTCGAGGGCAAACTCGTCCCCGCCGGCCGCCTGCTGAGTCTGATCGGTCAGCTCGTCGAAGCCGCCAAACCGTCCGGCCAGGTGCGCCAGGACGCCGATGAGCTCGATCTCCGCGTCGTCCTCTGCGGGGTGATCAGGCAGCTGATCGTGCTGGACGAGTGGGACCCCGCTCTGTGGCGCCGCTATGGGGATATGGTTCTGGGCGCGTTCCGGCCCTGAACAGACGAAAGGCCCCCATGTCGGTTTTTTCAGCATCTAGCGCCACAATCGTCGCCCGGCTGCGCGCCGCCGGGTGTGTCTTCGCCGAGGACGAGGCCGCCCTGCTCATCGGCGCCGCCGCCACGCCCGGCGGGCTGGACGCCATGGTCGAGCGGCGCGTCGCCGGAGAACCTCTGGAGCACGTGCTGGGCTGGGCGGAGTTCTGCGGGCTGCGGGTGGTCGTCGAGCCCGGGGTGTTCGTGCCCCGGCCGCGTACCGCGTTCCTCATCGAGCAGGCCGTCATGCTGGCGCGGGACGTCGCGGGGACGCCCGTCGTGCTCGACCTGTGCTGCGGCACGGGCGCGATGGCGACGGCGGTCGCGGCGGGGCTGGAGCGGGTCGAGGTCCACGCCGCCGACCTCGACCCCGCCGCCGTGCGCTGCGCCCGCCGCAACCTGCCCGCCGCCCGCGTCTACCAGGGCGACCTGTACGAGCCGCTGCCCGCCGCGCTGCGGGGCCGGGTGGACGTCCTGATCGCCAGCCCGCCGTACGTGCCGTCGGAGTCGGTCGGGTTGCTGCCCCCTGAGGCCCGGCTGCACGAGCCGCTGACGGCGCTCGACGGCGGCGGCGACGGCCTCGACGTCGTGCGAGGGGTGATCGCCGGCGCGCCCGCCTGGCTCGCCCCCGGCGGCCACCTGCTGGTGGAGACCGGCGAACGCCAGGCGGAGGCCACCGCCGAGGCCATGACGAGCGCCGGGCTGTCCGCACGGACCGCCTACTCCGACGAACTGGACGCCACGGCCGTCATGGGAACCCGCGTTCCTTAGCGCTGTCCAGGCGCCGGCGATGACGCCGAAGGGGCGGCCCGCGACACGGTCGTGCGCGCGGCGCTGGACCTGCTCGACGATGTCGTCCCCGACGCGGTGCTCATCGCCGGGGTGAGCGAGCCCGGCGGCGGCGGGTCCGTGATCATGCGCGTGTCGACGACGGGGTCACGCAGTGGGCGCTCATCGCGCTCGCCGACTTACCTGTGACGCACAGCGTCGTGGGACCAGGAGAAGGAACTACGGCCGCCGACTTCAGCCCGGGGAGGCGTTCCATGCGCCACGAAGCGCGCCGCGCCTCCGTCACGGCAGGCCGGCGGCCTGGCGGGGTCACGACCCCGCCAGGCCGCCGGCAGCGCTCAGGGGTGTCTTACCAGCCCCGGTGGTGGCCCCAATTGTGCCGGGAGCCGTAGTGGTCGTGGCGGGAGCCGTGGTGGCGCCAGGAGGGATGGACGTGGTGGTGCCTGGAGTGACCCCAGTGGGGATGGACGTGGTGGTGCCCGAAGTGGCCCCAATGGCGACCGTCGCGGGGGTCGTGGTTCGCCGTCGCCGACGCGGCGGGCGCGAGAGCGAAGAGCAGCGCCGTGGTGGCGAGCAGGCCGCCGGCGAGACTCGCAGGGTTGATGCGCACAGTATCTCCTGTCAGACAGTTGATGGCTACTCCATGTATCCATCTGACTACATGCCGTGTTCTCGTGTCGCGGAAACCTGTCCTGCGTGTGCGCTTCGGATGGATGGACCAGAGCTGCCTCCGGGCATCGACATGCTGGAAGGCGATGAACGACGCCGGGGCCTACGTCCCGCCGCTGCTTGTTCGGCACCGACGCGCCACGCGCTGAAGCTCCGCCTGGCCGAAGCGATCAGATAGGCGCGGCGCTCGACATCACGCCGCGTGGCCTGCCAGGGGTGACCCCCGCCCCGGTTCGCCTCAGGCGAGCTGCAGCAGCTCGGCCAGGTCGGCAGGCATGGGCATGGGCTGGGTCAGACCGACGCGGGCGCGGCCTGTGTTGCCTTTCGGGTATCGGCCCAAGGCGCTGCCCGGCGCGGCCACAATGATCCGGATGACCTGACCGAATGCTTCGCGCCGGTCGCGCTGGGCGACGGCCAGGGTGAACATGGCCAGGTGGTTGCGGGTGTGTGGCCAGGGCCATGGCTGGGAGAGGATGTGGGCGCGCTCCAGGTGCTGCCAGCGGATGCCGGGGTCGGCGCCGGTGCGGGCGGCGCGCATCTCGGCCTGGTAGGCGGCCCGCACGGCGGGCGGCATGCGGCGACGGCTCATCGGCAGGACAGGCGTCTTTCATGGTGGGGCCGGCGGACCGACTCGGGGCCTTGACGTGGGGCTGTCATCGCTTGGGGGTGGAAGGCTGCCAGGGGCGTAGCCGGGGCAGCCAGCGGGGCACGGCGGCGCGGTAGCGGGCGTAGTCGGCGCCGAAACGGTGCTCCAGCCGGGGTTCCTCCACGCGGGGGATGGCGATCGCCAGAGCCGCCCAGAACACGGCGAACCAGGCCAGCAGGGCCGGCGAGCGCAGCACGGCGGCCTCGCCGAGCAGGATGGCCAGCACGCCGCTGAACATCGGATTGCGCACGTACCGGTAGGGGCCGTGCACCACCAGGTGCCGGGTCGGATCCGTCGGCGAGAGGGTGCCCTGGCCGGTTCGGTCGAACAGCGCGATGGTCCAGGCCAGCAGGGCCACGCCCGTGAGGATCAGGACCGCTCCCGCGGCCATCGCCAGTACGTGCCAGAGGTCGGCCGGGGCGAGCGGTCCCGTCCCGGTCCAGGCCAGCAGGATGGCCGGGACGGCGATCGCCACGATTCCCGGCCCGAGCAGGACCGACCGTAGGTGCCGCAGGAGGCCCGGTGTCGATGTGGTCATGATGGCCGGCTCATCCTCTCCCGCATGCCGTTGAGGCGCGGAGCTCACGATCCGCGATCGTCGTCCTCGACAGGTTCGCCGCCGGGAGGCCATGGCCTGTTCGCTGGTCACCGGTCGGCTCGCCGAGGTGGGCCAGGTCGTGGTCGAGTCCGGCCGCCGGATCGGTGTGGCCGGCGGTCGCGCCGGCCGGCTGGGGGCCGTGTGGTGGGCACGGCGGGACGGCGTGGCCGGTGGCTGCCGGCAGGTGCTCGGCGGAGGCGAGCAGGTCCATCAGCTCAGGCCGAGTCAGGGAGCGGAAGGACTGACGTCCTTCGGCGCGGTGGTCGCGCAGGCAGGCCAGACGCTTGGACGCGGTGGACCGGGCCTGGCCGAACTGGGTGGTCAGGTCCAGGACGCGGGCCTCACCGCGCGCGAGTCGCCGCACGACGCGCAGCGGGGTTTCGTCGGCCAGGGAGTGGTGCGGCGCCGCAGCCGAGGAGATGCCGGCGCCGACACATCGGCCACAGTCAGAATCAATCGCCATTTGGCGATTATAGCCCGAATCGGTCATCGATCGGCAAGGGGGTGGACCGCTGGGCCTGGACGCGGACACGCGCCCGGCAGCGGGGTGTGGCACCGCCACCGTGAGCCGCCGGGCACGTGGGAGGAGCACGCCGTCAAGGCCGTGTCGGCTGCCGCCCCTCGACGGCGCCCCGCACGTGCAGACCGTGGCGGCCGGGTGCGGGCCTCGGGGGACGGGTCCCTGCACGTGTTCACCCTGACGGAAATTGAGTTTCGCCCTTTTTGCTGTACGGCATGCCGTTGTTCGTTCGTGGACTTCACCGGTGATCCGCGCTTTCATGTGCTCCGTCAATTTCCCCAGACGGAGGCACGAATGGCTCGTAAGCGCAGAATCATGGAAATCGCCGTAGCGTGCGCGGTGGTGGTCTCCCTGGCCCCGCCCGCGGTCGCGGAGCCGCGGCCCGAGCCGCTGCGGATCACCCGGTTCCTCGGCGAGCAGCGCATCCCCCACATGACGCGCTTCGCGGGCACCGTCGTCGGCGGGCTGTCCGGGATCGACCGCAACCCCGCCACCGGCGCCTGGTACTTCGTCTCCGACGACCGCTGGCGCTACAACCCCGCCCGCTTCTACACCGGCCGCCTCGACTTCGACCCCGCCACCGGCGACTTCACCGGCGTGCGCATCACCGGCGTGACCACGCTGACCCGCGAGGACGGCACGCCGTACCCCGCCTACGGGCAGCCCGACTCGGCCGATCCCGAGTCGATCAGGTTCGACTCGTGGAGCGGGCGGCTGCTCTGGGGCGACGAGGGCGACCGGCCGAACACCTCGAATCCGAACATTCCCATTTCCCAGGCGGCCGTTCGTGGAACGGACCTCCAAGGACGCTATATCCGCGAATTCCCGACGCCGACGAATTTGCGGCTGACGAATACGGAAAACGGCCCGCGGCGTAATTTCGGATTCGAGGGTCTCGCCGTCACGGCGCGGTCCGTCACCGCCGTGACCGAGGGCCCGCGTTACGAGGACGGCCCGGTGCCGACCGCCGAGCGCGGCGCGGTCGCGCGGCTGACCGTCTGGAAGCGCGAGGGCCAGGTACGCGCCCAGTACGCCTACCCGCTCGACCCGCTGCCCGCCGCGCCCAACCCGCCCACGGGGCAGAGCGACAGCGGGGTGTCGGAGATCCTGGCCATCGACGAGCGCCGCTACCTGGCGCTGGAACGTTCCTGGATCGAGGGCGTGGGCTACCGCGTCAAGCTGTACGAGATCGACCTGAGCGGCGCGACCGACGTCCTCGGCCGCCGGTACCTCGGCGGGGAGCCGTACCGTCCGGTGGCCAAGCGCCTGGTGCGCGACCTCGGCGACTTCCGGCCGCCGGTGCAGAACCTGGAGAGCATGGCGTGGGGGCCGCGCCTGGCCACGGGGGAGTGCACGCTGGTGATCGGGTCCGACGACAACTTCGACGCCCGGGAGGCGACCCAGTTCATGGCCTTCGGCGTACGCGGCTGCCCCTGAGCCTCACACGCCGTGGATGCGGCGGCCGGTGATCTGATGAGGGGAGATGCGGATGTAGAGCCGCCGCTCACCGCCGGCCCACGGCGTCACCCCCGCCCCGGCCACCTCGTCCACCTCCTCCGGCGGCACGTGGTGCGCCGGGCCCTGCACCAGCACGCTCCACCCTTCACGGTTCGCCTCGTCGATCCTGTCGACCTCGAACCCGATCTTGATCTCGACGCCCTCCACCCCGCTGCGCAGTTCCTTGTCCATGGGGCCGCCGGCGGCGGTGCGGAACACGATGTCGCCGTGGTGCATCTTGTAGTTGACCGGAAGCACGGTCAGCCCGTGCAGGCCGTTGAACGCCACCCGCCCGATGCCCCCGGGCTCGATCAGCCGCAGGGCCTCGGTCTCGTCCAGGCGCTCCAGCGTCGGATGCGCCATGGCCGGACCCTGGCCCGGCGGCCGGTCCTGACCGCCGCCCAGCAGCTCCGCCGCCGTGGTGTCCAGCGCGTTGGCCAGCCGGTAGAGGGTGCCGGTGTCGGGGGTGTCGGCGTTCTCCTCCAGGTACTTCAGATAGCCCGGCGACATCTGCGCCTTCTCGGCGACCTGCTCGCGGGTCGCGCCGAGCCGCTCGCGGTGGTGGATGATGCGCCGTCCGAGATCACCGGTGCCTGGCATGATCGGTTCTCCTCGTGTGTAGGAACGTCGCGGGACGCCGTTCACGCGAGCCACACGGTGGTCGGCGTCGATGAACACCCGGCGCCCCCGGTAGTGGATCGGCACGGTCACCAGGCCGAGCCGGTGGGGCACCGCCGGATCCAGCCGCAGCCCGTCCCGCCGCAGCTCCAGCCCGAGGTAGCAGCGCTGCAGCAGGTCGAGCGTGCCGCCCATGGCGCCCAGGTGGATGCCCTCGGCGGTGGTGCCGCCCTGCACGTCCTTGACGTCGCTGGCGAGGGCCTCGGTGAAGAACTTCCACGACTGCGGGCGGTTGGAGCGCGACAGCACCCACGCGTGCACGACGGCGCTCAGCGTGGAGCCGTGGCTGGTGCGCTCCAGGTAGTACGCGATCGTGCGCGGGATCAGGTCCGGGTCGACCGGGTAACCGAGCCGCTCCATGATCTCGCTCAGCTCGCCCGAGGACAGCAGGTAGAAGATCATGAGCGTGTCGGCCTGCTTCGACGCCTTGTAGCGGTTGACGTCGTCGCCGTCGGCCTCCAGCGCCCGGTCCAGGCGGCGCACGCCGCGGTAGCGGTCCCAGTCGAGCTCCAGCAGGTCGCCGTACCCGGTGAACTGGCTGATGACGCCGTCGTGGAAGTCGACCCGCATGCGGCGGCTGATGTCGTCCCAGCGGGCCAGCTCGTCCGCCGAGGGCGCGAGATGCGGGACGAGCTGGGCGGTGTCGCGGGCGCGCAGCATCAGCCACGCCGTCATGACGTTGGTGTAGGCGTTGTTGGCCAGGCCGGGGACGGCGGCGTCAGGGTAGGCGTCGTGGTACTCGTCCGGGCCCATCACCCCGCGGATCTCGTAGCGGCCGTCGGTGCGCACGGTGAGCGAGGCGAAGAACCGCGCGATGTCCAGCAGCAGCTCGCCGCACCACGTCGGCATGGAGCCGGTGGCCAGGTAGTGGTGCCAGACGTTGTAGGCGATGGCCAGGCCGACGTGCCGCTGCAGGCGGGAGTTGTCCGGCAGCCAGTTCCCCGACGCCGGGTTGAGATGCACGGTCTGGGTCTCCTCGCGGCCGTCGCTGCCGCTCTGCCACGGGAACATCGCGCCCTCGTACCCCGCCTCCCTGGCGGCGTCCCTGGCCTCGGGCAGGCGCCGCCAGCGGTAGCGCAGCAGGCCGCGCGCGATCTCCGGGAAGCGCAGGTCGAGCCAGGGCAGCACGAACAGCTCGTCCCAGAACACGTGCCCCCGGTACGCCTCCCCGTGCAGGCCGCGGGACGGCACCCCGGCGTCCAGGTCGGCGGTGTGCGGCGACAGCGTCTGCAGCAGGTGGAAGATGTGCAGGTGGACGTTCTGCGACAGCTCGGGGCCGTCCACGTCGAGGCAGGCGTGCCGCCACAGCCGCTCCCAGGCGGCCTCGTGGCGGGCCAGCAGCTCGCCGAAGCCCGGCGCCCGGCGTACGTGCCGCAGCGCCGACGAGCGCGGGTCGTGGCTGGCCGGGTCGCGCGACGACGTCAGCGACACGATCTTCGTCAGCACGGCCGGCTCGCCCCGGGCGAGGTCCAGCACGTGCTCGGAGCTGACGTGCCCGAGGCCGAGCGACGGGCGGGCGGCGGGCGCGTCCCCGTCGATCCGGGCGGCCAGCGCCACGGTCACGTGCGAGGCACGCGTGGACGCCGTCAGCCAGGCCAGGTCGCCCTCGGTGCCGGTCGCGTGCCCGGTGAGGTGGTCACCGCGCAGGGCGCGGTAACGGGCCACGGCGCAGTTGTGCACCCGTCCCTCCAGCCCGGTGCTCACACGCAGCGGGCCCGACCAGTTCTCGGCGGTGAACGTCGTCTCCATGGCGGCCAGGTACGGGTCGGCCATCGACACCAGGCGGCGCTGGCGCACACGGGTGATCCGGCCCTCTCCGTCGCGCCAGCGCAGGTCGCGCAGCAGCAGGCCGCGCCGCATGTCCAGCTCGTACCGGTAGAGCGGCAGGTCGGCCGTGTCCGGGTGGAACCAGCCGGACCCCGGCGTCGCGAACGTCAGCGGCAGCCAGTCGGGCAGGTTGACGATGTCCTCGTTCGTCACGGTACGCCCGGCCACCACCGAGTCCAGGCGGTCGTAGCAGCCGGCCAGGTACGTGCCGGCGGTCCGCGGGCCGCCGTCGGGGGTGGCGCCACGGGTGGCGAAGCGGCCGTTGCCCAGCGTGCACAGCGCCTCGCGCAGGCCCTCGCCCTCCGGGCGGAAGCCGTTGTAGGTCAGGGTCCAGGAGTTCATCGCCGCCCCACGGGCACCCGTCCGGTCACGTCGGCGTCGGCCAGGTCCGCCACGACGACGTCCGCCCCGGCGGCCAGCATGGCGGCGGCCTGCGTGTCGCTGCGGTCCACCGCCACCACCAGGCCGAAGCCGCCCCTGCGGCCGGCCTCGACGCCGGGCAGCGCGTCCTCCACGATCGCGATCGCCGAGGCGGGCAGCTCCAGGCGGCGCGCGGCCTCCAGGAACAGCGACGGGTCCGGCTTGCCCGGCAGGCCCAGCTCCGCCATGTCGTTGCCGTCCACCAGCACGTCGAACAGGTGCAGCAGCCCCGCCGACGCGACGATCGCCCGGCAGTGCCGGCTCGCCGACACCACCCCGGTGCGGCAGCCGCGCCGCCGCAGCTCGTGCAGCAGCGCCACGGTGGACGTGAACGGCGCCGCGCCGCGCCGGTCGATCTCCTGGCGGAACAGCGCGTCCTTCGCCAGGCCGAGCCCGTGCACGGTAGGGGCGCCCGGCTCGTCGTCCGGGCCTCCCTCGGGCAGCGAGATGCCGCGCGAGGCGAGGAACGTCCGTACGCCGTCCAGGCGCGGGCGGCCGTCGACGTAGGCCAGGTAGTCGGAGGGCAGGTCGAACGGGGCCGACCTGCCGCGCAGGAAGGCGTCGAACACGTGTTTCCAGGCTGCGGCGTGGACGCGGGCGGTATCCGTGACCACTCCGTCGGTGTCGAACACGACGGCGCGCAGGTTGGTCAGGTCAAAAGTGGCCATATCGGACGCATACCCGCCAACACGCTCGCCAGCCCTGCGATCGCCCCCCAATGACCTGCACGGACGTGCGCCTGGCCGGACCGGGGTACGTCTTCCGCGTCAGGCCGCCGCGTGTTCGCCAGGAGGGTGCCGGTATGAGGTCGTTCACAGGCGGATCCCCACCGCCTCCGGCGAGACGGGGCATCAGGGCGGCCGTGTCCAGGCCGGGGGCGTTCAGGATCGGTGTGGTGAGGCTGGCGGTCGCCGGGCTGGGGGTGCTCGGGCCGGTGCTGGCCGGTTGCGGTGGCGCGGGGGAGTCCCGGGCGACGGCGACCGCCTCCTCCGCGCCGCCCGCCACCCCGCCCGCCACCCCGCCCGCCACCCCGCCCGCCACCCCGTCCGGCGGCACGCCGGACCCCACCGGGACACCCGCGCCGACCGGCACGCCGTCCACCGGCGCGCCCGTGCCCACCGGCACCTCCGGTCCGTCCGGCACACCGGCTCCCGGCGCGAGCGACGGACGGCCCGATCCGGGTGAGGGCCGCGAGGTGCTCGTCGAGGGCCACTACCAGCCGCTGTGGCCCTTCTCCGGCCCCGCGGAGGTGGCCGCCTGGCAGCGCGCCCACCGCGAGAACGGCACCGGCGCCTGGCACCTGGACGCCCGCCGCACCGCCTTGGCGTTCACCCGCGACTACCTCGGCTTCGCCGAGATCGACCAGGCCGTCAAGACGGTCCTCGACGGCCGGCACGCCCGCGTCCACGTCGGCTTCCGCAGCGAGGAGGTACGCCGCCCGCTCGTCGCCGCCGTCGTCCACCTCGTCCGGTACGGAACAGGCGAGGACGCCCCCTGGGAGGTCGTCGGCACCGACGACACCTCGTTCACCCTCACCCGTCCCTCGTACGGCGCGACCGCGGGCTCCCCGCTGACCGTGGGCGGGCGCATCACCGGCGTGGACGAGAGCATCAGGATCCAGGTCCTGCGCCCGGGTTCCGGCGGCCCGGCGGGCGAGGAGTGCTGCGTACCGGCCGGAGGCGAGGACGCCCCCTGGTCGGCCCGGGTCGCCTACGCCGCCGCGCCGGGCAGGACGCTCACCGTCGTCGCCTCCACCGGCGGACACGTCGCGACCGTCGAACGCTTCGCGGTGACGGGCGTGCGCCCGCCGTCCTGAAGCCGGGACGGTGCTGCTAATTTCTACACGCGCATTCAGGAAACCTCCGGGAGAACCGTATGGGCAGACCGCGTACGACCAGCGACGAGGCGATCCTGCGGGCCACCGCGCGCGCGATCGAGCGCCATGGGCCGCAGGGGCTCACGCTGGCCGCGGTCGCGCAGGAGGCCGGCCTCGCCCCCGCCACGCTGGTGCAGCGGTTCGGCTCCAAACGCGGGCTGCTGCTCGCCTTCGCCGCTCATGCCGCCGAGGTGGCCGGGCTGCCGTTCCAGCGGGCCAGGAAGGAGCACGGCTCGCCGCTGGAGGCGCTGCGGGCCGCCCTCGCCCGCCTGGCCGAGGGCGTCGCCGGCCCGCGCGAGCTGGCCGGCAGCCTCGGCTTCCTCCAGCTCGACCTGACCGACCCGGAGTTCCGCGCGCACGCGGCCGAGCACGCCCGCCGCACCCGCGACGAGATCGCCGGCCTGCTCGCGGACGCCGTGAGCGCCGGCGAGCTCTCCGGCCCCGCCGACGTCGGCCCGCTGGCCCGCGCGGTCCAGATCGCCTACAACGGCACGCTCATCGTGTGGGCCCTGACCGCGGAAGGCCCCCTCGCCGAGGCGATGCGCGAATCCGTCGACCAGGCGCTGCGGCCGTACGCCGCCACCTGAGAACGACGCTCCCGCCAGGAACGGGATCGCCGTCCCCCGGGGGAGGGAATGATCGTCAACCGTACGGCCCCATCGGTCACGAGGTGCACATGAGCCAAGTGGAAGACACCGCACCGCAGTCGCTGGCGGAGCTGGCCCGCCGGCACGGGCTGCGCCCCGCCATCGCCCGGCCCAGGTTCCCCGTCTACCTGCGCCAGCTCTGGCAGCGGCGGCACTTCGTCCTGACGTACGCCACCTCGCGCAACGTCTCGAAATACTCCGGCTCGGCCCTCGGACAGCTCTGGCAGGTCATCACCCCGCTGCTGAACGCCGCGATCTACTACGTGATGTTCGGCCTCATCCTGGGCGGCAGCAGGAACATCGAGAACTACACGGCGTTCCTGCTGACCGGGATGTTCGTCTTCACCTACACCCAGCGGACGGTGAGCGCCGGCGCCAGGTCCATCTCCGGGAACCTGTCGCTGATCCGGGCCCTGCACTTCCCGCGCGCGTCGCTGCCGCTGGCGTACACGATCCAGGAGCTGCAGCAGCTGGTCATCTCCATGGGCGTGCTGGTGATCATCGTGCTGATCACCGGGGAGCCGGTGACGTGGTTCTGGCTGATGATCCCGGTCGTGCTGGTGCTGCAGACGCTGTTCAACATCGGCGCCGGTCTGGTGCTGGCCCGGCTCGGCGCCCAGCTGCGCGACCTCAACCAGCTGCTGCCGTTCATCATGCGCACCTGGCTGTACGCCTCCGGCGTGTTCTTCGCCATCCACGACAAGGTGGTCGGCACCGCCGGCCTGCCGGACTGGGTGGCCACGGCGATGTACCTGAACCCGGCGGCCTCGTACATCGAGTGGATGCGCGACATCCTCATCGGCAGCCACAACCCGCCGCAGGCGGTGTGGCTGTCGTGCCTGGTCTGGGCCGTGGTCGCCCTGGTGGCCGGCTTCTGGTACTTCTGGCGCGCCGAGGACAGGTACGGCCGCGGCTAGCGCTTCGCACGGGGCCCGTACGACGGGATGAAACGACGCGGCAGCGCGGTTGATCAGGGCACCACGACCGTCGCACCGGCGAAGGAGACCCCATGACCTCTCCCGCGGACAAACCCGCCGTCCGCCAGCTCAGGCTGGTGGTCGAGGCGGACGACTACGAGGCCGCGCTGGCCTTCTACCGCGACGTGCTGGGCCTCCCCGAGCAGGCCGCCTTCACCAGCGGCGACGGCGCGCGCGTGGCGATCCTCGACGCCGGCCGCGCCACGCTCGAGATCGCCGACCCCGCGCAGAAGAAGATGATCGACGAGGTGGAGGTGGGCCGGCAGGTGGCCCCCCACATCCGGGTGGCCTTCGAGGTGGACGACACCCGCGGGACGACCGGGCGGCTGGTCGAGGCGGGCGCCACGGAGGTCGCGCCGCCCGTGGTCACGCCGTGGCAGTCGCTCAACGCCCGCCTCGACGCGCCCGCCGGCCTGCACATCACCGTCTTCCAGGAGCTGCGCACCGAGGACGAACGCGAGTCGCTCGAAGGCTTCGGCCGCGACGACTCGCGGAGCGGATGAGCGCGCGTCACAAAGCCGGGGTCAGGGCTTCGACGAGCTCCTGGCGGCGCAGCCGGGCCTGCTTGGGCATGTTCCAGCCGAGCACGCCGGTGACCCGGCCGTCCTCGCGGTAGAGCGCGACGAAGCGGCGCCCGGCCGGGTCGCCCTCCACGACGCTCACCTCGGCCGCGGCCGACGGCAGCCCGTACACATGGATCTTGGCGTCGAACTGGTCGGTCCAGAAGTACGGCACGGGGCTGTAGTGCCGCTCGGCGCCCAGGATGTTGTCGGCGACGGCGAGCGCCTGCTCGACGGCGTTCGTCCGGTTCTCCAGCCGCAGCGAGCCCAGCGTGGCGTGCTCCCAGCGGGCCACGTCGCCGACCGCGTACACGCCCTCGGCCGCGCGGCAGCGTGAGTCACACACGACGCCGTCGGCCACCCGCAGCCCGCTGCCCGCGAGCCAGCCGGTCGCGGGTTCGGCGCCGATCGCGACCACGACCACGTCGGCCGGCAGCACCTCGCCGGTGCCCAGGCGCACGCCGGTGACCCGGCCGTCCTGCCCGGTCAGCCCGGTGACGCCGGTGCCGAGCCGCAGGGCGACCCCGCGCTCGGCGTGCAGCCCGGCCAGCAGGTCCGCGACCATCGGCCCGAGCTGGGCGGCCAGCGGCGCCGGTTGCGGGCCCGCCATGGTGACCTCCGCCCCCAGCCCGCGCGCGGTCGCGGCGATCTCCGCGCCGAGCACCCCCTCGCCGACCACCACGAGCCGTACGGACTCCGGCAGTTCGGCCCGCAGCGCCAGGGCGTCGTCCAGGGTGCGCAGCACGTGGACGCCGGACAGCCCGTCCTGGCCGGGCAGCCTGCGGGCCCGCAGCCCCGTCGCCACGACCACGGCGTCACCGCCCAGGACACGCCCGGAGGCCGTGCGGACCGTGCGGGCCGTCGCGTCCAGGGCCACCGCCGGGTCGCCGAGCACGAACTCGGCCCGCAGCGCCGCCAGCGCCTCCTCCGTCCGCAGCCGGGCCCGCTCCGGGTCCCAGGCCCCCGACAGAACCTGCTTCGACAGCGGCGGACGGTCGTACGGCAGGTGCGGCTCGGCGCCCACCACGCTCACCTCGCCGCGGTAGCCCTTACGGCGCAGCGCCTCCGCGGTGGCCAGCCCGGCCGCGGAGGCGCCGACCACCACCACACCGGACGGCACGCTCACGCGCTCTCGTCCACGTCGATCGCGGCCGCGGGGCAGACGGCCGCCGCCTCGCGCACCGTCGCGTGCAGTTCCTCGGACGGCGCCGCGTCGAGCAGCACCACGATGCCGTCATCCTCGCGCTGGTCGAACACGTCCGGCGCGAGCAGCACGCACTGGCCCGCGCCGCAGCACTTTTCCTCGTCAACGGTGACTTTCATCCTGGTTTCCCTCTGTTACTCGTGCTGGTTACTCGTGCTGATTACTCGGGGCTCGTGACAGGGGCCAGCCACAAGCCGGTGATCGCGTCGATCAGCCCGGTCCCGGCGTCGTGCCAGCTGGACCGGAAGGTGGGCCGGCCCTCGGCGAGGGCCCGCTCCCGTTCGGCGCACATGTGGACCAGGAGCTGGCGGGCCATGTCGTCGCGCTCGGCCCGCACCTCGGCGGGCAGGTGCGGTAGGCAACGGTTCAGTCCGTCGATGATCCGCTGCAGCGTGGGCGAGGTGAGCGCCTCCTCCATGATGATCGGGCGCAGCACCGGGTCGGTCATGACCTGGGCGGCGAACCGCGCGAACCACGTCGGGTGCGCCAGGGCCGCCAGATGGGTGGTTATCGGGCGCACCAGGCACGTCACCCACCCCCGTACGCCGGCCGCGTCGTCCGTCTCCGCCACCAGCTCACGGCGGACGGACTCCATCGGGGCGGCGTGCTTGCGCATGATCGCCCGTACCAGGTCGGCCTTGGTGCCGAAGTGGTAGCCGACCGCCGCGTTGTTGCCCTGCCCCGCGGCCTCGCTGACCTGACGGTTGGACACGGCGTACACCCCGTGCTCGGCGAAGAGGCGCTCCGCCGCGGTCAGGATCTGCTCGCGGGTGGCGCCGGCCCGCCCGGGGTGCACGGCCCTGGCGGGCACGGTCACCACCGAACCGGTACTTCGCGCAACCCTCCGACGATGAGCCCCTCGACCCGCTGCAGGTCGTCGACCGGCACCGCGAGCTCCAGGGTGGGCAGCCTGCGCAGCAGCACCTCCAGCACGACCTGCAGCTCCGTACGGGCCAGGGACTGCCCGAGGCACGAGTGGGCGCCGGAGCCGAAAGCCAGGTGCGGGTTGGGGCTGCGCCGCAGGTCCATCTCGCCGGCGTTGTCGAAGGCGCCGTCGTCGCGGTTGGCCGCGGCCATGTTGCAGATCACGGTGGTGCCACGGGGCAGCACGGTCCCGCCGACCTCCGCCTCCTCGGGCAGGTAGCGGGGCAGGCCGAAGCCGGAGTTGGCGTCGAAGCGCAGCGACTCCTCCACCGCCGTGCGGACGAGGGACGGGTCGGCGAGCAGCGCCTCCCAGCGCGTACGGTCGGCCAGCAGCATCGAGACCATCTTGCCGATCATGTTGGCGGTGGTCTCGTGCCCGGCGACCAGCAGGCCGATGCCCGTGGCGAGCAGCTCCATGTCGGACAGGCCCTCGCCCTCGACGGCGCTCTGCTTGATCAGCTCGCTGAGCAGGTCGTCGCCCGGCTCGGCCCGCTTGGCGGCGACGTGCCCGGACATGTACGTGAAGAACTCCACCTGCGCCGCGGTGCTCTCCTCGCCCGTGTAACGGGTGAGGTTCAGCAGCATGTCGGACCAGCGCGAGAAACGGTCGCGGTCGTCGGCGGGCACGCCGAGCATGTCGCAGATCACGTAGACGGGCAGCGGGAACCCGAGGCTGGCCTTGAGGTCGGCCGGCTGGCCGCGCTCGACCATCTCGTCGATGAGCTGCTCGGCGATGGCGGCCATCTGGGGCCGCAGGGCCGCCATGCGCTTGGCGGTGAACCACTTGCCGACCAGTCTGCGCCAGCGCAGGTGACCCTCGCCGTGATCGGGGATGATCTTCGACATCTCGCTGTTGAACACGCCGCCCGACTCGCTGTCGGTGAGCCGCGCCGCGTCGTCCGCGGTGAGCTGGCGGGTGAAGCGCGGGTCGGCGAGGACCTGCTTGACGTCGTCGTAACGCGTCACCAGCTTCGCCTCGTCGCCGCTGGGCAGCTGTACCTTCGCGACCGGGCACTTCTGGCGCAGGAGGGCCCACTCCGCGGGCGGTTCCAGGGCCGCCTCGCTGGGGATGGGATAGCTCAGCGTCTGCTGTACGTCACCTTGGCTCACTGTGGCCTCCTCTGACCTGCGATTTCAGCGACAGTAAATCGACATGTCGGGATTAAGTCAAGCGGTTGATTTAAAATCTACCGCCAGCTGGCGAGCATGAGGACCGCGGCCGGCACCGGCGCACCGACACGCGGTCACCCGTATCCGCGCCGCGTCAGCAGGCCGCGTCCAGGCGGGCGCGCTGGTCCCCGGTCAGCTCCAGGTCCACGGCGGCGAGGTTCTCCTCCAACTGCGCCACTGACGATGCCCCGGCCAAGGGGATGATCGGGAACGGGCCGCCCATCTGCCAGGCCAGCACCACCTGGTTCACGGTGGCTCCGCACTCCTTCGCGACCTGCCGCAGCGCCTGCAGCCGGGGCGGCGTGCCGGGGTGGTCGTAGTCCGGCGCCAGGGGCTTGTCCTGCCTGGAGTAGGCGCCGGCCAGCAGCGGCGAGTAGGCGACCAACGTCAGGTCCGGCTCGGCACGCAGATAGCTGCGCAGTTCGGCGCCGGCGTGCCCGAGGTTGCCGTCCTCGAAGAGCCGGTCGGGAACGTCCTGGCGAGGCCGCAGGTAGCTGTGCTGGTACTGCAGCACCTCGTACCCGGCCACCCCCGACGCGGCGGCCAGGGCGCGGGCCCGCTCCACCCGCCAGATCGCGTGGTTGCTCACCCCGAGCAGTTTCACCGTGCCCTGCGCCACCAGTTCGCCGAAGGCCCCGACCGTTTCGGTCAGCGGCACCGTACGGTCCTCGATGTGCGCGTAGAGCAGGTCGATCCGGTCCACGCCGAGCCGTTCCAGGCTGCGCTCGGCGGACTCCCGGATCACCTTCGCCGACAGTCCCTCGGCGTTGTCGTGATAGCCGGTCCCGGGCGCGAGCGGCCGGGCGCCCACCTTGGTGGCGATCACCACCTGCCCGTCGGCGCCCCGGCTGCGCAGCCAGCGCCCCAGCAGCTTCTCGCTCTGGCCGCCCTGACCGCCGTCGACCCAGAAGGCGTAGTTGTCGGAGGTGTCGATGAACGTCCCGCCGGCCTCCACGTAACGGTCGAGGATGGCGAAGGACGTTCTCTCGTCCGTCACCGAGCCGAACCACATCGCGCCGAGGGCGAGCACGCTCACCTCACGCCGCCGCGCCGGGTCGGCGCCGATCGTCCGGTACCTCATGGCGTCACTCCCATCCGGTTTCCCAAGCCCGTGCAACGGCGGGCCACGGAACGGGATTCTGGGACCTGGAGTGGACTACAGGTCAAGCGGTGCCGGGCAGTGTGCTCGGCTCAGCGGATGCCGTGGACCTGGCCTGCACGTGGTGGGAGGCACGGAACGGGATGCGGGCTCACGACCGTTTATGTCCGCTAGCTTGACGAGTGATTAACGTGCGCCGAAACCGGCGGTTCATAGTCTGGGTCGGGTGGCGAACCTGAGGCGGGCCGCTTGGCCGGGGCTGCTGGCCGTGCTGATCCTGGCGGCCTTCGCCGTCGGCCTGGGCGGGGTCGCACTCCTGACTCGCGACGACGTGGGCGAGGCGCCCGAGGGCACCCGGATCCTGGCATCGATCTCCGGCTCCGGCTCAACCGCGCAGAAGGGCGCGATGGACGCCTGGCGTGCCGAGTTTCATCGCATCCATCCCGAACTGCGGGTGGACTACCGGGCCAACGGGTCAGGGGCCGGCATCCGCGATTTCATCGCCGGCACCACCGCCTTCGCCGGCTCCGACGTCCCGATGCGACCAGGGGAACAGGCGCTGGCCGACCGGCGATGCGGCGGCAAGGCGGTGCACCTGCCCATGGTGGTCGGCCCCATCGCGGTGACCTACAACCTGCCGTCAGTGCCGGATCTGAAAGTCTCGCCGGCCACCTTGACCGGCATCTTCAGCGGGCGGATCACCAGATGGGACTCCCCGGAGATCGCCGCCGACAACGCCGGCGCGAGCTTGCCGCACACCGGCATCCGGGTCTTCCACCACTCCGACGACTCGGGCACGACGTACAACTTCACCGCCTATCTGAAGGCGGCGGGCCGCTGGCCGCACCCGCCGTCCCGTACGTGGACCGGTGCTGGGCAAGGCGTTACGGGTTCGACGGACATCGCCCGGGTCGTCCAGCACACCGAGGATTCCATCGGGTACGTGGAGTACGGGTTCGCCGGCGACGCACGCCTGCGCACCGCCAAGGTGCGCAACGCCTCGGGCCGGTTCGTCGCGCTCTCTCCGCAGACCGCCAGCCAGGCGCTGGAGGATGTCCGCATCGTCGGCGGCGACGACGATCTGGTGGTGGAGTTCGACTACCTGGCCAAACGCGGCAACGCCTATCCCATCGTGCTGCTCACGTACGAGATCGTCTGCCTGAACGACCTGGACCCGCTGGTGCGCACCTTCCTGAGCTACACCGTGAGCGACGCCGGCCAGTCCTACCTCTCCCTGCACGGCTACGGCCCGCTCCCGCAGGACCTCCTCGTCCGCGTACGCGCCCGGCTCGGCGTCACCACCTGAAGGAACCCGGACGTCGTCCGCGACCGAGTCCAGAGGCCGTTCCGTGCATATCCTGACGAGTACGGGCAGTGGCGGCTGCGGAGGTGTTCCCGTGTCTTCGCTGCCCGCCCCGGTCGCCCACCGGACGATCGACGTCGATGGGATCGCGACCTTCTACCGAGAGGCGGGATCGGCCGACGCGCCGGTGTTCCTGCTGCCGCACGGCTACCCATGCTCCTCCTACGAGTTCCGCGCACTCATGCCGGCTCTGGGCGACCGCTGGCGGCTGATCGCCCCGGACCTGCCGGGGTTCGGCTACAGCGACACGCCCGAGCACTTCTCGTACACCTTCGACGGCTACGCGCGATTCCTCGAACGCTTCACCGAGGTCATGGGATTGTCGCGGTACGCGCTCTACCTGCACGACTACGGCTCGCAGTTCGGGCTCCGGCTGGCCCTGCGCGCCCCCCAGCAGGTCGTCGCGCTCGTCATCCAGAACGGCGACATCTACGAGGACGCCCTGGGCCCGAAGTACGCCTGGCTCAGGGAGTATTGGGCCTCGCCGACGCCGGAGGGACGCAACAAGATGGCCCGCAACGTCTCGGAGGAGGGTTTCCGCGACGAGTTCGTCGGGGACCTTCCGCCGCACCTGGCAGAGCGCGTCGGCCCCGATCTGTGGAAGCTGCATTGGAGCCTGATGAACACGCCTCGGCGCAGGGAGAACGTCGTGGGCCTGTTCGAAGATCAGGCGACCACTCTCGCCTGGTTCCCCAGGGAGCAGGCGTATCTGCGCAAGCACCGGCCGCCCACGTTGATCGTCTGGGGGCCGCACGACGGCTACATGCCCGAGGGGTCCGCCCGGGCGTACCTGCGTGACCTCCCGGACGCGGAGCTGCACCTCCTCGACGCCGGGCACTGGGCGCTGGAGACGAGCCTGGACGAGATCGTCCCTCTGGTCCGTAACTTCCTCATCCGCGTCCATACCTAGCAGCGGCGAGGCGATCCGGACCGGGCGGACGGGAGGCGTGTCGTGACACGACGGCACATGGCGCTTCCTCGCCGGTCGCTCCGCCTTCAGGCCGTTACCGGGACGAAGCGGATGCCGAGTTGATGGTAGATCTCCGCCTGATCGTGGTAGACGCGGTGGGCGGAGATGAGGTCGTTCTCCTTGGTGAACACCCAGCAGAAGCGGCTGTTCACCAAGTTGCCGGTAGGTTCGAGCAGCGTTCCCCCGGAGATCAGGAACCGCCCATCGTGGGTGCCGGTGAAGGCGCCTTCGAGCACCACGGTGTCGTTCTGTTCGAGGCGTTCGAAGACGGTCATGCGCATGTCGGGGAAGCCTTGTCGCACGTGCTCGTGGTACGAGCAGATCTCCTCGGGTCCGTCGGCCTGGAGTTCGGGGCCGATCATGACGGCTTGGGCGGAGTAACAGCGCGCGGCCGCCTCCATGTCATGGGCGTTGACCGCGTCCAGCAGACGGTCGACGGCATCAGGCATCACGAGCCCCCTTCTCGTACCTCGCCTTCCCTACCCTCACTGTCAGTCGTTACCGCTGTGAGACGCGCTGCCCGGGAAGAGGGGATCTCCGCCTTCGGGCCGGGCCGGCGAATTCGGCGCACGCGGCGGTTCACGGGTTCCCGGTGCTGCGGGCCGGCGGCGGGTCCGGGCTCCCCGAGCAACTGGACGAGAGCTACGACCTGCTGATCGACGTGATGACCTCCGGCCTGAGCACTCCCCGGTGAGCGGTGGCTGTGGACGTCAGAGTGCGGGGGCTCGTTCGGTGAGCACCTCGGCGCGGGCGACTTGCACCTCGCGGGCCTTGCGGGCGGCGTACCGCTGGACGGGGCGCAGCGTGGCACGCACGGCGAGGACGTCCGTGACCTCGGTCCCGCCGTCGGCGGCGGCCAGGGCGAAGCGGTAGCCCATCCGCACGCCGCCGGGGCTGTCCACCTCGCCCTCGATGCCGTCGCCGGTCGGCCGCAGCGTCACCTCGATGAGGTTGTCGTACGTCACCACGCGCAGGAAACGGAACCGCTCCACGCAGACGTACCGGAGCTCCCTGGCTTCGCGCCGCACGTCGCGCACCTCCACCACGAGGGGCGACAGGCCGACGTAGCTCGCCGGCTCGCTCAGGTGCGCGAGCACCGCGTCCGGGGCGGCGGGCACGTGGAAGACGTTGCGTAGAACCGTCATCGGCCGGCTCACCGCCGTTCGAGCCCGTGCCATGACCAGCGCGGCACCCGCAGGCCCGCCGGGACCTCGGAGCCGGGCGGCGCGTAGGTCAGGACGTCGTCGACAGCCCACACCAGGTGCGCCCGCAGCGCCTGTCGCAGCTCTGGGTCGCCGGGCAGTTCCGCGTCGTCGATCGCCGCGACGAAGCAGGCCACGAAGCGTTCGCCCAGGTCGTCCTCCATGCCGTTGCCGGCGTGGCGGGCGAGCATGGCGGACTGGCCGGTGTCGCCCTCGGTGTACCGGGGCGGACCGCCGAACACCTCGCCCCAGTAGTCGGCCAGGCGACGCACGTGGTCGGGGCGCGTGCCCCGGGAGAACGGGTGGTTCAGCACCGGGTCGAGCAGGCAACGCCGGTGGTGCGCGGCGGCGAGGGCCAGGAAGGCGTCCTCGCCGCCCGCGCACTCGAAGATCGAAGGGCGGCTCATGGGCAAGACTGTGCCACGTCGCGCCCGCCACCGGAATCGGCGTGCCGGTGCGCGGGCCCGCCGCCGGCGGACCTTTCTGTGATCTCGGAAGACGCGATTCACCGGCAGATCTCGTCGCTACGAGGCGAGCAGGGGCCGGGTCACGGTCCTCGCCGCGCCTCCATCC
Organism: Nonomuraea terrae; assembly: GCF_044465245.1. Taxonomy (NCBI): domain Bacteria; kingdom Bacillati; phylum Actinomycetota; class Actinomycetes; order Streptosporangiales; family Streptosporangiaceae; genus Nonomuraea; species Nonomuraea terrae. Next base: position 741,802 of record NZ_JBITLL010000002.1, on the reverse strand, counting down.
GCCCGTGTGCCGAGGGTGCACTCGCCGTTGGCCCGGCCCCTTGACGGCACACCTGCGCCTACAGCTTGCGCCACTCGCCCGAGCTGAGGGCGGAGGCGCCCTGGGGGCCCATCATCGTCATCCCGCCGTCCACGAACACCGTCGTCCCCGTCACGTACGAGGCGGCGGGCCCGGCCAGGAAGGTGACGACGGCGGCGACCTCGCGGGCGTCACCCGGCCGGGGGACGGGGTTGCCCGGACGGCTGCCCGGCTGCGGCGGCATGTCCTCCTGGCCGGTCATCGGCGTGGCGATCTCGCCAGGGGCCACCGTGTTGACGGTGATGCCGTGCTCGGCCAGCTCCAGCGCGAGCACCCGGCTGAGCATGCGCAGCCCGCCCTTGGCCGCGCAGTACGGGCCCGAGCCCATCTTCGGGTACTCCTCGTGCACACTGGTGACGTTGACGATGCGCCCGCCCCGGCCGGTCGCGACCATGCGCCGCGCCGCCCGCTGCGCGCACAGGAACGGGCCGTCGAGGTCCACCGCCAGCACCTGCCGCCATCGGTCGAAGCCCATGTCCAGGAGCGGCTCGTGGCTGCCGGTGCCCGCGTTGTTCACCAGCACGCCGAGCCCGCCGAGCTCCTCGGCCAGCTCGTCCACGATCGCCGACGCCCGTTCGGGGTCGGTGAGGTCGTGCCGGCGCACGGCGGGCGCGCGCCCCAGGCAGCGGACGAGCTCCGCCGTCTCCTCGGCCCCGTCGCGGTCCTCGTGGTAGGTGATGCCGACGTCGAACCCCTGCTCCGCCAGCGCCACGGCGGTGGCCTTGCCGATCCCCGAGTCCGCCCCCGTCACGATCGCCACCCGGTCGTATCCGTCGCTCATGATCCCTCGCTTCCGCGTTCCCGGACCGTCGTCTCCTTCCCCGGACGCCCGGCCGAAACGGCGGGGCGCCGACCGCGAGATGTTCGCTGATCGTTCAGAGGCTCTTCTGACGGGCGTCACCGTGATCAGCGGAAGGACCTCCACGATCGGTATCGGACCAGCCCGTAATCGGATGATCAAGGCTGGCCGAAACGTTGGAGGAGTTCGCATGTTCAGCCCGTCCCTGTCCGTCCTGTCCGCCGCCGCCCTGGCCGCCTCCGTGCTCGCCGGTACGGGCGCGGGCGCCGGCACGGCCGCGTCCCCCTGCGCCGACGCCCCCACGGCGCCGGTGGCGACAGGAGCGGTCTTCAGCGAGCCGGTGGGCGGCGACCCGGTCGCCATCGTGCGGACGCTCTGCGGGCTCGTCCGGCAGACCCCGGCGGGTGCGAGCATCCAGGTCGCGCACTTCGTCATGTCGGGCACGGCGGGCTCGGAGTTCGCCACGGAGCTGGTCAAGGCCCACCGGCGCGGCGTCGGCGTGCGCGTCGTCCTGGACGGCGACCGGCGCGGAGCGGCCGTCGCCGCGCAGCTCGCCGCCGAGCTGGGCACCGACGTCACCGCCCGCTCGTGGCTGCACGTGTGCACCGGGCCGATGTCCGGCGGCACGGCGGCCTGCGTCGGGAACAAGGGGCAGCACAACAAGTTCTACCTGTTCTCGCGGGCCGGTGACGCCTCCGACGTGGTCGTGCAGTCCTCGGCCAACCTCACGGACCTGAACTCGACCACGTACTGGAACAACGCCGTCGTCCTGCCGGGCAACAAGCGCCTGTACGCCGCGTACGACGCCTACTTCGCCGACCTGGCCGCCGAGCGGAAGAACCTCGACTACTTCCGCTCCGTCCAGACCGGCGCCCGCGGCGGCTCGGTGCGGGCGCAGTTCTTCCCGAAGGCGAGCGGCGACCCCGTCGTGGACGACCTCGCCAAGGTCTCCTGCTCCGGCGGCACCGCGATCAGGGTCGGCATGTCCGAGTGGGACGCCTCCCGCGTCGCGATCGCCGAGCGCCTGCGTGACCTGGCCGCCGGCGGGTGCGAGGTCACGATCGTGTACGGGATCATGGACGACGAGGTGAAGGCGGTCCTGGAGGCGCAGCCGCGGGTCGAGCTGAGCACCCTCGGGTCCGGCGGCGCGCTGCCCGGCCGGATCCACTCGAAGTACCTGCTGGTCGAGGGCTCCTACGACGGCGACCGCGACGCCCACTGGGTCTTCACCGGCAGCCACAATTACAACGAGACGTCCCTGCGCCGCAACGACGAGACGCTGCTGCGGCTCAACGACCGCAACGTCTACCGGCAGTACGTCGCCAACTTCGACCGCATGCGCGCCGCCGCCGGCTCCTGAGCGGTCACCGTCCCCGGCCGCGCAGGAACGCGGCGCTGCCGTCAGCGGCGGGCTCGGCGCCGATGTCGGCAGGAGGGCGGCGATCAGCTCGCCGCCCTCCGACGTGAGGGCGACCGGCGCCTTGGCCGGGCCGCTCACTTCCTGAGCAACCGAGAGGAGGTTTGTCTGCACTGGTGAAAGCGGGTTTCGGACAATCCGTCGGCGGTCGAAGCTGAGGCCCTGACAGGCCCTGCGCAGGGCACCGATGGAGAACAGGAAACCGGCGTATGAGGATGAAAATGGCCGCGGCCGCGATCGCCGCTGGAGTGCTCCTGACAGGATCCGTTCCCGCGACCGCGAGCACCTCCGGCAGCGCGGCGACGACCTGTAGGAAGTCCAGCGAGTGGATCACCGACCCATGGAACGGCAGATACCAGAAGTGGTACTGCGACAACGACGCCGGCGCAGGCGTCTACCGGAACACCACCAAAGTCGGGATCATGGAATCCACCAGGAGCTGGTTCCTGTGCTGGGACCGCATCCGCATGCACCCCGGCGGCAACAACGTCTGGTACTACACCCAGGGCGACCGAGTGGTCGTCGATCCGGAGAACCAAGCGTGGGGCTACATGCCCGCCGTCCACGTTCAGCACCCGGACGACCCGATCCCGGGCATGGTCCGGTGCGACGTGTGACCTGGTGATCGACGCCGCCGCGCCTAGGTCGGATCGCGGCGGGGGGATGTGCCGGCCAGGTTCACCATGACATGGCCGATGGTGAAGTAGAACGGGGATGGCACCGGCGGTGGCCGGAGCGAGGCGAGCCTCCGGATCGCGTGGCCCGGCCAGTTGATCGTGGCGTGGACTCCGGTGAAGAAGACGTGGCGGAGATGGGCGGCGTCGGGGGCGTCGTCCGCGCACAGGCTCGAACCGAAGAAGCCGTTCCGGAGCCAGGGCGGGCCGTCCGCCGCGTCCAGGACGACCTCGGGTGCCGACCAGTCGCGCACGTCGCCACTGGGGGAGGACGAGGTGCTCAGCCAGAGTCTCTGCGGCGGATAGTGCGATGCGCCGAAGAGGTTGGGGCTCTTGCTGAGCAGCATTTCGTACGACGACGCGCCCGCCCGTACGTATGCGTGCGCGAAGCCCTCGGCGCGGGAGTGGAACGGCCGGGGCCGCGCCCATCCGCCGATCCCGTCCTCGCTCTCCGTGTAATGGATCTCCGCGACCGGGTGCTCCCCCTTCGCGGGTTCGCCCGGAGTCGCACGGAACCACATCCGCCACTTCCCGTCCGCGAACACGACCTTCGGGCCGAGGGTGCTCGGGTTCCTGGAGTCGCCGACGATCACCGGCTCGGGATTCCGCCTCCATCCGCCGGACGTCTTCTCGAGGAAGCCGATCGAGAACGGCCTGTCGTTACCCATGACCTTGCGGGAGCTTCTGCCCGTGTAGTAGATACGCCGGCACGGAACCCGGTCACCCGCGGAGGTCCGCGTCATTCCGGTGACGAAGCAGGGCTCATGCAGCCCGTAGTGATCCCACTCGCCCTTCCCTGGCTGGTCGATCAGGGGGAGCGCCCTGCCGGGTCGGTCGGGGTCGGTCGTGATGGTCCAGTCCGCGCCGTCCCGAAGCTCGGCGCCCCTCGGCAGGCTCGCGCTGAACAGGTTGTTCCGGAAGTTGCGCTGGAACCCGCCGAAGAACATCCACCACCTGTCATCGATCTTGTGAACATTCGGGTCTCCGGAGCCCAGCAGATTGGTGATCGGCCGGTAGCCCTCGATCATGCTGAAAATGGCACGCGGCGGGGCGGACATCTTCATCGCGCACTCCTCGTCCATGGGTACGGTGTACGCATCAAGCGATGCGTACACCGTACCCATGGCGATATGCTGAGGCAAGCCCGGGTGACGTCGAGAGAGCGGAGCAGGCGTGAGCAGACGACCGCGCACCGCCGCCCCTCTCACGAGGGAGGGCATCGCGGCCGCCGCGATCATGGTCGCCGATGAGCACGGCATCGATGCGGTCTCCATCCGGCGCGTGGCCGAGCGCCTGGGATCGGGCACCATGTCGCTCTACCGGCACATCGCCGGCAAGGACGACCTGATCTCGGCCATGGTGGATCAGGTGACGGGACGTTACGCCTATCCCGACCCGGAGGGCATGGACTGGCGGGCACGCATGCACGCGCTCGCCCGTACCGACTGGCGCATGTTCCTGGAGCATCCGTGGATGCTCGACGCCACGAGCAGCGTCGCCCCGCCGTTCGGCACGGAGTCGTTCGCGGCGATGGAATGGGCCCTGGAGGCATTGGCGCCTCTCGGCCTGGAGCCGCACGTCGCCGCCCGCGTGATCATGACCGTGAACACCTACGTCCAGGGAAGTGTCCGGGTCGTTCTCGGCGAGCGGGGCGACGGCCAGGCGGACGATCCCGGCCTGAACTGGCAGAGGCGTCTGCTCGACGTCGATCTCGAACGGTTCCCGCGGCTGCGGCGGCTGGTCCGGCACCCCGTCCCGGAACGGGGCAGGGACTGGTTCGTCGACGGGCTCGACGTGATCCTGGACGGCGTCCAGAATCGCGGGCGTGCACCGGCCTGACGCAGGGTCTCCAGGTCTCGTGACCGCCGACCGGCGGAACTCGTTGATGCGTGCAGTGAGGTTCGGCGGCATTCTGGACGGCGTCGCTTGACGAGATCATCCGTGGAGGACGCATGCACCGGTGTCACCCCCCCGTCACGGCCCCGGCCGAGCCGTGGCAGTGCCTGCAGTGCGGACGGTCATGGGAGCCGTTCCCGTCGTCGGTCGAGTACCCCGAGCGCTCGGCCGGGCTCATGGACGACCGGGTGTTCGTCACCGTCCTCATCGTGCTGGGTGCGGTCGCGCTGGGGTGTCTGGCGATCTCCAGGGAGGCCTTCGCCGTCGCCTTCTGCGCGATCTTCGTGGTCGCCCTCGCGCGGGGGTGGCGGGAGTTCCGCGACATGTGAGGGCTTCTGGGCGGGCGGCGGGCGTGCGACGATCATTGGGTGTCCGTTAGGAGGGTCGAATGTCCGTTCTGTCGTTCGAACCGCTGACTCCCACGAGCTTCCTCGAGCGCTCCGCGGCCGTGTTCGGGCCGCGCCTCGCGGTCGTGGACGGCGACCTGCGGCTCACGTACGCCGAGCTGTGGCAGCGCGCGCGCCGGCTGGCCGGGGCGCTGGCGGGGCTGGGCGTGCGGCCGGGCGACCGCGTCGCGGTGCTCGCCCCCAACGGCCACCTGCTGCTGGAGTCGACGTTCGGCGTGCCGGCGGCGGGCGCGGTCATGGTGCCGCTGAACATCCGGCTGTCGTCCGGTGAGCTGGCCTACATCCTGGGCCACGCCGAGGTGTCCGTCCTGCTGCACGACGACGAACTCACCGGCCTGGCCACGGCGGCGGCCGAGGAGAGCGGGCAGAAGCCCAGGCTCGTGTCCACCGCCGAGTACGAGACCCTGCTCGACGCCGCCGAGCCGCTGCTGGTGCCGGTGAAGGACGAGCTGGCGCCGCTGTCGATCAACTACACCAGCGGCACGACCGGCCGCCCCAAGGGCGTCGTCTACCACCACCGCGGCGCCTACCTGCAGGCCCTGGCCATGGCGCTGCACACCCGGCTGGAGGCCGCGAGCGGCTACCTGTGGACGCTGCCCATGTTCCACTGCCACGGCTGGTGCTTCCCGTGGGCCGTCACGCTGGCCGGCGCCCGGCACGTCTGCCTGCGCAAGGTCGACCCCGGCCAGGCGTGGGCGCTGATCCGTGAACACCGCGTCACCCACCTGTGCGGCGCCCCGACCGTGCTGACGTCGCTGCTGGCGCACGCCGACGCGCCCACGGCCGCCCTCGATCCGCGCCTGCTGGCCTGCGTCGGCGGCGCGCCGCCCAGCCCCGCGCTGCTCGGCCGGGCCCTGCAGGCCGGCATCGACGTCATCCACCTGTACGGGCTCACCGAGACGTACGGCCCCGCGGTCATCAACCAGCCCCAGCCCGAGTGGAGCGGACTCGGCGTCGGGGAGCTGGCCGCGCTGACCGCCCGCCAGGGCGTCGGCAACGTGATCGCCCAGCGCGTCCGCGTCGTCGGCGAGGACGGCTGCGACGTGCCCGCCGACGCCGCCACGATCGGCGAGATCGCGGTACGCGGCAACGACGTGATGGTCGGCTACCACCGCGACCCGGCGGCCACGGAGCAGGCCGCGGCCGACGGCTGGTTCCGTACCGGAGACCTGGGGGTGCTGCACCCCGACGGCTACGTGCAGCTCGTCGACCGCGCCAAGGACGTGATCATCTCCGGCGGTGAGAACATCGCCTCCGTCGAGGTCGAGAACGCCCTCGTCAGCCACCCCGCCGTGCAGGAGGCCGCGGTCGTCGCCCGGCCCGACCCGCACTGGGGCGAGGTGCCCATCGCGTACGTGACCCTCGCCGCGGGCGCGAACGCTACCGCCGCCGAGCTGATCGAGCACGTGCGCGGCCGGCTGGCGCACTTCAAGGCCCCCAAGGCGGTGTACTTCGGCGAGCTGCCGAAGACCTCGACCGGAAAGATCCAGAAGAACGTGCTCAGAGACCGCTCCGCGGCCTGGCCTGCTTAGGCGGCCCCCGCGAGGGAAGGTCGCACCCACGGAGCCGATCGATCGGCAGTGGGGGGCGTCATGGTCGCTTCGGACAGCGTGTTCAGGCGCAAGCCGGTGGAGGAGATCGCCACCGAGCACGAAGGGGAGCTGTCCCGTTCGCTCGGGTTGTGGCAGCTGACCGCCATCGGCGTCGGCGGCATCATCGGGGCGGGCATCTTCGCCCTGGCGGGCGCGGTCGCCAACCAGACCGCCGGTCCCGCCGTGCTGGTGTCGTTCCTCATCGCCGGGGTGGCCAGCGCCGCCGCGGCGTTCTCGTACGCCGAGTTCGCCGGCATGATCCCGAAGGCGGGTTCGGCCTACACCTACGGGTACGCGGTCCTGGGGGAGATCGTCGGCTGGTTCATCGGCTGGGACCTGCTGCTGGAGTACACCGCGATCGTGGCCGTCGTCGCCATCGGCATCTCCGGATATTTCGGCTTCCTCGTCCAGCAGCTGGGCCTCACCGTGCCCGCCTGGATGCTCGGCGCGCCCGGGACCGGTGACGGGCACGTGGTCGACCTGTTCGCGGTGGTGCTGTGCCTGCTGATCGCCTTCCTGCTGAACCTCGGCATCCGCGCCGCGGCCCGCTTCGAGACGTTCGTGGTGGGCATCAAGGTCGCCGTCGTGCTGCTGGTCATCGTGGTCGGCTTCTTCCACATCAACACCGCCAACTACACGCCGTTCTTCCCGTTCGGGGTCGGCGGCGCGATCACCGGCGCGGCCACGGTGTTCTTCGCGGTGTTCGGCTACGACGCGATGAGCACCGCCGCCGAGGAGTCGCGCGACGCCCAGCGGCACATGCCCAGGGCGATCGTCTACTCGCTGGTCATCTCCATGATCCTGTACGTGCTGGCCACGCTCGTGCTGACCGGCATGCAGAACTACCGGGACATTGACCCGGAGAGCGGCTTCTCCTCGGCATTCGCCTCGGTCGGGCTGTCGGGGCTGGCGGCGGTGATCGCGGTGGGCGCCATCGTCGGCATCCTCACCGTCATGTTCACGTTCATGCTGGGCGTGACCCGCGTGTGGTTCTCGATGAGCCGCGACGGGCTGCTGCCGGGCTGGTTCGCCCGCCTGCACCCGGTGCGGCGGGTGCCGTCCCGGGTCACCTGGATCGTCGGCGCCGCCTCCGCGGTGATCGCCGGCTTCCTGCCCATCCGGGAGGCCGCCGAGCTGACGAACATCGGCATCCTGCTGGCGTTCGTGGTCGTGTGCGTGGCCGTGATCGTGCTCCGCTACCGCCGGCCCGACCTGCCGCGCTCGTTCCGCACGCCGGGGATGCCGGTGGTGCCGGCCATCGGGGTGCTGTTCTCGATCTGGCTGATCACGTTCCTCGACCCGGTGACGTGGCTGCGCTTCGCCGCGTGGTTCGCCCTCGGGCTGGTCCTCTACTTCGCCTACAGCAGGCGCCACTCGGCGCTGAACTCCGCTCAGCCGCGCTGAGCGACGGCGCAGGCGGTGTAGGCGAGGTCGGCCTCCATCCGGGCCGCGCTCTCCCTGAGGGCGGGCAGGACGCGGTGCACGAGGTCGGCGGCGCCGTCGCGACCGGCGTGCGTGGCGACGTTCACGGCCGCCACCGTACGGCCGGCACGGTCGCGGACCGGGACCGCGATCGACCGGACGCCCTCCTCCAGCTCCTGGTCGACCAGGGCGTACCCGTCCGCGGCGGCCCGCCGCACGGCCGCCGTCAGCTCGGCCCGCGAGGTGACGGTGTGCGGCGACAGCCGCCGCGGGACGATCGAGGCCAGCCGCTCCTCCGGCTGCCCGGCCAGCAGCACGCGCCCCATCGAGGTCGCGTACGCGGGCAGCCGGGTGCCGACGGTGATGTCGACGCTCATGATGCCGACCGTCTGCACCCTGGCGACGTAGACCACGTCGTCGCCCGACAGCATCGCCACGGACGCCGACTCGCGCACCCGCGCCACCAGGTCGGTCAGATGCGGCAGGACGATCTCACCGAACGTCAGCCCGGACAGGTGCGCGTACCCCAGCTCCAGCACCCTGGGCAGCAGCGTGCAGCGGCCGCCGTCGGCGGCGGCGTAGCCGAGGTTCTGGAGGGTCTGGACCGCGCGCCGCACGGTCGCCCGGGGCAGGCCGGTGGCGCGGGCGCAGTCGGCGAGGGTCAGCCCGCCCCGCGCGGACCCCAGCGCCACCAGCACGGCCAGGCCCCGGGCCAGCGACTGCAGGAACCCCATCCCGAGCTCCCGCTTCGCGCTCCGCGCGGCATCACCCACGACGACAGCCGGCTCCCGCGGGGCCGGGCCGGACGCGGCGGACGGGGCGGGGGGCTGCGCCGCGGAATCGGTGGGGTGGTGGCCGGTCAGGGCCGCCTCCATCTCGGCGACCGCCTTGCGCACGGCGGGCATGCAGTGGTCGCGCAGGCCCGTCGCGGTGTGGCGGCTGGTGTGGCTGACGACGCTGACCGCGCAGGCGACCCGCCGGCCCGGCTCCCGCACCGGCGCCGCCACCGCGATCAGGCCGGGCTCGATGAGCTGGTCGTCCAGCGCGTACGGCGCCGACGGGTCGAGCAGGGCCAGGCCGGCCGCGCACCGGTCGGCGGGCAGCAGGTCGCCGACCCGGAAGGTGACCGACATCGTGCGCCGCCGGGTCACCTGCACGACGAAACGCACCCCGTCGCCGTCGCGCACCGCCAGCGACACCGACTCGTCCAGCTCCTCGGCCAGGCGCTCGGCGACCGGCGCGAGCGCGTCGCGCAGCCCGCTGCCGCCCAGGTACGCCTCGCCCACCTCCATCAGGCGCGGCGCGAGCCGTACGTCGCGCCCGTCGAGCCGTACGTAGCCGAGGTGGGCGAGCGTGCCGAGCACCCGGTCCACGGTGGAGCGGGCCAGGCCGGTCGCGCGGACGAGGTCGGTCGCCCGCGCCGGCCGTCCTGGCTCGGCGGCCAGCGCGCGCAGCACGGCCAGGCCGCGCTCCAGGGTTCCGGCCGCTTCCATCGGCTCCACCTCCCGCCTCCTGCCCGAAGGGCGTTTCCCTCCCGAAGGGCTTTGACAGGACAGCCCCCCGCGCAGATACTCGAAACACCACAATAGTGAACTAAAGTTCGCAGAGCGAACACATCTGGGCGAACGGAGCGTCGTGCCAAGAGACAAGGTGGTCGCCACGGCCGCGGAGGCGCTGGCGGGCGTGCAGGACGGCGCGTCGTTCGCCGTCGGCGGCTTCGGCCTCAGCGGCATCCCCAACGTGCTGATCCAGGCCCTCTACGACACCGGCGTCACCGGCATCGGCGTGGTGTCCAACAACTGCGGCGTCGACGGCGGCGGCCTCGGCGTCCTGCTGGCGGCCGGGCGCATCGCCCGCGTCACCGCCTCCTACATCGGCGACAACAAGGAGTTCGCCCGGCAGTACCTGTCCGGCGAACTGGAGGTCGAGCTCACCCCGCAGGGCAGCCTCGCCGAACGCCTGCGCGCCGGCGGCGCCGGCATCCCCGCCTTCTACACCCCGGCCGGTGTCGGCACGCCGATCGCCGAGGGCGGCCTGCCCCTGCGCCACAACCCCGACGGCTCCGTCGCGGCCGCCTCGCCGCCGAAGGAGGTGCGCGAGTTCGACGGCCGGCCGTACGTGCTGGAGCACAGCATCCGTACGGACTTCGCGCTGGTGCGGGCGGCCAAGGGCGACCGGTACGGCAACCTCGTCTTCAACAAGGCCGCCAGGAACTTCAACCCCCTCGCCGCCATGGCCGGCCGCGTCACGATCGCCGAGGTCGAGGAGCTGACCGAACTCGACCCCGACGAGGTCCACCTGCCCGGCGTGTTCGTCCAGCGCGTCCTCGTGCTCACCCCCGAGCAGGCCGCCGACAAGTCGATCGAGAAGAGGACGACCTCATGAGCTGGACCCGCGACGAGATGGTCGCGCGGGCGGCGGCCGAACTGCGCGACGGCGACTACGTCAACCTGGGCATCGGCCTGCCCACCCGCATCCCGTCGTTCCTGCCGGCCGGCGTGGACGTCGTCCTGCACTCCGAGAACGGCATCCTCGGCGTCGGCCCGTACCCGAAGCCGGACGAGCTCGACCCCGACCTGGTCAACGCCGGCAAGGAGACCGTGACCGTGCAGCCGGGGGCGTCGTTCTTCGACTCCTCGATGTCGTTCGGCATGATCCGCGGCGGCCACATCGACGTGGCCGTGCTGGGCGCGATGCAGGTCTCGGCCCGCGGCGACCTGGCCAACTGGATGGTGCCCGGCAGGCTGGTCAAGGGCATGGGCGGGGCGATGGACCTCGTCCACGGGGCCCGCAAGGTCATCGTCATCACCGAGCACACCGCCAAGGACGGCGCCCCGAAGATCGTCAAGGAGTGCTCGCTGCCCTTGACGGGTAAGGAGTGCGTCCACCGCATCATCACCGACCTCGGCGTCCTCGACATCACCGGCGAGGGGCTGAAGCTGGTCGAGTGCGCGCCCGGGGTGAGCGTGGAGGAGCTGCGCTCCCGTACCGACGCGGAGGTCACCGCATGAAGGACGTCTACATCGTCGACGCCGTACGCACGCCGTTCGGCCGTTACGGCGGCGCGCTCGCCGGCATCCGCCCCGACGACCTCGCCGCCCACGTCGTCGCGGCCCTGGCCGAGCGGAACGGCCTGGACGGCGCCGACGAGGTGATCCTCGGCAACGCCAACGGCGCCGGCGAGGAGAACCGCAACGTCGCCCGCATGGCCGCGCTGCTCGCCGGGCTGCCCGTGACCACGCCCGGCGCGACCGTGAACCGCCTGTGCGGCTCCGGCATGGAGGCCGTCATTCAGGCCTACCGCGCCATCGCCGTCGGCGACGCCTCGACCGTGATCGCGGGCGGCGTCGAGTCGATGACGCGCGCGCCGTGGGTGCTGCCCAAGCCCGAGAAGGCCTTCCCGGCCGGCGGCCAGGAGCTCGTCTCCACGACGCTCGGCTGGCGGCTGGTCAACCCGAAGATGCCCGCCGCGCACACGGTGGCGCTGGGGGAGGGCGCCGAGCTGATCGCCGACAAGCACGGGATCACGCGCGCGGAGCAGGACGCGTACGCGCTGGCCAGCCACCAGAAGGCGGCCAAGGCCGACCTCGCGCGGGAGATCGTGCCGGTCGCCGGGCTCACCCGCGACGAGGGCATCCGCCACGACACCTCCCTGGAAGCGCTGGCCAAGCTGAAGCCCGTCTTCCGCAAGGACGGCGGCACCGTCACCGCCGGCAACTCCTCCCCGCTCAACGACGGCGCCGCGGCGCTGCTGCTGACCGACGAGGCCGGGCTGCGCGGCCGCGAACCCCTCGCCCGCGTCGTGGCGAGCGGCGTCAGCGCCCTGGAGCCCCGCTACTTCGGGCTCGGGCCCGTCGAGGCCGTGACCAGGGCGCTGGCCAAGGCCGGCAAGCGCTTCGCCGACCTGGACACCGCCGAGCTGAACGAGGCGTTCGCCGCGCAGGTGCTCGGCTGTCTGGCCGAGCTGCCCGACCTTGACCCCGCCATCGTCAACCCCGACGGGGGAGCGATCGCGATCGGCCACCCGCTCGGCGCGTCGGGCGCCCGCGTCACCGGCGCCGTGGCGCACCGGCTGGCCGCGGCCGGCTCGGGCACCGGCGTCGCGTCCCTGTGCATCGGCGTCGGCCAGGGGCTGGCCGTCGTACTCGAAAGGTAGCGTCATGTCAGAACCCCTCCATCAGGCCGACATCGACCGCGAGATTGCCGAGCTGACCGGCTCCGGCGGCGGACCCTCCGGCCACCCCGCCCGCGACTACACCCCCTACCGCAGCACCCTCCTGCGCCACCCCAAGCAGCCGCTGGTCGCGATCAAGGACCCCGAGGCGGCCGAGCTGAACGGGCCCGTCTTCGGCGTCACCGACGTGACCGCGCTGGACAACGACCTCACCCAGCAGCACCTCGGCGAGCCGCTGGGCGAGCGGATCACCGTCACCGGCCGCGTCCTCGACCGCGACGGCCGCCCCGTGCGCGGGCAGCTGGTGGAGGTATGGCAGGCCAACGCCTCCGGGCGCTACCTGCACCAGCGCGACGACCACCCGGCGCCGCTCGACCCCAACTTCACCGGCGTCGGACGCTGCCTGACGGACGACGACGGCTTCTACCGCTTCACCACGATCAAGCCCGGCGCGTACCCGTGGCGCAACCACGTCAACGCCTGGCGGCCGGCGCACATCCACTTCTCGCTGTTCGGCACCGCCTTCACCCAGCGGCTGGTGACCCAGATGTACTTCCCGGGCGACCCGCTCTTCCCGTACGACCCGATCCTGCAGTCGGTCACCGACGAGAGCGCCCGGCAGCGGCTGGTCGCCACGTACGCGCACGAGCTGTCGCAGCCGGAGTGGTCGCTCGGCTACCGGTGGGACATCGTGCTCGACGGCCCCGCCGCGACCTGGATGGAGGAAGGCCGATGAACCCCACCCCCTCGCAGACGGTCGGCCCGTTCTACGGGTACGCCCTGCCGTTCCCCGGCGGCGGCGACATCGCGCTCGGCGGCATCACCGTCCACGGGTACGTCCACGACGGCGCGGGCGCGCCGGTGCCGGACGCGCTGCTGGAGTTCTGGCAGGCCGACGAGGACGGTGACCTGCGGGGCAGGCCCGGCTCGTTGCGGCGTGACCCGGTGAACGGCGCGGTCATCGGCAGGAACGGCGTCGACTTCACCGGCTTCGGCCGGGTCCCCACCGACGCCGACGGCCACTGGGTCCTGCGTACGGTGCGGCCGGGAAACGGGTACATCAGCGTGTGCGTGTTCGCCCGCGGCCTGCTCCACCACCTCTACACCCGCATCTACCTCGGTCAGGACGCCTTCCTGGACTCCCTGCCGCCGCAGCGGCGGGCCACGCTGGTGGCGGCCGAGGAGCGGGAGGGCGTGCACCGCTTCGACATCCACCTGCAGGGCGAGAAGGAGACGGTCTTCCTTGACTTCGGCTGATCAAGGGCCCCCGCCGGATCCCGCCTCCACGGCGGGGCCCGGCGGTGCGGCGGCCGACCTCGGGCTGCTGTCCCCGATGCGCGGGGCGGCCGAGGCCACCGGGGACGCCGCCGTGCTCCAGGCCATGCTGGACGCCGAGGCGGCGCTGACGCGCGCCCAGGCGGCCCTCGGCCTGGCGCCCGCCGAAGCGGCCGTGGCCGTCACCGCCGCCGCCCGCGCGGCGGCGTTCGACCTGCCGGCCCTGGTGGAGCGGGCCCGCTCCGGCGGCAACCCGGTGATCCCGCTGGTGGAGGACCTGCGCAAGGCCGCCACGCCGCACGGCGCGTACGTGCATCGGGGCGCGACCAGCCAGGACATCGTCGACACCGCGCTCATGCTCATCGCCCGCCGCGCGCTCGGACTCGTCCTGGCCGACCTGGATCAGGTGGCCGACCGGCTCGCCGCGCTGGCGGCCGAGCACCGCGACACCCCGATGGCCGCGCGGACGCTCACGCAGCAGGCCGTTTCCACGACGTTCGGCCTCAAGGCGGCGGGCTGGCACGAACTCGCCACCGCCGCCCGCGCCCGCCTGACATCCGCCCGCCAGGCCCTGCCCGCGCAACTCGGCGGCGCCGCCGGCACCCTCGCCGCGTTCGGGGAGAAAGGCGTCGATACGGCGCTGCGGTTGCCCGGGGTGTTCGCCGCCGAGCTCGGGCTGGCCGAGCCTCGGCTGCCGTGGCACGTGGTGCGCACCCCCGTCGCCGACCTGGCCGGGGCGCTGGCGTTCACCGCTGGGGCGCTGGGGAAGCTCGCGGCCGACGTGCTGGTGCTGTCGCGCACCGAGATCGGGGAGCTGTCCGAGGGCGTGGGCGGTGGGTCGTCGTCCATGCCGCACAAGCACAACCCCGTCAGGGCCACGATGATCGCCGCGGCGGCCCGCCAGGTGCCGTCGCTCGCCGCCGTCCTGTACGGCTCCCTCGCCGCCGAGGACGAGCGCCCGTCCGGAGCCTGGCACGCCGAGTGGCAGCCGCTGCGCGAGGCGCTGCGCCTGGTGGCCGGCGCCGCCCGCGACGCCGCCGAACTCGTCACCGGCCTGCGCGTACACCCCGGCCGCATGCGCGCCAACCTGACCGTCCCCGAAGACCCCGGCCCCGCACCCGCGCTCGTGGACCGAGCCCTGACCGCCGAGACCCCCGGCCGCTCGCAAGGGGACCGAGCCTTGACCGACGAGATCCTCGGCCGCTCGCAAGGGGACCGAGCCTTGACCGACGAGATCCCCGGCCGCTCGCAAGGGGACCGAGCCTTGACCGACGAGATCCCCGGCCGCGCGTCTGTCGAGCCGGGCATGGACAACGAGGCACAGCCGTGATGTTGCACTACCGTCTGGACGGCCCCGAACAGGGGCAGCCGCTCGTGCTCGGGCCGTCGCTCGGCACCTCCACCCGCCTGTGGGACGCGCAGGTGCCCGCGCTCGCCCGCACCTTCCGCGTCCTCAGGTACGACCTGCCCGGCCACGGCGGCTCGCCCGCGCAGCCGTTCGCGAGCCTGGACGACCTGGCCGCCCTGGTGCTGGAGACGGCCGCCGCCGAGGGCATGGAGACCTTCCACTACGCGGGCGTCTCCATCGGCGGCGCGATCGGCGCCACGCTGGCCGCCCGCCACCCCGGACGCGTGCGTTCCCTGGCCATGGTCTGCTCCTCGGCCCGGTTCGGCGACCCCGCCTCCTGGCGGGAGCGGGCCGCGCTGGTCCGGGCCGAGGGCACCGGGCCGCTGCTGGAGGCCGGCGTGGGCCGCTGGTTCGCCGGGCCGCCCCGCCAGGACCTCCTGGACGACGTGGCCGCCGCCGACCCCGCCGCGTACGCCGCCTGCTGCGACGCCCTGGCCGCCTACGACCTGCGCGGCGAGCTTGCGTCCATCGCCGTGCCCACCCTCGTCGTGGCCGGCCGCGCCGACCCCGCCACGCCGCCCGCGCACGCCAGGGAGCTGGCCGACGGCATCCCGGACGCCACGCTCGTGGAGATCGCCGGCGCCGCCCACCTGGCCCCCGCCGACCGCCCCGAGCAGGTCACGGCCGCGCTGCTCGCCCACCTGCCCACCGTGTCGCCCACCGTGTCGCCCACTGCCTCCGGCATGCGGGTGCGGCGCGAGGTGCTCGGCGACGCGCACGTGGACCGCGCCGTCGCCCGCACCACCGGCTTCACCCGGGACTTCCAGGACTTCATCACCCGCTACGCCTGGGGCGAGATCTGGACCCGCCCCGGCCTCGACCGGCGCACCCGCAGCTGCGTCACCCTCACGGCGCTGGTGGCCCGCGGCCACCTGGACGAGCTGGCGATGCACGTACGCGCCGCCCTGCGCAACGGGCTCACTCCCGACGAGATCGGCGAGGTGCTGCTGCAGAGCGCCGTCTACTGCGGGGTCCCCGCCGCCAACGCCGCCTTCGCCGTCGCGCAGCGCGTCCTCACCGAAACAGCAGAGGAAACCCCATGAGCTTCAGCCGCGAGCTGCTGATCGACGGCAAGGCCGTCCCCGCCGTCTCCGGGCGGGTCACCACCTAGGACGTCAGCCCCTACGCCGCCGAGGTCTACGCGACCGTGGCCGCCGCCGGCGTCGAGGACGTCACCCACGTCGTGGACGCCGCCGACGCGGCGTTCGACGCTGGGTGGGGCTGAGCCCGTTCACCCGCCGCACGATCTTCCTCCGGGCCGCGGACCTGCTGCGGGCGCGCGCCGAGGAGGTCATCGCGCTGATGGCCGTGGAAGTGGGCGGCACCCGGCCGTGGGCGGGCTTCAGCGTGGCGCCGGCCGCCGAGATGCCGGGCCCCGCGCGCCGTTCTCGGTGATGATCCGGTGAGGACCTCCCGCGCGGCGCGGTGATCGAGGCGGCGGCCTCGCGCCCGCCGCCTCAAGACCGGCATCGTGCACGTCAAGGACCAGTCGGTCGCCGACGAGCCGCAGGCCCCGTTCGGCGGCTTCCGCTCCTCCGGCCACGGCCGTTCCGGCGGACGCTGGGGGGTGGAGGCCTTCTCGAACACGCGCTGGCTGACGCTCGCCACCCAGCAGGCGCACTACCCGTTCTGAGCGGCCCTCGCCTATCCGGCCGACGGCGGGCGCGGCACCGGCACCCGCTTCGACGAGCAGGGCCGGCCGGTGAAGAGGCCTGTCACGGCCACGAAGGACCTGTCGCCGCTCAGCCGTACACCTTCACGTCGTCGCCCGGAGGATGCGTGCACTGCCCGTACGGGACGGACGCGCCCGCGACCCGCGCGCACGACCAGCCGATGCCGCGCACCTGAACGAGGAAGTACGGCAGCCCGTCCTGCGGCGTCGCCGCCGGGACGTGCTCGTGGTAGGCGTCGGCCACGTCCAGCGCGAGCGCGCACGCGGCCGGCCGGTTCCGGGCCAGGCGCGGGTCGGCCATGTGGGTGGTCACCCGCGCCCCGCCGGCCGCCGTGCCACACGAGAAGTCGCGCCGCGCGCCTTCCCGGTCGCCGGGTCGCTGAGCCTCCGATGGAACGGCCTGGCTCCCTTGACCGGCCTGCCGGGCGTCGTGGGCAGCGTGCGCGCCCGGCTGCGGCGCGGTGGCGAACGCGGCCGCCAGCACGAGGGCCGTGACGGAACGCGTCGTGATCTCGGCCATGTGATTTCCCCCCGAAGTCCAGAAATTTCCGGACGTCGTCAGATGGGCGCGGAACGCGATTCGCGTCCCCGGTCATGGCGGCTGCGTCATGGGCTCCTCTCCCGTATCTCTCCACGATGCCGCCCCGGACGCCCGGCGCAGGTCACGCCCGCGTGCGAACTGACCAACCTCCTCTTTGCCGCCGACGGAGAACGGCGATCCAAACCCCGCCCCCGGTCACAGCCCGCGCCGCCCGGCGGCGAGAAGCCGGGCGGCCACCACCGTCAGGCACGCGAGGCAGGCCGTCCCCAGCCACACCATGAACGTCGGATAGAGGTACGCCAGCTGCACCCACGAGGCGTCCCGGCCACGCGCCAGCACGCGATGGATCGGCACGATCGTCACGCACAACACCGCCGGCGCCAGGTACGGCGCCAGCCGCCACAACCTCCGCCCGGCCCACCGGCGGGCACGCACGGCGCCCCGCACCCCGAGCCCGACGGTCAGCAGGGTCAGCAGCGCGAACAGCACGTCGGTGAGGAGGAGGGGCGCCCGGGAGGGCGGCTGAGGGGTGCCGCCCTCGATGAGAGTGACCAGGCCGGCCATGAGCTCGTGCGCGTCGGAGTAGGCCATGCCGGTGTTGGCCATGACCGCGATCCCGTGCCCCGTGCCGGGCATCACCAGCTGGTGCGCGGTGGAGGTGAACAGGTCGCCGCCGTGCTCCAGGACGGGCGTGCCGCGTTCGGTCTCGTCGAGCATCCAGCCGAGGGCGTAGTCCTCGTTCTGCGCGGACGGCGTGCGCATCTCCCGGACACTCCGGGGCGACAGGATCCCCGAGCGCTGTGCGATCAACCACCGGCCCATGTCGTGGGCGGTGCTGAGCACCCCTCCTGACCCGTTGCCGAACCCCGTGGGCTCCGGCACCGCGACGGCCCGGCCGAGGACGTACAGGTGGCCGCGGGCGCTGCCGGGCAGGTCGCGGTCGGTGTCGACGGTGGTGCTGCGGCGCATGCCGAGCGGCTCGAACACGTGCGCGTCGAGGTAGGCAGCGAACGGCCGGCCGCCGACCACCTCGACGAGCCGCGCGGCGACCTGGTAGTTGGTGTTGTGGTAGCTGAAGGCGGCGCCGGGCTCCGTGGCGAGCCGCGCCGTCCTGAGCCGGGCCACGGCGCCTTCGAGCGTCTCCGGCTGGGGCAGGCTCTTCTCGCGGAAGGCCGAGTCGGCCATGCCGGAGGTCTGGTGGAGCAGCTGCCGTACGGTGATCTTCGCGGCCCGCGGGTCCGCCATGGCGAACTCGGGCAGATAGCGGCGCACCGGCTGGTCGAGGGCGACCTTGCCGTGCTCGGCGAGCCGCATGACGGCCAGGGCGGTGAACGACTTGCTGACCGAGGCCATCGCCATGGGCGTGTCGGCCGTGACGGGCTCGCCGGTGGCGGTGCGGCCGTACCCGGCGGCGTGCACGACCCGGTTCCCTTCCGTGATCACCACGGCGACCCCGGGCAATCCCGTGGCCCCGCGGTACCGCTCGACGTAGGCGTCGACGGATGCCGGGAGGGCGGGGGACAGGGCCAGGCAGATCGCCGTGAGGGTGGTGAGCATGCGCCGACGCTAACGACGCCCTCGGCCGCACACCATTGCGGCGAACCGCCGCCTTCGTTACGGGAAACCGTAGCGCAGGGCGTGCGGGCGGTATTCGCCGTGCGGCTCGGCCTCGTGCAGGGCGTCCAGGAAGGACGCGGGGCCGTCGAAGTCCGGCATCTCCAGATAGGCGGCGCCGACTCCGGCCGGGTCGTGCGCGTCCGAGCCGACCGTGGCCGGCAGTCCGTACGCCCGCGCCGTGCGCAGCGCCGCCAGGTTGTGCTCATGGTCGGGGGTCTTCGCGTTGAACACCTCCACCGCGTCGATCATCCCGGCGGCGCACATCGCCTCGAGGCGGTCGCCGACCCCGAACCGGTGCGGATCGTACGGGTGCGGCGCGCACACGATGCCGCCCTGCGCCCGGATCCGCTCGACCACCCGCTCGGCGGGCAGCACGTACGGCACCCGTTCGGTGAGGAAGAGGCCGATCAGCTCGCCGGAGCCGGTCCGGATCTCCTCGCCCGGCACCACCCGGGCGCCGACCGCGCGGGAGAGCTCCTCGGCGCCGCCCGCCAGGTGATTGTGGTCGGTGACGCAGACCACGTCGATCCGGAGGGCCGCCACGCGTTCGGCCAGCTGGTCGAGCGTCATGACCGAGTCGCCGGAGGCGACGGTGTGCAGGTGGCAGTCGACGCGTACCCAGCCCGGCCGGACGGGCCGGGCCGGTCGCGGTGCGGAGATCACGGCGTACGGACGGTCAGGACGACAGGCCGAGCTCGGCCAGCAGCTCCTGGGAGTAGGCGATGCGGCCGGTGAGCTTGCCGGGCGGGGCCTGGCACAGGGCGAGCGCGGCGGCGGCCATCACCTCCGGCGGTTCGGCGTTCGGGTCCTCCTCGGTGGTCAGCCGGTGGAACAGCGTGCCCGGGGTCGGCACCACCTTGGTCGGCGCGAGCGAGTTGACCGCGATGCCGTCGGCGTAGAGCTCGGCGGCCAGGCCCGTGGTGAAACGTTCGAGCGCCGCCTTGCACATGCCGTACACCGTGGCGCCCAGCCCCGCGTGCGGCCCCGGCGGCATGCTCGGGTGGCGGGCGGCGATCGAGGAGATGTTCAGGATCCAGCCCTGTCCGCGCGCCCGCATGCCGGGGATGACCAGCTGCGCCAGCTGCGTCGGCGCCGTCACCTGCACCTCGAACATCAACGCGTAGCGGCGCGCGGTGAAGTCGGCCACCGGCGTGAAGTAGGTGACGGCGGCGTTGTTGACCAGGATGTCGATGTCGCCGTAGTGCGCGCGCACCTGCTCGACCAGCCGCTCGCGGTCCTGCGGCACGGCCAGGTCGGCCTGGAAGGCCTCCGCCGTCCCGCCGGCGGCGCGGATGCCGGCGATCGTGTCCTCAAGGGTGCCGGGCAGCCGGCTGGTGCCGGGCGAGAGCGTCCGCGCGCTGGCCGCCACGCGCGCGCCCGCCGCGGCGAACTCCGCCGCGATGGCGGCGCCGATGCCTCTGCTGGCCCCGGTCACCAGCGCGACCTTGCCGTCGAGTACGCCCATCATGCTCCTCCTGCACGGCCGAGCGGCATGTTTTAGAACTAAGTTCTGGAATCAGCTTCACCACGGGACACCACCGCTGTCAAGCACGGTCGAGCGGGAGCGCCCCTCACTTGGGGGCGGGGCGGGCGCGTACGTGCATGCGCTCGCCCTGCGGGCCGAACAGGGCGAGCACCTCGGTGGGCTCGTCGCCGGGGTTGACGAAGGCGTGCGGCGTCCGCGTGTCGAACTCGGCGACCTCGCCCGCCCCGAGGACGACGTCGTGCGGGCCGAGCCGCAGACGCAGCCGCCCGGCCAGCACGTACAGCCACTCGTAACCCTCGTGGACCCGCTGCTCCGGCTCGTAGCCCGGCCAGTGCGGCGGGTAGATCTGCTTGTACGCCTGCAACCCGCCCGCCCGCCGGCTCAGCGGGATGTACGTCATGCCGAAGCGCTCGACCGGCCGCAGGTGCACGCGCGGGTCGCCGGTCACGGGCGCGCCGATCAGCTCGTCGAGCTGCACCTGGTACGCCCTGGCCAGCAGGAGCAGCAGCTCCAGCGTCGGCCTGCGCTGCCCCGACTCCAGCCGCGACAGCGTGCTCACCGAGATGCCGGTGGTCGTGGACAGCTCCGCCAGCGTCGTGCCCCGCTCCTGGCGCATCGCCCGCAGCCGCGGGCCCACCGACTGAAGCACCCCATCGAGATCCATGCCGACCAGTTTGCCATTACGGCAAGGTAATTTGGCAAATTGTCATCACCGCGGCGACAGTTGCGCCATGGAAACGACATACGACGTGGTGGTGATCGGCGGCGGCGCCGCCGGTCTGAGCGGAGCGCTCGCACTGGGCCGGGCCCGGCGCAAGGTGCTGGTGATCGACTCGGGCGCGCCGCGGAACGCGCCCGCACAAGGGGTGCACGCCTTCCTGACGCGCGAGGGCGTGCCGCCGCGGGAGCTGCTGGCCATCGGCCGCGAGGAGGTGACCGCGTACGGCGTCGAGATCGTGACGGGCACCGTCACGGGCGCCGAGCGGCTCGGCGAGGGCCGCTTCCGCGTCACCCGCGAGGACGGGACGGCGGTCGAGGCCCGCCGGCTGCTGGTGACCACGGGCGTGGTGGACGAGCTGCCCGAGGTGCCTGGCCTGGCCGAGCTGTGGGGCGGCGACGTGCTGCACTGCCCGTACTGCCACGGCTGGGAGGTGCGCGACCAGCCGATCGGCGTCCTGGCCACCGGCCCGATGGCCGTGCACCAGGCGCTGCTGTGGCGGCAGTGGAGCGACGACGTGACCCTGTTCCTGCACACCGCGCCGGAGCCGGGCGAGGAGGCGCGCGAGGAGCTCGCCGCCAGGGGCGTGGCCGTGGTGGAGGGCGAGGTGGCCGAGGCCGTCGTCGACGGCGGACGCCTGCGCGGCCTGCGGCTGGCCGACGGGCGCGAGGTCCCGCGCCGGGTGCTCGTCGCCGCCGGCCGCATGACGGCCCGTACGGAGCACCTGGCCGGCCTCGGCCTGGAGACCGCCGAGCTGGAGATGGGCGGCCACGTCCTCGGTACGTACCTGCCGGCCGACCCGTCGGGGGCGACGAGCGTGCCGGGGGTGTGGGTGGCGGGCAACGTCTCGAACCTCATGGACCAGGTCATCTCGGCGGCGGCGGCGGGCGTGCGCGCCGGTGCCGTCATCAACGCCGACCTGGTCGCCGAGGAGACCCGCACCGCCGTGGCCGCCCGACGCGCGCGGACGTCCGCGGCCGACGACCGCCCGGCCGACGAGTTCTGGGACGACCGTTACAACGAGAGCGAGCGGATCTGGAGCGGCGAGCCCAACGTCGCGCTCGTCCGCGAGGCCGCGGACCTGACGCCGGGCACCGCCCTCGACCTGGGCTGCGGCGAGGGCGGTGACGCCGTCTGGCTGGCGCGGCAGGGCTGGCGGGTCACCGCCGCCGACATCTCCCGCGTCGCCCTCGAACGCGGCGCCGCCCAGGCCGCCGAGGCCGGCGTGGCCGACCGTGTCGACTGGCAGCGGCACGACCTCGCGGCCTCCTTCCCCGAGGGCTCCTACGATCTCGTCTCCGCGTGCTACCTGCACTCTCCCGTCGACATGCCGCGCGAGAAGATCCTGCGCGCCGCCGCCTCGGCCGTCGCGCCAGGAGGGGTGCTGCTCGTCGTCGGGCACGCGGGCTGGCCGTCCTGGGAGCACGACCACGACCACCCCGACGTGCACTTCCCGACGCCCGAGGAGGTGCTCGCGTCTCTGGAGCTCGGCGAAGGGGAGTGGGACGTGCTGCGCAGCGAGGAGTTCGACCGCGCCCAGGCCACCCCGGACGGCCGGCGCGGCACCCGTCACGACAACGTGCTCAAGATCCGCCGTCGCCCGTGACGTTCAGGGTGAGCCCGCCGCGCTCACCCTGGTCAGCCGCAGGTCGTGCGAGCCGTCGGCGCGGGTCAGCTCGTAGTACAGCCACCACCGCCCGTCCACGATCAACGCGTCCAGGTAGCGAAGGGAGCCCGTCCCGTACGGCGAGACGCTCCACGGCGCGGTGTTCGTCAGCCGCCGCCAGGTGAACAGGTCCGCCGAGACGGCCAGGCCGCAGCGTTCCTCGTAGTTCTCCTCGGGTGAGGCCGACCCGTCGTAGAAGCCGAGGTAGCCGCCGGCCGCCGGGACGACGCTGTTGAGCCGGGCCTGGTAGCGGTCCCAGCCGGAGCCCACGGGCAGCACCTCGCCGTGCCAGCGGAAGCTCGCGCCGCCGTCGACGGAGACGGCCAGCCCCGTGGGGTGGGTGGTGGCGCCGACGGCGTAGACGTCGGCGGTGGCGTGCGCGTCGGCCGGCAGGCCGGCGCGCGGCTCGGCGTAGCTGGCGAACAGGTACGTCACCGGCCCGTCCTGGACGACGTACGGGTCCTTGACGCCCTCGGTGCCCGTGGAGGCGGCGGTCAGGACGGGCCGGGCGTCGGTGAGGTCGAAGCGCGAGGGATGGTCGGCGGCCAGGGCGTCGACGCGCCAGCGGTTGTCGGCGGGATCGACGTACGACAGGTACAGGCGGTAGCCGCCGGGCGTCCGGGTCAGGCGGAAGCGCTCCATGGACGGCGTGCGCAGCTCGTCCTTGTGCACCGACCACACCTCGGAGAAGCGCACGCCGTCGTCGCTGACGGCCACGGCGCAGCGCCAGCCGCGTTCGTGCCCGGCGCCACGGGGCCGGCGGTGGCGGTAGGTGAGCCAGAAACGCTCGCCGTCGTGCAGCACGCCGGGCGCACCTGCCCAGTAGCCGGGCTCCTCCTTCTCGGGGCCGAACACCACGGTGGCGTCGGAGGCGTCGATCGGCGGGAGGTACGGGCTGTTCACGGGCGCTCCTCGATTTCTTCCGGGGAGTTGACATAAAACCAGATCCACCTGCCGCGCGCTAATCATGTATATCCAGTAGGAAATATTGACTTTAGGGAGGACGGCTCGTAGCTTCGAGGTCATGAGCCAGGCCGCGAACCTGACCCGCCGCCCGCACGTGGACCACGGCCACGTCGCCAGCGCGCAGTGTCGCTGATCTCGAAAACCGCCTACGACATCCCGTTTCGCTTGTGAAGGGCCATCTCGTATGCCTGTCTCCTCCCTCCTACGACCCGTGCTCGCCGCGTTCCTGCTGGCCGCGTCGGTCGCGTGCGCCCCGGGTGGCGAGCCCGCCGCGGCGGCGCTCGCGCCGGACGCGCCGCTGCCGGCCACCGTCCCCAAGGGCACCAAGCTGATCGTCGGAGATCCGTCCACCAAGGTCGCGCTGGAGCTCTCCGGCGAGCTCGGCACACTCCCGTTCGACATCGAGTGGGCCAACATCAGCGGCGGCCCCCAGACCAGCGAGGCGTTCCGGGCCGGCGCGCTCGACGTCGGCGCGGTCGCGGAGATCCCAGCCGTCTACGCGACCTGGACCGGCCTGCCCGTGAAGATCGTCGCCTCGAAGTTCCGCAAGGACCCCCTCGACCATCCGACCTACGAGCTCGGCATCGCACCGGGCGTCACCGTGCGGACCCTGGCCGACCTGCGCGGCAAGAAGATCGCCTACAGCCCCGGGCAGGCGCAGGGCGCGCTCGTCCTCAAGGTGCTCAAGCGGGCCGGGCTGACCAAGAACGACGTCACCCTCGTCGAGCTGCCGAGCACCGGCGACGTCTACCCCAACGCCCTGGCCTCCAAGCAGGTGGACGTGGCGCCCATCGGCGGCGTCAACATCAGGCGGTACGTCGCCAAGTTCGGCCGGGACGGCGCCACGACCGTCCGGCACGGGCTGCGCGACGACCCGAGCCACCTCTACGTCCGCACCGAAACGCTGGAGGACCCGGCCAAGGCCGCCGCGATCCGCGCGTACGTCGCCGCCTGGGCCCGCGCCTCCCGCTGGGTGTACGAGCACCCGGAGGAGTGGATCGACGGCTACTACGTCAAGGACCAGGGCCTCAGCGCCGCCGACGGCCGCTACCTGGCCGAGCTGGCCGGCGAGCCGGACATCCCCGCCGACTGGTCGCAGGCCATCGCCCGGCACCAGGAGGTCATCGACATCCTCGCCGAGGAGACCGGCAACCCGGTGCTGAAGGCCGAGGACCTGTACGACCCGCGCTTCCAGCCGGTGGGCGCGGACGCGATCAAGGACGGTGCCTGATGACCCTCGTCGCCACCCGCCCCGAGGCGGCCGTCCGCCGGCGAAGGAGGCTGCGGCCCGGCCCGCGGATCGCGCTCGGCTTCCTGGTGGGCCCGTCGCTGCTGCTCGCGCTCTGGTCGGTGGCCTCGGTGACGGGCCTGCTCGACCCCCGGTTCCTGTCGGCGCCGTGGACGGTGGTCACCACCGCGGCCGAGCTGATCGAGTCGGGCCGCCTGCAGGACAACCTGCTCGCCTCCGTCCGGCGCGTTCTGCTGGGGCTGGCCTTCGGCATTCCGCTGGGCACGCTGCTCGCGCTCGTCTCCGGGCTGAGCCGCTGGGGCGAGGCCGTGATCGACGGGCCCGTCCAGATCAAGCGGGCCGTTCCGGCGCTCGCGCTGATGCCGCTGCTGATCCTGTGGCTCGGCATCGGCGAGGGCATGAAGGTGACCGTCATCGCCCTCGGCGTGTTCGTGCCCATCTACGTCCATACGCACAACGGGCTGCGCGGCATCGACAGCCGCTACGTCGAGCTGGCCGAGACCGTCGGCCTCGGGCGCGGCGCGTTCGTCAGGAAGGTGGTCCTGCCGGGGGCACTGCCCGGGTTCCTGCTCGGCATGCGCTTCGCGGTCACCACGGCCTGGTTGTACCTGGTCGTGGCCGAGCTGATCAACTCCACCACCGGCATCGGCTACATGATGGACCTGGCGCGCACGTACGGGCAGACCGACGTGATCCTCGTCGGCATCGTCCTGTACGGCCTGCTCGGCCTCTTCTCCGACGCCGGGGTGCGGCTGGTGGAGAGGAGGGCCCTGTCATGGCGACGGACACTCGCCGGCTGATCCGCGTCGAGGCCCTCACCCGCCGGTACGGCGCCCGCACCATCCTGGACGCCCTGGACCTGGAGATCGAGCCTGGCGAGTTCGTGGCCCTGCTCGGGCAGAGCGGATCGGGC
Source organism: Nonomuraea terrae (assembly GCF_044465245.1). NCBI lineage: Bacteria > Bacillati > Actinomycetota > Actinomycetes > Streptosporangiales > Streptosporangiaceae > Nonomuraea > Nonomuraea terrae. The sequence continues at coordinate 715,832 of NZ_JBITLL010000002.1, read as the reverse complement.
AAGAGCACCCTGCTGCGGGCCCTGGCCGGCCTGGACGGTGACGTGGCGGGGGACGGGCTGGTCGAGGTGCCCGCGCAGGTGTCGGTGGTCTTCCAGGACGCCAGGCTCCTGCCCTGGCAGCGGGTGCTGGACAACGTCGTCCTCGGCCTCGACGGGGCCGCGGCCCGCGGCCGGCAGAGCCTGGCCGAGGTGGGCCTGGCCGGCCGGGAGCGCGCCTGGCCGACCGAGCTGTCCGGTGGCGAGCAGCAGCGGGTGGCGCTGGCGCGCTCCCTCGTACGCGAGCCCCGGCTGCTGCTCGCCGACGAACCCTTCGGCGCCCTCGACGCCCTGACCAGGGTCAAGATGCACGTTCTGCTGCGCCGCCTGGTCGAGCAGCACCGGCCCGCCGTGCTCCTGGTCACCCACGACGTGGACGAGGCCATCGCGCTGGCCGACCGCGTCCTCGTGCTCGACCACGGCAGGATCGCCGCCGAGCAGCGGCTCGACGGCGGCAGAGGCACCACCGAGATCCGGGCCGAGCTGCTGCGCGCGCTCGGCGTGACAGGAGAAGAGCGCACGTGAGACAGCTGAACCTCAACCTGTTCGTCTACCCGGCCGGGCACCACGAGGCCGCCTGGCGCTTCCGCGGCGCCGAACCGCACCGGGTGCTGGACATCACCTACTACCAGGAACTCGCGCGGCGGGCGGAGGAGGCCACGTTCGACGCGGTGTTCTTCGCGGACGGGCCCTCGCTGCCGGACAACGTCCGCTACGCCAGCCGCTTCCGGCTGGAGCCGTTCACCTGGTTGTCGGCCCTCGCCATGGCCACCAGCAGGATCGGCCTGATCGCCACCGCCTCCACGACCTACCTGGAGCCGTACAACCTGGCGCGGCTGTTCGCCTCGCTCGACCACCTCAGCGGCGGGCGGGCCGGGTGGAACATCGTCACCACCGGCGCCCCCCAGGCGGCGCAGAACTTCGGGCTCGACGAGCACCCGCCGCACGCGTCGCGGTACGCGCGGGCGGACGAGTTCGTCCGGGTGGTGAGCGCGCTGTGGGACAGCTGGGAGGACGACGCGCTCATCATCGACCCCGATTCGGGGGTCTTCGCCGACGACGCCAAGATCCACCCCATCGAGCACGCCGGCGAGTGGCTGCGCGTCCGCGGCCCGCTCAACACCCCGCGCATCCCCCAGGGCAGGCCCGTCTACGTGCAGGCGGGCTCCTCGCAGGACGGCAAGGCGTTCGCTGCCCGCCACGCCGAGGCGATCTTCACCGCCCACCAGACCCTCGACAACGCCCGTGCCTTCTACGCCGACGTCAAGGCCAGGGTCCGGGCCGAGGGCCGCGACCCCGACCTCGTCAAGGTGCTGCCGGGCATCAGCCCGTTCATCGGCTCGACCGAGGCGGAGGCGCTGGCCCTGCGGAAGGAGTTCGACGAGCTGACCCAGCCGGAGTACTCGCTGCGGCAACTGCGCCAGTTCCTCGGCGTCGACCTGTCCGGTCACGACCTGGACGGCCCGGTGCCCCGGGAGAAGCTGCCCACCCACGAGCAGCGCGGCTACGGCAGCCGTTTCCAGGTCGTGGTGGACATCATCGACCGGGAGCGGCCCACCATCAGACAGCTCCTGCACCGCCTGGCCGGAGCCCGCGGGCACTGGGTGACCGCCGGGACGCCCGAGCAGATCGCCGACCGCATGCAGGAGTGGTTCCTGGGCGGGGCGGCCGACGGCTTCAACGTCATGCCGCCCTACCTGAACGGCGGGTTCGACGTGTTCGCCGACGAGGTGGTGCCCATTCTGCGGCGCCGCGGCCTGTTCAGGACCGCGTACGAGGGCTCCACCCTGCGCTCCCACTACGGCCTGCCCAGACCCGCCAGCCAGTACGGACCCCGCCAGGTCTCCGGGGGTGGTCGCGGTGTCCGGTGAGGGCGTGGTGGCGCTGGCCGGCAACCCGCGCAGCGGGTCCAGGACGCTCGACGCCGCGGTCGAGATCGCCGAGACCCTGGCCAAGGGAGCCGGGCATGACGATCCCGTCGCGCTGGTGGACCTGTCGGAGCTGGCGCCGCGGCTGCTGTCGCCCGGGCCGCCGCCCGACGTGACGGCGGCCCGCGAACGGGTCGCCGCGGCGAAGGTGCTCGTCGTGGCCGGCCCCACCTACAAGGGCACCTACACGGGGCTGCTCAAGGTGTTCCTGGACGGGCTGCCGTCGCGGGCCCTGGCCGGCACGGTCGCGCTGCCCGTGCTCGTGATGGGCGACCCGCGGCACGCGCTCGCCGTCGAGGTGCACCTGCGCCCGCTCCTGGTGGAGCTGGGCGCGAGCGTCCCGACACCCGGCCTCGCGCTGGTCGAGGCGGACCTCCCGCGGCTGCGGGAGGTGCTGGATCCCTGGCAGGCCGCGGTGGGGCCGCACGTGCGCGCGGCGCTCGACGGCCGGCCATGACCTTCTCCCGTGAGGAACTCTCTCGTGATCGTGCCATCAGTGACATCCGGCAGGACGGGGGCGCCCGCATGACCGACACCCTTCCCGAGCGCGCCGTGGCGGCCGAGCGGTTCCGGCGCACGCTCGCCGTGCACGCCAGCGGCGTCGTGATCATCACCGCGCAGAGCGGCGGTGTCCCCGTCGGGCTCACCGCCACGTCGTTCTCCTCGGTCAGCCTCGAACCGCCGCTCGTCTCCTTCTACGTCGACCGTTCCTCCACCACCTGGCCCCGGCTGGGCGCGGCCGGGCACTTCGCGGTCAACATCCTGGCCAGCGACCAGGCCGAGCTGGCGGCCCGGTTCGCCCGCAAGGGTGCCGACCGCTTCGCCGCGCCCACCCGCTGGCGCCCCGGCCCGCTGGGCGCCCCGCTGCTGGAGGACGTCTCAGCGCACCTGATCTGCCTGCCGTACGACAGAGCGGGGGTCGGCGACCACATCCTGGTCGTCGGCCTGGTCGCCGAGGCCGACGTGCACCGGCCCGGCCGCCCGCTCCTCTACCACCAGGGCCGTTTCGGCCGCTTCCTGGCCCATCCCGACCACTGAGCCGCGTTGTTCGGGCGGGGTCTCGGAGCGGTAGGAGCGGCCGCGTTCTGGGCCCAGGCCGAAGTAGTGGCGGAAGTTGTAGATCAGCGGGCTCCAGGCCCCCGGGTCCACGTGGTTCGTGCCAGGGACGACGAGGCGGGGGTCGGCGTGCACCTTCGACACCACGGCCTCGGCGATGACGAACGAGCCCGACGCGTCCGCGCGTACGCTTACCGCCCTGGCCTCGAACTGCAGCGGACACTCCACCACGCGCGGCGGCCGCACGCCGTCGGAGGGGGCGGCGTGCAGGCCGGCGGCGCCGAACTTGTCGGGCTCGAAGCGGCAGCCGTCCGGTTTGCTCGCCGGGACGGGGTCGCGGCCGGTCAGCGGCGCCAGGCGTTCCACCGTCTCCCACTGGTACGCGGCCGGCAGGTTGATCACCAGGTCGGGCCGTTCGGCCAGGTTGCGCGCGGTCTGCCCCGCGCGGCCGACCCCGAGGACGATCGTCTTCCCCAGCGCCCACGCCGACGACATGGGCGCGAGGTTGAACGAGCCGTCGGGGTTCTCGGTGGACAACAACACGACCGGCGTCCCGAAGTACAGGATGCTCGGCTCGATGGTCACGTGGATGGACATGCACCGGAGCCTAGGAACGCGACGATCAAACCCCGGTCGAAGCGTGCCCGCCGGCGTCGCTCGCCGGGACGCCGGCGAGCGCGGACGGGGTCAGCGTGCGGCCACCGGCTCGGCGGCCTGCTCCACCGTCGTCCCGGGCGGGCCCGTGAGGATGCGTCTGACCTCCTCACGCATGGCCTCCATGGCGCGGACGAGGGCGAGGTTCGCGGCCGTGAGCGTGCGTACGTGCTCCTCGAGCTCGCCGACGCGCCGTTTCAGCGCGGCCAGCTCGACGTCGACCACGGGCGCCTCCAGGATCACCCGGCCACCCATCATCATCGTCACCTCCACAATCCGGACAAGACGATGGTCGCCGCGCGGCCGCCCCGCTGCCTAGCGCCATAAGGCTGGCTTTACCAGGACTTGTGGCACTGTTTCCGCTTCTGAAGCTACATCGTAGAGTCGCCCGGCTGAGCGCGATATATCGTCCCCTTTCCGGAAAGCAGCATCGACGGTACGGCCGCCGGCACGAACGCCGACTGCCCCGGCCGCAGCGTCAGCTCGTCCCCGAGCCGCCCCTCGCCCTCGACGCAGAGGACGATCTGCGGCACACCCCCCGGCAACACCGCAGCCTCCTCGCCCGTCAGCTCGTACCGCGTCAGGCCGAACTCGGCCGCCGGCGGCCGGTAGGCGTACGCGCCCTCGTTCGCCGGCTCCACCAGGAACGGCTCGGACGGCCCGAAGTCGACCACCCGCATCAGCTCGGGCACGTCCACGTGCTTGGAGGTGAGGCCGCAGCGCAGCACGTTGTCGGAGTTCGCCATGATCTCCACGCCGATGCCGCCCAGGTAGGCGTGGGGGACCCCGGCGCCGAGGTAGAGGGCTTCGCCGGGCCGCAGGCTGACGTGGTTGAGCAGCAGGGCGGCGGCGATCCCGGGGTCGCCGGGGTAGGCGCGGGCGATGTCGCCGTAGACGGCCTGATCGCCGTCATGCCGGTCGAGCAGCACGCGCTCGATCTCGGCGCGCAGCGGGCGCGCGGCGTCGTCCAGCATCGCGGCGAACACCTCGCGCACCGCCCGCGCGGGCTCGGCGCCGCGCAGCGTCGCGATCCAAGGGGCGAGCCCCGGCACGCCGAGGCCGTCGAGCAGATCAGCCGTGGCGGCCGGGTCGCGGAAGCCGCACAGCCCGTGGAAGGGTGTGACCGCGCACACCATCTCGGGTTTGTGCGAGGCGTCCTTGTAGGTGCGGGCGAAGTCGTCCAGCGGGATGCCCCTGGCCGTCTCGGCGGCGTACCCGGCCCTGGCCTGCTCGGCGGTCGGATGCACCTGCAAGGAGAGCGGGCGCTCGATCGCCAGCACCTTCAGCAGGTACGGCAGCGCGGCGCCGAACCGGGCGGCGGTGCGCTCGCCGAGCGCGGCGACCGGGTCGCGCGCGATGAGCTCGTTCAGCGGGACGCCCCCGGCGAGCGAGGGCGCGCCCGGGTGGGCGCCCATCCAGAGCTCGGCCTGCGGCTCGCCCGTCGGCTCCGTGCCGAACAACTCGGGCAGCGCGGTGACCGAACCCCAGTCGTAGGGGCGGATGACGGTGACCAGGCGCAGGGGCGCGGTGAGGTCGGGCTGTGGCACGGCGTCGGCTCCAATCGTCGTGATGGAGCGTAGAACGCCGTCGCCCCGTACGCGTACCCGGGGCCTCGCCGTGGCGGCGGCCGGGCCCATCGGGCCAGGCCGCCTTGTGTGCCACGGCGATCCGGTGTCAGCGGGCCGTCTCAGCGGGCCGCTCAGTGGGCGGTCTCAGCGGGCGGCGCGTGGGCCGAGCAGGACGGGCATCGTGCGGGTGCTGTTGCCCAGCAGGGTGTCCAGCGGGGCCAGCTCGTCGGGCGCGGCGGCCGGGGCGATCCGCGGGAACGCCTCGAACAACGCCGACAGCGCCACCTCCGCCTCCAGCCGGGCCAGCGGGGCCCCGAGGCAGAAGTGCGGCCCGTGCCCGAACGACAGGTGGTTGACCGGCTGCCGCGTCATGTCGAAGACGTCGGCGTCCTGGCCGTACTGCTCCGGGTCACGCCCGGCGGAGGCGAAGCAGGCCAGCACCGGCTCGCCTTCCTCCAGCCGGACGCCGTCGATCTCGACGTCGCGGGTGGCGTACCGCATCGGGAAGTACGCGATCGGCGAGTCCCACCGCAGCGTCTCCTCGACGGCCGCGCTGTACGGGCATCTGCCCGAGCGCAGCAGCTGGGCCTGGTCGGGCGCGTTCACCAGGGCGCCGATGGCGTTCGTGATGAGGTTGACCGTCGTCACGTGCCCGGCGATGAACAGCAGCTCGATCGTGGCGAACAGCTCGTCGTTCGACAGCCGCTCGCCGTCCCGCTCGCGCAGCTCGATCAGGTCGGTGATGAGGTCCTCGCCCGGCGTCTCACGGCGCTCCTCAATGATCTGGCCGAGCAGCACGTGCAGGTCCCCACGCAGGTCGGGCGAGTCGTCCAGGCTGCCGCCGACCTGCGCCACCGCGTCGGTCAGCTCGTGCAGCCGCTCCTGGCGCCCCGCCGGGATGCCGATCATGTACGAGATCACGTCCCGCGGCAGCGGGTAGGCGAACTCCTTGCGCATGTCCACCGGCTGGTCGGGCGGCATCTCGGCGAGCCGGTCGATCAGCTCGGCGGTGAGCTGCTCGATCCTCGGCCGCAGCGACGCGAGCCGGCGCGGCGTGAACGCGGCCTTCAGCGGCGCGCGCAGCCGCCGGTGCTCCTCGCCCTCGGCGTTGAGCATCGAGGTGTCGGTGACGATGCGGTCGATGGCGGTGCCCGGCGGCGAGGCCGCGCGCTGGGCCGGGTCCCAGTACCGGATCTCCCGCGACAGGTCGGGATGGGTCAGGACGGCCAGCAGCGTGGCGTACCGGGTCGCGGCCCAGGCCGGCACGCCCTCCGCTGTCACGGGCACGAGCGGCCCGAGCTTGCGCAGCAGGTCGTCGTCGCCGTGCAGGTCGCTGGTCGCGGGGTCGAGGACGAAGCGGCTGTCTTCCATGGTCATCCCCTTCTTCGCGGGCTGACCGCGAGCGCGGTCACGTCCATGCCGGGGTCACGGCCGAGGTAGAGGTCGCGGACCAGCTCGCCGGCGGCCGGCGCGTTGCACAGGCCGTGGCCGGAGAAGCCGGTCGCGTACAGGAAGGCCGGCGGGCCGGGCCGGTGGCCGATGAACGCGGTGCGGTCGGGGCTGGCGTCGCGCAGACCGGTGACGGCGGTGTGCAGGCGCGTCGCGGCCAGGCTCGGGTAGACCTCGCCGAGCCGGTCCGCCACGTCACGCCGCCACGCCTCCCGGTCCGGGCCCGGGTAGCCCATGCCGATGAGCAGCCGGTCGCCGCGCAGCCGTACCAGCAGGCCGCTGGCGGCGTGCAGGGTGACCGGGAGGTCGGGCGTCGTCGGCGGCAGCGGGTCGGTGGTGAGCAGCTCCTGCTCGATGGGCTCGGTGAGCGGCAGGTCCACCCCGGCGCAGCGCACCAGGGAGGCCGACCAGGCGCCGGCCGCGCACACGACGGCGTCGGCGCCGATCTCGCCGTCGGCGGTCCGCACGCGGCCCGCCTCCGGGTCGATCGCGGTGACGGCGCAGCCGGTGCGCAGCGCCGCCCCCTCCCGCTCGGCCGCCCGCGCGTACGCGGTGACGATCGCCGTGGTGTCGGAGATGTAGGCGTCCGGCGAGTACGCGGCGGCCAGCAGCGGCACGTCCCCGATGAGCGGGTTGAGCTTCCTGGCCTCCTCCGGCTCGATCAGGCCGACGTCCACGCCGGCGGCGTGCTGGGCGGGCAGGTCGGCCTCGAACGCCGAGACCTGCTCGGGCTCGGTGAACAGCACCAGGTAGCCCACCTGCCGCAGCGGCAGGTCCATGCCCGGCCGGGCCGGGAAGGCCCGGTAGGCGTCGAGGCTGCGCACGGCCAGCGCCGAGCTGACCGGGTTGCCCGCGAAGTACGAGCGCACCACGTCGGCGGTGGCGCGGGAGGCCCCGGAGCCGAGCGTGCCGCGTTCCAGCAGCGTCACGTCGACCCCGGCCTCGGCCAGGTGGTAGGCGATCGACAGCCCGATGACGCCGCCGCCGATCACCACCACCCGCCGGCCGCTCATGCGAGGACCGGCTCTCTGCGCAGGTGGTCGCCCGCCTGCCACGGGAACAGGTGGAGGTTCCAGCCGCCCAGGCAGTTGCAGTAGAGCGCCATGTGCGCCATGACGGAGATGAAGTCCTCGTGGCTGTCGACCCGCTCCAGCCCGTCCAGCATGCGCTGGGTGAAGTCCCACAGGGTGTCCAGCCCGCAGTAGCCGAGGAACTCGGCCGGGGTGTGGGCCAGCTGGCGGGTCATCTGGCGCAGCCACGGCATCGGCATGCCGTCGAGCGCGGCCCGGACGAGGCCGCCGTAGCAGCTGTAGCCGAGCGGCCGGGTCTCGCCGTTGACGAACAGCAGCGTCGTCAGGACCGTCTCGTAGCTGCCGGCGCCCGACGGGATGCGGCCCTGGTGCAGGTCGAGCAGCTCCTGCGGCGGGTTGAGCCAGATCCGCTGGGTCTCGGCGTGCACCTCGGCGATGAGCCGGTTGAGCTCCGGGTCGCCGATCGGCAGGCGCGGCAGCTGGTGGCCGCTGGGCTCGCCGGCGCGGCGCACCTCGGCGATGATCGGCTTCTTGGTGGTGTAGACCGAGTTCCAGACCTCGTGGCCCGCCTGCACCAGGCCCTCGATGTCCTCCTCCACGATCTGGCCGATCGGGGTGGCGTTCATGGGCTCGGTGAGCTCGCCGTACTTGATGCCGAGGTGCTGGAGCCGGGAGCAGAACAGCGTGCCGTCGGGCACGGTGCGCCGGTCCACGCGGTATTCGGCGGGTGTGTAGAGCAGCGAATGGGCCGGGGCCACGTGGTACAGGTGGTACCCCGCGACCAGGGCGTGGCCCTGCAGGCTGCGGTAGGGCAGCGCGTCCCACAGGCACTGGGCCAGGGCGGGGTTGCGCTGGTCGAGATCGGCCCGCACGGTGATGCCGAGGTCGGGCCAGGCTATTTCCACACGCTTGGATTCGTTCACGGTACGTCACTCTATAGTCACGATTTGTGGCGATAGAGGCGGGGGTGGCCTGTTTACCGCCCCATGACACCGTCTGGGCACAGCAGTGCCCAACTGCGCTCGTCGCCCCAAATGGATGATGTGTCCACGTATGGCTGGATAAGGGCGGTGAGGACGGGGTCGCCGTGCCCGTTCAGCTCGGCCAGGGCGATCTTGCGGGCCACGCCCGCCAGCACGTCGGCGATCTGCACCCGCTCGTCCAGGACCGAGTCGACCAGCCGCAGCCCCGCCATCCGGCCACCGAGCAACTTCCGCAGCTGCGTGATGCGCTCGTCGGTCAGGATGGTCTGGCGGTCGTGCACGATCGTGACGGGCCGGCCGTCCGCGCCCCAGAAGTCGACCACCCGCACGACGGCCGGGATCAGCGGATCGAGCGCCGGGAAGACGTACGGGTCGGCTGTCAGGCGCTCCCTGAATTCCTCGACCCGCTCCCTGGCCAGCCACAGCGCCCGCATGATGCCGCCCGCCGGGCCCTCGGCCGCGCGCAGGGCGTCGACCAGCAGGAACGTCTCCTCGACCGACGGGGTGACACCGTTCTTGACCCGCAGGAGCTGGTTGAACGAGCCGAGCAGCGCCGTCCACCGCTCGGCCCCGAACGCCTGCCGCCCCTCGCGGTAGAGCGTGCGAGCCGTGGCCTCGGCCTGCGGGTCGAGGCCGAGGCGGGGAGCGTGGTCGGGGGAGAGCAGCCCGGCGACCTTGCCGGCGACGTAGAAGGTCTTGTCGGTCAGGAACACGTGCACCCGGCCCAGCGCCGGCCCTTCGGGGCCGAGCAACCACAGCAGCGCCGCGCGGTGCTTCTCGCGCAGGACGTGGCCGGCGCGGTATTCGACGGCCGGGGTCGGCGCCCGCTCGCGCAGCTCCGCGACGACAGCAGCCGCCGTCGCGGCGTCCATCAGCGCGCCGGCGTGCGCGAACACGTCGCTGTTGCCGCCGACGAGTTTCTCGCCTTCCGAGCCGGACTCGTCGCACGCGATCTCGACAGGCACGCCGGTGAATCTAACCCGCGGATCGCCGGTTCCGCGAGGGGATTTCCGCTGTCAGCCGGTCTGCGGCGCGGTCAGCTCGGCGCTGCCCTCCCACAGCTCCCGGGCGATCTTCCTGTCGTACGACTGCTCCGACGAGCGCGTGGGGCGCAGGCCGGTGAAGTAGCGGCCGGTGGTGTCGGCGAAGCGCGGGGAGACGAGAAGTTCGGCGAGGGCGGCGCCCGACCGTTGAGGCGTGCGCACGCCGAGGGCGGGCACCAGCGTCAGCACCGGGAGCACGCGACGCCAGGCCCACCGCATGAGCGGGGGATAGTCGCGGGCCAGCCCGGTGCCCGGCATGAGGCCCGGATCGAAGGCGTTCACCCGCAGCTCGGGATGCCGGCGCGCCAGCTCGTACGCGGTCAGCACGTTGCACAGCTTCGAGGTGGCGTAGCGGCGGCGGCCCTCTTTGGGGGAGTGGTCCTCCGGCGGGCGGGCGAGCTCGGCGGCGCTGGTGTATCGCGGCGCGGGGACGCCGGTGTGCTGCGCGGGGTCGTGCGTGCCACTGGAGACGAAGACGATCCGCCCTCCCCCGGCCATCATCGGCAGCAGCAGATCGACCAGGGCGAAATGGGCCAGGTGGTTGACCGCGAAGGTCGTCTCGTACCCGTCCCGGGTGTACGTGAGCCCCCGGACGACCTGTACGCCGGCGTTGCACGCGACGGCGTCGAGCGGCAGCCCCTCGTCGCGGTGGGCGGCGGCGAAGCGGCGTACCTCGGCCAGCGAGCCCAGGTCGAGGGCCCGGCCGCGCACGTCGCCGCCGGTCTCCGCGCGCATCCGCTCCGCCGTCCGCTCCACCCGGTCCAGGTCGCGGCCGGTGATGACGACCACCCGGTTCCGACCGGACGCCACCCGCCTGGCCGCCTCGTACCCGAGCCCGCTGGTGCCACCGGTGATGAGCACGGCGTTCATGAGACCTCCCTGGATTGATACCAAGTATCGTATGAGATGGAGTCTCGACTTGTCGGGCCGGCGAGCGAATGTCTGGATCCGCTACCCCGCCGACGCGTGTGCCGCCTTCACCGGTTTGACGATCTACCGCCGGGATAGCAGACAAGGGCCCGCGTTTTCCACCTCCGACCAGGCGGGCGAGACGACCATGAGCATGGAGTTCGAGCTACGGTGTCCGGTCAGTGCGGACCTTGGCTTCATCCGCGACCTCGTACGTCTGCACGCCCGCCACAGCGGCCTGCGCGGTGAACGGCTGGACGACCTCGTCCTGGCCGTCAACGAGGCGGTCACGAACGTCCTCGACCACGGCGGCAAGGCCGGTACGGTCACGGCGGTCAGGACCGGCCGGGGGGTGCGCGTGGAGGTCATGGACGTCGCCGGCCGGCTCACCGGCGACCACCTCGGCTCGGCCACGATCGACCCGGCCGGCTCCCACGGGTTCGGCCTGTGGGTGATCCGGCACCTGTGCGACGAGGTCGTCGTGGAGCAGACGGCGGCCGGCTCCCGGCTGACCCTGCACGTGCACCGGGGCATGTCCCCGCGCTACCGGCCGTTCGGGCGGCACGGAAGCAACGAGACCCAGCACGCCGGAAACTGAGCGGAGATCCCGGCCGCCGGGCATGATGTTCGGTGACCGAACGTCACTCGGCATGGAGCGCGCCGGTGAGCGGCATTCGACCCTTTCGGTCCCGCCGGACGTTTCGATCCCGAAGATCCTATGACGAACCGCCTTTCCGGAAAGGGTCTGCAGGATTAGAGTGGCGGCGACGGCACCACCCCCCGCCGGCTCACCTCAGGAGAGGGAGGGCACACGATGCCTCCCGACCGCCGACCACCTCGAGGCACATCCGAGCCGCCACCGCACCCCAGGGCGGCCGCTCCTCCTCGACCCGGCCCGGCGCACGTTCATGGCCGGCAGCGGCTGCGCCCGCTGCTCAGCCCCGACTCCGCACGTCACGTTCCCACGGCCCATCGCCAGGAGTTCCCCGTGAACCTCACCTGCCGCCACCTTCCGGGCGCCACCCTCATCACCGTGGCAGGACAAGTGGACACCACCTCCTCCGCGCGCCTGGAGGACTACATTCACCAGCACCACCGCAAGCTGAGCGACGACCTCGTCTTCGACGTCAGCCGCATGGCCTTCCTCGACAGCTCGGGTCTGGCCGTCCTGCTCGCGACCGCCACCCTCGCCCGGGGCCACGGCGCGGGCGTTCACCTGGCGGGCCTGCAGGCCACGCCCGCCCGGCTGCTGAACGTCACCGGCGCCCGCCAGGCGGTCACCGTCCACGAGCACCTCGACCAGGCCGTCGCCGCCGCCATCGCCGCCGCCGGCTCCGCCCGCCCCGACACCACGTCCTGACGTCACGCCCAGCCGTACACCGACCTGATGGCGGCGGCGACCTCGTTGACGAGGGCCATGTTGTCGCCGTTGGCGAGCACGGCGTAGCCCGCGCCGAGCTCCGGATAACCCTTGAAGACGGACTTGAAGCCGTAGTTGGAGCCGTCGTGGGTGTAGGAGAAGCCGTCCGTCCCCGCGCCGGAGACGAACAGCCCCCGGCCCATGCCGGGCTGCGGGCCGGTGGTGAGCAGCGTGCGGGCCGAGGCCCTGGTCAGGGGGCCGCCGATGTCGCCGGAGGAGGTCCAGGCCCGGTTGAGGTACGCGATGAGCCGGCACAGGTCCAGCACCGTTGTGTACAGGCCGGCGGCGGCCGACTCCGGGTAGCGGTTGCGCCTGCCCGGGATCACCGCGCCGGTCGCGGTGTGCCCGGAGGCCAGCTCGAAGCCGGGTGACAGCGCGTACGAGCTGGAGCGCATGCCGAGCGGCGCGAACACCTCCTCGTCCATGTAGCGCGCCAGCGGCAGGCCGGTCAGCTGCTCCACCATGCGCTGCAGCAGCACGAAACCCGCGCCGGAGTAGTGGTACTCGGCTCCCGGGTCGGTGGTGAGCTCGATCCTCGGGGAGTTCCCCTCGCCGTTCATCACCCGCAGCAGCGTCGGCACGGTCGCGCCGGGGCCGTAACCGGCGAACCCGCCGCCGCCCGAGGTGAAGCCGGAGCAGGCGTCGGCCGGGGAGGTGGAGCCCCGGCCGACGACCCCCGCCCGGTGGGTGAGCAGCCGGTCGACGGTGGGGACCGCCGTCTCCGGGACGCACGGCCGGCGCGGCAGCGTCCACCCGAGGTGGGGGCGGACGTCGCCGTCCAGCGGCAGGCCGCGGTTCTGCAGCAGGCGCAGCACGCCGACCGCGGCGACCGCCTTGCTGATGGAGGCCGCCTGGAACGCCGTCTCCGGGTGCGCGGCGGCGGCGCCGCCCGCCTCCAGCACGCCGTACCCGGTGGACCAGGCGATCGTGTTGCCGACGACCACCGCGACGGCCACGCCCGGCGTGTTCCAGGCGCTCATGCGCTCCCGGATGCCCACCCGGTTCTCGACCTGCCGGACGCGGTCGGCGGGCAGCGCCGGTGCCTTGCCGCGCGAGCCCAGCGACCAGCCACCGGCGACCGGCGAGAACGCCAGGTTGTGGAGCTGCCAGCCGTCGCCGGCCAGAGCGGTCATCTGCCGGTAGCACTCGTCGTCGATGCCGCGCACGTGGAACTCGTCCTGCGCGACGACCGCCCAGCCGCCGCCGGGCGGGAACGCCACGCGGGTGACCCGCCGGCCGCCCTGCGTCAGGTTGCGCATCATCTGGTAGCACTCGTCGTCCACGCCCCGGGCGAAGAAGCCGGTCGTGGACGTCACCACCCAGCGCTCTCCGCCGGCCGGGGGGAAGGCGACGTCGACCACCTGCCTGCCCGCGGCGTAGTCGGCCGAGATCCGCTGGTGGCACGCCTCGGGCAGCCCGCGTGCGGACACCCCCCGGTCCGTGGTGATCACCCAGCGGTCGCCGCCCTCCGGCGGGAACGCCACGCAGTGGATCGTCCGGCCGGCGCCGGCCAGCCGCCCGAGCTCGGCGAAGCACGCGTCGGGGATGCCGCGGGCGAAGTAGCGGCCGTCCCGCGTCACGACGACCCAGCCGTTGGACGGCGTGAACGCGAACGCCGTGATGCCGTACGGCGCCAGCTCGCCCATTTTCGTGTGCGCCTCGTCGGGGATGCGCCGGTTGACATACGGGAAGCCCGCCGCCTGCGCCGGGCCGGCGACCGACACGGCCGTCAGCCCGGCCGCGCCGGTGAGGGTGAGAAAACGTCTCCTGTCCATGCGATGGCTCCTCGGGGGGACGATCTGCCGTGCGTCGGAACCGTACGATCCTGGCAGAGCGCGCGCGGTCCCGCCTCGTGCGGCAGGCTGAGAGGGGCGCCGTGTGACCTCCGTGCGGCGTGCGTGTGAGAGGGGCCTCGATGGCGCGGACGGCCGGATTTCAGAACCCGCGCTTCGCACGCGCGTACGTCACGGCCGCCGAGCTGGCCGACCGGCGGGGCGCGTACGAGCATCGGCGCCGCCTCCTGACCGGCCTCGGCGGGCGCGTGGTCGAGGTCGGCGCCGGGAGCGGCCTGAACTTCGCGCACTATCCCGCGACGGTCACCGAGGTCGTGGCCGTGGAGCCGGACGACACGCTGCGCGCCCACGCGGCGGCCGCGGCGGCGTCGGCTCCCGTCCCGGTGACGGTGGTGCCCGGGCACAGCGAGGACCTGCCGGGCGGCGCGGACGCGTTCGACGCGGCGGTCACGTCGCTGGTGTTGTGCACGGTGCCGTCGCCCGAGCGGGCGCTGGCGGAGATCGCCCGGGTGCTGCGACCCGGCGGCGTGCTGCGCTTCTACGAGCACGTACGCTCCCCGAACCCCGTCTTCGGCCTGTTCGAAGACCTGATCGCCCCCGCCTGGCGGCGGGCCGCGGGCGGCTGCCACCTCAACCTCGACGCTCTCGCGACGATCCGGCGGGCCGGATTCACCGTCGAGGCCGCCGACCGGTTCACCTTCTCGCCCCAGCCCGGAATGCCCCGTCTGACCCACGTCACCGGCCGCGCCCGCCTGCCCCGCGGATAGCCTCGGGCGGCACGGTCAAGACCCGACCATGGAGGCTCGATCTCCGGAAATATGCCAGGTCAGCGGCCTAATCTCGTGCGCATGCGGATCGATGTGAATGCCTGGCTTCCCGTTCCCGAGCGGTCCGTGACCGCGATCCTTCCGGCGGAGACGGGGCCGGGCCACTGGGCGGGCGCGCCCAGCGCCGTCCTCTGCGACGGCTGGATCTACCTCGCCTACCGGCTGCACCGGCCGGTGGAGCGGGGACGCGGCCACACCGTCGTCGTGGCGCGCTCGTGTGACGGCGAGCGCTTCGAGACCCTCCAGGAGATCGCCAAGGAGGAGATGGAGGCCGAGTCGCTGGAGCGTCCCACCCTGGTGCGCACGCCCCGGGGCCGCTGGCGGCTCTACCTGAGCTGCGCGACGTATGGGACGGGGCATTGGCGCGTCGAGGCGCTGGAGGCGGGCGCCCCGGGCGCGTTCGACGTCAGGAAGCGCACGACCGTGCTGCCCGGCGACCCGAAGACGGGCGTCAAGGACGCGGTGATCGTCCAGCGCGACGGCACCTGGCACCTGTGGGCCTCCTGCCATCCGCTGGCCGACCCGCAGGCGGCCGACCAGATGGTCACCGACTACGCCACCAGTGCCGACGGCCTCCTGTGGACCTGGCACGGCACCGCGCTGAGCGGCCGGCCGAACGCCTGGGACGCCCGCGGCGTCCGGGTCAGCGCCGTACGGTTCACCCGGGACGGGGTGCTGGCCTTCTACGACGGCCGGGCCGCCGCGGCCGAGACCGGCGAGGAGCGGACCGGCATCGCCGCGGGAACCGAGCCCGGCGCGCTCATCCCGCTCGGTGACCGTCCGGCGGCGGAGTCGCCGCACGCGGGGCGCGGCCTGCGCTACCTCGACGTTGTGGACCTGCCGGGGGGACGCGCCCGGCTCTACTACGAGTTCACCCGCGCCGACGGAGCCCACGAGCTGCGTACCGAACTGCGTCCCTGAACGACGCTCGCGGTAGGTTGGGCGGCACGGGGGAGGGCCGGCACATGCATGATTTTCTGGGTTCGCGCGCTCCTTCCTTTTAATTCCTACCAGAAGTATGGGAAAATCGGGTCATGAGCCTGGACGAGATCCGTGCGTCGAGCGCCCGTGCCGACTCCCCGCTGGCCGCCGCCGTCATGGCCGGCCGGTGGATCCGGTCCGCGGCCGTCGACGACGAGCGCGGGCGACGCTGGAAGGCCAACCCCGACCCGCGCGGCACGTCGGCCGTCACCCCCGAGCCCTGGTCCCTGTACTCCGGGGCCGCGGGGATCGTGCTGTTCTTCCTCGAGCTCGCCGCCGCCACCGGGCACGAGGCGTACCTGGAGGACGCCCGCGCGGGGGCGCGCCGGCTCGCCGCCACCTGGCGCGAGCAGCACGACCTCACCCTCTACCACGGGCTGACCGGCGTCATGGTCGCCCTCATGGAGGCCGGCTGGGCCCTCGGCGACGAACGCTTCGAGGCCGAGGCCGCCGCCATCGCCGACCGGATCGTGCGCCGCGGCGCCGAGTCGGGCGACGGCGTCCGATGGTCCGGCGAGCCCGCCCAGCGCGGCGAGGGCGGCATCATCCTCGGGCTGCTGCGCGCCGCCGCCCACCTCGGCCGGCCGGCGTACGAGGCGGCGGCCGTCGAGGCGGGCCGGCGCATCGCCCGGCTGCCCGTGCCGGGCCACCGCTTCGGCGACTGCGCCGACCTGCCCGTCGACGCCGTCACCCCCGGCTTCCTGGCCGGCACGTCCGGCACCGCGTTCCTGCTGGCCCGGCTGTACGGCGTCACCGGCGAGCCGCTCTTCCTCAGCGCCGCCCGCAGCGGCGCCGCCTTCGTCCGCGAGGTCAGCGCCGTGACCGGCGGCTGCGCGGTCGTCCCACACCACGTGCCGCAGGCCCGCGGCCTGCACTATCTCGGCTTCTGCTCCGGCTCGGCCGGCGTGGCCAGGATGTTCTACGAGCTCTATCGGGTGGCCGGCGATCCCGGCGACCTGGAGTGGGCGCAGCGGCTGGCGCGCGGCATCGTCACCAGCGGGGCGCCGGGCCGGCGCAGCGAGGGCTACTGGAACGTGGCCTGCCAGTGCTGCGGCACGGCCGGGCTGATCGAGCTGTTCGTCGGTTTAGGAGCGGCGACCGGTGACGGGTCGCATCTCGACTACGCCCGCGTGCTCGCCGCCGACCTGACGGGCCGGGCCACCGGCGACGACGGGGAGGGCTACCGCTGGTACCAGGCGTACCGGCGGCTGCGGCCGGGGGAGGTGTCGGCCGACACCGGCTACATGGTGGGCGCGGCCGGCATCGGCGCGGCCCTGCTCCACCTGGACGCCGCCGCCCAGTCCGAGCACCCGCGCCGCGTCATCCTGCTGCCCGACAACCCGTTCCCGGCCATTCCGCTTCCGCACGTCGCCTGACCGGTCCGGGAGGGTTGTACCGTTTCTTGCGTGTCCTTTCTTGATGCGCTCTCCGCCGCTCTCCCCCCGAGCCGGATCTTCCTCGATGACGACGTCATGGCCGCCTACTCCCGCGACCAGGCCGCCTGGGCCGCCGCCGGACGGCCGGTCGCGCTGGTGAAGCCGGAGGACGCCGAGCAGGTGCGCGCCGTGGTGGCCGTCTGCGCCGAGCACCGGGTGCCCGTCGTGACGCGCGGCGCCGGCACCGGCCTGTCCGGCGGCGCGAACGCCGTCGACGGCTGCGTGCTGCTCGCGCTCGACGGCATGGACCGCATCCTCGAGATCGACGCCGACGAGCAGCTGGCCGTCGTGCAGCCGGGCGTGGTCAACGACCACCTGCGCGCGGCGGTCGCCGAGCACGGCCTGTGGTACCCGCCCGACCCGGCCAGCTCGCCGTGGTCCACGATCGGCGGCAACGTCGCCACCAACGCGGGCGGCGTGTGCTGCGTCAAGTACGGCGTCACCCGCGACTACGTGCTCGGCCTGCGCGTCGTGACCGCCGCGGGCGACCTCGTGACGCTCGGCCGGCGCACCCGCAAGGGCGTGGCCGGCTACGACCTGACCGGCCTGTTCGTCGGCTCGGAAGGCACCCTGGGCGTGATCACCGAGATCACCGTGCGGCTGCTGCCGCTGCCCGCCAAGCCACCGCAGACGGTCGTCGGCGCGTACGACTCGCTGGTGGCGGCGGGCCAGGGTGTGGCGGCGGCTTCCGCGTCCGGGATCACCCCGGCCGCGCTGGAACTGGTCGACCGCTACTGCCTGCGCGCCGTGGACGACTGGAAGAACATGGGCCTGACCGACCTCGGCGACGTCCTGCTGCTCGGCCGCATCGACACCGGGAACGAGCGCGAGGCCGAGGCGCTGCAGGACTGCTTCGACCGCGCCGGCGCCACCTGGAGCACCCGCTCGACCGACGCGGAGGAGGCCGAGGCGCTGTTCTCCGCCCGCCGGCTCGCCTACCCGGCGCTCGAACGGCTCGGCCCCGTGCTGACCGAGGACGTCTGCGTGCCGCGCGGCCTGGTCCCCGAGATGCTCGGCCGCATCGAGGCGCACGCCAAGGCGCACGACGTGCACATCGCCAACATCGCGCACGCCGGCGACGGCAACCTGCACCCGCTGATCGTCGTTCAGGCGGGCGACGACGAGGCGCGCGCCCGGGCGCAGCAGGCGTTCGAGGCCATCCTCGACGACGCCATCGCGCTCGGCGGCACGGTCACCGGCGAACACGGCGTGGGCCTGCTGAAGAAGCGCGGCTTGGCAGCCGAGCTGGGCGAGGACGTGATCGCGCTGAACCGCGCGATCAAGGCGGCGCTGGACCCGCACGGGATCTTCAACCCCGGCAAGGTCATCTGAGGAGCGCCACACGCGGAGACCGACCAGCGGTGACGGAGCGGGCCCGCACTGCCTCGAGACCTTTCAGGTACGGAGGCCCTGCGTCACGGTCGCGGGAAGATCGAGCACTCCGAGCAGGGACAGCAGGCCCAGCACGGCCAGGGTCGACAGGACGGCCCAGGCCACCGGATTGCCGAAGTTGAGGGTCCAGCGGCTGCCCGCCCGCTGGTGGACGAGGATCGCCGGGTCCATCCGGTTGGCGTAGATCATTCCCGCGAGATGCCAGTGCCGGTCGTCGTCGCGCTGCACGAATCCGGACTCCCGCGCCTCCTCCGGCCGGAGGGGCAGCCGGTGGCCGGCCTCGCCGACCCGTACGCCGAAGATCAGGAAAGACAGGGCGGCGGCGGTCAGGGGCGTCCACGTGGCGGCGGTCACCGCCGCGGAGGGGGCGACGACCTCCCACAGCTGAAGGGCGAGCAGGAACATGGCCCAGCCGGCGCCGGCCGCGACGGCCGGCAGCAGTCTCGCCATGCCGTTCAGGTAGACGCGGTAGCGGCGGGCCGAGCCGGCGGGCTGGGCGGCGTCCAGCTCGGGTCTGGCGCGCAGCAGGGCCGCGATCAGCAGCGGCGTGAGCAGGGTGAGCGCCGCCTGCGTGATGACCGGCGAGAAAGCGGTGGCGAAGGTGGTGGCCGTCCTGGTGGTCGCGTCGACGCCCATCCCTCGCATCGTGGGCAGGGTGGCGGGTAGTTCCCCGAACCGCCAGACCCCCGTGACCGCGGTGAGCACCAGCAGCAGGACGGACGGGATCAGCAACGGCCACGGCAGCCGTACCGGACCGGTACGCAGGGTGGTGTCGGCGGTGACAGCCTGCCGGGCGCCGGCGTACCAGTTCCCCTGCCGTTTGGCGGCCACGACCGCGCGGTGGGCCGCGTGGTAGAGCGCCAGGTGCGCGGCGGCCAGGACCGTGGCGGTGGCGGGCAGCATGGCGGGCGAACCGAGCAGGACGACCGCGACGGGAGCGGCCGGCGCCGCGACCGCGCCGGTGACCAGCACGGCACGGGCGTAGCGGCGGCGCTGAACGGTGACGGCGGGATCGCTCACGTGGCTGCCGGGCACCCGCACGCCGAACGGCAGCGTCGGACGGGCCAGGACGGGGGCCGCCCAGGCCGCGGCGGTTAACAGCGCGACCAGGGACAGGCAGGCCAGGGCCATCATGATCATGCCGGCGTTCCTTTCTTGACCGCGAACGAGCTCAGCACCTCTTCGCAGCGCAGCATCGCCTCATCGGTGTTCAGACCGTGGACCGCGGCCTCGGCGAGCAGCGTGCGCAACCGCGCCTGCCACTCGTCGGTGAACCCGGCCTCCGGCGGCCCGGACCCGGCGTCGCGGCGCACCACGGCGCCGCTCTTGCGGTTGATCCGGATGACGCCCTGCCGGCGCAGCAGGTCGTAGGCCTTGTTCACGGTGTGGAAGTTGATCGACAGGTCGGCGGCCAGCTGCCGGGTGGAGGGCAGCGCCGACCCCTCCGCCAGATCACCGTCGGCGACGGCCTCCACCACCCGATCCCTGATCTGCTGGTAAATCGGCACCTCGCTGTCGAGGTCGATCGTCAGAAGCACACTCAGACTCTATCTGATATAGAAGTACTATAACAGATTACCGGGGCCGGCCGAGCGCCCTGCGGCGCGACACCGCGCCTCGCCTGCGGCGGATCCCGTCGTCGTCACTCCACGAGGGACTGGGTGCCGAGCACGGTGAGGAGGGCGAGGCGGTCGGCGTCGTCGGTGCCCGGCTCGGCCGTGTAGATCATGATGCGCAGGTCGCTGCCCGTCACGGTGAGCACGTCGCAGTCGAGCCTGAGCGGGCCCACCTGCGGGTGGTCGATGGTCTTGCGCGCGGACTCGTGGTGGCCGACGGCACCGGAGTCCCACAGGCCGGCGAACCGTTCGCTGTGGGCGCGCAGGTCGGCGATCAGCCGCCGGAGCCGCCGGTCGGCCGGGTAGCGGCCGGCGGCCGTACGCAGGTCGGCGACCAGCGCGGCCTCGAACGCGCGCAGCGACTCCGGGGTGTGCCTGGCCCTGGAGCCGGGGCCGACGAAGTGGCGCCACACGCTGTTGCGCTCGTCGCCGCGCCACCCCGTCGGGTCGCCCATCAGGGCCGCGTACGGCGGGTTGGCCACGATCAGTGTCCAGGACGCGTCGTAGACGGCGACGGGCGTGCCGGTCATCCGGTCCAGCAGCCGCTGGACGCCCGGGGTGACGTACGCGGGCACCGTCTCCGGGCCGGGCGGCGCCAGGCCGGCCAGCCCGAACAGGTGGGCGCGTTCCTCCGCCGACAGCCGCAGGGCCCGCGACAGCGCCTCGACGATCTGCGCCGACGGGTGGGCCGCGCGGCCCTGTTCGAGGCGGGTGACGTAGTCGACGGAGATCCCGGCCAGCAGGGCCAGCTCCTCGCGGCGCAGCCCGGCGGCGCGCCGTATCCCGCCCGAGGGCAGCCCGGTGGCCTCGGGGGAGACCCGGTCGCGCCAGCGGCACACCGCCCGGCCGAATTCCGTAGTCGCCATGCCTCCCAGTCTGCACCCGGCGCCGGCGTCCTGCCTGGTACGGAGAGTCCCAGGATCCGGAGGCGACTGGCTGACCCCCTGGCCAGGCGAGATCGTCGAGACATGACAACCACTCTCATCACCGGAGCCAACAAGGGCCTCGGCTTCGAGACCGCCCGCCGGCTCGTCGCCGCCGGTCACACCGTCTTCGTCGGCGGCCGCGACCCCGAACGCGTGCGCCGCGCCGCCGACGCCCTCGGCGCCCGGCACGTCGTCATCGACGTCACCGACGACGCGTCCGTCGCCGCCGCCGTCCGGGCCGTCGAGGCCGAGGGCGGTCTCGACGTGCTCGTCAACAACGCCGGCATCGAGACGCGGACCTCGGACAACGGCGTGCCCGGCGCGGCCGACGTGACCCCCGGCATGGTGCGCGACCTGTTCGAGACCAACGTCTTCGGCGTCGTCCGCGTCACCCACGCGTTCCTGCCCCTGCTGCGGCGCTCGGCCGCCCCCGTCGTGGTCAACGTGAGCAGCGGCCTGGGCTCGCTCACCCGGATGAGCGACCCCGGCACGCCCGGGTCCGCCTACCCGGGCCTCGAGTACCCGGCGTCGAAGGCCGCGCTCAACATGATCACCTTGCAGTACGCGAAGGCGTTCCCGCAGATGCGGGTCAACGCCGCCGACCCCGGCTTCACCAGGACCGACCTCAACGGCCGCACCGGCACCCAGACCGTCGAGGAGGGCGCCGAGATCATCGTCCGCCTGGCGCGGGTGGAGCCGGACGGCCCGACCGGCGGCTACTTCGCCGCCGACGGCCCCGTCCCTTGGTGATCCCTGTACGCGCGGGGTGTCCGGTAGGAGCCCTTCACGTGGGCATAGTTCACCCCATGGAATGCACCACCCGTACCGCGACCGGCTCCGTGGAGGAGACCGTGGAGCGGCTCAAGGAGTTGATCACGGCCAGGGGGCTGACGCTCTTCGCCGTCATCGAGCACGACGTGGCCGCCGCCGCCGTCGGGCTGAAGATGCGTCCCTCCAAGGTGGTGATCTTCGGCAACCCGAAGGTGGGCGCCCCGATCATGATCGCCGCTCCGCTGGCCGCGCTCGACCTGCCCCTGCGGCTCCTCGTGTGGCAGGACGCGTCCGGCAAGACCAAGGTCAGTCACCACCTCGTCGGCGAACTGAAGCGGCGGCACGGCCTCACCGACGAGCAGGGCGCGGCCCTGGACGTCTTGGACGGCCTGGCGGCCGCCGTGGCGGGATGACCGCGCCCGCCCGGGAACGCCGCTCAGGAACGCCGCTCGGGCGCGAAGCGCTCAGGGTCGGCGGCGACGAAGTCGGCGATCGTGGCGGGCGGCCTGCCGAGGATCCGCTGGACGTCGCCGGTCGCCCGGTCGTACCGGTTGGCGGCGTGCAGGCGGGCCATCGTGGCCAGGTGGTCGGTCACGTGCCCAGGCAGTGCCAGCGTGCCGAGCTCCTGCCGTGCCCACCTCTCGTACGGCATGTCCACGTACACGATGCGCCGCCCCAGCGCCGCGCCGAACTCCTCCGCCAGCTGGCGTAGGTCGCGGGAGGCGCCGCCGGTCAGCTCGTACACCGCGCCGACGTGCGGCGCGGGGCAGGCCAGCACGGCGGCCACCACGTCGGCGACGTCGCGGGCCGCGACGGGCGAGGTGCGACCCGGCCCGAACGGCAGGCGGATCTGGTCGTGGCGCCGGATCGACGCGGCGGCCAGGTCGCGCAGCAGCGGGTTCTCCATGAACACGGTGGGCCTGATGTGCGTGACCGGCAGGCCCGACCAGTTCAGCACCTGCTCGCCGAGCCAGTGCTGCCGATGCTGGCGGGATTCGGCGGTGCTGCGCAGGTCCATCTGGGAGACGGTCATCTGTGACATGTTCACGAAGACCTCCAGGTCGCCCTGAGCACGGGCGGCGGCAGCGGCGGCGGCCGTCGCCTCGACGAGGCTCGGCGACGGGGTCATCGCGAAATACAGGCGGCGGCAGCCGTCCAGGGCGCGGGCGACGTCCCCGGCGAGGGTCAGGTCGCCGGAGACCACCTCGGCCCCGGCGGCGCGGAGGCCGTGCGACCGGTCGTCCTCGCGGTGGACGAAGGCGCGCACCGGCAGGCCGCGCTCCAGCAGGTCGCCTGCCACCCTGCGGCCGATGCCGCCGGCGGCGCCGGTGACGAGGATCGGCGATGCGGGCACGATGTCCTCGTGACCGCCCTCCGTTGCCGCAAACCCTCAGATAGGACGGGATAGCGGCATATTTCCGGCACGAGGGCGTCCGGCATCGCCCTGACCTGGGCGTCGCGGGTGCGCGGGTTCCTCGTCGCCGTCACCGGAGCGGTCGCCGCGCTGGCGGCCGTGACGGGCGTGGGTGGGACGTCGGCGGCCGGTTCGGGGCTTCGGTGGCGGTTCATGTGTTGCTCGGCTTGCCGGGTTCGGGTTCGCCGTCGTGGTGAGGTCGGTGACGGTGCCGATGGTCGTGCTCGTCGTCACGGCCGTTCTCGTGTCACCGCTGCTGCGGAGCGGTCTCCCCGATGTCGTGCGGGTTCCTTCCGGATGAAGCGGCTCTGGGTCTCGCCGGGATGGCCGCCGATCCCGCCACCGCGCTCGGGCCGGGCGCCGGGCTCGTCGTGCTGGCCGGATGGGCGGTTGGGGCGGTCGCCCTCGCCCGGCACGTCTTCGTCCGCAGGGACGGCTAGCGCTTGGTGCCACAGGTCGACGATGGCCGGCAGCGTGCCGGCGGCGTCGTGCGACGGGTCCAGCAGGGCGCCGTGGATCTGGGCCTCGATGCCCTGGACGGCCAAGAGCGCGTTCAGCTCGGGATCCGGTCCGCCGGCGCCGAGACGGCGGAGCTCGGCGGCGAGGGCGGCGGCCATGCGCTGTTCTGCCGCGCGGAAACGGGCCACCAGGCCGGGGGTGCGGGGGCTCAGGTCGTACAGCAGCCGGTGCAGCGCCGGGCGGTCGGTGTGCAGGTCGGCCACGCGGCGTACGAGTTGGGTCAGCAGCCCGTGCAGCCCGGGACGCTCCTCGCCGGCCTGGACGAACACCTCGGAGACATGCCCCTCCATCTCGGCCAGGCAGTGCTCGGCCAGCGCGACCAGCAGGGCGTCCTTGTTCGGGAAGTACTGGTACAGCGAGCCGATCGACACCCCGGCCCGTTCGGCGATCTTGTTGGTGGTGGTCTCTCCGTAGCCGTGCCGCTGGAAAAGCTGAGCGGCCGCCTCGAGGATCGCCGCCACCGTCTCGCGTGAGCGCTGCTGGCGAGGCTGTTTGCGGGGCGTGAGCACGGGCCTCCTATGCGAGTACCGAAAACTGAGAATAGCTCGCATCATGGGTGGAGCGCAGCGCTTGCCGCCCACTTCTCCCCGCCGGAACGGAGCTCTCTTCGTGCTGCTCGACTACGCCGTCCTCATCGCCCCCGGGATCCTGCTGATCGGCGCCTGCTTCGCCCTCGCGCGGGCCGACCGCGATCCGCTGCTGCGCATCCTGCTGCTCGTCCTGGGATTCATCCTGATCCGGGACGCGATGACCCCGATCGGGTTCTGGCGCTTCGGGACCGCGGGCGTCGTGCCGTGGGTCCGCTTCACCGATCACGCGCCCACCCTGCTGGTCCTCGGCCTGGGCACGCTGGCCGTCACCGCGCTCCTGCTCCGGGACCGTGGGTTGCGCGCGCTCGTGCGCTGGGGCCGCCCCGGCGCCGCCGCGGTGGGCCTGGGCCTCGGCGGCGGCGCGCTGGCCGCCGCCCCGGTGCTCCTGCTCACGCAGTTCACCCCGCTCGGCGGGCGCGGGGGAGCGGTCGCCGCCGGGCTGCTGCCCGTCCTGCTGTTCTTCTGCCTGGCCGGCAACCTGGCCGAGGAGGTGCTGTTCCGCGGCTTCCTGCAGGGCCGGCTGGAGGAGGACGGCGCCCCCGTACGGGCGGCGCTGCTGTCGGGTGTGCTGTTCGCCGCCTGCCACGCCTTCCTCGCCACCACCGTCACCACCGTCGGCTGGCCCCTGCTGGCGTTCACCCTCGCGGAGGGCCTGATCTGCGCCTTCCTGCGCCTGCGCCACGGCGTCATCGCCGCCGCCCTGGCCCACGGGAGCGCGATCTTCCTGCTCTCGTGCGGGCTGGCCTGACCGGCCTAGGCTTGCGCGCGTGGAGATCCGCCCCCGAACCCCCGCCGACCTCGACGCCTGCGTCGAAGCCCTCGCCGCCGTGCACGCCGCCGACCGCTACCCCGTGGACTGGCCGGACGACCCCGCCCGCTGGCTCACCCCTGACGACGCGATCGAGGCGTGGATCGCGGTCGAGGACGGCGTGGTGCTCGGCCACGTCGCCCTCACCCGCGACATGGAGGTCACCCGCCTGTACGTCGCCCCCGCCGCCCGCGGCCGCGGCGTGGCCCCCCGGCTCCTCGACACCGTACGTTCCGCCGCCGGGAACCCGCTGCGGCTGGAGGTCTCCTCCGAGGGCAAGGCCGCGATCGCGCTCTACGAACGGTCAGGCTGGCGCCGCACCGGCACCACCCGCGCCACCTGGCGCGACACCACCGGCGAGCCCGCCGTCCTGCACCACTACGTCAGCCCGCCGGCCCTGGGAAGCAACGAGAACTAGTTTCTCCAGTTGACACACGCCTCTCCCGTCACCAACGGCGACACGTCGATCTCTTGACATGCGCGCCCCGAAGGACAACTCTTTCGCTAAAGAGAACGTGTTCTCGTATGGGCGAACGGAGCTGGGGAGCGGCCCGGCGTACGGCCCGTCTCTGAGAGGAACGCACATGACGTCGATCGATGAGTTCCGGGCCAGGGCACGAGCCTGGCTGGAGCAGAACGCCAAGCCCTTCGACGAGGCCGCCGGCCACGACGGCGAGGGGACCTCCGTTCCGCTGGAAGAATCCAAGCGCTTCCAGAAAGCACTGTGGGAAGCGGGATTCGCCGGCATCACCTGGCCCAAGGAGTACGGCGGGCAGGGGCTGGGCGCCGAGGAGCTGATCGCCTTCAACCAGGAGGCCGCCGACTTCGAGCTGCCCACCGGCCCGTTCGTCATCGGCCTCGGCATGCCGGGGCCGACGATCCTCGAGCTAGGCACGGAGGAGCAGAAGAGGCGCCACCTGCCCCCGATGCTGCGCGGCGAGGAGATCTGGTGTCAGCTCTTCTCCGAGCCGAGCGCCGGCTCGGACGTCGCGAGCCTGCAGACCACGGCCACCCGCACCGAGACCGGCTGGGTCGTCAACGGCCAGAAGGTGTGGACCTCCGGCGCCCAGTACAGCGACTTCGGCGCCATCCTCGCCCGCACCGACCCCACCGTGCCCAAGCACAAGGGCATCACGATGTTCATCGTCGACATGCGCCATCCGGGGGTCACCGTGCGGCCTCTGGTGGTGGCCACCGGGCACGCGCCGTTCAACGAGGTGTTCTTCGACAACGTCGAGGTGCCCGCGGACGCCGTGATCGGCGAGGTCGACAAGGGTTGGGACGCCGCGGTGGTGATGCTCCGCAACGAGCGGGTCGCCATCGGCGCCGGAGGTCGCGCGCGCACCAACGCGCTCGGCTACGACTCGCTGCTCGAGGCGGCCCGCACCCGCGGCCTGGAGAGCGAGCCCGCCATCCGGCGCAGGCTGGCGCTGTTGTACGCCCGCGAGTCCGCGCTCACGGCGTACGGGCGGGTGCTGCACGAGGAGACCACCGCCGGCATCCAGATCGGCGCACGCGGCTCCGCCGCGAAGCTCGCCGGCGCCGAGCTGGCCCTGTGGGCCGCGGACCTGGCGCAGGACATCCTCGGCAGCGACCTCGCCCTCGGGTCGGCGGACCTCGACCGGGTGGTCGCGGCCGTCGTGGGCGCTCCCGGCGGCGCCGTCGCCGGCGGGACCAACGAGATTCAGCGCAACATCATCGGCGAACGGGTGCTCGGCCTGCCGAAGGACCCAGGGGTCGACCGGAACACCCCCTTCAACCAGCTGAAGCTCTCCCGCTGACACCCTCAGGAGCTCACGTGTCACTCATCTTCACCGACGACCAGAAGAGCCTGGCTCAGACGGTCAAGCGCTTCGTCGCCGACCGCACGCCGCTGCCGAAGGTCCGCGAGGTCATCGGCGGCGACCGGTCGTACGACCCGGAGGTCTGGGCCGGCCTGGCCGGCACTCTCGGCCTGGCCGGACTGACCATCCCCGAGGAGTACGGCGGCGCCGGGGCCACCCACGCGGATCTGTCGGCGGCGCTGCGGGAGCTGGGCGCGGGGCTCGTGCCCTCGCCGCTCCTGGCGTGCGTCCTGGCGGCCGGCACGCTCGTCGCCCTCGGCGACGAGGAGGTCAAGCGGAAGCTGCTGCCCCGGCTCGCCGAGGGTCACGTCGTCGGCACGCTGGCCGTCAGCGAGCCGGGGAACCGGCAGTGGATCCCGGCGCGGCCGGCGACCTCCGCCGTGCGGTCCGGCGGTGGTTTCGCCCTGTCCGGCACCAAGGTGGCGGTGCTCAACGGCGCGGAGGCCGAGGTCCTGCTCGTCCAGGCCGCCGGCCATGAAGGCACGGGTGTGTACCTCGTGGAGCGCCCGGCCGACGGCCTGACGGTGACCAAGGACGACGGGGTGGACCCGACCCGCGGCACGGCCACCGTGACGTTCGACGGCACGGCGGCCCGGCTCGTCGCCGGGGACGCCGCCGCCGCACTCGACCACGTGACCGACCTGGCGAACCTCGCGATCGCCTCGGAGCAGTCCGGGGCCATGGGCGCCTGCCTGGCGATGACCACGGAATTCGCCAAGATCCGCTACACGTTCGGCCAGCCCATCGGGGCCTACCAGGGCGTCAAGCACAAGCTGGCCGACATGTACAACCTGTGGGCGCTCTCCGACGCGGCACTGCGGGAGGCGACGCGAGCGGCCGACGAGGAGCCGGCGAAGCTCGGCGCGGCCGCCGCGGCGGCGCGGGCGCTGACGTCGCACGGCTACCTGGCCTCCGCCAAGAACACCATGCTGCTGCACGGCGGCATCGGCTTCACCTGGGAACACGACGCCCACTTCTTCTACAAGAACGCCATCGCCGGCAACGTCCTGGCCGGCGACGCCGACTACCAGCTGGACCGGCTCGCCGACAAGCTCGGCATCTAGAACACGCGCGTGGCGGTGGGCGACCGGGCCACCCACCGCCGTGCGGCCGTGCCTACCTGCCGGCCGCCGCCTCCACGGGCAGCAGCCGCTTGGCGGCGAACTTCAGGCGATCCTCGACGTATTCCGGCGTCATCCGGCCGTTCAGCCAGGCGACGACGCTGCTGCTCCACAACGACTCGAGCATGTGCAGCACGCGGTACTCGGCCGGGGTGGTGCGGTGCTCCGGGCCCCAGGCCGCCAGCGCCATGAGGTCGGCCAGGGCGGCGGAGTCGTCACCGCTGATCAGGGGCGAGCCGTCGTCCGGCTGCTCGCCCAGGGGCTTGGGGATGTGGTACGCGCTGAGCGCGGCGTGCGCGAACCCGCGGTTGTACTGCATCGCCCGGAACGCGCGGTGCAGCACCTCGGCGGCCCGTCCCTCAGGGGTGCGCTGCCGCGGCGGGCGCTGCAGGATGTCCTTGCGCAGCTCGCCCAGCTGCACCTGGATGGCCGCGCTGAGCAGCGCGTCCTTGGAGGGGTAGTAGCGGTAGAGCGTCGACAGGGCGACCCCCGCAATGCGGGCGACCTCGCGCATCTGGACCGCTTCATACCCGCCTCGAGTGGCCAGCGCCATGCCGGCTTCCAGGACGCGTTCGACGCGAAATGCCCGGGCCTCCGGCGTGCGTCCATGCCTGTTGACGCGGGTCATGTCTGTAAAGAGTACACGTTCTCGTGAGGGGCCGGGCAAGCGCCGGAGGCGGGGCTCCGGCGCTTGCCGCGGCTCAGCCCTGGTGGCGCGAGAGCACCAGGCTGCCGGCCGCGGCGAAGAACATCCCGACGCCCTGGACGAAGCTGACGCCGATGTCCGGGAGCTGCTCGACGGCCTCGCCGCGGAGCTGGCGCACGGCCTCCTGGATGGCGAACATGCCGTACATGCCGGTGTGGGTGTACGACAGGCCGCCGCCGTTGGTGTTCATCGGCAGCGAGCCGTCCTTGAGCGTGTTCCCCTCCGCGACGAAGTCGCCCGACTCGCCGCGTCCGACGAACCCGAGGTCCTCCAGCATGTAGAGCGGCACGTGGGCGAAGGCGTCGTAGGCCATGAAGTGGTCCACGTCCGACCGGGTGATCCCCGCCGTCCTGAACGCCTCCTCGCCGGCCCTGCGGAAGGCCAGGAACGAGCCCGGGTCCGCCATCTGCGAGACCAGCGGCCCCTCGGCCGACTCTCCCGAGCCGAGCAGGTACACCGCGCGCTCGCCGCCCGGCATGTCCTTCGCCCGCTCCGCGCTCGTGAGCACGAGCGCGCCGCCGCCGTCGGTCACCACACAGCACATGTCCCTGGTGAACGGGTACGCGATCGGCGGTCCCGCCAGCACCTCCTCCACCGAGGTGGGCTTGCGCCGGAAGGCGCGCGGGTTGTTCAGCGCCCACGTCCGCTGCGCCACGACGACATGGGCCAGGTGCTCCCGGGTCATGCCGCGCTCGTGCAGGAAGCGCAGCGCGGGCAGGGTGAACGTGGAGTACGGGGTCTGGGCTCCGTAGACGGCCTCGAACTGCCCGGCCGCCGAAGCCGGGTTGGGCGCCCAGGGCGCCACGCCGACGCGCGAACGGCCGGACTCGCCATGGGTGATGAGCACGACGTCGGCGGCGCCGGCCGCGATCGCCGCCGCCGCATGGCGCACGTGCAGCATGAAACTGCAGCCGCCGACCATGGTCCCGTCGAGCCAGCGCGGCTGGATGCCGAGGTGGTGGGAGACCTCCAGGGCGAACGGACCGGCGGTGGCGACCCCGTCGACGTCCTTGACCGTGAGCCCGGCGTCGGCGAGCGCGTTCCTGGCCGCCTCGGCGTGCAGGCCGAGCACGGGCACGTCGGGCCGGACCCCGACCTCGGTGGTCTCCGAGGCGCCGACGACGGCGATGTCGCCGCGGTGCATCGACGTCATCACGCCACCGCCTTGGCGGCGGCGAACACCGGGAGCGTGAAGTTCTCGCGTTCGACGAACGTGACCTTGAGCGGCATGTCGAGCTCCAGTTTCTCGGGGTCGGGTTCCACTCCGACGATGTTCGTCATCATGTGCGGCCCCTCGGCGAGTTCCACCAGCGCCACGATGACCGGGGTGCCGGGGTCGAAGGGCGGCAGCGGCCGGTAGTTGATCACGTACGACAGCAGTCGCGCGTCACCGCTGACGGTCGTCCACTCCACGTCGCCGGAGCCGCACCGGGGGCAGAACGGGCGCGGGTAGAAGTAGTGCCGCGCGCAGGAGACGCAGCGCTGGATGCGCAGCTGCTTGTTCGCGGCGCCCTCCCAGAAGGGCAGGGTCTCCGGAGTGGGTGCGGGGGCCGGGCCGGGCATGGCGTTTCCTTTCGCTGGAGGAAGGAGCGGAGTGCCTGAGGAGCGGCTGAGTGTTTCGCGCATCACCAGGGAGCCGACCACGCCGACGCCCAGCATCAGGGTGGTCAGGAGGAAGGCGGCCTCGAAGGAGAGGACATCGGCGATCGCGCCGGCGACCAGGGGGCCGATGATGGCGCCGGCGTCGGACGCCATGCTGAACCACGCCACGTTCCTGGCGCGGCTGTGGCCGCTGATGTCGGCCAGCACGGAGGCCGGCGTCGTGGACAGGCCGGCGCCGGCCAGGCCGAGGAGCACCATGGAGGCGACGAAGGCCGCTTCGCTGGACGTCACGGCCAGCAGCCCCACGGCGACGGTGCCGGTCAGACCGGCCGTGATCATCGCCGGCCGCCTTCCCCGGGCGTCCGCCCACTGCCCGAACACCGGCACGAAGACCAGCTGGGTGACGGCCGTGCTCAGCATCGCCAGGCCGACGAAGGTGCCACTGCCGCCCAGCTCGTTGGTGCCCAACATTGGGATCACCGAGTTGCGCATCCCGTAGAACAGCCAGCCCGTGCCGAAGCTCGCGACCAGGATCGCGACGAGGGCGCGCAGGTACACGCCACGGGAAAGGGCCGGCGCCGACCGGTTCTCGGCCGGCGCCGGCCTGCCGTCCGGCTGCTCGGCGGGGCGCGAAGGGGTGAGCATGAAGTGGGAGATCCCCGCGGCGACGAACAGGGCCACCCCGTAGAACAGGAAGGGGAGGCGAGCGTTCACGTCGGCCAGCACGCCGCCGATCCCGGGGCCCGCGATGGCGCCGAGCATGAACCCCGTCTGGTAGACGCTCACCGCGTTCCCCCGGGCGTCCGGCGGCGCCAGGCGCAGGACCAGGGCCATGGCGGCGATGGTGAACGCCGAGCTGCCCATCCCGCCGACCGCCCGCAGGGCGATGAGCAGGGTGAAGTTCGGCGCGAGGCCGGCGACGACCATCGTGGCTCCCTGCAGCCACAGGCCCCAGGCGATGACCCGGCGCTCACCGAAGCGCTGCACGAACCGGCTGTTGACCACGGCCGTGGCCAGCCGGAACACCGCGAACGCGCTGATCGCCGCGCCCACGGCCGTGTTGCCCGCCCCGAACATGTCCGCGAGGAGCGGCAGAGCGGGCGCGACGACCCCGAAACCGAGCGCGACGACGAACGAGATCAGGGTGCAGACCCGCAGCTCCGGAGGCAGCGTCCTGAAACGCTTCATCAGACAGCCATCCAGGTGATTCGGTGCGTCATGGGCGAGCCGGAGGGCAGGACTGGCCGCCAAGAGCCAAAGATAACACGTTCTTCTTGGTTGGCCAGGATGAGCTGTCTCAGGGGAGAGGAGCCCTTGTTCACACTGTCGTAACGTGTTCTACTTGATGCCTGACCAGTGCTGTGGTGCATCTCCGTCGAACCTGGTGACCGGTCGTGGCACCGCCGCACGACCCTCCGCTCCGAAAGGCATTCCATGGGATCTCTCGACGGCAGGGTGGCCATCATCACCGGTGCCGGCCGCGGCATCGGCGCGTCCATCAGCCGCATGTTCGCCCAGCAGGGTGCGAAGCTCGTACTCAACGACCTCGGCGCCGAGCCGGACGGCAGCGGCGGCGACGCCGGTCCCGCGCAGGACATCGCCGACGAGATCAACGGCCTCGGCGGCCAGGCCGTCGCGGACGCGGGCGACATCGCCGACACCGCGACCGGCCGGCGCCTCGTCGAGATGGCCGTCGCGCATCACGGGAAGCTCGACGTCGTCGTCAACGTCGCCGGCATCCTCCGCGACCGGATGATCTTCAACCTGCCCGACGACGACTGGGACGCGGTCATCAGGGTGCACCTGCGCGGCCACTTCAGCACCATCAAGCCCGCCGCCGCCTACTGGCGGGAGCAGCGCAACCCGGACGGCCACTACCGGATCATCAACTTCACCTCCGACTCGGCCCTGCAGGGCTCCCCCGGCCAGCCCAACTACGCCGCCGCGAAGATGGGCATCATCGGGCTGACCGCGTCCCTCGCCAACGGCCTGGCCCGGTACGGCGTGACGGCGAACGCCATCGCGCCCGGCGCCGCCACCCGCCTGACCGCCACCGTCCCGGACGAGAAGAAGATCGGCGAATCCTCCGGCGCCGAGCTCATGTCGCCGGACAACGTCGCGCCGATCGTCACCTACCTCGCCGGCACCGAGTCGGACTGGCTGTCGGGCCGCACCCTCGGCGCGTCCGGCCACGAGGTGAAACTCTGGAACAACCCCGAGGTCGTGGAGACCATCAGCGCCGACGGGCCGTGGGACCTGCAGGACCTCGCGGACAAGGCCGCGAAGTTCTTCCGCCCGAAGGCGGACGGCCTGCACCCCTCGATCTTCATGGGACAGCTCCCCAAGTGAGCTGAGGACGTACGAACACGGGGGTTGCCTGGAAGCGCTCGGGTGATCCGCGCGGGCGGCCATGAGCGACCAGGCGTCGAGGGGATCGTCACCGAAGTTCAGCCGACAGGAGAGGGACGCATGATGTCCTCTACTCATCACTCGACCACGGCACCCATCGGCTTCTACGAGATCGCCGCCGCCGACCCCGGCCGGCGGGCCGTCATCGATCCCGACGGATCTGTGCTCACCTTCGGTGAGCTCCTGGCGCGGGTCAACCGCGTCTCGCGTGCCCTGCGCTCCCACGGCCTCTCGACCGGCGACGCCGTCGCCGTGGCGGTGCACAACGGTCACGAGTACCTGGAGATGATGCTGGCCACCGGCCAGGTCGGCATGTACTTCGTCCCGGTCAACTGGCGGCTGACCCCGGCCGAGATGCTCTACATCGTCCGCGACTCCGGGGCCAAGGCCGTGCTCGTGGACGCCGAGCAGGCGCGTACGCTGCCTGTCGAGTCGCTGCCGGAGCACCGGTTCGTGATCGGCGGCGAGGTGGACGGGTGGCGGCCGTACCAGTCGTTCGGCGAGGGGGAGTCGTCGGACGCGCCGCCGGATCGCCGGTTCGGCAGCGTGATGGGCTACACCTCGGGCACCACCGGCAATCCCAAAGGCGTGCGCACCGCCCTTCCTGACCTTCCTCCCGAGCCGGTGATCCAGTCGACGTACGTGGCGCTGGCCGCCCGTTACGAGGTCACCCTCGACGCGGGCGTGCACCTGGTGTGCTCGCCGATCTACCACGCCGCCCCGTCCGGGCACGCCTACGCCTACCTGAACGTCGGTCACACGGTCGTCATCCAGGGCAAATTCGACCCCGAGGGCGTGTTGCGGGCCTTCGAACGGCACCGGGTGACCAGCGTCCACATGGTCCCGACCCACTTCCACCGCATGCTGCGCCTGCCGGAGGAGGTCCGGTCGAAGTACGACCTGTCCAGCCTGGAGGCGGTGATCCACGCGGGCGCGCCGTGCCCCGTGGCCATCAAGCAGCAGATGATCGAGTGGCTGGGGCCCGTCCTGTGGGAGTACCTCGCGGCCACCGAGGGCGGCGTCTCGCTGGTGGGCTCGCACGAGTGGTTGCGCAAGCCCGGCACGGTGGGGCGGCCGGCGCCGAACACGATCGTCAAGATCCTCGACGAGGACGGCAAGGAGGTGCCCGCGGGGACGGAGGGCACGATCTACTTCGGCATCCCGGGGGAGCGGCCCCGCTTCGAGTACAACAACGACCCGGTCAAGACCGCCGCCAGCCGGCGCGGAGACCTGGCCACGGTCGGCGACTACGGGTACTTCGACGAGGACGGTTACGTGTTCCTCCTCGACCGGCGTACCGACCTGATCATCTCCGGGGGCGTGAACATCTACCCCGCCGAGATCGAGCAGCAGCTCATCACGCATCCCGCCGTCGCCGACGTCGCCGTCATCGGGGTCCCCGACCCCGACTGGGGACAGAGCGTGCTCGCCGTCGTCCAGCCCTCCGAGGACGCGGTTCCCGGCGACGAGCTGGCCGAGGCGCTGCGCGCCCACTGCGCCGAGCGGCTGGCCTCGTTCAAGATCCCCCGGCGGTTCGAGTTCCTGGCCGACTTCCCGCGGACGGAGACCGGCAAGCTGCAGCGCCGCAGGCTCCGTGACGCCTACGCCGGCCGATAGCCCCCAGCCGTTGAGGAGAAGCGACATGAAGGTCAGTGTTCACGGCGGCGCCGCGCCGCTGGCAGCGGCCGGAAGGTTCGCCGCATGGGCGGAGGAGGCCGGCTTCGACGCCGTCACCAGCGCCGAGGTCGACCACGACCCGTTCCTGCCGCTCGCCCTGGCCGCCCCGGCGACGAGCCGGATTCGGCTCACGACCGGGATCGCGGTGGCGTTCGCCCGCACGCCGATGACGCTCGCGTACGTCGCCCATGACCTTCAGTCGCTGTCCGGGGGACGTTTCGTCCTGGGCCTCGGCACCCAGACCAAGCCGCACATCACCCGCCGGTTCGGCATGCCCTGGAGCCATCCCGCGGCGCGGATGCGTGAGTACGTCACGGCCCTGCGCGCGATCTGGGACGACTGGAACCACGGCCGGGAGGTCCGGCACGAAGGCGAGTACTACCGGCACACCCTGATGACGGCGACTTTCCGCCCGCCGCCGCACGGCCACGGCGACCCGCCCATCCACCTCGCCGCGGTGGGCCCGCTCATGACCCGGCTGGCCGGCGAGGTGGCGGACGGGCTGATCCCGCACGGCTTCAGCACCGAGCGGTACTTCCGGGAGGTCACCGTCCCGGCCCTGGAGGAGGGCCTGGAGCGGGCCGGTCGTGACCGGGCCGAGGTGACGGTGCACTGTCCCGGGTTCGTGCACGTCTTCGGAGCGGAGGAGGACCGCGAGCGGCAGATGTTGCGCGGGAGGATCGCCTTCTACGGCTCCACCCCGGCGTACAAGGGAGTGCTCGCCCTGCACGGCTGGGAGGAGCTGCACGAGCGGCTGCACGCGTTGTCGGTCCGTCCCGAGGCCGACCGCTGGGAACGGATGGCCGACCTCGTCGACGACGAGGTCCTCGACACGTTCTGCGTGAGCGGCTCACTGGCGGAGGTGACGGCGGAGGTTTCCCGCCGCTTCGGGGGGCTGGTCGACCAGGTCCACCTCCAGCCGCCGCCGGGCATGCCGGCGGCCGAGATCCGCAAGGCCCTGACAGAGCTCCAGGACCGGGACGAGGGGGCCTGACATGGAGGTCACCGGGCGCCTGCAACTGGAGGCGTGGCGGCGCCGGACGTTGCCTCCCGTGGAGCGGGTCCGGCCGGGGCTGTGGTCGCTGCCGGTGCCCATGACGGGAAACCCGCTGCGCTACGTGCTGTGCTACGCGTTCGAGAGCGGGCCCGGAGTGACCCTCGTGGACCCCGGCTGGCCCTTCGACGGCGGCGGCGAATCGCACACGGCGGGGCTCGCCACGATCGGCGCCCGCCCCGAGGACGTGACCGGCGTGCTGGTGACCCACGCCCACCTCGACCACCACGGGCTGGCGTCCTGGGTCCGCGAGAAGTCCGGCTGCTGGGTGGCGATGCACGAGGCGGAGCAGGAGGCGCTGCGCCGGCAGGCGAACAGGGAGACGAGCGCGGCCAGGACGCGCCGCTGGCGGGACGCGGCCGGCATCCCCCCTGACGCGGACGCTGACGCTCCGCCGAGCGGGGCGAGCGGCACCACGACACCGACCGGCCTGACCGATCTCGAGGCCGACTTCTTCCTCGGCCACGGTGACGACGCCCGCATCCCGGGCCGGGACGTCCGCGCGTTGTGGACGCCCGGTCACACGCCCGGCCACCTGTGCTTCGTCTCCCCGGACGACGCCGTGATCCTCACCGGGGACCACCTGCTGCCCCGGATCACCCCCAACATCAGCGGCTACGCCTACGACACGCTCGATCCCCTCGGCGACTACCTCGACAGCCTGACCCTGCTGCCGGAGCACGACGCGTACGAGGCCCTCCCGGGCCACGAGTACCGCTTCCGCGGCATCGCGGCGCGCACGGCCACGGTCAGGGCGCACCATGATCGCCGGCTGGCGGAGATCCACAACCAGGTGGCCGGCACGCCCGGTGTGACCGCGTGGGAGATCGCCTCGCAGGTCACGTGGTCACGCGACTGGGCGGAGTATTCCGGTTTCCTGCTGACCAGCGCGGTCGGGGAGACGCTGTCACACCTGGACCACCTCGAGGCCCGCGGCGCCGTCCGCAGGCAGGGGC
Source organism: Nonomuraea terrae (assembly GCF_044465245.1). NCBI lineage: Bacteria > Bacillati > Actinomycetota > Actinomycetes > Streptosporangiales > Streptosporangiaceae > Nonomuraea > Nonomuraea terrae. The sequence goes on along the minus strand of NZ_JBITLL010000002.1, from coordinate 679,313 downwards.
GCAGCCCGGTGCGCTGGTTCCCAGCCGCCCCTCAGCACGAACGCATCGGCCCGGACCGACTCCCGGAAGGAATGATCACGTGGCGCTGAACCTCGACCTGGTGGGCAAGGAATGGGACGGCGAAGGCCGCCGATGGACCTCGGCCGACGCCATCCTCTACGCGCTCGGCGTCGGCGCGGGGAGCGAGGATCCGCTGGCGGAGTTGTCGTTCACGACGGAGAACTCCCACGACGTCACCCAGCAGGTGCTGCCCACCTTCGCGGTGATGATCGGCGGCGCCGGCTCGATGCCCGCCCTCGGCGACTTCGACATCTCGCAGGTGCTGCACGCCGAACAGTCGATCACCCTGCACGGCGTGCTGCCCGTCGAGGGCGCCACCGTGACCAGGAGCCGGGTGGCCGGCTTCTACGACAAAGGGCGGCACGCCATCGCCGTGACGGAGTCGACCATCACGGACAAGGCCTCGGGAGCGGTGCTCGCCGACGTCAGCAGCGGCATCTTCATCCGCGGCGAAGGAGGCTTCGGCGGCGACCGCGGCGCCTCCGTGACCTGGCAGCGGCCGCAGGCCGAGCCGGACCACGTGGTCACCTACCGCACCCGGCCCGACCAGGCGTTGCTGTACCGGCTGAGCGGCGACCGCAATCCGCTGCACTCCGACCCCTGGCTCGCCGGGAAGGCCGGGTTCGACCGTCCGATCCTGCACGGCCTGTGCACGTTCGGCTTCACCGGCAGGGCGCTGCTGCACACCGTCTGCGGCTCCGACCCCGCCTCGTTCGGCTCCATGTCGGCGCGCTTCGCCTCTCCGGTGCTGCCCGGCGAGGAGCTGTCGGTCGCCATCTGGGACGAAGGCGAGACCTGCCGCTTCCAGACCACGGTGGCCGGGCGGGTCGTGCTCGACCACGGCACCTTCACGAAGAAGGCCGGGAGTCCAGGTGCTGCCGGACGGCGGCCATGACGGCCTGGGAGAAGGTCGCGACGACGACCTGCCCCCAGTTCTCCTGGGGTCGTTCGAGGTGGCGGAAGGTGGCGATGACGTAGCCGAGGGCGTGGTCGAGCGGCTCGGACGGGTCGTGGGCGCCGCCGGCGCGCGGCACCTCGTTGTGCGTGCTCACCACGGAGGCCACCACGAGCTCGGCGCGCAGACCGGCGTCGGGGAGTCGCCCAAGCCACTCGGCCACGAACCCCCGGAACAGCCCGCTGACAACGCACCACGCACCGCGCAGATCGCGGTCATGGGCGCGGTCGACATCCTGCGGCGCAGGCGCCTGGCCGCCGACCGACGTCCCGGACGCGCTGCGGGCCGAGCCGGTCCGCGCGTACGAGGACACCCTGGCGACGCCGTACCTGGCGGCCGAGCGCGGCTCCGTGGACGCGGTGATCCGGCCGAGCGAGCGCCCGATCCGGGCGGAACCCTCGCCGCGGCCGGCGGGCGTTGCGCCGTCCTCTTGTCAGAGGTCCCCGCGGCTGGCGGGAGTCGAGATGGAATCTTGGAGGACACCTGTGAGCCTGCGCAAGGTGCTGGTCGCCAACCGCGGTGAGATCGCCGTACGCGTCGTCCGGGCCTGCCGGGACGCCGGGATCGGCTGCGTGGCCGTCTACGCCGACCCCGACCGCGACGCCCTGCGCGTACGCGCTGGAGGGGGCGACGCCGGGGGAAGACGTACCTGGCGATCGGGAAGATCATGGAGGTGGCGGCGCGGTCCGGCGCCGACGCGGTGCACCCCGGTTACGGGTTCCTGGCCGAGAACGCCGCCTTCGCCCAGGCCGTCATCGACGCCGGGCTGGTCTGGATCGGGCCGCCCCCTTCGGCGATCACCGCGCTCGGCGACAAGGTCCGGGCCCGGCACATCGCCCAGAAGGTGGGCGCGCCCCTGGTCGCCGGCACCGAGCACCCGGTGTCCGGGGTGGACGAGGTGGTGGCGTTCGCGGCGGAGCACGGGCTGCCGATCGCGATCAAGGCGGCGTACGGCGGCGGCGGGCGCGGGCTGAAGGTGGCCCGCACCCCGGAGGAGATCCCCGGCCTGTACGAGAGCGCCGTACGCGAGGCCGTGGCCGCCTTCGGCCGGGGCGAGTGCTTCGCCGAGCGTTACCTCGACCGGCCGCGCCACGTGGAGACCCAGTGCCTGGCCGACGCGTACGGCGACGTGGTCGTGGTCTCCACCCGCGACTGCTCGCTCCAGCGCCGTCACCAGAAGCTGGTCGAGGAGGCCCCGGCCCCGTTCCTCACGCCCGAGCAGGAGGCGCTGCTGCGCGACAGCTCGAAGGCCATCCTGCGGGAGGCCGGGTACGTGGGGGCGGGGACGTGTGAGTTCCTCGTCGGTCAGGACGGCACGATCTCGTTCCTGGAGGTCAACACGAGCCTGCAGGTCGAGCACCCGGTCAGCGAGGAGGTCACGGGCATCGACCTGGTCCGCGAGATGTTCCGCATCGCGGCCGGTGAGCGGCTCGGCTACGGCGACCCGCCGTCGCGCGGGCACTCCATCGAGTTCCGGATCAACGCCGAGGACCCCGGCCGGGGCTTCCTGCCCGCACCCGGGACCATCACCGGCTGGCGCGCCCCCTCCGGTCCAGGGGTCCGCCTCGACAGCGGTTACGGGCAGGGCGAGACCGTGCCCGGAGCCTTCGACTCGCTGGTCGCCAAGCTGATCGTCACCGGCGCCACCCGCGCTCAGGCGTTGCGGCGGGTCGGGCGGGCGCCGGCCGAGTTCGGGATCGACGGCATGCCCACCGCGCTGCCGTTCCACCGGGCCGTCGTGACGGACCCGGCCTTCACCGCCGAGCCGTTCACCGTGCACACCCGCTGGATCGAGACCGAGTTCGGCAACCGGATCGCGCCGTACGCGGGACCGGTCGCGGCCGAGGAAGCGCCGGGAGCGCGGGAGCGGGTCACGGTGGAGGTGGCGGGCGAACGCCTGGAGGTCGTCCTGCCCGCCGGGCTCGCCGGCGGCGCGCGTAAGCCCGCTGCCCGCGGCGCGCCCCGGCGGGCCGGCGCGGTTCCCGCGGCGGGAGGCGACGCCCTGGTCAGCCCCATGCAGGGCACGATCGTCAAGGTCGTGGCCGCCGACGGCGACAGCGTGACGACGGGCGACATCATCGTCGTGCTGGAGGCGATGAAGATGGAGCAGCCGCTCACCGCCCACAAGGACGGCACCGTGCTCGGCATGTCGGCCGAGACGGGCGCCACAGTGGCCGCCGGCGCGGTGATCTGTGCGATCAAGGACCCCGCCTGACGCGGCCGCGGCCGAGCTGATCGGCGCCAGGGCGCAGGGCGGCACCGAGGCCATCGCCGGACACGGAGAAGGCTCCGGACGCGGTGGCATCGCACCACATCCGGAGCCCGGGAAGCGGTCAGGCTCGCCGCCGGCCTGGGGAGCGGTCAGGGCTTGTCGGCCGCGAGGGCGGCGCGGGCCGCCTCCACCTTCAGGGCGTCCCGCTCCGGGTTCGCCAGCAGGGCGAAGAGCGCGCCGCCGATGAGGACGATCCCTCCCGCCAGCATGAACACGCTGGTGTAGCCTTCGGCGGGCGGCGCGCCGGAAGCCGTGGCGGCGTCGAGGACCACGCCCGCGAGGACCGGCCCCGACACGCCGAGCAGGCCGCTCACGGCCAGGCCGATCGACAGGACGCTGGTGCGCTGCGCGGGCGGCGCGATCTGCGCGAGCGCCGGGTTGGCGATGGCGTAGATGCTCGTGGACAGGCCGTAGCCGAGCATCAGCAGGGCCATGGGGACCGCCACGCCGGAGGCGAGCGGCAGGGTCATCAGGCACAGGCCGCCGGCCGCCGCCAGGCCGCCGCCGATCAGCACGCGGACCACCCGGGACGACGCGCCGTTCTTGAGCGCCTTGTCGCCCAGCCCGCCGTACAGGAACAGGAAGATCACCGAAGTGATGCTCGGCACCCCGAACAGCGAGCCGGCCGTCACCGCGGAGAAGCCAAGACCGGCCTCGAAGTACGACGGAAGCCAGGTCATGACGATCGACACCAACATGCCGACGGAGGCGAAGATCGCCAGAAAGCCGATGAAGGTACCGGTCAGCAGGATGGAGCGCAGCGGAGCCCGCTTGCCGGCCGTCGGGTCCTCGGGGGTCTGCGGGCTTTTGGCGATCGGGGTCACCTGGTCGGAGTACGGGCCGGTCCTGCCGATGAAGGCCCAGCCGAGGCACCAGATGAAGCCCATGACGGCCACGCTGAGGAAGCCGGACTGCCAGCCGAACGCGGCGATGATCAGGACGATGATCGGGGCGAAGATCAGCTTGCCGAACGACGCTCCGGTGGTGAGCAGCGCCGCGGGCAGCCCGCGGCGCTCGTTCGGCCACCATGAGTACGCCATCGAGTGCATCACCGAGTTGGCGGGAGCCTCGGCCGCGCCGAGCATGAGCCGGGTCACCATGAGCAGACCGGCCGAGGCGGCGAAGAAGATCGGCAGCTGGAGCAGCGACCACAGCAGGACGAGCGTGAACAGGGTGCCCTTGAGCGGCAGCCGGTCGGCCACGGCCGCGAACAGCAGGGCCACGAGCGGGCCGAGCAGGCTGGCGGCGGTGCTGATGCTGCCGAACTGGGCGGCGGTCAGCCCGAGGTCGGCCATCACGGGCTGGGCGACCAGGCCGAGGATCGCCTTGTCCAGATAGGCGATGAGGGTGGAGGCGAGCAGCATGAGCGTGATGGCCCAGGCCATGACCTTGGAATGCGCCGGAGGGCCGGCCGCCGCCTCGGTGCTCGATGTTGTCGGCTCGCTCTGCGGTGGGACACGCTCGCTGACCATGGTGGGGGGCTCCTTGAACATCCGTGGCCGACTGCGCGCCCGGCGGGTGGCCGGACGGCATGAGTGACGTCGGGGTAGGGCTGATCGGCTCCGCGGCGACGGCCCGGAGCATGGTGAGGAGACGGGGGCAGGCCGGCGCGGCCGCGCGAGCGGTCCGCGCGGCTGTTGCGGGCATGACGGGTGGAGGACGCGGCGGAACGCCGCGCGCCCTGCGTGGTGATGATCAGATGCGGCCGGTTCTCCGGCGCCGTGGCGGGCCTGAAGGTGGAGCCCGGCGCGTTCAGGTTGCCGTGGCCCGCCGCCCGATCAGGTCGGGCCGGGTCTCAGGAGCCCTTCGCCGGGTGCTCCATGGGGTGATGCGGGTGCGCTGCGCGGGGGATGACGGGGCATGCGCTTCCTCCAGACCTGCCGGCGTGCGGCGGTCGCCCCGCAGGGCCGACGCCGGTGTCGGACGTCGGCTGGGTGCCGGGGTTGAGCTGGGAATTAATTTGGACGCAACATGTCTGTAAATAGAAGCTAAGTCGGCGCTCCGACCGGTGTCAAGGGTGTGCCGGGCCCGTATGAGCGCCGTGCCGGCCTATTTACAGACAATCCTTGTCTAGTTAGAGTGCGGCGGGATTCCTCGATTCGATCCCTTTGTCGCAATGCCGCACCGCCTCCTCCCGGGCGCGTCCCCGATCGGCCGGCGGAGTGCCGGCTCGCAGGTCGTTATCGCTGGAAGGGGAGATCACGATGGCGCCGAAGCTGGACCCCGCGGGCAAGGAGCGACGGGCATAATGATCAGGGCTGAACGTCGCCCCGGCCGATCAGCTTCCACAGAACGGAGTACGGTGGCGTCGCCCTTATCTCGCAGGCGATCGAACATCGCCATCGGCGCACTGGCCTTCTGCGGCATGGTCGTCGCCGTGATGTTCACCCTGATGGTGCCGATCATCCCCGAGCTTCCCCGGCTGCTGTCCGTCCCGGCCGAGGACGCCTCCTGGGTCATCACCGCCACGCTGCTGTCCTCGGCGGTGTTCACACCGGTCAGCGGGCGGCTCGGCGACATGTACGGCAAGCGCCGGATGATCGTGATCAGTCTCGCGTTGATGATCGCCGGGTCGGCGATCTGTGTCGTCTCCAGCTCGCTGCCCCTCGTGGTGCTGGGCCGTGCGCTGCAGGGCTGCGCCGTGGGCGTGATCCCGCTGGGCATCAGCATCATGCGCGACCTGCTGCCGGCCGAACGGCTCGGCTCCGCCATGGCGCTGATGAGCGCCACCATGGGCGCCGGCGGCGCGGCCGGCCTCCCGCTGGGCGCGCTGGTCGCGCAGTTCGCCGACTGGCACATGCTCTTCCTGGTGTCGGCCGGCATGGGCGTGGCCGGCCTGGTCCTGGCCCTCACGGTCGTGCCCGACTCGCGGGTGCGGGCCGGGGGACGGTTCGACCTCCTCGGCGCGGCCGGGTTGACGGCCGGCCTGGTGTGCTTCCTGCTGCCCATCAGCAAAGGCGGCAGCTGGGGCTGGACCAGCCCGCTCACCCTCGGCCTGTTCGCCGCCTCGGCCGTGGTCTTCCTCGTCTGGGGTTTCGTCCAGCTGAGGATCAGCGATGCGCTGGTCGACCTGCGGACGACCGCACGGCCCCAGGTGCTGATCACGAACCTGACGTCCATCGCCTTCGGCTTCTCCATGTTCGGAATGAGCCTGGTGTTCCCCCTGGTGCTCCAGGCCCCGTCGGCCACCGGCTACGGAATGGGGCTGTCCCTGCTCGAGGCCGGGTTGTGCATGGCCGTGGGCGGCGCGCTGATGATCGTCCTTTCCCCCGTGTCGGCCCGCGTCACCGGCGCCTACGGGCCCAAGGTGACCCTCGTGATCGGCGCTCTGCTCATGCTCGCCGGCTACGGCAGCGCGCTGTTCCTGATGGACGAGATCTGGCACGTCGTCCTGGCCGCGACGATCGTCTCCTCCGGAGCCGGTCTCGGCTACGCCGCCATGCCCGCCTCGATCATGGGCGCGGTGCCCACGTCGGAGACGGCCGCGGCCAACGGCATCAACGCCCTCATGCGCGCCATCGGCACCTCCACGGCCAGCGCGGTGATCAGCGCGGTCCTCGCCGCCGCGACCGTCCAGCGCGGCGCCTTCTCGCTGCCCTCGCAGAACGGGCTCCACCTGGCCCTGATCATCACCGCCGTCTCGGCGACCGTCGCCATGATCATCGCCGCGCTCCTGCCCCGGCGCCGCCGGCGTCCGGAACCCGCCCGGGCGCACCCCGACGGCCGGGCCGAGGCCGTCCCGACCAGGCCCGCGCCGTAGCGCTTCACCCGCTGAGCTGATCACGAATCTGGCACACTGTGCCTGTGAGCGGACGAGGTCGGCGGCCGGATCCCGGTCTGGAGTCGCGGGTGCACGGCGCGGCGCTGGAGCTGTACGGAGAGGTCGGCTGGGCCGGATTCACCATCGACGCCGTGGCCCGCCGGGCGCGCGTGGGCAAGGCCGCCATGTACAACCGCTGGGAGAGCAAGGACAAACTGATCGCCGACGCCCTGACCAGCTGGCTGTCGAAGAGCCTCCCGCCGAGCCGTACGGGCCCCCTGCGGAAGAACCTGCTCGACATGGCCACCGACATCCTCGACAGCTACCTGGAGCCCAGAGGCCTGGTCTACCTCAGGGCCCAGGTCGAGGCCAGGGTGTATCCCGAACTGTTCGGGCAGGCGCTGGAGACGTTCCAGCGCGAGCGCATCCGCCGGGGCCGCGCGATCGTGCTCGCCGCCATCGAACGGGGCGAGCTCCCGGGCGGCACGTCCCCCGCACTCGTGCTGGACGCGCTCGCCGGCATCCTCACCAACCACTTCCTGTCGACGCCGACGAGCCAGATCCCCACCCTCCTCGAACACAAGACCAAGTACGTCGAGGAGACCGTGGACTTCGTCCTCTCCGCCGTCGGCTACCGTGCCCCCGGCGCCTGACAGCATCCGCATCGCCCCTGGCCGGCCTCGAACCGGCACACACCAAGCCACCATCACGTATGACAGCGCCGCAGGTTCAAGGGCAGTCGCGCGCGATCCATGGCTGCGAGCTGAACTTGCCCTCCACCTTGGCCAGGCACGGTTGCCCCTCGGTGGCACGCAGCACCTGGATCGCCTTGTCCACAGGCGTCCGCGGCGCCTCGGAATCCGAGTAGTCCAGGTCGCCGCTGACCCCGCTGACCAGCCCCTTGCCGCGGATGTCGGCCAGCCCGGCGACGATGCCCTGGGTCTTCAGCGTGACCGCGTCCTTCGCCAGCACGTTCGCCGCCGCCTGCCGGATCACCGCGAGCGCGTCGAACGTCAGCAACGCCCGGCCGTCACGGTTCTCCTCGCAGGCGCCCCCGAACAGACCGTTGTAGCGGATGTAGAAGCCGCTCTGTCTCCGGGTCGCCTGGCAGTCGGCGCCCCACAGCGCGCTGCTGGCCAGCGTCATGTACTCCAGCCGCAGCCCCGGGTACTTGCGGTTGGCGCCCGACAGGACGAAACGGGAGACGTCATCGGTGGCCAGGATGCGCGGGTAGCGGTTCTGGCAGGCGAGCTTCATGCCGGTCAGGAACTGTTCGAAGCGCTCCGCACGCCCCGCGTAGACGACGATCTCGTCCGGGCGTTCCGCGGCCTGGCAGGCCCTTCTGCCCAGTTGGCCGACACTTTCGCCCGGACCCTCATCGGTCACGCGGTAGCCCGCGTGATCGCTGATCTCCACCCCCGCGACCGGCAACTCGTCGCGCATGGCGGTGGCGAGCTCGGCGCTGTAGGTGTCGTCCGGGTCTGCCGAGTAGTACACGCGGGCCCGCCGGGCACGCAGGTCCGCCGAGGCGTACCCGGCGGCGAAGACGGCCTGGCGCCGGTTGCCCGGACTCACCTGGTAGTAGTAGGGCGAGGCGTCGATCAGCTCGTCCGCCGTGGTCGCCGAGCCGACGGACGGCAGGCCCGCTTGACCCAGTCGCTGGACCGCGTCGATCGTCTGCTGCGTGCTCAGCCCCAGCCCGACAACGCCGACGATCCGCGGGTCCCGGCGCGCCTCCGCTACGATCTTCTGTGCGGCGCGGTCCGCGTATTCCATGTTCGCGCCCGCATTGGCCAGCAGCAGCCGGATCGGGGCGTCTTCCTCCAGTGACTCCTGCTGCGCGATCGCCAGCCCGCGCAACTCCTCACGGGCGACCCGCACGCCCTGCTCGTTGCCAGGGGACAGGATCGTCAGGTGGACCACGGTGATGTGCTTCGGATTGAGCACCACCTTCGCGTTGGTTTCCTTGATCTTGTCGATGGCTCCGCCCAGCTCTTTCGTGTCGACCAGCGGCGGGTCCTCGCCTGCCAGCCCCACGCACTGCTTCCCGTCGTCGCCCAGATCCTCGAGGGTCATGGCATCGAGCACACCCGGCGGCCAGGCCCGCACCGACGGCGACCACCACGGTCGGCAGAACTCGTGACTGGAGACCGGCACCGCCACGACGCCTGCGACCAGCAAACCCAGCCCCACGAACGACATCCACGGCACCCGCTGAGGAGGTCGCAACTTCATGACCCGGTCGCGGACTGTCGCCGGCGGCGCATTCGTAGGGATCGCGAACGGAAGCAGCCAGACGCGGTCTCGCCTCGGCGCCTCCTTCAGCCCCTCGTGCCACCCCATGTAGGCGGCCTCCGGACTGCCGGGTGCCGCCTCCTCCTGAGCACGCGCGTCGACATCGGATGCCGCGTGCGGGCCCGCGGCGACGACGAGCAGCGGATCCTTCTTGAACGTGCCGCGGCGGGGCCGGCTGTTCCGCACGTCCTTGATCGCCCGGAGCAGGTCGGTCGTCGCTTCTCCGCTCTCGCACCCCAGCAGGAGGACCGGGTAGGTGCGGCGGCGCCGTCCGCGGCCGAACAGGCCGCCTCTGCTGTACGCTCGCCGCAGATCCTCCAACAGCGCATCGGCGAGCAGCGCGTTCACTTGCTGCCGCGTCGGCGCTTGGCCCTCGATCCCCGCGAACCTCTTGGCCAGGGTGAACAGACTGCCCTTGAGAGGCTCCGGCTCGTCTCGGCGCCTCTCCTGCTGCCGGCTTTCGCCCCGGTGCTCGAACCACCTCTGCGGTCCGAACACCGTGTCAGCGATGTGCAGGACCAAGCGCGGCAACACGGACGCGGGTAGCTTGATCCACCAGGGCAGGTCGCTGATGGTGGCCAGGGGCACCCTGATCTGCGCGTCTTCCCGGAGCTCCTGCCCCTCGTAGAAGAGCTCGTATTGGGAGAAGTGGGCGGAGAGCTGGGCGACGACCTCGTCCTCCGACAGCCGTTCGCGTCCCTCCCGCTGGAGGGTCGCCAGCCACGAGGCGAGCGCGAAATGCGGCGCGCCCCGCCCTCTGCCGAGGCGGTTCCCCTGGAAGAACTGCGCCGCCGCGGCGGCCAGCAGTTGTTCCACTCCTTGCTCGGCCGCCACGTGGGAGGGCGCGACCATGACGCACTGGCGCGCCCCGCGCAGTCGATGCGCCGTCCAGCGCTCGTGCAAGGCCGTCAGCAGCCTCCTCGACTCTGCCGGAGGCTCCGCGACGTGAAGGTGAACGATGGGGAGCAGCTTCTCCCGGTTGAGTGGCCAGGGGCGCCGGGCGAGAGCGTAGAGCCATTCCAGGAACTCTGGCGCGCCATCGAATACCAGTTCAGGTCGGTCTATTGGCATGACACTCCGCGATCTTTCGAAACTGCGCGATCTCTCGGAAGAAGAGGGGGGCGGTGACGCTTGATCTTTTGCAGAAGATTACTCATATGGAGCCCGCCGGCAGCAGAATTCCGGCAACGTGCGCGTCATTCGCAGGCCTGCCCGGCCGATATCCGCGTCGGCTGTGCCCGTTGCGTCTACCTCAGGGAATTTCCACTCCTGGATTGCACTGCTCAGCGGCGCACTCGCTCAGCCACCGCCGCTCGACAGGCGAATCCGAGGCCAAGGCCGGATCCGTCGACGATGCAGAAAAGGCCGTCGCCCGCTGATCACCGTCGCCTGGGACAAGGAGTCGTGCACCACTCAGGTGTGAGGCGACCAACGGCAGCGGATCGTGTTCAGCAGCGGACATGTGTGTCAGCCGCATCCTTGTTTCGCCAAGGGAAGTGCCGCAGGTATCTCCGCGGCACGGTGTGAGCGATCGGCATCGCCCCCTTGCCGGCGGCCGAACAGTTACTCGCCGGCCGCTCCAGCCCGTACCTCAAGGAGGGGCATGAGCGGCCCTGTTGGCCGGATCGGTGAGGTTGAGCCTCGTAGCGTGAGCCGCCGAGCGAGGCCGCAACCTCGGAGAAGGCCTGTTCGGCGGTACGGCCTGCGCCGATCAGGAGGCCAGTCCAGTCGCCGTCACCGATCAGGTACGGGGGAGGTCCCCCGAAAGCGCGGGTCGTGGCCGCTCCAGGTGGCGCCCTCTGGAGCGTGGCAAGTGAACATCGGCTCATCGTGGCGCACGCACCACACCTTGCCGACATGAGCGCCACCTGAATGACCAGGCCGGCCCCAGGCCCGAACCTGGTTGGTCGGTAAGGGACCACACCGGTCGGACCGCGATCGTCAGCGGGGACGGTGCCGATCCGTCCGCGGGTGACGCGTCACAGGAAGGCGCTGACCTGGGTGGCGAACTCCTCCGGGGTGACGATGCGGACTCCGAGGGACTCGGCCTTCGTTCGTTTGGAGCGGGCCTTCTCGCCGGCCACCAGCAGGGAGGTCTTGGCGGACACGCTGGAGGAGGCCTTGCCGCCGGCGCGTTCGATCAGTTCGTTGACCTCGTTGCGGCTCAGCGCCGCCAGCGGGCCGGTCATCGTGCCGGTCACCACCACCGACATGGCCGACAACGGCAGCTCGACCGCCGTCTGCGCCGGCTGCTCCGCGGACGGCGGTGTCGCGCCCGGCTCCACCATGGTGACCCCGGCCCGGACGAGCTTGTCGATCAGCGGGGCCAGCTCGGCCAGCTCGGCCACCACGACCGGCGCCTTCTCCGGGCCGATGCCGTCGACCTGCTGGATCGCTTCGGCGTCGGCCGCGCGGATGGCGTCCATCGTGGCGAAGTGGCGCGCGATGCGGCGGCTCATCGAGCGGCCGGTGCCGCGTACGCCGAGCGCCGCGAACACCCTGCTCAGCGGCCGGGACCGGGCCTGGTCGAGAGCGGCGAGCAGGTTGTCGGCGCTGGTCTGGCCCATGCGCTCCAGGTCGAGCAGCTGCTCGCGGGTCAGGAAGAACAGGTCGGCGAAGTCGGCGATCAGCCCGGCGTCGAGCAGTTGCCTGATGCGGTTTTCCGCCAGCCCTTCGATGTCGAGCTGGTCGCGGCCGGCGGCGTAGACGATGGAGGCGATCGCACGGCAGTCGCGGCCGCGCACGCAGCGCCAGCGCTCCTGCGAGGCGTCGATGTCGCCCCCGCAGGACGGGCAGACCTCCGGGATCGGGATGGGCTGCTCGTCGCCCGTGCGCAGGTGGACGACCGGCGCCTCCACCCGCGGGATCACGTCGCCCGCCTTGTAGACGGTGACGCTGTCGCCCAGCATCAGGCCGCGCCGGGTGATGTCGGCGACGTTGTGGAGCGTGGCGTACGTGACGACGCTGCCGTCGAGCTCGACCGGCTCCAGCACCGCGCGCGGGGCGATGACGCCGGTGCGGCCGGTGTTCCACTCCACGGCCAGCAGCTTGGTGATCTTTTCCGTGGCGGGCAGTTTGTAGGCCACCGCCCAGCGCGGCGCCCGCGAGCTGAACCCCGCCTCGGCCTGGTCGGCGGCCAGGTCGCACTTGATCACGATGCCGTCGATGCCGAACGGCAGCTCCGCCCGCGCCGCCGCGATCTCGCCGACCCGCTCCTGCACCCGCTCCAGCGTCCCGGCGGCGATGCCGGCCACCGGCGTCGCGGCGGTGGTCTGCACGCCCTGCCCGGCCACCCACTCCATGATCTGGCTGTGCGGCAGCTCGCGCAGCCGCACGTGAAGGATCCCAAATCTGCTGACGTCCCTCGTGCCCGTGACCTGCGTCGCGTCGGTTGTCCCAATCGAATGTCATCAGTCTCAGTCCCAGCCTGATGACATTTCTGGGTCACCGAACACGCTCACTTCGCTCAAGCTTGATGTGGATTTCGGTGACGAGCCGACATGCTGTTGCGCCGTGTCACCACGCCCAGAAGGACTTAATTGCACATGAGTAGACTTTTCGGGCCCACTGTAGGTCGCGGGCAGCCTCGCAGCCGCCGTGCCGGGCCAGCGTTGAGGCACCGCAGTCTGATCGTCGGCGAAAGGGGCTCTGGGCTCGGAATTGTCGGTGGCGACCGGCATTGTGGTGTCATGACCGAGATGCCCCCCTTTACCGTCCTCGCCGATGACACGGCCTACGCCGAGGCCGTCCAACTCGCCGTCGACTCCGCCGCCGCCTACTACGCCGACGGCACCTCCACACTTGACGACGACGCCTACGACCGGCTGGTGCGGGGCATCCAGGCGTACGAGGAGGCCCACCCCGAATCGGTGCTGCCGTCCTCACCGACGGGCAAGGTGGCCGGCGGCGCCGTGGTGGGCGACATTCCGCACACCGTGCCCATGCTGAGCCTCGACAACGTGTTCGGCGCTGACCAGCTTGGCGACTGGGCGGCGGGGCTGGAGCGTCGGCTCGCGCGCCCAGTCACGGCGTGGAGCGTGGAGCCCAAACTCGACGGCCTGGCGATCTCGGCCCGCTACCGAAACGGGCGGCTCGCGCAGCTGGTCACGCGCGGCGACGGGATGGCGGGCGAGGATGTCTCGCACGCCATCGGCACCATCGTCGGCCTGCCTGCCCGGCTGGCCGAGCCTGTTACGGTGGAGCTGCGCGGCGAGGTCATGATGACCACCACCCAGTTCGAGGAAGCGTGCGCCAAGCGACAGGCCCACGACGGCAGCACCTTCGCCAACCCGCGCAGCGCCGCCGCGGGCACGTTGCGCGCCCAGGACAGGCCATACGTCTGCGAGCTGACATTCTTCGCTTATGGGGCAATGCCACCTTCCGGCGATGACTCCGAACTGGCAGTGCGCCTGCGCGAGCTGCCGCACAGCGGGGTTATGGAATGGGTGGCCGGGCAGGGCGTGCAGACCACGGCGGCCACCCCGGTGGCCGGCATCGTGGCCGAGACGCTGGAGCGGGTGCAGGAGCGCGTCGGTGAGATCGCCGCGGCCCGCGCGACGCTGCCGTTCGGCATCGACGGCATCGTGATCAAGTGCGACCTGGCGGCCGACCAGGCCGAGGCGGGGTTCAGCTCGCGGGCGCCGCGCTGGGCGGTGGCCTACAAGCTGCCCGCCACCGAGAAGATCACCAAGCTGGTCGGCGTGGAGTGGAACACCGGCCGCACCGGCATCATCGCCCCGCGCGCGGTGCTGGAGCCGGTCGAGCTCGACGGCAGCGTCGTCACCTACGCCACCCTCCACAATGCCGCCGACATCACCCGCCGCGGCCTGATGCTCGGCGACAGCGTCACCGTCTACAAGGCGGGCGACGTGATCCCACGCGTCGAAGCGCCGGTCGTCCACCTGCGCACCGGCGACGAGCGGTCGATCCCGATCCCGGAGGTCTGCCCCAACTGCGGCAGCGACATCGACAAGTCGCAGGAGCGGTGGCGGTGCGTCCAGGGGCGCGACTGCCTCGCCCTGGCCTCCATCGTCTACGCCGTGGGCCGCGACCAGCTCGACATCGAAGGGCTCGCCAAAAGCCGCATCGAGCAGATGCTCGAAGCTGGCTTCATCGCCGACTTCGCCGACCTGTTCACGCTGACTCGCGAGCAGCTGCTCAGTCTCGAGCGCATGGGCGAGACCAGCACCGCCAAGCTGCTGGCCGCCATCGAGCGGGCCAAAGGCCAGCCGCTCAGCCGGGTGTTCTGCGCGCTGGGCGTGCGCGGCACCGGCCGTTCCATGAGCCGCCGCATCGCCCGCCACTTCGCCGCCATGGACGCCATCCGGGCCGCCGACGCCGAGGCCATCCAGCAGGTCGAGGGCATGGGGCCAGAGAAGGCGCCGGTCGTGGTCGCCGAGCTGATCGAGATCGCGCCGCTCATCGACAAGCTGGTCGCGGCCGGGGTCAACATGACCGAGCCCGGCGCCACCCCGCTCGCGGCCGCTCCCTCCGACGCCGACGGCGCGGGCGCGACGGAGTCCGGAGAGGCGGCGACGATGGAGAGGGCAGCGGAGGTGGAGGCGGCAGAGCGGCCGCTGGCCGGGCTGACCGTCGTCGTCACCGGTTCGATGACCGGCAAGCTGGAGGCGCTGTCCCGCAACGAGATCAACGAGCTCATCGAGCGCGCGGGCGGCCGGGCGTCCTCCAGCGTGTCGGCGAAGACGAGCGTGGTGGTGGCAGGAGAGAAGGCCGGCTCCAAGCGGGCCAAGGCCGAGACGCTCGGCGTGCGCGTCGTCACCCCTGACGACTTCGCCGCCCAGGTGGCCGCCTTCCTGTAGACCCTGAAAACGCTGGCGGGTGGGTCGACTGATGCCAGCAGGCCGGAGAGTCTGAGCGGTTGCGTGCCAGGTGTGCCGCGCTCGTGGCGGAACTGGCTGTGGCCCAGCACCAGCGCGAGGAGGCGGTAACGGCGGCGGCAGTTGCCGAGAGGCTGCTCCGAGAGCGGGAAGCGTCATTTCTCCAACTGGATGGTAACCACCCCGGTTAGCCTCATCCAGGCTTTCAGCAAGAGCGGCCCTCTGCCCGTCGCAAGCGTCCGAAAACGCCCGCCCCGGCAACGCGTATAGGTCGTTCACTTTCGCCGTGAGAAAGAAGAGAAGCACAATGGTCGACCCCGGCGGATCCCCGAAGGACTTCGGATCCCTAGACGCGTTAAGACAAGCCATCGGGACACCGAGTCGTCGCTGGACTCCCATCGCCATGCTCGGTTTCCCCGCAGCGGTTGACGAACTGCTGGGCTGGCTGCGAGATCCACGAGTTTTCGACAAGGCGAACCACCCTGCGGCCGTGGAGTCGGCGATCGGCGACTTCGCCCACTCAGCCGAACATGAACTTGGCGGAAAAGTCTACAAGGCTCTCGAACCTGAGGTCCGTCGAGTTCGCGCGGCGCTCGTACACGTAAAAGCGGACTATGCGGAGAAGAGTTCCAAAGAGGTCGCCGCTGCAGCAGTGGAGGCACTTCGCAGAAAGACGGAGCAGCCGCCTGTCCTGTAAGCCGCGTGGCGAGACCTCGAGAAAAAGGCGAGCGCGGAAAGAAGCTCTGCGGAGCAAGTGGCACTCTGCCGTGACCTCTTCATTGCTCTGATGTTCCGCGCCGGCCATGGTGGCAATCGCCTTGACCTCTTGGACGGTGTCCTCGACGACCTGGCAACATCCATCAGCAACGCGCGCGCACTGCTCGGTGAGAGCCCAGTTGCCTCTGGCGTGCACCAACTGTGGGAGCAGGCAGGGCTTTCCGAGTCGGACCGCCTCGACCTGTGCGAGCGGGTGCTCGAATTGCCTCCGCAGGAGGCATGGCATGTCGTCTGGCTGGGGTACGAACACGCGCGGCTCCGCCTCACGAATCATGCCCGCATGGACGGTGTGTCGTTCTTCAACGGGGGCACGATTCCTGACTCGGATCAGGACGCCGCGTCCGAGTACGGCGAGACGGTGGAGAACTGGACCGAACATGACACAAAGGCCGTCGCCCATCTGCCCAAGCAGCGCGCCAACACGGTCATCGCCCGCGTCTTTCTTCCCCAGGGCCTGTACGAGGACCCCATAGCGGAGGCACAGCGCCGGATCGAAGCCTGGATTGCCCTCGGCGCCCTGGACGTGAGCGTGCGAAGAAGTCATGCGTGGCAACCCCAGCCATGGCTCCTGCACTATTCAGCCGAAGGACACCTGCGAGTGACCACGGAGAACGTGATCCACCCCCGGACGAGCTCTCGTCTCGGCGCCGTCGTCCACGAAGGGATCAGTCGATCGTGGCAGGACATGAAGCACCACACTGCTCCAGACAGTGTTCGGCTGCGTGAAGTGATCGACCTGCTGCACTGGTGGCAGGCGGCCCAGGAACAGGCACCCCTGGCCAGGGTGATATCGAATGTCAAGGTGATAGAAACCCTCGCCACGCGCCTCGGTGACTCCGACTGGGATAGCCACCTGCGGCACATGTTCGAGGCAGCCTGGCTGATCTACACCATCAACAGCACGTTCGCGAGCACCATCATCGAAGCAGCAGGCGGCAGCGACATCGAACGCGTGCCGGCCGACAGGCTGGAAACCTGGGACAGCATCAGGAAGGACACGCTGGCGTTCGACGACCTGCTGCAGGTCGACCTGGTGCCTCGCACGACAAAGGCTGCCCTGCACGCGCTTATCGCGGTTTACCCAGAGCGCCATCTGATGGGACGCCGGCTCCGATCGCAGGTGAAGAGCGCGTCGCCCAAGCCAGCGATCGAGCAGTGGCGGAGCAAGCTGGCGAAGCGCTGGGAGATCCTTATCAGGAGGACCCACCGAGCACGCAACGCCGTCACTCATGGAGGCCCCGTCACCGTTGCCGCCGCCGAGTCGATCACAGAGTTCAGCGGTCTGCTTGCCTCCTGGGAAATCCAGCTTGCGCTGAGATCGGCGCTCACAGGATCCGAGCTCGCGAACGAGTACGCCGCGTTCCGCGAACTCCGTGTCAAGGAACTGGCGACACTGGTAGCCGCGCCGAATCCGGAAGATCTCCTGCATGAGACGGCACTCAACCTTGGCTGGTTTTGAGAGGTCGACGCATCGCGCATCACGTTGCGCGCCGGTCACCTTCAGCCGATCTTCGACTCGTCAGCAGCGGCTGACATGTGGATCGTTGATTGCGGTAGTCAAGTGAGAATGCTGGCTGGCCGCGTGCAGGTCGCTCAGCCACGTTGGGCACGTGGCTGTCCGCGCGATCGCCCAGGGGTTCAGGTGCTGGGGCGCGCGGCTGAGCAATACGCGGCCCGAGACCAAAGTGGCCAGGAGATAATGAGGCGATGCTTCCCGGTAATTCCTTCCTGAAGGGTTTCAGCCAGACGCCGAGCGGGACGATCTTCGATTCCGCGCGGGTGGAGCAACTGCGCAAGGGGCCGTTAGCGGACCTCGCCGACGTGGACGCCGCGTCGGCGCTAGCCCGTCTGACCTGGGACGAACTGCTGGATTACGGCACCGAGCAGAAGAACCTCCGGCTGGACAACTCCGAGATCGCCAGCGCGTTGCGGACCCTGCGTGCCGTCCTGGGGCGTCTGCGTATCGTCTTCGACCCACCATTTCGTGACCAATCCGGTTTCCATCAGTACTGGAAGAGCCGGGGAATGTCGGACGCGGGAGGCTGGGCGAAGCGGCGGGCCTACCTCGCCGGCCTGTTCGAGCCGGTACTCACACAGCTGGAAACCATCGAGGACCTGCAGACCGCGCAGCAGGCCGACCGCGATGGCGCTGGTGGCCAGATCACGGAGGTCACCCGCCGCAGGCTCATCGACGGTCTCGACGCGGTCCGCAAGAAGATCATGGATGAGCGGGCGGAGACAGGTGCCTCGGTCGAGCGCCCGGCTCTGTTCTGGTGGGGCACCCTCGACGAGGTCGCCTTTCTCGACCGCTTGTACAACCTGGACCAGATGCCAAGCCGCGACCCCCGGTATCCCACCGCTCGTCTGGACCTCATCCAGCACTGCATCAACCACGATGACTTCCCCTCTGACTGGATCTACTGGGACGACCGGTTCGGCATCGGCGCGCACGATGGCCGACTTTTGCGGTTCCTGGCCGAAACCCTGCACCCAGTGGTGCGTCCTGAGCAGGTCGAGGTCCGGCATCTGCACGCCTTCTACAACGCCGTCCTCGCCCACGACGGGTACGAGCTTGTCCAGGTCGGCCAGATCAGCGGAGCGCCGCTCTTCGCCGGCCACAGGATCGGCGGTGGGGTCTCTGGGACGATGAAGAACATCATCTTCGCCGCGGACGGCCCCAAACCCAAGATCGTGCTTGAGGATGCCGTGAACAACGACATCCGGATCGAGCGCAATGCCGACAACTGCCTGGTCTACGACCGGCCCCTGCACCCCGAGGGCCTCACCTGGGCCGATCTGTTGTCTTGGTGGCGCGACCGGCAATCCCTGCCGGCCGAGATGTCCGATCTCGATGCCGGACGAGATTTGTGCAATCGACTGTGGAAGTCCCTGGCGAGCGAACCCGAGCAGGCTCTCTTCCGCGCCTACGCCCGGACCTATCTCCTGCGCGAGGACACCGTGCGCTGTCCCGCCCTCATCCCGCAGGTTTACCTGCACTACGACCCGCAGACCCGTAGGCAGCGAGGCGGCAAAGACAGCGTGCTGGGACGTGAGCGGATGGATTTCCTGCTCCTTCTGCCGCACAACACCCGTGTCGTCTTGGAGGTCGATGGCCAGCAGCACTACGCCGACGGCATGCAGGCAGGCGCGGCCGCCTCACCCCGCCTCTACTCCAAGATGGCGGCCGAAGACCGGGCGCTGCGGCTCAAGGGGTATGAGGTGTACCGGTTCGGCGGCCACGAGCTGAACAGGAGCGAGGCTGCGGTCACCGCGATGCTTCAGGATTTCTTCGAAACTCTGCTCGCCAAGCACCCTTTTACAACGCCCTGATCCGACCGGTTGTCCGGATCTGAATCCTCACGGGCCGCTCACCAGCTTCAGTGACTCGGCCGGGCCGATCACGTGGTGAGGAACCCGAGCAGCCGTCAGAACGGTACGGACGATGCTCACTTCTCCCTCCGGCATGGCCAGGCCGACAAGTCGGCGGGCACGGGTCACGGCCACATACAGAATGCGCAGTTCTTCGTCATAGGCGGGGTCGCCGTCTCGCCATCGGGCTCCCACTCCGGAGGTCGGCAACAGGAGCAGAACGGCATCTGCGGCGTCTCCCTTGATCTGGTGAACGATGTCGATTCTCGGGCGGGGATCGACCGCGACCGTGCTCATCACGTTGGCGGGGCCCCCTCTGAAGAGCCCCTTGGTGGCTCGTGGTGTAGCGGTCGCGGGTCGCGGCCAGCTTTTGATCAGCGCGTTGATGTCGTTGTTCCAGCGCACATGCGGTTGCGTGAGAGCTGCGAGGAAGGCATAGCCCTGTCGGAGGAGGTCTTGGACCTGGAGATGCTGCTTTCTGGCGATGGCCTCCACGCTGCCGGAGATGTCGGGATACCAATACTTCAGAAGCGTCGAGGCAGCGGCACGGCAGGCCTGCACAACGTCGGCTGCGGCGCCTCTGCCGGAGTTCACCAACTCCCAAGCCCTCGCAAGGTGGGTGATCTGGTTCGCGCCGCGCTGCGACGGCATGATCGGCAGCGTGTCCCTGTTCCGCGCCGTGATGAGACAGTTCTCGGGGGGAATGCCAGCACGGGTCGTCGCCTGCTCGCAGAAGACCTCGAGCACGTCGCTTCCCGAACCTGCGCACTCGGCAACGGCCTTCTTCTTGAAGACGGCAGGCATGAGGAGAACAGGCAGATCATCGTCATGCCCGGCCACCGAGATGTCAGGCGGACGGCTGCCCGAGCGCAAGGTCGCCGCCAGCGCACAGATGGTCGGGGTACTACGCCTGTTGCCCGTGAGCTCGATCTTGGTGTCGAACTTCGCCGTGAACTCGTCCAGGCGCTGGCGGTCAGCGTCCCGCCATTCGTAGATCATCTGGTCGGGATCGCCGACCAGGGTGAGCTTCACTCCGGCGTCGTGAAGCATCCCCAAAATGGCGATCTCGACTGCGGAGCAGTCCTGGACCTCGTCCACCATGATCTCGCTGAAGCGTGATCTCAGCGGCCCCAGTACCTCGGACGGGCGAGTGGTGAGATGTCTGAAGGCGTACAGCCGGTTCTCATGGCAGCTGAGGTATCCCTGATCAACCAGTCGGTCACGGACCTTCCAGGCAGCGCCCGCCCACGTTCCCCACGGGTATTTGCTGCTGTTGATCAGGCCAGGGTTGTTCTCCCTGAGCCGCTCTTGCGAGATGCGTTCCTGGCCGTTGTCAGGGTCGATGACGAAAGGGAACTCAGCCAAGGCCACGGTTCGGTCGAGCTTGACCTCGGCGCCAAGCGCCGCCCACGTGTCGACCAGTTGCCATTGACGGTCAGCCGAGAGGTACGGGCGCACGAGGAACTCCCACAGGAAGGAGTCCATGGTCCCGATGAAGTTCGGAAAGGCCGCCAGCTCGGCCCGGCCCTCAGCACGACACCGTTCTCCCATCTGGTTGCGGGCGGTCCTCGTGAACGAGATCAGGGCCCGCGCCTGGCGGAAGTGGCCGGCGGGGTGGGTAAGGTGGCGGGCGACGATCACGTGCGTCTTGCCCGAGCCTGGGCATGCTGGGACGTACAGCGGCGCAAGAGCGGTGACGGCCGACTGCTGCTGAGCTTCCGCTCCCTCCTTGTCCTCTGGGCTCATCTGGCGCCGGCCTCCATCGGGTCGGGCGTCGAGATGAACTTCACCGCAGCGGCAAGGTAGGGCGGGACGATGAACCCGCATCCAGGGACGAGAAGATCCGCGAGCGCATGCGCGAACTCGGGTTTGGAGATCTTCGTTCCTTCTGTGTCGCGCTCGAACAAGGCCGTGAAGGCCGCTGGTCGATCTTCGTCTGCCATCACCCCGTCCCAGCGGTGTTGGGACCTCGACGCACACTCGAGGAATGCCATGCGGAGCAGTTCCTCATTTCCCGTTCGCATCAGCTCCGGCTCCAGAGTCGGCGCGCCGGCGAAGACGGCGAAGTCGGTCATGCCATGCTTGGCCGCCAGATCCCTCGCCTCTTTGATCCGCTTCGGCTCGCCACCGCCCGGCGGTAGGTCCGTATCGGTGATGACGGCCACTCTGCGTGCCACGCGCGCGCCGCTGACGGGCGTGATCAGTACCTGGAGATAGGGGTTGAAGTTGACTCCGTCGACAAGTGCAAGCGTGGTGCCGTGGAAGCGCTCGATGGCCTCTTTGGCACGTTCCCTATCTTCAGGCTTCTCGTACTGCGTGGGATCGAGCACCAGCTCGGCGATCGCTGGGAGCAGCAGCGCTTCGGACATCCCCTCGACCAGCAATGCCCGTGGCCCATAGAGCAGGGTGTTCTTCGTGATGTCGAGGTAGCGGTCCAGCTCGCGGACCTGTTTCGCCTTCAGGCCGAGCCGGGCGATCGGCACCGCCCGGCTCTCCCACTCCTGGCCTTCCTGCCGCTTGTGCCGTGTCATGACCACGATGTCCTCGACGCTCACCGCCGCGGAGAGCACGGGCGAGTGCGTACTGATGATCACTTGGATATGGCCCGCCGGGGCCGTGGGATCGGCGAGTTCGTGTTTCCTCGATTCCTGGGCCCGGCGCTTCAGGTACCGCAGGAGCAGGGTCTGGAGCTGTGGGTGAAGGTGTGCCTCGGGCTCCTCCACGAGCAGCAAGGTGAGGTCGGACTCCCGGGCCGTCTCCAGCTCCGCCAGTACGGTCGCGATGTACAGGATGTTCGCGTACCCGAGTCCGGAGGAGCGCACGGGATCGAGTTCGGTGGCCGCCGCGTCTCCGAGCATCATACGCAGCGACCGGGTGATCGAGGAGAGACTGGAATCGCTGGGAAGTAGCTCTGTCCGTTGTCTGTGGGCGCCGGCGGTGATCTCGCCCAGCGGCTGGACAACGTGGTCACGCAGGTCGATCAGGGCATTGTCTTCGGTGACCTGTGCCAGCTGTCCGTGGATGCGCTCCACGAATTCCGCCACGGCGTCTTTGCTGCCGAGCAACGCCTCGAGAATGACACGCAATCTCGTACTGCCGCCTTCGCCGAGTTCCCGGACGGCGTCCCGAAGTGCGGGCATGTGGACATGCCGGACGGCGTGACGAAACTCCGGCTCACCGCCGATCTCCCTGTTCGCGCCCACGAACCAGAGCGTTCTGCCACGTCGCCGGGCAAGCGGCGCAGGCGTGTATTTCAGCGACCACGAAGCGGTTCGTGCCCCATTCTCCGCAACGCCCTCAAGGAGGCCCTGGATATAGGTGCCTGCCTGGCTAACCGCGATCTCGGCCAGCCACGCCTTCAGGCGAAGCCCGTCTTCGGCCGCCGTGCGAAACGTGTCGCGACTGTCCAGCCCGGTCGGCCGATGCCCGTCGAGAGGCTCGGTCAGGTACCGGAACGCATCCATGATCGCGGTCTTTCCGGCATTGTTTTCGCCGCTCAGGACCGTGACGTCCTTCCGCAGGGGGACGCGTACGAAAACGCAGGAGCGAAAATTCTCGACTTCGATCTCGGAGATGTACACCTTCGGCTATCCACTTCCAAACCAGGACACGTCGATGATCTTGTTTCTGGTGATACACAAATAGCCTAGGGCATACAGTCGTGGCTCAAGCGCAAGGATATGCGCACAGAGGTCGGATATCCCATGACCTGAGGACAAGATGCTTTCCGCTGTACGCGGAGAATGCCCCACTCTGGTTCGCATTCGCCGTTTTCCGCCTCCAGGCTGGGTCGTGAGCCGCACGAGAAAGGCTGCCAGCCCAAGATCGTCATCGACGTCTCTCGGTTTCAGGCGGCGTACGTATCGTGGTTGGTTCATAGCAGAAAGTTCGCTCAGGGCCAGCCACGCAGGCGTACGCTCGTGCATCGTCGCCGATGTTTGTGCCTGGTCCGCTCGCCAGGGCAGGAAGCAGAGGACGTGGTGCTCATGGATTACGGATTCATTAATCACTAAGGTGGAGGGATGCGTGGAGCGGGCCTGAATGACATACGCGCAGTCTCTGCCTGCATGTTCGGCAATCGGTACCGGTTGGAGGTGTTGGAGGCGTTCGCCGACGCACCGGATGGTCAGGTGAACCTTGGAAGGCTGGCCGTCCGGCAGGGCGTGCAAGCAGCGGTGTATTACCCAGTGATGCGGGATCTACTGGCATTGCGGCTCGTGACCAGGGTGACGGAGGTCGGTCGGGACCGGCGGCGCTGGTATCGCCGAGCAGGCGGCGAGGCCCTCTGGGAGACCTTGGGGCGGTTGGTCGTGGGCCTGCGGGGGCATTACGACCTGATCGCGGGGACCGATATGAAGGACATGGGCGAGCAGAAGAAGGTGGAGACGTGACCGGTGCTGCGGAGGCTTTCTCTCAGGCCGTCGCCGACGCGCCGGGCCTCGCCCTGGGCCGGGCCTCAAGGTCGTGCGTGGTGCTACAGGGCACTTCGGCCGTGCTGCATTATGAGCCGCACCAAGCCGAGATCGCGCGGCGGCGGCTCAGCGGGCTGGCGGCCATCACTTCACCTGACGCGCTGCGCATGCTGCTGGATCTGCCGGTGAACGCGCCGTTGCCGCTATCGGCTATCGAACGGGCGGCACCAGGCTCTCTCAGTCTGCTCCCCAACGGTGCGGTTCGTGTGGACCGGGGCTGTGTGACCCGCCTGGCGGTTGCGCCGATCGAGGCGCGCCTGGCGGTCGTGCCGGCCCGATCTTGGCGCGTCGGCCTGGAGCGGGCAGGCCGGTTCGCGCCGTTCTGTTCCCGCGCGATGCTGCTGCCCACGCCGCCGCGTGATCTCCACATGCTGCGGATGGAAGCCGACTTCTACGGCATTGGCGTGATCGTCGACACCGACGGCGAAATGTGTGTGGTCGTCCCGCCGGCGCCCTTCGGACGCCGCCGGCGCACCGCCGCAGACTGGCTGTTTCTGGAGCAGGCCTACCAGCAGATCACTATGGTGCCGGCGGAGGCGTGACCGCCGGGCTGTCAGTACGGAGCGGCAGGCTGGCCCACTTCTCCAGCGACTTCGGTGGCTTGAGCCGATTGGGCTGCTTGATGCGGGTGTTCTCCAAGGCGTGCGCGTTCACGGCCTGCTTACAGCGGGCACGCCACCAGATCTGCCGGTCGGTCAGCGTGGGCTGCTCCAGCAGCTCGGGCAACCAGGCGTTCCAGGTGGCGCTGTTGTGCGCGTGCGCGGCCGCCTTCACGGGGTTCGTGAGCCCGAGAAAGTCGTCCAGCGGCCTGCCCTCGCACTGGCTACAGGTGCAGCGGGGCGGGGCGGTGTTGGCGTAGAGATCGGCGATGAACTTGGCGCTGCTGAAGCGCAGCAGTTCGGGCATGAGCACCGAGGGATAGTTCGCTCCGCCGCCGGAGGTCTCGGCGCGTTCCCCGGCGGGGACGAGGTGCCGCAAGGAGCCGCCCGCGCCGATGCCGGCGAAGCCGGCGCCGTGGGCCAGCGCGTCGAACCCGGCCAGGTCCGTACGCCACAGCCCGGTGCCCGGCACATCGGCCAGCAGTTCCCGAAGCTGCTGCGGCGCGGCCGCGAACTGCTGGAGCGGGTCGTACTGTCCGCCGAGGATCAGTGCGACCGGGTGGTTGATCGCGCGGATCGCGGCCACCAGGGTGGCTCGTGTCTCCGGCCGGAGCCAAACGATCGAGACGGGGAGCGTCACCACGACGTCGTCGCGCCGCAGCGCCTTGGCCGCCTTCACCACGGCCTTCAAGGCCGCGGGATCGCCGGCCTTGATGTAGCGGGTCGGGGTGATGGCGAAGGAGGCCCCGTTGTCGAGCTGCTCCTGCAGCGCGCTGTCCAGGTCGCCGCCGAACAGGGCGTCCTCCGGCAGGCTGAACGGCGCGTCGGTGGTGGCGACTTCTTTTTCGTAGGCGGCGCAGTCCTCGGCCAGGACTCCGGCGAAGGTTCGCCGCAGCGCGTACAGCCGCGCTGAGCAGCCGGTGCCGCACACCACCAGGCCGCCGTGGTCGGGGTGAAGGTAACCGGGCGCTTCGAGTAGGAGTTTGGCGCGCTCCAAGGTTAGGGCGCGCTGTGTGATGGCGCGCCCGGCCGTACCGTGGTCGGGCGGCGAGGTGAGCAGGGAACTCGCCACGGTACGGGATGGTGCGCTGGTGCGGTCGTCCATGTGCTCACCTCGTGAGACGTAACCGGTGTCAGGCGGGGTTGGGGTCCGGCGAGCCGGGGTGGGGCAACAGCAAGCGGGCAAACTCCTCAGGGAGCAGTCCCGCGATTTCGGCGGCGCGGTCAAGTCCGTGCTCTGCGACGAGGCGTCGCGCGGCGGTGGGTACGGCGTGCGGGAGTTCGCGCGGGATTGCGCCGGGTTCGTGGGTGCGATAGCCGAGCGTGGACATTTCGATCATCAGGTTGCGGTACTGCCATTCGCTGATGGCGGCCAGAGTGAGCGCCTTACGGGCCACGGCGGCCATCGACACTCCCCAGCGTCGCTTCAGTGCCTGCAGACGGGACAGATCCAAGCCTGAGCTCAACTCGCCGCCGATGTCGGCGGCGGGCATCAGGAACTCGCTGGCGAACTCGTCGGCCTGCCGTTCTTGCTGTGGGGTGGCACCGGGCTCGGGATGCATGATCACGTGCCCGAGCTCATGGGCGAGGCTGAACCGGAAGCGGTCGGCCGGAGCGTGCGCGCCCAGCAGGAACAGCGGGCGCTCGGCTCCGTTCCACTGGCTGACCGCGTCCAGGTCACGGCTTTCGAGATCGCGTACGAGGATCAGTCCGCCAGCGTCTTCGATCATCCTGATCAGGTGGGTGATCGGCCCGGTGGGAACCTCCCACAGCTTGCGCAGGGTTTGTGCTGCCTCGGTGGGGGTGTCGAGGTCGTTCACGGCGATGTGCTCGAAGCGGTGCAGGGTCGGGTCGGCAGGTTGGGCCCGGAGCAGATGGTGAGTTTGCAGGCGGCTCAGGGCGAGCTGCGCGTGGATGCGGCGTAGCGCGTGGGCTCCCAGTGCGGCCTTCTTGCGGTGGTGCACCAGCCCGATGCCGATCCCGGTCAGGTCGGCGTTCAGCTGGAGCAGCGCCGGCGGGTAGCCCAGAGCGCGTGCGTACACGACCAGGCGGTCGCCTTCGACGGCGAGCCGACCCGCTTCGGCCTTGCTCACGTAGCCCTGGCTGATCGGCTCTCCCGCCAGGTCCGACATGACGTGGGCGAGCGCTGTCTGGGTCATCCCGCGCGACTCACGAGCCAGCGCCAGCATGCCCGCATGCGCCGTCTCTTGGGCCACGCCACGCCCCTGATCTCGCCATCCACCGCTCTTCTATCTCTCAGATTAAAGCATCAAAATATTCCGCGCGTTGGAATCGCGTTGCCGGACGACGGTGCCCTCTTGGTCATGCGGGTGGTGTCTGTGCCGCTTCGCTAAGCTGTTCGATCTGGCTCGTGGGAGCCCTTCATCCAAGCCGGCTCACGAAGGAGTGGCTGTGCGGGTCGATGCTTCTGTACACGTCGAGCGTGCGGGCGTGGCCGCCTTTGCCAAGGCCGCCCACGAACGTCTCGGCTGGCTGTGCCGAGAACAACCGGTCAACGACTTCGGGGTCGATGCCATCCTCGAGCTCGTCGAGAACGGCCACACCGCCGGGCGGCTGCTCGGTGCGCAGATCAAGTCCGGCACAAGCTGGTTCAACAAGCCGACTCGCGATGGCTGGACCTTCCGTTTCAACGACGAGCACGCCCAATACTGGTTCGACTACGACATTCCCGTCGTGATCGTCCTGCACGACCCCATCTCTGGAGCGCTCTACTGGCAGTCACTCTCGCACGACACAGCCGAGTCCACGGGCAAGGACTGGAAGGTGACCGTCCCGGCCGACCAGCAGATCGACCAGGCTAGCGTGCCGGCGCTCACCAGCCTGGCGCGCCCGGCGCGCGAGGACGGCGACCCGGCCGAGCAGCGGTTCGCACGATGGCTGGACCGCCTGCCCGGCGAGGCGCGCGACCGGCTCGCACGTACCCGGCGCCGTGCCCTCCAAGACAGCGACACCGTGGCAGCGCGTGCCGTCGAACGGCTGGCGGATCTGCTGCAGGCAGGCCCGCCGACCGAGACGGTCTCCACCCTTCTGGCGAAACTTCCCGCGTGGTGGCCGGACGATGAATGGGGATGGCAGCTGTGGGCGTCGGTGGCCGACTACGCCAATGAGCATTTGCTGGAGCCTCAGGCGGCGGAATGCTTCAACCGTGCCCTGACCGCGGGAGCCACGCCGGCGCCGCGGTGGCGAGCCTTCGCCGGGCTGTCTTTGATCCAGTCCGACCCAGCACAGGCGACAGCGATCTTGACCGAGGCCGCCACATCGCCGGACGGCCGGCTCCTGGCCGACCTCGGCCTCGCCCTGCTCGAGCGCGAAAGGGTTGGCGGCAGAGGACCGCTCGCCCTTCCCGCCAGCCTCATGGAGGCCGTCGAAGACGGCAGTGCCCGGGCGGAGGGTACGGCTCTGCGTTTTCTCGCCGATCAGGCCATGGCCAACCAGGATCTTGACACGGCCGTCGCCTGGTTCGAAAAGCTCGTCTCCGCCTTTCCCCGGAGCGACTCCGGTCGCATCGCGCTGGCCAGGGCTCTGGCTCAGCGGGCCAGCAAAGGCATGAGCCCGCTGCACGAGGGCGATCTCTCCCGTGCGCGCAAGCTCGCCGACAGCGCCCGTGCCGAGCAGCGCCGCTGGGGCGGGCCAAGTGAACACGCGGCCTACGTCCTGTTCCATGCTCACCTGCTCACCAGCGATCTCGACGCCGCGATCGCCGTCGCGCTGCCGGCACCGCACGGGCAGGCGAACGCCCGGGAGGCCGCCGCTGAGCAACTGGCGCAGGCCGCCGCCCGGGCCGCGCTCCAACTCGGCCACCCTCAGGCAGACGACCTGGCCGCCAAGGTGAGCAGCCCCGTCGGCGTCGCCGTGCTCGACGCCGTCCGCGCCGATGCCCAAGCCGCCGAACCGAGCGACCTCATCGCCTTGTGGAACCAAGTTTTGGAGTTGGCCGATGGCGATGCCCTCGAAGAACGCATGATCGCCTTCAGGTCGCTGGCGGAACTCGGCGTCTGGCCACTGCCCGGCCTCGAGGACCTCCTGGCCCGCCAGGTCGTCACCGACGAGGAGTCCTCGACCCTGCACGCACGAGCCGACATCGCCAACGGTCACCACCAAGCCGGCCTGATGCGCCTGCGGCAACTCGCCGATCGATCCCTGTCCGGCGCGGCCGCCCTGGTGCAATCCCTGGTCGAGCTGGAACGCCACACCGAAGCCGTGCACGCGTGCGACCGCGCCGCCGCCCGCTTCGGCGACGTTGAATTCCTGCAGCGGGCGCTGCGAATCCTGCAGCGCCCGGGCCAGCACGACGAGTGGAGGTACCGGGCCCTGCTGGTGCTGAGCCGGTCCAGCCTGCCCCAGGCCGTACGGGGGCCGCTACGCCGCGAACTCCTGGATGACGCCTTCAACCGCCAGGACTGGACGGCCGTCGAGCAGCATGCTGTCGCCGCTCTCACCGAAAGCGACACCCCGGGCGCGCCAGGAGAGACCGTACTGGAGGCGGGCACACGCACCAGACCGCTGACGATCGAGCAGGTGGGGTACGCCTGGAGCCTCATCGGCGCGCGCTGGTTCGCACGCCAGCCCGATCTTGCGCTCCGGGCCTACCGGGCGCTCCTTCCACCGGTGCTCACCCTGGTGCAGGCGCAACTCAAGGCAGCCGTGCTGCCGCGGACGGGATGGTCGTCCGATACCGTCCAGGAACTGCTCGACCTTGTCGAACGCTTCGCGGAACACACACAGTTCACGGGCCAGGTACTCAGCGCGATCCTGCTCGCCACCGGTGAACCTCCTCAACAGGACGACGCACCCTCCACTTCTCCGGCCTCCGCACTCGTCCTGCCTTCCGCCCTGGGCGCCCGGCTCCAGGCCGCCCTCGAGACACAGCTGCACCTGAACCCGGACGGGCCGCTGCGCCCGATCGATCCGAGCGACATCACCGATCCGGAGACGCTGAGCCGGATGCTGGAGCCGCGCGCCCGTCTTGCTCAACACCTGCGTACCCAGGTCCTGGCCGGCGTCATCCCGCTCGGGCTTCTCGCCAGCCAGCTCAACCGGCCCTATGCACTGGCGCTGCTGCAGCGGGCGGCCGGCTGCATTCCCGCAGGCGAGGCCGATCCCGTACGCTTCGACGCCGAGGTAACAGCCGTTCAGGCGGCACTGGACCAGGTCGTGGTGATCGACACCAGCACGCTGTACCTGGCCACCCAAACCGTCGCCGGCTTCGCCGCACTCCGTGCGCGCTTCGCCTCGGTCCACCTGCCGTCCCCGTGCCACGACGACCTCATGATGACCACGACCGCCATCGAGCAGGTGCGGAAATCGTCGATGAACATCGGCGTCGAACCCGGCTTCGGCCTGCGCGTGTCCCAGCTCACGCCACAGGACAGGGACCATCTGGGTGATCGGATGCAGCAACTGGTGAAGGCGGCCGGGCTCACGGACATCGTCCCGGTGGCGGATCTGACCCTCGCGACGGAACTCATGACCGGCGGTCTCGATGCCAACCTGGTGCCACAGAGCCCGACCTTCACTGCGCAGCGCGAAGGTGCCTGGCTGGCGGCAGTCCAACTCGCCCTGGAGACAGGCTCTCCGCTCTGGAGCGACGACGTCATCCTGCGCGCCATAGCCGCTGGGGCGAATATCCCGACGTTCGGCACGTTGGCGTTGCTGCACGTTCTTTACGACCAGGGACTGGCCGACACCACCGACGATGACCACCGCCGTTTCCTGGCCGACTACGTGGTCGATCTGCCCCTCCACCCGGATCTGCTGAGCCGACAAGCCCAGTCCGACGGCTGGCAGCCGCGCGGCGCAGCCGTCCCCTTCGCCCGCCCCAGCGCCTGGCGGGAACCCCTCGAAACGCTGGAGACCTTCCTCACCCTCATCCATGCGGTTCACCGGCAGGAACCGCAGGCCGTCGCAGGATGGCTGCTGTGCGGGGTATGCGGCTTCGCCGGGGTGGCCCACCCGCACGAGGCACCCGCCCGTGCAGCCCGCCTGACCTGCCTGGTCGCCGAACAAACGGTGGGGCTGACCCGGCAAGGACTCAGCGAACTGGTGCTGTCCGCCGAAATGGGGCTACGCCAAGCACGCGAGCTCGGCGCGGCCCGCGCCGGCTGGACCGAAGAATCGACGCCGACCGGCGCTTCCGATGACCCTGAGGCGCTGCGCGCCCACATCACCGCGGTCCTGATGGAAACTCTCCAGGCGCAGGATCAGCCTGACAACGAGGCGGACGCAATCGCGAGGAAGGCGGAAGAATTCGTCGCAAGCGCCTATGCCCTGGCCAAGGCCCGCCAGGAAGATCAGCACCAAACGGCGTAGGAACTGCTGCCCGTCCACCTCGACCTTCCCGCGGAGCCGGAACGCCGCCGGTGCTTGGCTGTTTCACCCCACTCGAAGGGAGTCCGGGCTGGCACCCGCCGCGTACAGAAGTGCGCCGCCCCACCCGTGCGTGGCGTTAAGGCGATCGCCCTGCCGATTTCAGCTTTCGCGGCCACCCCCTAATGAGGAAAAGGCCATGACCACCTCAGCACTCTTCTGCGCTACAAACAGTCCAGTGGTACACCAGTTGCTCCGCCTCAGGTCAACCTGCGCATTTCTTCCTGCAGGTTGCGGAAAATCTTTACGACTCGCCTACGGGCGCTTTGATGGCTACGCTATTGTTTCTCCTCGACGCCCGACTGCGCATGCAGCGAGATCCTTCTGATCGCGGGCCGTATGCCATCGCGCGACAGTTCCCGTGTCGCCTTTCGATAGATCCTGCTCTCCGCTTAACGGCCTCCCCTTGCCGGGATCTTCTGCTCTGCTGCAGCAGCGACGGCAAGAGTCCGTCGTCTGCGTCACTTGCGTGTGCCTGAAGGAGGTGAGCTACATGCAGCACAAAGTCCGCAGTCATGAGCGACGTCTTGCCAATGGGCGCGTCGTGCGCGTCCCTTCCCACATGCGAAGCAACAGGGGAACGAACAACCGGCCCGTATCCGGCAACTCGGGCTGGGGCTTCCTGATCGCCGTATTGATCGTCGTGTTCCTGGCCTATGCCGCCAGCAAGGGACACGTGTGATCTCTTTCTGACTTGTTGCGCTGCCTGCTGGACTCAAGCACCCCAGCATTCGTTGTTCGGTGCGATCTTCCCAGAGCAAGAGGAAGAAGCGCTAGCAGGCCCCCCGCATCCCGAAGGCGAAATGCCGATGGCGCGCTGACATGCGGCAGAAGACACGCCGCGACCGTCCGCAACGCCGCTCGCCCCTCCTGTTCCCGGTCGGTCCAATCCGGCACAAGAATCACCTCCGTTTGTGATATCCGTCATGGGCCTTGGTCGCTCTCCGGAATTCGCCTGCGCCGTCACGCAGAATGGCGTCTGTCACGCTGTGGCAGCGGAGTGCCGCATCTGGATCGACGAGAGCCGCCTCCCTCGCTCAGCAGCAGATGAGGATCATGGATTCTGGGCAAAAGCCGTCGTGGCTCACCGCAGCTGTCACCGCAGTACAAGAGTTGTGGGCAAGCTGCGCGGAAGATCGGCCATCCGACCGTCCACGGCAGGTAGGACCCGCCTATGCGGCGACCGGCAGAGACCGCGGCTGGTTCACGGTGGTTTTGCGCCAGCCGCTCGATCTCGACAAGGCCGAGGCGGTCTTCCTCACCAGCGGGCAAGGGCATGCCACCCGCTACTCGGTGTTCGAAACGTTCAGTGACCAGGGACTCCTCTACCTCCGCGTCATGGAATCCGCCCCGACGGAGAACATGGTGCTGTGCGTTCAGCAGGCCGCGTCCAGCACGCTCGTCCGGTCGCTGACCGAGCACCTACGCGAGCTGTCGCCGTCCCCCTTGACGTCCGCTTTCGCCACGGGCCGGCTATCGCCCATGCCCCCCACGCGGGAGCACGGCCTAAATGCGGAACAGAATCAGGCGGTTTCGGCCTGCTGCGCCGCAGGGTTGCACGCGATCTGGGGTCCTCCCGGAACAGGAAAGACGCGTGTCATCGCCCACGCCCTGCGCGCCCTGCGCGCGGCCGGCAAGAGCGTGCTGCTCGTCTCGGGGACGAACGTCGCCGTCGACAACGCCCTGCAGCGCGCCGCCGAGCTCGCCACCGATCTGCTGCCCGGCCAGTTCGTCCGGGTCGGAGCGCCCACGGTGCGCGCGGTCGCCGAGGATGAACGACTCGCTCTGGCTCAGCTGGTCCGAGGCTCACTGGAGCAGGTGGAGCGGGAACGCCTGGCGATCGCCGACCGCATCGACGACACCCGTGCAGATCCACGTCTGGCCGCCGCGCGCGAAGCAGGGGAGCACCTGCGCGGATTCGATCCCGTCGCTCACGCTGCAGCCACCGCCCGCATCGCCGCCTCCGCCGACAAGCAGCAGCACCTTGAACGATGCGAGCGGGCGCGGACACACCGCGACCAGGCGCGCCGACACTGCGAAAAGCTCGATGAGCTGGTACGGCAGGCGGAATCGGCCTGGCTGGAACGGGAAGCCGACCGGCGCCTGCATGCCGAGGCCGCTCGCCTGCGGACCGAACTGGACGACTACCACCGCACAGCCGATCGCGCCAGCTTGCGCCTGGCGAGCCAGGACGACGCGCTGCGCGATCTGCAGGACCGGCTGGGCGAGCAGGAGACGTGGTCACGCTGGAAGCGGATGCGCCGCGCAACGGAGCTGAAAGCGCTACGTACTGAGGCCGATCAGGCCGAGCGCGCCCTGGCCGACAGCCGCCAACGACTCGGCCAGATCCGCGACGCGCTGGCCCGATACGCCCCCGACCTCCGACAGCGCATCGCCGCCTGCGAGCAGGCCGCCTCATGCTCGCAGGCCGAGATCGCCCGTCACGATGCCGAACGCACCATGCTGCGCCGGCAGGCGGCCACAGCACAGCGCTCGTACCAGCAGGCCCAAGCCACACTCGGCCGAGCCGAGCACGCCCTGAACGCGCTGCCCGACGTGCCGGAGCCCACCCCGGAGGACCTGGCGCTGGCCCAGCACGCCGATGACACGGGGCTGCCCACCCTGCATGCCCGCC
The DNA here is from genome assembly GCF_044465245.1 of Nonomuraea terrae. Classification (NCBI taxonomy): domain Bacteria; kingdom Bacillati; phylum Actinomycetota; class Actinomycetes; order Streptosporangiales; family Streptosporangiaceae; genus Nonomuraea; species Nonomuraea terrae. Next base: position 645,895 of record NZ_JBITLL010000002.1, on the reverse strand, counting down.
TACGTGAACTCGAACAAGCCGCACACGAGCCAATGCAGCAGCTGATCCTCCTGGAACAGCAGCACGAGAAGGTCCTGGCCAGGCGGCGGCGGCTCGAGCGCGACGCCGAGCAGGAACTCATCAACTCGGCCCAGGTGGTGGCAACGACGCACGCCATGCTGCGGATGCGCCCGGCCGTACACCGGCGCTCCTACGACCACGTGCTCATCGATGAGGCCTCGGCGTGCTACCCCGCCGAGGTGCTGTACGCCCTCAGCCGGGCCACGCACGGCGCCAGCCTGCTGGGCGACTTCATGCAGAATGGCCCCATCGTGGATCTGCCTGAGCCGCACAGCCCGGACGTGACGACCTGGCTGGCACGCGACGCCTTCACCGCCCTCGGGATCGACGGCCGGCATCCGGTGCCCGGATGCGTCACACTCAGCACCCAGTACCGGTTCGGCCCGGCCATCAACGAATTGGCCAACCGGCTCGCCTACGGCGGACGCCTGGTCGTGGGCCGCCCCATCGCCGACGAGATCGTCCTGATCGATACCTCAGGTCTGCCGCCCGAGCTGGTGTCCGTGCGGCGCGACAGCGGCTCGCCGTGCTGGGCGGTCGGTCCCTTACTGGCCCGAGCCCTGGCCGAGCACCATCTCGCCGGGGGCGAGACCTCGGTGGGCGTGATCACGCCGTATCGTGACGAGCTCGATCTGATCACCGACGTGTTCACCGACACCGACGTTGACGCCCGGGTCGAGGCGGGCACTATCTACCGGTTCCAAGGTCGGGAATTCGACACGGCGATCGTGGATCTGGTGGAGGATGGCTGGAGCCGGATCGCCCGGAACATGCCCGGAGCACGGCGTACCGTCAACGTGGCCGTGACCCGGGCTCGCCAACTGCTCTATCTCATCGCTCCCGGTGCGGTCGTCGCCCGTGCCGGGTCCGGGCCGCTGCGCATTCTGGGCGACCTGTGCCGGGAACGCCGTGTCACAATCGTCTCCGCACGCGACCTGCTCGGACTCGAACACGCCCCGGAACCTTCGGGGGCCCGGCGCACCGTGTGGGAAGCGCTGCACAGCCACGTCAAGGTCACCGGCCTGTACGACGAGGAGCTCCTTCCTGCTGAGCTGTGCGCGGCCATAGACGCGGCCGAGCAGAGCGTGTGGATGTGGAGCCCCTGGGTCGGCCAGCGCGTCTTTGACATCCTGCCCGCGCTGAAGGCAGCCGCGCGGCGCGGTGTCATTGTGCGGGCTGTCGTGCTGCCGCCGCGCGAGAAGGAGGAACGCTACGAACCCTACGTCGAGGCGCTGCGCCAGGCTGTCCAGCACGTGGTATTCCTGCGGGACGAGCATCAAAAGCTCGCCGTCATCGACGGCAGCCTCACCTTTATCGGCAGTATGAACATGCTCTCCCACCAGCGGGTCGGCGGGCGGCGCGAAGTCATGGCCGTAATGCGCAGCCGGCACTTCGCCGCCCACATCCTGCGGCACGAGCGTGCCGACGAGTTCGCGCGGCCCCCGATCTGCCCGACCTGCTCCCAGCAGCGCGAAGCCGCCCTGCGCGGCAGCGGAGCGAAACGGCGCCTGCATTGGCTCTGCCCGCCACCCTGTCGTCATCCCCAGACGGCGTTCCCGGACATCGACGGCGGGCGGAATCAACGGCGGGCACCCCGGCGGCCGCGGCGGTGATCGGCAAATGGTGACAGTTGTCTTCACCTACCGGCAGAAGAGTCAGGCATTCAGCCCGATAGCCAGATGACGTGATGGTGAACGATCCTCATCATGGCATCCGGTCATGCCCTGACGGTGAGGGGACGACGTGCTGTTCTCCAGACGACGCGAACGTAGGGAGATTCACACTTGGGCGCATGACCTGCTGACCGCCCTGCACGACGATCAGCAGGCGGCACAGCATCTGCTCGAGCGTGCCATCGCAGCCACGCATCGCGCCCGGCGCGCCATGCGTGACCGCAAGATCAAGGAACGGCTCGCCCGTCTTCCCGTGCAGCAGATGGACTATGACGGCCGCAAAGTCCCCACCGCACCGCTGTACGCCGCCGGACTCCACACCGCGGCCGACCTCTACCGTCGCCGAAACCGCCTGACGCGCCTCGACGGCATCGGGCAGACGTACGCCGTCCGACTCGAACAAGGCCTGCTGCACGCTCTGCGACCACTGGCGGACGATTTGCGTCCCTCGCTCGACGAGCGCACGTGGCAGGCGGACGAGGTGGACCTCGCCCGAGCCCTGTACACCCTGCACGCGGCCAGAAACCTGGCCCAAGCCCCGGCCTGGCAACTGCTGCAGCCCTTGATGTACGACCTGCACCAGTTGACTCACGCAACCCGACGACGATCGTGGTTCACCACGCCCGGGGAACGGCAGCGGCAACTCCTCCTCGACCATCAGACGCTGTGGGAGCGAGCGCACGCTCCCTCCATCGGCGTGCCGTTGGCCGCCGTGCAACAACAACGCGAACATGTGGCGCGACTCATCCGAACACCGCCAGCCAGCGGCGAGGTCAAGACCGCCTGGAGTCGGCACAACGCCACCTTGATGGCCCTACTCGAGCAGCTCACCGTGCACGAGGGCGAACCCAGCGAGCAGGAGGTCCTCCTGGCTCGCGCGGGCCGCGGCTCGATTCCGGCCGACCTCGCCGGTCAGATTGCCGCCGTCCACCTCGACCGTTCGCTGCTGCGCAAGGAACTACGCCTGTATCAGGAGCTGGGCGCGGCCTTCGCCCTGGTCGTCCGACGGGCCATCTTGGGCGATGAGATAGGGCTGGGCAAGAGCGTGCAGTCGCTGGCGGCGATCGGGCATGTGATCGCGCGCGAGCGTGAGCACCACCACCTCATCATCTGCCCGGCCTCACTGATCGACACCTGGCTGCAAGAGATCACCGAAACGCTCCCGGACGTGCCCGCTTCCACCTATCGCGGCCCAGGCGCCGACAGCAACCGGAGCCGCTGGATGAGTGAAGGCGGCCTCATGGTCGTCTCCTACAACATGGCCGCCACACTGGCCGGCTATCCGCTCCCACGCCTGGGATTCGCCGTCGCCGACGAGGCTCACTTGGTCAAGAACCCCGAGAGCCAGCGCACCCAGGCGACCACCGCCCTCGTCGCCCGAGCTCGACGATGCCTGCTCATGGGCGGCACCCCGATGGAGAACAACGCCACGGAATTCCTCAACGTGATCGAGCTGGCCAACCCAGACAAGGCACGTGAGCTGCGCAACGCCTTCGGGCGCGGAGAACGCGCTCACCGTGAGCCCGATCGCTTCCGGCGCGCCATCGCCGACGTCTACCTGCGCCGCACCAAAGAAGACGTGATGCAGGAACTTCCCCCGCTCACCTTGCACGACGAGCTCATCCCGTTGAAGAACTCCGAACAGCGCACGTATCAGCGCATGGCGCTTACTGAGCACGTCAGCACCGTTCGCAGAAGGCTGACCACGCTCGGCGGCGAAACCTCGGGAAAGATGCGGCGGTTGCACGAGATCGCTCAGGAATGCCGCGCCAATGAGCAACAGCTCCTGGTCTTCAGCTTCTTCCGCGATGCACTCGTGCTGGCTGAGGCTGTCCTGGGACCCGGCTGCACCGTGCTGCACGGCGACGTCCGGTCCCCCTCCGAGAGGGCACGGCGGATCTCGGCCTTCGAGCGCGCGCCCGGCTACGCCGTTCTCATCGCACAGATCACCGTCGGCGGCCAAGGCCTGAACCTGCAGAGCGCCTCCGTGATCGTCATCCTGGAGCCGCAGGACAAGCCCAGCACGGAATGGCAGGCGGCCGGGCGCGCTCACCGGATCGGCCAGACCCGTCCCGTGACGCTCTACCGGTTCATCGCCCTGGACACCTTGGAGGAGCGACTGGTTCAGCGCGGGCACGTCAAGGCCGACATCTTCAACCGGGTGGCCCACCCGAGCGACCTGGCCGAAGACATCGAGGCCCACTTCGTCGGCCAAGGCGTCGATCTCGACGCCCTCCTCGAAGAGGAACGCCAGCGGATCCGTTCCAGTGGGCCCGCCCGCCCAGACGGGCACGCAGCACCCTCCCTGTGAAGAACGAAGCGATGTACCCAAGGCCCCTGCGTGCCGTCACCCGTCCAGCGAACCGCGTGCATGTCAGAAAACGACATCTATGGGCGGCTTGCGACGCCGTCCCACTCGAACAAGTCCTTGGGCGGCACGCTCAGGGCATCGGCGATCTGAAACACCTTGTCCAGGTGCGGGCTGTACATGCCGTTCTCGATACGGTTGATCGTCTTGCGGTCGACACCGGCCAGCTCGCCCAGCCGCTCCTGGGTCAGGCCGTGCCCTTCACGAAGCTCACGCAGCCGAAGGCCGAACTGTCTGCGCAGCTCAGCGAGGCGTGGGGTGATCGGATCGGGCACTTACCCACGGTGGCGGGCATGATCCACCAAGGTCTGTACCAACGTTGGTACAAATAACGACAGGAGTGCTCAGTCGCGTTGCTGTGACGTGCGAGCATGCAGCCGCACCCCTTACGCGTGCAGCCGTTCCCGCCGCGCTCTTTGGAGAAGAAGGCATGACCCGCTTCCGCCCGGCCCACTCCCTCCCGGTCCGCACTATCACCCCGCCTCGCCGCGATCGCCACGGCGGCATGTCACCCGCCTGGCTGCTCATGCAGGCCGCTCAGTTGTCCTGGGAGATCCGCAACGTGCTGCAGCTCATCAACGGCATGCGGCTCAACCTCAGCGAGGAGCTCCAGGTTCACAGCGAGGCCAGTGACATGCTGCTCAACGCCGCCCATGCCACCGCCGTCATGGAAGCCCGGCTTCCGCTGGCTCCCGCCTGGGGCAGCGGCCCGCCCCGTGCCCGCTCCATCTTCGCCCAGGCCCGCGAGGCCGGCACCGAACCGGCCGAGGTCCGCCCGGACGTGGACCTGACACGGCCGCCCATCGACCCGCAGATCAAGCGCGACGTCGCGGCCGCCTACCGCGAGGACCCCGACCCCGACGCGCAATGCGCCGGCACCACGCTGAAGAAGGAGCGTTGTGCCAAGACCATCGTCACCGGCATCGGCTCGGAGCACTGCGCCTCGCATCTCACACCCGCCGAACGCCAGCGCCGTGACACCTTGCGCGCCGCCCAGGACCGGCGCATGCAAGCCATCCAGGACGCGCTGGAGGAGCACCGCACGCTGCTGGCCGCCACCTGGATCGACCGCTACGGGCATCGCCCTCATCGTGTCGAACTGCCCGCCGCACCCAGTCGCCTCCGCCTGGTTGGGCCCCTCGACGGACATCCCGGCCTGACGGCCGACAAAGACGAGCAGGCCATGCTCGCTCTGTACGACACCGGCTGGCTGACGTTGTGCCCCCGCTCGGCGGAAATCGTCGACGCGCTGCTGCAGCGCCCGCGTGCCACCACCGCCGTCTTGGCCGACCTCGCCGCCGCCAAGGCACCAGAGCGCTGGTCCTGCGGCGAGCAATGGCTCGAATCCAGCATCTGGGACGGCATCCGGCCCCCCAATCTCGTGCTGCCCGCCCTCGGCGAGGACCCCGAGCTCGACGAACACCCCAGCGTCCAGGTGCTGCGCGGCGCGCTGGCCACACGCCGGCGTGAGTGGGAGCTCTGGCAGGCCCGCTTCGCCACCCTGGTCGAGGCCTGCGACGACCCGCCCCTGGACACCATGGCCGACCTGCTGGCCTTCTGGCACGACATCGGCCTGCTCGTCGCCGACGGCAGCCAAGCGGACGCACCGGTGTGGAAACTGGCGGACCAGCCGCCCACGCCATGGCGGGTCGTGCATACCCGAGGCCACCTCGTGCCCCCGCACCTGCTGGCCGCCGCGCTGGATTGGCTGCTCGACAGCGACACGCCGGAGGACACCGAGCTCCTGCCGTGCGAGGTCTTCGCTATCATCACCCCCTTCGGCGGCGGGCACCCCTCCAGCACGGTCGCTGTCCACGGCGTCGCCAGCTGACCCATCTGATCGGTGCCACCTGCTCGGCACCCCTTGGGCGCGGCGGTCCGCCGCAGCCTTGAGCGCCTGCGGCGGCCAGGATCATGGCCGGAGTGCGGACAGCAAGCCTGCGGCGACCGCCCCGGGGCCGTGCGCTGACGAGGTGGCCGCCGACGGGCCGGGACCTGGGGTGCGCTGTTTTAGGTGTCGAGGTCCAGCTCGCCCTGCTCGTGGGGGCCGTGCGGTTCCCGCAAGCCCCGGATGAACCCCTCACCCCGCTCGAAGCGGTGCACCAGGACGCGCTTTTCCACATCCTCGTGGATGTCGTTGTCGACGATGATGAGCTGGTAGGGCCGGTCGAAACGGTCGTCCTTCAGGCTGGCGCGCAGACTTCTGGCGTTGAGGAATCCGTCGTAGACTCGCTGGGCCAAGGCGCTGTCGTCATCGTTGGCGCCGAAGTTCTTCTTCGGCGAGTCGATCATGAGCAGGGACGGCAGCCGCGCCAGTTCGTTTCCCAGCGTGTAGATGAGCAGGGCCAGGCTGTAGGCGATGGCGACGGCGCTGCGCGCCCCTCCACCCCGTTGTTCGAAGGACTGGTCGTCGACCAGGGGAAGCAGGGTGTGCGGATCCAGTTCGGCCCGTCCCGTCGCGTGCGGGAGATCCATGCTGCTGATCACGGAACGGAAGATGTCGTTGAGCGCGTTGACGACGTCGCGCGCGGACTCCAGCTCGGCTTCGTTGGCGACCTGCTCGCGCCGCCGCTCTGCCTGCTCGGCTTTCAGCTTGTCGATGTCCGAGCGCTGCTGCCGCAGCCGGCGGTGGGCGTCTTGGAGGGCTGCGAGCGCGGCGAGTTCGCCTTCGATCTGATGCACCGCCGATGACGCGGCGGCGAGGGCATCCGCGTACGGCGACACGGGCTCCTCAATGAGCTGGTTGAACCCGTCGTGAATACGCTTGGCGGCGGCGTAGGCGGCATCGGCCCGCTGCTGCGCCTCGACGACCTCACCGTGAGCCGTGGCCAGGTCGGCCTTGATCGTCTCACGGATGGCCATGAGCACCTGGCGCTCCTGCGGGTCCACCGTGCCGGGGTGGCGCTGCGTGCACAGCGGGCAGTGATCGGGCTGGACGGGGCGCTCGGCGATGCTCGACTTGCACAGCGGGCACGCCGGCTGCACCAGGCCCAACGGCGGCTGGTAGTCAGCAGCACGCCTCTCCATCTCCGCCAGGGCGTGCAGCGCGTTGTCGGTCTCCTTCAGCTTGGCGAGGAGCCTGTCGTGGGCGAGTCGCGTGCGGTCCAGCTCCGTCTCGGCGTCGGACACCTCCTGGCGCGCGCCGGAGAGCTCGTCGCGGTGAAGGTCGAGGGCCTTGTCGGCCGCACGCGCGTCGTTGCGTAGCTGCGCGAGCCGGGTACTGGCGCGGCCGCGTTGTTCCGTCAGGGCCGCGATCCGTTCATCGAGGCTGGCCAGGCTCGTGTGCGGGGATTCACCCAGGAACTTGTCGATCGTGCTGGCCCGGCTGCGGCTGCGCTCGATCTGGTTGTCCACGTCGCGGATCTGGCTGGCCCTGCGTTCGAACTCGGGGGTGGTGAGGTTGAGCAGGAGCCTGGCCACGATGAGGCGTTCCTCGTCGTCTCGGGGGTCGCGGATGATCTGGTTATCGATGGCGCTCTGGCGGATGTAGCAGTAGGGCAGGAGCGCGTCGGCGAAATCCAGCCGGCGGTTGCCGGACAGCCTGACGGCGGCGAAGGCCTCGTCCAGGTCCAGCTGCGCCAGCAGCCAGTCCGACAACGTCTGGCGGCCCTCCTCGGCCTTGACCGGGAAGCGTCCCTCCAGGGTGCCGCCCGCGTCGTATACCGTGACGTGGCTGTGCTCGCGACGGCTGCGCCGCAGCAGGTACGTACTGGTGCCGAACCGGACGCGCAGCTCGACATCGGTGAGCTGGGTGTGGACCGCTCCACGAAAGGCTCGCACCTCGCGCCCGAGGGCGTAGGCGATGCAGTCCAGCATCGAGCTCTTGCCGGTGTCCACCGGTCCGACGATGGCCACGACTGGGGCGTCGAGTTCATAGGGTGCCTGCCAGCCGAGCGCCGTACCGATCCGCAGGGCCAGCAGATGAATCACGGTGGACACATGTCCTCCTTCGGAGACACGGGCATTCCCACGCTCCTGCGGCCATGCGGTGGCACCGCTCAGCCCCTGAGCGCTCGGGCAACGGGTGGTACATGACCTGGTGGCCCCCCAGCGCTCAGGTCGCGCCGATCAGGCTAGATGAGTAACGGCCTGGGCGGCAATGGGAACGAGGCAACCCGGCTGGCCGACGAGCGTCGTCGTCACCCGCGCCTGTCACGTCATGTAGAGTGTCGAATCACGTAAGCGTGAAACAGTGGAGCGTGGGAGGGAGGTGCATCGTGACGGGTTCCGACGGTGGTGCCGACTCCACCGACATCGACGCGCTGGTCTCCTCCCTGCGCGCGGTGGTCGAGGCGTTCGACCACGCGCGCACCTTCGGGCTGCCGGTGGCCGTGCCCGCCTCGCTGTACCAGGCCTGCCTGGAGGTGGTGACCCGGCACGACCCGGGCCCGGATCCGGGCCAGCACGACCGTCCCGCCCGAACGGTCAACGCGGCCTCAGTGTCACGTGCCGACCAGCCCGCCGCGTCCGTCCCCCGGGAGGCGGGCAAGCGGGGCGGGCCGAGGGGGAGACGCGTGCCCGCCGAGGACGTTCCGTTGCGCCGGCTGGTCTGGCAGGTGATCGATCCAGACCAGGACTTCACCGTCGCCGACGTCGTGCAGCGCCTCGAGGCTTTGGGCGCCTCCTGGCCCGCCAACCGCGTCAGCAACGCGTTGGGGTACTGGGTGACCCGCGGGCGCCTGCACCGCGAACGCAAGGGCGTCTACCGCTGTCGTTCGCGCCGCCCTATTGAAGACCTCGAGTACGAGGAGGCGCAGGCAGAAGATGCTGCGCCTGACGACAACTATGCCGAGCAGGCATGGGGAAGGGAAGATGACAGCGACCGTGTCCAAACCCCGCAAAGGAAAGCGATGTAACGCGCGACGTCGCGTTGCGCCGCAGAAACGACGGAGGAGCCCCGCATCACCAGGCGGCAACCTGGTGGGAGCTCCCCGCCACAAGATGTCCCCGTCTGAATCAAGGACCGCCTTCGACCATAGCAGGCGGTTCCTCGAGAATCCAATGCTCTACCTGCTCCGATGCCTCACGATCCTGAAATGGATCATCCGCGTGTGGCATCTGCTCCCGCCTGAAGTACGCGGTGCCCTCGTCCGGGTGCTGCACCTGTCCTGATCCCACTTGAATCAAGGTGAGTCATCGTCGCGGGGGTCGGCACGCCGGCCCCCGCGCGCTGCGCCGCCGCAACACGGGCACCGACCGAGACGGACCTCGAGCGCGATTCCCGCAGCGAAGGCCAGGACCAACCACCATCGCCCGGCCGGTTCGTCAGCCGACATGGTCATGATTGCAAGCCGCGCAATGGCTGAGCTTGTGCAATCGCGACGAGAAGCTGGTGTCCGAGATCGGTCAGTCGCATGGGACGGCCATGATTTCCTCGGAAGAATACAGGGCCATCGAGTTCTCTCTCGATTCGGTTGATCTGTAGAACGAGAGCGTTGCGGTTGATGCCAAGCGCGGCAGCCCCAGCCGTCATGGAGGGTTGGTCGGCGATGGCCACGAAGCGGTCAAGCCGTTCCCAAGCTCCAGCGCCGGTCAGCACTTTCTGCAGCATCGATGGACATGTTGCTGCTTGTTTCGCGATGTTAAGAGCCGCAGTGTGGCTGCGGCCGCCCCCGGGTCTGACGGGGATGTTGAGCCGTGCTGCCCAGCGGACCATGTTGGGCTGGCTCATACCAGTTTCCCTGGCGATCTCGGTCAAGGTGCGTTGGCTGTTGACGTGCTGGTCGTACAGCCAATCTCGGGAGATTACGACACGGGGTGTGGGTCCGGGGCCGGGTCGGCGCGGTCGGTGGGTGATGACGCTGTACTCTCGGGCGAGTGCTTCGATGGCTCTCCGGCCTATGCCGTGTCTTGCTCCGATCTGTTGGAGAGAGAGCCCTTCTTCCTCTAAGAGCCGGGAAACTTCGTTGGCGGTCAGATTGATACGTGCCCAGCGTTTGACATCCCCCACAGCCCGGGCTCGTTGAATGGTCATGGGAACCGGGATCGCAGGATGGCATTCCATGAGGTACCTGATGGTATCGGATGTCGTGCCGAGACTTTCAGCTGCTCGTGGCAGCGTCATTCCTGGTTCGCGGATCAAGCCGTGTAGCAGATTGACGTCGATGGTCTCTGGATCGCGACCAGGAAAGTTAAGGCCCTCAAGTAGATGATTGGGCGGCTGCCAGGAAAGCGGTTCGTGGATGGAGTTGACCTGCAGGAATTGGTCGGCGACTCGGTCGAGTTCGATGACGAGCTCGGGAGTGAGTTGCGTGGCGAAGTCGGTCAGCCCGGCGCGGAAGACAGGGCCCGTGATGTTGAAGGTGGAGGGTGCGTGCTCAGCAGGCAGTCCACTGAGCCTTTCATACAGTAGGCAGCGGGCGAATCTGACGCGAACGCCTTTGCCTGGCAGCAATGCGGTGCGGCGGCAGATCTCTGTCCAATAGGCGTCCGGGAGTATGCCGGTGTAGTCCAGGCGCCGTCGTCGTGAGTAGTCGATGGGAGCAGGGCACTCGTCGAGATAGTCGGCGAGCCGAGTCAACGCGGCAAGTATGTCGGGCCACGCTGGATCAGCTGCAAGTTTTTGAAGAAACCATGAAGTGCGCGACGCTTTGACCACGGTGGAGAGGCGTCGACTTACGTCTGCGTACTCCAGGCGATTGCCGATGATCAGTAGCACGCATGAGAGCGCAGGCCGCAGAAGCCGCGTAAGTGATCCCTGCGTCGGTGATATCCGCAGAGACCATGCAGGCCAGAAAACGCTAGGGACGGATCGTGAACGGTCCAGGGTGCGTGCGGATACGGCCTCAAGGGTGTCCGGCCTTGAGGAGGTGACCCGGTGCCGAAGCTGTTCGCTAGGTCTGAGCATTGGGCCGACAGCCGCGAGCTGGGCGGACCTGAACACGGCGCTCGTACCAATCCCCCACTGCGCCAGCATCGATGGGTTGACTCTCGCGGCAGTCTGTTGACGAGCGGAGATGAGCCAGCGCATCGCCTGCCCGGCTTCGCGGACGCTGCGCTGGTTGAGGATATTGACTGCAGCGGTGAGACCAACCGCTGTAGCGATGGCACTGGGGGGAGACGTAAACCCCAAGCGGGCAGACGGGTTGGCCACATCGCTTACGGACATGGACAACAGCTCGTTGTAAGGCTCCAGAAGATCCGCGGGTAGGCACTCGGCGAGTTCTTGAGTTGTCGCTAGGGCCAGGACGCGGCCGGCGAGGGCTCGGACGTCGGACAAGGCCGTCATGGCTGGCTGTGGATCATCGGCATAAAGGCCGAACCCGGCAGTGCCGGTGTCGATCGCCTGAAGGAGCAGCCGCTGCGTTGTCATAGCCGCGTGAGAAGAGGGAACCTGGATACAGCCGACCGTAGTAAGCGCTCCTCCGCACCGAGCATGGTTAGCTCCCGGGTTGGCGCAGTATCCAGGCTGAGGGATCACATACGTGGCATGGGCATGCTTGCGCTGAACACGTTTGCATACCGGGCAGAGGTCAGCGAGCAGGCAGTCGTGAATTGGACAGGCGAAGGCCCACCCGAGGCGCCAGAAAAGTTGCCATCTTCCCGAACTGAAGGTGAGGCAGTGTGGACAGAATCGTGAAACTCGGGCTCGACCCCACAGCACCTGCGTGGTGACTCGGCCAGCGGATCGGTCGAGGCGAAGGGCGCGTCCATCGTAGTGCTCCAACGTCATCGCCTTGATCGTTTGCGGGTGTGTCCCGGTGACGTATGCGACCGCGTCGGTCTGGCGCTCGCGGAGGCGTGTAGTCCAGCCGCTGAAGCGATTGTCAACAGTCTCATCAGCATGGCCTAGGTGCGAAGGTCGGTAGAGGCCAAGTTGCTGCAGCACCTCACCCATCGGGGTGTGCAAGCGCGCGGCAGTCGCTTCAAACCAAGAGTCGATTGCCTCTCCAGCCACCGGTTCTAGTCGGATCGGCAGCGTCCGGAGGTCCATCACGTCAGGCGCTGGCTCGGCCGACTAGTCAGCCTGCCGCCAGCGAAGGCAAGCTCAAGTTCCTGGCGGCCCTTCTCTGAAGCAGCGTCGTTCTTGACCTGGTCTAGCAGCGCGACGTTCAGACGTTCGGCTCCGGTACGGACCGCTCTCTGGCAGCCGCGATTTATCAACGTCATCAGCGAGCCGATATGTCCAGTACTTCGGGCGAACAAGTAGTCCGACAGCTCATCGGCGATCATGCCTGGGTACCTGTCGGCTAGAACGACGTGCTGCTCGATCGCCAGCAAGGTGTTGCGCCATGTAGTGCGGCCTTCGCCAGTGGTGATATGAAAGGGTGCGATGCCTAGCTGCGTGGTCCGGCGCCCCGTCTGGGCCAGGACAGCGTCCTCGTAGCTATCACCTTCGTCGAATAGTCCCCGCTTCTGCAGTCCGACGCCGATCATGAGCAGGGTTACAGGAAACTCATTCGCGATGTACTTGAAGTGGTTGCTGACCTCGATGCTGTTCTTGGTCCTCCACCCTAGAAAATGCAGGTCATCGATGATCAGAAGCTGCGCCTCGCATGACAGCATGGCATCCAGAGCACGAAACCCGAAGTCGGCAGCGGTGCCACTAAAACGGCCGGGGTGGCCGTAGAACTCCAAGATGGCACGGTTGAAGTCTCGCATGCTGGTGTTGCTGGTGAGCCCGACCCGGCATACGGGCCATCGTTCATCGCCGAAATCGGTGCGCTCGCCCTTGTCTCTAATCTCACGGCGGTGCAGCTTCTTAGCAAATGCCAAGGCGGCGGTGGTTTTGCCGAGCCCAGGGAACGCGTCGATCGCGATTCCACCTTTGACCTTGTCGCAGTCCTGATCATTGCTATCGAAGATGTCCCACAGATCTTCATGCAGAGCTGCCATCTGCGGCGTTTCGATCGGTCCCAGGTTTGCGTGGTGTTTGCGCCGTAGCTTATTGTATTCCTCTCGTGCCGACTCATGGAGGTTGTTTAGTTGGCAGCGGGTGAGGGGCTCAGGTCTGGGTCGGGCGGGACTTTCTGCCAGACGCTTAAAGCCTTCCTTGCGTGACAACGTCAGCTGATCCAGCTTGGAGCGCAGGTCATCGGCGTGTTTGGATTGATGGCGATTAGTCATCGACATCCTTAAAAGCGGTCGCGTAGAAGTCATCTTCGGCTTCGTGCACCGCGTCGTCGTGGCCGCGAGTACTCACAGATGCCGGCGGCGCGGGGAGCAGGTCGAGTTCATCGGCATCATCGTCATCCCCGACTGCCTCCTGGGATAGCTCCTGCCACTGGCGGTCAGCCTCGGCTGGACCGCAGAGAGTTCTCTTGAGTAAGGGCAGTGACGACGCTGGATCGTCGTCCAGATCAGGCAGTTCGATGGCAGCCTGCTCACGTGAGAGTCGCAGCGCCATCCGTCGCTCGGTGCGACTCACGTTCAGTCCGAGGTTCCAACGTTCCAGCAGGTCATGCAGTGCAAGCCTGTCATCGGGGTAGGTGTACTTTGCTGCGGCGAGGCGACGAGCGAACTCCAGCGCTTCCATGCTGAAGGGGGTATCCAGCATCGGGGCGTGTTCCCAGTTGAGCGCATGCCACTTACGAGTGTCGGGATGCCGGAAATAAATCTTGGTGATGTCATCAACGTTGATGTGGAAGGGCCAGCGGCCCTTGGCCTCGCCCAGGTAAGGGCTGGTCTGGTGGCGAAAGTCTTCCAGGACGTCGCCGTTGTAGCGGCAGCGATTCACCTCCACTCCATAGTGATGGACTGGCAGGTACTCCGCCCTCAGGAACTCAAAGCCAAGGTTCGGATCCCGTGGCACCTCCACGTAGCCCGATCGGGCGACTCCGTGCTCGAACATCATCGCCGGCGAAAGCTTTAGACCCGGCATGTGCGGGTCGACCAGGCTACGGTGCGGCCGATGGTGGTAGACGGTCGCGATCCACGTGGCGATACGCGCTTCGAGCTCATCCAGAAACAGAAATGCCTGGCCCTCGGGATCGAGCCCTCGTGAGTAGACATCTGGCCCCTTATAGCCGGGCAACCGCTCCAGTAGCCCCTGCCGCAACGTGCGGAAGAACCGCTCGAGCGGTCCCTTATCTCGGCCCGTGCGTAGCCTCGCGGGCTGAATTGAGATCCCCAATCGTCGGCAAACGCTGGTCACATGCGCCGAAAGGAACACTTTGCCATGATCGATCACGATCGTCTCTGGCACTCGCGGCGCGATCGCTCCTGAACGTGACGGTGTCGAGGTGAAAGCATCGCGGTCGACCAGCACACCCCGCGGAAGGCCATGCTCGGGCCAGACGGCATGTGGCGGCCAGTCCTTGCCGGCCGGGCGTGGGCGGAAGACCTGATATAGAACGCCGCTGACGTCCACGGCCTTGGTCGACACTGGCGTCACCCGAAGCCCGGCGATGCACCTGTCATACCAGTCCATGGCAACCGTGATTTCCGCCTGCACCCACCGCAGCGTGATCGGATCCAGCGCGAACACATCCGATCGGGTGGTGTCCAACAGCACATACTCGCCCGGCCGCGTCGGACGGAGCCGTCCATAGGCCTTCTTTGGCCGGTCAGCTGCTTCTCTGCGCCGCTTGGAGCTACTGTGGAAGGTGGGGACTTTGCGATTCAGCTCCTCCAGATACCGATAGGTCGCCGATCTGCTGGGCACTTGCACCACGTCTAGCCCGTAGCGGGCCGTCAACCGGGCTGCGATCTGGTCAGCGACGAAGGCCATGGTCGGCTCGGACTCGTTGGTGTACTCGGCCATAACTTCCAACGCCATCTCCACCCACTGCGGATCGGCCCGGCCTAACGGCCCCGCGCTCTGGGACTCAAAGCCGAAACTTGCCACCAAGCCCGCCTGACCGAAGGACTTGTAGTCACTGATCCAGCGTTCCAAGGTCCTACGGCCGACTCCGAGTTCGCTGGCCTTGGCCGTGTACCTCTTGGTCAGCGGTAGCGTTGGGTCGTATCCGGCATGGGGCTCACCAGGCTGCGGCACCTCCGCGCTGCCCGAGCGATAACCGGTCAATGTCTCCTCTAAGTGGGCCGCTCGCTCTGCTACTTGCGCCAGTTGAGCGGGTGTCAGCCGACTCAGGACTGCACTGGCGGTCTCGTACAGGTCATCGACCTCCGGCCCGTCGACATTCGGGATCACCCTGGCTCGATCGCCGAACAGGAGCTCTCGCTGCGACATACGCCGTATACGGCCCAATCTGTCCTTCAAGACAACTTCGTTACCCGCCTGGGTGGCCATCAGCTCAACGATCTCAACCGTCTCGGCGTCCAACAGCAGCCGAGTCCCTACCCCGAATCTCACCCCGGCCCAGCTCATCTTGGCCGCTCCAGCACATGGTCGCCCGAAAGCATTATTGTCAGATCCACGCCGTAGACCTGCTTCCAAAGCAGGTGAAGCAGATGAGAACGAACAAGCCGCTGCGGCCATCCAGTGACGGCAGCCAGAGCCTCGCGTACCGTGCGACCTTCGAGATCCGCTGCGATCAACGCTCGCAACAAATCCGAATCGAACAACCAGTCGCGGCGAAAACCTGCAAGCAGTCGCAAGTTCGCCAATTCGGCCGACGGCGGCTCGGACCACACCTCATACCGCCAGCCACGCTCTTCGACGAGGTCTCGCGTCCACGCTAGCGTGAACGCGACCTTTTCTACCTCCAGCCGCTTGCGCGGCTTGACGTCCACTACTACCGGCCCGGTGTTCGTGATCAGCAGGAAGTCCGGTACGTGCCGCCGGGTATCTCCTCGAATTTGGGCCATGAGTAGGAATGGCTGAGCTACGATCCAGGACACGCATTGATCGAAGTCGGCGTACAGCAATCTCGCCAGCTCCAACCGAGATTCATAGATCACCAGGTCCGCCATGGTGGCAGACCAATAGAAACCCGGAAAATGCCGCTGCCCTTCATGCCAGCGGAGTGTCCGCCATGGCGCAACGGACTTCATCCACTCGATGCTTACCAGCGATAGCGCCGTGGTGGTCTGGCTTTTGCCGTCCGCGGCGCGTGCTGACACCGTAGCTGTCGCGTACGAAGCCGTCGCGGCAGGACCGCTAACCATATGACGCATAGTGACAGATTCATGACGCTATGGAGAGTCAAATCTCAAGCTGGCACCCCAAGCAATGTCACTGACCCGGGACGAGATGCCATCAAGCCGCCAAGATCTTTGGGAAAATGCCACCCAGGCTGGGACGCTACAGCGCGGCGAGCTCGGACTCGTCGCCGGGCGGCGGCAGCACGCCGTAGCCGAAGAACGTCAGCTCGCAGACGTACGGCCGGTCCTGCGCGCGCAGCGTGCCGGCGGCGGCGCTGCGCGGGTTGGCGAACGTGGTGCCGTCGTGCGCCTGCCGCTTGGCGCAGGCCTCCTCGAACTGCGCCGTGGTCATCATGACCTCGCCGCGCAGCTCCACCGTGACCGGATCGGCCAGCCGGTCGGGCAGGCCGACGATGGTGCCGATGGCGTGGGAGACGTCCTCGCCGGCGGTGCCGTCGCCGCGCGTGACCAGCTGGGCCAGCCTGCCGTGGCGGTAGCGGGCCGAGATCGCCAGCCCGTCGAGCTTGGGCTCCACGCTCCACGCCGTGACCGGCCGCCCGAGCCGGCGCTCCAGCCCGGCCGCCCAGTCGGCCAGCTGCTCGGCGCCGAACACGTTGTCGAGGCTCAGCATGGGCACGGTGTGCGGCACGTCGCCGACCACGGCGCCGCCCGCCACCTTGCCCGTCGGCGAGGACGGCAGCACCGACTCGGGATGGGCCTCTTCGTACGCCTGGATGCCCCGGACCAGCCGGTCGTAGGCGTCGTCGTCGAGTGTGGAGGTGCCGTCGGCGTAGTAGGCGGCGGCGGAGTCCAGCGAGAGCTGGACGGCTTCGGCGTAGGCCGTGTCGTCGGCCAGGACGGTGAAGGGCGGCGTCTCGGTCATGCCTCGATCATGCCCGCCGCCACCGACAGTTCCGGCTCCCGCGGGCGGGTGCCGTACATCCGACCGGTGTCCGGATCAGGACAGCCGCCGACGCCAACCTTTGGCACGTTCCACACGTCTCACAAGTCGCCCCAACGATCTGGAGTCTCGATGAGCTACCCGCCCCAGCCGCAGGATCCCTACGGCTCGCAGCCCCCCAGTCAGCCGTACGCGCCCGTGCCGTCCGGGCCGCAGTACGGTCCGGTGCAGTACCGGCAGGTCAAGGAGCACGGCTTCAACCCGGTCACGTTCGGCGTCCACCTGTGCCTGTGGATCTTCGTGCACTCGTGGCTGATGCTGTTCACGCTCGGGTTCTGGCTGCTGGTCGCCATCCCGGTGACGTTCTTCGGCTGGCGCGTCAAGCGGACGGTCCCCGTGCAGAACTACGGCCAGCAGCCGCCTCCCGGCTACTGACACCGGCAACCTCAAAGTTCGGTTTGAGGTTTCCTGTACGCGGAGGTATAAAGGTGATAGTGACGACGTCAGGTCGACCCAGACGGGCGACCAGGAGGTGATGACGATGCTGCTGACGTCGATCGATCCCTTCCTCCAGGAGGTCACGCGGCGGCTCGACCGGCCCGGTCCGCCGGTCATGCCGATGGACGGCGTCCGCCGCCACGACGACGTGTTGCTGCGCTTCGACGTGCCGGGCGTCGACCCCGGCTCGATCGAGGTGACCGTCGACCGGGGCGTGTTGTCGGTGAGCGCCACCCGGCAGGAGCCCGCCGGCGACGACGAGCGGATGTTCGTCCAGGAACGGCCGATGGGCAGCTTCATCCGGCGCGTCTACCTGTCCGAGCAGCTCGACCCCGAGCACATCGAGGCCGCCTGCCACGACGGCGTGCTGACCGTGCGCATTCCGACGCTCGAGACCACCAGGCCGCGCAAGGTGGAGATCCACACCCGCGACCGGACCAAGGCCGTGACCGGATGACACCGGCGGGCCGGCCCCCGCGTGGACGCGCCGACGATGACGCCTCCCGCCCCGGGCACGCCATCGGGGCCGCGCCTGCCCGGCGTGTGCCGCGATCCCTGGGACCAGCACGTACGGCGGAGGCCGCGTAGATCCGGAAGGTGATGGCGATGCGCGACCCGTACGAGGTGCTGGGGGTGTCACGCCACGCCGGGCGGGCCGAGATCCAGCGGGCCTACCGCAGGCTGGCGCGCGCCTACCACCCCGACGTCAACAAGAGTCCGGAGGCCGAGGAGACGTTCAGGAACGTCGCCGAGGCGTACGCGATCCTGTCCGATCCCGAGCGGCGCCGCCGCTACGACGCCTTCAGCGAGCCGGGCGACGTGTGGGCGCACGCCGGGGCGGGGGCGCGTACGGCGGGCTGGACCGCCGGGCCGTGGGACGGCGGACCGCGCGCGGGCTTCGAGACCCGCTTCCGCGACGACATCCTCGACGACCTGTTCGGCGGCTTCTTCGGCGGCAGGCGGGCGGGCTGGGGGCCCGTCCCCGGCGCTGACCGGGAGGCCGAGCTGGAGGTGACCGTCGAGGAGGCCTACCACGGCACTCGGCGCACGATCACCTGCGACGGCGGGCACGGCATCCGGATCGCCATCCCGGCGGGAGTGACGGAGGGACAGCGGATCCGGCTGGCCGGGCAGGGCGGCCGCGGCTCCGGTGGCGGCCGTCACGGCGACCTTTGGCTGGTGGTGCGCATCGCGCCGCATCCCCGCTACCGGGTCGAGGGGCGCGACGTGCACACCGAGCTGCGCCTGGCGCCGTGGGAGGCGGCCCTGGGCACGTCCGTCGCGCTGGACACCCCGGGCGGCGAGACGAGGGTCAGGGTGCCGCCCGGCACCTCCAGCGGGCGGCGGCTGCGCCTGCGCGGACGCGGCCTGCCCGACCCCCACGGCGTGCCCGGCGACGTGTACGCGGAGGTGCGGATCGTGGTGCCGCGGACGCTCTCGAAACGCGAGCGGAAGCTGTACGAGCAGCTGGCCGCCGCGTCCGCGTACGACCCGGGAAGCTTCTGATCGGGGACGAACGACCATGCAGGACGACGCGTTCGCGGCGAGTACACCGCCCGCCAGGAGGCCGAGCGGGCCGCCGCGGCGGTGCTGGAGTGCTCGGGCAGCGCATCACCCCGGGCGCGGCCGAGGACCTGGCCGCGCGGTTACCCGGCCGACGCCGTCCCGGCCAGGACGGAACGGACACAGACGTCCGGCGTGGCGGAGTTCTGCCGCCGGGTGGCCGAGGCGACCGGCGCCACGCCGGAGACGGACATCGCATAACAACGTCAGCGCGCAGTACTCCACATGATCAGGTCCGGTCACGCAGGGCCTCCACCGACTCGGGCTCCACTCCTTCGGCCAGCGGGGCGGCGGGCCTGCGCCCCTGATCCCGCCGCCACGTCTCGAACGCCGCCGTGGTGGCGGCCACCACGGCCACCCCCAGCACGACGCCGGCGACCGCGTCACTCACCCAGTGCACCCCCAGCGCGACCCTCGTGCAGGCCACCGACAGCGCCAGGAACCACGCGAAACCCCAGGCCACGCGCCGCCACCAGCGAGGCAGCGCGGGCAGCAGGAGCAGGACGATCACGCCCGCGCCGATCGTCGCGTTGACCGCGTGGCCGGAGGGGAAGGAGTCCCCGGGCGCGAGCGCGACGGGATCGGGCAGGTGCGGCCTGGCCCGGGCGACGATGATCTTCAGTACGAGGGCGAGCAGCCCGCCCACGGTGATCGTCGTGACCGCCCAGGCGGCCAGCCGCGCGGCGCCCTTGTTCAGCAGCCAGACGGCGTACGCGACGACCGCGATCCGCCACGGCCACGGCCCGAACAGGTTCGTCCACACGATGAGCAGCCGCGTCACGCCGGGATTCTCGAGCGCGTACGCGTGCAGGTCCTCGGCGACCCGCATGTCCAGGTCGTCGACCGGCATCCTGGCGACGATCAGCAGCAGACCGAACGGGATCATGGCGAGCACCACCGCGACGCTCGCCATCGCCAGCCTCAGCCCGAGATGTCCTTCCTCGCTCCGCATTCCGGCACGGCTTCCCCGACGGACGGAAAGGATTCCTGCCGATGGGCGCGGCGTAGCATCTGCCGCTATGAGCACCGAAGTGACCTATGACGACCGTCTGCGCATGGTGCCGGTCGATAGCGAACGGTATGCGGCTGCGGTCGAGCAGATGAAGGCCGACCTGGAACGGCTGGGCGGCGCGGCGGAGCCGTCCGCGGTGTTCAAGCTCTTGCGAGCGATCGGCTCCGGTCTGGTCGTCCTGCGCGCGTGCGGTGAAGCCGTCTCATACCTGGAACGCGCGCTGGCCGTGGCCGGGGACGATCCAGGCCGCCGGACGGCCGTGCTGATCAACCTGGCCGACGCTCATCGGTACGCCGATGACTTTGACCGCGCCGAACCTCTCAACCTGGAAGCGCTCGACCTCGCGCCGGCGCGGCTGCGCGACTTCGCCCTCCAGCACCTCGCCAAGCTGCGCATCGACCAGAAGCGTTTCCGCGAAGCCGAGCTGCTGCTCCTGGAGGCGCTGGAACGGCGCAGGGCCAAGGGGGACGCGGAGCTGATCTCGTCCACCGAACTCACCCTCCGGCGTTGCCGCCGGGAAAGCGCCATGCGCGGCCTTCCCGCTCGCTCTTCGGAGACGTTCACGGGGAACCCACCGCCCACAGGTGCTGGGTGGCGTACGAGCCCCACGGGCTCCACCGGCTCGGCCGGGCGCGCATCCGGTGCAGGGCACGCCGTACGGCGAGGTCGGGAATGAAGACGTCGGGGTCGCCGAAGGCACGCATGAGGACCAGGGACGCCGCGCGCGGCCCCAACCCCGGCAGGAGCAGCAGACCCGCACGGACCTCACGGGGATCGGCCCCGGCGTCGAGCACGACCTCGCCCTCCGCGAGCGCGTCGACAAGGGCGGGCAACGTGCGACGACGCTCCGCCGCCCCCGTGCCGCGACCCTCGGCACACTGCGGGCCGAAGCCGTAGGGAGCCGGCGGGACCGAGGAGGCCGGGCCGGGGTCGTGGGCGGGCCGCCGGGCCCAGCAGATCAGCGCCGGCAGGTCGGGGAACGTGTGCGTCACCTGCCCGACCGGGGTGGTCAGTGGGCGGCCGTAGGTCGCGACCAGGTCGGCGAGGCGGACGCGGGCCCGCTCGGCGGGGACGCGGCGTGACAACACGGTGCGGACAGCCAGTTCGGCGGGATCGGGGTGGCCGGGGACGCGCAGGCCGGGGCGCGCCGCGACGAGCGGCCCCAGCACCGGGTCCGCGCCGAGGAAGGCGTCGATGGCCCGCTGGTCGGCGTCCAGGTCGAGCAGCCTGCGGCAGCGCCGTACGGCCGCCGCCAGATCGCGCACGTCCTCCAGGTGGATCTCGCAGGCCACGTACGCGGCGGACGGGACGTGCCGCAGGGCGACCACGCCCGTGCCGTGCGGCAACCGCAACGACCTGCGGTACGTGCCCTCTGCGTACTCCTCGACCCCGGGCACCGCGTCGCGGCCCAGGCGGCGCAGCAGCGCGGGCACGTCCATCGGCGGCCGGTACGGCAGCCGCGACGCGATCACGCCGGGCGTGTGCGGCAGCTGATCGGGCCGGGTGGCCTGCCGCAGCCGGGTCGGCGTGGTGGCGTAGACCTGCCGGATGGTGTCGTTGAACTGCCGGATGCTGGCGAACCCGGCGGCGAAGGCGACGTCGCTGACCGGCAGGCCGGTGCACTCCAGCAGCGTCCGGGCGGTCTGCGCCCGCTGTGCCCGGGCCAGGGCCTGCGGTCCCGCGCCGACCTCGGCCGTCAGCAGGCGGTGCAGGTGTCGTTCGCTGTAGCCGAGCCGCGCGGCCAGCCCCGTCACGCCCTCCCTGTCGACGAGCCCGTCGGCGATCAGCCGCATCGCGCGGGCCACGAGGTCGCCGCGGGCGTTCCACTCGGGCGAGCCGGGAGCGGCGTCAGGGCGGCACCTCTTGCATGCCCGGTAGCCGTTGACCTGGGCCGCCGCCGCGGTGGGGAACAAGCGCACGTTCCGCCGGCTGGGCATGACCGCCGGGCAGCTCGGGCGGCAGTAGACGCCCGTCGTGGTCACCGCGACGTAGAACCACCCGTCGAAGCGGGGGTCGCGGCTGCGCATCGCCGCGTAGACGGCCTCCTCGTCAACCATCCCCGCCAGCATGCCAGCCGCTCACCGCGCCGGACCGGCGGGCATCGGACGTCGACGGCTCGACGGCTCGACGGCCGATGCCCGCCAGCGCCGGGCGGCGCGTGCCCGCCAGGCTGGCCCGCATGCCTGTTGTCGATGATCTTTCTCGTGGCCGGTCGGGCGTCTACCGGCGCGCGCTCGCCGGCCGCGACTTCCGCCTGTTGTGGATCGGCTCGTCCTTGTCGCTGGTGGGCGACGGGATGACGTTCGTGGCGCTCACCTGGATCGTGCTGTCCCAGCCGGGCGGGACCCGGCAGCTGGGGCTGCTGACCGTCTGCTACACGCTGCCGGTGTTCGTCGGCGGCTTGCTCGCGGGGCCGGTCCTCGACCGGTTCGACAAGCGGCACGTGCTGGCGGTGGACAGTGTGGTGCGCGGGCTGGCCATGGCGTCCGTGCCGGTCGCCGCGTGGGCCGGGGAGGTGCCGGCGGCGCTGCCGTTCGTCGTCGCCGCGGTGTACGGGCTGTTCAAGATGGTGCCGCTGGCCGGGTTCCCCGCGGCGATCCCCGACCTGGTCGTGCCGGAGCACCGGGACGCGGCCAACGCCCTGGAGTCGCTGAGCTTCAGCGTGGCCGGGATGATCGGGCCCGCCCTGGGCGGCTTGCTGATCGGCGTGGCCGGGGGTGAGGCCGTGCTCGCGTTCGACGCGCTGACGTACGCGGTGCTCGCCGTCACGGCCCTGTGCGTCCGCCGTCCGCTGAAGCCGGACGCGGGTGACGTCCGCCGTTCCCTGGATCCGGACGCGGGTGACGTCCGCCGTTCCCTCGATCCGGACGCCCCCGCCTCCCGTCGCCCTCCGCGGACGGGCGCCTCCGTGGCTCGCCGCTCGGCGGGCCGGCTCCGGGGGACGTCCGGCGGTGTGCTTGTGCTGCTGCGGGACCCGGTGCTGGTGGCCACCACGGCGGCGTTCATGGCGTTCAACGTCGCCATGGGCATGCTGCTCGTCGCCGGCCCCTGGCTGGCCAAGAACGAGCTGTCCGGCGGCCCGAACGCCCTCGGCCTGGTGCTGGCCGCGATGGCGGCCGGCGAGCTGGCCGGAGCTGCCGCCGCCGGAGCCCGGCAGCCGCGGGGCCGCCCGGTCGTGGCCATCGCCGTGGTGCAGCTGGTCGCCGCGACCGGCTTCCTGGCGGTGACGTTCGCGCCGCACACCGCCGCCGTCGCCGTCGGCTACCTGGTGATCGGGTTGTTCAGCGCCCCGATGACGGTCTGGGCGCAGTCGCTGCGCATGGCGCGCATCCCCGCGCCGCTGCGCGGCCGGGGCTTCGCGATCCTCAGGACGCTCATGCAGGCCACCCCGCCCCTCGGCGCCGCATGCGTGACGCCCCTTCTCGATGCGGGACGGCTCCTCCCCGCCGCACTGGCCATGGCGCTCGCCGCGGCGCTGCCAGCCGTCGCGTTGCTCACGTACGGCCTGCGGACGAGGGGATGACGTGACCGACCGGTGCCCGCCCTCGGGCGGCGAGACCGAGCCCGCCATGACGGCCGGCACGCTGCCGAACAGGGTCGCGACGGCCGCCCTGGCGGGATCACCGCGCAGCGGGAATCCCGCAGCCACGGCACGCCGGCGGGTCGAGACGGCCGGCCTGGCATGCCGCGGCATGTTCGGCTCGGCGGGGAAGCGGCGAGTCCGCGGTGATCAGGGTGTGCGGCGGGTGACGACGGCCACGGTGGTGTACTTCACGGGGAAGGCGCCGCCGATGGCGTCCAGGGCGGCGCCCACGGAGGTCAGCACCTCGTCCAGCTGCTCGGGCCCGAGCCGGGTGAACAGGCCGCTGGTGGGCACCTGGTCCAGCCACTCGTCACGGGTGTAGACCCGCTCCCACGCGAACCGCCACTGCTCCGGCTCGCCGAACGCGCCCGCCTGCCGCATCCCGTCCGCGGCCTTCTCGCACAGCAACGCGTACGGCTCCGGGCCGCCCGCGGGGCTACGCGGGTCCGGCGCGCCGGGCAGCACCCGCCGGTAGGCCGCCCCGAGGGCCTCGGCCACCTCGTCCGGCGCCTGGAACGAGTTCCAGAACACCGCCAGCCGGCCACCGGGACGCAGCACCTGCGCCGCCTTCACCGCTCCGGCCACCGGGTCCACCCAGTGCCAGGCCTGCGCGGCGACGACCGCGTCGAAGGTGCGGCCGGCCGCGTCCCACGCCTCGAACGTCGCCACCTCGACCTCGACCCCGGTGTCCCGGGCGAAGCGGGCCATCCGCGCGTCGGGCTCGACACCGAGCACCTCGCAGCCGGCCGCCTGGAACTGGCGGGCGTCGATGCCGGTACCGCAGCCCACGCTGAGCACGTCGCGCCCGGGGACGGCGGCGACGATCCGCTCCACCAAGGCGGCGGGGTAGGAGGGGCGGGCCCGGTCGTAGCGCTCGGCGTCCACGCCGAACGACTCGGCCATCTGCCGCTGCTGATGGGGGTCGGTCCCCGAAGGTATAGTGGGCATGCGCCCACTTTAAGTGGGCGTGCGCCCACTCGTCAACGAAGGAGCGATGCACGGTGCCGACAGGGGTGGCCCTCCGCGACGTACGCGAGCAGTTGTTCGCCGCAGCCGAGCGCGTCCTGCTCCGCGACGGGCCGAGCGCGCTGACCAGCCGCGCGGTCACCGCCGAGGCGGGGGTCGCGAAGGGCGTGCTGCACAAGCACTTCGCCGACTTCGACTCGTTCCTGGCCGAGCTCGTACGCGAGCGGGCCGCCCGGATCGCCCACCTGGAGGCCGCGCTGCGCGACTCGGCCGGCACCGGCTCCGTCGCCGGCCACCTCGCCGACGCCCTGACCGATCTGTTCGGGCCGGTCGAGCTGTCCATCGTCGGCCTGCTCACCTTCCGCGACGGCCTGCGCGCCCGGCTGCGCCAGACCTGGCCGACGGGGATCCCCGTGCTCACGGAGGCCGCCGCCGCGTTCGCCTCCTACCTCGCCGCCGAGCGCGATCGGGGCCGCCTCGTGCCCGGCGCCGACGTCGACACGCTGGCCCTCACCCTGGTCGGGACGGGGCACCTGCTGTTCTCCGGCCGGGACGGCACGCCGCCGGAGGCCGCGGCCGTCCGCGGATACGTGAGCTCCGTCCTGGGCGGCGTCGTACGGGAGGCGTGAGGCCGGCTCAGGACCACTTCGCGCAGTGCTCGCCCAGCCAGCCGCCGGGGACCTCCAGCCGGTGCTCCTTCAGCGTCCTGCGCAGGCGGTCGGCCTGGAAGTCGATGACGTCAGGCATGCCCGCCTGGGCCAGCGCCGGCTCGCAGGCCCGGTGCTCGCGGCAGGCGTACAGGCCGGCGAGCAGCCTCAGGCCGATCTCCAGAGCCGCCTGGGACGCTCCCGCCCGCACCCGGCGGGCCAGATCCTCCCGGTAGGGGCGGATCACCTCGTCGAGCAGTTCCCAGGCCGCCACGCGCAGGTCGACGTACCCGCCGCCCCACTGCGGCCCCGCGCGTTCGGCGAGGTCGCTCAGGCGCAGGCCGCGCAGGGCGGCGGAGACGTCCTTCGCCACCGCCGTCCAGTCGCCGCTGCCGAGCATCCGCCGGCCGATCTCCTCCGCCTCGGGGACCAGATCGGGATGCGCTTCCAAGAGGGCGAGCAACACCTGTCCACGCTCGGCCGCCGACAAGACGGCCAGCACCGTGCCGTTCTCCATGGGGTCCCAACGTTCCTGTCTGCAGAGACGTGAAAAGCGGTGACCTGCCAGGGGCGGATGCGCACGGCGACGCTGGAGCCGCATGCCTGCCTGCTCCGCCTGGCGCTCCAGAGGTGGAGCACGCGCCCACGTTCCCCTACCGGCCCCGTGTCCGGTAGGGACCAAAGTCCCTTCTTTCCAGCAGTTCGGGCATTCTCCGCACGAGGAGCGGCGCAGGCACGATCGGGTGATGCCGCACGGACCCGCGCGCGCCGTACGACGGTGAGCGAAGTCGAGTGCCCGAACGTCTTCGCCAAGGTCGGGGTGGACACCCGGGCCGCCGTCGCGCCGGAACGCCGGCTCACCTGACCGCCCGGCGATTGACGATCCCGCGCCCCCTGCGGTCAATGTCGCTGTAGGTAACGATGTGACTTCCATTGGTGACATGTGCCGGCCCGCGGCCGGTGGCGGTGGGTGAGATGGGGCGTCGTTGGAACGCCTTCCAGGAGGTCCCGTGCGCTTCCGCACCGCTGTCGTCGTCACCGGAGTCCTCACCGCCATCCTCGTGCTGGGCGCACTCTGCGCCCCCGAAGCGCCGAGAAGCGCACGGCCCTTCGCGGGGGAGGAGTCCCTCACTCCCTAGCGGTCGCGCAGGGCGAGCAGCTCCGAGACGGTGACGAACCGGTAGCCCTGCTCGCGCAGGCCGGCCACCAGGCCCGGCAGGGCGGCCCGGGTGTTCGCGCCCCCGCCGAACCAGGGGTGGAGCAGGATGATCGAGCCCGGCCGGGTCCGCTCGCGCACGGCCGCGACGATCTCCGCGGCGGTGGGGGTCGTGCCGGAGTCGGGCTCCACGTCCCACATGACCGTGTGCCGCTGGGTGCGGGCCAGATACAGCGGCAGCGCCAGCAGCTTCTTGCCGGTCGGCGGCCGGAACGTGATGTCGCCGCGCTGACCCGCCGAGCGGATGGCCACGTCCGTCCGCTCGACCTCCTCGGCCACCGTGGACGGGCCGACGAACACCATCCGCCGGTGCGAGTACGTGTGGTTGCCGAGCTCGTGACCCGCGGCGACCAGGGCCCTCGCGTCCTGCGGCCGGGCCGCGACCTGCGCGCCGTTGACGTAGAACGTGGCGCGCACCCGCTGCTCGGCGAGCGTGGCGATGATCTCGCCGGTCTGCTCGCCGGGGCCGTCGTCGAACGTCAGGGCGACGACCTTCTCCGCGGTCGGCACGCGATGGGTCAGCTCTCCGGCCAGCTGGAAGGACCGCGCGTTCATGAGCTGATACAGGCCCGTCGTGCCCAGGACGAGGGCGAGCACGGCCGCGATCAGTACGCGCCGCCTCCTCCGTTTCGTCGTCGCCGTGTTCATGGCTGGTCATCACATCATGGGCGCGCCCGTCTCACGCCCGAATCCCGGTCAAGCCTCCTGGCCGGGCCGGCCATGGCGGGCGTCCACGACGAGCGCGAGGGCCAGGCCGGTGAGGGCCAGCGCGAGGGCGGGCACGAGCGCGAGGCGGGGTGCGGTCACCAGCAGCGGCGTGGCCTCGCTCACCATGCCGCCCCAGTCGGTCTCCGGGGGAGGGAGCCCGACGCCGAGGAAGCTCAGTGAGGTCACGGCGATGAGCGCCCTGGCGAAGTCGGCCGTGGCGACGGTCAGGACGGTCCCGGCGATGTGCGGGCCGATGACGCGCCGCAGCAGGTAGCCCGCCGACGCGCCGATGGCCCGCGACGCCAGCACGTGGTCGGCCGAGGCCGCCCGCCGGGTCGCCGTGGCGGCGACGAGAGCGCAGCTCACCCAGCCGAGCGGCACGAGCGCGGCCAGCACGGTGCCGTACCCCGGGGTGAGCGCGCCCGCCAGCGCGAGCGCCAGGGTGAGGCCGGGCAGCGCGAGCGCCACGGTGGCGGCGAAGCGCAGCAGCCGCTCGGCCGTCCCCCCGGCCAGGCCCGCCGCCGTCCCGAGCGCCGCGCCGAGGGCCGTGGTGATCGCCGTGACGGCCAGGGCGACCAGCAGCGATGTACGTCCGGCCGCGGCGGTCCTGGTGAGCAGGTCACGGCCGAGCTGGTCGGTGCCCAGCCAGTGGGCCGGCCCCGGCGGCAGCAGCGCCCGCCGCAGGTCGGGCAGGTGCGGATCGTACGCCGACACCACCGGCGTGACCAGGCAGAACAGCACGACCGCCGCGAGCATCGCGACCCCGGCGCGCTCTCTCGCCGGCGAGGCACCCGCCGCGACCCCGGTACGCCCTCTCGTCGGCGAGGCGCCCGCCGCGACCCCGGTACGCCGCCTCACCGGCGACGCACCCGCGGATCGCAGGCCGCCAGGCAGAGCTCGGCCAGCGCCAGCAGCAGCACCGCCGCGACCGCGGTGACCAGCACGTACGCCTGCACGACGGGCAGATCCCGCTGCCTGATCGCCGTCACCGCCAGCTGCCCCACGCCCGGCCAGGAGAACAGCGTCTCCACCACCACCGCGCCGGTCAGCAGCTCGGCGAGCATCACCCCGGCCGCGGTGATCGCGTTCGGCGCGGCCACCCGCAGCGCGTGCACGACGATCGTGCGCCGCCGCCGCAACCCCTTGGCCGCGGCCAGCTTGACGAACGGCAGCCGTACGGCGTGCGCGAGGTCCGCGCGCAGCAGCCGCAGCAGCGTCGCGGCGCCCGCCAGGCCCAGCGTGACGGCGGGCAGCACCACCGCGCCGGGGCCGTCGCCGCCGCCCGTGGGCAGGGCGCGCAGGCCGACGGCCACGACGCTGATCAGCACGATCCCCACCACGTACGGCGGCACACCGGAGACCGCGACCGTCACGAGAGCGAGGGCGCGGCTGACCGGCGAGCCCGGCCGCAGGACGGCCATGAGCGCGGCGAGCACGGCGAGCCCGCCCGCGACCAGCGCCGCCGCCCCCGCCAGCCGCAGCGTCGCCGGCAGCCGCGCGGCGATCTCGCCCGCCACCGGCGACCGGTCGGCGTAGGAACGCCCGAGGTCACCGCGGAGCACGTCGCCCAGCCAGCTCAGGTACCGGTCGAACAACGGCCGGTCGAGCCCCAGCTCGGCACGCAGCGCCGCCACGCTCTCCGGCGTCGGCTGGACGCCGCCGCGGCGCAGGATCTCCTCGGCCGGGTCGCCCGGCGCCAGCGCGGTGAGCAGGAAGACCAGCAGCGAGAGCGCCAGCAGCGCGAACAGCAGCTCGGCGCCGCGCCGCACCACCACGGCCGTCACGTCGAGGGCGCCAGCGCACCCAGGTCGACCACGTACGCCACGCTCTGCCGCACCCCGCCGACCGCGGCGGTCGTCACGATGGGATTGTCCTGGTACGCCAGCGGGATCATCGGGCGGTCGGCGGCGAGCAGCCCCTGGATCCGGTGGTAGAGGTCACGCCGGGCGGCGGCGTCCGTCTCCGTCGCGGCCCGGTCGACCAGCCGGTCGAACTCGGCGCTGCGGTAGCCCAGCCGGCGTTCGACGTTCCAGGGCGCGTCGGAGCGCAGGAACCGGCGGAACAGGTAGTCGGCGTCGCCGTTCGGCACGCTGTACGCGCTGAGGAAGACGTCGTAGTCGCCCGACTCCATCACGGCCTTGGTGGCCTCGGCCACGGTCACCTTCGCCGGGATGCCCGCCTGCTCCAGCGCCGCGCGCAACACCTCGGCGATGTCGGCGTACGGGAACTGCCCGGTCTCGGCGGAGGAGATCAGGATCGTGACCGGCGCGGACGGCGCGCCCGCCTCAGCCACCAGTGCGCGGGCCCCGCCGGGGTCGTACGCGGCGGTGACGCCGGGAGCGGCGAGGTCGCCGAAGACCGGCGACAGGAAGGCCGCGCCCGGGGCGGCCGTGCCGGCGAGCAGCGTGTCGGCGATCGCCTGGCGGTCGATCGCCAGGTCGGCCGCCTCGCGCAGGCGAGGGTCGGAGAAGGGCCGCCGCGAGGCGTTGAAGGTCAGGTAGTGCGTCAGCACCGACGGGCTGCGCAGCACCCGGAAGGCGTCGTCGGCGGCGATCGCCGGCGCCTGCGCGGGCAGCAGCGCCCCCTTGTCGATCAGCCCGTCCACTTCGCCGGCGCGTAACGCGGCCACCCGGGCGTTGGCGTCCGGGATCACCCTGACCACGACCTTCTCGTACGCGGGCGCCGCGCCGTGGTAGTGCGGGTTGGCCGTCAGCACGGCCCGCTGCCCCTTCACCCACTCGGCCAGCGTGTACGGTCCCGTGCCCACCGGCCGGCCGGCGAAGCCGCCCGAGGCGGTGAACGCCTTCGGCGACTGCACCATGCTGAAGAACCCCGCCAGCCTGGCCGGCAGGTCGGCCACCGGCTCCTCCAGCGTGAACACCACCGCGTCCGCCTCGGCGCGGACGTCCTCGACCTTGCCGTAGGCCGCCTCCATGCCGGCGTCGAGGCTGAAGAAGGCCGACTGGCGGGGCGCGATCCGCAGGAACCGCTCGACGTTGGCGACCACCGATTCGGCCGTCAGCGGGGTGCCGTCGCTGAAGCGCACGCCCTCGCGCAGCGTGAACGTCCACCGCCGCCCATCTTCGGCGGCGCTCCACGACGCGGCCAGCGCCGGGACCGGCCGCAGCCGGTCGTCCACCGTGACCAGCGGCTCCCACACCCGCAAGGTCTGGTGGACGTAGTACGGATCCTCCGGGCCCGCGACGAGGTCACGCGGCGCCGCCAGGGTCAGCTGCGCCGTCTCCGGCCCCGCCTCCTGCCCGCCGCACCCCGGTAACAGCGCCGTCAGAACGGCCATGAACGTGATCAAGAGTCGCCTTCGCATGGTTTTCTCCGCTCGCATACGGCACAGGTGACCGTGTAAATCCGGATTCGGGAAGATCCTTCGCGGACTGGATCATGGGCCGCCTCCGTGAGGCCCGTGTCCCCGCCGCGCGACTGGCGGACGACGCCGACCGCCGCCGCCGGTTGCCGGATTGAAAACGGTTATCGACATCATGGCATGGCATCGCGCATGGAAAGGGGCGGTATCGGCCAGAAACGACGTGCGGCGCGGGGCGGACGATGGGCGAGCCGGCGGTCCAGCGGGGGATGATCGGCGTCCGGAAGGCCCGCGATACGGTGATCGGATGACCCGAAATATCACCATAATCACGGCTTCTGCTGGCGACGGGGACGTCGTGGGTGAGATACACGCGGAGTCCTGGAAATCCGCGTACGCCGGATTCTTCGCCCCGGAGTTCTTCGCCGAGGCCGTGCGGGAGCGTCGCGGCAAATGGCACGCCGTCCTCGCCGAGGGCCCTGAGGGAAAGGGCCCTGAGGGAAAGGGCCCTGAGGGAAAGGGCACGGTCATGCTGGCCGCGGTCGACGGGCGGCCGCTGGCCTTCTCCTACTTCGGCCGATCGCCGGAGCGGCCGGGCTCGGCGGAGCTCTTCGGTTTCTACGGTCACCCGGACGGGTGGGGGAGCGGCGTGGCGGGCGCCCTGATGACAGCGTCTTTGAGCGCGATGCGCGAGGCGGGCTTCGACGGTGTCCACCTGTGGACGCTGAGGGACACGCCCCAGTCACGCCGTTTCTACGCCAAGAACGGTTTCACGGAGTCGGGCGCGGTACGCGCCCACGACTTCGGCGACGGCCACCCGATCGAACAGGTCGAATACCAGCTGACCTTCGGCTGAACCGGTAAAAGGACATGGAAGCGGGCATGCGCCTGCTGCTCCAATGACCTCCGCGCGCAGGCAGCCGATCGCGCGGACGCGCGTCGAGCTCCAGCCTGCGCGCCTGCGGGGGACCGCAGTCATTGACGAGTCAGTGAAGGAACGTTCGTGGAGCAGAACGAGATAGGCCGGCGGAGCCTGATCGCCGGCGGGCTCGCCGGCATCGCCGCGACCGCGGTGGCTTCGCCCGCGGTCGCGGCGGCGGGCGACGGGGCGGCGGGCGACGGGGCGGCGGGCGACGGGGCGGCGCAGGTGACGGAGGAACGCCTGCGGGGTTACACCCTTCCGCTCAGCCCCCGAGGTGTGGCGAACCTGGCCGCAGCGCCCCCGTGGAACTACGCGGGCGACGTCGTCGGGGTGGAGTTCTGGACCTCGGCCGAGGCGGCCGCGGCGTCCCTGCCGACCGGGTTGTCGCCGGATCCGTCGTCGTCGGGACACGGGTACGCGTTGTTCATCGACTGGCAGTTCTCCGGTGAGCACGAGGAGTACCTCGACCCGGTGCGCAGCCTGTACAGCGAGTTCCTGATCCTGATGGACGCCCGCTGGCAGGACACGCCCGTCGCCTGGTGCCCCTACATCTACGTCGACAACGACTCGTCGCTGGCGCGGGGCTGGGTGCAGGGGTTCCCCAAGAAGATGGGCGCCATCCACCAGACCCGCGCGTTCCAGGTTCCCGGCAAGGCGACGCCGGTCGTGGGACCGGGCGGGAAGTTCGGCGCCAGCCTCTCCGCCGCCGGCCGCCGCCTGGCGGAGGCGCGGGTCACCCTGCAGCAGACCTCGAACACGCTGCCCGCGCTCGGCCGCCCGATCGTCAACCTGCGGCACTTCCCGCGCCTGACGGCGGGCCAGCACGACAACCCGGCCGTGCACGAGCTCACCATGTCCATCCTGGACGACCCTCGTACGGCGGGCACGTGGACCGGCTCCGGCCAGCTGAGCTTCCTGGCGGCGCCCGGTGAGGAGCTGGCCGACCTCAAGATCGTCCGCACCGGCATCGGTTTCCGCGGCTCCCTGTCGTACACCGTCACCGACCTGCGCATCCTCACCTGATCCTCAGATCCACGTATAGGTGTCGTCGGTGACGGCGGGCAGAGCCGCGTCGCCGACGGGCGCGTACGGCGAGGGCAGCGCGGCCGGCGCTGGGCCGATCGGCGGGAAGATCGGCAGCACGGCCGTCGCCCGGTAGCCGATCCACTCGACGACCCCGGCCTCCCGCCCGCCCCCGGGCAACACGTCGTACTCCACCGCGGCCGTGCGCGCGCGTACAGCCGGCGTGATGTGCAGCCGATAGAGGAGGTGCAGTTTCCGCGGCGGCGGGGTGGGGCCAGGGCGGGTGACCATCTGGTCGGCCACACACAGCAGGTGTGGGGGCGTGGCGTCGCGAAGGTCGAGGGCGAGTTCCTCGGCGAGCTCGCGGCCGAGCGCCGCGAGGAGGTCCTCGCCGGGCTCGACGTTGCCGCCCGGCGGGGTGTAGTGGACGGAGCCGGCACGGTCGCGGCGGATGAGGGCGACCTGGTCGCCGCAGAACACCAGAGCGCCGGTGCGGATCCTGATACGGGAGAACCGCGCCGGCGCCGGGTCGGCCGTCATGGTCAGCTCACGCAGTCCTGGTTCAGGTGGATCAGGAGCAGCTGCTCGATCCTGCCGTTCGCCGAAGCGCCGAAGGAGTAGCGGGCCTTGGGGTTGCCGGGAACCACGGCGTACGGGTCTCCGTCCCTGGGGCGCTTCACCCCCGGGTAGGCCTTCTCGACCTGCTTCATCGTCGAGCCGATGCCGATGCCCCGGGGTGTCCGGACCCCCTTGGGGGCGGAGATCACGACGACGCCCCACTTCTTGGAGATGTAGAGCCCCACGCTGTTTCGACCGGTGGGGTGGGCCTTGAAGTCCCAGCCGGAGCACGTGCCCTCTCCGGCGAAATTCTTGCGCACGACCGCGCCGGTCGCCGCGGCCCGCTTCGCGCTCATCCCGAGCCGGACCGCTCCGTAGCCGTACGGGCCAAGCGTCGGCGCGGCGAGCGCGGGCGTCCCGGTGAGCACCAGCGCCCCACCCGCGACCACCGCTACGAGAACCTGCTTCATGGCGACCTCCCCTGTGCACCGTCCTCTGCTTGGATCCCGGCCGCGGGCCGGAAGTTCGCCGGTCCGGGGGCCCGACCGGGGGAGTGCGCGCACAGCGACCTCTCGGCGGAGTCGGCGCACCCATGATCGACGGCTGGCCTACACTCGGCGCGCATGCGACTGAAGACGATCTTCGCGCTCCTCGCCGTGTACGCCGTCACGGCGGCGCCCGCCTTCCTGCCCGGTGAGTGGCGGGTGATCGTGCAGCCGGCCGCCGACGACGCGGTCGAGGTCACCTCGCCCGTGCTGATGAGGTCGTACGACGGCATCGAGACGTTCAATCGGGCGCAGATCGTCGCGGAGGAGCGGGCCGAGGCGCACCCGTACGATCTGGCTCCCCCGTACATCGCGCACGGCGGCTCGTACCGGCTCGTCGTCCCCTACGTCGCCCCGCGCGGACGTGAGCTGGCCTCACGAGGTGAACGCCTTCGACCAGGCGCTGCGCCGCAGACTGGCCGAGCGGTACGGCGGACTCGTCGCCGTCGGATGGAATCCCTTCGGGGAGCCTCTCCAGACGCTGTGAGCACGCCTCAGTCGAAGGGGCGGACGATCTGGTCGAGGGCCTCGTGGGTGAGGTCGCGCAGCGGGCGGGTCTCGTGTTCGGCGCACCACCACTGCGTGGCCACGCGCAGGCCGGCCAGGAAGGCGGCGGTGATCATCTCGGGGCTGACGTCGCCGGCCTGTTCGCGCTCGGCCACCGCCAGGCTGAGCTCGCTCTCCAGCCGGAATCTGCTGGCGAGCTGACGGGCCAGCAGCGACGGGTGCCGCAGCGCCAGGCGGGTGCGCAGGTGCAGTTCGCGGTCGGCGTCGCCGTACTCGTCGAAGAGGCTGTCCAGCGCGCCACGCAGCGCGCGCCACGCCGCGAGCCCGGCCGGCTGCTCGCGCACACGCTGCACCAGCGTGTTCAGGGTCTGCTCGTCGCCGAAGAGCAGGGCGTCCTCCTTGCCGGCGAAGTAGTTGGAGAACGTCCGGCGGGAGATGTTGGCGGCGTCCGCGATCGCCTCGACGGTGACGTTGTCGAAGCCGTGCTCAAGGGTGAGCCGGAGAGCGGCCTCGTGCACCGCCTGCCGTGTTTCGGCCTTTTTGCGCTCGCGCAACCCTGCTGTACTGCTCATGGTGCGTACGAGCTTACCCAATGGGAATAAATGCTCAATGCGCAAGTTTGCTCCATGGGCATGTAAGGTGTCCAGGTTGCATCCCCCTTGTTCCTGATCGGAGTTCGCGTGAGCGCACAACCGGCAGCGCCGTCCACGGCGGAGCCGATGACTCACCGCCAAGTCCTCGAAGCCCTCAGCGGCTTGCTGCTCGTCCTGTTCGTCGCCATGATCAGCGCCACGATCGTCTCGGTCGCGCTGCCGCAGATCATCGGCGCCCTGGACGGGACCCAGTCCCAGTACA
Source organism: Nonomuraea terrae (assembly GCF_044465245.1). NCBI lineage: Bacteria > Bacillati > Actinomycetota > Actinomycetes > Streptosporangiales > Streptosporangiaceae > Nonomuraea > Nonomuraea terrae. The sequence goes on along the minus strand of NZ_JBITLL010000002.1, from coordinate 610,983 downwards.
CCTGGGTCGTCACCGCGTCCCTGCTGGCCTCCACCGCCTCCACGCCCATCTGGGGCAAGCTCGCCGACCTGTTCGACAAGAAGCTGTTGCTCCAGATCGCCATCGTGATCTTCATGGTCGCCTCGCTGGCCTGCGGCTTCGCCCAGAACACCGGCCAGCTCATCGCCTTCCGCGCGGTCCAGGGCCTGGGCATGGGCGCCCTGCAGATCCTCACGCAGGTCGTGCTCGCCGCCATGATCACGCCCAAGGAGCGCGGCCGCTACAACGGCTACCTCGGCGCCGTCATGGCCGTCGCCACGGTCGGCGGGCCGCTGCTCGGCGGGCTCATCGCCGACACCTCGTGGCTCGGCTGGCGCGGGTGCTTCTTCATCGCCGTGCCGTTCACCATCGCGGCCTTCGGGCTGCTCGCCAAGACCCTGCACCTGCCGACCGTGCGCCGCTCCGGCGTCAGCATCGACTACTGGGGCGCCACCCTCATCGCGGCCGGCGTCAGCGTCCTGCTCATCTGGGTCACCTTCGTCGGCAACGACTTCGACTGGCTGTCCTGGCAGACCGCGGCCATGGTGATCGGCGGCCTGCTGCTGCTCGCGGTGGCCACATGGGTGGAGTCGAAGGTGCGCGAGCCCGTCGTGCCGCTGCACATCATCAGCCGCCGTACGCCTGCGTTCGCCATCCTGGCCAGCCTCGCGGTCGGCATGGCCATGTTCGGCGGCTCCGTCTTCCTCGGCCAGTACTTCCAGATCGGCCGCGGGTACGGCCCCACCGCCGCCGGTCTGATGACCATCCCCATGATGATCGGCGTGCTGCTGTCCTCCACCATCAGCGGCAAGATGGTCTCCAGGAGCGGCCGGACGAAGCCGTACATCCTGGTCGGGCTCGTCGTGCTGCTGGCCGGGTTCGCCGGGCTGGCCACGATCGACCACGAGACGACGCTGGTGCTGGTGTCGGCGTACATGCTGCTGGTCGGCATCGGAGTCGGCATGTCCATGCAGAACCTCGTCCTGGTCATCCAGAACACCGTCCCGCTCAGTGAGATCGGCGCCGCGAGCGGCGCGATCACGTTCTTCCGCTCGCTCGGCGGCACCGTCGGCGTCTCGGTGCTCGGCGCCGTGCTGGCCAACCGGGTCGCCTCCGACATCGCCGCGGGCCTGGCCAAGGCCGGCATCCCGGTCACCGGGGACGCGGCGGCGGCCAGCGGCAGCCTGAACATCGCCGCCCTGCCCGAGCCCGTCAAGCAGATCGTCAGGGCCGCGTACGGCGAGGCCACCGGCCACATCTTCCTCATCTCAGCGGGCATCGCCGTCGTGGGCCTGCTGGCCGCGGCGTTCCTCAAGCCCGCCCGGTTGCGCGACAGCCTCGACCTGCCCGCGCCGAACCCGAAGCAGGAGGCCGCGTCCACCAGCGCGTGATCTCCGCCGCGCCGGAAGGCCGCGTCCCCGTATCGCCCCGGAGACGCGGCCTTCCGCTTCGGCGCACCGCCGCACGCCCACGGCGCACTCGCGGGAACTTGTGACTTCACTTGTAGGTTTAATAATCTTGGAGATGCAGTTCGGCTCCGAGGGAGACATGCATGGACTTCGGGCTGCTCGTCCTTCGCGTCGTGCCGGGGGCGCTGCCGGCCGGTCACGGGCTGCAGAGGCTGTTCGGCTGGTTCGGCGGTCACGGTCTCGCGGGCACGGCGTCGTTCTTCGACCCGGCCGGCTTCCGGCCGGCGCGGCGGCCGGCGCCGACGGCCGGGCTCACCGAGACGCTGGGCGGCGTGCTGCTGATCGCCGGTCTCCTGACGCCGCCGGCGTCCGCGATGGTGATCGGCGTGATGCTCGCGGCCTGCGCGGTTCATCTGTCCGGTTCATCTGTCCAACGGTCTGTGGAACACCGAGGGCGGGGTCGAGCTGGAGCGGTCCGGCGGGCACCTGGCCCGCGTTTGACGACGCACCCGGCCGGTCGGTGCGACGCCGACCGGCCCCGGACGGGCGGGGCCGGCGAGCGGCGCCGCCGGCGCGGAAGGAGAGACGATGTTCGGCGTTCAGGCGGACGAGCTCCGGATCAGGCGGTCGCCGGCCGGTCTGTTCGTCGTCGACAGCGGCAAGGAGCCTGACGAGCGGGCCGGCCAGGGGCGCGGCGACACCACGTCGCCGCCGCGCAAGGAGATGTGGCCCGCGGCGGAGCTGGCCGCCATGGCCCGGCAGGACAAGCTCGTCCGGCTGGCCACGACGGTCCGGCACCTGTGCGGCGAGCTGCGCGAGATGACCCTCGACGACCGGGCTCGCGAACGCCTGGGCACGCTGTACGAGCGGATCAGCGCGGAGATCGGCGACGTGCTGCCGCCCGAGCTGCGCGCGGAGCTGGACACGCTGCGCCCGTCCCTGGACGGCCGCCCGACCCACGCCGAGCTGCGCATCGCGCACGCGCAGCTGCTGGGCTGGGTGGAGGGCCTGTGGCACGGCGTGCAGGTCGCGATGAACCTCCACCGCGCCGGCCTCGCCCGGCAGGTACGCGCCCTGCGGCCCAGCAGACCCCGACCGGGAGATCCCGCGCGCTGAGCGTCAGGAGGGCAGCTCCTTCAGCAGGTCCTCGGCGAGCACCGTGTCGAGCTGGAGCTCGCGGTAGCCGGCCTCCTCGAACAACACCGTCAGCCGGTCCTCGCCGCGCTGGATGACCTGGCCGGCGCCCCAGCTGCGATGCTCCACCCGGGCGTGCAGCGGGAACGGGCCCGTCTCCGACTCCCGCCGCTGCTGCTCGGCCGTGCCCGCGCGGCAGGTGTCGCAGTTGCCGCACGGCTCCGCGAGCTCCTCGCCGAAGTACCCCAGCAGGAAACGACGCCGGCAGTCGGCCGTCTCGGCGTAGCGGCGCATCATCTCCAGCCGGGTGCGTTCGACGTCCCGGCGGCGCTCGGCCAGCTCACGGGCGATCCCGGCCGCCTCCCGCGGGTCCGGAGCCCCGGGTGCGGGGTCGATCCGCCGCGCGCCCAGCCGTACGGAACCGGCCCGTTCCAGCAGGTCGAGCAGCTTCGTCAGCCGCCGCGCCGACAGACCGGTACGCTCGCCCAGCCCTTTGCGCGTGCTCCCGGGCCCGCAGGCCGCCACCGCCTCGGCCACCCGCGCCAGCGTCTCCTCGTCGGGCGCGCCGCCGGTGAAGTAACGCTGCAGCCCCAGGTCCTCCGGCCGGTAGAACAGCACCGCGCCGGCCGGCTCGCCGTCGCGGCCCGCCCGGCCGATCTCCTGGTAGTACGCGTCCGGCGATCCCGGCGTCTGCGCGTGGTAGACGAACCGCACGTCCGGCTTGTCGATCCCCATGCCGAACGCGCTGGTCGCCACCACCACGTCCACGTCGCCGTCCATGAACCGGCCGTGCACCTCGTCGCGCTCGGCCCGCCGCATCCCCGCGTGGTACGCCGCCGCCCGCACGCCCCGCTCGCCGAGCAGCCCGCTCAGCCGGGTCGTCTGCCTGCGCACGGCCGTGTAGACGATCCCCGGCCCCCTCTCGGCCGCGACGCCGGCGACGATGTCGCCGGCGGGGTCGTCCAGCGCCCGGCGCACCTCCAGCCGGATGTTCGGCCGGTCGAACCCCTGGACGACCTCCAGCGGATCGCGCAGCCCCAGCCGCTCGGCGATCTCCGCCCGCACCGGCGGCGCGGCGGTCGCGGTCAGGGCCGCGATCACCGGCCGCCCCAGCGCCTCGGCCGCCGCGCCGAGCCGCAGGTAGTCGGGGCGGAAGTCGTGCCCCCACGCCGAGACGCAGTGCGCCTCGTCCACCACCATGAGCGACGGGCGCGCGGCGGCCAGCTCGCCGAGCACGTCGGGGTTGGCCAGCTGCTCCGGCGCGCAGAACAGGAACTCCGTCCGCCCGGCGCGCAGCGACTGGAACGCCGCCGCCCGCGTGCCCGCCGCGGTGCCGGCGTCCAGGCGCACCGCGTCCTCGTCGCGCTCGCGCAGCGCCTCGACCTGGTCGCGCTGCAGGGCGATCAGCGGCGAGACCACCAGGGTCGGTCCCTCCAGCAGCAGGGCGGGAACCTGGTAGATCGCCGACTTGCCGCCGCCCGTCGGCATCACCACCAGCGCGTCACGTCCCTCGGCCAGCGCCGTCATCGCGGTCAGCTGGCCGGGCCGCAGCTCGGTCAGGCCGAGGGCGTCTCTCGCCGTGCGCTCGCAGGCCGCGGCAGTATCACGCATCGGTCAGCGCAGGACGCGGCGGGCGGCGGTCACCGTGCCGACGACGGCCGCCGCGGCCAGGGCCCGGCGCACGGCGGTCTTGCGCCTGCCGTGCCAGCCGCCGCGCACCGAGCCGGGACCAGGAGCAGGCTCGTACAGGTTGCCGTGCGTCGCCTCGGCCGGCTCCTCGTGCGCCAGATGGGACCGCTCGACCTGACCGGCCATCATCTTCTCCGTCAGGCCCGGCACCAGCCTCGCCTGCGCCACCAGGAAACGGCCCATCGGCCCGACGACGACCTCACGGCGCGGCCGGCGAACGAGGCCGACGACGGCGCGGGCCACCCGCTCGGCGGAGTACACCGGCGGCATCGCCCGCACCTGCCGCCCCGTCCGGTTGGCCGCGTGCTGGAACAGCGGCGTGTCGATGACGGCCGGCATCACCGTGCACACCTTCACGCCGCCGACTCCGTCCGCCCCCTGCAGCCGCAGCTCCTGGCGGAGACTCGAGCCGAGCGCCTGGATCGCGTGCTTCGACATCGTGTACGCGTGCGCGTACGGCTGGGCCACCGCCCCGGCGATCGACGACACGTTCACCAGGATGCCCCCGCCCCGGTGACGCAGGTGCGGCAGCGCCGCGCGGGCTCCGTGGACGTACCCCATGACGTTGACGTCCAGCACCCGGCGGAAGTCCTCCAGCGGCACCTGGTCGAACGGCCCGAACAGCGTGACGGCGGCGCAGTTGACCCACACGTCGACGCCACCGAAGCGGGCCGCCGCCTGTCCCGCCAGGCGCTGCACGGCGTGCGCGTCGCTCACGTCGGTCGGCACCGCGACCGCCCGCCCGCCACGGCGCACGCACTCCCGTACGGTCTCCTCCAGGGCCTCGTGCCCGCGCGCCCCGAGCACCACCGCGGCCCCCTTGGCGGCGAACGCGAGCGCCGTGGCCCGGCCGATCCCGCTGGAGGCGCCGGTGATCACGACGACCTTGTCGTTGAGTCTCATGAGAGCCGAAACCTACCCCGTGGCCTGCGGCTAAACGATCCGCATGAAGACGGGGCAAGGCGGGCAGAGGGAACCGGATGAGGTGAACGACGGCCTCGGACGGCGTCCCGGGCGCCGGCGGGGGAGGCACGATGAGCAAGCAGGAAAAGACAACGCCCGTGAAAGCGGCCGGACAACACGTCGAGCGGGGGAGCGCCGAGGAAGCGACGCGTACGCCCCTGACCCCGACCGAGGCGGAGGTGTCGAGGCGCCCTGCGGGCGTCACACCCGGCGCGACGCCCGGTTTCGAGGAGGGCGACGACACCGAAGGGCGCAGCCGCTACGACGAGGACCCGTGCATCCGGATCAAGGAACTGAACCCGGACGATTTCGAATAAGGATTTCCGCAGGTCGCGGTGTGCGTGATGGCCCGTCTGGGGGGTAGGCGCAGGGGGTTATGACCGGTACGACAAGGGAGGCGCCATGAGCGGCGTTCTTTCCTCCGCCACCAAGAGCACGGTCCAGCTGGCGGCGCTCGTCGTCGGTGCCGTGTTCCTGCTGATCGGTATTCTCGGGTTCATCCCGGGCATCACCACGAACTACGGCCAGATGCAGTTCGCCGGCCACGAGTCGGGCGCGTTGCTGCTGGGCCTGTTCCAGGTGTCGATCTTGCACAACATCGTTCACCTGGTGTTCGGGGTCGCCGGCGTCCTCCTGGCCAGGACGTGGGCGGGGGCACGCGGTTTCCTGATCATCGGCGGCATCATCTACCTGGTGCTCTGGCTCTACGGGCTGATCGTCCCGCACGGCAGCCCGGCCAACTTCGCCCCGTTCAACACGGCCGACAACTGGCTGCACCTGGTGCTGGGCGTCGGGATGATCGCGCTCGGAGCCCTGCTGGCCCGGCGGCGTACGCACGCCGCGCTCTAGCGAGCGTCCGAGAACGTGGTGGGAGGCGCGCTCCCACCACGTCGGCGAGTAGCCTGCCGCTCACGGGCCGGCGTGCCGGGCGAGCGTGCCCGGCGCGGTGAACGTGCGCTGACGGTTGATCGTGTGCCGGCGCAGCCGCACGCCGAGGATCGCCATGGCCACCGACTGGGTCACCATGACGGCGCAGGAGTCTTGCCCGGCCGGAATCGGCGGTCCGGCCTGGTCGGCGGGATGGCTCAACCCTTCGGCCCCTTCTGTCTGTTCGGGTCGTGTCCCGGCGGAATGCCGCGGCCCGGCCTGTCCCTGCGCGTCGGCGCCGGCTCGGCGGTGGGCGCGGATGCGGTGCTCTCGCCGCGGGTCGGCTCTCTGCTCGGTTCCGCGCTCGTCGTGCCACGGGGGTCCGCGATCGGCTGCTCGGACTCCGGACTTTCCCCGGGTGCTCTGGTGCGCGACTGCACGGGATCCCGCTGGGTCTGTGCCCGTGTCGGCTGGGCCGTGCTGGTTCTGCGCCGGTCGGCGGTGGGGGAGGGCGAGCGGACAAGGGTCTGCGTCGCCATCGGCGGCCGGCCCGCCTGCGTGGTACGGCGCGTCGGTGTGGGGCTCGAACGGTCGGGCGAAGCCGTGGCGGCCGGGCCGCCGGGCTGGCCCCCGGGCCGGCCGCTCACGGCCTGCGTCGTGTTGGAGAACAGCCCGCCGACCACGACGACGAGCAACCCGAACAAGGCCAGAGTCCCGGCGATCGAACCAAGGATGATGAGCCGCCGGCGACGGCCGCTCTGGTCCACGGAGACCGCCGTGGACTGCGGCTCGAAGGCGATCATGGGCAGCGGCTCGGTGTGGTGATGCTCGTTGGGCACGAGGTGAGATGCTAGTGACAATTCTCGAACTTTGTGACTATTAGTGTCACTGGGAAAATAAGGTCCGATTTCTTGGCTGGTCAGAACTCGCCAAGAGAGAACGGATCTGATGTCGGTGAATGGCGGCGTGACCCATAGGCGGTCGCCGGTCACCAGAACGCGGACTCGCGCTCCGGCCCCGGCAGGGAACGCCTTCGGTCGAGCCTCTCCGGCCACGTCCGGCTGACAGGCACACAGCCAGGCTCTAAGTCAAGCGTTTTAGTGCTGCTGTAGGCTCCCGCCTCATGGGGAACCGCGAAGACCTGATCGACGGGGCCAAGCGTTGCCTCTACGCCAAGGGCTACGCCCGCACCACCATCCGCGACATCACCGCCGCCGCCGGCGATGTCGGCCCGGCCGCCGTCGGCTACCACTTCGGCTCCAAGGAGGCGCTGCTCAACGAGGCTCTCTCGCAGGCGGCGCGAGACTGGGCCGAGGAGCTGACGCAGGCGCTGGCGGCCGTCCCCGTCGATCCAGGCGCCGACTCGTTGCAGCGGTTCGAGACGGCCTGGGCCCAGATCATCAAGTCGTTCGAGGCTCACCGTCCCCTCTGGGCGGCCACGTTCGACGCGCTCGGGCGGAGCGCGCACGCCGACCAGGTCCGCCGGCACCTGGCCGCCGGGCTGGAGCAGGCGCGCCTCGGCCTGGCCGACGTGCTGGGCGGTCTCGGGCCCGACCATCCCGACGCCTGGCTGGTGGGCGGCTTCTACGAGGCGCTGCTGACCGGCGTCATGGCGCAGTACCTCGTCGACCCCGGACGCGCCCCCTCCAGCCACGACCTGGCCACCGCCCTCGCCGTCATCACCGCACCCCGCCCCACGGCCAGACCCCCGATGAGCGTCCGCGACGTTCCGGAGGAGCGGCCGTCGTGACCGTTCCTGATGTGGTCGAGTTGCGGGAAGGCGCGCGGCGGCGGGCCGCCGGGCGGCCGCGCGGCCCCGAGCTCGCGTCCGTGCGGGACGTGCGAGGCCCGGACGGGGTGGCGCTGCGTCATTACCGGCCCGCACCGCGGCCGCGACCCCTCCTGGTGTACGCGCACGGCGGCGCGTTCGTCATGGGTGACCTGGACACCCACGACCGGGCCTGCCGGCGCATCGCCCGCGCCTGCGACGTCGAGGTGCTGTCCGTCGGCTACCGGCGCGCGCCCGAGCACCCGTACCCGGCGGCCGTGGACGACGTGGCCGCGGTGCTGCGCCGCTCCCGGCCGGTCGCGGTGGCCGGAGACAGCGCCGGCGCCCACCTGGCCACCCTCACCTGCCTGCGGCTACGCGACGAAGGCGAGCCGCTGCCCGCCGCGCAGATCCTGCTCTGCCCCAACACCGACCTGACGCTGTCGCAGCCGAGCATCCTGGAGGACGGCCTCGAACCCGACGCCGCCTTCCTCCGCTGGGCGCTCTCCCGCTGGATCCCCGAGGACGCAGACCGGGCCGGCGCCAGCCCGCTGCTCGTGCCCGATCTGTCCGGCCTGCCGGACGCGCTCGTCGTGACAGCCGAGCACGACACCCTGCGCGACGAAGGCGACGCCTACGCCCGCCGTCTCGCCCAGGCCGGCGTCCGGGTGACCCACCGGCGCGAGCCCGGCCTGACGCACGGCTTCATCCAGGACACGAGCCCCGAGGCGACCGCCGCCTGCGACCGCCTCTTCCGCGACATCACCGCCATGGTCCACCGGGGATAGACGGCGTACGGGCCTGCGCCGCGGCCCTCGGAGGGGCAGGGAGGTGCCGGGCCGGTGCGTCTAACGCGGTGCGCGCAATGTGGTGGCCGGCGGCTGGCCATAAGCGGTCTGGTAGACCGCCGCGAACCGGCCCAGGTGGGTGAAGCCCCAGCGGCGTGCGACGGAGGCGACGGTGGTCGTTGAGGGGTCGGCGGCCAGCAGGCTCTCGTGGGCGCGCCGCAGCCGTACCTCCCGAAGGTAGGCCATGGGTGAGATGCCGAGATGGTGCCGAAAGCCCTCCTGAAGGCTGCGGACGCTGACGTGAGCCTCCGCCGCCAGCACGGACGTGGTGAGGGGCCGGTCGGGTGCGGCCTCCATGAGGTCGATCGCGATACGGACGGCGCCGGGCCGGGCGGGCTCAGCCTGCCGGTCGAGCAGCCGGCGGTAGGGATGGTCGGCCGTCAGCAGTAGACCGTGGACGAGGCTCTCGGCGTAGGGAAGCGCCACCGAAGGGGTCAGCATGACGCTGTCGTCGAGGCCGAGCTGGTCGATGATCGTCAGCAGCATCCGGGTCCAGCTCATACCCCGGCCCGTCGATCGCTCGAAAACCGGCGAGAAGAGGATCTGCTCGTCCACCGGCTCGCCCACCTGCGACTCCAGCACCCGGTGGACATGGGCCAGGTCGAACCTGGCGTTCAGCACCCGGACGCCGGCGCCCACCCTGGTGGAGACGGCTCCCTCCGCCCGGTACAGCAGCGCCGTTCCGCACGGCAGGACGATGTCCGTCCCCAGGTAATGGGATCGGAGCCGGCCGTTCAGCGGGACCAGCAAATGGTAGCCGGACCGGCTGTCGGCGGGCCGTACCAGCACGTCCCCGCTATGAGTCACATCGCCGAAAGCGACGGGCCCGCATTGCGCGTAACGCATTTTCACCAAGGGCCGGTCGCCGCCGGGAGCGTCGATGTCGAAGGAGTCGAAGAGGCCGGCCAACTCCTTTCTCTCGTCGTCCAAGGACAGTGCGTGATCCCACGTACGGCGCAGGATCGAGGACGAGCATGGCGTCACGATCCCCCCTGATGTCGTTCGGTCATCCCCCGTGTCCCGAGCGTACGGGCAGTCCAGCCGAGCGCAGCGTCCGGGGCGCGACGTGAGCGGGAACGCGGTGGCGGTGAGTTGTTCTGACAACGTCAATGTGTGGTTCGGCGTCAGGCATCACCACCTGGTGATCCTCATGCACGCGAGCAAGGAGAGCTCGCCGCGGCTGCGCGCCGCCAACGGCCTGGCGTCACGCGTGGTCCGGTGAACGCGGAAGCCTGTCCACATCGCGCAGGATGTGGTTCTTCGGCGGAGTCATCGGGACAACCGGTCATTAGCGTGCCGTGAGGGCGGGGTCCGGCCTCGCCCTCCGACTCGAAGACCATCAGGAGAACATCCACCATGACCCATGAACGTCCTGCCGACGCGCGCGACATGTTCGCGGTGCACACCATGTTCCGCCGCGAATACAGCATGATGCCCGGCCTGGTCCGCGCCGTGACCGCCGGCGACCGGCCGCGCCTCACGGTGGTCGCCGACCACATCGCGCTGATGAACCAGGTGCTGCACGGCCATCACATGGCCGAGGACACGCACATCTGGCCCCTCCTGCTGGAGCGGGTCGACGCGGAGCTCACCGCGATCGTCTCCGTCATGGAGGACCAGCACGAGCGCATCCACCAGGGCTACGTGCGGCTCGACACGGCGCTGGCCAGTTGGCGCAAGAGCGCCTCCGCCCACGACCGGGACGCTGTCGCCGAGGTGCTCGACGCTCTGCTGCCCCTGCTGGACGAGCATCTCGCCCTCGAGGAGGCGCGGGTCGTCCCGCTCATCGAAAGACACCTCACCGCGGAGGAGTACGCGCGCGTGGCCGAGGAGGGCGCCGCGCACACGCCGCCCGACGCATTCGCCGTCGTCTTCGGCATGGTCATGTACGAGGGCGACCCCGAGGTGATCGCCGGTATCATGGCCCGGATGCCCGCCGACGTCCGGCCGACTATCAGGGACGTCGCCACCGCGGCGTACGCCACCTACGCCCAGCGGCTGTACGGCATCGCCATGCCTCCCCGCGTGCTGGCCTGACCGTGCCGCCGCTGGGAGGCAGACCTGGGGGGCACATCATGATCGCGATCTGCCGTCCCCGGTCCTCCCGAGCGCGATGCACCACGATCACCGCCCTGGTCGCACTGACCGTTCTGGCCGCGCTCGGGGCCGCCGCCGACCTGGCCGTTCGCCACACGCTGCCCCAAGAGGTCTACCGCCTGGACGAACGGGTGGCGCGTCAGTGGTGCGTCGCCGCCCGCACCGTCCCGCCGAGCAGGCTGCCCGACCCGCTGCCGCTCTCCGGCGACATCGACATGGTGCAGATCACCGACGCTCGCGGCACCGTCCTGACGGCCAGCGCAGCCGCTCGGGACCGGCCCGCCCTCCTCGGCCTCCCACCGGGCCCTGGCGATCCCGTGGCACGGCTGTCCTCGAAGCAGCACATGATCGTCGCCGTTCGCGCGGGCCCCACGCGGACGGCCCCGATCGTGGTGGTCAGTCATCCCACGCCTGCCCTGCTGAACGGGCATGTCCTCGAATGTCTCCTGGTCGCTCTCGTCCTGGCTCTGGCCGCCGGCGTCACGGCCGTCGCCTGGACCGCCCTCGGCAGGCTGGGCGCCCGGGGCCTTCGAGACGCGGACAAGCCGGTGGATCAGCAGGCTGGGCCGCCGGCTGATCCACCGGCCACCCGCTAGCGGCGGTAGATCAGGTGCTTCTCGCGCGTTTCCGCGAACGTCCGCAGCGGGCCGGCCCAGCCGGCCTCGACCTCGTCCAGGTCCTTGCCGGCGTCGATGTCGGTACGGACCTGGGGCGAGCCGGTCAGCTTGTCGATCCAGTACGGCCGCTGCGGGTCGGAGGTGTCGTAGCGCCAGGCGAAGCCGTCCGGGTAGAGCCGCTTGGCCGTGGCGATCATCGCGACGCCCGTCCTGACCGGGTCGAACGCCTCCCGGTCCGTGACGTACACCTGCACCCCGCCGCACAGCGTGTTCGCGTGCTTGGAGAACGTGGGCGTGAAGTAGGAGAGCCGGAACGCGGCGCCGGGCAGGTCCAGCTCGTTGAGCGCGTCCGCCCACCGGTGGTCGACGTACGGGGCGCCGATCAGCTCGAAGGGCCGGGTGGTGCCGCGTCCCTCCGACAGGTTGGTGCCCTCGAACATGCCGGTGCCCGGGTAGACGAACGCGGTGTCCACCGTCGGCATGTTCGGCGACGGCATGACCCAGGGCAGGCCGGTCTCCTCGTACGTCATGTCCGGCTTCCAGCCGCGCATCTCCACGACCTCGAGCTGGGCCGGCCGGTCCAGGAACTCGGCGTTGAACAGCCGCGCCAGCTCGGCGACGGTCATGCCGTGCGCCTGGGAGATCGCCTCCCGGCCCACGAACGTGGCGAACGGCGGCGTCATGATCGGCCCGTACGCCCGGCGGCCGGTGATCGGGTTGGGCCGGTCGAGGACGACGAACCGCTTGCCCGCCAGCGCAGCCGCCTGCAGGGAGTCGAACATCGTCCAGATGTAGGTGTAGAAGCGGGCGCCCACGTCCTGGATGTCGAACATGATCGTGTCCACGGCCGACCTGGTGAAGATGTCGGCCAGCGCCTGGCCGCTCTGCAGGTACGTGTCGTAGACCGGCAGCCCGGTCTGCTCGTCCACGTAGAAGCCTTCGGAGCCGCCGGCCTGGGCCGTGCCGCGGAAGCCGTGCTCGGGGCCGAACACCGCGACGAGGTCGATGTCGTCACTGGCGGCCATGACGTCCACCTCGTGGCCGAGATCCGGCAGGATCCCGGTCGGGTTGGTCACGATGCCGACCTTCTGGCCCCGTACGAGCCGGTAGTCGTCGGCCATCAGGACCTCGACACCGGTGCGCAGCTTGGCCGGCCGCGGACGGCGGTCGAGCGACGGCAGGCCCACGCCCGTGCCGGCCACGGCGACGGCCGAGGTCGACAGGATCGCCCGTCGCGAGAAGAAAGTGCCCATCAGGTGCTGCTCCGTCCTGGGGAGGATCGATAACTCAGGCTGTGTCCGTACGGATAGAGGACCGAGCCGTCGGTGGCCGGGATCGTCACCGGCAGTCTGCCCGTGGGGTCGGTCCGGCCGAACAGTACCCGCGCCGCGGCCTGCATCGCGGGCCGCTCCCACGAGTACGTCGCGACGAACGCCGCAGCGCCGGGGAAGTCCGCGACGTCGTACGGGTTGCGGGCGGCCACGACGACGACGGGCTTGCCGGTGGCGAGGAGGGCGTTGACGAGACTGCGCTGGGACGCCGAGCCGGCGGTGTTCACCGTGGCGACCACCACGACGTCGCTGGCACGGGCCCTGGCCGCCGCCGCGGCGACGGTGGCCGCGCTCGGGCTCGTCCCCGTCTCGAACAGCTCCGTGGTCACCCCGAGATCGCCGATCGCCTCGGCCAGCCGTTCGGCCGGCGGAATCTTGACGGACGGCGGCGCGACGTTGCGGTAGCCGGTCACCAGCACCCGCTGCCCGGTGTCCGTCAGCGGCAACGCGCCGGAGTCGTTCCGTACGAGCGTCACGCTGTGGTCGGCGACCGCGCGAGCGAGCGCCTGGTGCGCGGGGGAGCCGAGCCGCTGGAGCACCTTGCCCTCGTCGACCTGCTGGTCGCCGTCGAAGAAGCCGCGCTGCTTCTTCAGGCGCAGGATCCGGTGGACGGACTCGTCGACGCGCTCCTCGGTCAGCTCGCCGGAGCGGACGGCGTTCAGGACGGCGTTGTAGGCGACGTCGAAGGAGATCGTGCTCGCCGGGTCGTCGACGATCATCAGCATGTCGACCCCGGCCTTGAGCGCGAGCACCGGCACCCGGTCGTCGCCGTACTTGTCGCGCACCCCCTGCATCGACAGCGAGTCGGTGACCACGACGCCGTCGTAGCCGAGCTCCTCGCGCAGCAGCCCGGTCATGATCTCCGGGTCGAGCGTCGCGGGGTCGCAGCCCACCTGGGTCTGTACGTCGCAGTCGCTCTGCAGGTACGGCATGACGACGTGCGCCGTCATGATCATGTCGGCGCCGGCGGCGATGCCGGCCCGGAACGGCGGCGCGTCGATCCGCTCCCACTGCTCCCTCGTGTGGAAGATCCACGGCACGCTGTTGTGGCTGTCGTTGACCGTGTCGCCGTGGCCGGGGAAGTGCTTGACGGCCGCCGAGACGCCGCCCTGCTGCAGGCCGCGGACGGAGGCCCGGGTCAGCTCCGACACCAGCCCGGTGTCCTCGCCGAACGAGCGCACGCCGATCACCGGGTTGCGCGGGTCGACGTTGACGTCGGCGACCGGCGCGTAGTCCTGGTTGATGCCGAGCGTGGCCAGCTCCCGGCCGGTGACCTTGCCCGCGGTGAGCGCGTGGCCCGCGCTGCGGGTCGCGCCGAGCGCCATCTGCCCGGGGAACGCGGTGAACGGCTCGTCGAGCCGGTAGACGGCGCCGTGCTCCTGGTCGGTGGCGATCAGCAGCGGGATCCTCGCAGGCTGCGCCAGCGCCGCCCGCTGCAGGTCGTTGGAGAGGCCCGCCGTCCTCACGGGGTCGTGCAGGTTGTTCGACCAGCGGAAATAGAGGATCGCGCCGGGCTTGTACCGCGCGATGAGGTCGTCGCCGTTCTCGATGCCAGGGCCGTACATCGCCTGGTTCGCCGCCACGTCGGCGGGGGCGGTCGTGTCGCCGCTCTCGCCGTAGACGTTCGTCGCGAACAGCTGCCCGACCTTCTCCTCCAGGGGCATGCTCGCGATCTTGCCGAGGATCCACGGATCCTCACCGCTGTCAGCGTGTACGGCCGGAGCCGTCCCCACGCTGAGAATCATCGCCGCCGCCAGGGCCAGGAACCGCGGGTGACGCATGTCTCCTCCAACTCCTCGCATGTCTGGAAATTTCATGCAAGGTCACGGCACTGCCCGGAAGTTACTTTCATCCCGGTGGATGGTCAACGCCTTCTTCGCCGGAAACTTCGCGGGCGCCGTTGGACTCGGGCACAACCTGGGCGGCGCCCTTTGTGGGAAGCACCGAAGATGCCCGGAGCGCGGGGCTCTACGGTTCGTTCATGCCGCCTCTCGTCCTCGATGACCTCTACCGCATCGCCATCCCCTCAGACCCGCGGATCCGTCCCGACGGAAAGGCCGTGGCGTACACGCTGACGACGGCCGACCGCGACGCCGACGAGAGCCGTACCGAGATCTGGCTGGCCGCGCCCGGCGCCGAGCCGCGCAGGCTCGCCGCCGGCAGCGCCGCGCGCTGGTCGCCCGACGGGCGGACACTGGCGTTCCTGCGCCCGGTGGACGGCCGGCCGCAGATCCACCTGCTGCCGATGGACGGCGGCGAGGCCGTCGCGATCACCTCGGCCGCGCTCGGCGCGGGCGTGCCCGTGTGGTCGCCGGACGGCGCGCGCGTCGCCTTCGCCGCCCCCGTAGGCCCCGGCCCGGACGGCGCCGCCGCCTCGCCGCACGCTCCTGTCGTGGCCGACCGGCTCGACCACAAGGCCGACGGGGCGGGGCTGCTGCGCGGCGTGACCAGGCACCTTTTCGTCACGGACGTGGACGGCGGAGAGACGGTCCAGGTCACCGAGGGCGACTTCCACGCGAGCGAGCCGACGTGGTCTCCCGACGGGCTCAGGCTGGCCTTCGTCGCCTCCATGCACCCCGACCGCGACCTGGACCTCGGCGGGACCGCGTACGCCGTGGACGCGGCCAAGGGCGCTGTCCCCGACCCGCTGAGCGAGCCGGAGCTGCTGTGCGGCGGCGTCTGGTGGATCGGCGACCGGCTGATCGCCGCCGGGCGCAAGAACACCCCCGTGGGGCACGCGCGCCTGTTCGCGCTCGGGCCCGGGGGAGCGGCCGAGGTGGAGACGGGCCTCGACCGGAACGTCATGACCGGCGCGCCCGGCTACCCCGGCGGCACCCCGGCGTTGCTCGGCGAGGATCTGATCTTCTGCGCCCGCGACGGCGGCTCGACCCACCTCTACCGCGCGCCCGGCGAGCGCCTCGTCCCCGGCGAGGTCAACATCTCGGGCATCAGTACGGCGGCCGGAGCGGTCGCGTACGTGGCCGCCACCCAGGAGAGCGCCGGCGACGTCTATCTCGCCACCTTCGGCCCTGGTGCCGGCGCCGACCCGGGCACCGCCACCGGCCAGGACCCGGCCGCCGAGTCGAGCGGGGAGTCGGGCGCCGCCTCAACCTCCGGCCCGAAAAAAGTCGCGTCAGGCGAAATGTCGGATATATCTGGCGCGTCAGCGCCGGATATATCCCGACTCACCACCTACGCCGTCGAAGGCGTAGACCTGTTCAAGGCCCGCCGCCGCACCTTCACCGCCCCCGACGGCACCCAGGTCGAGGCGTTCGTCCTGCGCGACGAGTCCGCGCGGACGCCCGGCCCGCTGCTCCTCGACGTGCACGGCGGCCCGCACAACGCCTGGTCGCCCGTCTTCGACGGCGTCCACCTCTACCACCAGGTCCTCGCCGCCCAAGGCTGGACCGTGCTCACCGTCAACCCGCGCGCCAGCGACGGGTACGGCGAGGCGTTCTACACCGCCTCGATCGGCGCCTGGGGCCTGGCCGACGCCCAGGACCTGCTCGCCCCCATCGACGCCCTGGTCGCCGAGGGCGTCGCCGACCCCGACCGGCTGGCCGTCACCGGCTACAGCTACGGCGGCTACATGACCTGCTGGCTGTCGGCCACGACCGGCCGGTTCAAGGCCGCGATCCCGGGCGGCCTCGTCAGCGACCTGTCCAGCCTGAGCGGCACCTCCGACCTCGGCCACCTGATGAAGACCCACGAGTACGCCGGGGACCTGGCCGCCCAGTCGCCCATCACCCACGTCGCCGGCGTCACCGCGCCGACCCTCGTCCTGCACGGCGAGAACGACGACCGCTGCCCCGTCGGCCAGGCCGAGCAGTGGTTCGCCGCCCTGCGCGAGCGGCGGGTCCCCGTCAGGCTGGTGCGCTACCCCGGCGCTAGCCATCTGTTCATCCTGAGCGGGCGCCCCTCGCACAGGCACGACTACAACGAAAGGATCATCGCGTGGCTGGAGCAATGGGTCATCGGCTCGCCGAGCTGATCGCCGAGTACGAGGTTCCCGGCTCGGCGCTGGCGTACTGGCACGGAGGCGAGCTGCACGAGTTCGCGGCCGGCAGTCTCAACACCACCGCCGGCCTGGACGCCACCACCGACGCCCTCTACCAGATCGGCTCGGTCAGCAAGGTGTGGACCGCCACGCTGATCATGCAGCAGGTCGAGAAGGGCCGGCTGACGCTGGACACCCCAGTCGCCGAGGTGCTGCCCGAGTTCAAGCTGGTCGACCCCGAGGTCACCAAGGCCGTCACCATCAGGCAGCTGCTCTGCCACACCAGCGGCATCAACGGCGACGTGTTCATCGACACGGGCCGCGGTGACGACTGCGTGGAGAAGTACGTGGCGGCCCTGGCGGACGTGGCGCTGAACC
This sequence comes from Nonomuraea terrae, assembly GCF_044465245.1. Taxonomy (NCBI): domain Bacteria; kingdom Bacillati; phylum Actinomycetota; class Actinomycetes; order Streptosporangiales; family Streptosporangiaceae; genus Nonomuraea; species Nonomuraea terrae. The sequence goes on along the minus strand of NZ_JBITLL010000002.1, from coordinate 593,867 downwards.
ACCCGCTCGGCGTCACCCAGTCCTACTGCAACGCCGGGTTCGTCGTCGCCGGCCGGGTGCTGGAGGTGCTGGAGGGCAAGCGCTGGGACGACGTCCTGCGCGAGGGCATCTGCGAGCCGCTCGGCCTCTCCCACACCTGGACGCTGCCCGAGGACGTGCTGCGCTTCCGCTCCGCGATCGGCCACGACGACGGCAAGCCCGTCCCGCAGTGGGGCCTCATGCGGTCGATGGGCCCGGCCGGTCTCATCTGCGCCCGCCCCGCCGACGTGGTCGCCTTCGGCCGCGCCCACCTCGAGGGCGGACTGCTGGAGGACCCGAGCGCGATGTGGGAGGCGCAGGTCGACATCCCGAACCCGTACACGCTGGGCAAGCAGTGGGGCATCGGCTGGATCCTCGACGAGTGGAGCGGCCACAAGGTCATCTCCCACGGCGGCAACACCATCGGCCAGCACGCCATGCTCTGGGTCGTCCCCGGCACCGGCACCGTCGTCTGCGTGACCGCCAACGGCGGCCAGAGCGGCGCGTTCACCCGGGCCGTGGCCACGGAGTTGTTCGCCGAGCTGGACGGCCTGACCGTGCCGCCGTCCCCGGTCCCGTCGGACACGCCGCCCGAGGTGGACCTCGAACCGTACGCGGGCGTGTACGAGCGGGCCGGCGCCCGGATCACGATCGCCGTCGAGGACGGCAAGGGGACGCTGCGCATGGAGTCCACCGGCGAGCTCGCCGGCCTGCACAAGCCCGAGGAGTCCGTCTTCGTCCCCATCGACGAGAACCTCTTCGCCTTCCAGGCGCCCGGCACCCGCGACTGGATGACGGCCGTCTTCTTCGAGCTGGCCGACGGCACCCCGTACATCCACATGGGCGCGCGCGCCACCCCCAAGGTCGGCTGAGGAGACGGACATGGACCTGCAGGACCGCCTCCAGAAGGCGATAGAGGAGCACGGCGTGCCCGGCGCGTCGGTCGCGGTGTGGCGCGACGGCCGGCTGCACGAGGCCGCGGCGGGCGTGGTCAACAGGAACACCGGCGTGGCGGCGACGACCGACAGCGTGTTCCAGGTCGGCTCCACCACCAAGGTGTGGACCGCGGCTCTGGTCATGCAGCTGGCCGACGAGGGCCTGGTGGAGCTGGACAGCCCCGTGGGGGAGTACCTGCCGGACTTCGCGCACGGCGCCGTCACCGTACGGCAGCTGCTCATGCACAGCGCCGGCTTCGACGGCGACCTGTTCGAGGACACCGGCCGCGGCGACGACTGCCTGGACAAGTACCTGGAGTACCTGCGCGGCGCCGGTCGCGTGCACGAGCCCGGCGAGATCTTCTCCTACTGCAACGCCGGCTACTGCGTGCTCGGCGCGCTGGTGGCCCGGCTGCGCGGCGTCAGCTGGGAGCAGGCCATGCGCGAGCACCTGTTCGGCCCGCTGGGCGTCACGCACGCCGCGCTCCTCGGTGAGGAGGCGGTGTACTTCCGCGCCGCGGTCGGGCACGTCGGGCCGGACAACGCCGTCTACTCCGAGTGGCTGATGCCCCGCTCCAACGCCCCGGCCGGCGCCACCATGAGCCTGGCGCTGCGTGAGCTGGTCGCGTTCGGCCGCACCCTGGCCGCGGGCGGCGTCGCGCCCGACGGCACCCGGGTGCTGTCGCAGGAGTCGGTGGCCGCGATGCTCACGCCCCAGATCGACGTGCCCGGCGGCGGCGCCCCGCTGGCCGAGAAGTGGGGTCTCGGGGTGGAGCTGTTCGGCTGGGGCGCGTTCGGCCACGACGGCAACACGCCGGGGCAGAGCACGTTCTGGCGGATCGTGCCCGGCTCGGACTTCGTCATCGCCATGACCGGCAACGGCGGCTCCTTCGCCGGGCTGGTCGCCGACGTGGCGATGCCGGTCATCGAGGAGGCGACCGGCCTGACGGTGCCGAGTCCGCGCGTGCCGCCGCGGGAGCCGGCCGCCGTCGACGGCGCCCCGTACGTGGGCGGCTACCGCGGGCCGCAGTACGGCTACGAGGTCGCCGCCGCCGAGAACGGTCTCGACGTCACACTCCTGCCCGGCCCGCTCATGGAGAGCATGGGCGCCACCCGTACGACCAGGAGGTATGTGCACTTCCACGGCGAGTCGTTCATCTCCGCCGAGCCGCAGGACGGCCGCTACGACTCGATCACTTTCGTGCTGCGGGACGGGCGGGCCGCCTACCTGCACAACGGCCGAGCGGTGGCGCGTGCCTGACCTGGCCGGGGTCTTCGCCGACGCGGGCGTGCGGGGCTTCCTGCACGCCCGCGAGGTGGACGGCGACGCCGAGACGGGGCTGGACCCCGACGAGCCCGTGGTGCTCGCCTCCGTCTTCAAGATCGCGGTCGCGCTGGAGTACGCCCGGCAGGCCGCGGCCGGCGAGATCAGCCGCACCGAGCGGCTCACCGTCGCCGCCGCCGACAAGGACGGCGGCATCGGCACCTCCGGCTGCCACGACGACGTGTCGCTCACGCTGCGCGACCTGGCCCACTTCATGATCACCATGTCCGACAACGCCGCGACCGACGTGCTGCTGCGCCGCGTCGGGCTCGACCGGGTCAACGGCACGCTCGCCGCGCTCGGCCTGCGCCGCACCCGGCTCATCGGCGGCTGCGCCGAGCTGTTCGACCAGGTCAGGCAGGACATCGGCGACGACTGGGACGCCGCCTCGCAGGAGCAGCTGCGCGCCATGGCCGTGCGCGACCCGGCCCGCACCACCGCGGGGACCCCGCGCGAGATCACCGCGCTGCTCAGCCTCGTCTGGCGCGACGAGGCCGGCCCGCCCGAGGCGTGCGCCGAGGTGCGCGGGCTCATGGGCGAGCAGATCTGGCCGCACCGGCTGAGCGCCGGCTTCCCCGACGAGGTCAAGGTGTCGGGCAAGACCGGCAGCCTGTGGGGCGTGCGCAACGAGTCGGGTGTCGTGGAGTACCCCGACGGCAGGCGCTACGCCGTCGCCGTCTTCGTGCGCAGCGAGGTCATCAGGGAACGCCTGCCGCACGCCGACGCCGTCATCGGCCGCGCCGCCCGCCTGGCCGTGGAACAGCTGCGCTGATGTCCGTTTTCGTGGACTATGGTGAGCGGATGAGGAACCGCCCCCGCGCCAGCCTGGGACGGATTCTGCAGGATCTCGGCACCACCGTCCTCGACGTGGCGGCCTCTCCCGGCGACCTCGACACCGAGGTCACCGGCGTGCACATCTTCGACCCGCTCGACGAGCTCATCGTGCCGCCGGGCGGGATCGTGCTGGCGGTCGGCGTACGCGGGGCCGCGGAGATCTGCTCCCTGATCCGGCGCGCCCCCCGAGCCGCCGGCGTCGTCGTGAAGCTGCCCGTCGACGTGGAGGAGGAGGTCCGCGCCACCGTCCTGGAGACCGGCGTGGCCGTGCTCGCCCTCACCCGGGCCGCCTCCTGGGCGCAGGTCGCCGCGCTGCTGCGCTCGCTGCTGGCCGAGGGCGACCTGGCCGAGCCGGGGCAGGGCCCGCAGGGCGACCTGTTCTCGCTGGCCAACGCCGTCTGCGCGCTGCTCGACGCGCCCGTCACGATCGAGGACAGGTCGTCGCGCGTGCTGGCCTTCTCCGGCCGGCAGGACGAGGCCGACCAGGGCCGCGTCGAGACCGTGCTCGGCCGTCAGGTGCCCGAGCGCTACCTGCGGATGCTCGACGAGCGCGGCTTCTTCAAGGAGCTCTACCAGAGCCGCGAGCCCGTCTACATGGAGCTCGGTGCGGACGGCGTGATCAACCGCACGGCCGTGGCCGTGCGCAGCGGCGACGAGATCCTCGGCTCGATCTGGGTGGCCGTGCGCGAGCCGCTCAGCGAGCAGCGCCGGCGCGCCCTCGCGGACGCCGCCAAGATCGTCGCGCTGCAGCTGCTGCGCGAGCGCGCCGGGGCCGACACCCAGCGGCGCCTGCGCGCCGACCTGCTGTCCACCGTGCTGGCGGGCGGCGCCGACGCGCCCGAGGCCGCCGGACGGCTCGGCATCGCCACCACCCGCCTGTGCGTGCTGGCCGCCCAGCTCACCGACGCCGCCGCCGCCGACCCCGCGCGCGGCGAGAGCGACCGGCAGCGCTTCTGCGACGCGCTCGCGCTGCACGTCGCCGCCATCCACCCGAAGGCCGCCGCCGCGTCCGTCGGCTCCATCGCCTACGCCGTGCTGCCGCTGCACTCGGTGGGCGACGAGGAGGCGCGGGCGGTGCGCGTGGCCGAGAGCTTCCTGGCCAGGGTCGGGCCCCGGCACGCCGCCAACATCGGCGTGGGCCGGCTGGCCGCCAACCTCTCGCAGGTGGCCAGGTCCCGGGCCGACGCCGACCGGGCGCTGCGCGTGCTGCGCGCCCGCGGCACCACCGGCCAGGCGGCCGGCTACACCGACGTGCACTTCGAGTCGCTGCTGCTCCAGGTCGCCGACGTGGCCGCCGCCGAGGAGCAGGCCCCGACCGGGCCGTACCAGCGGCTGCTGGAGCACGACGCCGAGCACGGCACCGAGCTGGCCGCCACCCTGCGGGCGTACCTCGACGCGTTCGGCGACGTCAACGTGGCCAGCGCGCGGGTCCACGTGCACGCCAACACCTTCCGCTACCGGCTCAAGCGCCTGGTCGAGATCAGCGGGCTCGACCTGTCCGACCCCGACGCCCGGCTCACGGTGATGCTGCAGATGCGGATCTTCGGCCGATAGCACCACACAGACCCGCTTTTTTCGTGTACGGGCACATAGAACCGGATCTGCGCAGGCAGGAAGGTTGTGCCCACCCCCCGACGCTCGTCTGGAGTCCCCCATGACAAAACCCGCAGTCGCGGCCCTCGCCGGCCTCGCTCTGTTGACGGCCGCGTGCGGAGGCACGACGGGCGCCCCCGAGCAGCAGGGCGGACCGGTCACCGCGGGCACCTTCACCTACGCCATCCCCGCCGACCCCGGCGTCCTCGACCCCGCCCAGGGCGTGCTGACGGTCACCAACAACGTGCTCTCCGTGGCGTACGACACTCTCGTGGCCGTCGGAGCGGACGGCAAGATCGTCCCGGCGCTGGCCGAGAAGTGGGACGTCAAGCCCGACTCGGTCACGTTCACGCTGCGCAAGGGCGTCACCTGCTCCGACGGCTCCCCGGTGACCCCCACCAACGTGGCCGACAACGTCAACCACATCGCCGACCCCGCCTCCAAGTCGCCCATCTACGGGGTGATGGTGCCCGCCGGCATGAAGGCGGAGGCCGACGACGCCGCCGGCACCGTGACGCTGTCCATGCCGGAGCCGTTCAGCTTCATCCTGGAGAGCGCGCGGTCGATCTTCATCGTCTGCGGCAAGGGGGCGAAGGACCGCGCCTCGATCGCCCGGGCGACCTCCGGCAGCGGGCCGTACCAGCTCACCGAGGCCGTGCCCGGCGACCACTACACGTTCAAGGCCCGGCGCGACTATGTCTGGGGACCGGCCGGCGCCACCGCCAAGGAGCTGCCCGAGACGCTGGTGATGAAGGTCGTGCCGAACGAGCAGACCGCCGCCAACATGCTCATCGCCGGCACGATCAACGGCGCCAACTTCATCGGCGCCGACCGCTCCCGCATCGAGTCCGCACCCGGCGTGAACAAGCAGCTGGTCTCGGCCGGCAACGGCCAGTTCTTCTACCACCAGGGCGACGACCGGCCCACCAAGGACCCCGAGGTCCGCAAGGCCCTCACCCAGGCGCTCAACGTGAAGGAGCTGGCCGGCATCGCCTCCGGCGGCACCGGCCAGCCGGCCACCGGCCTGGTCATGGACCCCCGCCCCTGCCAGGGCGACACGGTCAGCGGCCACGTTCCCGCCTTCGACGCCGCCGCCGCGGCCGCCGCACTCGACGCGGCCGGCTGGAAGCCCGGCGCCGACGGCGTCAGGACGAAGGACGGCAAGCGGCTGAGCCTGCGCTACATGTACGCCACCACCCGCGGCCCCGGCTACCAGGCCGCCGCCGAGTACATGGCCGACGCCTGGAAGAAGCTCGGCGTCGAGGTGAAGCTCAACGGCGTCATCGACACCAAGCTGTCGGAGTCGCTCAACTCCACCCAGGACTGGGACGTCGTCTGGCTGCCGATCGGCGTCATCCTGCCCAGCCAGCTGGTGGGCTTCCTGTCCGGCCCGGCCGCCCCCGAGGGCGCCAACTTCGCCCACCTGGCCAACAAGCGCTACGAGCAGCTCGTGGCCGAGGCGAGCAAGCTGCCGTCCGCCGAGGGCTGCCCGAAGTGGCTGGAGTCGGAGTCGGCCCTGTTCGAGACCGCCGACCTGGTGCCCGTCGTGGACACCACGGTGCTCGTCGCGGGCAAGGGCGCCACGTTCCGCGTTTCGGCGGGCTCGCTGGTCCCCACCTCGATCCGCCTCACGCAGGGAGGTTGAGTGACCGACCCACGGACGGACGCGCGCCCGCCCGAGACCCCGCCCGAGACCCCGGTGGGGGCCCCGGCGGCGCGGCCGGCCAGGACGGCTGACCGCACGGCCGTGCGCAGAGCGCTGCGCATGGCCGTGCGCCGGATCGTGCGGTTCGCCGTGTCGCTGGCCGTGCTGCTCACGGCGTCATTCGCGATGATCCACCTGATCCCGGGCGACCCGGTCCGCGCCTCGCTCGGCCCGGCCGCGCCGATCGAGCTGGTCCAGCAGCGCACCGCCGCGCTCGGGCTCGACCGGCCGCTGCCCGAGCAGTTCGTCACGTACGTCGGCGGCGTGCTGACCGGCGACCTCGGCACGTCGTTCCTCACCGGCGAGCCGGTCAGCGAGGTCATCGCGGCCCGCCTGCCGAACACCCTCACCCTGGCGCTGCTCGCCACCGCCGTGGCGCTGATCGTGGCCGTGCCGCTCGGCATGTGGGCGGCCGTCCGCACCGAGAACGGCCGCAACCGCGGCACCGAGGTCACCTTCGGCACGGTCACCGGCGCGGCCGTCGCGGTGCCGGAGTTCCTGTACTCGATCGCGCTGGTGGCCGTCCTGGCCGTCGGGCTCGGCTGGTTCCCGCCCGCGGGCAAGGACGGGCCCCTCACGTACGTGCTGCCCGTGCTGGCCCTGTCGATCGGGTCGATCGCGATGATCGCCCGCATCACCCGGGTGGAGACGCTGCGCGAGCTGGGCACCGACTACGTCCGGCTGGCCCGCGCCAAACGCCTGCCCGCGCTCCGCCTGCACCTGCGCCACGTGCTGCCCAACACGCTCACGGCCACCCTGACCATGGGCGGCCTGCTGCTGACCTCGCTGATCGCCGGCAGCGTCCTGGTGGAGTACGTCTTCGCCTGGCCCGGTCTCGGCCAGAAGATCGTCGAGTCGATCACGCAGAAGGACTATCCGGTCGCGCAGGGCGTGATCCTCGTCTACGGCGCCATCGTGCTGGTCGTGAACCTCGTCGTGGACCTGGTGCTCGGCGCGCTCGACCCCACCTCGGAGATCAAGGAGGTCGCGGCCTGATGCGGGTCGACGACAACGCCCGGCCCACCGGCCAGTCGGAAGCGGTCCCGGACGAGGGCGGGCAGGCGCGGAAGGCGGCGTCCAGGGGCGCCGTGTGGCGGAGCCCGTCCGCGCTGATCAGCGGCGTGCTGGTCGCGTTCATGGTGGTGCTGGCCATCGCCGGGCCGCTGATCTGGGGCGAGGCCGCCGAGCGCATCAACGCCGGCGCCATCCTCCAGGGGACCTCCGCCGAGCACCCGCTCGGCACCGACAACCTGGGCCGCGACCTGCTGGCCCGCGTCCTGGTGGCGGGCCGCTACTCCCTCGCCCTGGCGCTGGCCGCCACGCTCATCGGCGCCGTGCTCGGCACCGTGCTCGGCGCCCTGCCGTCGGTGCTGCCCCGGCGCGGCGCCCGGCTGGTCACCGGCCTGGTCAACGCGCTGGTGGCCTTCCCCGGCCTGCTGCTGGCCATGTTCACGGCAGTGATCGCCGGGCTCGGCGCCCGCGGCGCGGTGCTCGGCATCGGCGTGGCCATCGCGCCCGGCTTCGCGCGGCTCACCCAGACGCTGGCCGCCTCCGTCGCCGGCGCCGACTACGTGGCCGCCGCCCGCATGCTGGGCGTGCCGCGCCGCCGCATCCTGGCCCGGCACATCCTGCCCAACATCGCCGAACCCCTCATCCTCAACCTCGCCCAGTCGCTCGGCGGCGCGCTGCTCGGCCTGGCCGGCATGTCGTTCCTGGGCCTCGGCGTGCAGCCCCCGGACTTCGACTGGGGACGCCTGCTCTTCGACGGGTTCGCGCGCATCTACGTCCATCCCGAGGTGGCGCTCGGCCCGGCGGCGCTCGTCGCGCTGGCCGGCATCGGCTTCAACCTGCTCGGCGACACCCTGGCCAGGGCCGCCGCCCGCTCCTCGGCCGGACGGCAGGAGAGCGCCCGCACCGAACCGCCGCGGGCCGAGGGCGAGCCCGACCCGGACGCCGTCCTCGAGGTGCGCGACCTGACCGTCTCCTTCCCCGGCGGCTCCACCCCGGTACGCGGCCTGTCGCTGACCATGGCCCCCGGCGAGATCGTCGGTCTGGTCGGCGAGTCAGGCAGCGGCAAGAGCCTGACCGCCGCCGCCATCGGCGGCCTCGTCCCTTACCCGGGCACCGTCACGTACGGGCGGCTGCGCCTCGGCGGCGCCGACGTCGCCGGCATGTCCGGCAAGGAGCTCGGCACCGCGCTCGCCATGGTCTTCCAGGACCCGATGGCCTCGCTCAACCCCGCCCTGCGGGTCGGCGGCCAGCTCTCCGAGGTGGCCGTCGTGCACCAGGGCATGAGCCGGGCGGACGCCCGCCGCCGCGCCGTCGACCGGCTCGGCCACGTCCACCTGCCCGACCCCGCCAAGCAGGCCGGCCAGCACCCGCACGAGCTGTCCGGCGGCATGCGGCAGCGCGCGGTCATCGCGATGGGCCTCATGGGCGAGCCCCGCCTGATCATCGCCGACGAGCCCACCACTGCCCTGGACGTGACCGTGCAGCGGCAGATCCTGAAGCTGCTGCGCGAGGTCGTCGAGGAGACCGGCGCCGCCCTGCTGTTCATCTCGCACGACATCGCCGTCGTCGGTGAGCTGTGCGACCGCGTCGTCGTCATGTACGCCGGCCGCGTCGTCGAGGAGCTGCCCGCCGACCGGCTGGCCGCCGGCGCCGCTCACCCTTACACGCGGGCGCTCATCGCGTCCCTGCCGGACCTCGACACCGACCGGAGCCGCCCGCTGGCCGGCATCCCGGGCACGCAGCCGGCCCCGGCCCAGGTCGGCGCCGGCTGCGCGTTCGCCGCCCGCTGCGCGCTGGCCACCGAACGCTGCCGTACCGAACGTCCAGAACTCGTCGTCCACGGCCCGCGTCGGCGGGTCGCCTGCTGGGAGGTCACGTCGTGAGGATCGAAGGGCTGAGCGTCCGCTACGGCGGTTTCACCGCGGTCGACGACGTCACCCTCGACATCCCGGACGGCCACGTCCTCGGCCTCGTGGGCGAGTCGGGATCGGGCAAGTCGTCACTGGCCAGGGCCGTGAGCGGGCTCGTCCCGTACACCGGGAGGATCACGGGCGCGCCGCGCGTGCAGATGGTGTTCCAGGACCCGTACGCGTCGCTCGACCCGCGCATGACGGTCGGCGAGACGGTGGGGGAGGGGATCGCCAAGCGGCGCCGCGCCACCGAGGTGCCGCGCCTGCTCGGCCTCGTCCAGCTGCCCGCCGAGCTGGCCGGACGTTACCCGCGCGAGCTGTCGGGCGGGCAGCGCCAGCGGGTGGCCATCGCCCGCGCGCTCGGCGGCGAGCCCGCGCTGCTGGTCGCCGACGAGATCACCGGGTCGCTGGACGTGTCGGTGCAGGGAGCGGTGCTCAACCTGATGCGGGAGCTCCGCGACGAGCTCGGCCTGTCGATGTTGTTCATCTCGCACAACCTGGCCGTCGTCCGGTACGTCGCCGACACGATCGCGGTCATGCACCGCGGGCACGTGGTCGAGCACGGGCCCGCCGAGCAGGTCGTCGGCGAGCCCGCGCACGACTACACGCGCGCGCTGCTGGCGGCGGTGCCGCGGCTCAGAGGGTGATCCACTCCGTCGAGGTGGTGACCTCGTCGAGCACCTCGGGGAGCGGCTCGACGCCGAGGCCCGGGCCGGTCGGCACCCGCAGGTGGCCGTCCTCCAGCTCGAACGGCGCCGTGATGTCGGTGGCGAAGTAGCGGCGCGAGCCGGAGGTGTCGCCCGGCAGGGTGAAGCCCGGCAGCGCCGCCAGGGCGACGTTCGCGGCCCGGCCGAGGCCGGTCTCCAGCATGCCGCCGCACCACACGGCGATCCCGTTGGCCCGGCACAGGTCGTGCACCCGCCGCGCCTCCAGGTAGCCGCCCAGCCGGCCCGGCTTGATGTTGACGATCGAGCAGGAGCCGAGCGCGATCGCCGCCGCGGCGTGCTCGGCCGACTCGATCGACTCGTCCAGGCAGATGGGCGTCTTCAGCTGCTTGGCCAGCTTGGCGTGCTGGACGAAGTCGTCGTTGGCCAGCGGCTGCTCGATCAGCAGCAGGTCGAAGTCGTCGAGCCTGGCCAGCTGCCGGGCGTCGACCAGCGTGTACGCGGCGTTCGCGTCCACCTGCAGCAGCAGGTCGTCGCCAAAGCGCTCGCGCACCGCCCGTACCGGCTCGACGTCCCAGCCCGGCTGGATCTTCAGCTTGATCCGGACGTAACCCTCGTCGAGGTAGCCCGCCACGGCGTCGAGCAGCTGCGGGATCGAGTCCATGATGCCGACGGAGACGCCGCACGGTACCCGGGCGCGGGCCGCGCCCAGGAACCGGCCGAACGACTCGCCCGCCGCCCGCAGCTGCGCGTCCAGCACCGCCGTCTCCAGGGCGGCCTTGGCCATGCGGTGCCCCTTGATCGGCTCCAGCGCGCCGGCCACGTCGTTGGCGTGGAGCGTCCGCGGCAGCGCGGGCAGCAGGAAACGCCGGATCACGTCGGCGGCGCCGTCGGCGTACTCGGAGGAGTACAGCGGCTCGGACATCGCCACGCACTCGCCCCATCCTTCGCCGTCCGGCGTCACCACGCGCACCAGCAGGATGTCGCGGGTGGTCTCGGTGCCGAACGAGGTGCGGAACGGCGCCACCAGCGGCATCGCGATCCGCCGCAGCTCAACTCCGGTGATCTTCACTATCTCTCCACTACGTAGAAGGACTTCTCGCAGAACCCCGTCACGGCCGCGCCGTCGGCCATCAGGCCGCCCAGCACGTCGCGGACGGCGTGCCGCCACGCCTTGGCCATGCCCGGGTCGGCGCGGCGCAACGCCTCGATGTCGGCGGGCAGCGCGACCAGCACCGTCGCGGCGCCGGCCCGGCGGGTCACGGGACGCCCGTCCTCGTCGGCCAGCGCGACCGCGGCGTCCGGCGGCCTCGGGACGTCGTGCGGCTCCCCGCGGACGAGCGCCTCCACGTGTGGCGCGGTCAGCTGCCAGGAGGCGAGCAGGCGGTCGCTCTCGTCGCCGTGGTTGATCGCGTCGTTCATGACGCCGTAGAAGCACGGCAGGTACTCCTGCGGGCGCGCGCCCAGTTTGGCGAGGTTGAAGTGGGCGTTGCGGCGCACGAGGGGGTCGTAGGTCCACGTGATGCGCCGCACGCCGCGCTCCAGCGCCCAGCGGCGCTGGTGCAGCTTCAGCTCCAGGCCGACGCCGCGGCCCGCGGCGCTGCCGGTGATGTGGGAGTGCAGCGCGCCGTCCGCGGCGAAGAAGGCGGCCGAGCCGCCGACGAGCCGCTCCCCGTCGTACGCCCCCGCGACGTAGTTGCCGGCGTGCGACAGCGCGCGCAGCAGCTCGATCGTGATGGGCGGGTCGCCCGGTTCGAAGTGCCAGATCTCCTCGTACAGGGCGAGGAGCCGCTCGAACTCCGCCACCTCATGGAGTTCCCTGACCGCGATCAACCTGCCGCCTCTCGTTCTGGGATGTTCACTGGCGACGGTATGCCAAGGTGCGGGCGGGACGATTCGTGCCGGACGACCAATGAGAGGGGCCACGTTCGTCGCGGCGAACGGACGGCGCCCGACGTCACATGTGCGTACGGGCCGACCAGAGCTCGGGGAAGACGACGCGGGCCATGCCGCGTTCGAGCCAGGCCAGGCCGTTGGAGCCGCCGCTGCCGGGCTTGGCGCCCATCGTGCGGCGCACCGCGGCCACGTGCTGGTGGCGCCAGTCGCCGAACCCCTCGGAGACCTCGGCCAGGGCGTCCCCGAGCCGGCGCAGGTCGTCGGGTCCGTCGCGGTAGACCGCGACCCAGGCGCGCTCGACCGCCTCGTGCGGCTCGTACGCCGCCCGCGGGTCGCGGTGCAGCACCTCGTCCGGCAGGTCGTGGCCGCGCCGGGCGAGCAGGGCGACGGTGTCGTCCCAGAGGCTCGGCTCGGCGAACGCGCGGCGCAGCGCCGCACCGCCCGGGCTGCGCCGGAACGGCCGCAGCAGTGCCTCGCTCTTGAGCCCCAGCCGGAACTCCACCAGCCGGTACATGCCCGACTGCAGTCCCGACGCCTCGCCGAGCAGGTCGCGGAACCGGTTGAAGTCCGCCGGCGTCATCCAGCGCAGGCCACGCCAGGCGGCGTTCAGCGCCTCCAGGTGCAGGGCCGTGCGGCGCAGCGCCCCCGCGGCCTCGTCGGACCGGTCGGCGCGCAGCGACTCCTGGGCGGCGCCCAGCTCGTGGGCGACGAGGTGGAAGTAGAGCTCCATCACCTGGGTGACCACCAGGAACGCCATCTCGCCCGGTGCGTCGCTGAGCGGGCGCTGCAGGCTGTGCAGGACGCCGGTGCGCACGTAGGCGTCGTAGGGGGTCTCCCGCTCGAAGTCGAGGGTCGGCGTCCCGCCGCCCGCGCGGGCCCGCTCCGCCCGTTCGAGGTCCGAGGTCGGACGCACCCGTTCCGTCTGCCGCATGTCGCCGCGCTCCTTTCACGTGCCGGCCCATCATGATGGTGCGGCCGTACGCCGGAAGGAATGCCAGGACAACGGCGCTTCACCCGAGTGACTTCACGTTTGGTATCAATATCGGCCAGGCCGTTGACGATCGAAAGGACCGCCTGATGGACGCCATGGACTGGGAGCTGCTGCGTGAGCTCCAGGACAACGCCCGGCTCTCCTTCAACGAGCTGTCGCGCCGCGTCCACCTGTCGCCGCCCGCCGTGGCGGAGCGGGTCCGGCGGCTGGAGGAGTCGGGCGTGATCACCGGCTACCACGCCGTGGTCGATCCGGCGCGGGCCGGCTGGGACGTCTCCGCGTTCGTGCAGCTGACCTGCTACGGGCCTTCGTGCGTGCTGCGCGACCCGGATGTCGCGACCTGGCCGGAGATCCGCGAGATCCACCGGGTCACCGGCGACGTGTGCAGCATCCTGAAGATCGCCGTCCCGTCGATGGCGGCGTTCGAGTCGCTGATCGACCGGCTGGCCGCGTACGGCAAGCCGTCGAGCACCATGATCTTCTCCAGCCCGGTGACCAGCAGGCCGGTCACCGCCGTGCCGCCTGCCACAGATCGACCGGCTGCGGATCGACCCGCTGCAGATCGACCCGCTACAGATCGACGCTGAGGCCCAGCCCACGCTCGCGGGCCACCCGGTAGGCCACCGACGCCGCCGCCACGTCGAGCGCGGCATGTCCGGTCGACTTGAAGACCGTCAGCTCCCGCGCCGAGCGCCGCCCCGGGTGCGCCCCGTCGAGCACGGCGCCGATCAGGCTCGCCCGCTCGGGATCGGTGCTCTGCAGCTCCCACGCGCCGGCCGGCGGCGGCTCGGTCACGGCGCCCGGCCACTCCACGAACAACGACGACGCCTCGAGGGTGTCGTCGCCGAACTCGGGGCCGTCGGAGCCGCCGACCGAGCTGAGGTGCGCGCCGTCGGCGAGCCACGACCGGCGCAGCACGGGCTCGCGGCTGGAGGTGCAGCAGAACACCACGTCGGCGCCCCGGGCCGCCGCCTCGACCGTCATCGCCGAGCCGGCCGCCAGCCGCGCGACGACGCTCTCGGCGTTGCCCACGTCACGGGCCCCGACCAGCAGCTCGACGGAGTCCATCGAGGCGATGAGGTCGATCTGGGCGCGGGCCTGGGTGCCGGTGCCGATCACCGCCATCCGGGTGACGCCGGGGCGCGCCAGGGCCCGCATGGCGACGGTCGCGGTGGCCGCCGTGCGGACCGCGGTGACCGTCTCGGCGTCCATGACGGCCAGCGGCCGCCCGGTCACCTCGTCGAAGTACGCCACGATGCCGCGGTGGGCGCCGTGGCCCCCGTCGGCGACGGCCGAGAAGACCGACACCAGCTTGGCGGCCAGCCCCAGCTCGGGCACGTAACCGGGCATCGCGCCCAGCAGGCCGTGGCCGGAGCGGGCGGCGACGCGCGGTGGCGCGGAGACCTCGCCGCGGCTGATGGCGACGAGCGCGGTGCGCACCGCGGCCAGGAGTGCCTCGGCGGTTAACGCCGCCCTGGTCTGCTCGCGGTCGAGGACGAGAACTCCGCTCACCGCGGTGTCAGTCAAGGTCGGCTCCGGGGGTCGTGCCGTCGAGGGTGCGGCGCAGCTCGTCCGCGGCGGCGGACAGATGCTCTTTCAGCTTCGTCAGCGTGGCGTCGTCGAACTCGCTGTCGGGGCCGACGACGGTGAGCGCGCAGATGGGGCGGCCGTTGCCGGTGAGCACCGCGCGGCTCAGCGAGGCCACGACGTCCTCGTTGCGGCCGCGCTCCAGCGCGAACCCGGTGCGCCGGGCCAGGGACAGGTCCTTCAGCAGCTCGTCGCCGGCCTCGGGGGGATGGCCCTGCGCCTCGGCGGCGCGTACGTAGGGGATCTGGGCGGCCTCGTCGAGCGCGGAGACCAGCGCCAGCGGCCCGGCGAACTTGTGGATCGGCAGCAGCTCGCCGAGCAGATCCGTGATCATCGCGAGCCTGGGCGGCCGCACGACGTCGATCACGCGGCCGCCCTCGGGCTCGAGGACCTGCAGGTTGACCATCATCGCCGTCTGGTCGGACAACGTCTGCAGCACGGGACGGCTGAGCACCGTGATGGAGTTGGCCGCCGCGGCCTGCGAGAACTGCAGCACGACGGGGCCCGGAAGGTAGTGGTCCTGGTTGCGCATGATCCAGCCGCGCCGCACCAGGTCGACCAGGATGCGGTAGGCGGTGGCGCGGTGCATCCCCGCCTGGCTCGCCAGTTCGCTGAGGCGAACAGGGCGGTCGGCCCGGCCGACCGCCTCGATGAGATCCAGGGCTTTGTCCACGGCGGAGCTGGCCGGTCTGGGCAACGTCCCTCCACGGTCGGCTGAGCACATCATTCCATGGTTGACGCATGTTAACAGATGTTGCTACTGTTACAACAGTTGTTACGGTGTATGTAACACATTCCGTCCGCAGCACCCCCGCCTGACGGCCCTGGAACGGAGATCCGGCGATCGCCATGACCGACAACGACGCGCGACCCGTCGCGGGCAACGACCCCGCCCCCACGCCCTTCGCGCCCGCGGCGCCTGGCGAGACGACGGTCTACCGCGACGTGTCCCTCATCGACGGCACGGGTGGCCCCGTGCGCCGCGGCATGGCGGTGGTGACCGGCGGGCCGGTGATCGAAGCGGTCGTCCCCGACGCCGAGCTGAGCGTGCCGTCCGGGGCGGAGGTCGTCGACCTGGCGGGGGCGTACCTGCTGCCCGGTCTGATCGACACCCACCAGCACCTGTCCACCCCGCCCAACCGCGCGCAGGCCGAGGAGACGATGCGCCGCCAGCTGTACGGCGGCGTCACCGCGATCCGCGAGATGGCCGGCGACCTGCGCCAGATGGCCGACCTCGGGCGCGCCGCGCTGCTCGGCGAGATCGCCGGCCCCGACATCTGCTCCGCCGCACTGATGGCCGGCCCGAGCTTCTTCGACGACCCGCGCACGTGGCAGGTCTCGCAGGGTGCCACGCCCGGCGCCGTGCCGTGGATGCGGGCGATCGACGACAAGACCGACTTGCCGCTGGCGGTCGCGATGGCCCGCGGCACCGGCGCGCAGGCGATCAAGGTCTACGCCGACCTCGACGCCGCGCTGGTCGCCCGCGTCACCGCCGAGGCCCACCGGCAGGGCCTGCGTGTCTGGGCGCACGCGTCGGTGTTCCCCGCCCTGCCCGGCGAGGTCGTGGCGGCCGGGGTCGACGTGCTCTCCCACGCCCACATGCTCGCCTACCACCTGTCCGGGTTACGGCCGCCGGCCTACCGGGGTCAGCGCGCCCACCTCGCCGAGGTCTACCAGCGCTTCCTCGACGCGCCGCCCGGCGCCGTCGACGGGCTCTTCGACGACATGCGGCGCCGCGGCACGATCCTCGACGCGACCGCGAGCGTCGTGGCGCGGATCCCGCTCAGCCCGCCCGGCGCCGACGGCCTCGCCGAGGAGGTGCTGCGGCGGCTGATCGACCGCGCGCGGCGGGCCGGCGTCGCCCTGTGCACCGGCACCGACTACGAGACGCCGCCCGGCGACCCCTACCCCTCGCTCCACGACGAGCTCCACTACCTGGTCCACGCGATGGGCGTGCCGCCCCGCGAGGTCGTGCGCGCCGCCACCCTCACGGGGGCCGCCGCGATGGGCCAGGAGGCCACGACGGGCAGCGTGCACCCCGGCAAACTGGCCAACTTCGTGATCGTCGCCGACGACCCGTACGAGGACATCGGCCACCTGCGCCGCGTCCTCACGACGGTCAAGCGGGGGCGTCGTCACGACCGCGCCGACTACGACCGGCGGACCGCCGCGAACACCGAGGAGCAGGCGCGATGAGCCATGACCTCACGGGCGGCATCGTCGTGAACGCGCTGGGCGTGCTGGACAACCCGAACGCCGTCGCGTCGGCCTCGGCCTCCGCCGGCCTCGTGCAGACCAGCGACCAGCTCACCATCGACGCGCGCACGCTCGCGGACGCGCACGCCTCCGGCGTGACCGCGATCAACGTCACGCTCGGCTACACCATGGGTGACTTCCCGCCCTACGAGCACACGCTGCGCGAGCTCGACACCTGGGACGCGATCATCCGCACCCACCACGACGACCTGACGCACATCCGCACCGCGCGGGACATCGCCGAGGCCGCCCGGCGGAGCAGGATCGGCATCATCTACGGCTTCCAGAATGCCGCCGCGGTCGAGGACCGGCCGGAGCGCGTCGCCACCTTCGCCGAGCGCGGCGTAGGCGTCATCCAGCTGACCTACAACCAGGCCAACCAGGTCGGCGACGGCTGCATGGCCCCGGGCAACCGCGGCCTGACCCCGCTCGGCCACGAGGTCGTGGAGCGGCTCAACGAACACCGCGTCATGGTCGACCTGTCGCACAGCGGCGAGCGGACCTGCCTGGAGGCCGCTCGGGCGTCCCGGCAGCCCGTCTCGATCAACCACACGGGCTGCCGCGCCCTGGTCGACCTGCCGCGCAACAAGACCGACGAGGAGCTCCGGCTGGTCGCCTCACAGGGCGGCTTCGTCGGCATCTACTTCATGCCGTTCCTCGACGCCTCCGGGCACGCCCGCGCCGAGGACGTGGTCGAGCACATCGCGCACGCGGTGAACGTGTGCGGCGAGGACCACGTCGGCATCGGCACCGACGGCACGATCACCGCCATCGACGACCTCGACGCCTACCGCGACCGGCTCGCCGAGCAGGTCGCCCGGCGCCGCGCCGCCGGGGCGTCCGCGGCGGGGGAGCGCAGCGACACCTTCCCGTTCGTCGTCGACCTGCGCGGCGTCGACCAGTTCCGGGAGCTGGCGCGTCTGCTGGAGCGACGCGGCTACTCGACGGCCAGGATCGAGAAGATCCTCGGCCGGAACTTCTACACCTACGCGAAGGCGGTCTGGGGCAGCTGACGGCCCGGCCGCCCAGTTCTCCCCGGATACGGCACAAGGAGCAGGGCTTACGTGGACACAGACCGATACGGCACGGACATCGCGATGGTGCGGTCATGAACGGCGTTCGCGCGCGGCGGGCACTCGCCGCCGCGGTCCTGGTTACGCTCCTGCCCCTTTCCGCGTGCAGCGGCGGAACGGGCGACACCGGTGACCAGGGCGCCGCCGCCGGCCGTACGCAGGGCTCGCAGACCTTCGGCGAGCTGCCGCCCGAGTCGGGCACCCCCAAGGACGGCGGCGCCGTCGACATCGCCCAGCAGCCCGGAGCCGGGCCGTACTACGTGCTGCCGATCGTGCCCGGCGCGTTCAACTCGACGTACGTGACGTACCAGTTCCAGCGGCTGATGTACCGGCCGCTGTACTGGTTCCCCGAGGGGGCCAGCCCCAAGGTCAACCCGCAGCTCAGCCTCGCCGAGCTGCCGGAGTTCTCCGACGAGAACAAGACGGTGACCATCAAGCTGAAGCCCGGCTACACGTGGTCCGACGGCAACCCGGTCGAGGCCGGCGACGTGGTCTTCTTCGTCAACCTGGTGAAGGCGGCGCTGCGGAAGAACGCCGCCAACTGGGCCGGCTACACGCCCGGCCAGTTCCCCGACAACCTCGACAGCGTGACGGCGACGGACGCGAGCACCGTGACGATCAAGCTGAAGGAGGCCTACAACCCGGAGTGGTTCACCACCGACCAGCTCACCTCGGTCGTGCCGCTCCCGGCCAAGCAGTGGGCCCGCGCCTCGGCCGACGGGCCGATCCTCGACCACGCCGACCCGGAGAACGCCGAGGCGATCTACACCTACCTCGACAAGGCCTCGCGTGACCCGGCCACGTTCGCCTCGAACCCGCTCTGGCAGACGGTGAACGGCCCCTACCGGCTGAGCGCCTTCGACGTGACCACGAACTTCTACGCGATGACCGCCAACGAGAAGTACACCGGTCCGCAGAAGCCCCGCATCCAGACGCTGAACTTCCGGCCGTTCACCTCGGAGACCGCGAAGTTCAACCAGCTGCTGAGCGGCAACCTGACGATGGCCACGGTGGATCAGGCCCACGTGGGCCAGGTCAGGGCGCTCAAGGCGGCCGGATACCACGTCTACGGCGCGCCCCGGCTGGGCTTCAACTTCATCATGCTGAACTTCAAGGACACGACGGACAACGTCGACAAGATCCTCGGCCAGCTCTACGTCCGGCAGGCGCTGCAGCACCTCATCGACCAGCCCGGCTACATCGCCAGCAAGGGCATGTACAACGGCGCGGCGGCCGAGAGCTACGGCACGGCGCCCGCGACCTCCCCGTACGCCTCACCCGACGTCGCCACCGCGCCCTACCCGTACGACCCGGCCGCGGCTCGCAAGCTGCTGGAGGAGCACGGCTGGAAGGTCGTGCCGAACGGCGCCACGACGTGCGAGCGCCCCGGCAGCGGGCCGACGGAGTGCGGCGAAGGCATCCCGCGGGGCCAGACGATCAGGTTCAACCTCTTCTACCGCAGCGAGCCGCAGCTGCACAGCGCGGTCAGCACCGCGTTCGCCTCCGAGGCCCGCAAGCTCGGCATCTCGATCTCGGTCGCGCCGAAGACGTTCAGCTTCCTGATCCAGAACTACAACGTGCCCGCGGCCCCCGACAAGGCCGGCGAATGGGCCATGTCCACCTGGGGCGGCTTCAGCATCACGCCGTACCCCACGATGACGGGCACCTTCGACTCCGAGGGCTCGGGCAACGTGGGCGCCTACAGCGACGCGAAGACCGACGAGCTGATCCGCGCCTCGGTGCACGGCGACGACCGCGACGCGGTCAAGGCCGAGATCGAACACCTGCGGACCAACCTGCCCGTGCTCTGGCTGCCGAACGCGCACACCATCTGGGCCTGGAAGGACACGCTGTCCGGGCCGCAGGAGACGTTCGCCGCCCTGCCGACCACGGTGCTGACCCCCGAGTACTGGTACCTGAAGTAGCGGCGACGGCGAGCGAGAGGAGGGCGGTGTGACTCGGTACGTGCTGCGGCGGCTGGCGACGTCGGCCGTCGTGGTGCTCGGCGTTTCGCTGATCACCTTCATGATGCTGCACGGGTTGTCCGGGTCACCCGGCCGGGCGATCCTGGGCGTCGAGGCGAGCGTGGAGGCGGTGGCCGCCTTCGACCGGGAGCACGGCTACGACCGTTCGCTCGTGGTGCAGTACGTCATGTACCTGGGCGATCTCCTCCAGGGCGACCTCGGCTACTCCTACCGGCTGAACCAGAGCGTCAACGACCTGCTCGCCGAGAACGCCGGGCGGACGGCGATGCTCGCCGGGGCGGCGCTCGTGCTGGCCATCGGCATCGCGGTCCCGCTGGGCGTGTTCCAGGCGGTCAAGCGCAACAGCGTCGGCGACAACGTGCTGACCGCGCTGACCTTCGTCGCGTACTCGATGCCCGTCTTCCTGCTCGCGATGCTGCTGATCCAGGTCTTCGCGCTGGGGCTGGGCATTCTGCCGGCCCAGGCGTCGCAGTCGAGCTCGAACTTCGTGATCTTCACCGAGCCGCGCGCCATGCTGCTGCCGGTGCTGACGCTGACCGGCGTCACGGTCGCGATGTACTCCCGCTACCAGCGCTCGGCCGCGCTCGACCAGCTGGCGCAGGACTACATCAGGGTGGCGCGGGCGAAGGGCCTGTCGACGCGCATGGTGCTCACCCGCCACCTGCTGCGCAACGCCTGCCTGCCCCTGGTCACCCTGATCGGCATGTCGATCCCGCTGCTGCTGGCCGGCAACCTGGTGGTGGAGTCGGTCTTCAACTATCCGGGCCTGGGGCTGCTGTTCTTCAACAGCCTCAACAACCAGGACTATCCGGTCCTGCTGGGCTACACCCTCGTCGCCTCGATCATGACCGTGCTGGGGAACCTCCTCGCGGACCTGGTCGTGGCGGTCAGCGACCCGAGGACGCAGAACGCATGACAGAGACGGCAACGGCACGCCCGGTACCGGAGCTCACGAGCGGATGGCGGCTCGCGGTACGGTCGTTCGCGCAGAACCGGCTCGCCGTCCTCGGCGTCGGCATCATCGTCGCGCTCGTCCTGTTCTGCTTCGCCGGCCCCCACCTCTACGTCACCGACCAGGTCACGGTCGACCCGGTCAGCAGTCTGCTGCCGCCGGACGCCGCCCATCCGCTCGGCACCGACGCGCAGGGGTTCGACGTGCTCGGGCGGATCATGCGGGGCGGGCAGGCGTCCCTGCAGATCGGGCTGTTCGCGGCCCTGATCGCCACCGCGATCGGCACGCTCTACGGCACCGTCGCCGGGCTCGCGGGCGGCGTCGTGGACGGGGTCATGATGCGCGTGGTCGACACGCTGCTGTCGATCCCGTTCCTGTTCATCGTGCTGATCGCGGCCACCCGGTTCAGCTCGACGGTCCTGTCGCTCAGCCTGATCCTGGGCGCGTTCTCCTGGCTCGCGCCCGCCCGGCTGGTGCGGGCCGAGGTGCTCTCGCTGCGCTCGCGCGGGTTCGTCGCCGCGGCGACCGTGATGGGGGCGACGAAGCTGCGGATCATCACCAGGCATCTGATCCCGAACGCGCTGGGCGTGGTGATCGTGAACATCACCTTCCAGGTCGCCGACGCGATCATCGCGGTGTCGCTGCTGGGCTTCCTCGGCTTCGGGCTCAACTACCCCGACGTCGAGTGGGGCACGCAGCTGTCGGAGGGCGTCAGCTACCTGTTCGAGGGCGCCTGGTGGCTGATCTACCCGGTCGGGGGCTGCCTGGTCCTCGTCGTCATGGCGTTCAACTTCGTCGGCGACGCGCTGCGCGACTCGATCGACGTACGGCTGAGGCGGCGCTGATGGCCGCCCGCACGGAAAGGGGCCGATGATGGCCGGCGACGGTGAGGTCCTGGCGGTCGAGGGCCTGTCCGCCGGCATCCGGCTGCGGACGTCGGCCGTCGCCGCCGTCAACGGCGTCGACCTGCTGCTGCGCAAGGGCGAGACCCTCGGGCTGGTGGGCGAGTCGGGCAGCGGGAAGTCGATGACCGGGCTGTCGATCATGGGTCTGCTCCCGCCCGGCGGGCACGTCGCCGCCGGCTCCATCAAGCTGGAGGGCCGCGAACTGGTCGGCCTGCCGGAGCGGCAGTACCGGCGGATCCGCGGCAACGAGATCGCGATGGTCTTCCAGGACCCGATGACCTCCCTCAACCCCACCAAGACCATCGGCGAGCAGGTCGCCGAGCCGATCCGGCTGCACCTCGGCGCGAGCGCCAGGCAGGCCCGCGAGCGGGCGCTGGAGATGCTGGCGCTCGTCGGGATCGCGCGCCCCGCCGAACGGCTCGGCAGTTACCCGCACGAGCTGTCCGGCGGGCTGCGGCAGCGCGTCATGATCGCGATGGCGCTGTCGTGCGAGCCGAAGGTGCTGATCGCCGACGAGCCGACCACGGCGCTCGACGTGACCGTGCAGGCGCAGGTCCTGCGGCTGCTGCACGACCTCAAGGACCGGCTCGGCATGGCCATGCTGCTGATCACGCACGACATGGGCGTGATCGCGCGCTGGGCCGACCGGGTCAGCGTCATGTACGCCGGAGGCATCGTCGAGAGCGCCCCCACCCGCGAGCTCTTCACCGGCATGCGGCACCCGTACACGCAGGCGCTGCTGGCGTGCACGCCGCGGCTGACGCAGCCACGCGAGAACACGCTCTACTCCATCCCCGGAGCCCCGCCCGACCTGCTGGATCCGCCGGCCGGCTGCCGGTTCGCCGCCCGCTGCGCGCACGCCACCGAGCGCTGCGAGAGGGAGGCGCCGCCGCTCGCCGCCGCCCGCCCCGGGCACACCCTGGCCTGCTGGCATCCGGTGGACGGGCCCCTCGACCCGGCCACGACCCCCGCGCAGGCGCCCGTCCCGGACACGGAGCAGGCCGGCCCCGTGCTGGACGTCGACGACCTCGTCAAGGAGTACGGCGGCGGCCGCTTCGCGCTGCGCGGCCGGCAGCGCAGCGTCAAGGCCGTCTCCGGGGTGTCGTTCGCGGTGGAGCCGGGCCGGACGTTCGGGCTCGTCGGCGAGAGCGGCTGCGGCAAGAGCACCCTGGCCAAGATGATCGTCGCGCTGGAGCCGCCGAGCTCCGGCAGCGTCACCGCCCTGGGCGGCAAGCTGAACGAGCTGCGCGGACGCGCCCTGCGCCGGCACCGCCGCAACCTGCAGATGATGTTCCAGGATCCGCTCGACGCGCTCGACCCGCGCATGCGCATCGGCGCCATCCTGCGCGAGCCGTTCGAGGCTCAGGGCATCGGCACGGCCGCCGAGCAGCTGGCGGCCATCCGGGAGCTGCTGGACGAGGTCGGCCTGCCGCACAGCGTGCTCGAACGTTACCCGCACGAGTTCTCCGGCGGGCAGCGGCAGCGCATCGCGCTGGCCCGCGCGCTGGCGCTCAACCCGCGGGTGATCGTGGCGGACGAGCCGGTGAGCGCGCTGGACGTCTCGGTACGCTCCCAGGTGCTCAACCTGATGAAGCGGCTGCAGGCCAAGCACGGTCTCACCTATGTCGTGATTTCTCACGATTTGACGGTCGTCAGGTATATGGCGGACACGGTGGGGGTGATGTACCTCGGCAAACTCGTCGAGACCGGCTCGTCCGACGACATCTACCTGCGCCCGGCGCACCCGTACACCGCGGGGCTGCTCGCCGCGATCCCCGAGCCGGACCCCGACGCCGGAGACGGCGACCGGATCGAGATCGGCTCGGAGATGCCGAGCCCGTACGAGCCGCCGTCCGGCTGCCGCTTCCGCACCCGGTGCCCGCGCGCGCAGGCCCGCTGCGCCGAGGAGGAGCCGCAGCCGCGCGACTTCGACCCCGGCCACTCGGCCGCGTGTCACTTCCCGCTCCGCGAACCTCAGGTCACCGTCCGGACCGGGTGATCCGTCGCCGGGGACGGTGCGTAGACTTGCCGTTTTGTGCCCTGAAGGGCGTTCCTTTCCCGATGTCAGGAGGGACCACATGCGGGAAGACGGACGGCCGCCGCAGCGGCTCCTGGTGGAGCCGCTCCCCGAGCAGGCGGCCGAGGACGCCGCGCTGATGTCCACGCTCGCCGACCTGGTCAACGCGGTGTACGCCGACTCCGAGAAGGGGTTGTGGCGCGAGGGCGCCGCCCGTACGAGCGCGGCGGAGCTCGCGGAGTTCACCCGGGCGGGGCAGATCGCCGTGGCCCGCCTGGACGGGCGGGCCGTCGGATGCGTCCGCGTCCAGCGGTTGAGCGACGAGCTGGGCGAGTTCGGGATGCTCGCCGCCGCGCCCGAGCACCGC
Organism: Nonomuraea terrae; assembly: GCF_044465245.1. Classification (NCBI taxonomy): domain Bacteria; kingdom Bacillati; phylum Actinomycetota; class Actinomycetes; order Streptosporangiales; family Streptosporangiaceae; genus Nonomuraea; species Nonomuraea terrae. Next base: position 569,843 of record NZ_JBITLL010000002.1, on the reverse strand, counting down.
GGCATCGGCGCGGGCCGCGAGCTCGTCCGGTTCGCCGAGGAGCGCGCCCGCGCGGAGGGCCGCCGCGTCATGCAGCTGGAGCTGCTGACCCCGCAGACCTGGTCGCACCCGTCGAAGGAGTTCCTGGCGGACTGGTACGGACGGCTCGGCTACCGGATGGTCAGCGTCGGCGACGTCGCGGAGAGCTATCCGGCGCTGGCGCCCCTGCTGGCCACCGCGTGCGACTTCCGCGTCTACCACAAGAGCCTCGCGTAGCCCGCGCAACCTGGGGTCCACAACCCGAGGCCCGGCGATTCCCTCGCCGCGGCCGCGCTGTGATCCTGGACGTACACGACCGCATGGGCAGGGACTCGCCGCGCTCATGCGGCCGTCCACCCAGGACCCGCACCCAGGACCCGTACCAAGGACACGCTCATGACTGATCTGCCTCCCGTCATCCAGCAGGCGGTCGACGCCGCGAACGCCGGTGACACCGACGCCTTCCTCGCGCTCTTCGCCGACGACGGGGCCGTGGACGACTGGGGGCGGATCTTCCGCGGCCACCAGGCCGTCAGAGGCTGGAGCGACAAGGAGTTCATCGGCGTGCGGGCGAGCCTGAAGGTCACCGGCGTGCGCCGGTCGGGCGCCACGACGACGGTGTCGGCCCAGGTCGGCGGCGACGGCTTCAACGGCCCGTCCGACTTCGCCTTCACCGTGAACGGCGACCGCATCACCCTGATGCGCATCACCGGCTGACCCGGAGCCCCGGGGTCAGGAGGCTGATTCGAGGGGGTTGGCGGCGATCCGCCCCGCGACGTCGTTGCGGACCGACGCCGCGGCGGCGCTGTCCGGCTTCCGTCTCGCCTGGTCCTCGAAGCACGCCAGGAACTCCGTGCCGAACCCCAGCCGGGGATAGCGGCCGAGCATCTCCGCCCGCGCGTCCGCGCCGAACTCCCCGGGATGCCGTCCGGTCACCTCCCAGCTGGTGGCGACCTGCAGCAGGTGGGCCTCGGGGTCGGCGAACGCCGACACGTCGTCGCGCATGTGCAGCACGATGACGTCCTCGACCCTGGCGGCCCGATCCGCCGGCCAGCCGGCCGCAACCCCGAAGACCCAGCCCAGCCGCCCGCCCGCCTCCTCGAACGGCACGGTGTGGCTGTCGAACGTCTCCGTCAGCGCGATGTCGTGGAGCAGCGCCGAGACGTAATAGAGCTCGTCGTCGTGGTCGATGCCGTGCGCCGTCGCGTACATCGCTCCCCAGAGGTAGGAGCGAAGGCAGTGGTTGAGCAGCGCGGACGAGCAGAAACGCCTGGCCACGGACAGGGCCGCCGCGGCGGCGGGAGTCTGCGGGAACATGCGCTCAGGCTCTCACGCGACCCGGCAGGGAAGCCGCGTCTGAGATGCGTGTCATCGAGCCGCCCTCTCTGCGTTACACACACTATGTGTAACGTAAGGCCATCACGAGCCCGGATACGGAAGGCCGAGACGGATGACCTCGTACGACACGACAGGCCCTGCCTCGCTGAGCAGCGCGGAAGCCGCCGATCTCGCCACGCGGATCGCCGGTCCTGTGTCGCTGCCCGGCGACGATGGCTACCAGGCCGATTGCGCCACGTTCAACCTGATGACCCCGGTGCGACCGGCCGTCGCCGTCGGGGCGACCGGCGTGGCCGACGTGCGGGCCGCGGTCCGGTTCGCCGCCGGACGCGACCTGCCGGTGGCCGTGCTGGCGACCGGGCACCAGGTGGTCGGCGAGGCCGGGGGCGCGGTGCTGATCAACCTGTCGCGGATGGACGCCGTCCACGTCGATCCCGGCCGCCGGCTCGCCCGCGTCGAGGGCGGCGCCCGCTGGCATCAGGTGCTCGACGAAGCGGGCGAGCACGGCCTCGCCGGGGTCAGCGGCGCCTCACCCACCGTCGGCGTCGTCGGCTACCACCTCGGCGGCGGGCACAGCCCGATCCTCGGCCGCACGCACGGGTACGCCGCCGACCACGTACAGGCCGTCGAGATCGTCACCGCGGACGGAGCGTCGCGCCGGGTCACCGCCACGTCCGAGCCCGACCTGTTCTGGGCGCTGCGCGGCGGCAAGGGGAACTTCGGCGTGGTCACCGCGCTGGAGTTCAGCCTCTTCCCGGTTGAGCGCTTCTACGGCGGTGGCCTGTTCTTCGCCGGCGAGCACGCGGCGGAGGTGCTGCGCACCTGGCGCGAGTGGACGACCGGCCTGCCGCTGGAGACGACGTCCTCCATCGCGTTCCTGCGCCGGCCGCCGCTGCCCGGGGTGCCGGAGCCCCTGCGGGGGACGTTCGTCGTGCACGTCCGGTTCTCGTCCCTGCTGCCGGCGGAGGAGGCCGGACGCCTGCTCGCGCCGATGCGGGCGATCGCGCCGCCCGTGCTGGACACGATCGCCGACACCCCCTACCGCATGGCCCGCACGTTGCACATGGACCCGCCCCGGCCCGCGCCGTGGGTCGAGCGGTCGTCGGCGCTGCGGGACTTCCCCGGCGAGGCCGCCGACGCGCTCCTCAGGCAGATCGGCCCCGATTCCGGGACGCGGCTGGGCTTCGTCGAGGTGCGGCTCCTCGACGGCGCACTCGCCCGCCCGCCCGCGGTGCCGAACGCGGTGTCCGGCCGGAACGCACGATGGGCGTTGATCGCCTCGGGCGCCGGCGCCCCCGACCAGGCCCCGGTCTTCCGCGCGCAGCTGGCCGCCCTGGCCGGGGCACTGGCGCCGTGGACGCAGGACGAGATGAACGCCAACCTCCTCACCGCCTCCCAGGGCACCACCCCGGACGAGCTGCGGGCCGCCTACGGCCGCGAACGCCACGACCGGCTCGCCGCGATCAAGAAGCGGTACGACCCGCGCAACCTGTTCCGCGTGAACCACAACATCGCGCCCGCCTGACCGCCTCTCAGACGGCGGCGGCGGCCGGGACGATCGGCGTCAGCTCGTGGCCCTCGTCGTGGACGAGGATGAAATCGGGATCGGTACGCCGCGCGGCGGCCAGCAGCCTTCCCATGACGTCGGCCGTCAGGTCGAGCCCGAGCGCGGCGGCGACCCGCTCCTGGCACTCGGCGAGATCGGGGAAGTCCTCCTCGACGAACTCGGCCCGGCACTCCTCGGACATCGCGCGCATGGCCTCGACGCCGCCCCGCCAGCGGATGAGGCAGTCGAGCCACCAGGGCGCCGCCACCACGAGGGTGAGCAGGTCGGTGAGGTTCTCCGCGACCAGGCTCGTCATGCCGTCGGACGACAGGTACAGCACCGGGCGTTCCTCGCCGCCCTCGCCGCAGAAGAAGTAGCCGCAGCCGCTCGCCATGCCGGCCACGGCCTCCTTCGGCTGCCCCGACCGCAGCGTCTCCTCCTCGCCGACCCAGTAGGGGCGGTCCAGGTCGAAGTCGAACGGGTGGATGAGGAGATCGGCGAGCTCGGGGTCGTCCTTGATCCGCTGAATGAGGCTCATGCGGCATGATCCTATTGCTCCCGGTTCATCCCCTGGACGGGCGGCCGGACAGGGTCCGACCATGGCCGACCGGGCCCGTCGGGGGCTGGACGCGGACGCGTTCGACGAGGCGGCGTTGGAGCCGTGCCCGGCGCGCGCCAGGGAGGCGGGCGTCGCGTTCACCGCGCCGGCCGAGACGCGCGACGGCGTGCAGCACCGCCGCGCACTCTACGACCTCGACAGGACGTGTTCGGCCGGCATCCCCGGGCGCGGGTGGTCGCCGGCGACCGGTTTCGTCCGTGAGGCGAGGTACCGGCGGCTGGTGACGTTCCACCATCCGAGCGCTGACGATCGCCATGAACCGGCGCCTCGGCCTCACCGGCCCGGAGAACCGAGCCCCGTGTCCTCGTCGAGGAGGGCGTCGTTGAGGGCGATCGCGGTGGCGGTGGCGTGGCCGGCGGAGCCCGCGACGGTCAGGGCCGGCTGCGCGCACGACCCGGCCGCCCACACCCCCGGCACCCCCGTGTGGCCGTCCGCGTCCGTGACGACGGCCGCGCCGCTGATCGTGCACCCGAGCTCGGCGGGCAGCGGTGAGGCCGGGCGGCGGGAGGTGGCCGCGAACACCACGGCCCGGGGCAGGAACTCCCCGTGCGCGAACTCGACGCCGGTGAGGCGGCCGCCGTCGGCCACCACCCGCGCGATCGGCTCCTCCCGTACGGCCACGCCCGCCGCGCGCAGCCACTCCAGCCGCTCGTCGTCGAACCCGGACGGGCCGCCGGTCAGCACGACGAGGTCGCCGGTGAAGCGCCGCAGCAGCAGCACCTGCCGCCAGGCCCGCTCGCCCGCCCCCACCACCGCGACCGGCCGGTCACGCGCCTCCCACCCGTGGCAGTACGGGCACGACACCACGTCGCCGCCCCACAACGCGGCCAGGCCGGGAACCGGCGGCAGCTCCTCGATCACCCCCGTGGCCAGCACCAGCGCCCGGGCCCGCAGCCTGCCGCCGTCCCGCAGCCCGACCAGCCATCGCGCCCCCTCCCGCCGCGCCTGCGTCACGACGTCGCAGACCACCTCGGCGCCGTAGCGGCGGGCGTCGTCGCGCGCCAGCTCCAGCAGGCGGCCCGGCGCCACGCCCTCGTGCCCGGCCACGTTGTGCACGGCGCGTGCCCGCGCGTTGCGGGGCTCGCCGCCGTCCACGACCGTCACGGCGCGCCGCGCGCGCCCCAGCACCAGCGCCGCCTGCAGACCCGCCACACCGCCGCCCACCACGATGACCTCACTCGTCCTCATGGTGTCAGCCAAGCAGGCGTCCGCATAGTGAGCAAGTTCGTATCGTAATACGAGACAGTGGATAATCGGTTGCCCCCGGAGGGGGCGCGCTGACACGCTCGTCGGTCATGCCCTCCTTCTCCGCCCCCGACGGCACCGAGCTGGCCTACCACGTCTCCGGCCGGGGAAGCCCGGTGATCTGCCTGCCCGGCGGCGCACAGGACGCCGGCTATCTCGGCGACCTCGGCGGCCTGTCCGCCCACCGGCGGCTCGTCCTGCTGGACCCGCGCGGCACCGGCCGGTCCGCGACACCCGCCGACCCGGCCTCGTACCGCTGCGACCGGCTCGTCGGCGACGTCGAGGCGCTGCGCGAGCACCTCGGCCTCGACCGGATCGACCTGCTCGCCCACTGTGCCGGCGCCAACCTCGCCCTCCTGTACGCCGTCCGCCACCCCGAGCGCGTCGCCAGGCTCGCCCTGATCACTCCGAGCACCGTCGCCGTCGGCTTCGCCCCCACCGGCGAGGACCGGCTCGCGGCGGCCCGGCTGCGCGCGGACGAGCCGTGGTTCGGCCCCGCCTACGCCGCCCTCGAGTCGATCGTGGCCGGCGACGGCGACGACTGGAAGGCCATCGACCCCTTCTTCTACGGCCGATGGGACGCGCCGGCCCGGGCGCACCTGGCCGCCCAGGACGGCCGCCGCAACCCGGAGGCCGCGGCCGTCCTCGCCGCCGAGGGCGCGTTCGACCCCGAGGCCACCCGCGCCGCGCTCGCCTCCTTCCCCGCCCCTACGCTGGTGCTCGCCGGCGAGCTCGACCTCAACTCCCTGCCCGGCGCCGTGGCCCGGCTCGCGGCGCTGCTCCCCGGCGCCGAGTACATCGTCCAGCCGCAGGCGGGTCACTACCCGTGGCTCGACGACGCCCCATGGTTCGCCGCCACGACGGCGGCGTTCCTCACTGGTTGTTCGGGGTGACGTTCACGGCGCTGCCCGTCGGCACCGGGACGATCGAGACCTTGCCGTCCTGGATGGCCTTGTAGAGGATCGCGCCCTGCGGCCCGAGCACCTTCGCCAGCTGCTCCAGCGACTTCAGCTCGGTCAGCGCGCGGGTGTTCTCCGCCTCCTGGGCCTTCTGCCGCTCCTGAGCCGCCTGCGTCTCGGTCTGGGCGTTCACGATCGCCTCGGGCGGCTCGGGCTGGCGGATGATGAACTGCAGCCGCTCGAAGTACTGCCCCTGCGTCAGGGCGGCCACGTACTGGTTGGTCAGCCTCGCCATGTCCTGCTCCCACAGGGCCTTCTTGGCGGGGTCGGCGTAGAGGTCGCGCCAGTCGTACTTGAGCGTCGCCTCGTCCATCGCGCGCTCGACGCTGTTGCCGATGTAGAACTGCAGCATCCTGGTCCAGCCGTCGGGCTCGTACGCGGCGTACTTCTTCCCGATGTTCTCGTGGAAGGACTGCAGCTTCTTGCAGTCGGAGGCGGAGAAGTAGAACGTCAGCCCGCCGGACATCGTCATGACCTGCCCGTCCGCGCTGACCGACGTGATCTGGCTGCCCTCCGACTCGTCCCGGCCGGAGAAGTCGTAGGTGCGCTGGCCGTTCGGATAGCGGTAGCCCTCGTCGCCCGGCCCCGAGACGTCGCGGGTGGACGGCCTGAGGCACTCCTGGAACTTCGTGGAACTGAACATGCCCGCGTCGTAGACGATGCCGCCCTCGTCGGGCTCGACGTTCGTGATCGAGCAGCCCGACAGGGCGGCGACGGCGAGCAGGCACGGGGGGATGATGCGCTTCACTGGGATCTCCTGCCTGGAAGACGGTCTGCGCAGAGGGCAGAGATGATAGGGGCACGGGGCTGATACCGGTCCCGGTTCGGGAATGTCCGCCGATCATGCTTGCCGGGCCTCGCGGACGCGGTTACGCTCCCGTTGTTCAGCACTTTTTGGGACGAAACGCGTCTATAAATCGTGGCTGGTGATGGGCTTGAAGCGGTTCGAGGGTGTTGATCCCCGTACGCCGGTGCTGGTGGGCGCGGGGCAGGCGTCCGAGCGGATCGACGAGCCCGGCTACCGGCGGCTGTCGGCCGTCGAGCTGGGCGCGGCCGCCGCGCGTGAGGCCCTCGCCGACACCGGCGCCGACCCCGCCGAGGTCGCCGCCGCCGTCGACACCGTGGCCGGCGTGCGCCAGTTCGAGATCTCCACGCCGGGCGCGCGGGCGCCGCTCGGCAGGTCCACGAACTACCCCAGGTCCGTCGCGGGCCGGATCGGCGCCGCGCCCCGGCGCGCGATCCTCGAGGTGGTGGGCGGCCAGTCGCCGCAGCACCTGGTCAACGAGCTGGCCGCGACGATCGCGGCCGGTGCCGCCCGGGCGGCTCTGATCGTCGGCTCCGAGGCGATCTCCACCGCCCAGCACCTCGCCCGGGCCGCGGACCGGCCCGACTTCACCGAGACCGTCGACGGCGACCTCGAAGACCGCGGGTACGGCCTGGCCGGTCTCGTCTCCCGGTCACTGATCGCGCACGGGCTCACCGACGCCCCGACCCAGTACGCCCTGTTCGACAACGCCCGCCGCGCCCGGCTCGGCCAGAGCCGCGAGGAGTACGCCGCCGGCATGGGCGCCCTGTTCGCGCCGTTCACGAAGATCGCCGCCGCGAACCCGCACGCCGCCGCGCCCGTCGAGCGCACGGCGGAGGAGCTGGTCACCCCGTCGGAGCGCAACCGCCCTATCGCCGACCCGTACACCCGCTACCTCGTGGCCAGGGAGAAGGTCAACCAGGGCGCGGCCGTGCTGCTGACGTCGGTGGAGGAGGCGGAGCGGCTGGGGGTGCCGCGGGACCGGTGGGTGTTCCTGCACGGCCACGCCGACCTGCGCGAACGCGACCTGCTGGAACGCGCCGACCTTAGCAGGGGCCCCGCCTCCGTCATGGCCGCCCGCCACGCGTTGGAGCTGGCCGGGATCGACGCCGACGACCTGGCCGCCATCGACCTGTACAGCTGCTTCCCGATCGCGGTCTCCCACGTCTGCGAGGGGCTCGGGCTGCCCATGGACGGCTCACGCGAGCTGACGGTGACCGGCGGCCTGCCGTTCTTCGGCGGACCCGGCAACGCCTACTCGCTGCACGCCATCGCCGAGATCGTGGGGCGGATGCGCGCGCAGCCCGGCGCGTACGGGCTGGTCGGCGCGAACGGCGGCATGCTGAGCAAGTACTCCGCCGGGGTCTACTCCACCACCCCGGCACCCTGGCGGCCCGGCCGCGGCGCGACCCTGCAGGCCGAGATCGACTCCTGGCCGGCCGTCGAGCAGACGGCCCGTCCTGACGGCTGGGCCACCGTCGAGACGTACACCGTCAAGCACGGGCGCGACGGCAGGCGTACCGGCATCGTCATCGGACGGCTGAAGGCCGACGGCCGCCGCTTCCTCGCCAGGACCGCCGACGGCGACGACGCGGCGCTCGACCTGCTCACCGGGGGCGAGCCGGTCGGCCGCCGCGTCTACGTGCGCTCCTTCGGCTTCGGCAACCGCGTCACGGTCGGCGACGCGCGGATGGACGAGCTGTTCCCGCCCCGGCCCGCCGTGCTGCGCGACGACTACGCGCACGTGCTGGTCCGCCGCGACGGGCATGTCCTGGAGGCCGCCGTCGACCGGCTGGACCCGGCCGCCCACGACGAGCTCGACCAGGTCTTCGACGCCTTCCTCGCCGACCGGGACCTGTGGGTCGCGATCCTCACGGGGGCGGGCGGCGGGATGTTCTCGGCGGGTGACGGCCTCATGGGCCGGCCCGCCCCGAAGAACGGCCTGGCCGGGCTGACCGCCCGGCGCGCCCTGACCAAGCCGGTGATCGCCGCGGTCAACGGCCCCGCCCTGGGGGCCGGCTTCGAGATCGCGCTCGCCTGCCACCTCGTCGTCGCGGACGAGACCGCCGTCTTCGCGCTGGACCAGGTGAGGGCCGGCCAGGTGGCGACCGGGGGAGGGCTCGTCCGGCTGCCACGCGCCCTGCCCGCCAGGCTCGCCACCGAGCTCATCCTCACCGGCCGCCACCTCACCGCCGCCGAAGCCCATCGGCACGGCCTGGTCAACCGCGTGACAGGACCGGGCGGCGCACTGGAAGGCGCCCGCGCCCTCGCCCAGGACCTCCTGGCCGCCGCACCGCCGGCCGTGCATGCCTCACTCCGGATCATGTCCGAGACCGCCGCCATCCCCGATCCGATCGACGCCGTCACGCACCCCTCCCCGGCCCTGGACGAAGCCCTCTTCACCGAGGACGCCACCGAAGGCCTCAGAGCCATGGCCGAGAACCGCCCACCCCGCTGGCACAACCGCTGACCACCCGCCATGGGCCTGTGGAACCATGGACGCCGTGCAGCGAGTCGTGATCCTCGGGCGTGGCGGTTCGGGGAAGTCGACGCTCGCCGCCCGCCTGGGCCTGATCACCGGGCTTCCCGTCATCGAGCTGGACGAGCACTTCTGGCGGCCCGACCTCGAAGCGACGCCTCCCTGGCAGTGGGCCGCCGTCCAACGTGAACTCGGCAGAGCCGAGGCTTGGATCATGGACGGCGACCTCGGGCCCTACGACGTCCCCGACGTCCGGCTCCGAGCGGCGGACACCGTCATCCTGCTGGACTTCTCGTTCTGGCGCTGCGCCTGGCGAGCGATCCGGCGCTCTCGGGAACGCGCCGACTTCTGGTGGTGGGTATGGGCCTACCGACGCCGGAGCCGGCCGCTCCTCCTCGCGGCGATCGAGGCCCACGCGGGTGACGCGAACCTGCACGTGCTGCGGAATCCGCGCACCGTGCGACACTTCGTCGCGCGCGTCACGACCGCCCGGGCCTCAGGACGACCGTGACTCCCGCCACACCGCGCAGCCTCTTCTGATCGCTTCGCCCGCGCGCTGCTGATCGCGGTCCTTGCGGGCCCCGGCTGCTCGCCGTGGTCGTGCCGGACCGTGCGGGCGCCGCCGCGGTGCGGACAGTCAGGGGACCGCGATGCCGGAGGCGGGGAGACCGGCCTGGTCGGGCACCACGCGGGGGAGGCCGCGCAGCCAGCCCTCCAGGTCGGCGGGCCACCAGCGGCCGGCGGTCAGGCGGCCCAGCTCCTGGCCGACCGCCGACGCCGAGGCGTGCACGGGAACCACCCGTACGGGTGCGGCCCCCGCCAGGACGCCGAGCCACCAGTGCCGCCAGGTCGCCGTCATCCCGTCGGGGTCCAGCACCAGGTAATAGTCGGGCAGGACGAGCCGGTCGGCGCGCAGCTCGGCCAGCGCCGCCTCGATGGCCACCTCCAGGGCGCCGGTGGGAGCCGTACCGTCGAAGAACGCCGTCCAGGCCGCGGCGACGTCGGCCAGCGGGTCGGCGTCGTGCACCACGTACGTCGCCGGCGAACGCCCGGCGAGCTCCATCACCTCGGCCGGCCGCCGATCTCCCCGCGGGATCGCCCGTACGTTGTGCAGCCCCTCCAGGCCCGCCACCACGTCGCCGGCGCCCTCGCCCGCCACCACGACCACCGTACTGATCAAACGCCGCATAACGGGCAGTTTATGTCGGACGCCGACGGCGGCCGGATCGGCCTGACGCGGGCGGGGAAAACGTCGGTGGCGGCCGTTAGGGTTCCGCGCATGGACGAGACCTCCCGCACCCGCGGCGTCGTGCACGCCTACGTCGACTCGGCGGAGCGACGCGACTGGGCCGCGTTCGCCGCCCTGCTCGCCGACGACGTGGTCTACGAGATGCCGCAGACGCGCGAGCGCATCCGAGGCAAGACCGCCTATCTCCAGTTCAACACCGACTATCCGGGTGACTGGCATCTGAAAGTGCGTCACGTCGTCGCTGACGGCCGTCACGCCGCCGCCTGGCTCGACGCCCGCGTCGGCGACGACTCGCAGGACGCGTGCGCGTGGTTCGAGCTGTCCGCCGAGGGTCTGATCAGCCGGGTCACCGACTTCTGGCCCGAGCCGTACGATCCGCCCGCCGGCCGCGAGCACCTCGTGGAGCGCTGGTGACGGCCGACGCGTTCCGCGCCCGCGCGGTATGACCGATGCCAGCGGCGTACGAGGGAGGCGGCATGCGGCACCGACCGAGCGGCACGGCCGCCCCGGTGGCGGCGCTGCCCGACTGCCGCGGGCGAAGTCTGCCGGGCCAGTGGTACGGCGTGCCCGACGACGTGCCGGCCCGGTGGTGACCGAGTTCTTCCGCGCTGCGAGGTAACCCCACCGAACACCAGAAATCGCACACCGGATCGCGGTCTCACCGACCGCCGAGCCCATCCCGAGAGCCACGGAGGGTCATGACCGTCGTCCTGTCCGTCAAGGCCACCGCGTCCGCCCCCGCGCTGCGCCTGCGCCCCTGGCAGGCCGACGACGCGGCGGCCCTCGCGCGGGCGCACCGCGACCCGGTCCTGCGCCGCCGGCTCACCACCTTCGTCACCACCGAAGCTGACGCCCGCCGCTGGATCGCGGCCCAGCACGAAGCCTGGGCCGCCGCCACTCGCTTCAGCTTCGCCGTCCTGGAAGCGGTCTCGGGCGGTGAAGCGGGGGAGACGGGCCTGGGGCAGGAGGCCGCGCGGGAGCCGCCGGGAAAGACGGGGCCGCGTGGCTTGGCGGAGGTCAGATCGGGAAGCAACGCGGAGATCGGGGCGGAAGCCGGGGTCGGGTTCGGGAGTGGCGGGCGAAAGGTCGGTGGTGGCGAGGGGATCGGCTCGGTGCGGTTGGCCGGGCAGGTCGTGCTGAAGACCGGCGCGGAGCCGGGTGTCGCCGAGGTCGGCTATTGGATGTCGGCCGAGATTCGGGGGCGGGGAGTCGCGTCCCGGGCGCTTGAGGCCGTGACTCGGTGGGCGTTCAGCGCGCAGGGGCCGTTGCGGCTTGCCCGCATCGAGCTGTTTCATGTTGCGGACAATCACGGCTCATGTCGTGTCGCCGAGCGATGCGGCTACGGCTTTCAGCGCGTGTTGCCCCCGCAGCCTCCGGTCTTCCCTACGGAGGGGCATCTGCACGTGCGCCATGCTGGGGCTGACGGTGAGCACCGGCACCGTTGGTAGGTCAGCGGCGGCGCCACCCCATGCGGCGCCCCGCGGCAAGGTGCGCTACGACAACCTCGAGGCCGCGATCGCCCCGGGTCGTCAAGAGTTCGGGCGGGGACCCACCGGTGGCCGGCTTCGGCGGGCGGGGACGCACCGGTGGCCGGCTTCGGCGGGCGGGCCGGGCAGAGACGGCACGGCGTCGGCGATCCCGGTGGGCCCCGCCAGGACCGGCGGCGCCGGCTCTTCGGCGGCGGGCTCGGCCGGACCGTTCCGTGGCTCCCACGACCGCATCCCGCCGACCGGCGCGGACGCGGCGAGAGGCCGCGGCGGGAAGACCCGCCCCGTAGCACGAACGCCTGCAGGGTCGCCCCCAGCCACGGGCCGAAGCGCCACACGAACAGCGCCGGCTCGTTACGCCAGTCGCCGGAGGGGAATTCGCGCACGTCGGCCGTCGCCACGAGACCGACGAGCGCGCTCACATAGCCGAGGGCGGACAGCGCGACCGCCCGCCTCCGCAGCCGGAACGCGGCGAAGCCGATGCACAGGGAGGCCAGGAACCCGAACGACACCAGGGCAACGACCGCCCACACGAAACTGAGCGTCTCTGTCAGAGGAGGTCGCGTATGCGTGGGCCCGGCGGGATGGGGCCGATCGTCGTTCTGCGGGCCATGGCGCAAATCTTAGTAAAAGCGAAGTCCGGCGTGACCCATGTGAGTGTCGGGTATATCCAGTAATTTCCCTCCCGGAGTAATAAGCACGGTGAAATGAGCGCAGAGCTACGGACGCGGAGAAACGAGCCGAGGGAAAGTCGGCCGGGTGGACAGGCAGGTGGTCGGCGGCCGATACGAGCTCGATCTGCTGTCGCGCCGCGGAGGCGGCATGGGCGAGGTCTGGATCGGCTACGACAAACGCCTCGACCGGCCGATCGCGATGAAGCTCAGCCGCGTCGACCGGCTGCCCGACGGACGACCGGACGACCGGACGACGACCTCGCGCAGCGCCTCCGTCCGCGAGTCACGCATCACGGCCCGGCTGGAACATCCGGGCATGCCCGCCGTCTACGATTGCGGCACCCACGAAGGACGGCTGTACCTGGTCATGCAGCAGATTCCTGGAGTTCCGGTCGCGACGCTGCTCGACGAGACCGAGATTCCGTGCCGTGGGCCGCGGCCATCGCCGCCCAGGTGTGCTCGGTGCCGGCGGCGGCGCACGACAGGTCGCTGATCCACCGTGACCTGAGGCCGGGCAACCTCATGCTGACCCCTGAGGGCGCCGTCAAGGTCCTCGACTTCGGCGTCGCGGCGGCGATCTCGCCCTCGGCCACCCGGCTAACCCGTACCGGCGTCTCGGTCGGCACCCCGCAGTACATGGCGCCCGAGCAGGCTCTGGCGGGCGCCACCGGGCCGCGGAGCGACCTGTACTCGCTCGGTGTGGTCCTCGACGAGATGATCACGGGCGAGAACCAGTTCGGCGGGGCCACACGCTGGCGTCCCTGCACAACCACCTGCGCCGGGCGCCGTGCCCGCTGCGCCGGCGCAGCGGGAGGTGCCGGAACGGCCCGAAAGCCCGGTCCTGCAGCTGCTGGAGAAGGCCCAGGACCGGCCGCCCTCCTCGGCGGCGGAGGTCTACGACCGGCTCCTGGAGTTCTGCGACCCGCTCCCGCCGGTTCCCTGGGTACGTGCAGGCCGACGCGCATCCGATCCGCATCTACGCCCACATGGTCGGCCGCCTGACCACCCCCGCGTCACCGCCGTCCCGTCCCGCTTCCAAGAGCCCGGCCTCGACCCCGCCGTCCCGGCCCGCCTCCGAAAGGCCGCCGTCCTGCCTGACAGCGAGAGTCCGGCCTCGACCCGGCTGTCTCGGCCCGCCTCCGAAAGGCCGCCTCCCGCCTGACAGCGAGAGCCTGACCCCGGCTTCGCCGTCGTGGCTCGCGGTCGAAACGCAAGCCCCGCAGTCCTGGCAGACCTCGGCGAGCCGGTCACGGCCCGCCGCCGCGAGGCAGGCGCCGCAGTTCCGGCGCGGCGACATCGCTCGTGCGTGGGACGAGGGGCGCTCAAGGCGGAGTCGCGTTTCACGCAGGCCGCCGAGGTGCTGGGACGGATCGCGGAGCCCGCTCGTCGGGCGCTCGGCACGACCGACTCCGAGGTGACCGCGCTCCGGATCGACCTGGCCGACGCGCTCTTCCTCGCCGGGGACCACCGCCGGGCCGCAGCGGAGTTTGCCGCGGCCGGCCGCCAGCATCGCCGCGCGCCAGGGCCCGGCCGACGACCTGGCCCTGCGGTTCCGCATGATGGAGGCCACTTGCCTGGCCATGCTCGGCGACACGGCCCTCGCGCTCGCTCGGCTGAGACACCTGCTGGACGACGAGCGCACGCTGGAGCTGCGCCGCCAGATCGGCCTGCTCGAACTCGGCGACCACGCGGCGGCCCGTCACACCCTCGGCGCCCGCTGGCCGACCTCAAACAGCGCCATGGTCCCGGCCACCCGAGCACCCGCGAGATCCGCGACCTCCTCCACGACCTTGCGGACTAGGGCACGCGCGGGTACGCCACGGGTAAAAGACTGGGTCAATTCTCCCTGATGCGGATATCCGGGGAAGTTTCCTTATAGCTTGCTGGTTGGCGACTGTATCCGATCGATAAGAGAAGCGCCGGCTCAGGAAAACGTCCGGCACATGATAATGGGGGGACCAATGACGATCCGCCAATACCTCGGACTCGGGGTCCGCACAGCGTATGACCCCTACCCGCACCCGGGAGGCCGCGGCGGCTCCGACAGCGCGCGGAGTGCTCGCCGCCGCAGGCGTCGCCGCTGACGCCCACCTGGGACGTCCGGGAAGCACAACATGACGTAGCCAGGACGACGCGAGCGCGGCGACGCTCGACGCCGCCCTGGCGCGCGCCGTGCAAGGGGCAAGCGACAGGCCTCACCGGCGCAGAAGACCTCAAGATCCGCCCCTACCAGAAGGCGACCCGTTCCATCGGTGCGTACACCGCGGCTTCGCCGGCACGACGCCGCCGCCCTCAAGAAGTACGCGACTCGCCCGCGCCGGCCGGGACGCCACCGCCGTCAAGAAGTAGGCGACTCGCCCGCGCCGGCCAGGACGCCACCGCCGTCAAGAAGTACGCGCACTTGCGCGCATGCCCCCACCCCGAACGTGCGAAAAGCTTCGTCCGCAAGAAGCGGGCATTCACCCCGGCCTGAGCGGCCACACAGTCATCCCGGGCCTCTGCGGCCAGCGGCCTCAGCGGCCTCACGGCGACAGTGTGACGCCGAACGTCGTACAGACCAGATCCGCGAAGGCGGCGGCCGCCGACGTGAGCCGTCTGCCGCTCGGCGCGACCAGCGAGACGCCCCACGGTGGCAGGCCGGCCACCGGCCGCCACGCCAGCCCCCGCGCCCGCCGTACATGGGATCTGGGGACGACGGCGACGCCGAACCCGGCACGGACCAGCTCGGCGCACGTCATGATGTCGGCCACCTCGACCGCGATGCGCCGGCGCACGCCCGCCTCCCGGAACGCCTGGTCGGTCAGCGCCCGGGCGCCCCACCCCTCCGGGAAGTCGACGAACGCCTCCCCGTCCAGATCGGCGATCCGCACTTCCCCTTCAGGCCCTTCGGGCAGGCGGCGGTCCGCCGGCGCCGCCAGCCCGATCGGTTCGCGGGCCAGCTCGGCCACGCGCAGCCCCTGCGCCCACACCTCGGGCACCCACGCGAACGCCAGATCGAGGTCGCCGTCGCGCACCTGACGGGCGAGGGTGAGGGCACCGCCCGGAGCAGGCCGGGGCTCGATGACCACACCGGGATGTTCCCGGTGGAACGCGGCGAACAGCGTGCCGGCGTCGATGAGGGCCAGCGACTGCATCATGCCGATCCGCAGCCGCCCCCGGAGCACGCCGCGGACCGCAGCCACCTCGTCCCTGGCCGCCTCGACCTCCCGCAGGACCCGATGGGCCGAAGGGAGCAGCGCCTCACCCGCCTGGGTCAGCCGCACCCCGCGGCTCGTCCGTTCGAAGAGGGCGGCGCCCAGGTCCTTCTCCAGTTTCTTGATCGACACCGACAGGGCCGACTGCACGAGGTTGAGCCGCTCGGCCGCCTTGGTGAAGCTCGCATGCTCGGCCAGCGCGACGAAATGCTCGAGTTGACGCAGCTCCATCGGTATTCCCCGAATCGATGGCGGCGATCGAATGTCTTCGTTGGACACCATAGCTCCGCTGAGCGAAAGTGAAAAAGCTGGTCAGCGGGGCCCTTCGGGAGGGCCATGTCGCTGCCGGGACGCTCGTTCGCGGCGGTCCCCTGACGAGTGCCGCCTGAGCGTACAGCCATACGACTCCTTGCACGGGAGCGACGACAGATGAATCGGCTTGCTCCGAAGATCGGGGCGATCTTCTACATCCTCTGGGGCCTGGTGCACATCAACGCGGCCTACGCCCTGCTGACGCTCGGGCGGTCGCTCGATCCGGGCATGGTGCAGGCCCGCGTCTTCCAGGACGCCTGGAACATCCTGGCCGGCGCCATCGTCGTGATCGTCGTCGGCGCGGCCATGAACTGGCGCAACTCCAGGGCGGGCTTCTGGATCAACCTCATCCTGGTGTCCCTGCTCGACATCGCGTTCGTCGTGTTCGTCATCGTGCCGGGCTACGCGCCGCTGTGGCCGGGGCTGCAGGGCCCGATCACGTGGGTGATCGCCGCGGTCTTCAGCGCGGCGGGGATCGTCGCCGCCCGCCGGCACGAGACGCCCGGCCTCACGCCGGCCTACGGCCGCGCCGCGCGGACGTAGTACAGCAGGTACGGCAGCTCGCCCTCCGACTCCACCTGGAAACCGGTGTCGAGGATCAGCGAGCCCAGCAGGTCACGGGGGTCGCCATCCATCGGCCCGAGCCGGCCGGCGAGCGGCCGGGGCTCGGCGACGAGCAGCCGCCCTCCCGGCCGCAGCACCCGGTACATCTCGCCCAGCGCCTCCGGCCGGTCCTCGGCGGGGATGTGGTGGACGACCAGGGTGGCGGTCAGCGCGTCGAACGACCCGTCGGGGAACGGCAGGGTCTGGGCGCCGCCGAGGACGTACGCGCAGTTGCCGCGGGCGCGGGCGGCGGCGTACTGGATCATCGCGGGGGACGGGTCGATCCCGGTCACCTGACCGGCGGGCCCGACCACGGGGGAGAGGATCCGGCTCAGGTAGCCGGTGCCGCAACCCACGTCGAGGATCCGGTCACCGGCGCGCGGCCGGACCGCGGCGGCCAGCCGGGTGAACACCGCGCGGCGCGCCCCCAGGAACCAGACCGTGGCCGACACCTCGTACGCGAGCGGGTGGTCGATCGTGCCGGCGTGGTGGTGCAGCAGCCGTGCGAGCCCCATGAAGTCATTCCTACCTTGTGCACCATCTCGGGCACGGCCTGGCGGGCGCGACCTTGACCTCGGGGCGGGGCACCCTTGAACGCACGCCGTCCCCGGCCCGTCGGAGCGGGGCCGGGGGACGGCGTGTCCGTCAGCCGGGAACGATCAGCCGCGTGCGGCGCCGTAGTCGTGGGCGATGGGGGCGCGGTTGAGCAGCGCGGTGTACAGCTCCTCCCACAGCGGCATGACGACCTGCGGCGTGTACCCGCGGGCGGTCTCCGCGGCGGTGGCGCCCATGCGCCGGCGCAGGTCGGTGTCGCCCATCACCTGCGACAGCGCCTCTCCGAGCTTCGGGACGTCGCGCGGCGGCACCAGCACGCCGTCCTGGCCCGGCGTCAGCACGTCGGCCGGCCCGGTCGGGCAGTCGAAGGCGACGATCGGCAGGGCGTGGCCCATCGCCTCGATCATCGCCATCGGCAGCCCCTCCATCCGGGAGCTCAGCGCGTAGATCGACGCCTTGGCCAGCTCCTCGTGGAGGCGGTCGCTGCGCCCCATGAGCTTGATGCGGTCGCCCATGTCGTGCTTGTTGATGCGGTTCTGCAGCTTCTGCTGGAGCGGTCCGGTGCCGAAGATCCGCAGCTTCCACTCGGGGTGGGCCTCCGCGATCGAGGCGAAGGCCGGGATGAGCATGTCGAAGCCCTTCTGGGGCACCAACCGGCCGGCCGCGATGACGATCGGGTTGCTGTGGTCGGAGTGCTTGCGGTGCTCCATGGGCACGGCGTTCGGGATGCGGACGATCGGCATGTCCTTGAAGATCGCGCGGTACTCCGCCCGGCTCGTCTCCGTCAGCACCGCGACCGCGTCGAAGCTGCCGTAGTAGCGGGTGATGTGCTCGCGCACGGCCGGGTGGTAGGAGGCCAGGTTCATGTGTTCCTGCGCCACCCGGACGGCCTTGCTGGAGCCCCGGCGGGCGGAGACCAGGTTGAGCGCCGGGCGGGTGGTCACCAGGATGCCGTCCTCGACCGACGACACGTATTCGATCAGCGCGCCCTCCACCCGCTGGGTGAAGTAGTGGGCGGCGAACTCGCCGTACGGCACGATCTTGCCGCGGGCGCGCCGCCACACCTTGCGGGCGAACGAGTCGGGCACCACGCCGTCACGCTGGTCGACCAGCGCCCACACCTTGACCCGCTCGTCGATCTCGAACTGCGGCTTGGTACGGCGGCGCACCGCGCTGACGATCTCTACGTCGTGGCCCGCCTGGGCCATCGCGTTGGCCTGGTTGACGACTGTGCGGATCGTGCCGCCCATGCCGTAGGCGTGCACCAGCATGTAACGGATCTTCATGGCAAGTACTCCCAGGTCCGGCACATGGGCTTCAGCGCCTCAGGGATCTCCTCCGGCGTGGGCAGGTCGCGGCCCGGCTGGACCTCGCCCGAACGGATCTTGTCCTTCCAGTCGCCGAGCCCCTTCGTCACGACGTCGGGAGTGCCGTAGGTCAGCATCTCGGGGGCCCAGTCGATGCCGAGGAACTCGCAGATGCGGCGGCCCGTCTTCTCCGGCTCGCCGGTCAGGTCCTCGTAACGCACGGTCAGGCCGGGCAGCGCCTTCCTGGCGCGCTCCACGGCCTTCATGTAGCGCAGCGCGTCGGTCGCGGCCTCCTCGGGCGTGCGCCTGTCGGGGCTCGCCTCGTGCCAGGACGTCGCGATCGAGGCAGGGTGGCGCAGCAGGAAGATGTAGCGCGCGTCCGGCCAGCACGCCGCGATGCGGTCGTAGGCGAAGGCGTTGGCGGGCGTCTTGTCGACGATGAAGCGCTTTCCGCTGCGCACCAGCTCACGGTGGAGGACGCGGTCCCACAGCAGGTGCTCGAGGTCGGCGCGGTTGTGGCCGAGCGCGGCCATCGCCCGCTCCGCCAGCCCGGTGCCGAAGTCCACACTCAGCCTGCGGACGTGCAGCTCGTGCGGGGCGTGCAGGTCGGGGTGGGAGTTCATCATCGAGCGCAGCAGCGTCGAGCCCGACCGCACGGGGGAGATGACGAACACGGGGGCGGTGAGCAGGCGATCGGCCTCGGGGTCGGCCGGTGGCCGGAACGACACTTCTGCGGGCTTCTTCTTCGGCGCCGGCCGTTCTGGCACAGCCTTTCCGCTTTTTCCTACTCGTTCGATTCGGAAACCCGCGTACTTGGCCAGCGCGCCGCTGACTCTACGCTGCCACATCATGATGGGCGAGGGTACCGGCTGTTTCTGGAGATTGACTGAGAATCGGCCACGAGATGTCGAGATAGTGTCCAGAGTCACGCCGCACGCGACACATGACACTACTCCGATACGTTGCGTAACCGCCGCCGACCCCCTCAAAACCCCATTTTCTGCCGGCGTGGATCCCTGGCGAGCACCACAGAGGATTCTGTGAGGTTACTGTGCGGGATGACCTGTGTGAACACGGCCCGGAAGAGGGGTGACCAGGAGGTTCCCCCGGAAAAGCGGCGTAAAGTGTGTTGCCGCAGTCACCGAGCCGATCGCCGAGGAGCGTCTGCACGTATGTCCGCGACACCCCGAGGAGACCGCCCCCAGCCGCCTGACGGAGGCGGCGTGGCACGGGTGCGCGGTAACGACTACCGGGTCCTCCAGCCGCCGGAGCACTTCACGCCCGAGCTGCGGGTCAGCGTGATCATCCCGGCCTACGGCGGGCAGCGGAAGCTCGACCTGGTGCTGCGGGCGCTGGCGCGGCAGACGTACCCGGCGGAGCTGACCGAGATCATCGTGGTCGACAACGGCAGCGTGCCGCCGCTGCGGCTGCCGGAGGGTGTGGACGCCCGACTGGTCCTGTGCGAACGGCCCGGCCGCGCCAGTGCCCGCAACGCGGGGCTGGCCGAGGCCACCGGCGACGTCATCCACTGGCTCGACTCCGACGTGGTGCTCACCCCCGGGGCGATCGAGGCGCACATGCGCTGGCACCACACCGCCCCCTACCTGTCCGTCACCGGTTACCTCAGGTTCACCTCGGCCGAGTTGCCCGAGGCCCTGCCCGACGACCTGGAGGCGGCGTTCGAGCCGGCCGAGCCGCACGCCTGGATCGTCGGCCTGGTCGAACGCACCGACGGCTTGACGGGCGGCACGCAGCGGCCGTTCAGCCTGCACGTGGGCGGCGCCACCTCCGTCGGCGCCCGCCTGGTCGAGGCGGCCGGCCCCATGGACGACGAGCTGATCCTCGGCCAGGACACCGAGATGGGCTACCGCCTCGCGCAGGCCGGCGCGGTGTTCATCCCCGAGCCGCGGGCCCGCGCCTACCACCTGGGCCCCACCATGCGGATGCGCGAGCAGAAGCGCATCGACCGGGTCAGCCACGCGTTCGTGGCCGACCGCATCCCCGCCTACCAGTGGCTGCGCACGCACCCGGACCGGCAGTGGAAGATCCCGTACGTGACCGCGGTGGTGGACGGCACCGCCGGCTACGACAACGTCCGCGCCACCGTGGACGCGCTGCTCGCCGGCACGGCCGGCGACCTGTCCGTGGTCGTGGTCGGCCCGTGGGACGAACTCGACCGCGACCGCCGCGCCCCGCTCAAGGACCCGAACCTGGAGCTCGTGCTGGTCCACGGCCACTACGAGCACGAGAGCCGCGTCCACCTCGCCACCACGGAGGAGGTGCACCCGTCCGTGCCGTTCGTGCTGCGCGTCCCGGCCGGCTGGGTCCCCGGCGAGGACACCGTGAGCCGGCTGCTGAACGTGGCCAAGGCCGACGAGGCGGGACTGGTGGGCGTGCTGCTGGACGAGACGCCCGAGGGCGTCACGGCGGCGCGGCTGGAACGCGTGTCGTCCTTCGCCCGCGCCCGCCTTCTCGCCCGGCCCGGCGAGCCGCTCGACGACGTGGTGGACGAGGTCTCCGCCGTCCGGTGGGTGGAGGGGGAGACGTACGGGTTCGGCCGCGAGCCCGCCGAGCTGCTCGGGCGGCGGGCGGCGTACCGGGCCAGGACGGAGGCCAGGGCCGAGGCCGACCGCCTCGCCAAGGAGAACGAACGGCTGCGCGCCCAGGTCGGCAAGTGGCGCGACGAGGCCGGCAAGTGGCGCAAGAGCGCCGTCGAGCTGCGCCGCGAGGTCGGCACGCTGCGCCGCGACCTGCACGCGGCCACCCGCGCCGAGCGCGCCGCCAAGGTCGGCGTGCGCTTCAAGCTCACCGGCACGGTGAAACGCGCCCTGCGCCGCGCGACCGGCCACTGACCGCCCTGGTGGCCCCCGACCGCCCTCGACCCGAAGCAGGGCCGCCTTGATCGGCCGGCACCGAAGCACGGCCGTTTGACCGGCCGGTACCGAAACAGGGCCGCCTTGACCGGCCGGCACTGAAGCAGGGCCGCCTTGATCGGCCGGTACCGAAGCAGGGCTCCTTGACCGCCCGCGACCGAAGCAGGACCCTTCGACCGGCGGCACCGAAGCAGCAGTCTTCCGACAGGCTCGCACCGAAGGAGCGGCCCCTCGGCCAGAGGGGCACTGGGCGGGTTACGGCATCGATGCGGCGGCCGGCCGTTCGCTGTTCGGGTGGAGCAGGCCGGGCCGCCTTCGGCCAGAGCCTGCGCACCGTCGCGGTCGTGAGCGCCGTGCTGTCACTCGCGCCGGCCGTGGTGTCCATGACGCTGCTGCGGCGGCTGCCCCCGATCGGCGGTGAGCAGGCGGACGGGGCCGAACAGGCCGGTGCTGCGCTGGCCGGGGAAGACGAAGTGGGTGGGGCTCACCTCGTCCAGGTACGGCCCGAGCGTCCCGAGGACGAGCACCTCGACCGTGTTGACCCCTTCGTCCAGCTCCACGTCGAACGTGTACGGCGAGCACACCCGCACCCCGCACGCCCGCCCGTTCACCGTCACCTCGGCCGTGCCCCTGACCCGCCCCAGGTCGAGCAGCCCGGGCCCGGCCGTCGCCGTGACGGCGGTGCGGTAGCGGACGCCGCCGCTGTACCCCGCCAGGCCGCGATCCTCCCAGTCGCCGAGCCGCATCCGTCCCGGCCCGCAGGCGAACCGGACGGGCCCGCCGAACGCCGCGCCTCCCTGCGCGCCCGGCCGCGTGGCCACCCGCAGCTCGACGGTCGCCGCGGACAGGTCGCCGATGACGTCGGCAGGCCCGGCATCGACGCGGATCGCGCCCGGCGGCGGCTCCAGGAGGAAGGTCTCGACGCGCGGGCGGGCGCCCGGCACCGCGAACGTCGCGGGCAGCGCGGCGGGCAGGCCGTCGAGCCAGCCGGCCTCCGGCAGCGGATGCGGGCGGGGCCGCAGGTAGAGGGCGGCGGGTTCGCCGTGCTGGCGGCGGCGTACCCGGGGGCGGGGTGACCAGCCGGGGCCGGAGACGGCCAGGCCGTCCGTCAGCACCCAGCCGTCCGACTCGATGCTGATCGTGTTCGCGCCCGCGCGCAGCAGGCCGGAGACGTCGTAGCGGCGCACCCGGGGGATGTCCGCCTCCGCGTACGGGTCGAAGCCGCCCTGCCGGCCCGCCTCCACGCCGTTGACCAGCACCCGGCAGGACGCGGTCGAGGCCACCTGCAGCGGCTCGGCGGCGGCCGGATCGGCGACCCGCACGGTCGTCTCCAGCGGCGTGCCGGAGATCCACTCGGGGCGGGCGGCGTCGGCCGGGTCGGCCACCAGGCAGACGTAGGCGCGCAGGTCGAGGTCCTCGCCGGGGGTGAGGGTCAGCTCCAGCAGGTGCTCGCCGGGCGCGACCGGCGCGCGCGTGACGGCGGCGTAGCCCGGATCGTCCAGCGCCCGCTCGGCGCCGTCGAGCCGCAGCGTCTTGGCCGCCCCCGCGCCCACGGCCAGCCACACCTCCGGGCCCGGCGGCACGGTGAGGACCGCGCGGAAGCACGCCCGCGCGCCCGCCGCGACCCGGCCGAACGCCAGGAACTCGGTCGGCACGTGCCCCTTGGGGCCGAGCGTGTCCCGGTGCACGGGGTCCTTGCGCAGCCCCCGCGAGGCCGACCACACCGACGGGGTCCACGGGCCGTCGCCGACCCGCTGCTCGCCGTGCGGCCCGAACGTCACGTGCACCGGCTCCCCGTCCGGCGTCCGCAGTGTCCAGCGCTCGACGCCCGCCCCGCCACCGAAGTCGGACCACGTGTCGTCCAGGGTGGGCACCAGCTCGACGTCCCACTCGTCCCCGAGATCGGTCTGCACCGGGTAGGCGGGCCGCGGCGGCGCCGGCTCGGCCTCGGTGCCGTCGAAGACCAGCAACGCGGCCGGCCCGTCGTCGAACGGCACCACGACCTCCACCACGTCACCGTCACGGGTGCACGGGAGCGCCACCGGCTCGCCCCCATCGAAGAGGCGGGCCAGGCGAGGCGTGCCCGAGACGCCCCTGACGGTGACGCGCGTCTCGCGCGCGTACCGGGCGGGGTCGAAGTCGATGGAGGCGTCCAGCCAGCCCAGCTCCACGCCGCGCTCGTCAGGGCGGCCCACGCCGATCCTGCTCGCCATGGGGTGCGTCGCGGTCAGGAACACCAGCGTGGTCCGCCCGACCTCACGCACCAGCGCGGGCACCGGCGCCTCCACCCGGCGCGGCAGGTCCGCGAGTGCTTCGCCCAGCTCGGCGGCGGACGCGACGTGACGCGCGGCCCCCTCCAAGGCGGCGGGGAGCGCGCCCACCGTCACGAGCAGGCCGCCGGCGGCGGCGAACGCGGCCAGCCGGGCGGCGACGTCGTCGTCCAGCTCCGTGGCGGCGGGCAGGACGACCGCGCGGTACGCCTCCGTCGAGACCGCCAGCCGCCCGTCCTCGACGGCCGCGCGCCGCACCGAGTCCTCGTCGATCACGTCGGCGTCCAGGCACAGCCGGTCCAGCACGCCCGGTTTCGTGGCGAACCACGCCATGTCGCCCACGATCTCGCGGTAGACCTCCTGCGCCCGGGCGGCGTCCGCGTCCACGGAGGCCAGGCCCGTGCCCGCCTGCGCGGTGGCGGTCGGCAGCAGCACGGCGACGTCGCAGGCGTGCCGGCCCTGCGACAACACCGCGCACAGCCGGGTGACGGCGTCGGCGAACACCCGGTGGTGCCGCCAGTACGGCTGCCGCCAGTCGGTGGACGGCGGCGCCCACTCCCACCAGCCGCGCCGGGTCGTGTAGTAGACCGCGTGCGGGTTGTACAACGTCGCCCCCGCGCGCAGCCACGGCAGCAGCCAGTCGAACGTCTCCTCCAGCGTGCCGCCCCAGCCGCTGGAGTGGAACGCCTCGATCCACGTGCGCGGCCGGCCGTACAGGTGGGCGAGGGAGGCGTGCAGGCGGGCGTCGCCGTGGTGGTCGGAGCCGGGCGCGCCGAACCAGCGGTGGGTGCGCGCGTAGTCCGCGTACAGCTGCACGCCCTCGACGGGGTGCCCGCCGCGGGCCGGGTCCTGCTGGTCGCAACCGTTGACCAGGCCGTGCCGCTCGTGCCACGCCGCCAGCGGCCGGAAGAACGCCTCCTCGGCCAGCTCCGCCCGCGTCCGCTGGTAGGCGAGCCAGTCGGGCTCGTCCAGCGAGAACGCCTCGCCGCGCCGGGCCAGGTGCTCCTCGGCGAACCGCGCCGACCACGTGGGCAGCGTCGGCAGCTCGTCCTGGAACGACCCGGCGATCACCCGGCCGAACCAGTGCCCGACCCGCCGCTCGAACTCGCCGTGCACCCGGTCCAGCAGCACCGCGCACGCCTCACGCGACAGGTAGTCGAAGCCGCGCGACGTCACCGAGCCGTCCGGCGCCAGCCACTGGCCGGCGAACTCGGGGCGTTCCACCACGAGCCGGGCCTGCAGGTCGGCGCCGGAGAAGCCCAGCTGGTCGTAGAACCACAGGTGCGCCCCCAGCTCGTACGCGTCCGCGCACACCCCGTCGAGCAGCTCCCACCACGCCTCCGACAGGAACGGCGGGTCGTCGGCGTCGGCGCCGAACATCGGCCCGGACGGCGCCAGGTTCAGGATGACGAGGTTGCGCACCCCGCCCGTGACCAGGCGCTCCAGCTGCCAGCGCAGCCGTTCCCGGCGCAGCGGCTCGCCGCTCCACCACCAGATCGCCGCCGGCGAGTACGTCGCGGGAGGCTCCCGCAGCAGGTCGAGGACGTTCACCCTTTGAGTCCGCTCGCGAAGCCCTTGATGACGTAACGCTGCAGTGCCAGGAACACCAGCACGATCGGCACCGCGCCGAGCACGAGACCGGCGAAGACCAGGCCGTGCTGGGAGACGTACTGGCCGACGAAGGCGAAGACGCTGACCGGGACCGTCTCGTATCCGGAGCCGCCGAGGTAGACCAGCGGCGTGAAGAAGTCGTTCCAGATGAAGACGGCGTTGAGGATCAGCACCGTGCCGGTGATCGGCCGCAGCAGCGGGAAGACGACCCGGGTGAACGCCACGAAGTGCGAGGCCCCGTCGATCTGCGCGGCGGCGGCGTACTCGCGGGGCAGCGCCCGGATGAACCCCGTGTAGAGGAACACGGTGAACGGCAGCTGGATGCCCGTGTAGAACAGGATCATCCCGGCGTGCGTGCCGATCAGCCCCAGATCGTTCACCAGCCCGTAGAGCGGGATCATGCCCAGCTGGAACGGCAGCACGATGCCCAGCAGGAAGAGCACGTACAGGCCGTAGCCGAGCCGGGTCCGCACCCGGGCCAGGAAGTACGACGCGAACGAGCCGAGCGCGATGAGCGCCACCAGGCTGACCACCGTGATCACCGTGCTGTTCACCAGCGACGGGCCGAGCGCCGCCGCCGTCCACGCCTCGGTGAAGTTCGCGAACGTGGGCGGGGCCGGCAGCGCCAGCGGCGACTGCGAGATCTGCGCCGGGTCCTTCAGCGACAACGACACCAGCGTGTAGACGGGGAACAGGAACGCCACCGCCACCGCGATCATCACGATCTCGAGCAGGAACGTCCTTCTCACGCGGCCACCTCCCGGTTGCGGAAGTAGTACACCTGGACGAGCGAGACCGCGGCCACGAACAGCGCCAGCACCAGCGCGATCGCCGTGCTGTAGCCGTACTTGCCGAAGACGAACGCCTGCTTGTACAGCACGGTCGACAGGGTCTCCGTGGCGTAGCCGGGGCCGCCGTTCGTGGCGGCGAAGACCTGGTCGAAGAGCTTGAGCCCGCCGATCGTGGACAACATCACGTTGATCGTCACCGCGGGCGCCAGCAGCGGCCAGGTGACGTAGCGGAAGCGCTGCCACGTGCCCGCGCCGTCGATCATCGCCGCCTCGTGCAGCTCCGGCGCGACGCCCTCCAGCCCGGCCAGGAAGATGACCATGGAGTACCCGGCGTACTGCCACACCACCATGCCGGCGATCGACCACAACGCCACCGACGGCTCACCCAGCCAGTCCACCCGCAGGCCCAGCAGCCCGTTCAGCCCGGACGAGGGGTCGGGGTTGTAGATGTACTTCCACAGGAACGCCACCATGACCGGGCTGACCACGACCGGGGCGAAGAAGACCACCCGCAGCAGCGCCCTGCTCTTCAGCCTGGCGTGCACGCCGAGGGCCAGCAGCAGCCCGACGGCGTTCTGCACCACCACGATGGTCACGGTCAGCAGCAGGGTGTTGCCGATCGAGCCCATGGCCTGCTCGTCGCCGAGCAGCGTGCGGAACTGGGCCAGGCCCACGAACGACATGTCCTCGCCGATGCCGCTCCAGTCGGTGAACGCGTACACCACGCCGCTCACCGCCGGGTAGAGCACCACCACCGCGTACACCACGAGGGCGGGCGCGGCGAACAGCCACGGCGGGCTGGTCACGCTGAATCGCCGCCGGGAGGCCCGCGCGGGCCTGGCCCGGGAGGCCGTCAGGGGGGTCACTTCTGGTACGCCTCGTCCATCTTCCGCAGCGCCTCGTCGATGGTCGACTCGCCGGCCAGCAGCTCCTGGATCACCGCGAAGTGCACGGGCTGCACCTCGGCGTTCGGCCAGCGCTGGTCCATGAACGGCACCGCGCGGTCCTTGGTGAACGGCAGGAACGACTCCACGGCCGGGTCGATGGTCGAGGAGGCGTCCTGCACGAGCGGGATGGCGGCGATGGACTTCGCCCAGGCGTTGATGTTCTCCTGCTTGCCGAGGAAGTCGATGAACGCCTTGGCCTCCTCGACGTTCGCGCCCTTGGCCGCGGCGCCGAGCCCGACGACCACACCGGCCGGGATCCACACGCTCGCCGCGTCGTCGGCCCCGGGAAGGGGGAACATCGACAGGTCGTCGGGCGTGGAGGCGGCCTTGCGGAAGTCCGGCAGCACGGCCGACACCTGCACGGCCATCGCCGCCTTACCGGTGGCGACCATGGACGTCTGCTGCTCGAACGTGGTGCCGTTCGGGTTGTCGTTGAAGAAGCCGCGCTTCTGCAGCTCCAGGTACATCTCCATGGCCTCGCGCCAGCCGGACTGCGCGAAGCTCGTCTGCCCGGCGAGCTGCTTGTCGTCGAACGTCGGATCCTTGGCGTAGACGGTGGAGGGCACCAGCGCGTACGTGATGAGCTGGGTCACCCACGGCGTCTGCGCGCCCAGCGCGAGCGGCACCAGGCCGGCCTTCTTCAGCCGGTCGCAGACCGACAGGAACTCGCTCCACGTGGTCGGCGGCGCCTCGACGCCCGCCTGCTCGAACGCCTTCTTGTTGTACACCGCGCCGATGACCGACGAGCCCGCCGAGTGGATGTAGGTCTTGCCGTCGAGCTGGAAGGCGGGCTTGAAGCCCTCGGGGATGCTCCGCGTCCACGCCTGCGCCGACAGGTCAGCCAGCAGCCCGGCCTCGGCGATCTGCGACATCGACATCGCGCTGCCGTTGCCCGGGTAGACGACGTGCAGATCGGGGGCGTTGCCGGCGCCGAGCTGGGTGCGCACCGAGGTCTGCACCTGATCGGTCGGGGCGTACGACGCGGTGATCCGCACCGACGGCTTCGCCTTCTGGTAGGCCGCCACCAGCTGGTCCATCGGCGCCTTCTGGTCGGACACGCCGATGAACTTCAGCTCCGTCGTCGCCTGCCCGCCGCCCGACGGGGCGCTCGTCTGGGGCCGGGTGGAGCAGGCGGTGGCGAACGCGGCCGCGGCCAGGCCGCCCATCATGCGCAGGAACTGGCCCCGACTCACCCGGGCGTCGTGCAGCAGGTCGGTCATAATGTCTCCTCGGTCGTTCGGAAGGTGTGATCCCCCGAGAGAACCTGGTGGGCCTGCCCGCCGGCACGCCGTGCCGCGACTGGCCTCCGTGCCGGGGCACGGCGACGGCCCGGCTCCGATGCGAACGTTTTAATGCTTGTCGTCCGCATCTCCGTGGTGAGCTCCACGCCCACCTCCCTGGAAAAGGGTTTGTTAACTTAACAATCAAACTTGTTAAAACTGATAGATGGGGGGAGAGTACGAGTCGCCCAAGATGGGTGTCAAGAGTTAGGATTCGCTGCCGTCCGAGAGGTGGAAGAACCAGGTGAATTCGCGGCCGCACACCTCGAGCAGGTCAGCGCGCTGGCACGGCATGGCCGAGCACATCGTGCGCCAGGGCTCCGCCTCCGTCACCGAGCTCGCCGAGAGCTTCGGCGTGAGCGTGATGACCGTCCACCGCGACCTCGACGAGCTGGAGCGCCAGGGGATGGTGCGCAAGGTCCGCGGCGGGGCCACCGCGCAGGCCAGCAACGTGTGGGAGAGCAACATCGCCTACCGGCTCAAGGCCCACACGGCGGAGAAGGACGCGATCGCGCGCGTGGTGGCGGGGATGATCGAGCCCGGCAGTTCCATCATGCTGGACGACTCCACCACGGCGCTGGCCGTGGCGCGGCAGCTGCACGAGCTGGCCCCGCTGACCGTGGTGACGAACTTCCTGGAGGCCATCAGGCTGCTGGCCGGCCACCCCGACATCCGGCTCATCGCCCTCGGCGGTGAATATCACGCCACACATGACTCTTTTCTCGGCCTCGGCTGTGTGGACGCGGTGGAGGCGGTCAGCACCGACCTCGTCGTGGTCTCCACCTCCGCCATCTCCGAGAAGTACGCCTTCCACCAGGAGCAGGAGATCGTGCTGGTGAAACGGGCGATGTTGCGCTCGGGCGGGCGCCGGATCCTGGCCGTCGACGGCTCGAAGCTGGCCCGGGTGGCGCTGCACCGGGTAGCGCCGCTGAGCGACTTCGACGTCGTCGTGGTCGACGCGAACGCCCCCGCCGACCTCCTCAAACGGCTCCGCGACCACCACGCCCACGTCGAGGTCGCGCAGATGTGACACCCCGCCCCCGGGACGGCTTCGCGACGACCGCGTCCCCCGCACCCGGCGGCTTCGCGCCGATGTAACGCACGAAGATGTTATTTGTAACTTGCATCTTGTTAAGACGTTGCCTGCTTGCTACAAAGTGAGGGCTTTCGCCCCCCACCTTAGGAAGCAAGCATGCATCGTCCCTCGCGACGTACGTTCCTCGGGCTCGGCGGCTCCGCTCTGGCCTTGGCCTTCACCACCAACCTGGCCGACCCCTGGACCGCACGCGCGGCCGTGAAGGGCGACAACCCCTTCCGGCTCGGCGTGGCCTCCGGCGACCCGCTCTCCGACCGGGTCATCCTCTGGACGCGCCTCGCGACCGACCCTCTGGAGCCGCTCGGCGGCCTCCCGTTCGGCAAGATCAAGGTCGAGTGGGAGGTCGCCGAGGACGAGACGTTCAGCCGGCGCGCCCGGCACGGCTCCACCTGGGCCCACCCCGAGTACGGCCACTCCGTCCACGTGGACGCCAAGGGACTGGACCCCGGCCGCGAGTACTTCTACCGGTTCCGCGCCGGCGGCGAGATCAGCCCCGTCGGCCGCACCAAGACCGCACCCGCCGCCGGCGGTGGCCCCGAGTCGATGCGGCTGGCGTTCGCCTCGTGCGCGGCCTGGCAGGACGGCTACTACACCGCCTACCGCCACCTCGCGGAGGAGGAGCCCGACGTGGTCTTCCACCTCGGCGACTACCTCTACGAGTTCGGCATCCTGCCGATGGGCGGCAACCGCAGGACCCCCGTTCCCGAGCAGTTCCGGGTGCAGTGCGACACCCTCGACCGCTTCCGCATCCAGTACGGCCTCTACAAGAGCGACCCCGACCTGCAGGCCGCGCACCACCGGGCGCCGTGGATCGTCACCTGGGACGACCACGAGGTGCTCGACAACTGGGCCGGCCCCCACGGCCCCGGCGGCGAGGTCACCGAGGAGGACTTCCTGGTGATCCGGGCCAACGCCTTCCGGGCGTTCTGGGAGAACATGCCCATCAGAGTTCCCGCGCCCGAGGGCCCGGACGCCCGGATCTATCGCCGGTTCACCTTCGGCGACCTGGCCGAGTTCAACGTGCTCGACACCCGCCAGTACCGCGACGACCAGCTCTGCGGCGACGGCCAGCAGATCGGCTGCGACGACCGCCTCGACCCGGCCCGCCAGATGCTCGGCGCCGAGCAGGAGAAGTGGCTGCTCGACGGCCTCGGCGCCTCCCGCGCCAGGTGGAACGTGCTGGCCCAGCAGATCGCCATGATGCAGCTCGACTTCGCCCCCGGCCCCGAGCAGCAGCTCAGCATGGACCTGTGGGACGGCTACAAGGCCGCCAAGGACCGCCTGCTGCACGGCATGATCGACCGCGAGGTGAGCAACCCCGTGGTGCTGACCGGCGACATCCACTGCAACATGGCGGGCGATCTGAAGGCGAACTTCGACGACCCGTCCTCCCGGACCGTCGGCGTGGAGCTCGTCTGCACGTCCATCAGCAGCGGCGGCAACGGCAACCCGAACCAGGGCATCCCGCCCGGCGGCGCCGACCCGCTCAACCCGCACCTGAGGTTCTCCAGCTACCAGCGCGGCTACGTCTCCTGCGAGGTCACCCGCGACCGGTGGCGCTCCGACTTCAAGGTCGTCCCTTACGTGGACCGGCCCGGCGCCCCCATCACCACCAGGGCCAGCCTGGTCACCCTCGACGGCGCCCCCGGCGTCAACGTGCTCTGAGGAAGGAACGATCATGCGTACCCTCACCGCCGCGCTGGCCGTCGCCGCCGTCGCCACGCTCACCGCCGCCGCCTGGGCACCGGACCCCGAGCCGCCGTCCTCGGTGTCGGTCAAGGTCAAGCCCGGCTCCTCCACGGGCACCGGCAAGCTCACCCCGGTCGCGGGCGCCGAGCGGCTCGTCGCCCCGCTCGGCGTCGACCCCGCCTGCCCGGCCAAGATCGACATCGGCATGCGCAGCGACGCCAAGAAGGCCCGGTTCGCCACCATGAACGTCGAGATCGACGCGCCGCTCACCGCCTCGCGCACGATGCTGACCAGCTACCTGCCGCCCGGCCACGAGGTCCGCGCGAAGCTGCTGGTCGCCGTCCCGCCGGGCACCGAGCAGGGCGGGTACGGCCTGCGCCTGCGCACCCCGGCCGAGACGCTGACCGTGCCGGTCGAGGTCACGACCGTGGACGAGCTCGACAACGGCGGCAACCTCGCGCTGCGCCGCCCGGTCACCGCTTCCTCGCAGCACGCCAGCGCGAACTACCCGCCGTGCAGCGTCGTCGACGGCGACCGTTCCTCCAACGGCTGGGCCGGCGGCAACGGCTGGAACGACGCCACCGGACGCGCCTGGCCCGACACCGTGGCGATCGCGCTCGGCGGCGCCAAGCAGGTCTCGCGGGTGGACCTGTACACGCTCGACACCGAGCGCTACCCGGCCGACACCTACGGGCTGCGCGACTGGGACGTCCAGGCGCAGGTCGGCGGCCAGTGGCAGACCGTCGCCCAGGTGCGCGGCAACACCGCGGGCGACGCCCGCTCCGACTTCGCGCCCGTCACCGCGGACGCCGTCCGCATCGTGGCGCTGGCCTCGAACGGCGCCAACGACTACACCCGCATCATCGAGGTCGAGGTCCGCTGACCGAAGGAGGCTCGTCATGAGCACGTTAACTCGCATCACGCCGCCCCGCGTCAAGGTGGGGCTGGTCGCCGGGGGGCTGGGGGCGTACTGGCCGCAGTTCCCCGACCTGCTTCCGCAGCTCCAGCGCTCGTCCGCGCGCGTGTCGGAGCGGATGCGCGAGTTCGACGCGGAGATCGTGGACGTCGGGTTCATCTCGGACGCCCAGGAAGGGGCCCAGGCGGCCGAGAAGCTGCGGGCCGCGGGCTGCGACCTCATCGTCGGCTTCCTGACGACGTACATGACGGCCACCATGCTCGCGCCCATCGCGCAGCGCAGCGGCGCCCCCATGTTGCTGATCAACCTGCAGCCGACCGAGTCGATGGACCACGCCACGTTCGACACCGGCCAGTGGCTCGCCTACTGCGGGGCGTGCCCGCTGCCGGAGATGGCCAACGCCTTCACCCGGCTCGGCATCCCGTTCCGCTCGGTGTCGGGGTACCTGGAGGACGAGCGGGCGTGGACGAAGATCGGCCGCTGGGTGCGGGCGGCCGGCGTGCGCGCGGCGCTGCGCCGCGGCCGGCACGGCCTCATGGGCCACCTCTACCCGGGCATGATGGACGTCGCCACCGACCTCACCCTCGTCAGCGCCAACCTCGGCGGGCACGTCGAGGTGCTGGAGTTCGACGACCTGCGCGTACGCGTCGAGAAGGTCACCGGCGACGAGGCCGCCGAACGCGTCAAGCTGGCCCGCGAGGTGTTCGAGCTGGCCGACTCGGTCAACGAGGACGACCTGGAGTGGGCGGCCCGCGTGTCGGTCGGCCTCGACCGGCTGGTCGACGACTTCGAGCTGGACAGCCTCGCGTACTACCACCGCGGCCTGGACGGCGAGATCCACGAACGGCTCGGCGCCGGCATGATCCTCGGCGCGTCCCTGCTCACCGCACGCGGCATCCCGGCCGCCGGCGAGTACGAGCTGCGCACCAGCCTGGCCATGCTCATCATGGACCGGCTGGGCGCCGGCGGTTCGTTCACCGAGTTCCAGGCGCTCGACTTCCACCGCGGTCACGTGGAGATGGGCCACGACGGCCCCGCCCACCTGGCCATCAGCGCCCGCAGGCCGCTGCTGCGCGGCCTCGGCGTCTACCACGGCAAGCGGGGGTGGGGCGTGTCGGTGGAGTTCGACGTCAAGCACGGGCCCGTCACCGTGTTCGGGCTGCGGCAGGCGCGCGACGGCCGCTACGGCTTCGTCGTCTCGGAGGGCGAGGTGGTGGACGGCCCCCTGCTCCAGATCGGGAACACCACCTCCCGGGTGGACTTCGGCTGCGACCCGGGCGAATGGACCGACGCCTGGAGCGCCACCGGCATCTCCCACCACTGGGCTCTCGGCACCGGCCACCGCGCCGCCGACCTCCACGCCACCGCCGAGCTCCTCGGCGCCGACATCACCGTCGTCCAGCCGTAACCGCGAACAGCCACGCCTCCATCGGCGGCCGAGCCGGAACCAGGGGCCCGCACCACGCGCGGCCCCCGGTTCCGGCACCGAACGAACCATCTGCACCACGTGCGGCCCTCCGCTTCCGGCACGGAACGAACCGTCTGCACTACGTGCGGCCGTCGGTTTCCGGCACGGGACGAACCGTCTGCACCACGTGCGGCCCTCGGTTTCCGGTTCCGGCACGGAACCAACCATCCGCAACCGACCGCCCCCGCACCATCGGCGCGCGGCGATCACCTCCACCCCCGATCAACAGCCGGAACACGGCCCGGCCTGAACGCGTCACGTAGCTCCTTCTCCGTCATCGCCCTGACATCGATCGCTGCCCGCGACACCGGCCGGGGCCGCTCGCCCCTGCCCCGGACACCGCTCGGCGCTCCGGACCCGTGGTCGCGGCAGCTGCTCCTTGGTGTGAAGGAGTCATCGCTTCTGGCGCCGGGTGCCGCTCAGGATGGCGGCCCGGCCGGTGTGCGGGCCACGGGCCCCAGCGTGTGCGGGACGGGTCGATCATCTCCGGCCCGAGCCCTGACGGGGGGCGACGGCCGGGCCGATCGTCTTCGACCCCGCGGCCGCTTGGGACGGCGGCACGAGCCGGTGGTCGCTGATGAGGGCCGGAGCATGTCCGGGAGGAAACCCGATCAGTGCCAGGGCGCCACGTCTAGGAGTCGGAACAGGTCAGGGGTGGTGGCATGGGTCAGAAACCGATCAGCTCGGGAGCGTCGTCCACGAGCCGGAACATGTCCGGCACGGCGGCGCGCAGCCGGTCGATCGACTCGGGTGGCAGGTCGAGCCGGACCTCGTAAAGAGTCTCCGTACGCAGCTCGTCGGCCGCCTCGGACGTCAGCTCAAGCCGGAGCACCGCGCCGTCGAGGGAGAGCGAGCGCACCCCCTCACCGATGCCGCGCGCACCGTCCCGGCCGACCCAGTACTTCTGCTCGTACGCCGAGATCATCAGGGCGTCGGCCCCGGCCGCGTCCTTCTCCGCCACGTGCCACAGGTGCTGACCGCGCTCCACACCGTGATCGAACACACGAGCGGTCATGACGGCGGCGGGAACGTACACCAGGTCACCGTCGATCGGCGGCAACGGATGCCTGCCGCGGTGCTCGCGCCACCGGTCGTAGTGGTCGCCGTACGTCGTGGGCGCGGTGAGCGGCACGGTGGTCGGCAACGCGTCCAGCAGCCAGCCGGGCGTGTCCTCACGCGGGAACGTGGTCAGCTCCGCCAGCGCCGCGGCGGGGGGAACGTCGGCCAGCGGCGGCGCGGAGGCGTCCACCCGGCCGGTGTATCCCCGGCCATGGGGCGCGAACGCCAGCTCGCAGGTGAACCAGGTGCCGACGCCGGGTCTGTAGGACACCTCGCGCAGGAGCCGGAACGGCTCGTCCACCGCCTCGACGGCGATCTCCCGGCCGTCGCGGATGACGGAGGTCACCGCGTACGACCCGACCTGGGCCCGGCGGACCACCAGCTCCGACCAGCCAGGCACGGCCGCCGCACGCACCACGTCACCGATCGACGTCCGGCGCGCGTGCGCCTCGCCGTCGCGCGACCGCCAACGCTCAGATCGCTTCATCATGATCATCCTTCCTGTCCGACTGCGCTGCCGGCGCTCCGGCGCGGCCGCCCGCTCAAGACACCGGGAACCGCGCGTCCGCCGCCGGACCCGACAGCGGTAGGACCGGGTTCGGTGGTGACAGCGCCAGGTTCGGTGGCGGCGGCGCGGGGTTGGGCGGTGGCGGCGCCGGAGTTGGTGGTGGCGCGGGGTTGGGGGGTGGCGGCGCCGGAGTTGGTGGTGGCGCGGGTTGGGGGGTGGCGCGGGGTTGGGCGGTGGTGCCGGGTTCGGTGGTGGCCGGGCCAGGCACGGCGGCGCCGGGTTCGGCGGTGGTCGGGCCGGATGTGGCGGTGGTGGGGACGGCCGTGAGCAGGGTGTGCAGGCGGCGAAGTTCGCGGAGGAGGCCGCTGGTGCCTCTGCGGGCGGCGGCGTCGCGTACCGCCGGGATCTCGCCGTGGGCGCCGCACCACTCGGCGGTGGTGGCGGCGAGCGTGACGAATCCCGTCAGGCCGTGGCGCGGGCGCTGTCCCGGTGCGGGCAGCAGCGCCGGCAGCGCCGCCGCCGCGATGAGCCACACCTGCGCGTACGCTCCTCGCCTGGCGGCGGCGTCGAGCGCGGCCGTCAGGCCCGTGAGCTTGACATGGCCGTTCGCCCCGAGCAGCCCGGCCTGCCGGCCCACCTCGTCAGCCGGCAGCTCGTCCCGCGCGGCGACCTCCAGCAGAACGTCGACGGCATCGGCCTGCTCCGGATCGCCCAGGGCGTGGGCGAGCATCGCCGCGAACGCCGCCCCCGGCGCGCCCTCGGCCCGGGCGAGCCCGCGGAGCCGGCCGGAACCGGCCGGGGAGTCCGTCCAGAGGTGTTTGAGCACATGTGGCAGCGCGTGTGCCGCGGCGACCTCGCGGTGCGAGGGTAACGTCGCGGCCCACCACGCGAGATGCTGGGCCTCGGACGCCGAGCTCTCGAAGCTGCCCAGCAGCAGGTCGGCCAGCGGCAGCCCGGTGAGCTCGGCGGTGGCAGCCGGGACCGGGCGCATGTCGTGGTGGTGGCTCCCGTCGTGCCAGTCGTCGCAGGCGGCTCCGCTCCCGCAGGTCCAGTCCAGCTCCACCCGGACTTCGGGGCACCGCCACTCGGCGACGATCCGGGCGGCGGGCGAGGCCAGCCGGGCCGCCCGCGCCATCGCCTCGGGGTCGGGGGTGCGGGGCAGACGCAGCAGCGCCTGCTGCAGGTCGGCGGCCATCGGTTTCGCCCCGGCCGCCGCCAGGATCTCCAGCCGCCGCACCAGCTCGTCCGCCGCGACGTGCCCGGTGCTGTGGGTGGGCGTGGCCAGCAGCACGGGAGGGAGCGTGCCCTCCTCGACGGCTCGCACGACCTCGGCCGCCCGGTGCAGCAGCATCCGGTGCGGCGGGGTCATGCGTCGCGTCGGGAGCAGGCGTCGCCAGGTGCCGGCTTCGGGCGCTGTGCCGGTCAGGGAGCGGGCCGCGCCGAACAGCCAGTGTTCGGCGCGGTTCCAGCTTCCGTCGGGATAGTGCCAGGGAACCGACGGATAGGAGGATCTGGGCATCCGGTCACGCAGCGCGGCCACGAGGCCCGCTCGGTCGAGCGTGGCCAGCGCGACGAAACCGGCGAGCATCCGCTCCCACTTCTCCCAGCTCGACCAGGAGACGATGTGCGGGTTCATCAGATCGCTCAGCTCGGCGAGGGAGCTGATCGGGGCGACCAGCCTGCCGGACCGCTCGGGTGCGGCGGGCAGCGGCGGGGGAGTGAACGCGGGCTCGGGCTCCGCGACCGTGCCCCCGGGGAACGCCTCGGCGGCGCGCCGGCCGAGATCGTACGGGAGCAA
This sequence comes from Nonomuraea terrae, assembly GCF_044465245.1. Taxonomy (NCBI): domain Bacteria; kingdom Bacillati; phylum Actinomycetota; class Actinomycetes; order Streptosporangiales; family Streptosporangiaceae; genus Nonomuraea; species Nonomuraea terrae. Next base: position 533,147 of record NZ_JBITLL010000002.1, on the reverse strand, counting down.
CTCGATCGCCTCCCGGACGGTGGCGCGGCCCTCCTCGTCCATGGCGGCGGCGTGTGCGACGGCGAGCTCGACGGCCTTCTCCTGCAGGTCGCGCGACTCGGCGGCGAACGCGCGAGCCAGCGGCGCGGCCACCACACCGGCCAGCTCGGGCGTTCGCCGCACGGAACGGTCGAGCCACGACAGACCGGCTCGTACGAGCTTCCGCTCGGACCGGAACAGCAACGACTCCCACGCCTCGGCCAGGTCATCCGGGGTCAGCCCGCCGGGTGTGACATCCCCCGCGGCACGACCGCCCCCTGCGGTGGAGCCGCTCATCGCTGCGGTGTGGTCGTCGAGGGCGCGCAGGCGTTTCACGGCCAGCTCGGCCACCTGACCGGGGGAGGCGGGCAGCAGGCGCAGGTAGTCGCGGGCGTAGGCGGCCGACTCGGCGGGTGACGGGGCCAGCGCCTCGTGGAGCCGGACGAAGAACCGCAGGTCGATCGGGGTGCCTCCGCGCAGGAACCGGCGTACGCAGCCGTCGATGAGCATCTCGCGCTTCACCCGGCCCGACTCGGCCAGCGCCGGCAGGGCGGCGAGCCAGCCCCTGCGCGGGTCGTTCTCCCACTGGAGCACCCGGCCGGCGCCCTCGGCCTCGAACAGGCGCGGCAGGAGGTGGTCGAGCAGCGGATCGTCGGGCAGGCCCTCCTGCGGGCCGTTCAGGTGGCTGGTCAGCCAGCCGCTCACGAGGGGGTCGTGCGGCGGCGGCTCGACGCCGGTCGCACGCAGCAGCGCCAGGGCGAGCGGCATGCCGCGGTCGTCGGACGTGCGCGTGCGCAGCGCCAGGCGTTTGGCGAGATCGACGCGCCAGGCGGCGGGCCGTTCGGCGATCACCGCCAGGACGAGGTCGACGTCGCTGTCGGCGCCCGCCCACTGGGGTGCGAAGTCGCGCCGGTAGAGCCACGACGCCACGGCCGCCGCCCCGCCGAGGGTGGCCGCGCCCGCCACGCGGAGCACGATCGCGTAGTCGACCACGCCGGTGTCCCACCGGTCGAAGCGGCCGCGCAACTCCTTCAGCAGGTGCGGCAACCGGGCCGCGACCTCCTTGCGCCCCTCCTCGTCGAGCTCCTTGACCCGCTCCGCGAGCCGGTCGGCGTGTCGCGTCTCGATCAGCTTCCTGATCTCGCCCCAGTGATCCATGCGCGGAAACTAGCGCCCCCCGCCGACAGTTTCCGCACCCCGCCCGCCCGGCGACCCGGGGCCGCCCGGTCGCACGTCCCGCCTGGCAGGGCCGGTCCGGCGAGCGGCCGAGCGGACGGGCGACGGGCCCCAGCCGGTGTTCGCGGCGACGATGACGTCGCTGAGGGCCTCCTCCACCCACCTGCGGGATCAGCGGGCCGGTGTGGCGGTCGTCTGGGTGAGTGCCGGGTTCGGCGTGGTGGGCGTGCCGCGGACGGCTTGCCGGAGGCGGTCGTCGCCACGGCCGTTGACCAGGACGATCATCTCCTGGAGGTCGCCGGTGAGGTTTCTGTCGTTCTCCAGTTCCGCGATCCTGGAGCGGATCACGGCCTGGAGGCGCCCGGTGCCGTCCCCGAGGCGCGGCGGCGGAGCGCCGTCGTCGATGCCGCGGACGACCAGGTCGACCCCCTGCGCGCTCATCATGTACAGCACGGCCAGGACGGTGTCGAGCCGCTCCTGGTTCGCCAGCAGATTGCGCAGCGAGGCCATCGCCATGCTGTTGTGGTCCTCCTGCCCGTCTTTGGCGGGCCGCGACAGAGTCCCCGACGGGAACGCCCGTACCTGCATCTCGGGGATCAGCGCCGTGGCGACCGTCTGGAGCTGCACCATGCCGGAGTTGAGCCCCACCGGGCCGCCGGCCAGGTTGGCCGGCAGCCCGTAACTCCACCTGCTGGACAACAGCCGGGCCGACAGTTCCTGCGACAGCACGCCCACGTCCGCGAGGCCGGCGTTGAGCGCGTCCAGGTTGTGGCCCATGACCGCCCCGTCCCAGTTGCCGCCCATCACGAACTCCACCTGTCCGTCGCCGTCCCTGAAGAGCAGCGGGTTGGAGGTCGAGGCGTTCATCTCCTGGCGGAGGACCTGCCGGGAGTGGGCGAGGTTCTGCCGGAGCGAGGCCAGGATGTGCGGCGCCGCGCGCACCGACACCGCGTCCTGGATCCGGTCGGTGTCGTCGGGGTTGAACCGGACGCGGGTGCGGCCGGTCATGAACGCGCTACCTCGCACCAGCGCCCGCAGCCTCGCGGCGACCCGCTCCTCCTCGGGGATCCCGCGTTCGGCGTGGGTACGCGGGTCCAGCGAGCCGGCCTCGGCCCGGGTGGCCTCCATGAACAGGGCGAACGCGCCCTCGGCGTGGTCGGCCTGCGCCTCGGCCCGGCGCAGCGCCGCCACGTGGCCGGCGGCGACGACCGTACTGCCGCTCACGATCGGCAGCGCCTCGCCCATCTCCAGCTCCAGCGGCGCGATCCCCGCCTCGCGGAGGATCTCCCCGGCGGGGGCGACCAGGGTGGCCTGTCCCGGACGGCTCAGGCCGGCGCACGCCCCGGCGCCTCCGGTGGCCACCAGGCCGGCCACCGCCATCGGCTGCAGGTCTCCCGACCCCAGCGATCCGACCTGCGGCAGCACCGGGGTGACCCCCTTGTTCACCAGCTCGAGAAGTTTCCTGGGCAGTTCGGGCCGCACGCCCATGTGCCCGCGCGCCATCTGGTTCGCGCGGATCACCAGAGCCAGCCGGGTGATCGCCCCGTCCAGCACGGGCTCGGTGGCCACCCCGTGAGAGGCGAGGATCCGCCTCTGGAACTCCGCGGACTCCTCGACGCCGATCGACCTGTCCTTGAGCGGTCCGAGGGCCTGGTTCCACCCGTACACGCGGGGCGGCGGCGGGTCCTGCCGCGTCACCAGCGCCACCGCGTCCTCGCGGTAGCGGCGCATCGTCCGTACGGCCTCCGGGTCGAGCCGGACGCGCAGGCGCGGTGCCGTCAGCACCGCGAAGGCGTCCTCGACCGTGAGGTTCCCGCCGTCGAGGCGCAGAGAGACCACCGGGCCGTCGGCGACCCGCGGCGGGTCGATGCGCAGATCCCGGCAGTCGGCGATCGAGCTCGGGCGCGCCGCCGCGCCGGACGGTGCGGCGAGGGCGGGAGAGGCTCCGCCGGCCATCAGCAGAACGCAGCCGATCAGCCCTCTGTACACGCTCATGCGGTCACCCTGAAGATCGTTGACGATGTGCGGCCTCGTCATACCCCCGCGCAGGTCAGCAAGGTGGTCCGGAGAGGTAAACAACCTCCGGCTCAGAACGCCAGGATGACCACCGTGGAGACGTAGAGGACGGCGAGCAGCACACCCTCGAAACCGACCCGCGCCCATGCGCGCCGCTGGCGGACGAGCATGCCGCCCAGGAGCACGGCGGTCATGAGCAACGCGGCCGTGGTGAGGAAGAGCTGATCGGCCCGGGCGGCGTGGAACAGCGACCCGCCGCGGAAGGCGATGTCGCCCACGACGAGGTTCAGCGCGTCGAGGCTGTTGCCCCCGATGACCGCCGCGATGGCCAGCGTCACGGCCCCGCGGCGGACGGCGGCCACCGCGGTGATCGACTCGGGCAGCGCGTTGACCACGCCCATGAAGATCGCGCCCACCACGCCGGCGCTCAGCCCGGTCAGCACCACCATGTCCTGCGCCGCCCCTGCCACCGCCCAGCCGCCCGCCACGACGAGCAGGGCCACCGCCGCGAACTCCGCCCACAGCAGCCAGGCGCGGCGGCGGCCGAGCGGGCCGTGGTCGGACGGCGTGTCCGGCCTGACCTCCCGGGGTCACGGCACGCCACATCAGCGGCTGTCCGTGGATGAGTTTGAGCCCGCCCGCGTACAGGGCGATCATGACCACCGACGCCGGGTGCACGCCGAGCACGGTGACCTGTGGGCTGAACGACGCCAGCAGCGCGACGCTGAGCAGCACGATCAGCAGCCAGCCGAACAGCAGGTTCTGCGCCGAGGCGGCGGCGTGCTCCAGATTGGCGCGCCGATAGGCGATGTCCGCCGCCACGATCGCCACGGTCTGAGCCGCGATCCCGCCCACCGCGTTGCTGTAGGCGAGCTGCGCCTGCCCGTCGGCGGCGCTCACGCCCGTCATGACGATCCCCGACAGCGAGGTGGCGGCGCCGAAGAACACCGCCCCGAACAGCGCCTCGCCCCAGCCGGTACGGTCCGCCAGCGCGTCCCCGAGACCGACGAGCCGCACCGTGCACACCATCGTGACCACCGAAGCGATCAGGAAGACCGCGATCGCCAAGCCCAACGGCCACGGCTGTCCCGTGATCGGCAAACCGTCCTCCACCGGCGCGATCGGCATCACCCGCCGGCCGTTCGTCACGGAACGGCCGGCCGAGGTGACCCATTACCCGGAACTCCGTGACCATCACCAAGATGTGACAAATGCCGATCTACGCCGCGCAGCGGACCGAGAACCAGACCGCCTTGCCGCCCTCGGCCGCCGTGACGCCCCACTCGTCGGCGAGCGCGGCGACGATCTGCAGGCCGCGCCCGGAAAGCGCCTCGACGTCGGGGGAGCGAGGGCAGGGTTCGCCGTCGCCCGGATCGAAGACCTCGCCGTAGAGGCGGTCGCCGCGGTCCTCCAGGCGCAGCGCGTACGCGGAACCGCCGTACCGGACGGCGTTGGTGGCCAGCTCGCTGACGATGAGCAGGCAGCCGTCGATCTCCCGCACACGTCCCCAGCGGGTCAGCTCCGTACGGATCAGGGAGCGCGCCTTGGCCACACCGGCCGGGACGGACGGGAGCAGGCACTCCACGGTGTGGAGGGGAGGGGCGGACAGGGGCCCGGGGGGAAGGGCCATCAGCATCAGACCTCTCAGGTTGGGAGCGCTCCCAATACCACGATAAACGCTGATGTTCACTCTTGGGAATCCGCCGCGGACAAGATTGTTGCGCACGCGAGGGTCAGGGGATGTGGGCCAGGGCGCCGTAGGTGCCCGAGGCGGCGGGGTCGGTGGCGCAGGTGACGGCGGAGCCGTCCGGACGCCACTCCGGCACCCAGACCAGGCCAGGCTCCAGCAGGTCAAGGCCCTCCAGCAGAGACTCGACCTCCTCGCGGGAGCGGATCGCGAGACGGGGCAGCGTCATGGCGAGCAGGTCGCTGATCGCCGGCAGCAGCTCGTCCGGCACGCCGTCGAACGTCGTGTGCAGCAGACCGAGGAAGCTCCCGGGCGCCGCCGTGTGCCGCAGCCGCTTGACGACGTAGTGGGCGTACTCGTCCTCGTCGAGACAGTACGTCGACAGCAGCAGGATCGCCACCGGCCGGTCCCAGTCGAGGTACGTCTGGACGACGTGGTCGTGGAGCATCTCGTCGATCTCCCGGACGTCGCCGTCGACCACGCGCACCAGGTCGGTGAAGGGCTCCACGGTGGCCTGCGCCATGGTCACGACCATCGGGTTGTTCTCCACGTACACCACCCGCAGATCACGCGTCGCGGCGGCGCGGCGGGCGATGTCGTGCAGCAGGAGCCCGTCCGGCAGGCCGGGGATGCCGCTGCCCACGATCATGAACTGGTCGACGCCCTCGCTCGCGGCCAGATGGCGGATCATCCGGGTCAGGAACTCCAGCACGGCGCGGGCCGCGTTCGTGAGGGCCGGGGTCGCCTGGTCGAAATGGCGCACTGTGTCCCTGTCCGCCAGGAAGTGGTTCTTCCCGCCGGCCGCCGCGTCGAAAATCCGCGTGATTCTGGCTTGCGTCGTATCGAGCTTGGCCAAGTTTCGGACAGCACGTTGGTGCATGAGCGTCGCCCCTTTCCCCTCGCCGCCGTCTTCTCCTGGAAGCGATCTATGGACCTCACTCGATGACTCTGACCATATGTTCCAACAATTCCAGTCAATGACAATACGATAGACCGGTTATTTCAGGAAATGTTTGTTACCTGAATGCGCGCGGAGGCCCTCTCCGAGAGGGCCGCACGGCGCGCTGGTGACCGTCCTGACCTGGTGATTTCCTCTTGAGATACGAGCCGGCGGGACGTCCCAATGATCGTCTCCGCCAGACCGCCGGGGTTCTGCGACGGTGGCTGGTACCGATGGGAGGATTGGGACAAGGTCACGCCAGATACGTTCCCTGTGTCAAACCATCACGATCCTTGAATGCCGGAATGGGTGTGGCGAAATTCGCGATCTCGGGCGTGAGCGGCGATCTTCCCGGCGGAACGCACCCCCCTGATTTGACGCCGCCCGGGAGGGACCGGTAACGTCCCCCACCCCTGGCGACGCCTTCGGAGCCGCGGGTGGGGGTCCGACCCCACCGGCTCTCTGGAGGATCCGATGCCCGGCGACCCCACGTTCCGGCAGCGCGATTTCCGCCTGCTCCTTCTCGGCCAGACCACCAGCCAGCTCGGCGCGCAGGTGAGCATGGTCGCCATCCCGCTGCTCGCCGTCGTCACCCTGCAGGCGTCCCCACTGCAGCTCGGTCTCGTCACCGCCTCAGGGACGATCGCGTTCGCGCTGATCGGCCTGCCCGCCGGCGCCTGGCTCGACCGGTGCCGCCGCCGCCCGGTCCTCGTCGCCGCCGACCTCGTACGCGCCGCGCTCCTGGCCACGATCCCCGTGGCGGCCCTTCTCGGCACGCTGTCCATCACCCACCTCGTGCTCGTCTCGCTGCTGACCGGCGCCGCCCGGGTCTTCTTCGACGTCGGCTACCAGAGCTACCTGCCCTCCGTCGTCGGCAAGGGCGGCCTGCTCGCCGGCAACGCGGCCATGGAGACCATCCGCGCCGGCGGCCAGCTGGCCGGTCCGGGGATCGGCGGCTGGGCGTCCACCCTGGTCGGGGCCGCGAACGTGGTGCTGATCCAGGTCGCCGCGTTCGCCGTGTCGGCCGCGTCGCTGCTGGCCATCAGGACCCGCGAACCGGCCGCCCCGCCCCGGCCGCGAGGGGAGCGGCTCGGTACGGAGATCCGCCGCGGCCTGGCCTTCGTCGTACGGACCCGGCTGCTGCGCGCGACCCTGCTGACCAGCGCCGCCTGCAACTTCGCCTTCGCCGTCGCCTCGGCGGCCGGCTTCGTCTTCATGGTGCGCACCCTCGGCCTGCCGCCCGTGGCGATCGGGGTCGTCCTCGCTTTCGGCTCGACCGCCGTCATGATCGGCGCGGCCCTCACGCCCCGCCTCGCCCGGCGCTTCGGCTCCGCCCGGATCATCTGGCTCTCGCTGGCCGTGACCGGCCCCGTCGCGCTGCTCGGACCGCTGGCGGAACCCGGGTGGGGGGTCGTCCTGCTCGTGATCGGCACCGCGACCGGCGAGCTCGGCCAGATCGTCTACTCGGTCACGAACGTCACCCTGCGCCAGCGCCTGTGCCCCGGACACCTGCTGAACCGGGTCAACGCCACCATGCGCTTCTTCATGATGGGCGTCTTCCCCATCGGCGCCCTCCTTGGCGGCGTTGTGGGGGAGACGGCGGGGCCGCGCGCCACGCTGTGGGCGGCCGCCGTGATCATCCTGCTCTCCCCGCTGCCCCTCTGCCGTGCCCTGCGCGGCACCCGCGACATCGAGGAACTGCCCGCCTGGAAAGAAGCGCCCTGACAGCCTCGGACACGGACGCGATGGTGACAGCTGAGCGGCAGTGAGCGTACAACGACCACGGAGCCTCGCCGTGATCCGGCGCCGCTGCCGACCGTTCGACGGGTCCGGTCCAGCAATCCCGCCCGGTGCGCGGAGCGGTTGGTCAGTGCTGGGTCGTCGCGATGAGGCGTCGCGGTGCGGCCTGGGCAGGTGGGCCCCATGTGGCCTTGCCGCCTGGGCGGCCGCGGACGCCGGCTTCGCCGATGAGGATGCCGCCGAGGGCGCGGAGCACCGCCCATCCGCGGGCGCGGCGCAGGATCGCCCGCCGCCCGGGGCCGGCTGGTAGGCCGCATGGAAGCGGTCGGTCGTGTCGTCCGGCAGCAGGATCCAGGCGGCGGCGAGGTCGCGGTCGCCCGCGAAGAGGTCGCCGAAGTCGATCACGCCGCAGATGGCGCCGTCCGCGGTGTGGACGTCGGCCGGACGCAGGTCGCCGTGGAGCCAGAGCGCCGGACCTGCCCAGCCGGGCGCGGCGGCGTCTTCCCAGACTCCGCGGACGGCGAGGGGATGAGCCCTAACTCGGTGGCCGAGGCGAGTCCTCTGGCGAAACCCTCGGAGCAGCCGGCCAGCGGCCCTCCGCGGTCCTGGCCGTGGGCGCCTGTTCGGCGGCAGGGTGGTGAAGTGCCGTCAGGAAGGCGGCCAGGGCGGTGGCCGCCTCCGCGGCGCGCGTGACAGGGGCACGGTCGGCGGGCGCCCCCGGCACCCAGGTCGTCGCTGACCATGCCGACCACTCCGCCTCCACCCGCAAGGACCTCTGGTACGCACGGGCGAACGTCGCTCGGACCGTGGGAATCGGCGTGGGAGGGCTCAGCGCCGGCCTCCTCATCGCCGACGCCGGCAGATCACCTACCACGCGATCGCGTGCGCCTCCTGCGCCTGCCTCGCGCTCGCAGCGCTCGCACTCGCCGTCTTCCTGCACCTGCCTCGCCGTTCAGAACAACGCGCGCACACCTCCGTCGGATACGGGACTCTGCTCGCAGACCGGGCCTTCATAGGACTTACCGTGCTCAACATCGTCTACGCCCTGTCGACCCTCATGCTCGGGCTCGCGTTACCGACGTTCATCAAGGCCGCCCTGGACGGCCCCGCGTGGCTGACATCGGCGGTCCTGGTCGGCAACGCGGTCCTCATCGCACTCCTGGGCAGCACCATCACACGCCGGCTCGCCCGCTACCGACGTACCCGTGTCCTGTGCGCTGCTGCAGGACTGCGGGCCTGCTGGGGCCTGGCACTGGCTGCCATCACCCAAGGTCGGGGTACATGGGCGATGACGGCGCTCATCGCCGCGATGCTCCTGTGCACCATCGCCGAGGTCATGCACGCTCCGGCCTCCATGGCCCTCGCAGCCGCGACCTCCCCGCTCCAGGCACGCGGACGCTACCTCGCAGTGTTCCAATACTCCTTTGTCGCAGCCGAGATCATCGCCCCGGTCTTCTTCGCCCCTCTGTTCGGTGTCAGTCATGCGGCGCCCTTCCTCATCCTCGGGGCGGCCAACATCGCCGCGCTCGGCGGCACCCTCTAACTCGAACGACACCTGCCGTCCAAGGCGATTCACGAACCCGCACAGCGGATGTCGAGCCGATAGCCCGCTCGGCAGGCCTGAACGGTGTGAGTGGCTGCAGCTTTCGTCAAGCGGATGATCGCTGAGCGTGATGGCCAGGCCGAGGCGCACGCCGCCTGGTCCGGCACGCCGACTACGACCGGATACACCGTCAGCGGTTCGCCTGACAAGATTCCTCGTGGAGGATCCCGCCGTTTTCCGGTCGCACCCACACAACGGCTGTCACCCCGTACATTCTTCTTCCATGGTGCTGCGCATCGGCGGAGTCATCGCGGGAGTGTTCGCGCTGCTGTTCGCGGCTCCAGCCGCCTTCCCGCTGCACAACCTCGGCCCGCGGCTCGGAGCCGACGGGTGCCCGACCTCGCCCGACGGAGGGTGGGAGGGCGGCGATCGGCCGGGGGCGCTGGTGCCCCCAGACGGGGCCGTCTCCGTGACGATGTGTGAGCTGCCACTGGCGACGGCGCAGCGGCCCGCGGGAGCGTCGGCACCGGTCAGAAAGCTCACCACGCAGGTCGACGCGATGGTTGCCGAGCTCAACGCGTTACCCACGCGCGACGTACTGGAGGCCGAGCTGCGTGAGCGGGAGGCGGCCAAAGGACGCGTTCTGGGAGACGACCTTCACCTCGGCGAGGTATGCACCGCCGTCGGTTACGGCACGAGCCTGTCCTTCGTCGTGCACTACGGGGACGGGCGCACATCCGCCGTCGTGCTGGTGGACCGCAACTGCGGCACCGCCCGGTACGCGGACCGGACGAGGTTCGGCAATCCGAGCGACGCCTTTCTCCGCCGTTACCGGGCCCAACTGGAGGCTCGGCCGAAGCCCTCGGCGCTCGCCGGATGCGCGGCCGAGTTGCCCGCGGCGGACATCGACCTGACCCACGCACGGGGTTGGCCGCGAGATGACGTCGCGGCCAACCGGGGCCCCGGTTGGCGCACTTTCCTGCCTAGCCCGCTGTCGGCGGCCACCGCCTGCCGGTACCGGCTCGACGGCGACCTGCTCCGGCTGCGAGCCCAGCTCCGCGTCCCGGACGACCTCGTATCCGTGCGTTCGCTGATCAACACTTCGACGGCCGTGAACACCGTGACCGACAGCGGAGGAACGGAAAACGTCACCAACCTCACTGACTGCGGGCTGGCGAGATCCACGCGGCCGACAGCACTCGACGTGGTGTGGGTAGGCGACCACACCGGCGCCATCGCCGAGGTACGGATCTGGCGCGCCCCCTGCCAGGCCGTGTACACAGGTTCCACAGGCGGCACGGTTCCCACGGCGCAGCTGCTGTCCCGCCTGGACGCCTGGCTGGGCCGCTAGACCGCACGGTACGTGACGGTCGACGACTGGCTAGGAGACGCACCCCGCCAAGGACCTCCGCCCGAGCTCACCGATGCCGAGTTGCCGACGCTGGGCAGGGGCCCAGTCGTACGTCCGAATCAAGGCCGCCGTTCAGTGGCTGAAAGCATCGGCCGGGGCTGGGCCGCCTACGCAGCCGATGTCAGCCGCCGTAATGCACCGCACCAACCGATCCACGAACCAGGAGCGACACCATGAGATGGGACGATCACCGCGTCGTCATCACGGCCGCCGGCCGCGACTTCGGGCGAACCCTGGCAATCCGCCTCGCGGACCTCGGCGCCGAGGTCTTCCTCTCGGCACGCGAACTCGCCGCCGCTCAACGAGTCCGCGACGAGATTCGCGACCGCGGCCATCAGCGGGTGCACGCCTTCGCCTGTGACCTGACGGACCCCTCCTCGATCCGCGACTTCGCTGCCAGCGTCGCGGAACACACGGACCGCGTCGACGTACTCGTCAACAACGGCTCTCGCTACCTCGCCGGGCCGGACCTGCTGTCAGCAAGCGACGCCGACGTTGTCGACACCATCGCCTCCGGCGCCACTGGCACGGTCCTGACCACGAAGAACTTCCTCCCTCTGCTGCGCAACTCGGAGATGCCAGATGTCGTGACGATGGTCTCCGCCTGCGGAACACCGGGCCACCACCGGTCGGACGCGCACGACGCCTTCTACGCGGCCAAGAGCGCTCAGGCGGGGTTCGCCGAGATCCTCTCCAAGCGGCTGCGTCCTCAAGGGGTCCGGGTGATCTCGCTCTACCCGCCCGACTTCGACAACGCCGATCCGCTCTCCGAGGAATGGGAGACGACCCCGCGCACGGCCAAGGACGCCCTCACCGCGCACTCGCTCGTGGAGTGCATCCTCTTCGCCGTCGCCCAGCCCCGCGACTGCTTCATCAAGGCGTTCCACTTCGAGCAGGTCTGACCAGTGCCCTCCCACGCCGACGGACGACGGCTGATGCCAGGTCCGGCATGCCGCCGCCGCTCAGGACCACAGGCATTCAGGCGCCATCGAGCCGCCGCCAGGGGCCGGCATGGTGACGGTCACGCTGAGTGGCTCACCGAGGGAGATCCGGCCGCCGGCGCATCGTCGCCCGCTGCGGCTCCTTCGCGCGTCGGCCGTTCGAGCCACATCCCAGAGGGAGACGTCGCCGAGCCGCCCGCCATCGGCTCCACGCTCAAGCACGCCGGGTTCTTCGACCTCGATCCCGCCATCGACCTGGCCCCGACGAGCACGCCGGGAGGTCACTGCCATGCCTGAGGCCTCCCTGCACGGAAGGCAATCTTTGCGGGAAAAGTCACGTTCAGGTCCGCCAGGGGACACCTGGCGGTCGGGCGGGGTCGCTGCGATGACCCGGTGATCTCCCCGAACAATCCCTTACGCCGCCGCGGCTTCCTCGCCGGCGTCGGCGCCGTCGCCGGGCTGGCCGCCTTCAGCCAGGTCCCGCTCGAAGGCACCGCGCTCGCCGCCCCCGCCCTGCGCGGGGGCGCGTACCCGTTCACCCTCGGCATCGCGTCGGGCGACCCCACGCCCGACGGCGTCGTGCTGTGGACCCGGCTCGCGCCGGACCCGTTCAGCCCCGACGGCGGCATGCCGACCAGCGCGGTGCCGGTCGACTGGCAGCTCGCCCTGGACGAGAACATGAACAAGGTCGTCCGGCGCGGCACCGTCTCGGCGCTGCCGGAGCTCGCCCACTCGGTGCACGTCGAGGTGGACGGGCTGGAGCCGGAGCGGCACTACTACTACCGCTTCCGCTACCGCGGCGACGTGTCCGAGGTCGGCCGCACCCGTACCGCGCCCCCCGAGCACGGCGGCCCGGGCTCGCTGAGCTTCGCCTTCGCCTCCTGCCAGGACTGGACGCACGGCTACTACGCGGCGTACCGGAGCATGGCCGAAGAGGACCTCGACCTGGTCGTCCACCTCGGCGACTACGTCTACGAGTACGGCGTGCCGGCCGACGGCGGCCTGCGCGAGACCCCCACGCCCGAGGTGCTCCGCGACGGCCCGCGCGACCTCGACCGCTGGCGCATGCAGTACGCCCTGTACAAGTCCGACCCCGACCTGCGGCGCACCCACGCCCGCTTCCCCTGGCTGGTCACCTGGGACGACCACGAGGTGGCCAACGACTACGCCGGCGCGTACGGCCCGATCGACGCCAACCGCGCCGCCGCGTACAAGGCGTGGTACGAGCACCAGCCCGTCAGCCGCCGCTCACTGCCCCGCCCCGACGGCTCGCTGCTGCTCCACGGCCGGACGAACTGGGGCCGCCTGGCGCAGATCGACCTGCTGGACACCCGCCAGTACCGCAGCGCGCCGCCGTGCGGCTGGGGCGAGGCCCCCGCGTGTGCGGCGGGCGACGACCCGACGAAGGGCACCATGCTCGGCGCCGCCCAGGAACGCTGGCTGCTGGACGGGCTGCGTGCGTCGAAGGCCCGCTGGAACGTGATCGCGACCAGCGTGATGATGGCCCGTCTCCACCACGACGGCCCCACCGGCGACATCATCTGGCACGACGCCTGGGACGGCTACCCGGCCTCGCGCCGCGCCATCACCGACACGTTCGTCTCGGCCAAGGTGCGCAACCCGATCCTGGTCGCCGGCGACTGGCACTCGACCTTCGTCAACGACATCCACCAGGATTTCGACCGGCCCGACTCGCCGGTCGTGGCGACGGAGTTCGTCGGCACGTCGATCACCACGAACGGCGACGACGAGGTCTACGGCCCCTACTACGGGCCGATGATCAAGTGGAACCCGCACATCAAGTTCTTCGACGGCGACCGGCGCGGCTACGTCACCTGCCAGGTGGACCGGCACCGGTGGCGCACCGACCTGCGCATGGTGCCGACCGTCAGCCGGCCCGACGCCGCCGCGACGACGTTCGCGTCGTTCGTCGTCGAGGACCGCCGTCCCGGCGCGATCAGGCTCTAGCCGTCACCGTCCGGCACTCTGGTGGCGGAGGAGCGAGGGAAGGAGCCTCCCGATGCGCTGGAGCGAGATGTCGAGGAGGCGACGGGGCGCGCTGGTGGCGCTGGGATGCGCGGAGATCGCACTGACCTCCGCCGTCGCGGTGGATCTCGCCTTCCGCCCCCAGGACGACGTGCGCGGGCGGAAGGCGCTGTGGTGGGCGGGAATCTTCGTCCAGCCGGTCGGGCCCATCGCCTACCTGCTGCGGGGACGGCGCCGGCCCCGCTCGTGATCCCGCCGCCCGGGCGCGCGATCAGGCTCTGGCGGCCGCGCGGCGCGACGCGACGACGTAAGCCACGCTGACGATCACGAAGAACGGCACGCCCGCCCACCACGCCGGCCGCAGCGAATCGATGAACAGCGTCGAGACCAGCACGGCCGCCAGGAAGACCATCACCACGGACGACGTCACCGGCGCGCCCCACAGCCGCACCGGCGACGCCGGCAGTCCCTGCGCCGCGCGGGTACGCCGGAAGGCATGGTGGGTGAGCAGGATCAGGAACCACACCACCAGCGCCCCGAACACCGACACCCCGAACAGCGCCAGGTACGCCCCGCTCTCGCTGGCCGCCGAGACGCCCGCGGCCAGCGCCAGCCCGAGCGCCGACAGCGCGAGCGCGTTACGCGGCACGCCTGAGGCGCTGAGCCGGCCGGTCCAGGCGGGGGCGTACCGGTTGGCGGCCAGCGAGTGCAGCATCCTGGTGGTCAGGTAGAGGTTCGTGTTGGCGCTGGACAGGGCGGCGGTCAGCACGACGAAGTTCATCACGGTCGCCGCCGCCGGGATGCCGGCCGCCGAGAACACGCTCACGAACGGACTCTCGGTCACCTCGCCGCCCTGCGCGGTGGTCGTCCACGGCACCACGGTGAGCACGACCGAGATGGCCAGCACGTAGAACAGCGCAAGCCGGGTGACCATGCGGCGGGCCGCCCGCGGGATGTCGCGCACCGGGTTCTCCGACTCGGCGGCGGTCACCGAGACGGCCTCGGTGCCGATGTAGCTGAACAGCACGAACACCATGGCCAGGAACAGCCCGTTCACGCCGTTCGGCAGGAAGCCGTCGTGCGCGGTGAGGTTGGCGGTGCCGGTGGACTCGGCGCCGGGCAGGCCGACGGTGATGAGCAGCACGCCGAGCAGGATGAACACGACGATCGCCACCACCTTGATCATCGCGAACCAGTACTCGACCTCGCCGAACAGCTTGACCGCGACCGCGTTCACCGCCAGCACGACCGCGGAGAAGACCACGACGGGCAGCCACAGCGGCAGCGCGGGCCACCAGAACTGCACGTAGATCCCCGCCGCGATCACCTCGCCGCCGATCGCGATGACCTGGATCGTCCAGTACGTCCAGCGCACCACGAACCCGGCCCACGGCCCCAGGTACCGGTGGGCGATCGCCCCGAACGCCCCCGCCTCCGGGTGGACGACCACCATCTCGGCCAGCGACCAGCCGATCACCAGGGCGACGCCCGCGCAGATGACGTAGGCGAGGATGGTCGCCGGGCCCGCCTGCGAGATCGCCAGGCTGGAGCCGAGGAAGAGCCCGGTGCCGATCGCGCCGCCCAGCCCGATCATGGTGAGCTGCCGGCTGGTCAGCCTGCGATGCAGGCCGGAGGTGGTGTCGATGTCCACTGGTGACCTCTCGGGGGGGATGATCACGCCTTACGGCAGGCGCGGATGGCGTCGACGACCGCGTCCACGTCGGAGCGGTCGTTGTAGTAGTGGAAGGACAGCCGCAGCAGGTCGCCCCGCGGCGCCGTCCAGATACGGCGCTCGGCCAGCCGCGCCGCCAGCCGGTCCGGGTCGGCGTCGAAGATCGCCACCTGCGGGCCGCGCGCCCCCGCCGGGCTCGCCACCCGCTCGCCGTCGGCCGTCAGCCGCTCGGCCAGCTCGTCGACCAGCGCCGACACGTGCGCCCGCACGTCGTGCAGGTCCACCCGCTCGATCAGGTCCAGCCCCGCGTTGGCCGCGTACGCCGACGGGACGGGCGGCGTGCCGGTCTCGAAGCGCCTCGCGTCGGCGGGGAAGTCGAGCAGCCGGGGATCGAACGCGAACGGGTCCGTGCGGCCGAACCAGCCGGTCAGCTCGGGGTCGCGCTGCCGCTCCAGGCCGCCGCGCACGTACAGGAACGCGATGCCGGGCAGGCCGAGCAGGTATTTCAGCGACCCGGCCACCAGGTAGTCGCAGCCCAGCCGGTCGACGTCGATCGGGACGACGCCGGCGCCCTGGTAGGCGTCCACGAACACCCGCGCGCCCCGCGCGTGCGCGATGCGCGCGACGTCCTCGACCGGGAGGCGGGCGCCGTTGCGGTAGGTGTGCAGCGGCACGGACACCAGGTTGACGCTCTCGTCGATGACGGCATCGTACGCCTCCGCCGCGACGTTCTCGCCGGTGTCGGCCGCCACCGTGACCTTCGCGCCACGCCTGCCCTGGGCCAGCCACACGTGCGCGATCGACGGGAACTCCAGGTCGGTGGTGACGACGCCCGGACGGCGCGACCAGTCGAGCGACGAGGCGGCCTGGTAGGCGGCCTCCGACGCGCACGACAGCACGGCCACCTCGTCCGGCCGCGCGCCGATGAGCCGGGCGAACCGCTCCTTGGCCCGGCCCACCTCGGCCATCCACCGCCCCCACGGCGCGCCCTGCTCCCGCAGCGAATGCCCGATCTCCTGCAGCGCGTACGCCAGCCGCGACGACAGCGCGCCCTGGCTGCAGCTCGCGAGGTGGACGGCGTCGGCCAGGGAGGGGAACTCGGCCCGGAACTGAGTGGCGTTCAGCATCTCTGACATTTCGGGCACCCTATCCGCGGTCGTTTAACCAGGTCAATATGTCTTTAATGGCATTGATCCTCACGAAGCTGCCCATCGGAGGGTGAACTAGGATCGGCGGGTGATTGGCGCCAGGATCCGTGAGCTGCGTACCGAGCGCGGGCTGACCCTCGCCCAGCTCGCCGCCGCGGCCGGTGTGTCGAGCGGGCTGATCAGCCAGGTCGAGCGCGACCTCGCCGACCCGAGCCTGGAGACGCTCAGGAAGATCGCGAAGGTGCTGGACCTGCCGCTGTTCAGCCTCTTCCAGGAGCCGGCCGCCGCCGCGGTCGCCGTGGTCAGGCGGGAGGGGCGGATGCGCGTCAGGTCGCCGGCCGGCGGCATCTCCTACACCCGCGTGTCACCCGGCCACGGGCGGCTGGAGGTGCTGGAGGGCTGCCTGCTGCCGGGCGGGTCCTCGGCCGCCGAGCCCTGGTCGCACCCGTCGGAGGAGTGCGTGCTCGTGCTGCGGGGCCGGCTCGTGGTGGCGGTGTCGGGCACGGATCACCTGCTGGAGGCGGGCGACAGCTGCTACTTCGACTCCTCGCTGCCGCACCTCTACCGCAACCCGGGCGAGGAGCCGGCCGGCTTCCTCGTCACGATCACCCCGCCCAGCTACTGAACCGGTGTTCAGCCCGCCCGGCGGCCCAGCGTCAGGTCGGTGGTGAACGTCATGTCCACGCCGTCGCCGATGAGCGCGGCGATCTCGCCCAGCAGCGCCTCACGGACGCCGGCGTCGAGCATCCGGTACGCCGAGATCGACCGGACCAGGTCGAGGTAACGGCCGGCGTCGTAGCGGCCGGGATGCTCGTAGTGGCGCTCCTCCAGGTCGGTCCAGCGCGGGTCGCCGGCCAGCTCGTGCTCGGCCTGATGGGCGCGGACCTCGGTGCTGCGGTGCAGGCTGGACGTCGTCACCTCGTAGCGCCGGTCGACGGCGGCGAGCTCGGCCCGCAGGGCGGGGTCGGTGACGACGTACTGGTTCCAGAAGACCGCGACCGCGCCCGACGGGGCCAGGACCGCGTGGGCGAGGTCCCAGCGGCGGTCGGGGTCGACCCAGTGCCAGGCCTGGGCGGAGTAGAGCAGGGCGAAGCGCCGGTCGGGCACGTAATGCTCGAAGATCCCGATCTCGACCCGGGCGTCCGGGCACTTGGCAGTCAGCACGGCGGCCATGCGGGGGTCGGGCTCGACGCAGGTGAGGTCGGCGCCGTGGGCGGCGAAGCTCACCGTGGCCTTGCCGGTGCCGGCGCCCACCTCCAGCGCGGGGCCGGGGGGCGCGTAGGCGAGCACGTCGGTGACGAGCCGGTCGGGATAGCCGGGGCGGGCGGAGTCGTACTCCGTGGCCACGCTTCCGAACACCACGCTGCGCTCGCGGTCGACCGGCATGCTTTCCTCCTCCGGGGTCGGGCGTGCCGATTCAACCACGCCCGCCGGGACGCGACCGGGCGGGGGTCGCCGTTCGGCGGAGAGCCGTGAGGGCGGCGGGGGCCGCGAGGAAAGGCGAAATCTCGACGTATATCGCTATATAAACGCTTTAGTAGCGGATGCCGGACTTTTGCCGGTCAACGGGAATTCCGGGAAAGGGCGGGAAACGCGGCCGGGGCCCGCACCTGGTGAAAGGTGCGGGCCCCGGCGCGTGGCGTGTGCCGTGTCAGGCGGGGACGATGTTCTCCGCCTGCGGGCCCTTCTGGCCCTGGACCACGTCGAAGGCCACCTTCTGGCCCTCGAAGAGCTCACGGTAACCGCCGTTGGAGACGATGTTGGAGTAGTGCGCGAAGACGTCAGCGCCGCCGTTGTCCTGCGCGATGAAGCCGAAGCCCTTTTCGGAGTTGAACCACTTCACGGTTCCGGTAGCCATCTTGATCTCCTCAGATAGGTGCTGAGACGGGTGACGCACCTTGCGAAACCCCTTGTCGCCGCATGAGCCCACCCGGAGATGACCGGAAAAAGAAAAAGCGCACCCGAGTTGCTCAGGTGCGCCAAAGTCTTTTGCTGGGTACCACATCTGCAACGTCCCCGACGTTACCACAAGCGCGGGGCGCGAAGCAAATCTCGCCCGCACCTGCATGTCGCAGTCGGTCGTGGGCGGGCGCCCCGGCATAAGCCTCCCGGGATTTTATTCCCGTTGTCCGGGTTTTGCCCAAAAAAATGTCATGTGTACGGTCCCGGAGGTCGTGCGCGCCGCGCCGCGGCGGCGCCGCATCGGCGGCGCGCGCCGGGATGGCGGCCGGCGAGGCTCTCGGGTGGCTCGTCCGGGGACGTGTCACGGCCGGTCGCACGTCAAGGGCTCTCGGATGGCCCGGCAGCTGCGGCATCCTGGCGCGACCAGGTCAAACAACCGAATGGATTCGGTGCGGTGTATGGCGATTTATCGGGCAATTGTCGTCGGCGCCGGTAGCCTCCTATTGCTGAGGGAATCTCCGGACGTCGCCGTTCGACATCGCCCGGCGAACCGGAGCCGCCCCACCGGAGCCGGACGGGGGCCGAGCAGGTCAGGCGGGACGGCCCGCTCCCTGCCATCGAGCCCGTCTCCGACGCTCGCTGCCCGTACCCATCAGGGGGAACCCCATGACAGCCAGGCGTCCCATGCCGCCCGGATCGTCCCCGACGGTCGTCGCCCTGTCGGGTGAGATCGACCTCTGCACCGCCGACGCCGTACGCCGGCGGCTGACGGCAGCGCTGTGCGCCGGCGACCGCGTGGTCGTCGTCGACCTTTCACGGGTGACCTTCTGCGACGCCTGCGGGCTCGGGCTGCTCGTCGCCGCCCATCGCCGCGCGCGCACCCAGGGCGTCACGCTCTGGTTCCGGGGGCCGGGCCCGCGGATGACCCGGCTGCTGAACATCACCGGCCTGCGGCACAGCCTGCCGCTGATGGGCTGATCTGGCCGGTTTAGGGGCGGTTGTCAGCGGTAGGGGCGCAGGTAGCTCCCACGATGGAGGGCTCACCGACCGCGAATCCCCGAACCGGCGGCGGCCGCTCCCGCCGCGACGAAGGTGGAAGATCATGACTCTGCCCAATCGGACAATCAATGAGATTTCGTTCGAATGGGCACGAATGGGGCAGCGGACGGCGTACCTGAACACGATGCCGACCCGTCGCGTGCGCTCGCGATGGAGCCCCGGGCCGACCCCCGCCGGCTCGCATCCGCGGCGCGCCGAACTCAGGAGGTGAACACCCATCCTCGCCGTGGCCTTGGCCATCCCGCTCTTGGCGTTGATCGGCCTGATGTTGATGCAGCTGCTGGAGGAGACGCTGCTGCCCCCGCCGCCACGCTCGTCCGGTCCTCAGGAGCAGTCCGGGGAAGGCCCCCCGGACTCCAGACCGGCGGCCGCCCACGGACAACACCGACGGCCCGCCCACCGGGTTCACCGCGTCGCGATCCCGCGCGCGCATCCCGGCCGGCGCGTGGCCCGGCATCTCGCTCACGGGACACACGGGGAGCCCGCGGACCACCGGGCGCACGGAGCGCACGCCCGCGTCGAGGCCGCCACTCCCGTACGGTTCGAACCGGCACCGATAACCCCGCCGACCAGCAGCTGAAGGAACCGGACGGGGTTCGCACGCCCCTGACGGACGGGCCGGTTTGGACATCCGTCCCAGGGGCAGTGTCCGGCGAACCTGGGAAGGGGGTGCGCGGTGACGTCGTTCAACGTCGCCGCCTACGGCAGGAGCATCGCCGACATCTATGACGCGACGGTGCGCGACCTGCCGACACAGGCGGCGGTGGAGCGGCTCTGCGAGCTGGCAGGCGGAGGGCCGGTGCTGGAGTTCGGCATCGGAACGGGACGGCTGGCGCTGCCGCTGGTGAGCCGCGGGCTGACCGTGGCGGGGATCGACGGCTCGCCCGACATGGTGGAGATCCTGCGGGGGAAGTCCGGGGGAGACGGCATCCCCGTGACCATCGGCGACTTCGCCACCACCCGGGTCGACGGGCGGTTCAGCCTGGTCGTTCTCACCACCAACACGATCTTCGCCCTGCCGTCGCAGGACGCCCAGGTGAGCTGCTTCCGCAACGCGGCCGCGCACCTGGAGCCCGGCGGCAGGTTCGTGATCGAGGCGTGGGTGCCCGACCTGGCCGGCTTCCGCGACGGCTCCAGCCTGCGTCTGCTGTCGGTGTCGGAGGACGTGGTCCTGGCCGAGGCCGCCCGCCTGTCGCCGGCCGAGCAGCTGATGTACACCACCAAGGTCCGGATGACCGGTGAGGGGCTGCGGCTGCTGCCGGCCAACCACCGCTACGCCTGGCCCGCCGAGCTCGACCTGATGGCCCGGCTGGCCGGGATGGAACGCGAGCACCGCTGGTCCGACTGGGCCGGCACGCCGTTCACCGACGACAGTCGCACCCACGTCTCCGTCTACCGTCTCACTGGAGGTGCCTGATGCGGCTGCCCGCTCCCCGCGGTCCCATCACGGCCGCCCTGTTCGACCGGCTCGCCGGCCCGCCGGGCGACCTGGAGCCGCCGCTCGTCACGCCCCCGCCCGCGCGGGCGCTGGACGACGGCGACCTCCAGCTCGCCCTCTTCGCCTGCTACGAGCTGCACTACCGCGGTTTCGACGACGTGGACGACGGCTGGGAGTGGCAGCCGGCGCTGCTGGCCGTCCGCCTCGACCTCGAACGCTGCTTCGGGGGCGCGCTCGCCCGCGCCGTGCCCCGGCCCCCGGTCGTGCCGCCGGAACGCGTACGGTCCGCGCTGGCCGGGCTCGTCGCCGAGGCCGAGCGGGAGGCGCCCCTCTCACAGCACCTCCAGCGCGCGGCCGACCTGGAACAGTTCCGCGAGTTCGTCGTGCACCGGTCGATCTACCACCTCAAGGAGGCCGACCCGCACACCTGGGCCATCCCGCGCCTGGACGGCGGACCCAAGGCGGCCCTGGTCGAGATCCAGGCCGACGAGTACGGCGGCGGCCGCGCCGAGCGCATGCACGCCGAGCTGTTCCGCGCCACCATGACCGGCCTCGGCCTGGACGGCTCCTACGGCGCCTACCTCGATCGGGTTCCCGGCGTCACGCTGGCCGTCTCCAACGTCATGTCGCTGTTCGGGCTGCACCGGGCCCGGCGCGGCGCCCTGGCCGGCCATCTCGCCGCTCTGGAGATGA
The DNA here is from genome assembly GCF_044465245.1 of Nonomuraea terrae. NCBI lineage: Bacteria > Bacillati > Actinomycetota > Actinomycetes > Streptosporangiales > Streptosporangiaceae > Nonomuraea > Nonomuraea terrae. Next base: position 511,777 of record NZ_JBITLL010000002.1, on the reverse strand, counting down.
CCTCGTCCGCGCCCAACCGCCGCTACGGCGCCGGCCTGCGGCGCCTCGGCCACGGACCGGACGTCACCCGTTTCTTCGACGAGCACGTGCAGGCCGACGCCGTGCACGAGCAGATCGCGGCGCACGACCTGTGCGCCCGCCTGGCCGCCCAGGAGCCGTCGCTGACCGGCGACGTCCTCTACGGCGCCGCCTGCGCGCTGGAGGTCGAACGCCGCTGGGCCCACCACGTCATGTCCCGCTGGCGGCAGGGCCGGACCTCGCTGGAGGAGGCACCGCTCGCCGCCGCGTCATGACCCGGATCGACTACGTACTGCCGCTGCGCTGGGACGACGACGCCGACCTGGACGAGCTGACCGCGTACCTGCGATGGCTGTCCCGCCGGGCCCGGGTCATCGTGGTGGACGGCAGCGACGCCGCGCTCTTCGCCCGGCACGCGCGGCGGTGGCGCGGCCTCGTCACCCACGTGCGCCCCGCGCGCGACCTGCGCTTCGCCAACGGCAAGGTGACCGGGGTGACGACGGGGCTGCGGCTGGCCCGCGCCGAGCACGTGGTGATCGCCGACGACGACGTCCGCTACGACGCCGCCTCGCTCGCGGCCGTCGACCGGCTGCTCTGCCGCGCCGACCTGGTCAGGCCGCAGAACCACTTCAGCCCGCTGCCCTGGCACGCCCGCTGGGACACCGCCCGCACGCTGCTCAACCGCGCACTCGGCGCCGACTACCCGGGGACGTTCGGCATCCGGCGTCCCTTCTTCGAGCGGATGGGCGGCTACGACGGCGACGTGCTGTTCGAGAACCTGGAGCTGATCCGCACGGTCCGCGCGCACGGCGGCGTCGAGGCCCGTCCGCCCGGGCTCTACGTGCGCCGCCTGCCCCCGGACGCGTCGCGGTTCTGGTCGCAGCGGGTGCGGCAGGCCTACGACGACCTCGCGCAGCCGGCCCGGCTGGCGTTCTCGCTGTCGGTGCTGCCCGCCGTGGCCGCGTGCCTGCTGCGGCGTGCGTACGCGCCGCTGGGCGTGGGCGCGGTGCTGGCGGTCGGGCTGGCCGAGGCGGGGCGGCGCAGGGCCGGGGGCCGGCGGGTGTTCCCGTGGGACACGGCGCTGTTCGCGCCGGTCTGGGTGCTGGAGCGGGGTGTGTGCGGCTGGCTCGCGGTGGGCGCCGCGCTGCGGGGCGGCGTGCCGTACGCGGGCCGCCGCCTGCGCCGCGCCGCGAACTCCGTACGCCGGATCCGCCGTCAGGGCGGCGGGTCGGCCTGGCTGGGGGCGCGGAAGCCGAGCGCCTTGTGGGAGCCGTCGCAGAACGGCTTGGTGGACGAGCCCCCGCACCGGCACAGCGCCACCGTCGAACGCCCCCGCTCGATGCGCTCACCGTCCTGAGTCACCAGCTCGAACGCCCCTCTGACCAGCAGCGGCCCGTCCTCACACGGCGTCACCGTGACCTCGTCATCCATCCTGGGCGCCTGCCCGCTGCCGGCCGCGGGAAACGACGATCACGTCCTCCGGGCGCGAACCGGGCCGGGTCCGCAAGGAGGGCCCGAGCGCGATGACGTCACCGCGCCGGGCGGCACACACAGCCCGGCCGCCGCTTCGGACCTCTCACGGTCGCTCGCCGGCCGCGGCGTCCGGCGGCTGGGGGGTGGGCGGGGGAGCGCTGCGGTAGCGGGCCGGTGGCTGGCCGGTGACCCGTTTGAAGGCGTTGCTGAACGCGCTCTCCGAGGCGTACCCCCATGCGGCGGCCGTGGCGGCGACCGTGCGGCCGTCGCTGCGCAGCGCGCGGGCCGCCGACCGGATGCGCCAGTGCAGCAGGTACGTCAGCGGCGGCACGCCCACGAGCTCCTTGAAGCGCCGCGCGAAGCCGGAGCGCGACATGCCCACCTCGGCGGCGAGGGCGGCGACCGTCCACGGATGGGTGGCCCGCCGGTGCATCATGGCGAGCGCGGCGCCGATCTGCGGGTCGTGCAGGGCGCCCAGCCAGCCCTCCATCTGCTCCGGGCCGGCCAGGTGGGCGCGCAGGGCCTGGACGAAGAGGATCTGGGTCAGGTGGTCGATCATCACCACCGATCCGAGCGGCTCGGTGGCCGTCTCCTCGGCCAGCATCGCCAGCACCGGCCGCAGCGTCCTGGCATGGTCGCTGCCCGCAGGGATGTGAGCGGCGGGGGGCAGGCAGTCGAGCAGCAGCGTCGCCGTCGTGTCCTCCAGGCTGATGCTGCCGCCGACGATGACCGTGCGCTCGCCCGTCTCGTCGCCGTACCGGATGTTCCTGCGGCTGGGGGCGGAGCGGTAGACGGCCTGGCCGTCGCGCGGTTCGAGGCCGGGCCCGCTGGCCACCTCGTACGGCCGGCCGCCCACCAGCAGGTAGCAGTCGCCCTCCGACAGCCGCAGCGCCGTGCCGCCGTCGGGCGTCAGCAGGCAGGACCCCGACAGCAGCACCCCGATCTTGACATGCTGGTACGCCGGGAAGCGCAGCGCCCACTCCCCGCCGGCCTCGAAACGCGAGGAGAACGCGGCACGCAGGTTGAGCAGGGTCAGGACATCGGAGAGCGGGTCCACGGCGGCTCCGGACGATCTCGCAGGTAAATCGGACTTTTCCGCATGGAGTGTCCATTGTGCAACTTGTAGCGTGCCGGACGAGACCCTACAGAAGGGGATAAATGATGAAATATGCGGCATTGGGGACAACGGGGGTCTTCGTGTCTCGCTCGGCGCGATGAACTTCGGCGGCAGCGGATCGCCCGTCTGGGACGCCGTCGGCGCCCTGGGGCCGAAGGACACCGACCGCATGGTGGGCATGGCGCTGGACAACGGCGTCAACCTCATCGACACCGCCGACGTGTACGCGGGCGGCGAGTCGGAGGACCTGCTCGGCCAGGTGCTGGGGACGCGGCGGCGCGAGGTCGTGCTGGCCACCAAGACGACCGCGCGCTCAGGGCCCGGACCGAACGACGTCGGCCAGTCCCGCCTGCACGTCATGCGCTCGCTGGAGGACAGCCTGCGCCGGCTCCGTACCGACCACATCGACCTGTACCAGATCCACAACCTCGACCCCCTCACCCCGTTCGAGGAGTCGCTGGCCGCCCTGGACGACGCCGTACGCCAGGGGAAGATCCGCTACGTCGGCGCCTCCAACCTGACCGCGTGGCAGACCATGAAGGCGCTGGGCGTCTCCGAGCGGCGCGGCTGGGCCCGCTTCAGCTCCCTGCAGTCGCACTACTCGCTCGCGGCGCGCGACATCGAGCGGGAGATCGTGCCGCTCGTCGCCGACCAGCGGATCGGCCTGCTGGTGTGGGCCCCGCTCGTGGCCGGCCTGCTGACGGGCAAGTTCGGCCGCGAGGGCACGACCGACAGCGGCGCCCGTCGCGCCACGCTCGCGTGGCCGCCGGTCGACATGGAGCGCGCGTACGACGTCATCGACGTCCTGCGCGAGGTCGCGGCCCGCCACGAGGCGCCGGTGGCGCGGGTCGCGCTCGCCTGGGTGCTCGCGCAGCCCGGGGTGACCAGCGCCATCGTCGGCGCCAAGCGCCCGGAGCAGCTCGAGGACTCTCTCGCCGCCGTCGACCTGGAACTCACCGCCCAGGACCTCGCCGACCTCGACCAGGCCAGTGCCCTCCCCCCGGAGTACCCGGGCTGGATCCAGCTCCCCAACCCCGAACGCTTCCCCCAGCCGGCCTGACCGGCCCACGGGGATCTCCTCGTTCCCGGGCAAAGCGTGGGGAACGATCTTCTGGGCGGCTGTTGCCCTGGTCGTGGGGCAGGGGGTTACGTGGGTTCTGGTGAGCGCGTCGATGGTGAGGAGCCCGCCATGAGCAGGCACGTTCTGGAGCCGGCCGCCCAGGAGATCGCGGACGCGACCTCGAAACCGCCCTTCCTCTACGAGCTCGGGCCCGAACGCGCCCGCGAGGTGCTGGACGACATCCAGTCCGCCCCGATCGACATGCCCGACGTGGACGAGAAGTGGATCACCGTCCCGGCCGAGGCCGGGGAGGTGCGGGTGCGGATCGTCAAGCCGGCCGGGTCGTCCGGTGCGCTGCCGGTCATCCTGTACGTCCACGGAGGCGGCTGGATCCTGGGCAACGCGGGCACCCACGACCGGCTCGTCCGCGAGCTGGCCACCGGGGTGAACGCCGCGGTCGCCTTCGTCGAGTACGACCGCTCGCCCGAGGCCCGCTACCCGGTCGCCGTCGAGCAGGCGTACGCCACCGCGCAGTGGATCACCAGCAGCGGGACGGAGGAAGGGCTGGACGCGCGGCGGATGGCGGTGGCCGGCGACTCGGTCGGCGGCAACATGACCGCCGCGCTGGCCATCCTCGCCAAGCGGCGGGGCGACGTGACGTTCGTGCAGCAGTCGCTGTACTACCCGGTCACCGACGCCGCCCAGGACACCGGCAGCTACCGCGAGTTCGCCGACGGCCCGTTCCTGACGGCCAAGGCCATGGCGTGGTTCTGGGACGCGTACGCCCCCGACCATCGCGCGCGGGCCGAGATCACCGCCTCACCGCTGCGCGCGAGCCTGGAGGACCTGGCCGGGCTGCCGCCCGCGCTGGTGATCGTGGACGAGAACGACGTGCTGCGCGACGAGGGCGAGGCGTACGCGCGCCGGCTGACCGAGGCGGGCGTGCCGACGACGAGCGTGCGTTACAACGGCATCCTGCACGACTTCATGATGCTCAACCCCGTCCGGCGGACCCGCGCGGCCTCCGCCGCCATCGCCCAGGCCGTCGACGTGCTCAAGGCTGCCCTCCGTCCATGAAGATCGTGGTGATCGGCGGCACCGGCCTCATCGGGGCCGGACTCGTGGACGCGCTGCGCGGGAGGGGGCACGACGTGGTCCCGGCCTCTCCCTCGTCGGGGGTGGACGCGGTCACCGGCAAGGGCCTGGCCGCGGCGCTGGCGAGCGCCGACGCCGTGGCCGACGTGGCGAAAGGGCGGTCCTTCGAGGCCGGGGCGGCGATGGAGTTCTTCACCACCGCGACCCGCAACGTCCTCGCCGCCGAGCGGAACGCGGGCGTGTGGCATCACGTCGCGCTGTCGATCGTCGGGGTCGACCGGCTGCCGGCCTCCGGCCACTACCGCGCCAAGGTCGCGCAGGAGAGGCTGATCGAGGAGTCCGGGATCGCGTACTCGATCGTGCGGGCGACGCAGTTCTTCGAGTTCATCCGGGCCATCGCCGACTCGGCCGCCGCGGGCGGCACGATCCTCCTGCCGCCCGCGCTCGTCCAGCCCGTCGCCGCCGCCGACGTCGTCGCCGTGCTCGCCGACATCGTCACCGGGCCGCCGCTGCGGGGCATCGTGGAGGTGGCGGGGCCCGAGGTGTTCCCGCTGGACGAGGTGGCGCGGACGGCCCTGGCCGCGTGGGGCGACCCGCGCACGGTGATCACGGACCCGCACGCGCCGTACTTCGGCGGCGAGCTGGGCGAGCGCACGCTCGTACCCGACGAGGGCCATGCCCGCATCGCCGCCACGCCGTTGGCACGGTGGCTGCGCCCTGAGTGAGACCGCGCGGGATCTGCCGGTTTTCGCTTCTGGCTGGCGGGCTGGCATGATGGCGAAGGTCCGTCAAGCGGTTTTCGGGTGGGTCCTTGGCAAGGGTGATCGATCCTCTGCGGCCGGGCGACCCCCGCCAGGTGGGGCCGTACACGCTGCGGGGGCGGCTGGGCGACGGCGGTCTGGGGCGGGTGTTCCTGGGGCGCTCGGGCGGCGGCCCGCCGGTCGCGGTCAAGGTGGTCCTTCCCGAGCTGGCAGGCGACGCGGGCTTCCGCCGCCGCTTCGCCGAGGAGGTCGGGCTCGCGCGCCGGGTGGGCGGCCCCTTCACCGCACGCGTGCTCGACGCCGACACCTCAGCCGGCCGGCCGTGGCTGGCGACCGCGTACGTCCCCGGCCCTTCCCTGGAGGAGGCCGTGCGGGCGCACGGGCCGTTGCCCGCTGACGCGATCTTCGTCCTGGGGGCGGGGCTCGCCGAGGGGCTCGCCGCGATCCACGCCCGCCGCTTGGTGCACCGCGACCTCAAGCCCGGCAACGTGCTCCTGGCCGCCGACGGGCCGCGGCTCACCGACTTCTGCATCGCCCGGGCGCTGGACGGCGTGCGCCGCGTACCGGGCACGTTCGCGCCTCCCGAGCAGGTGCGCGGTCACGACGCCGGGCCGCCGGGCGACGTGTTCTCCCTGGGCGCGGTGCTGGCGTTCGCCGCCACCGGCCGCAGCCCGTTCGGCGAAGAGGCCGTCCGCCACGACGAGCCTGACCTGTCGGGGCTGCGCGACGACCTCGCCGGCCTGGTCGCCGCCTGCCTCGCCGAGAACCCGGGACGCCGCCCCGCGCTGCCGGACCTGCTGGACTCGCTCACCGGACAGGCGATGCCGCGCTCAGGCGCCGGCCGCCGTTCCTTCACCATGACCCCCGAGGGCCGCACGGAGCGGTCCCGGACGGCGGTCGCCGTGGACGACGGCGACCGCGCCACGAAGCACAGCTTCCCGATCACCACGCCCGCCATGCGCGCCGCCGGACGGGTCACCGACGTGGGCGTGGGCGCGCTGCAGATCGCCGCCCTGTTCGGGATCGCCGGCCTGGTGGAGCTGTGCATCAGCCGCGACCCGGCCAGAGCGTGGGAGTTCACCCGCCACCTGTCCGCGAACTTGTGGTGGTTCTGGGTGCTCGGCCTGGGCGCCGCCTTCGTCCACTCCGGCTCCGACGGGCACGACCTGCTCACCGTGGACGCCGGCGGGCTCACCCTCACCGACCAGCGGTGGATCCGCCGCCGCGACCGGTCGGTCGTCATCCCGTGGTTCCGCGTCGAACGCGTCCGCCTGGTCGCCGAGCCCGGCGGCGGCGCCCATCGCGTCGTCGTCACGTTCACGGACGAGGACGAGCCCGCCCGCCACGACCTGCGCGCCGGGCACGGCGGCCACGTCGTGGCCCGGCTGTCCGTGGCGGACCCGGCGCGCGCCGCGATGCCCGCTCGCCTCCGCGCGGCGCTGGCCCGCCACGGCGGCCATCGCTACGCACCCTGACACCCCTGGACGGGAGTGGATCTCCGGGTTACCGTCTGCTCGTAGATCGACGAGAGGGGCACGCCATGACCGCCGGCCGGATCGCGCTGGCCTTGCTGACGCCTCTCGTCCTGCTGGTGGCGGCCTCTCCCGCGCGGGCCGAGGCGCCGTACTGCGGCCCCGAGACCCCGGTGTGCGGGGAGCTCGACGGCGGCTCGTACGTCTTCACCCTCAGGCCGCCGCCCGCGACGCTCTCCGTGACGGCCACGGTCAACGGCGTCCCGGTCACGGGCAGCCTGACCGCGTTCCCCCAGCCGGGATACGTGCGGGGCTGGTACGAGCCGTACCCGCCGCCGGCGCCGGGTGACGTGCTGTGCCTGACGTTCCACACGAACGGGACGCCGCTGGGGCCCTACTGCGACACGGCCTGATCGCGGAGCGCTTCGGCGAACCAGGTGAGCGCCGGCGTCAGGGGCTCCGGCCGCGGCCAGCCGTTGACGGTCGCGAGCAGCTCCATGTAACGGTCCCTGCGGGCGTCGCAGGCCGCCTCCAGCCGGGCGCGCAGGTCCGCTCCGGCGTACCGGGAGCAGACCTGCGCGACGACGGCGGCGGCCTCGGGCGCGGACGGGTCCACGCCCGCCTCCAGCGCCGGCCGGACCGCGTCGCGCACGAGCGCCGCGGCGTCGGGGCGCGGGAGGCCGCCCCCGGCGTGGTCGGCCGCGTGCAGGCCGGTCATGCGCCGCATCACCGCGCGGAATTCCGGGTCGCGGGCCAGCTCGGCCAGCTCCATCCACGCCTCGACCTGCTCGGGCTCGGGATCGTCCGGCAGGTGCGGGGTCATCGAGCCCCTGACCGCCGCGAACGGGCCGTCAGGGGTGAAGGCGGCGTCGAGGAAGTCGGCGATCAGGCGGTGGCGTTCGTCCTCTGACAGGCCGGCGAGTTCGTGCATCAATTCCATCTCCTCAGGGGTGGACCCGCGCCGGGCCACCGCCGTCAGCACCGCCTGCCGCCGCCGCAACGTGCGGATCTGCGCCCGCAGCGCCTCCGCGTGCGCGGCGGCGACCTGGGCGAGGGGAACTTCCCGGTTCACGACCCTGCGGATCGTGGCCAGGTCGAGCCCCAGGTCGCGCAGCGTGCGCACGAGGTCGAGACGGGCGGCGGCGTCGGGGCCGTAACGGCGGTAACCGGCCGGGCTGCGGTCGGCCGGCGGCACGATCCCCTCGTCGGAGTAGAACCGGATGGTCTTGACCGTCAGCCCGGTGCGCCGGGCCAGGTCGCCGATCGAGTAGAGCGTGTCCGCGTCCATGACCCCACCTTCGCGTCTCCCCTTACTGGAGACTCAAGCCAATCAGATTCAGCCGCGCCACTCGTCGGCCAGCAGCGACCAGACCTCCACGTCGACGCGGCCGCCGCCGCGCGGGTAGACCTGGCGCAGCACGCCCTCGCGGCTCATGCCGAGGCGCCGTGCGACGTTGAGGCTGCGGACGTTGCCGGCGACCGCCTGCCACTCGACGCGCTGGATGCCGCGCGTCCGCACCGCCCAGTCGACGATCCGGCCGACCGCGCCCGTGATGAGCCCGCGCCCCTCGGCGGCGGGCTCCAGCCAGCAGCCCACCTCGCAGACGCCCAGCCCGGCGTCGAACGACCGGAGCATCACGCCGCCGCAGAGTGTGCCCTCCAGCCAGATGCCCCAGATGCCGCCGGCGTCGCGCGCCCGGCGGTCCGCGTAACCCTGGAGCACCGCGCGGGCTCCGTCGAGGTCGGAGGCGACGAACGAGGACGACACCCACGGCGAGATGTGCTCGCGCGCCCGGTCGAGATGCGCGAGGAACTCCTCGGCCTGCCACGGCTCCAGCGGCCGCAGCTCGGCGCCGGGGGTGAGGGGAAGAGCGAACATCGGAAGCCTCCGGAAGAAGTACATAACAAACGTTCGGTATGTAAGCTAGCACTTCATGAGCCCAGCCCGCACCGACCACGACGCCCGCCGCCACGACGTCTCCGAGGCCGTGTGGCGGGTCCTCGCCGAGCACGGCTTCGGCGGGCTCACGCTGCGGGCGGTCGCCGCGGCCATGGGAGCCTCCACCGGCCTGGTCACCCACTACTTCGCCGGCAAGCGGGAGCTCGTCGCCCACGCGCTCGACATCCTGGAGACCCGCACGCGCGAGCGCCCGCGCCGGACGACGCCCGCCCCGGGCCTGCCCGCGCTGCGCGCCCGCGTGCTCGACATCCTCCCGCTGACCCCGGACAGCACGGCCATGAGCCGCATCTGGGTCGGCTCGTGGGACCTCGCGCTCTCCGACCCCGCGCTCTTCGCCGCGCAGACCGCCCGCTACGAGCGCATCCGCGAGACGCTGCGCGCCGCGATCTGCGACGCGCGGCGCCTCGGCGAGTTGCCCCCCGAAGCCGATCCGGTACGGCTCGCGCAGACCGTGCTGTCGTTCACGCACGGCCTGGTCGTGCAGGCGCTCTTCGATCCGGAACGGTTCCCGCCCGAGCACCAGATCCGCCTGGCCGACGAGTTCCTCACGGGGCTTCGCCACGCGGAAAACCGGTAGACGGCGTTGGTAGCGTGCCAGGCATGAACGTTGTCGATGTCGATCAGTTTGTCACGGACGGGTTCGCCAAGGTCGAAGGGGTGGTGCCGCGCGAGGTCGGCGACGCCGCGAGGGCGCTGCTGTGGCAGCGGATCGGCCTGTCGCCCGACGACCCCTCCAGGTGGACGCAGCCGGTGGTGTGGACCGCCGACCTGACCGGCGAGGGCCCGTTCGGGGAGTTCATGAGGAGTCCCCGGCTGCGCGCGGCGCTGGACGCGATCGCCGGGCCGAGCCGGTGGATCCCGCGCGGCGCCGCGGGGAACATCCCGGTCCGGTTCCCCCGGGTGCCGCCGGCCGAAGACCGCGGCTGGCACATCGACGCCAACACCGAGCGGCCCGACGGAAGCTGGGGAGTGAGCGGCCGTCCCGGCACGTTCCTGCTGCTGATCATCTTCTCCGACGTCGGCCCCGACGACGCGCCGACCCGGGTGCGCGTCGGGTCCCACCGCGACGTGGCCGGTGTGCTGGACGAGAAGGCGATCGACCCGATGGAGGCCGGGCCGCTCGTGGACGACGCCAGCCAGGGGCGTCCCCTGGCGTTCGCGACCGGACGGCCGGGCGACGCTTACGTGCTGCACCCGTTCACCGTGCACGCCGCGCAGGAGCACCTCGGCACCGAGCCGCGGTTCATGGCGCAGATGCCCGTCCCGCTGACCGAGCGGTTGTCGCCGGGAGCCGGCACGCCGCTGGCCCGGGCCGTCGGCTGGTGAAACCCTGGTGACGGCTCAAAACTCCGTCAACCGCGGGGCCGGGACGGCGACGGTGCGCCGGTGCACCGCCTGAACCGCGGGCCCACGTGCGTTTGGCCGCGCTTTGCCGTGCGGCCGTCCCGCGGCCGGCGGGCCTGAACGGATTCTCCTGGGGCATGGCACCCGCGAGGGGGATCGCATGGAGACCGACAGGAGTGAAGCTCACGACGCCGACGAGGCCCTGCAGCACGCCCGGGTGCTGAGCCAGGCGATCATAGCCATCCACAGCACCCCCTCGCTCACGGAAGGGATGCGGCGGCTGTCCAGCATCCTCACGTGCACGCTGGCCGACTGGTGCGCGATCGACGCGCTGGGCGGTGACGGGCATCCCTACCATCAGGTCGTGGCCCACCGCGACCCCGGGAGAGTGCCGGACGGCGGGTTCACCGAGCCGCTGCCGCGGTTGTCCGACGAGACCCCCGGGCCGGTGGCGCGGGCCATGCGCGGCTCGGACGCGCTGCTGCTCACGGAGCTGCCGCCCGCGCGGGAGTCGGGCCTGGAGCTGTTCGGGCAGCTGGACGGGAAGATCGCGATGGTCGTCCCGCTGCGCGTGCGGTGGCGGATGCTCGGGGCACTGACCCTGGCCCGCGAGGATCCCGCCCAGACCTTCACCCCCGCGGAGCAGAACCTGATCAAGGAGATCGCGCGCGGCGTCTCGCTCGCCCTCGACCACGCCCGCCTGTACGACAAGGTGCGGCACATCGCCGAGCGCATGCAGCGCTCCCTCCTGCCCGACCTGCCGCGGATGGACCGCCTGGGGCTGGCCGCCCGCTACAACCCGGCGCACGAGGCGGCGGAGGTCGGCGGCGACTGGTACGACGCCTTCCTGCTGCCGAAGGGCGACCTGGCCGTCGTCATCGGCGACGTCGCCGGCCACGACCTGTCGGCCGCGGTCATCATGAGCCAGCTGCGCAACATGATGCGCGCGCTGGCCTACGACCGTCAGGAGCCGCCGGGGGAGATCCTCAGCCGGCTCGACCTGGTCAACGACGCCCTCTACGGCCAGCGGGTGGCGACGTGCCTGTACGGCCTGATCAGGGCGCCGATCGGCGGGCCGTGGGCGTTCGACCACTCCAGCGCCGGCCACATGCCGCCGCTGCTGGTCACCCGGGAGGGCGAGGCCCGCTACCTGGAGGACAGCTCCGGCGTGCTGCTCGGCATGGACGTCACCACACCCCGCCCCGAGGCCCGCGACCCGCTGCCGCCGTGGTCCACGCTGCTGCTCTACACCGACGGGCTCGTCGAACGCCCGGGCGAGGACATCGGCCGCGGCATGGACCGGCTCCGCCTTCAGGCCGTGACGCTCGCCAAGGCGCCCATGGAGGAGTTCTGCGACGAGTTGCTGGCCGCGCGGGGCGAGTCCGACGACGACATCGCCCTGCTCGCCCTGCGCGTACCGGACACCGGCCCTAGCCGAACAGCGCGTTGATCTTCGTGTTGGCCGGGTCGAGGGCGTTGACGTCGCTCTTGAACGACAGGATCGAGTCCATCGTCTCGGTCATGATGGCCGTGATGTCCGCCCAGTGGTCGGAGATGGGCGCCAGATGCGTGGTGCCGTCCTTCACGTGCATGGTGAACGGCTTGACGTCGATCCCGGCGTCGGCGAACGCCTTCTCGGCCTCCGCCGTGGCGCTCTTGATCGCGGGGAAGACGACGGCCTGCTTGGCCACGATGTCCTGCTGGCAGGCCGGCGAGGCGAGGAACTTCACCCACGCCCAGGCCGCGTCAGGGTTGTCCGTCCCGGCCGAGATGTTGTCGGCCAGCCCGTTGAACAGGCTCGCGCGCTTGCCCGTGGGACCGATCGGCGTCGGGGCGAGGGCCGACTTGACGCCCTTGAGCGCCCAGTAGGTCTTCGTGTTCCAGCTGCCCTCGGTGACCATCGCGTACTTGCCCGCCCCGTAGGTGTCGATCTGGCCGACGCCGGAGGAGATGATGTCCATGCTCGGCACGTAGCCCTTGTCGATGAGCGAGGTTAGCCACGTGATGGTCTCCTTGAACTTGGGGTCGGCGTAGTTGAACCGGCTGGGCCACGGGTTCTGGTCGGCGTACTGCCAGCCGTTGCTCATCGTGTACATGCTCCACTCGGTCTGCCCGAAGCCCGCCCCGCTGGTGTTCAGGCCGAGGCCGTAGGTGGCCACGTGGTTCTTGTCGAAGCCGGGCTCGTCGCCGCGCCTGCCGTTCTGGTCCACGGTCAGGCGGGCGATGACCTTCTCGTACGTGCCGCCGTCCTGCGGGTTCCAGGTCAGCTCGGACATCTCCTCCGGCTTGATGCCGGCTTCCTTCAGCTTCTCGGTGTTGTAGATCACGGCCACGGTGTCGAAGTCCTTCGGCAGGCCGTACCGCTGGCCGTCCTTGGTCACCCACAGGTCCGCCAGGCCGTCCTGGTACATCGACAGGTCGACCTTGTCGCGCGTCACCAGGTCGGTGATGGGCAGCAGCTGGCCCTGGGAGGCGAGGTCCGGATACCGCGACAGGTGGCTGGTGAACACGTCGGGCGCGGTGCCGGAGACGAACGCGGTCGTCAGCGTGTTCCAGTAGTCGTCCCATCCGTACTGGGTGATCTTGACCGTGTACTGGGGGTTCGCCTTGTGGAAGGCGTCGGCGCACTGCTGGTACTGCGGTTGCTGGGCGGCGTCCCAGAGCCAGTAGTCGATCGTGGCGGGGCCGGAGCCGCCTTCCGGACCGGCGCCGCAGCCGCTCAGGAGCAACGTGGCCACGCCGGCGATGATGAGAGAACGCTTCACTGCTTCGAACCTTCCGTGGATGGGGGGACGGCGTTCACTTGACGCCGGTGTAGCCGATGGAGTCGATGACCCGGCGGCCGAGCAGGGCGAACAGCACGATCATCGGCAACGCGGCGAAGAGCGTCGCGGCCATCAGCCCGGCCCAGTCGGGGGAGCCCTGCGGGGTCTGGGAGCGGAAGATGCCGAGCGCGACCGTGAGCACCCGGACGTTCTCCGCCTTGCCCACCAGCAGGGGCCAGAAGTAGTCGTTCCAGCTGGTGATGTAGACGAGGATGGCGAGCGTGCTGATCGGCCCCTTGCTCATCGGCAGGATGATGCGGAAGAACGTCCGCACGTGCCCGGCGCCGTCGAGACGCGCGGCCTCCTCCACGCTCGCGTTGATCCCGAGGAAGAACTGCCGCAGGAAGAACACCGCGAACGGCGTCATGAGCAGGTGCGGCAGGATGATGCCGAGGTAGGTGTTGAGCAGCCCCAGATCCTTGATCAGCACGAAGTTGGGCAGCGTGGTGAAGATCGGCGGCACCATCAGGGCGGTGACGAAGAGCGTGAAGACGGCCTCGCGGCCGGGCCAGCGCAGCCGGGCGAAGGCGTAGGCGGCCATCGAGCTGAAGAACACCTGCCCGGCCGTGACCGTGGTCGCGACCACGATGGAGTTGCGCAGGTAGAGCCAGAAGTCGACGGTGCCGGTCGACCCGCCCTCCGCCACCGCCTCGGCGGTGCTCGACAGGCCCAGCACCCGGCGGTACGCGCCGAGCGTGAAGTCCACGGGCAGCAGGTCGCCCGCGCCCGCGGCCAGCGAGCGGGTGCTGGAGAACGACGTGCGCAACATCCAGTAGAAGGGGAACAACGTGGCCACCATGACCAGCACGAGAACGGCCCAGCCGGCGACCCGGCCCCAGCGGATGGAGGCCATCACGCTCCCTTCAGATCCGACTCGCCCGCCCGGGACAGGCGGAGCTGCAGGTAGGCGATCCCGGCCAGCAGCACGAACAGCACGGACGACAGCGCGGCGGCGTAACCGAAGTTGAACCGGTTGAACGCCATGTCGTAGATGTAGAAGTAGATGACCCGGGTGGCGTTGATGGGACCGCCTCCCGTGGTGACGGCGACGGTGTCGAAGACCTGGAACGACCCGATGACGCTCAGCACCATGACCAGCGCCATGACCGGCCGCAGCAGGGGCAGCGTGACCCGCCAGAACGTCCGCCACTCCGAGGCCCCGTCGATCGCGGCGGCCTCGTAGACGCTCGGCGGGATCATCAGCAGGCCGGCGAAGATGAGCAGCGCGGTGTACCCCATGTGCCGCCAGGTGTTGATCATGGCGATGGTGGCGATGCCCAGGTCGGCGCCGAAGAACGCCACCCGGTCGAAGCCCAGCCACTCGATCACCTGGTTCACCACGCCGAGCTGGAAGTCGAGCATCCAGAACCACACCAGGGCCACGACCACGTTCGCCACCAGGTAGGGCAGCAGCACGATCCCGCGCACCACCATCGACCTGGTCAGCCGGTGCAGCAGGACGGCCAGCACCATCGAGATCACGGTCTGCGCGCCGATGTTGAGCACCACGTACTCGGCGGTGACCTTCAGCGCGTTCCAGAACAAATGGTCACCGAACAGTTGCCGGTAGTTCTCCAGCCCGATGAAGCGGGGTGGGGTGAGAACGTTGTACTTGGTCAGGCTCAGGTACGCGCCGCGGACGGCGGGCCACACGTAGAAGACCGCGAAGCCGATCGCCGCCGGGAGGACGAACACGATCGCGATGGGCAGGTCGCCCAGGCGTCGTCGGCGCGGAGGGGCTTTGTCGGGCACTGTCCCGGCCGTGGGACGCGGTGCGGCGCGGACGGTATCACTGGTCATCTGACCTCCTCGTGCCCGCCGGCGATTGATCAGCGGTGCAGCAGCAGATGCTGGAGAGCGGTGACGGCCGCTCCCCTCGCCCACTCGTTGAAGGCGAAGGGCTTGACGGCCACCCGTACGGGAGTGGTCGTCCAGTGGGTGTGGCGGATGAGCGCGGCCTGGAAAGCCTCCGCGCACACCTGGTACATGTGGACTGTCTCGCCGGAAAGGATCACCAGCTCGGGGCCGGTGATGTTGGCGACGGTGGCCACCACCTGGCCGAGGGCGGCGCCCGCGTCGTCGAACACCCGGCGGGCGACGGGGTGGCCGCCGGCCGCCATGGCGAGGCAGTCGTCGAAGGTGAGATCGGGCAGGTCGAGCGCCGAGGCGATCGAGCGGCGGATGGCGGGCGAGCTGGCGTAGGCGCGGGCGCACCCGCGGTGCCCCCGTTCGCACAGGGGGCCGTGGTCGTCGATCTGCAGATGGCCGACCAGCCCGGTCCCGCCGGACTGCCCGGTGACCAGCCGGTCGCCGACGACCAGCCCGCAGCCGATGCCCGCGCCGACCGTGACCAGGGCGAACGACGCGTGTCCGACGCCCTCTCCGAACCACTGTTGTGCCGCGGTCAGCGCCCGCACGTCGTTGTCCAGCACCGTGGGCACGGACACGGCCTCCTCGACCAGCTTGGCCAGCGGCAACTGGCTCCAGCCGAGGAACGGCGAGGTGTGCACGACGGGATCGCTCGGCGAGGCGGTCCCGGCGAGGCTGATGCCCACGGCCGACAGCGGACTGCCGGGCACGGTCAGCTCGCCCACCACGTCGGCGATCTGGCCGCACACGTGGTCGATCTCGTGACCGGCCAGCGGTCTGGCGACCTCCTTCTGGATGGTGGCCCTCAGGTCGGTGCGTACGGCGAAGAGCTCGTCCTCGGTGAGCTTGATCCCGACGAACGCCATGCGGGAGGCGTCCACCTGCAGGGGCTGCGACGGCCGCCCGACGGTAGCCGGGCCCTCACCCGCCGCCTCCAGCAGATAGCCCGCCTCGATGAACGGTTTGGTGACCTTGGTCAGCGCGGACGGCGACAGGGCCAGCCGCCGCGCCACCTCGGCCCTGGACAGCGGCCCGTGCACGAGCAGCTCGACGAACACCGATCGCATGGCGTCGGTCAGCCGCACAGGGGCTGATGCGCTCTGTGAGAACACGGGGCCCATGGTTCGCCCGATTTATTCTTCTTGTCAAGTAAAGAAGTGGTCTCAATCACCTCATGCCGGAGATCTCCCACTAGATCGGGATGGGTTCATTGACCGCGTGCACTAATCGGGTTTAGTCTCCAGCGGCCTGATCGATCCAGCATCTCGGGGGACGCCGATGCCTGTAACTCCTCTCGACGATCACCAGTGGGCGATCACCACGCCCGCCTCCACCTACGTCATCGCCGTGGAGATCGACCCGCTCACCGGGGAGGCCACACCACGGCAGAAGTACTGGGGACCGAGGTTGCCGGCCGAGGCCGCGCGCCAGGTCGCGGCCTCCGGCGCGCGCCGGCACGTCAGCAGCTTCTCCACGCCCGCCGAGGTCGAGGAGCTGCTGCCGGTCGACGGCGGCACCCGGTGGAGCACGCCGTCCCTGCAGGTCGCGTTCGGTCATGTGCGCTCGCTGGAGCCGTCGTTCGCCGGGGCGAGCGTCCATGACGAGGGCGGCGGGGCGCAGCGGCTCGATCTCCTGCTGGTGGACGCGTACCACCCGTTCGAGATCGTGCTGTCCGTCCGGGTCCGCGACGACACCGACGTGATCGAACGCTGGACCACCGTCCGGCACCGTTCGGACGCCGAGGTGACCGTCACCCGGCTGGACTCGGGCAACTGGTTCGTCCCCGACGCGGCGTCGTACCGCTACAGCGGCGTCTTCGGCGCGTGGGCGGAGGAGCTGCAGCTCCAGCGGGGGCCGCTGCCGGTCGGCGAGCTGGTCTTCACCAGCCGCCAGGGCGTCACCAGCCACACCGCGAACCCGTGGGTGATGATCGACGACGGCGCGGCCACCGAGGAGCACGGCGAGGTCTGGGGCGTCGCCCTGGCCTGGAGCGGAAGCTGGCGCCTGACCACCACTCACCGCCCCGAAGGCGGGGTCTGCGTCTCGGGCGGCTTCGGCCACGACGGGCTGCGCTGGACGCTCGCCCCCGGGGAGGAGCTGGTCTCACCGGCGGCGCTCGGCCTGTATTCCGCCGGCGGGTTCGGCGCGGCCAGCAGGTCCTGGCACGAGTACGCCCGCCGGCACGTGCTGCCCACCGCCCGCGAGGAGCGGCCGGTGCTGTACAACTCGTGGGAGGCGACCACGTTCGCCGTCACCGAGGCGCACCAGCTCGAACTCGCCAAGATCGCCGCCGGTCTCGGCGTCGAGCTGTTCGTCATCGACGACGGCTGGTTCGGCGGCCGCGATGACGACACCACCTCGCTGGGCGACTGGTGGCCGCACCGCGAGCGCTTCCCCGACGGGTTGCGCCGGCTGCTCGACGGCATCCGCGACACGGGGATGCGCGTCGGCCTGTGGGTCGAGCCCGAGTGCGTCAGCCGCGACAGCGACCTGTACCGCGCGCACCCCGACTGGGCTCTGCACATGACGCACCGGCGCAGAGACGAGAAGCGCGGCCAGCTCGTCCTCAACTTCGCCCGCGACGACGTCCGCGACTGGGCGTTCGGCCGGCTGGACCGGCTGGTGACCGAGCTGGACCTCGACTACCTCAAATGGGACATGAACCGCCCGTTCACCCAGGCGGGCTGGCCCGAACGGGAGGCGGAGCAGGACCGGGTCTGGATCGAGCACACGCGCAACGTCTACCGCGTGATGGACCTGCTGCGCGAGCGCCACCCGCGGCTGCGGATCGAGTCGTGCTCGGGCGGCGGCGGCCGGATCGACTTCGGCATCATGCGCCGCACCGACGAGGTCTGGCCGTCGGACAACACCGACGCCCGCGACCGGCAGACCGTCCAGCACGGTTTCTCGCAGCTCTACCCGGCCGGCACCATGTCGGCGTGGGTCACCGACTCGCCCAACCCCACGACCCGGCGGGCCATGCCGCTCCGCTACCGCTTCCACGTGGCCATGGCCGGGGTGCTGGGGATCGGCGGCAACCTGCCCGAGTGGACGTCCGGCGAGCTGGCCGAGGCGGCCGAGCTGATCGCCCAGTACAAGGAGATCCGCCCGGTCGTGCAGCACGGCCGCCAGTACCGCCTGGCGGGCACGCCCGGCCAGGAGCGCTCGGCGGTGCAGTACGTCCTGGACGACCGCGTCGTGGTGCTGGTCTACAACCCGCTCGGCAACGCCAAGCGCGGGCCACGCCACCTGCGGCTGACGGGCCTCGACCCCGACGCGCTGTACGAGATGACCGGCGACGGCTCCCGGTGGCACGGCTCCGTCCTCATGTCGGCCGGCATCCGGCCCGCCGCGTGGGAGCCGATCGGCGCGGACCATCGCAGCGAGCTGGTGGTGTTCAGGAAGGTGCGGACGTCAGTCGCCGAACCAGTTCCATGAATCGGTGGTGACCTCGCCGAGGTCCGCGAAGAGCGCGGCGACCCGGTCCCGGTTGGCCCTCAGAGGCAGGCCGGCGCCCAGCTCGCCGCGCTCCACCAGGGCGTTTAGGCAACGGATCAGCCGCTCGTCGGTGTCCTGCCCGTCCGGCCGCACTCCGAGCCGTCGTTCCAGGACGTCGGCGAGCGGCTCCGCGGGCACGTGCGAGAGCGCGACGCCGTAAACGTACTCCCGCCCTCCGTCTCCCACGCGCGCCGCGTAGTCGTAGTGCTCGTGGAAGCGGACGGCGGTGAGCCGCACCGCGGGCGCGCTCGCGACACGGGTGTCCAGCGACACGGTCAACGTGAAGAGGCAGCCGGCCCCGTCCCGGTAGGCCTTGAGCAGGGTGCGCGTACGTTCGCCCCGCAACTCGTGCGGCACCCCGGCCGCGGCGCACCACGCCGCGACCTGGCCGGCGTTGTCCTGGGGCGAGCGCCCTTCCCCTGGCGCGGCGCCCAGGTCGCCGCGTTCGGCCAGGGCGGTGAAGCAGTCGAACAGGTCGTCCTCCGTGCCGGGCCGCGCCGGCAGGCCGAGGCTCCGCCGGAGGAACGCGACCAGCGGGTCCAGCCACGTCAGCGCGACGAGCACGCTGCCGCGCTCCGGCCTGCCGTCGTCCCGCCGATCGGCGGGAGCGTACATCTGGCCGAACTCGACGCGGGGCCGGCCCTCCACGGTCCGGACGTCGAGGCTCAGGAACAGCGAGCCCCCGCCCGGCAGTTCGTGCGTGCGCAAGAGGTCGTGGTGGCGGCGCGGCCCGTCCAGGCGGCAGGTCAGTCCGGCCTCCTCGAACCAGGCGCGTACGCGGTCGCGGTTGAGCCGGAACGGCAGGTGGGCGCCTAATTCGCCGCGCTCGATCGCTGTCGTGAAGGCGTCGACCAGGCGGTGTTCCAGGTCTCCGGCGCGGGAGAGGCCCAGACGGGTCTCGAGAACCGCCACCAGCGGGTCCAGCGCCGCGCAGTCCGCCGTGACCGTGTGCGGAGAGACCGGGCTTCCGGGGAGCCGGTACGACTCGAGGAATTCCACCCGGCCTTCCCGCCCGTCCCTGTCGCCGATCTCCAGGACGAGGTGGCGGTGGTAGCCGCCGGGCTCGGGAGGTGTCCGCAGGAGAACGTGGCGGCGGATCCGCCGCAGCGTCGCGCCGTCCCAGTCCCGCATCAGCTCATGTGAGATCCCCGCGTCGACGCAGTACGCGGCCACCAGGGTGACAGGGTCGCGGCTGGAGAAGCCCGTGACCTCGTCGAGCTCTCGCGGGGTGCGCCGGCCGGCCAGCACGGCCCAGCAGGCGATCAGCCGGTCCGCCAGGCCGCCGGTGCGGCGCACCGGGCCGAGCCGCTGCTCGAAGTACGGCACCGCGACGCCGAGCGCGGCGACCGGGACGACGACCTTACGGTGATCATGAGAGCGCGCGGGATCGGGCGACCGGTGACGCTCGACGAGCTCGACCACCGGCTGCGGCACGTCGTCGCGCCGGCGGGCCAGGAACAGGACGGTGCCCGTGTCGTCCGGATACTCGGCCAATATCCGTTCTGGCGTCATGACGGCAACGTATCGTGCCGGTCACGTCGGTTCGTCGACCAGGACGACGATGCCCGAGGCGAACTGCGTCGAGCGTGCGAGAAAGCGTTTTGTGGGGATTTCTCCACCGAATCCCGGCTCCATGCTTCCGGCTGGTACGTGAGCCCAGAAAGGGCTGCCAAAACCCGCCCGGGGTCGCCAAGCCGTTCTCTCGTGATGACCAAAGTCCGCTCAGAAATGTCCCGACACGCCGGTTGAAAACGGTCATTGGTCGCTCTTGTGGGCACTTTTCTGCGTAACTCGACATAAGACGCGCGCGTCGGGGTCGGGTCGGCATGGATCTAACCGGGGGAGGAACATGTACCGCCTGCTCGGCGCCGTCATCACCGCCACCATGGCCTCCTTGGCCGGTCCCGCGTGGGCCGCTCCAGAGGACGTCGAGGTCATCGCACACCGGGGCGGCTCCGCCTACGCTCCCGAGAACACGCTTGCCGCCTGCGCGCTGGCCAGGGCCCAGCAGGCCGACATGTGCGAGTTCGACGTACAGCAGACCAAGGACCGGCGGCTCGTCCTCATGCACGACGAGACGCTGGCGCGGACCACCAACGTCGAGCAGGTCTTCCCGGGGCGCTCCCCGTGGCGGATCTCCGACTTCACGCTGGCCGAGATCCGGCGCCTCGACGCCGGTTCGTGGTTCTCCGCGCGCCACCGGGGCGAGCGCGTGCCCACCCTCAGGGAGGCGATCGACCTGCTCGGCGGCAGCGGCACCGGGCTGCTGCTGGAGATCAAGCACCCGCCGGGCAGCCCCGACATCGACCGCCAGGTCGCCGCCGAGCTGCAGGAGACCCGCGACCAGTGGCGCGGCGAGCCGCTCGCGGTGCACTCGTTCGACTGGCGGGCGATGCGGGTGCTGCACGGCATGGTGCCCGACGTCCCGATCCTGGTGCTCGGCAAGTCGGCCATGGAGCAGCTGCCCAACCTGGCCGGCTACGTCAAGGGCGTCACGCTGCCGCAGCGCGGCGTCAGCGCGGAGTACGTCCGCGAGCTGCACGGCAAGGGCATGCGCGTCTACGTCATCGCGGGAGGCCGCAAACCGGTCATCCGCCGCCTGATGTCGTACGGCGTCGACGGCATCATGACCAAGAGGCCCGACCGGGTCGCGTCGGTGAAGTGGGGCGGCCGCTGAGCGACTTCCGTCCCGACAGAAGCCAAGCGATCTCATGGGACCGGGGGGCCGGCCGGGCGGTTCGAGCTGCCGTGCACGGCCGACAGTTTCACCCGATGCCCCGGCTGCCGCCGCATGGCGGAGTCCGGCGACCTCCGCGAGGGCGGATGCGTGATCTGAGCGGCGCCCGGTTCCGGCGCCCGCGGCCGCCGGGCGTCCTGCGGGTGGTGTCCTTCAACGTCCACCACGGTGTGGGCGCGGACGGCCGGCTCGACCTGGAGCGGATCGCCCGCGTCGTCGAGAGCGCGGACGTCGCCTGCCTGCAGGAGGTGGACCGCCACTGGTCCGAGCGCAGCGCCTTCGCCGACCAGGCGTCCTGGCTGGCGGGGCGGCTGCGGGCCCGCCTGGTGTACGGCGCCAACCTCGACCGCGACCCGCCCACCCCCGGCCGGCCACGCCGCAGGTACGGCACCGCGATCCTGACGCGCCATCCCGTCCTCGAAGGGGACAACACCTGGCTGCCCCGCCGGCCCGGACACGAGCAGCGCGGCCTGCTGCGCGCGCTGGTGGCGGTGCGCGGGGTGCGCGTCCAGGTCTTCAACGCGCACCTGCAGAACAACGACGCGGACGAACGCCTCGAACAGGCCCGCGCGATCGGACCGCCGGCCGCCTCCCGCGCCGGACCGGTGGTGCTCACCGGCGACCTCAACGCCCGGCCCGGCACGCCCGAGATCCGCGTGCTCGCGGAGGTGCTGGCCGACGCCTGGCCGAGGGCGGGGGAGGGCGACGGCCGTACGTACCCGGCGGGCGGGCCGGACGCGCGCATCGACTACGTGTTCACCTCGCCGGGCGTCGAGGTCGCCGCGGCCTGGGTCGTCGCCTGCGACGCCTCCGACCACCTGCCCGTCTTCGCCGACCTGCGGGTGTGCCGCACATGAAGGAGCCGCCCCACAGGCCGTGGGGCGGCTCTCCGGCGCGGTTCGACGTCAGTCCGGTCTGGTCTCGCGGCCGTGGACGATGATCGCGTACAGCACGAGCACGTCGATCGCGATGACGGCGAGGGACCACCAGGGATTGACGGCGATCCAGGTGAGCTGGGTCAGAGCGTTCAGCATGACCAGGACGGCGCCCACGACCCTGGCCCAGGTCTGGCCGATCATGACGGCGATGCCGGTGGCCAGGATGAGCACGCCCAGGATGAGGTGCAGCCAGCCCCAGGTGCTGACGCCGAAGAGCAGGAGCCGGGAGGGAGTCGCCACGTAGACGCGTTCGGCGGAGATCGCCGCGAGTCCCGTGATGATGTTGAAGAGCCCGGCCAGGATCATCATCAGGCCGCCGAACCAGATCCAGCCGACCCAGCCGGTGACCTGTCGGGCGTGGTGGTAGGCCATCGAAGAACCTCCCCGTGAGTTCCGGTCCCCGGCGACGTGCCGCCGCGGGGTTCGGAGACGACGGGCCCGGTGCCGCGGTGTCAGCGGTGCCGGGCCTCGGTCGAGGTGTCCCTTCGTTGATCCCCCGCCTGCGCTACTGGAAACGACATAAGGGACATATGCCGATATATAGGTACGAATTTCCGGTGGTTTTGCCCGTGTCACTTGGACAGGTAGAGCGTCTTCCAGGTGCCCGCGTACAGGCAGGTGAGGGACGGCCGGGAGGTGGCCTCGGAGCAGACCTTGAGCTCGACCTGGTAGACGTCGCGGTAGGTGAACGTGTACCGCTTGGCGTCGCGGTAGGAGCAGTCGCGGACGCTGTGCAGCCTGTTGGGCAGGTCGGAGCCGTCGCGGTAGGTGACGCGGAAGACGGCCCAGCCGCAGGCGCTCCTGCGCGTCTGGTCGTACACCAGGCCGCTGACCCGCACGGTGTCGGCGGTGGGCAGGTCGGCGTGGTCCTCGCCCCTCGCGGTGAGCGTGCCGAGGGTCTTGGCGGCCCGGCCGGGCGCGTAGTACGGGCCCCAGACCTTGGCGGAGGCGGCCTCCGACGCGGCGGGGCCGGTGGTCGCCGCGGTGCTCGTGGCGGCCTGGGCGGCGGGGGCGAGCGTCATGGCGGCGGCGCTGGCGAGTGCGAGGCCGGCGAGGACGCGGTTGGTGTTCATCGGGGGGTCCTTTCCTCGGTGGAATGCCCACATCATGAAATGGACCGATTTCAGTTGGCTTTCCCGTGAATGGCACGGGCTTTCAATCTTCTTGCCGGCGAATGGCGCCAGACATATCGATCTCCGGATCGTTCGCGGGGGAGTGACGTTCGTTCGTTCACGCGCGTCGAGGTGCTCGGCGCGATCCGGGCTTTCAGCGCGGCGAAGCGATCGGGCGGGCGGCGGGAGGCCGCCCGCCCTCCTCGCCGCTCGCTCTCGCCGGCGGGATGTCCGTTACGGCCACGACTGTGCGCCCGGGGCCGGGATCGAGTGAACCCCCTGCTCAAAGGTCCTTCCTGGCAGACGTCTGACGCGCTTAACATGACGCCTCATCATGTTCTGCCGTCTCCTTGCCGGAAGGCCCACGCCGCCATGACCCACGAGCGCGAGATCACCGAACCCGTCGACCTGTGCCTGCCCGACGGGCGGCTCGACCCGGCGGCGATCGGCTGGACCAGGCGTCCCCTGCACCGCGCGAACCTGCGCGGGTGGGGACGCGCCAAACGCTGGGAGTACTGGGGGATCGTGACCCCGACGCACATCGTGGGCCTGGTCGCCTCCTCCCTCGACTACGCCGGGCTGCACGGCGTCTACGTGCTCGACCGCGCCACGGGACGGGAGACCGCCAAGGACGTCGTGGTGCCGTTCGCGCGCCACGCCGTGTTCCCGGACAGGAGCGGTACGGGCACCGCGTCCGTCCGCGGCGGCGGCGTGCGCATCGACATCGCCCAGAGTCCCGGCGGCACCTCGATCTCAGCCGTCGCGCCGGAGGTCGAGCTGGAGGTGGAGGTGCCGCTGCCCGAGGGGCACGAGTCGCTCGGCGTCGTGGTGCCGTGGGGTCCCCACCGCTTCCAGTACACGGTCAAGGACGTCGGCCGCCCGGTCCGCGGCCGGCTGCGCCTGGGCGCGGAGGAGTTCGCGGTGCCCGAGGAGGGGTCGTTCGCCGTGCTCGACCACGGGCGCGGCAAATGGCCGTACGCGGTCACATGGAACTGGGCGGCCGGCAGCGGGCCGGGCCGGGCGATCCAGCTCGGCGGCAAGTGGACCGACCGGACCGGCTCGACCGAGAACGCGCTTTTCGTCGAAGGCCGGCTGCACAAGATCGGCGACGAGTTGGAGTGGCACTACGACCGTACGGACTGGCTGCGGCCCTGGCGGATCCGCGGCCCGCGCGTCGAGGCCGGGTTCCAGCCGTTTCACGAGCACGCGTCCCGGACCGAGCTCGGCGTGGTGGGCAGCGAGACGCACCAGTGCTTCGGCCACTTCACCGGCAGGGCCCGCGCCGACGACGGCTCCTGGATCCCCCTGGACGGCCTGACCGGCTGGGCCGAGAAAGCCCGCAACCGCTGGTAGCGGCCATGCGCGGGCAGGCGCTACGACCGGCGCCGAACGCCGATCGCGACGATGACGGCGATGCCGGGCGGTGCGGTGGCGTGCCATGATCAGCCGCATGATCGTCATGGACGCCGTCCTGGAGACGCACGACGCGCGGGACTTCACCGCGTGGCCGATCGCCGAGCCGTCGGATGACCGCCTCATCGCCCTCTCGGGCGGCCTGTCCCCGGCCGAGGTGGGCACCGCGATGGCGGTCATCGTCGCGTACGCCGGCATCCCCGCCGAGCCCGTCGCCGACCTGCACCTCAGCCTCGACCGGCACCTGATCGAGGCGGAACGCCTGATCGCCCCGGGCGGCCTGCGCGTCACGGACACCGCCACCGGCCACCGCGTTCTCCCCGGCTGCTGCTGCGGCCTGGAGAACTGGCGCGAGTGGGCCGACGTCCTGCACGGGCAGAGCCCCTGGCTGGGGCACGACCCCGACACCGAACTCGAACACATCGGCCTCGAACGCGCCGGCCTCGAACGCGCCGGCCTCGAACGCGCCGGCCTCGAACGCGCCGGCGAGGCCGTACGACTCCGGCAGGAGCCGGCCCACGAGGTGCGGATCCCGCTCGCCGACCTGCCCGGACTCCTGTCGGCCGTCCACGCGAGCCTGCGGGGCTTCCTGGCACGGGTCGACGCGTGGGCGGGCGAGACCTGCCCGCGCGCCGCCGGCCGTCTCGTCGCCGTTCTCGACGAGAGCTTCCACATCACCGGCCCGCTCGACCTCGGCTGAGCGCGGGACCGGTCCCGGGGCGGTGGCCGCAGACTGCTGCTTGACGTGTGAAGACGTCGTTCGGGGCGTACGGAGAACGGGGAGTGACCATGGGGGATCAGCCGGTCGTTCGAGCGGGTGTGGTGGCGGTGTGCCTGTTGCTCGCCGGTTGCGGGTCCGGTGGCGGGGAGCCGGTCACGGCGCCGGAGTCCACCTCCGTCTCCTCGGCCCCGCCCGAGCCGGAGACGCCGACCGCTCCCGAGACGCCGCCGGAGCGCGAGGCCCCGTCCGAGCCTGAGTCGTCCTCCGCCGCGGAGCCGCCGCGGGGTGCGGGCGCTCTGCAGGCGCGGGACGGCGCGCGGTTGCGGGCGTGCCGCGACGCCGACTGTGAGGTCGTGGTCGCCGACGGGCAGTCGGTGGAGCTGGCCCCGAAGTGGGGCCTGGGGACGGTCGAGTTCACGGTGGAGGACGGCGCGGTGAGCTTCACCTCCTTCAGCGGGGGCATGATGGCGACCTTCGGCGAGCAGACGCCGAACCCGTCAGGCGTCAGCTCCGTCAACGGCATCGACGTCCGCGTCCTGGCGGTGCAGGGCAGGAGGGCCGTCATCAGCATCTCGCACTAGCCAAGAAATCTACAGTGTAAAGCGCCGGGCCTCAGGTGGAATCCGCCTTCAGTCCCGGGCGGCCCTGGCCCGGTCCAGGTAGGCGTACAGTGCGATCATCTTCTCGGCCGGCCAGGGGAGGTTGCGGAGGATGTCGCCGCTGTGGTCCTGCCACAGGTGCTGGACCGCCGCCCGTATCCGCGCGAGCTGCTCGTCGGTGGTGCCTTCGGGCCGGAAGGGCATGCCGATCGTGTCCCACTGGTGCAGGAGATCCCGTACCCGCGGATCATCGACCGGGGTGTCGAGCTCCACATGGCCGAGCAACTGCTCGACCAGCCCGGCCCAGCGGGTCTTGGTCTCCTCGACCGCCTCCGGGCCCAGCGCCTCGCGGCGGCGGGCCAGCTGCTCGAGCTGCTCTTCGGTGAGGTAGTTCTCCAGCACGGAGATCATCTCCAAGGTCGTCATGAACTGGTCCGGATCGGGCATCGACCCCGCCTCCAGCCGCTGCAGCAGTCCGCTGACCTGCTGGATGAGCTGCTGAATCGTGTCCGCCTGCGCGGTCAGCCGCCTCAGCTGAGCCGCCAGCAGGCCGTGCATCCCCGCCAGATCCTGCGACGAGGCCGCGAGCACGCCCTTGATCTGCTCCAGGGGAATCCCGAGCGCACGCAGCGTCCGTACCTGGTACAGCCGCCGCAGGTCCTCCGCGGTGTAGCGGCGGTGGCCCGAGGCGGTTCGCCCGCTCGCCCGCAGCAGGCCGATCTCGTCGTAGTGGTGCAGCGTGCGTACGGTCGAACCGGTCATCCGAGCGAGTTCGCCGATGCTCCATCGGCGTTCGGCGGCGTCTTTCCCGATCACGACAGCAACGCTAAGACCTGTCGTTGCGTGAGGTTCAAGCCCACGCGCCCGGGTGCTCGCGCAGCGTCCGCAGCGCCTCGGCGAGAGACGGGCGGAGGTCCAGGACCCCGTCGAGCGCCCGGTCGCGCAGGGTTTTGCGGAGGGTGAGCCCGGCCGCGTACGCCACCATCCGGCCGCCCGACGACCGAGCGTGCCGGTCGGCGGCCAGCAGAACGGTGAGCCCGAAGGAGTCGGCGGAGGTCACACCGCCCACCCCGAGGGCGATCAGCGGCGGATCGTGCAGCGCCAACGCCCGCCCCAGCCGCGCCCGCAGCTCATCACAGGCGTCCAGGTCGAGCGCCCCCGAGACCTCCACCACGACAACGCGCCACCCCCGCCCCGTCCCCTCCTCAGGATCCGGTACGGGCACCGGCCGAGCCGTTCCCGCGCCGGGAGACGAGAAGGGCTCCTGGCGCGGTGCTTTCGCGTCGGGGGACGGTGCGAGTTGCGGGCGCGGTGGACGTGCGGGGGAGGAGGACGAGGGACTGCCTTCGGGACCGGGGGGCATGGCGGGCCTCATCCCGTGTGCCGGTGGAGGAGGAGCATGGCGGCGTCGTCGTGGAGGGGACCGCCGGTGTGGCGGACGAGGTCGGCGCCCAGCGCGTTCAAGGCCGTTTGCGGGTCGCCGGTCAGGAGCAGGCCGATGCGTTCGGGGAGGGGATAGAAGTCACCGGCGGCGTCCCGGGCCTCGATCACGCCGTCGGTGAAGAACAGAATGCGGTCGCCCTCGCGGAAGTCCGCCTGGCTCGGTTTCGGTCGTTCGGGATGCAGGGCGCCGAGCCCCAGCGGCAGCCCCTCGGCGGGCGGCTCCAGCGCGGCGGCCGTCCCGTCGGCGCTGATCAGGTAGGGCGGGGGATGGCCGTGGTTGAGCAGGGTGATGCACCCGTTCCGCACTTCGGCGACGATCGCCGTCACGAACGTCTCGCCGCCCAGCTGCCGGGCCAGGCTCGACTCCAGCCGTTCACCGACGCTGCTGAGGTCGGCCTCGTCGTACGCGGCCTCGCGGAACGCGCCGAGCACCCACGCGGCCGTCTCGACCGCGTCCAGTCCCTTGCCCTGCACGTCCCCGATGAGCAGCCGCACACCGTAGGGGGTGGTGACGACCTCGTACAGGTCGCCGCCGATGCGGGCGCCGGCCGCGGCCGAGGTGTAGGACAGCGCCACCCGCAGGTCGGCGGCCTTGCGCGGCACCGGGCGCAGCAGCACGCGCTGGGCGGTCTCGGCCACCAGGCGGACGTCGGCCAGCTCGCGTTCGCGCCGCAGCCGCAGGTGGCCGGCGAGCATGCTCGCGCCGGTGACGCTGACGATCGTGGCGAGGCTGAGGTCGTGCTGCCAGGTGGACAGCACCCCGTTGTAGGCGCCGAGGAGGACGGCCAGCACGAGCGCCACCATTCCGGCGATCGCGGTGCGCCGCACGCTGCCCGTGACCGAGGCGAAGCTCGGCCCGAGTGTGAGCAGCGGCAGGAATCCCAGCGACGGGCCCGCGAGCAGGTCGGTCAGCGCCACCGCCGGCATGACGACGAACGGCAGCCGGCGCAGCGCCCACTGACCACTCATCGGTCGCCTTCGTTCCAGCACTGTCCTCCCCGGTGAGACCGGATCATCATTGCATGATGCAAAGAAACCGGGGCGAGCCGCCGCCTATTCCCGGGAAGCCTGGAGCTCGTCGAGGCGGGCGCGGACCGTCCGCAGCTCCTCCAGGACGAGCCGGAGGTCGGCCTGGCCGCGTTCTTCGGCGGCCGACGACTCCTGGAACCGCTCCACGAACCAGGCGGCGATCGACGCCGTGACGACACCCAGCAGCGCGATGCCCGACAGCATCAGCACGGCGGCGATGAGCCGTCCCTGTCCCGTGGTGGGGGACAGGTCGCCGTAGCCGACCGTGGTCATGGTGGTCAGTGACCACCACAGGGCGTCGGCCAGCGTGACGATCGTGGCGCCGGGGGCGTCGCGCTCGGCGTCCAGCACCGCGATGCCGCCGACCAGGGCGAGGAAGCAGGCCCAGCCGCTGACGTACACGGTGACGCGCATGCGCAGCGGCAGCGTGACCCGGCGCATCAGCGCGGTCAGCAGCAGCAGCGAGCGCAGCACGGCCAGGGGGCGCAGCAGCGGCAGCAGCACGACCAGCAGCGACGGCAGGTGCGCCACGACGAACCGCCCGCGGCGCTCGGCCAGGCACAGCCGGATCACGTAGTCCGCGGCGAAGAGCACCCACGCCACCTGCTGCAGGAGCTCCAGCCACGCGACGGCCTCGCCGGGGAGCCGGGGCAGCACGATCGGCAGCGCCCAGCTCACCAGGAAGAGCAGGCCGACGCCGAGCAGGACCGGATCCGTCCTGCGCTCCCACGAGCGCAGGCGGACGTCCTGCGTCGGCGCGGCGGGGGGTGCGGCCATCGCGGCGGTGTCAGGCGGCGGAGGAGCCGAGGAAGCCCTGCTCGTCCAGCCACTCGGCGGAGACCGTGGCCGGCTCCTGGCCCTCGACGTCGACGCGGGCGTTGAGCTTCTGCATGGTGGCGTCGTCCAGCTTGGCGATCACGGGCTGGAGCACCTGCTCCAGCGCCGGGTGCTTGTCGTACGTCTCCTGCCGCAGGGTCACGGCCGCGTTGTAGACCGGGAAGAACTTCTTGTCGTCCTCCAGCACCGTGAGGCCGAGCGCGGCGATGCGGCCGTCGGTGGTGAACACCTCGCCGAAGTTGCAGGTCTGCCCCTTGTCGGTCTCGGTGTAGACGACACCGGTGTCGAGCAGGGAGACGCGGTCCTTCGGGATGGTCATGTCGTACGCCTTGGTCAGGCCGGGCAGGCCGTCGTCGCGGGTGGAGAACTCGGTCTCGATGCAGATCGTGACCTCTTCCGGCTTGGTCCTGGCCAGCTCGGCGACGTCGGAGAGCGTCTTGACGCCGAGCTCCGTGGCCTTCTCCGAGCGGATGGCCAGGGCGTAGGTGTTGTTCAGCGGCGTCGGGCCGATCCAGTGGATCTTGTTCTTCTCCAGGTCCTGGGCGGCGGTGGCCTTGAACTGCTCGGCGGAGTCCTGGATGGGCTCGGCGTTCTTCAGGTGCTCGATCCAGCCGGTGCCGGAGTACTCCCAGTACAGGTCGATCTCGCCGGCTTCCAGGGCCTTGCGGTTGGTCACGGTGCCGCCGAGGTTGATCTTGTCGACGACCTCGGCTCCGTGCGCCTTCAGCACCTGCAGGGCGATGTTGCCGAGCACGATGTTCTCGGTGAAGTCCTTGGAGCCGACGATGAGCTTGGCGCCCGCCAACTCGTCGCCCGCGCTGGCTGCCTCGACGGTGTCACCGGATCCGCAGGCGCTCACTCCCGTCATGGTCAGTGCGGCGGCGGCGAGCATGGCGAACGTCCGTCGGAGGGGGAAAAGCATTACAAAGACACCTCTTGATTGGTGATCGGGGGAAACAGGGTCAGATGCCGCGCGGCTTGAGCAGGTCCTCGGCCAGGCCGCCCAGCCAGTCGACGAGGAAGGCGATGCACGCGGTGAGCACGCCGCCGACGATGGTCACGGGCATGCGGTTCAGCTTGAGCCCGTTGATGATCAGCTCGCCGTAGCCGCCCGCGGCGACGAACGCGCCCAGCGTGGCGACGCCGACGGTCAGCACCAGCGCGGTGCGCAGCCCGGCCAGGATCGCGGGCACGGCCAGCTTGAGCTCGACGCGGCGCAGCACCTGCCCGCGCGTCATGCCCATGCCGCGGGCCGCCTCGATGAGCGCCGGGTCGACCTGCTGCACGCCGACCATGGTGTTGCGCAGCACGGGCAGCACCGCGTACGCGACCAGGCCGACCAGCGCGGTCTGGAAGCCCACGCCCATGAGGAACGTGCACAGCACGAGCAGGCCGATGCAGGGGACGGCCTGGCCGAGGTTGCCGGCGGTGAGGATGACCGGCGCGACCAGCCGGTTCCTGGATCGGGAGGCCAGCACGCCCAGCGGGATCGCGATGACCACGACGAGGGCGGTCGCGGCGACCGTCATCTGCAGGTGCTCGACGGCCTTGGCCAGGATGACGGAGCGGTTGAGGCTGCGCTGCTCGATGGAGTCGAGCTCGAGCGTGCCGACCCACGCGTACAGGGCCAGCAGCACGGCGCCGACGGCGATGGGGACGATCAGGTGACGCGGGCCGAAGGGCAGGCGCCCGGGGGCGCGGACCCGCCCGGTGGCCAGGGTCTCAGCGGTCACCGGACATCTCCTCCTGACACCGCCTCCTCCGGCCGGCTGCCCACGGCCGCGCACAGCGCGGCGTAGGTGAGCACGCCGGACGGCGTACCGCACCGGTCGGAGCCGTGGGCCAGCATGACGTCGAGGGCCTCGCGCAGGCTCGCCTCGGCCGTGACCTGCGGCAACGCCGGGTCAGGCAGCGGGTCGGCGATGGAGATGTCGGACACCCGCACCAGCGCCAGCCGCTTGAGCGTGGCGTCCTGGCCGATGAAGCCCGCGACGTAGTCGTCGGCCGGGTCGCTCAGGATGGCGGCGGGAGTGTCGTACTGGGCGATGTGGGAGCCCTCGCGCAGGACGGCGATGCGGTCGCCCAGCTTGATGGCCTCCTCGAAGTCGTGGGTGACGAAGATGATGGTCTTGCGCAGCTGCTTCTGCAGCCGGACGAACTCGTTCTGCAGGTGCTCGCGGGTGATCGGGTCGGTGGCGCCGAACGGCTCGTCCATGAGCATCACGGGTGGGTCGGCGGCCAGGGCCCGGGCGACGCCGACGCGTTGCTGCTGGCCGCCCGACAGCTGGCGCGGGTAGCGGTCGCGGAAGGCGGACGGCTCCAGGCTGACCAGCGCGAGCAGCTCCTCGACGCGGGCGTCGACCTTGGCCTGCGGCCAGCCGAGCAGCTTGGGGACCAGGGCGATGTTCTGCGCGACGGTCTGGTGGGGGAAGAGGCCGACCTGCTGGATGGCGTATCCGATGTGGCGGCGCAGCTCGTCGGGGTCGAGGCTGAGCACGTCCTTGCCGCCGATGCGGATCTCGCCGGAGGTGGGCTCCACCAGCCGGTTGATCATCTTCATCGTGGTCGTCTTGCCGCAGCCGGACGGGCCGACGAAGACGACCAGCTCGCCGGCCGGGATGTCCATCGTGATGTTGTCGACCGCGGGGGCCGGTTGGCCCGGGTAGTGCTTGGTCAGCGCGCGCAGCTCGATGCGCACGCCGTCGGTGTCACGGTCGAACACGAAGCCCCCTCGGGGTGGTCAGGTGGCGGACGGCGAAGAAGAACAGGTCGAACAGCACGGCGATCACGACGATGCCGAGCGTCCCGGCGAGTGTGGCGTTGAGCGAGTTGACCGAGCCCAGCCGCGACAGGCCCTCGAAGATCTGGTTGCCCAGGCCGGGCCCGTCGACGAAGGCGGCGATGGCGGCGATGCCGATGACCATCTGCGTGGAGATGCGGATGCCGGTCAGGATCAGCGGCCAGGCCAGCGGGAGCTGCACCTGCGCCAGCAGGCGCAGGCGGCTCAGGCCCATGCCGCGGCCCGCCTCGACGGTGGCGGCGTCCAGGCCGCGCAGCCCCGTCACGGTGTTGCGGATGATCGGCAGGAACGCGTACACGGTGAGGGAGATCAGCGTGGAGCCCCAGCCGAGACCGGTCAGGGGGATGAGCAGGGTCATCAGGGCCAGCGAGGGGACGGTCAGGATGGCCGCGGCGGCGGCGATCGACGTCTCCCGCACCCGTGGCGAGCCGTGACCGAGGATCCCGACGCCGACTCCGATCACCGCGGCCAGGGCGATGGCGATCGCCACGACCAGGGCGTGCTCGGCGGCGGCCAGCGAGAGGGTGTCCCATCGGGAGATCACGTACTCGCCGAAACTCATTAAAGGAACCACCTTCGCTTACGCTTGCAACGGCTCGTAAACGTATGGCACCAGTTGCGTTGAGTGCAAACTTAGGTGCAACTATCGCAACAAAACAGTGATGGTTTCGGCATGAACGGACAAGGATGAGTGACAAGCCGCCGGCGCCCTCGGCCGGCCTGCGCCGGGACATGGAGATCCTGGAACTTCTCGCAGGTCACGGCGACGACAGGGACGCGGACGGGTTCGGCGTCAGCTGGATCGCCCAGCGGCTGGACAGGGAGAAGAGTCAGGTCTCCCGGGCGCTACGGGCGCTCGAACTCGAAGGCATGGTGGAGCGTGACCCGGTCACGCGGCGTTACCGGCTCGGCTGGCGCTTGTTCGCGCTCGCCGCGCGGACCCAGCATTCCCGGCTCGTACAGGTGGCCGCGCCGTTCCTGCGGCGGCTGACGGTCGCCTTCGACGAGGAGGCCTACCTGTGCGTGCTGCGCGGCAACCAGGTGCTGACCCTGCTGTCGATGCCGTCGTCGCGGGTGTACCACCGGGTGTGGGAGGGCGTCTCCATACCGGTGATCATGGCGGCGGCCGGGCGCGCGCTGCTCGCCGAGTGGGAGGACGAGCGGGTGCGGCAGCTGCTGCGCGCCGTGCTGCCGTCCGGGCTGGAAGGCGCGGTCGCGGGGGAGGAGGAGTGGCTCGCCGACCTGGCCCACGTCCGCTCGGCCGGGTACGCGGTCTCCGACATCGAGCTGGACGACAGCAGCGCCGGCGTCTCGGCGCCCGTACGCGACCACCGGGGGCTGATCACGGCGGCGATCAGCGTGGCGGTGACGCGCACGGCCGCGCGGGAGAGACTGCACGAGATGGGCGCGGTCGTCGCCGAGACGGCCCGCGAGCTGTCGGCCGCACTCGGCCTGAAGACCGCCGCGGCCGAGGCCGGCTACCGGTCGGGCCAGCCGAGCGGGTAGTGGGGGCTCGCGGCCGGCTCGCCGCCCGCCCGGTTGAAGGCGGTCATGGCCGAGACGAGGGCCTGGCACTCCTCGGGCGTCATGCGGGCCACGATGGCGGCGATCTCCTCGCGCCGCCGCGCGGTCACCTCGTCGACCAGGCCGCGCCCCTCTCCGGTGAGACGCATCAGGTTCTCCCGTCGGTTGTGCGGGTTGACCTCGCGGACGACGAGCCCGGCGGCGACCAGACGGTCGGCCATCCGCATGGCGGTGGAGCTGTTGACGCCGAGCAGGTCGGCCATGGTGACGAGCTTGGTCTCGCCGTACGCGGCCAGCACCACGAGCATGCGGAACTGGGGGAGCGTCACCCGGTCCTGCACGGCGGCCAGCGATCGGGCGGCGATGGCGACCAGCAGCCGTGACCCGGTGAGGACCGCCGAGATGACGGCTCCGAGGTCGTCGGCGCTCACCCGGCCCGAAGGACGCTCCTGCATGGGACTGTTGTACACGCTCACGCGCAAGGGGGCGCACGCGAGGTGCGCCGCCGCAGGCCGGGAGCGGGCGCGACCGGGCCGGACTTCGCCTCCTCGATGAGCCGCAGGACGTCCGGCGAACGTTGCGCCCGGCCGCGCAGTCCGTAGCCCGCCTACGGGAAGCGTTTCGCGGCTACCCCGCCGGGCGTACTGCACGGGTCCCGTACGACGGGTGGAGTGGGGGTGACTGGTAGGAAGGGTGCCCATGACCCCTCGAGACTGGTATCCGCCGATCGAGCCGTACGACTCCGGGATGCTCGCCGCCGGCGACGGCGACGAGATCTTCTGGGAGACGTGCGGGAACCCCGCCGGCAAGCCCGCGCTGTTCCTGCACGGCGGCCCCGGCGGCGGCGTGCTCCCCGACAACCGGCGGTTCTTCGACCCGGCCGCGTACCGGATCGTGCTGTTCGACCAGCGCAACTGCGGCCGCAGCACCCCCTTCGCCGGGGACCCGGCCGTGTCGCTGGAGCGCAACACCACCCCGCAGCTGGTCGGCGACATCGAGCGGCTGCGCGGGCACCTGGGGGTCGAGCGCTGGCTCGTCTTCGGCGGGAGCTGGGGCAGCACCCTCGCCCTGGCGTACGCGCAGGCCCACCCCGACCGGGTCAGCGAGCTGGTGCTGCGCGGCGTGTGGCTCGTCCGCCCGTCGGACGAGGCGTGGACGTTCACCCCGGAGGGCGCGGCGCGGCTGTTCCCGGCCGAGTGGGAGGCGTTCGTCGCTCCCATCCCCGCCCGCGAGCAGGACGACCTCGTGGCCGCCTACGGCCGCCGTCTCACCGACCCCGACCCGGCGGTCCACGTCCCCGCCGCCCGCGCCTGGATGGGCTGGGAGCTGACCGCCAACACGCTGCTGCCCGTGCCGCCACCCGATCTCGGCGACGCCCAGGTGGTGGCGTTCGCCCGCATCCTCCACCACTACATCGCGGGCGGCGGCTTCCTCCCCGAGCAGGGCCTGCTCGCGGGCGTCGACCGCGTCCGCCACGTCCCGGCGGTCGTCGTCAACGGCCGCTACGACATGAAGACGCCTCCGGACCAGGCGTGGGACCTGCATCGGGCCTGGCCGGAGGCGGAGCTCCACCTCGTCGAGGACGCGGGTCACGGCGGCTCGGAGCCCGGCATCCGCCGGCTGCTCGTCGAGGCGACCGACCGGTTCCGCACGTCCCCCTGATCACACGGCCAGGTCGGCGGGGAGGAGGGGCTCGGTGAGCAGGCGGCGCACCCGCCGGTCGCGGTCGGGGGCGTCGAGCCAGGCGCCGAGCAGCCGCCAGCCGTGGTGGTAGCAGAACAGGTAGGGGCTCATCACCGACGGGCGCACCTGGCCGAGCGCGAGCGCCACCTCGTCGTCGTCGTACAGCGCCCACCGCGACAGGTAGGCGGCCAGGTCGGCGTCGGAGCGCCCTTCGGCGGCGAGGAACGCCGCGTTGCCCCACACCCCCCACAGCACGTTCTTGACCTCGTGGATCGCGGCGAGGTCGCTGCCGTCCGCGGCGATGCCCAGCTCGGGCAGGACGTGGTCGGCGAGCCACTTCTGCGCCTCGTCGCCCGGGAAGATCAGCTGCTCGGCGTGCAGCCCGAGACCCTCACTGATCACGAACGGCGGCGAGAGCAGCGTCCTGACCTGCCGCTCGATGCGGCCCTCGGCGTGCTCCTCCTTGAACATCGACTCCGCGATGTGCCCCGGATGCCCCTCGTGGGCGACGACGTAGAGCAGGTCGGCGACGTTGAACGGGATGCCGGCGTTGATGTGGATCTGCGAGCGGTGCCCGCCCGCGTAGTGCCCGGCGGCGTGGAACGTGGCCTCGGGCACCGTCACGCATTCGACGACCTCGTCGTCCGGCAGCGGGATGATCCTGGCGGCGGTACGCGCCCGGGTCTCGGCCACCGCCAGGTCCACCAGGTGCGGCAGCCGGTCCATGTCGCGCAGGGTGTGGGCCCGCCGCCAGGCGTGCAGCCGCTCCGCCGGCGATCCGGGCGTCTTCGGCAGCGCCGCGTCCAGCCGGTCGTGCGCCGCCGCCAGCTCCTCCTCCGGCAGCCACCGCGGGCGCAGGCCCAGGCACTGCTCCGCGTAGTCGGCCAGGGACGGCCGCTCGCCGTCGAGGTAGCGGGCGACGGCGCGGAACGCGCGCAGGTTCGCGGCCGCGTACGGAGACGGGGCCTGCTCCAGTAACCGGTCGGCGTCCTCGGCCAGCCTGCCCGGTGGCGGGGCGCCCTGCTCGGTGGACTGCTCGGCGGCCTGCGCCCGCCACTCCTGCGGGCCCCGGTAGATGATCGTGCCGCCGGTGGCCAGGTCGCTGATGTGCAGCGCGAGGATCGCGTAGTCGCGCTCCCATCCGTGCTCGGTCATGACGACCTCCTTTCCGGCGTCAAGCTAGCCGTACGGTTTTCCGTACAGCGCACGGCAGGACTGGTGATTGTGCCGATATGCGTACGGGTGCGATGAGGCGATCATCGGGGTGGCCGGATCGTCCGGCCGGAAGGAGATCGCGCATGGCGTCATTCCCCCGCCCGTCCCGCCGTATCGCCGCCACGCTGGTGGCCGCCTGCCTGGTGCTCACCCCCGTGGAAGCCGCCGCCGGCACGGCCGCGCCGGCCCCGGTCGACGTGCCCCGCGTCGAGGGCCCGCTGCCGGGCGCCCCGCCGGGAGACCCGGCCTCGCCGGACATCGCCGACACCTCTCCCTGGCTGGCCACGGACGCCGACCTGGCCGCCCGCGGCTACGTGGAGCAGGAGTTCCTCCTGTCGGGCGTGGCCGACGCCTACAGCACGACCGGCGAGCCGGTCGCCGCCGACGTGCCGTACCGGACCCGGGTGCTGGTACGCCGCCCGGCGAGCCCCGCCGCGTTCAACGGCACCGTGCTCACCGAATGGCAGAACGTCACCGCCGGATACGACCTGGACGCGCTCTGGCACACCGACCTGATCACCCGCGCCGGGTACGCCTGGGTGGGCGTGTCCGCCCAGCGCGTCGGCGTGGACCAGCTCCGCGGGTGGAGCCCGGCCCGTTACGGCGGCCTCGACGTCACCGGCGGCGGCCGGTTCACCGCGGACCAGCTCTCCTACGACGTGTTCTCCCAGGCCGCCAAGGCGATCAGGCGGCCCGGTCAGCGGTCGCTGCTCGGACGGCTGCGCGCCGACACGGTCCTGGCGATCGGGGCCTCGCAGTCCGCCGGCCGGCTGACCGTCTACTACGACGCCGTGCTGCCCCAGATCGAGAGCGTCTTCGACGGGTACGGCCAGATCGTGGGCAGCGCCCCCGCCCGGGCCGGCGCCGAGCCGGTCTTCCAGGTGCTGTCGGAGACCGACGTGCGCTCGCCCGCGCGGCCCGCCGACACCGACCGGTTCCGCCGCTGGGAGGTGGCCGGCAGCGCCCACTCCGGCTGGTTCGGCTACGACTACCGCAGGCCGCTGCTGACCCGCGACCTCGGGACCGCCCCCACGTACCGCTGTGACCGGCCGCCGTACAGCCGCGTGCCGCTGCACCACGTGCTGGCCGCCGCCTACGACCACCTGACCCGCTGGGCCGAACGCGGCGTCGCGCCGCCGTCCGCGCCGCCGCTGGAGTTCGCCCCCGACGGCACCAAGGCGCGCGACGAGCTGGGGCTGGCCCGCGGCGGCATCCGGCTGTCGCAGGTGGCGGCGCCCACCGCGCTGAACACCGGCGACAACTCGGGCGAGAGCTTCTGCCGGTTGTTCGGCACGCACGTGCCGTTCGGCGAGGCCACGCTCGACCGGCTCTACCCGTCGCACGGACGCTACGTCTCGGCCGTGGCGCGCGCCGACGCCCGCAACGTCAAGGCCGGCTACCTGCTCCCGGCGGACGCCCGCCAGAACCTCCTCGACGCCGCCCGCCGGTGACCCGCCGAACAGGGTCTCAGGAAGGAGGATTCAGCGGCTGGGGGCTTCGTCCAGGCGGCCGACGCGGCGCAACGACCGATCGGCCAGGGTGACGACGAGGAACAGCGCGGACACGCCCACCAGCAGCCAGGCGAGATCGTGCAGGCCGGCCGTGGTGGCGCCGTGCCGGTAGAAGGCGGCGTTCGCGGCCGAGGCGGCCAGCGCGCCGAGGTACATGAACGTCCGCAGCAGCCCGGCGGAGGAGCCCATGCGCGCGGGATCGGCCTGCGCGTACAGGGCGTTCTGGTTGGCCAGGCCGTTGAGTCCCTGCGGGACGCCGATGATCGTGGCGATCACCACCAGGGCCCAGATCGGCGTCCCCGGCCCGATCAGCAGGATCAGGGCGGTCCCCGCGACCTGCACGAGGCTGCCGGCGAGCAGCTTGCCGCGCACCTCCGCGCGGCGCCCGGTGACCGCCGTGACCAGGATCGCCGCCGCCGACATCGGCAGCAGGACCAGCCCCGCCGCCGACGGGCTGAGCGCGCGCCCCTCCTCCAGCCACTGCGTGAACCCGAACATGAAGGCGTAGGAGGTGACGAAGGCCAGGAACTGGCGGACGTACGTGGCCAGCAGCGGCAGGTTCCCGGCCAGCACCCGCAGGTCCAGGAACGGGGAGGCGGTGCGCAGCTCGCGTACCGCGAAGGCGGCGCCCACGGCGGCGAAGACCACCAGCAGCGGCCAGCGCGCCACCTCGGGATCCATCAGGAAGAGCATGAACGCGGTGAGCGTCCCGGCGAACAGCACCATGCCCGCGATGTCGATGCGCTCCGAGCGTGCGGCGCTCAGGTCCGCGCCCAGGGCGGACGCGCGCGGCAGGAACAACGCGCCCAGGACGAGACAGGCCGCCGACAGCGGCACGTTGACCGCGAAGATCAGATGCCAGCCGCCTGCGCCGACCAGCAGCCCGCCCAGCGGCGGCCCGAGCACGGAGACGACCTGGTTGGAGATCGACAACGCGGCCAGCACCCCGCTGGGGCTGCGCAGCCCGGTCCGCTCCGACTCGCTGCGCAGCAGGAACATGGACGCCGGATAAGCGGCCGACGTGCCGAGCCCGAGCAGCACCCGGGAGATGATCAGCACCCACAGCTCGGGCGCCAGCACACCGATCAGCCCGGCCACGCCGACCAGGGCGGTGCCGGTCAGGTAGAGCAGGCGCGGGCCGAAGGAGTCGACCAGCCGCCCGATGACGGGCTGCCCGACGGCGGTGGCCAGGTACAGGCCGGTGATGAGCCACGCGGTCGCCGACGGGGACGCGCCGAAGTCCCGGCCGATGGGGATGAGCGCCACCGCGAGCATCGAGGAGTTGATCGGGTTGAGGATGGAGCCCAGGATCATCGGCGGGATCAGCCGGCGGTCGAACCCCCCTCCGGCGGCGTGTCGTCGCCGGACGCGGAACAGGGCCGAGAGCGTCATGAGTGCGCCACGTCGTCCAGCACGCCCATCACCTCGATGACGGCGCGCAGCTGCTCGTCGGTGCAGCGTTCCCGCAGGGCGAGCGCCAGCCACTGCTCGCGGGCCCGCCGGTCGCCGATGCGCCGTTCGCGTCCGCCGCCGGTCAGGGTGACGAGCTGGCGGCGGCCGTCGCGCGGGTCGGGGTGCCGTTCCACGAGCCCGGCCAGCTCCAGCGTCACGACGATCTTCGCCATGGACTGGGGGCGTACGCGCTCGGCCACGGCCAGGTCGCTGGCCGAGGCGGGCCCCTCCTTGTCGAGCCGGGCCAGCACGGAGGCCTGCGCCGGGGTGAGGTCACCCTCGACGGCGAGGTCCTTCACCCTGCGCCGCAGGCGGCTGAACACCACCCAGACGTCACCGGCGGCTCGGGCGGCGAGGTCGTGATCTCCCATGCTTTCAACGCTAGAACTGTTCAGCCCAGACTGCACAGTTTGAACTGCCAAAGTGGGATTTATCACCTTATTGAGGCATTTGTTCGCTAACGGGAAGTTCCTCCTGGACGGGAACGCGAACAGCCGGCGGGGGAGCCGCCAGCAGCCGGGGCAGGCCCGCGCCCGCCAGCCCGCCCGCCAGCCCGCCCGCGGCGAACACCCCCAGCCTGACCAGGTCGGAACGGCCGAACGTCAGGGTCCCCAGCGCGTTGGCCAGGAACCCGGTGGTGAAGCACCAGGCCGTCAGAGCCGTCACCAGAGCGGCCGGCACGTCGCGCGCCCGCGCCGCGAACACCGTCACCACGGCGGCCATCACCCACACGCGCGCCGGAGCCCCCGGGACGGCCGCCGCGACGACGGCGCAGGCGAGGACCGTCACGGCGAACCCGCCCGCGACCAGCAGCCCGGCCGGCGGCCTGCCGACCCGAACCCCTGAAGACATGATGAGCGCCCTTCCACGTCGCGAAGCCGGCACTCTCAGGAAAGCGCCCGCGGCGTGCGCGAACGCCGATTCCTACGACACTCGTACGCGACCGGGACGCCGCCTGACACGACCTTGACGGGCCGGCCGTCATGGACGGGAGTGGACCGGCATCGAGACGACCATGGTGAGCCCGCCGCCCGGCGTCTCGTCCGGGACGAGCGTGCCGCCCATCGCCTCGGTCAGCCCGCGGGAGAGCGCGAGGCCGAGCCCGACACCGGCGTGGGGGTCGCGGTCGCCGAGCCGCTGGAACGGCTGGAAGACCCGCTCGTGCGCCTCGCGCGGGATGCCGGGACCCCGGTCGATCACCCTGATCTCGACCAGCTCGTCGCCCCGGCCGGCCGTGACCAGCACCTTCCGGCCGGCGGGGCTGTGCCGGACCGCGTTGCTCATGAGGTTGACCAGGACGCGTTCCAGCAGGGCGGGGTCGGCGTCGATCTCGGGCAGGCCGGGGGAGAGGTCGGCCTCCACGCGCTCGCCCGCCGCCCCGAGCTCGTCGATCGCGTGCGGGACGATCTCCGCCACGGAGACGGGCTCCAGAGACAGGCCCAGCACGCCGGCCTGCAGGCGGCTCATGTCGAGCAGGTTCGCCACCAGCCGGTCCAGCTTGGCCAGTGACTCGCCGGCCGTGGCCAGCAGGTCCTCGCGGTCCTGCGGGCTCCACCGCACCTCGCGGCTGCCCAGGCTCTCGACCGCCGCCTTGGCGGCGGAAAGGGGCGTGCGCAGGTCATGGCTGACGGCGGCCAGCAGCGCGGTGCGCATCCGGTCGGCCTCTGCCAGCGGCTCGGCGCGCGCCGCCTCCTGCCGCAGCCGCTCCTGGCGCAGCGCGACGGCGGCCTCGGCGGCGAACGCCTCCAGCACCCGCCGGTCGCTGGCGTCCAGCAGCCGCCCGCGCGCGGCCAGCACGAGGTTCTCGTCGATCTGCACGTCGGTGTCGGCCTGGCCCGGGCAGGTGGACGGCGGCCCGCCGGAGGTGGCGACGATCCGCCAGGCGGACGGGACGGAGACGTCGTCGGGGGTGCGGGCGTGGCGGCGTTCGAGCAGGGCGACCGAGTCCAGCGCGAACGTCTCCCGCAGCCGGCCGAGCAGCGAGGGCAGGGCGGCCTCGCCGCGCAGCACGTGCCCGGCCAGCGTGGAGAGCACCTCGGCGTCGGCGCGGGCGCGCACGGCCTCCCTGGTGTGCCGGGCGGCCAGATCGACGATCGTGCTCACCGCGGCCGCCACCAGGACGAACACCACCAGGGCGAGCACGTTCTCCGGGGCGGCGACCGTCCAGGTGTGGGTGGGCGGGGTGAAGAACCAGTTGAGCAGCAGGAACCCGCCCACCGCCGCGGTGATCGCCGGCCAGGTGCCGCCGGCCAGCGCGACGACCACGACCAGGCTGAGGAAGAGCAGGATGTCGCTGGACAGCGACAACGTGGCGCGGAACGGCAGCAGCGCCGCGGTCAGCAGTGGCAGGCCCGCCAGCGCGACGATCCACCCGGCGATCCGGCGTTTCCTCGTGAGCGCCGCCCGCGACCGCTCGCGCGCCCGGCGGCCCTTGCGGACTTCCGGATGGGTGACCATGTGCACGTCGATGGAGCCGGAGCGGGCGGTGGTCTCCATGCCCACGCCCCGCGCCAGGATCTGCGCGAACCGGCCCCGCCGCGACGCGCCGAGCACCAGCTGGGTGGCGTTGACGCCGCGGGCGAAGTCGAGCAGCGCGCGGGGGACGTCGTCGCCGACGACCTGGTGGTAGGTGCCGCCCATGCTCTCCACCAGCGTGCGCTGGCGGGCGAGGTTCGCCGGGTCGCCGCCGGCCAGGCCGTCGGCGCTGGTCACGTGGACGGCCAGCAGGTCGGCGCCCTTGGACCGGGCGGCGATGCGCGCCGCCCGGCGTACCAGCGTGTCGCCCTCCGGGCCGCCGGTCAGCGCCACCACCACCCGCTCGCGGGCCTCCCACGTGGCGGCGATGCCGTGTTCGGCCCGGTAGCGGTCGAGCTGCTCGTCCACCTTGCCCGCGACCCACAGCAGCGCCAGCTCGCGCAGCGCGGTCAGGTTGCCGACGCGGAAGTAGTGGGCCAGGGCCGTGTCGACCTTCTCCGGGGGATAGACGTTGCCGTGCGCCATGCGCCGCCGCAGCGCCTCCGGGGACATGTCGACGAGCTCGATCTGGTCGGCCCGCCGGACGACCTCGTCGGGCACGGTCTCGCGCTGCGGCACGCCGGTGATCTGCTCGACGACGTCGTTGACCGACTCCAGGTGCTGGATGTTGACCGTGGAGACCACGTCGATCCCCGCGTCGAGGATCTCGTCGACGTCCTGCCAGCGCTTGGCGTTCTTCGAGCCGGGCACGTTGGTGTGGGCCAGCTCGTCGATCAGTGCCACCGCCGGCCGCCGGGCGACGACCGCCTCGACGTCGAGCTCGGTGAACGTGACGCCGCGGTGGACGAGCGTCTTGCGCGGGGTGATCTCCAGGCCCTCAAGGAGCGCCTGCGTGCGGGCGCGGCCGTGCGTCTCGACGTAGCCCACGACCACGTCCCTGCCGCGCTCCAGGGCACGGCGGCCCTCGCCCAGCATGGCGTACGTCTTGCCCACGCCGGGCGCCGCGCCGAGGTAGACCCGCAGCCTGCCGCGCACCTCAGCCCCCGCCCCAGGGGGAGGGACGCTCCCGCACGTCGCTCACTCCCCTTCTCGTCCGGCCTTCTCATTCCGTCGGCCGCCAAGGACAGCCAACCTCAGTCTTCTGCGAGTTTTATCCGTCTTAACGCGATCCATACGCCCCGCATCGAACCTTGACGCCGCCTCGATGGCGCCGTGATGGCGTCATGCGGCGTCGTGGGGGCTTGTTATGACGCCATGATGATGTCATATTGGCGTCATGGACCTCGCACCCTATGTCGACCAACTCCGCCGCGAGCTCGCGGTCGCCGCGGGCGCGGGCGGCGACGAGGCGCGCGCGCTGGCCGAGCGCCTCGCCGCCGCACTGGACGCCGCCACCCGGCTCGCCCTGCTGGAGGCGCTGTCCGCCGCCGCCGACGAGATCACCCGCGACCTCGCGCCCGGCTCCGTCGAGGTGCGCCTGCGCGGCCGCGACCCCGACTTCGTGGTGACGCAGCCGCCGCCCGCGCGGGCGTACGAGCAGGTGGAGCAGGCCGGTGCCCCCGAGCAGGAGCCCGCACCCCCGCCGCCGGACGACGACGGCGGCACCGCGCGGATCTCCCTGCGCGTCCCCGAGCACCTCAAGCCGCGCATCGAGGAGGCCGCCGCCCGCGACGGGCTCTCCGTGAACGCCTGGCTCGTCCGCGCCGTCACCGCCGCCCTCGATCCCGCCCCCCGCCGGTCCGCCCGGCGCGCGACCCAGCAGAGCGGCAGCCGCTACACCGGCTGGGTGCGCTGATGACCACCGGACCTCACCAGGAGAAGACCATCATGCCCGCCTTCGCCACCCCCGGCCCGATCACCGCTGTGATCGACGTGCCCGCCGCCCACGTCCGCATCGAGGCGAGCGAGCGAGCCGACACCGTCGTGGAGATCTCCCCGAGCGACGCCTTCAACGACGCCGACGTGGAGACCGCCCGGCAGACCCAGGCCGACTACTCCGACGGCAGGCTGCTCGTCAAGACGTCCGGCGGCCCGGCGGCCCGATCCCTCGGATGGGGCGTCTCGCTCGACAAGCTGGTCGAATCACCGGCGGACTGGGTGCGTTCGCTGCTCAGCGGCGGCGGCTCGGTCGAGGTGACCATCAGCCTGCCGGCCGGCTCCCGCGTCGAGGGCGGCGCGGCGGCGAGCGTGCGCTGCCGGGGCCCGCTGGGCGACGTGCGGTTCACCACCTCTCTCGGCGACATCCGGGTCGACCAG
This sequence comes from Nonomuraea terrae, assembly GCF_044465245.1. Classification (NCBI taxonomy): domain Bacteria; kingdom Bacillati; phylum Actinomycetota; class Actinomycetes; order Streptosporangiales; family Streptosporangiaceae; genus Nonomuraea; species Nonomuraea terrae. Next base: position 467,540 of record NZ_JBITLL010000002.1, on the reverse strand, counting down.
GCCGCGCGCCTGCGGCTGAAGAGCGACCACGGCGACATCTCGGTCGGCCGCGCCGCCGGGCACGCCGAGCTCACCACGACCCACGGCAGCATCGGCGCCGGCGGCATCGACGGCACGGCGGTGGTCAAGACCGCGCACGGCGAGGTCACCCTCGGCACGGTGACCGGCGAGCTGCGGCTCAACTCCGCTCACGGCGACGTCACCGTCGACCGCGCGCTGTCCGGCGTCGTGGCCAAGACGGCGTACGGCAGCCTCACCATCGGCGAGGTCCTCTCCGGCGCCGTGGTCATGGAGACCACCGGTGGCGGGCTGGAGCTCGGCATCCGCGAAGGCACCCCCGCCTGGCTCGACGTCAGCTCCCAGTACGGCACCGTCGAGGTCTCCCTCGACGCCGCCGACGGCCCCGTGGAGACCGAGCACACCGTCGAGGTACGCGCCCACACCAACTACGGCGACATCGTCATCCACCGTTCCTGACCCCCGCAGGAGGAGAGCACCATGACAGCTGCCATCGTGGCCGAGGGCCTGGTCAAGCGCTACGGCACCGTGACCGCCCTCGACGGCGTCGACCTGACCGTCCCGCAGGGCACCGTCCTCGGGCTGCTCGGCCCGAACGGCGCCGGCAAGACCACCACCGTCCGCATCCTCACCACCCTGCTCAAGCCCGACGCCGGCCGCGCCGAGGTCGCCGGTTTCGACGTCGTGCGCGACGCCGACCGGCTGCGCGCCCACATCGGCGCCTCCGGCCAGTACGCCGCCGTCGACGACCACCTCACCGGCGCGGAGAACCTCGAGATGGTCGGCCGCCTCTACCATCTCGGCGTCAAACGCAGCCGCCGGCGCGCCCGCGAGCTGCTGGAGCGCTTCGACCTCGCCGAGGCGGCCGACCGGCCCGTGCAGGGCTACTCCGGCGGCATGCGGCGCCGCCTCGACCTCGCCGGGGCGCTGGTGGCCGAGCCGCCCGTGCTCTTCCTCGACGAGCCCACCACGGGCCTCGACCCCCGGGCCCGTGCCGCGCTGTGGGAGCTCATTGCCGAGCTGGTCACCGGGGGCACGACCGTGCTGCTGACCACGCAGTACCTGGAGGAGGCCGACCGGCTGGCCCACCGCATCGCGGTGGTCGACCACGGCCGGGTGATCGCCCTCGGCACCGCCGACGAGCTGAAGGACCAGGTCGGCGGCGACCGCATCGAGGTGACCGTGACGAGCGAGGCCGACCTGCGCGCCGCCGGCGACGCGCTCGCGTCCCTGGCCGCCGGCGGCGTGCAGGCCGACGCCGCCGCGCTGCGGGTGACCGTCCCGGTCAGCGGCGGCGCCGCCGCCCTCACCACCGCGCTGGGACGGCTGGCGGACGGGCGGATCGCCGTACGCGACGCCGGGCTGCGCCGCCCGACCCTGGACGACGTGTTCCTGGCGCTGACCGGGCACGAGGCCGGCCGGCAGGCCGACGAGAAGATCAAGGAGAGCGTCCGATGAACACCCTCCAGATGGCCGCCGCCGACGGCATGACGATCGCCAGGCGCAACGCGCTGAAGATCAAACGAGCGCCCGACCTGCTGGGCGGCGTGATCGCCCTGCCGATCGTGTTCGTGCTGCTGTTCGCGTACGTGTTCGGCAGCATGATCGAGCTGCCCGGCATCTCGTACGGCGAGTACCTCATCCCTGGGATCTTCGTCCAGACGATCGTCATGAGCGGCCAGATCACCGGCTACACGCTGACCCAGGACCTGCAGAAGGGCATCTTCGACCGGTTCCGCACGCTGCCGATGTCGCCCTCGGCGGTGCTGACCGGCCAGACGGTCAGCGACGTCATCATGAACGTCACCAGCATCGTCGTGATGGCCCTCGTCGGGCTGGTCGTCGGGTGGCGGGTCAACTCCTCGCCGGCCGAGGCCGCGCTCGGCTTCGCGATGCTGCTGCTGTTCGCGTACGCGTACTCGTGGGTGACGGCGGCGGTCGCGCTGGCCCTGCGCAAGCCGGAGGTGTTCAACAACGCGGCCACCATCCTGTCGATGCCGCTGGTGTTCCTGTCGAACGCCTTCGTCGACAGCGCCCGCCTGCCCGGCCCGCTGCAGCCGATCGCCGAGTGGAACCCGGTCTCCACGATCGTCCAGGCGGCCCGGGAGCTGTTCGGCAACATCCCGCCGGGCGCGGCGGAGCCGGCCGCCTGGCCGCTGCGGCACGCCGTCCCCGTCTCGCTGCTGTGGTCGGCGGTGCTGCTGGTCGTGTTCGTGCCGCTGGCCACGCGGCTGTACCGCAGGGCCGTCAGCCGATGAGCGGGATCGGGATCCGGGAGACCGACCGTGACCGGGCCGTCCACCTGGTCCAGCAGGCGTACGCGGAGGGCCGGCTCTCCTCCGGTGAGCTGGAACGGCGGCTGGAAAGCGTGCTGACGGCCGCCACGTCCGGCGAGCTGGAACACCAGCTCGCCGACCTCCCCGACGACGTGGTGGAGCTCGGCTCGACCGGCGGCTCCATCACCAGGACCGGTGACTGGCGGGTGCCGCGCCTGCTGCGGGTCGGCTCCGGATACGGCGGCGTACGGCTCGACCTGTCACGGGCCGTCATCGCCCACCCGGTGGTCGACATCGAGCTCCACCTGGCGTACGGCTCCGCACTCGTCGTCCTGCCGCCCGGCGCGAGCGCGGACGCCGACGGCGCGCAGACCGGCTGGGGCGGCATCACCAGCAAGGTCCGGGGCCACGGGGGAAGCCCGCACGTGCGGGTCACCGGCTGGCTCGCCCACGGGCACATCAAGATCCGCCATCCGCGCGCGTGGCGCCGAAAGTAATACATCCGAAATACCGCGACAACTTCCCCGTCGCACGCTTCCTGGGTGATCATCGTTTGCCTCGTGCCGCCCGGGGCCGAGGCGGACACCCCCTGGAAGGACACGCACCCCATGAGACGTCCCAGTGTCTTATCCGTACGACGCCGCCTGACCACCCGCGCCACCGTCCACCTGGCCGCGTTCGCCACCGTCGCGGCGGCGACGGTGGCGGCGACGGTGGCGGGGGTCTCTCCGACGCAGGCCCAGATCGACCGGGGCCGTCCCCGCGTGGACCTCGAGACCGCCACGGTCGCGCAGCTCCAGCAGGCCATGAGCACCAGGAAGATCACATCCGAGCAGCTCACGAGCGACTACATCGCCCGCATCCGCGCGCTCAACACCAGCGGCCCCGGCCTGAACGCCGTCCGAGCGCTCAACGACAGAGCGCTCGAGGAGGCCAGGCAGGCCGACAGGGAACGCGGGAGAGGCACGGTGCGCGGCCCGCTGCACGGCATCCCCGTGCTGGTCAAGGACAACATCGACGTCCGCAGGCTGCCGACCACGGCCGGCGCGCTCGCGCTGGCCGACTCCTACCCGTCCGACGACGCCTTCCTCGTCAAACGGCTGCGCGCCGCCGGCGCCGTCATCCTCGGCAAGACCAACCTCACCGAGTTCGCGAACTTCACCACCAACGGCATGCCGTCCGGCTACAGCGGCCTCGGCGGGCAGGTGCTGAACCCGTACGACGTGAGCCAGACCCCCAGCGGGTCGAGCTCCGGGTCCGGGTCCGCGGCGGCCGCCGGGCTCGGGGCCGTCACGGTCGGCACCGAGACCTCGGGCTCCATCCTCAGCCCCTCGGTGGCCAACTCGCTCGTCGGCGTGAAGCCGACCGTCGGCCTGGTCAGCCGGACCGGCATCGTGCCGATCGCCGCCTCCCAGGACACCGCCGGCCCGATGACCCGCTCGGTGTACGACGCCGCCGCCCTGCTGACCGCGATGACCGGCGTCGACCCCGAGGACCCGGCGACCGGGACCAGCGGCGGCGTCGCCGGCACCGACTACACGGCCGCGCTGAAGAAGGACGCGCTCCAGGGCGTGCGCGTCGGCGTCGCGAGCTCGCCGTCGGGCAACCAGGGCGCCGCCTTCACCCGGGCCCTCGACGTGCTGCGCGCCCAGGGCGCCACGCTCGTCCAGGTCACCGTCAACACCGGCGGGATGCCGCCCGGCATCCTCGACTACGAGTTCAAGCGCGACCTCAACGCCTACCTCGCCCGCCTGCCCCGCAACGCCCCGATGAAGTCCCTCGACGACGTCGTCCGGTACAACCTCGCGCACGCCGACGAGGGCGCGATCAAGTTCGGCCAGACGCAACTGGTGGCCTCCAACGCGATCGACCTCGACGACCCCGCCGCCAAGGCGGCCTACGAGGCCGACCGCGACAACGGCATCGCCACCGCCCGCTCGCGCATCGACGCGGTGCTGGCCGCCGAGGACCTGGACGCCATCCTGTTCTCCGGCAACGGCTCGGCCGGGATCGGCGCGCGGGCGCAGTACCCGTCGGTGGCCGTGCCGATCGGCTACGACCCGGCCAACGGGCGTCCGTTCGGCATGACGTTCCTCGGGACCGCGTACACCGAGGCGGCGCTGCTGTCGTTCGCCTACGCCTACGAGCAGGCGTCGCTGGAGTGGCGCCCGCCGTCGGTGGTCAACCCGTCGTTGTTCCGCTGCGCGCCCCCGGCCAAGCCGCAGCCCACCTGCGCTCCCTGACCGCCCGCTGAGCACGGAACACCGTCGCCTTCCTCGAGGCGGCGGTGATCCGCCCTCGTGGCCTCTTCCTCCCCACCGGGAACCCTGACAGCATGATTGACCGGTATGCCGTTTTCTGGCGGCAGCCCGAGCGGTTCCTCACGTGATTGGGAGAGCATGGCAGGCGAAAACAGGCGGACGGTCCTGGTGGTGCGGGGCGGCTGGGAAGGCCACGCCCCGGTGGCGGCCACCGACCTCTTCATTCCGTACCTGGAGAAACAGGGATACGAGGTGCACCTGGCGGACAGCCCCGCCCCGTACGCGGACCCGGCGTTCATGTCCGGCGTCGACCTCATCGTGCAGTGCTACACCATGGGCACCATCCAGCCCGCCGAGCTCAAGGGCCTGCGGGCGGCGATCGAGGCGGGCACCGGCATGGCCGGCTGGCACGGCGGCATCGCCGACTCCTTCCGCAACTCCTCCGACTACCTGCACCTCATCGGCGGCCAGTTCGCCTGTCACCCCGGCAAGGACCCGTCCGAGCCGGGCGCCGGCACCGAGCAGCACAACTTCGTCCCGTACACCGTCACCATGCTCCCCGAGGCGGCCTCCCACCCCATCACCGAGGGGATCGGCGACTTCGACCTCGTCACCGAGCAGTACTGGGTGCTGACCGACGACTACATCGACGTGCTGGCGACCACCACGCAGAAGGTCCGCGCCTGGGACCCCTGGCACCGCGAGGTCACCTCGCCGGCGATCTGGACCCGCCGCTGGGGCCAGGGCAGGATCTTCGTCGCCACTCCGGGGCACAGCCTCGACGTGTTGCAGCACGACAGCGTCCGCACGGTCATCGAGAGGGGCATGCTGTGGGCCAGCCGCTGAACGTCGGCATCGTCGGCTGCGGCGCCATCTCGGCGCAGTACCTCGCCACCATCGAACGCCTCCCGCAGCTGCGGCTGGTGGCCGTGGCCGACCTCGACCTCGACCGCGCCAGGCAGGCCGTGCGGGCTCACCCGGGCGTCGACGTGGTGAGCGTGCCGGAGCTGATGGCCGACCCGCGCGTCGAGCTGGTGCTCAACCTCACCGTCCCGGCCGCGCACGCCGAGGTCGCCCTGCTCGCCATCGCCGCCGGCAAGCACGTCTACTGCGAGAAGCCGCTGGCCGCCACCTCCGCCGAGGCCCGCCGGGTACTGGACGCCGCCGCGGCGGCGGGGGTGCGGGTGGGGTGCGCGCCCGACACCGTCCTCGGCACCGGTACGCAGACCGCCCGCATGGCGATCGACGACGGGCTGATCGGGACGCCCGTCGCGGCGACGGCCACGATGATGACGCCCGGACACGAGCGGTGGCATCCCAACCCCGACTTCTACTACGTCGCCGGCGGCGGGCCGCTGCTCGACATGGGCCCGTACTACATCAGCAGCCTGATCACCATGCTCGGCCCGGTGGCGACCGTCATCGGGGCCGGCAGCCGTACACGGAGCAAGCGCACGATCGGATCAGGGCCGCGCCAGGGCGAGTCGGTCCCCGTCACCGTGGACACCCACGTCACCGGGGTGCTGGTGCACGAGTCCGGGGTGCTGTCGACGCTGGTGATGAGCTTCGACGCGGTGGCCACCAGGGCGTCCAGGATCGAGGTCCACGGGGAGAAGGGCTCGCTCGTCGTGCCCGACCCCAACCACTTCGACGGCCCCGTGGAGCTCGCCCGCCTGGGCGAGGAGGGCTGGCGCACCCTCCCGGTCTCGGCCGGCTACACCGAAGCCGGCCGCGGCATAGGCCTCGCCGACTTCGCCGCCACCCCGCCGAACCGCACCCCCCGCGCGGGCGGGGAGCTGGCCTTCCACGTCCTCGACATCATGGAGTCCCTCCTGGCCTCCGCCGCCACCGGCCAAGCCGTGACCCTGACCACCGCCACCGTCCGCCCCCACCCCGTCCCCCTGACCAACCCCACCATCTGACCCCACCCCACCTGCCTGCGCACACCCCCGCCCACCGGGCCGCCTGAACGCTGAGCCGGCCCGGCGGGCGTGGATGCCGGCACCCGGCCCACGTCGGCGGCGCCCAGGGGTGACTCGTCGTCTTCCTCATGGGCGAGGACACCGTCGCTGTTGACGTCCGGCGATCGACCGCGTCTCCTGGGCCGCCGTGCGGCCCCGTCCTGGCCGGACCCGCCGTGCACATAGCGAGGCCTGGCCCCCCGACCGCGGCGACCTCGACGACAGCGGATTCGCCGCGTTCGTCCGCGAGCCCAGACCATGGATCACGTCGTGGGCACCTGCGCGATGGGCACCGACGAGCAGGCGATCGTCGACCCGTCCCTCAGCGTCCGCGGGATCGACGGGCTCCGGGTCGTGGACGCGTCCGTCATGCCCAAGGTGACGCGCGGCAACACCGACGCGCCCACGATCATGATCGCCGAAAGGGCGCCGACCTCATCAGCGGCTGACGGGGCCCTTTCGGAGACGCGGCTCTCCCGGCGCGCCGCGCACGCGCCGTACGAGGTCGGCGGCGGCCTCCGGCCACTGAGCGTGGTCGAAGGTGAAGCCCGCTTCGAGCAGGCGGCCGGGGACGACCCGACGGCTCTTCAGCAGCAGTTCGGTGTCCGAACGCAGGGCGAACGCGCCGAGTTCGGCCATCCACCTCGTCGCGGGCAGCCCCACCGGCACACCCCACGCGGCGCGCAGCACGCGCATGAACGTGCGCTGTGGCAGGGGAGCGGGAGCGGCGAGGTTCACCGGGCCGGCGAGGTCGTCCCTGCCGGCCAGGAACTCGACGGCGCGGACGAGATCGCGGTCGTGGATCCAGGACACGTACTGGGCGCCGCCCGCGACCGGGCCGCCCAGGCCCAGTCGCACCAACCGCAGCAAGGCGTCGAAGACGCCGCCGCGATCAGGACTCATCACCATGGCGCAGCGCATGGCGACCTTGCGCGTGTGCGGGGTGTCGGCCTGCTCCTGCGCCCGTTCCCATGCTTTCGCGATCTCGACGCTGTAGGCCCAGTAGCCAGGGACGCCGGATTCGGTGCCGCCGAGCACGCCGGTCGCCTCGTCGTTGGGCGCGTCGAAGCGGTGGGAGTAGATGGTGGCGGTGCTCATCTGCAGCCAGACCCGGGGAGGCCGCACGGCGGCCGCGATCGCCTCACCCACCGTCCGGGTGGAGTGCACGCGCGAATCCATCATGGCCCGCAGATTGGCCGCGGTGTAGCGGCAGTTGACGCTACGTCCGGCCAGGTTGATCACGATGTCGCTGCCGTCGATCTGCTCCGCCCACGGACCCAGGGCCTCACCCTGCCAGTGGACTTCGCGGTCGCGCGGCGGCCGTCTGGTCAGGACCACGACTTCATGGCCTGCGGTGGTCAGCGCGCGGTTGAGGATCGAACCTACCTGCCCGGTTCCCCCGGGTATCACTATCTTCATCAGGCTTCCCCCAGGTGTGTGGGACGAGCCTAGCGCGAGTTGAACGCGTTCGAATCAGGCGTCACCTGCTCGTGTGAGCAAGGTGGCCTCGGGGCGAAGTCGGCGGTGATCTCCGTCTCAGTGCGATGGCGCATCCGGGCATCGACCGTACGGACCGGACAAATGATCGCCATGGTGTACTGATCACCATCTCTGATGCCGGAGGACGAATCTGATGAGCAAGGTCACGCCGCAGCTGGTCGTGGACGGCGCCGTGCCGCTGCACCCGGTGATCTCGCCGGACGGCCGCCGGGTCGCCTGCACGGTGACCGCGATCGGGCGGGCGCGGACGCATCCGAGCAGTGCGATCTGGGTGGCCGCCACGGACGGGAGCTCACCGCCCAGGAGACTGACTCCCGGTACGGCGAAAGACTTCATCCCGCGCTGGGCCCCGGATTCGAGGTCGCTCTTCTTCGGGTCCGATCGCATCGAGCGGGGCACCACCCAGATCCATCGGATACCGCTCGACGGTGGGGCGGCGGAGGAGCTGACCACCTGGAGGAGCGGGGTCTTCGACTTTCTTCCGCTCGCCGGCGGCCGGTCGGTCGCGGTGGTCGCCGCTGACGAGCCGACCGAGGAGACCGAGCGCAGGAAGGCGGAACGCGACGACGCCAAGGTGTGGGGAGAGGGGGTGCCCTACGGCCGGTTGCGCCTGCTCGACCTGAGCACCGGCCGGTTGCGGGTGGTGGACGGACTCGGCGACAGGCACGTCGTCGAACTGGCACAGCGTCCGGACGGCGGCCCGCTCGCCGTGCTGAGCTGGGCCACCCCCGAGCTCGACCCGGTCAGTTTCCGCTGCCGACTGCATGTGGTCGACCCGGAGAACGGCAAGGTGCGGGATCTCGGCGAGGCCGCGTTGGAGGCGTCGGCACCGACCTGGTGGAACGCGGGCGGCGAGTGGCACCTGTCCTACCTGGCGACGACCCCGCCAGGTCCGGTCGGAGGCCGCGCCGTCTTCGACCTGACCGTGCCCGAGACCGGTGCCGCGGCGGAACACCGCATCCTGACCAGCGGCATGACGGTCTGCCCTACCGGCTTGGCGCAGGTCGCGAGCGGGCCACCGCTGGCGCTGTTCGCCGACGGTCTCGACACCGCGATCTACCGGCTCGATCCGGAAACGCGGCGGTTCGAGCGGACATCGCGCAGGGCCGGCTTCGCCGCCTCACTCACCGTGAGTGACTCGGGCGAGGTCGTCGCGGCGCTGGCGAGCACGTCGTACGAGCCGATGAACGTCCACGCCGGGCCGCCCGCCGATCGGCTTGCCCGGCTCACCGACACCAGGCCGGAGTTGCGCGCGGTCCGGTGGGGAACCCAGGAACGCCTCGCGTACCAGGCGCCGGACGGCCTCGACCTCGACGGGCTGCTGATTCTGCCCCCCGGGCGAAGCCGCCACGACGGCCCGTTCCCGCTCGTCACCCTGGTGCACGGCGGCCCCTACGGGAGGTACGCCGACCAGTTCGCGCTCGGCGTGATCCCGTCGGGACAGTGGCTCGCGACTGCGGGATACGCGGTCTTCCTGCCCAATCCGAGGGGTGGCGAGGGCCACGGACCCGCCTTCGCCGCGTCCGTCGCGGGCGCGGTCGGCATGGACGAATGGACGGACATCGTCAGCGGCATCGACCTGCTGATCGCCGACGGCATCGCGGATCCCGACCGGCTGGGGATCGGCGGATGGAGCCACGGCGGGTTCATGACCGCCTGGGCCGTCGGGCAGACGAGCCGGTTCAAGGCCGCGGTGATGGGCGCCGGCATCTGCGACTGGGGAATGCTCGTCGCGACCGGCGAAGGCGGGACCTTGGAGGCGGGGCTCGGCGGGAGCTGCGGCTGGGAGGGCAGCGGCCCGCACCGGCACGACGAGCTCAGTCCCATCTCGTACGCCTCGCGGATCCGCACCCCGGTGCTGATCCTGCACGGCGAGGACGACACGAACGTGCCGATCGGCCAGGCCACCTACTTCCACCGCGCCCTGCGCCGGTTCGGCGTCGAGCACGAGTTCGTCGTCTATCCGAGAGAAGGCCACGCGATCCAGGAACGTCACCACCAGATCGACCTGCTCCGGCGCACCCGCGCGTGGTTCGACCGATGGCTCGCCGCCCCCCTCGTGGAGGGTGCGCGGTGACCGCGCGGGACGTCGTCTCCGGTGTGCGCGGCGGCGGAGGAGAGGTGCTGGTGGGGGCCGTCGGGAACGGAGAGGAGTGAGAGGGTTACTATCGGTTTCTGCGATGACCTGCGCAGATCCGATCGTCGGTCGTGTCAGGAGATGAGATGAGCGATTCACCGGTCCTGCCCCTGTACATGCGGCGTTCGGAGTTCGATCCCGACCCGGAGCTCGCGCGGATGCGCGAGGACGAGGGCGTGCGGCGGGTGAGCACGATGTTCGGTCTCGACGCCTGGGTGGTCACCCGATTCCCCGACGTGCGGGAGGTTCTCGGCGACTCCACGCGCTTCAGCAACGCCCACCGCTCCGCACTGCGCCCGCCCGACGTGCCGGAGCTGACCGACGACGAGCTCGCGATGCTGCGGGCCGGCAACCTGCTGTCCTTCGACCCCCCGGAGCACACCCGGCTGCGCAGGATGCTGGCCCCCGAGTTCACCATGCGGCGCATGCGCCGCCTCGAACCGCGCATCCAGGACATCGTCACCGACCACCTCGACGCCATGGAGGCCGCCGGGCCTCCGGTGGACCTCGTCCGGGCCTTCGCCCTGCCGATCCCGTCCCTGGTGATCTGCGAGCTGCTCGGCGTCCCGTACGAAGACCGCGACGACTTCCAGCGGCGTACCACCAAGATGCTCAACCTGTCGCTGCCCTCCCGCGAGCGCGTGGCCGCCCAGATGGAGTCGCGTGCCTACATGGGCGAGCTGGTCGCCCGCGCCCAGGCCGAGCCGGGCGACGACCTGCTCGGCATGCTGGTCCGCGAGCACGGCGACGACCTGCGCACCGACGAGCTCGCCGGCATCGGCGCCCTGCTCCTGCTGGCCGGTCACGAGACCACGTCCAACATGCTCGGCATCGGCACCCTGGCGCTGCTGCGCCACCCCGACCAGCTCGCCCTGCTCAGGCAGAAGCCCGAGCTGATCGACGCGGCCGTGGAGGAACTGCTGCGCTGGCTGAGCATCGTGCACTCCGGCGTGCTTCGGATCACCACGACCGAGGTCGAGCTGGCGGGCCTCCGCATCCCGGCGGGCGAGCTCGTCCTGTGCGCGCTGCCGGCCGCCAACCGCGACCCGGCGCTGGTGCCCGACCCGGACCGGCTCGACATCCGCCGCGGCGACATGGGACACGTCGCGTTCGGCCACGGCGTGCACCACTGCCTCGGGGCGCCGCTGGCCCGGATGGAGATGCACGTCGCCTTCCCGGCCCTGTTCGAGCGCTTCCCCGGGCTGCGCGAAGCCGGCCCGCCCGCCGAGTTCCGCTCGTTCAACGTCGTGTACGGGCTGGCCTCGCTCCCCGTCGCCTGGTGACGCCGGCGGCGGGCTGCTAGCGTTCGGCGTGTGCGCGAGCAGGTACGACGGGCGGACGCGCGGCACAACTCCGCCAGGGTCGCCCGCGCGGCAATCGCCGTGCTCTCCGAGCAGGGCCCGGCGGCGTCCCTCGACGACATCGCCCGGCGGGCCGGGATCGGCATCGCCACCGTCTACCGGCGTTTCGGCGACCGCGACGGCGTGATCCGGGCCGCGTTATCGGCGTACGTCGCCGAGACCGTCGAGCCGCGCCTGCGCGGCGCCCGCGACGGCGGCGACGCCGGGCGGGCGCTGACCGAGGCGCTGGCCGCCACCGTCGCCCTGCTGGCCGCCCGCCACGGGTTGCTGGCGGCGGCGAAGGAGTCCGGCGCCTTCGACGTGGACGTCGCCGAACGCTTCATGGAACCGCTGCGCCCCCTGCTGACCAGGGCCCAGCGGCAGGGACGGGTACGCGCCGACCTGGTCGTCCGCGACCTGGCCGCCGTCGTCGTGATGACTCTCGCCACCGTGCGCCCGGGCGGGGGCGCCGCCGCCGACACCCACCGCTGCCTGGCCCTGCTGCTGTCCGGCCTGCGTCCCTCGGCGGAGCCGTTACCCGCCACCGGGCGGGCGTCCTGAGACGGCTACACGCGCAGCAGCGGCGCCCACGTCCGCGGCCCGACCAGCCCGTCGTCCGGGAGACCCTTGGCCTGCTGGAACCCGCGGACCAGCGCCACCAGCCCGTCGTCGCACCGGGTGGACTCCAGCCAGCCCGCCAGCCCCTCCTCGATCTCCGCGTACGCCGTGGGCGGCACGTGCCCGCGGGCGAACAGGCAGCCCCTGACGGTCTTGACGTCGAAGTTGTCGTCACCGGGCCGGATCATCGGCAGTTCCTTCATGATCTCCTCCGTCCAGGAGTCGGGCGCGGGGGCGCCGTTGACGAGGGCGGCGACGGCCGCCCGGAACTCGGTCATGTCGATGGAGTGGGGGTCGGGCTTGGAGGTGTTGACCTCCCGGTGCGCCCGTACGCGCGCGGCGGGCAGCCCGAACTCACGGCACAGCTCGGCGCACAACCGGTGGTAGGCGTCGAGCTGGACCTGCGGCCAGGGCTGGCGGCCGTCGTTCTCGGCCTCGATGCCGAGCGAGCTGGAGTTGTCGTGGCGCGGCGAGGTCGAGGGGGCGTTGTGCCAGCAGCGGCCGGCCGCGATGACGTAGACGCGGCCGGACCTGCCGAGCCCGAAGTGCGACAGGGGGCCGTCGAGCCCGGGGCGGCCGTCGCGCACCACGCCCAGCGACGGGTAGTCGCCGCCGCCGGCGGGGCCGGCGGTGTGGTGGCAGACGATCCCCTGCACCTCCGGCTGCGGCCCGTGGCCGCGACTCTTCCACCCGGCCACCTCGGTCACCGGATGGCCGGTGCGCCTGGCCACGTCGGCGAGCTGGGTCAGGTAGGGCATCGGGGGACCTCCGTGATGTGTCTCGACGGTTTTCACAACTCTCGCTTGCCGAAAAGTGGCGACCCTATCGCGGTAAGTGATCATGCGGGGCCGTACGGGCGCCTTGGCGTGCGCGAACGGGCTTCGATCAGGATCCGCGCGGAGGCGCGTGCGGCGGGCCGGAAGACGGGGCCGCGGCCGACGGCGGGGGAGGGGCGGCAGCACCCGGGGCGTTCGCAACGCGGACCGGGCGGGCTCCGGGAGCGGGGGTGGGGCGGATGGCTGCGGCTTTCCTCGTGTCGGCGGACAGTGCTGACAGTTTTCTAGCACGGCGCCTGCCCCTGGCAGGGCCGAATTCACACATCCGGACGGTCCGAACGCCCGGAATACGGGGAGGGGGTATGGCGTTGGCGGAGGCGGACGGCGGGGATCTGACGAAAGGGGAGCCGGGCATGGCCGGATACAGCGGCCGCAAGCAGGCCCACACGGCGCGGTTGCGCCGGATCGAGGGGCAGGTCCGCGGCCTGCAGCGGATGGTGGACGACGACGCGTACTGCATCGACGTGCTGACCCAGGTGTCGGCGGCGACGAGCGCCCTGAAGGCGTTCTCGCTGTCGCTGCTGGAGGAGCACCTGGCCCACTGTGTCGCCGAGGCCGCGCGCAAGGGCGGCCCGGAGGCCGACGCGAAGGTGAAAGAGGCTTCGGAGGCGATCGCCAGGCTCGTCCGTTCCTGACCGTTCCGATGGCGCGGCGGCTGCTGCCGCTGCTGGAGCCGTACCTGCCGCAGCCGGCCATCGCCATCCTGGACTTCCTCATCCAGGAGCAGAGCGTCGGCATCCACTACCACCAGGGCAACGACGTCCTCGACCACCTGATCGACCCGGCCCCGCTCACCTTCGAGGCCGGCTGCGCCCGGCGCGCCACCCGGCCGGGCCTCGGCATCGAGATCGACGAGCGCGGTGTGGAACGTGCCGCCGAGCGCGGCCAGCGCCGGCGCGACCCCGACGGCTCCTTCGCCGCATGGTGACGCCGGCTCACCAGTTCTCGAGCGAACGGCGCAGGACGCCCGCCGCCGCCTCCTCGTCGACCGGCCGCGGCGCGGTGGCCAGCAGGCGCTGCTGCTTCATCGCCCCCTCCACCAGGGCGGGCACGTCCGCCTCGGTGTAGCCGACGCCGGAGAGCCCGTTCGGCAGGCCGATGTCGCGCATCAGCCGGGTCAGCACGGCCGGCAGGTGGCCGGCCGGGTCGCGGGGCCGCTCGCCGCCGGGTTCGAGCAGCTCGGCGGCCCGCAGGTGCCGCTCCGGGCACGCCTCGAACGTGAAGCGGAACGCCTGCGGCGCGGTGAGCGCCACCGCCATGCCGTGCGGCACGAGCGGCTCGCCCGGCGGATAGCCGTCCGGGTGGAAGCCGCGGACCCGGCCCGCGATCGGATAGGCGTTCGCGTGCGGGAGGTGCACCCCGGCGTTGCCGAACCCGAGCCCGGCGAACGTCGCCGCGAGCGCCATGTCGCCCCGCGCCGCCGCGTCGGAGCCGTCGCGCACCGCCGCACGGAACGACGTGGCCAGCAGCGCCATCGCCCGCTCGGCCCACATGTCGGAGATCGGGTTGGCCCCGCAGTACGGCACCCGCTGCTCCGGCCGCTTGCGCTCGAACGACGTGTACGGCCGCGCGGTGTAGCTCTCCAGCGCGTGGCAGAGGATGTCCATGCCGGACGCGGCCGTCACCCCGGCCGGCTGGCTCATCGTCAGGTCGGGATCGACCACCGCGAGCGTCGGCCGCAGCCGAGGGTGGCTGATGCCCGTCTTGACCTTCAGCGCCGGCACGTCCATCACGCACACGGTGGTGCTCTCCGCGCCCGTGCCGGTCGTCGTGGGCACCGCGACCAGCGGTTTCAGCGGATGCTCCGGAGCCCGGCCGCCGCCGACGGGGACGTTGACGTAGTCCATCAGGTCGCCGGGGTTGGTCGTCAGCAGGTTCGCGGCCTTGGCCGTGTCGATGCTGGACCCGCCGCCGACCGCGACGAAGGCGTCCCACGGCCCGCTCGCGCGAGCCTGCTCGGCGGCCCGCCGCAGGCTCTCGTCGGTCGGCTCGACGTGCACGCCGTCGAACACGGCGGTCTCGATGCCGTACGCGGCGATCCGCTCGGCGACGCGCGCCGGGTGGCCGGTCGCGGCCACCCCGGGGTCGGTGACGACGAGCGCGCGGCGGACGCCGTACTCGGACAGGTCGTGGCCGATCTCGGCGGAGGCGCCCGGCCCGAACTTCAGCGCGGGCGAGCCATAGGTGAAGACGGACTCCATACGCTCAGTCTCCGCTCATATGCTCGCGCAGTACGTCGTTCAGCGGCCCGCGCCGCTCGCACGCGGCGAACGCGAAGCAGCCGGCCAGTTCCTCCGCCTCGTCGGGGGTGACACCCTCGAAGCAGCGGGCGAAGTCGCCGACCAGCGGCTCGGCGAACATGATGTTGCGCACCAGCGTCTGGATCCAGGGCTTGCGGCCCCACGGGAACGGGTCGAAGTGCGGGAACTCCTTGTCGAACAACTCCTCGATCGGCTCCAGGAGGTGACGGACGTGCTCGTCGGAGCCGCCCCAGGAGTCGGCGCCGAGCCGCTTCTTCTTCTCCAGCACGGGCGCGATGCGGCGCACGTACGCGCTGTCGGGGCGGGCGTACACCAGGCCCTGCAGCCCGATGTCCTTGTAGGTCCACAGCGACCAGCTCGCGCCGTGCTCCCGGTAGATCTCCAGCTGGTCGCGCAGCAGCCGCAACCGTGACCGGTCACGCTCGGGGTCGCCGTCGTAGACGGGCCCGAACTCGCCGATCCAGACGGGCGTCCCGGTGCGCCGCATGAACTCCGTACGGCGCAGGAACGTCTGCTCCACCACCGAGCGGTCGAAATGCTCGCCCCGGGTGACCCCCGGGTAGGAGCTGCCCGCGGCGATGCCGGGCAGCGCGTAGTCGTGCGCGGTGTAGACCGTGTTGGGGAACGGGTCACCGAAGATCGAGAAGTCGGTCGAGTAGCGGTTGCCGTCGAGGAACAGCACGTGCCGGTCGTCCACGGCGCGGATGGCCTGCTCCAGCCGCTCGTAGAACGGCCCGATGACCGCGCCGGAGGAGTCGGCGGGCTCGTTGACCGGGTTGTAGCCGGCCACCTCGGGCCGGTCCCTGTAGCGGTCGGCGATCGCCTCCCACAGGTGCACGACGCGGTCCTGGTAGTGCCGCTGGTTCCAGAACTCCGCCCAGTGGGTCGGGTTGTCGCTGTGCCAGTGCTGGTTCTGCCGGCCCGGCACGGCGTGCAGGTCGAGGATCGTGTACAGCCCGGCGTCGGCGCACAGCCCGATCACCCGGTCCAGCCAGGCGAACCCCTCCTCCTTCAGCACGAACGGCCGGTCGTCGTCCTCGAAGTGGCGGTAGTTGAACGGCACCCGCACCGAGTTGAGCCCCAGCGAGGCCAGGTGGCGGGCGTCGTCGGCGTCGAAGAAGTCGGTGAGGAACCGGCGGAAGAACCGCTCGTAGCCGTCCTGGCCGAGCACCCTGCGCAGGGCGGCCCGCTGCAGCGACTCGGTGGCGGGATAGCCGGTGATGAAGTTCTCCATGTTCATCCACCCGCCGAGGCCGACGCCCGCCAGGACGACTGTCCGCCCCGACTCCCCGGCCAGCCGGTCGCCGCTGACGCTGATCCACTCCATAGGTGTTCTCCTCATCGGGATGGCGCCGGCCCGGTGCTGCCGCGGACGAGCAGCCGGGGCTGGTAGCGCACGTTGTAGCCGCCGCTCTCACCGTTCATCAGCGCCCACAGGCGCTCCCACGCCTGCCGGCCCAGCTCGCTCTTCGGGATCGACACGGTGGTGAGCGGCGGCGTGGTGTAACGGGCGAACGGGATGTCGTCGAAGCCGGTGATCGACACGTCCTCCGGCACGCCGACGCCCAGCTCGCGCAGGCCGGTCAGCGCTCCGGAGGCGACCATGTCGTTGAACCCGACCACCGCGCTCGCCCCGCAGCCCACGACCGCGGGGGCGGCGGCGTGGCCGTCGTCGAACATGGAGCCGCACGGCAGCACGGTCAGCTCCAGGCCGGGGGCGGCGGCGCGCAGCGCGGCGAGCCGTTCCGCGTTGCCCGCGCTGCCCGGAGGCCCCGCCAGGTAGGCCAGGCGCCGGTGCCCGAGACCGGTCAGATGGGCCACGAGGTCGCGGACGCCTGCCGCGTTGTCGATCGACAGCGACGGCGCGCCCAGGCCGGGCACCTCGCGGTAGACCAGCACGAACGGCGCCAGCCGCGCACCGATCGAGCACAGCCGCTCGGCCGGCGCCCGCGGCGAGGCCAGGACGAGTCCGTCGGAGCTGCGCCGCGCCTCCAGCGCGAGGATCACCTCCTCCTCCGGGTCCTCGTCGGACTCGGCCACCAGCAGCTGGCGGCCCGCCTTGCCGGCGGCCTGGCTGAGCCCGCGCAGCACGCCCTGGAAGAGCGGGTTGCCGAGGTCGGGCACGACGAGCGCGATGGTGCCGGTGCGGCCGAGCGCGAGCCGCCGCGCGGCCGGGCTGGGCGCGTAGTCGAGCGCCTCGGCGGCGGCGCGCACGCGGGCGGCCAGCTCGGGGCTGACGGTCGGCGAGCCGTTCATGACCCGGGAGACGGTCGCCCGAGAGACGCCGGCCGCCTCGGCGACGCGGCTGATCGTCGCCGCTCCCGCCGGCCGCGGCCCGCGCCGCCCGGCGCGCGGCCCTCCACCGCCGTCCCGGTCCTGCTCCTGGTCACCGTTTCCGGTGCTCGCCCTCATGCATTCTCTCCCTGCACGCTCAGGGACTCATCCCAGCATGCGTCGCCTCGGCGGACCGCCGCGGGGGGCATCCTCGGGCGGCACCATCTGAGATACCGGTTTCTCAGTACGCATTACAACCGTTTGTCGGAGATTAGCGCAAGACGTGGGGATTCACGTTTTTCCTGGTAGTCAGTCGGCTAACAGTGCGTTGACACCAGAAGTGCCCGATGTTAGAAACTGGTTACTCATAAGCCCAATCACGGCTTGTGCCCCTGTTTTCCCGGTCGCGTGCGGCTCAGCGCGACTGCGAAGGGTGATAGATGAGCAAACGTTTGGATCAGGCGGGCACGACCGTCGCCCCGCCTCCCCCTCGACCCGCGTCTCCGACCGAAGACCCACCCCGCCGCCGGCGTTTCCTGCGTCCCGGCGGGCCGCCGCAGGACCGCATCGGCTACCTGTTCCTCACGCCGTGGTTCATCGGCATGGCGGCGTTCACCATCGGGCCGATCCTCGGCTCCCTCTACCTGTCGTTCACCGAGTACACCCTGCTCAAGCCGCCCGAATGGCTCGGCCTGGACAACTACCGCGAGATGCTGGAGGACCCGCGGCTGCACAAGTCGCTGCTGGTCACCTTCCTCTACGTGTTCGTGTCGGTGCCCATCCAGCTGATCCTGGCCCTGGGCCTGGCGCTGCTGCTCAACCGCGGCGTACGCGGGCTGGCCTTCTACCGGTCGGTCTACTACCTGCCGTCGCTGCTGGCCGGCAGCGTCTCCATCGCCATCCTGTGGCGGCAGATCTTCGGCCAGGAGGGCCTGGTCAACCAGCTGCTCGCCTTCTTCGGCGTCGAGGGGGTGAGCTGGGTCGCCCACCCTGACTTCGCGCTCGGCACGCTCGTGCTGCTCAACGCCTGGACGTTCGGCGCCCCGATGGTGATCTTCCTGGCCGGGCTGCGGCAGATCCCCGTCTCGTACTACGAGGCCGCGCAGGTGGACGGCGCCGGCACCGTGAACCGGTTCTTCCACATCACGCTGCCGATGCTGACGCCGATCATCTTCTTCAACGTCGTGCTGCAGATGATCGGCGCGTTCCAGAGCTTCACGCAGGCGTTCGTCATCAGCGGCGGCCGCGGCGGCCCCTCCGACGCCACCCTGCTCTACACGCTGTACCTGTACGAGCGCGGTTTCGGCTCCTTCGACATGGGCTACGCCTCCGCGATGGCGTGGATCCTGCTCGCACTCATCGCCGCGCTGACCGGTCTCAACTTCCTCTTCGCCAAGCGGTGGGTGTTCTATGGCAACTGAGATCAGGGGCGGCCGGTCGCGGCGGCTGTCGAAGCACGCACTGCTGATCATCTGCGGCGTGGTGATGCTCTACCCGCTGCTGTGGATGGTGTCGAGCTCGGCCAAGCCCACCGAGACCATTTTCCGCGACCCCTCCATCTGGCCCACCGAGCTGGACCTCGGCAACTACGTGGACGGCTGGACGGCGCTGGAGTACCCGTTCCACCACTATCTGATCAACTCGGCCGTGATCGCGATCCTGGCCGTGCTGGGCAACCTGGTCTCGTGCTCCCTGGCGGCGTACGCGTTCGCCCGGCTGGAGTTCCGGGGCAGGAAGATCTTCTTCGCCATGATGCTGGCGACGCTGATGCTCCCCATCCACGTGCTGATCGTCCCCCAGTACGTGCTGTTCGCCCAGCTGGACTGGATCAACACGAACCTGCCGCTGGTCGTGCCGAAGTTCCTGGCGCACGACGCGTTCTTCGTCTTCCTCATGGTGCAGTTCATCCGCGGGCTGCCCAAGGAGCTGGACGAGGCGGCGCGGATCGACGGCTGCGGTCACATCAGGATCTACTGGCGGATCGTCATGCCGCTGTCGATCCCGGCCCTCGCCACCTCGGCGGTGTTCACGTTCATCTGGACCTGGAACGACTTCTTCAGCCAGCTCATCTTCCTGACCGACCCCGAGCTGTGGACGATGCCGGTCGCGCTGCGCTCGTTCATGGACGGCCAGGGCGAGACGGCCTGGGGGCAGCTGTTCGCCATGTCCATCGTGGGCCTCGCCCCGATCTTCGGGTTCTTCCTGGCCGGGCAGCGCTATCTGACGCAGGGCATCGCCACCACCGGCTTCCGGTGATCTGTGATGAAAACGTTTCAAGCAAGGAGAGCGACCATGTCAAAGCGAACCAGAGGGCTGGCGGCGCTCTGCCTGGCCGGTGTCATGCTGGCGGCCTCGGCCTGCGGCGGCTCGTCCGGCGGCGAGAGCGAGTCCGGCGCCGTCGAGCTGCGCTTCAGCTGGTGGGGCAACAACGACCGGGCCGAGGCCACGCAGAAGGTCATCGACGCCTTCGAGGCCAAGAACCCCGGCATCACGGTCAAGGGCACCTACACCGACTTCAACTCCTACTTCGACCGCCTGGCCACCGAGGTCGCGGGCGGACGCGCGCCCGACGTCATCACGCTCGGCGGCGCCTACCCCCGCGAGTACGGCGACCGCGGCGCCCTGCTCGACCTGGCCACGGTCGGCGGCGTGCTCAAGACCGACAAGATCGGCGCCGCCGCCCTCGGCAACGGCAAGTTCAGCAACGTCCAGTACGGCGTCCCGACCGGCGTGAACGCCATCGCCCTGGTCGTCAACCCGGACCTGTTCGACAAGGCCGGCGTGGAACTGCCCGACGAGGACACCTGGAGCTGGGAGGACTTCAGCCGCATCGCCAAGGACCTGGCCGGCAAGCTGCCCGACGGGTCGTTCGCGCTGACGGACCCGACCCGTACCGACATGCTGGACATCTACTCCCGCCAGCGCGGCGAATCCCTCTACACCGCCGACGGCAAGGTCGGCATCACCGACAAGACGCTCGTCGACTGGTGGACCATGACGCTCGACCTGCTCAAGGCCGGGGCGACCCCGCCGGCCTCGCAGACCTCCGAGCTCACCACGCAGCCGGCGCCCGAGCAGACCCTGATGGGCCGCGGCCTGGCCGCGATGCAGTTCGACTGGAGCAACCAGATCACCGCGCTGCGCAAGGCCTCCGGCGCGCCGCTGCGGCTGATCCGGGTGCCGGGGGAGAGCCAGGGCACCCAGCCCGGCATGTGGCTGCAGGCCTCGCAGATCTACACGATCAACGCCAGGAGCGAGCACCCGCAGGAGGCCGCCAAGCTCGTCGACTTCCTGGTGAACACCGCCGACGCCGGCAAGATCGTCCTCACCGACCGGGGCATCCCGGCCAACTCCGACGTCCGCGCCGCCATCGAGCCGCAGCTCAGCGAGGAGCAGCAGATCGAGACCGCGTTCATCGACACGCTGACGCCGAAGGCCGGCCCGCCGCTGGTCATCGGCCCGACCGGCTCCGCCGACGTGTGGAAGATCCTCGACCGGGTCAACGCCGAGGTGCTGTTCGGCCGCCAGCAGCCCGCCGCCGCCGCGGCCGACTTCATCAAGCAGGTCGGGACGGCGATCGGCTGATGATCGACCGCCGCGCGCTCGTGGGCCGGCACGCGGTCGAGGTGACGTCCGTGCTGCCGGAGTCGCCGCTGTCCGTGGGCAACGGCGAGCTCTGCTACACCGCGGACGTCACCGGGCTGCAGACCTTCCCCGGCCTCCACCCGGTCGACGACCCCGAGGGGCCGGGGACGCTGCTGGCCACCATGGCCTCGTGGGGGTGGCACAGCGTCCCCGGCCCCTACGACCTGGCCGCGACGACGCGGACGTACCGGACGCCGCGCGGGCCGGTCCCGTACGTCGACATGGCGGACATCACCCGCCCGTCACCGGCGCAGGCGTGGCTCCGCGCCAACCCGCACCGGCTCGACCTGGCCAGGATCGGGCTCGTCGCGGCCGGCGGCCGGGCGCTCGAACCGGAGGACGTGAGCGGCGCGCGGCAGCGGCTCGACCTGTGGACCGGCGTGCTGACCGGCGCCTACCGGCTGCGCGGCACGCCGTTCCAGGTCGTCACCGCCTGCCACCCCGAGCGGGACGTGCTCGCCTTCCGGATCGAGTCGCCCCGGCTGGACGGGGTGGCGGTGCGGCTGGCCTTCCCGTACGGGTCGCAGGCGTGGGGCAACGCCGCCGACTGGTCGCGGCCGCAGGCGCACTCCTCGGTCCTGCGGCCGTCGGCGGACGGCTTCACGGTGGCGCGGCGGCTCGACGGCACCGCCTACGAGGTGGCGGTGACCCTGACCGGCGGCCGGGTCGCGCAGGCCGGGCCGCACGAGTACCTGATCACCTTCGACGGGACGGCGGCCGAGCTGGTCGTCGCCTTCCACCCGTCCGGTCCCGCCGGCGGCAAGACGTCGTTCGGCGAGGTCGTGGCGGCATCCGAGCGGCACTGGGAGCGGTTCTGGAGCACCGGCGGCGCGGTGGACCTGTCCGGCAGCCACGACGAACGCGCCCCCGAGCTGGAACGCCGCGTCGTCCTGTCGCAGTACCTCACCGCGATCCACTGCGCGGGCTCCACCCCGCCGGCCGAGACCGGCCTGATGGCCAACAGCTGGCGGGGCCGCTTCCACCTGGAGATGCACTGGTGGCACGCGGCCCACTTCCCGCTGTGGGGCCGCCCCGAGCTGCTCGAACGCAGCCTCGGCTGGTACGCCGCCATCCTGCCCCGCGCCCGCGGGACCGCCACGGCGCAGGGCTGCCCCGGGGCGCGCTGGCCCAAGCAGGTCGGCCCCGACGGCCGCGAGAGCCCCAGCCCGATCGGCCCGTTCCTGGTGTGGCAGCAGCCGCACCCGATCTACCTGGCCGAGCTGGTGCGCCGCGCGATCGGCACCCGCCGCGCCGTCGCCCTGTACGGCGACCTCGTCCTGGAGACGGCCGCCTTCATGGCCGCCTTCGCCGTCAAGGGCCCCGGCGGGTACGGCCTGGGCCCGCCGCTGGTCCCCGCCCAGGAGTCGTACGCCGACGTGCGCGCGGACGCCGCCGACCCGGCGTTCGAGCTGGCGTACTGGGCGTGGGCGCTGGAGACGGCACAGCGCTGGCGGCGGCTGCTGGGCCTGGCCCCCGAGCCGTCCTGGGCAGAGGTGGCCGCCGGGATGGCCGCCCCGCTGGTCCGCGACGGCGTGTACGCGGCCATGGACGCGCCGCCCTACACCGTCCGCGACGACCACCCGTCCATGCTGTACGCGCTCGGCTTCGTCCCCCCGACCCGGATCGTCGACCCGGGCGTCATGCGCGCCACCCTGCGCGACGTGCTCGGCGACTGGAACTGGGAGTCCACCTGGGGCTGGGACTACCCGGCCATCGCCATGACCGCCGCCCGCCTCGGCGAGCCGGACCTGGCCGTCGACGCGCTGCTCATGCCCGTCGCCAAGAACACGTACCTGCCGAACGGGCACAACCGGCAGAGCCCCGGCCTGCCCGTCTACCTGCCGGGCAACGGCGGCCTGCTCGCCGCGGTCGCCCTCATGGCCAGGGGCTGGGACGGCGGGCCGCCCGCGCCCGGCTTCCCGGCCTCCTGGACCGTACGGCACGAGGGCCTGCACCGGCTGCCCTGACGGTCAGCGGGTGCGCAGCTCCAGCTCCTCGCGCTTGCCGAGGAACTCCTCGGCCCGCGCCCACTCCAGCGGCAGCGGCATCGGGTACGTCGTCCTGATCCGCGCCAGCTCCCGGTGGGCGCGGGCCAGCACGGCGAAGTCGCGCGGGTAGGCGCGGGTGTCCACGCCGGTGAACACGCCGACCTTGCGCGCCCTGGCCAGCAGCTCCCGCCACGCGTCGATCGGCGCCAGCCCCACCGAGTCCACTCCGTGCGAGAACAGGGTGAGCCGGATCTCGTCGTACGGGTCGGCGGCGTCGAGGTAGGAGCGCAGCCGGGCGTGCGAGGCCTCGGTGTTGAACACCGTCCAGAACGGCGCCGAGCCGCTGCGCAGCGCCCACCACGGCTCCAGCAGCAGGAAGCACTCCACGAGCAGCCGGTCGGCGGGCAGGCCGCGGCGTTCGTGCCAGGACCGGTGGAGATCGGCGACGGCCGGGCTCAGGTCCTCCGGCTCACCGAAGCGCAGCCGGGCGAGACGCCAGCCATGGCGTTCGGCCAGCTTCTCCAGGTCGCCGAGCAGCTCGGGCTCGAACCCCCACTCCGCCTCCGGCCGCTCGCCGTCGGCCGGCGGGTAGTCCCACGCGCGCCTCGGCGAGCCGTAGCGGCGCAGGTAGTCGGCGACGCGGGGGCCGCCGTGCGCGTACTCCTCGGGCGTCGCGCCGCCCAGCGCGCCGTGCTGGAACACGTGCCGCGGCCCCACCCGCGTGCTCGGCCAGCGCAGCCCGCACTCCACCACGACCAGCGTCGCGCCCGGTTCGAGCGACTCCTCCAGGAACCGCGCGTACGCCTGCGGCAGCCGCCGCCACTTCACCCGGAAGTACGTCATGCCCGCGATCATCAGGCGGTCCTGGTTGGCGTCGTGCATGTGGTGCAGCACCAGGTCGGGGTTGGCGTCGAGGAGCGCCCGCCCCGCCTGCCGGGTCGTGTCCAGGTCGCCGCGCGGGTCGTCGGGGTGCACGCCGTGCCGCCGTACCGGCAGCAGCAGCGTCTGCGGCAGCCACGGCGCCGACACCGCCGCCGCCAGGTGCACCAGCGCCCCGTTGGACGAACCGACGAACGCCACCGGATACCGGCGCCGCGGGTAGTGCCCGGTCACCCACCGGGCCAGCTCCTCCGACCGGATCTCCGGCACCCGCCGCAGCGGCACCGCCTCCGCCCAGCCGCTGACCGCGTACGCCTTCTCCTGCAGCGCACGCGGCAGCCGGCTCGCCGCGCCGAGCAGCGCGGACATCGCCGGCTCCATGGCCGCCGGGCCCTGGCCGATCAGCGGCACGTCCTTGTCGTGCAGGAACCGCGCCAGGGCACGCAACATCCCGGTCGCCGAGTCGAACGACGCCACCGCCTTGCCCGGCCTCACGCGGCCACCTCCTCAAGGAACGCGGTGACCTCACGGGCGAGCCCTCGCGGGTCCCGGTACGGCACCATGTGCGGCAACCCCTCCATGACCACGAGCCGCCCCCGCGGCAACAGCCGCGTCACCTCTTCCGCCCACGCCTGGGGCACCATGCCGTCCCGGCCGCCGCGCACGACGAGAGCCGGCACGGCCACGTACGGCAGCTTGTCCTCCACCCGGTCGCGCATGGAGACGCCGAAGCTGGCCAGCACGCGGCGCGGCCCGGCGTCGAGGTAGTCGGCGACGTTCAGCGGCGCCATGCGCGGGCTCTCGTGCACCGAGTTGCGCAGCCACTGCGCGACCAGCCGGACGGGGGAGCGGCCGAGCGGATCCACCGTCGGGCCGACCAGCACCAGCGCGGCCACCCGGTCCGGATGGCGCACGGCGACGTCCACGGCCACCTGGCAGCCGAACGACCCGCCGAGCAGGCACGCCCGCTCCAGCCCCGACTCCGCCAGCCAGGCGGCCACCGCGTCGGACAGCCCCGCCAGCGTGGGCGGCGCGGAGGGCTTCTCACTGCGGCCGAATCCGGGCAGGTCCACGGCCCACGCGTCGTGCGTCGCGCCCAGCTCCTGGACGAACGGCAGCATCTCCCGCCCGGACACCCCGGCGCCGTGCACGCACACGACCGCCGGGCCCGGCCCGCGGCGGCGCCGGCTCATGATCGCCGTGCCGGACACGGTATGGACGAGTTGTTCGAGCGGCACGCCTCTCCTCTCCCGGAAGGGCCTGCCCCCTACCCCAGCGGTGATCCGGCGAACGTCCGCCTCTCACAGGGTGAGGCCGCGCGCCCGCTGGGTGTCGCGCCACTCCACGGTCAGCACGGTCGCGTCGTCCTGGAGCCGGCCGCGCTGGTGCTCCAGGATGGCCTGGATCAGCCGCCGCAGCGTCTCCGGCGCCGCCATCCCGTCCGCCTCCCGCCGCACCACGAAGTCGATGAACCGCTCCAGGCCGAACAGCTCGCCGCCGGGGCTCTGCGCCTCGATGATGCCGTCGCTGTAGAACAGCAGGCGGTCGCGGGGCTGGAGCTGGTAGGACAGCAGCCCCGTCGAGGCGTCCAGGCCCAGCCCCATCGGCGGGTCGGGCACACCCTCCAGCGTCGCCACCAGGCGGCCCTCGCGGATCACCAGGGGCGGGTGATGGCCCCGGTTCACCCAGCTCAGCACGCCCGTCCCGAGGTCCAGCTCGGCCAGGATGCCGGTGGCGAAGCGGCCGGTGAACTGCTCACTGATCGCCGCGTCGACCGCCGAGGCGGTCTCCGGCAGGCCCGCGCCCAGCCGGCGGCTGTTCCTGAACGCGCCGATGGCCAGGGTGGCGGTCAGTCCGGCCGAGGTGTCGTGCCCCATCGCGTCGAAGACCGCCAGGCGCAGGATCCGGCCGTCCAGCCCGAAGTCGTAGGCGTCGCCGCCCACGTCGTACGCGGGCTCCAGCGCGGCGCTGACCACCACGTCCTCCGTGGCGAACGTGCCCGGCGGCAGCAGGTTCCACAGCACCTCGGCCGACAGCGTCAGCGGGCGGGTCCGGACGAGACGGGCGTAGGAGTCGCTGTGCGGGCGCTTGCTGATCAGCAGGACCGCGGCGAGGGCCGCCAGGTTCTTCACCCGCGACTCGGCGAGCTCGTCGTCGTGCGGCACCGTGACGCCCAGCACGCCGACGCGCTCGGTGCCGTCCAGCATCGGCACCCACAACCGCCGCGCCCCCTCACCTCCCGGCGCCTCCTCCTGCTCCGCCGTCCCCGGGCCCGCGGCGGGTTCTGAGGTCGCCGGGTCCGCGGCGGGTTCTGAGGTCGCCGGGTCCGCGGCGGGTTCTGAGGTCGCCGGGCCCGCGACGGGACGCGTGCGGACGATCTCCACCAGGCGGAAGGCGCGCCCCGGCAGGGTGCCATCGATCCGCACCGTACGCGGCACCGCGCCGTCGGAACCGCTCTGGCCCGGCAGCGGCACGAGGAGCTGCTGCTGCAGGTCGGTCGTGTAGATCACGATCTGGGAGAAGCCGACCCGGCGCGCGTGCGAGGCGATCTCGCGCGGCAGGTCCTCCATCGCGCACAGATGCATGGCCTGCAGCAGACCGCCCAGGACCCGCTCACCCTCGATCCCCACGTTCGCCCACCCCCCGAGTACGCGTCTGCCCGCACTCCTACCCATTGGGCGACCCCCACGGCCGGCGGGAGAAGACGTATCGGCGGCTGATGGCGGGGGGCGGCGTCCTGCGCGCGCCGGCCGCTGGTGACGTCAGGGGGTCGTGAAGCGGCGCAGCAGACGTTCGGCGGCGGCGAAGGCGGCCACCACGTCGGCCGCGGTCCGCTCACGCTCCACCAGGCCGACCGCCTCCCCGGCGTAGACGTAGGCGGTGTCGTAGTCCCCCGCCTGGCGGGCGGCGGCCAGCTCGGCGGACGCTGTGTCGTCCGCGGCCAGATCCGCCTCCCGGCCCTCCCACCGCTCGAAGAACGCGTTGCGCAGAGCGCGCCCGCCGTACTCCGGGGGCCAGGCGAGCCGCTGCGCGACGTCGAAGACCCGCCCGTACGCCGTGCCGGTCTCCCCGGCAGCCAGCACCCGCCGCCGGGCCGCCTCGGGGAGCGTCGTCTCGGCGCAGCCGAGGAACGCCGTGCCCACCCAGGCGCCCTCGGCGCCCGCCGCCAGCACGGCGGCCAGCCCGCGCGCCGTCGCGATGCCGCCCGCGGCCAGCACCGGCACGTCCACCGCGTCCAGCACGCCCTGCAGCAGCGGCAGTGTGGCCACCTCGCCGCGTCCGTGCCCGCCGCCCTCGCCGCCGCGGGCCACGACGACGTCCGCACCGGCCCCCGCCGCGTCCCTGGCCTCCTCCGTGGTGCCGGCCTGGGTGGCCACCACGATCCCGGCCTCCCGCAGCGGCCCCAGGTGGCGCGCGTAGTCGCCGTAGCTGACCGACACCAGCGCCGGGCGCGCCTCGATCACCGCGCCCAGCTGGGCGTCCGTGAGGGCCCAGGCCATCAGCCCGATCCCGTACGGCCGCCCGCTCGCGCCCGCCACGGCGGCCTGGTCGCTGATCCACCCGGCGGACGCGGTGGGGGGCACACCGAACATGCCGAGCCCGCCCGCCGCCGACACCGCCGCGGCCAGCCGCCCGTCGCTCACCCCGGCCATCGGTGCCCCGACCAGCGGCACGTCCACCCCGAAGCGCTCGGTCAGCCACGTACGCAGCATGTTCACTCCTCCGCTGTCACTGCAGGTAGTTCTCGACCTGCGAGACCGGCGCGGCCTCGGCGTCGTCGGGGTCCATACCGGCGTCGCGCCGGCCGCGGCGCCGGCGCAGCAGGTCCCAGCACTGGTCGAGGGTCTCCTCCAGGTGGGTGAGCCGGGTGTGCTGCTCCGGCCCGGCCGACGCGCTCTGCGAGCGCAGCTCGTGCTCCTCGTCGACGAGGGCGTGGATGCGCTGGAGGATCTGCTGTTCGTCCATGAGCCTTCCCGTTCGCGTGTACGCCCGGGACGTCCGGCCACGGGCCGAACCACCGTACAACGCGCGGAACCGGCTGCTCCGGCCAGGGCGACTCGAGGATGGTGTCCACGAAATCGCCGCGTTCGAAGCCCGGCACGTACCGCTCCAGCACGTCGGCCTCGACGTTGCCGAACGCCGTCCAGACCCGGCGGATGCTGTCCTCCGGCACGTCGTGCTCGCGCGGGAAGCCCCGGGCGATGGACTCGCGTACCAGCCGGGTGGCCTCGTCCGCCAGTTCGGTGTCGGGTACGTCGATCAGGGAAACCTCCTGGTCGCGGATACCGCGAGGACTCGCCCATGACGACCACCGCACCGCATGACAGCGTGAATTCCCCGACGGGGGCATGTCATGCGGGCGAGGGAGAGGCTCCCGTGCAGGTCAGAGCTTGCGGCCCACCACGCCGTACGCGCCCGCGTCCTGCGGGGCGCGGTCGACCGGGCCGTCGGGGCGCCAGTCGAAGACCGGGACCAGGCCGGGCTCCTCCAGCTCGTACCCCTCGAAGAAACGCAGGATCTGCTCACCGCTGCGCGGCGTGAAGGCCAGGGCCTCGCTGTTGTACGCCTCGGCGCTCGCCCCCACCAGCTTCGGGGCGAAGTCGGCGGTGACGTGCGAGATCGCCAGGTAGCTGCCGGGCGCCAGCGCCTCGCTGTAACGCGCCACCAGGCCGAACGGGTCCTCGTGGTCCTTGATGAACATCAGCGTGCCCACGATGACCAGCCCGACGGGCTTGCTGAGGTCGATGGTCTCCAGCAGCTCGGGGTGCTTCAGGATGGCGTCGGGCTCGCGCAGGTCGGCCTCGATGTACGCCGTCCGCCCCTCCGGGGTGCCCTTGAGCAGCGCCCGGGCGTGGATCATCACGATCGGGTCGTTGTCGAGGTAGACGATCCGCGCGGCCGGGTCGGCCGCCTGGGCCACCTCGTGCGTGTTGCCCTGGGTCGGGATGCCCGTCCCGATGTCCAGGAACTGGGTGACACCCTGGGCGGCGATGTGGCGCACGGCGCGGCCGAGGAAGGCGCGGTTGTCGCGCGCGCCCTGCACCACTCCGGGCGAGGCCTTCGCCGTGGCCTCCGCGACCGCCCGGTCGGCGGCGAAGTTGTCCTTCCCGCCCAGCCAGTAGTCGTAGACGCGGGCGGAGTGCGGTACGGACGTGTCGATCCGCGGGTGAGGGGTCTCCTCGGTCATGGGGGCCTCCGGGGTGACGACGGGATACAGAAGATGATCATATGTCGGGAAACATCCCCCGCGCGGGTTGATCGTCAGCTTCCCGCCGTCCCCGATGAATCGGACATGTCAGGCCCCGGAAGGCGCCGGATCAGCCCGCCACCCGCAGGTCCGCGAAGAGCGCCCGATGGTCGGACCCCGGCACGTCGAACACCCGCACCCCCACGGCCCCCGCCCGCGCGTCCGTCAGGACGTGGTCGATGGTCACCAGCGGCGGCAGCGAACGCCCGTGCGGCCACGTCGGCATCAGCCCCTGCCCGGTGGCGTCCGCCGCGTCGGTGTAGCCGGTGGCCAGCAGCCGCCGGAAGACCGCGTGGTCGAGCGTCGCGTTGAAGTCGCCCGCCAGGATGCGCGGCGGCCCGGAGCCGGGCGCGGGCGGCAGCGAGGCCACCCCGGCCTCCCACTCCGGCACCGTGGACGGCACCGGCGCGACCGGGTGCACGACGACCACCTCCACGGACGAGCCGCCGGGCAGCGACACCTCGGCCACCGGCATGTGGTGCCCGACCGGCTCGAACAGCCCCGTCCGCTCGCGCAGGGGGTGGCGGCTGTAGACGCCGCTGCCCTCGGGACCGCGCGGCTCCGGACTGCTGATCTGGTACGGCAGCATGCTCTCCAGCCCGGCCTCCGCCAGCCGGTCGCGCGCCGAGAAGGTCAGCTCCTGCACGCTCAGCACGTCCACGTCGAGCCTGCGTACGAGGTCGGTGATCACGGCGGCGTCACCGCGGCCGCCGTTGAGGTTGGCGGTCAGCACCCGCAGCGGCCGCCCCCGCGCGGGAGCGTCGCCGGCGATCGCCCGCGGCACCACGAGCCAGGCCAGGCAGGCGCACACCACCGCCATGACCGCGACGGCGGCGCGGCACCTCAGCAGCGCCACGACCCCCAGCACCACCAGGGCCGCGACGGCGAAGTACGGCGTGAACGAGACGAGCGGCACCAGGAACGCGCCCGACTCCACCCCGCCCACCCGCACGGCCGTCCCCGCCGCGAACAGCACGGCCACCCCCGTGGCCACCCGCGCCCGCCACATCCGGCGGGGCCGTACGCGCACCGCCGTCTCCGCCTTCTCACGAACCAGCACGAAGCTCCACGGTAAGCCTCCTTTCTGAGAAGTGGATGAAGAGCGCGATCAGCACGCCTCACTCCGCCGCCGCGCGTTCCGGCAGGGTGCGGCCACGGCGCCCGGCAGCCGGAGGACGAACCGGGCTCCCACGGGGGAGTCCTCGACCCGCAGCGTGCCCCGGTGCGCCTCGGCGATCTCCCGGGAGATCGCGAGGCCGAGCCCGCTGCCGGAGGGGTCGCGGCGGCGCGCGTCCGGCAGGCGGGTGAAGCGCTCGAAGACGCGCTCGCGGTCCTGCGGCGCGATGCCGATGCCGTCGTCGGTCACGCTGAGCATCGTGTGCCCGTCGGCGTTCGCGACGACGAGCTCGACCCGGGAACGCGCGTGCCGCTGGGCGTTGGCCAGCAGGTTCTCCACCACGCGGGCCAGCTGGACCCGCGAGCCCCGTACCCACGCGCAGGGCGGGACGCCGACGCGGATGGGCGGCCTGGACGGGCGGGCGGCGGCCACCTGGCCCGCCAGGGCGCCCAGATCGACCTGCTCGGGCGGCGCCGGGTCGCCCTTCCTGAGCTGGGCGAGCACGAGCAGGTCGTCGACGATCGCCTCCAGCCGGTCGGCGGACGACAGCGCCCTGCGGTACGTCAGGGTGGGATCGCCCGCGCCGGGCTCCGCGAGCGCGTCCTCGAGGACCGCCCGCAGCCCCGCGATCGGCCCGCGCAGCTCGTGGGCGGCGTCGTAGGCGAACCGGCGCTGCTGGATGACCGCGCACTCCACGCGGGCGAGCATCTCGTTGATCGCGCGGGCGAGCCGCGCGATCTCGTCGTCGCCCGGCGGCACCGGCACCCGCAGGTTCAGGGTGCGGCCGCCGATCTCGCGCATCCGTGCCCGGATGGCCTCCACCGGATGCAGCGTGCAGCCCACCACCGAGGTGATCGCCCGGGGCGCCAGCAGCAGGATCGGCACGGCGAGGGCCGCCATGACCAGCTCCAGCCGGTGCCCGGCCAGGACGGGCGGCTCGGCGAGCCCGGCGTACACGTACCGGGAGCCGGCCCCGGGCGAGACGCGGACGGCGGTCAGGAGCAGGGGCCGTCCGTCGGGCCGGCGGGCGGTGGTCTCCCTGACGCGGTCGCGGACGGCCGGCCGCAGTCCGGTCAGCGGCGGCAGGCCGACGACTGTCCGGCTGGCCGCCAGGACGAGACCGTGCGCGTCCACGATCTGGATGTGGTCGACCCTCGTCGTCACCGGGATCGTCCCCGGTGGGCCGCCGAGGCGCCCTTCGCGCGCCTCACCGGCCCACCGGGCGGCGACGGCCTCGATGTCGTCGTAGAGGGCGGCTTCGGCGACCTGCCTGATCGCCATGGCGAGGCAGACGCCCGTCAGGGCCAGGCAGACGAGCACGGCCGCGCTCACCATCAGCGTGCAGCGTGCCTGGATCGACTGCGGGAGCACGCAGGTGGCCGTCACCCGGCTTCTCAGCAGAGCCACGATCATGGGCCGCCTCCCGCGCTCACGGCGGCGAGCTCGGGTGACCGGGCGGGCCGCGTGAAGGTCTCCAGCAGCGCGAGTCTCTGTTCCGACTCGCTGCCGGGCTGGGCCTGGTAGGTGACCAGATGCTGGTCGGGGGCGCTGTTGACGGACAACGCCTGGTAGTCGAGCGTGAGGTCGCCCGCCTCCCAGTGGCGGAAGCACCGCACTCCGCGGGTCCTGGGCTTGACGTCGTGGCGCGACCACAGCAGGCGGAAGTCGTCGCTGCCGGAGCAGAGCTCATCGACCAGCTCGGCCAGGCAGGGGTCCGGGTCGGTCCCCGCAGTGGCCCGCAGCTCCGCCACCTGCGCGGGCGCCCGGGTCTCCCAGTCCGGGTAGAACAGACGGGCCAGCGGGTTGAGAAAGGTCAGCCGGAGCATGTTGTCCCGGTACGCCAGACCGGCGTAGAGGACGTCCATCATGGCGTTGCCGGCGAGCACGTCCATCCAGCGGCCGAGAACGCACGCCGGGAAGTGCTCGCAGCTCTTCACCAGCCGCCGCACCGGAAGGTCGACGCGTTCCTGCCCGCGTACCGGCCGGGGCAGCGGCCGGGGGTTGGGGTGGGCGAGCTCGTGCATGTGCCGCACCGCGGCGTCGTCCAGCCCCAGCGCCCGTGCCACGGCGTCGAGCACCTGGTCGGATGGGTTGCGGTGCCTGCCCTGCTCCAGCCGGGAGTAGTAGTCGGTGCTGACGGAGGCCAGCCTGGCCACCTCCACCCGCCGCAGCCCGCGTCTGCCGCGGCGGCCCGGTGGTCTGAACCCGACATCCTCAGCGTGTACCGCTTCGCGATGGGCGCGAAGAAAGTCCCCTAGCTGATTGTCGTCCATAAAGACACGCTATGACCACATATATACGCTTAATCCGGTTTTATCCGACACGCGATACCTAGACATGAAGTGCAATAGTTCTCGGCCCGGTATGAATCTACAATGTAAAGGCGCTGGCCTCGGGTCACAGACCGGGGGTCTGTAATATGCGTACATGCCAACGTTCCAGCGTGCGCGCAGCGAGGAGCAGCGGGAGATCCGGCGGCGGACGATCCTCGACACGACCGTGACGATGCTCGGCGAAATGCCGGTCGGCGCGATCAGTCTCAACGAGCTGAGCCGCCGCATCGGGCTGGCGAAGTCCAACGTGCTGCGCTACTTCGAGTCTCGTGAGGCGATCCTGCTGGAGCTGCTGGACCGCGCCTGGCAGGAGTGGAACGCCGACCTGCCCGGGCTGCTCGCCGCCGCCGTGGATCCCGGCCGGCCGGTGGAGGAGCGGAGCGAGCGGCTCGCCGCCGTTCTCACCGACTCCCTCGCCGAGCGCCGGATGTTGTGCGATCTGCTGAGCGCCCAGGCGGGCGTCCTGGAGCACAATGTCTCACCCGAGGTGGCCGCCCGCCACAAGCGCGCCACCATGGCCAACGTCGGAGCTCTCGCCGAGCTGGCCCGCCGGCACGTTCCCGAGCTCGGCGAGGACAGCGAGCGGATGTGCGCCTCGGCGATCCTGGCGGTCGGCGCCGTGTGGACGCACGCCCGGCCGTCGGCCGCCATGCTCGCCGCCTACGAGGCCGACCCTGCGCTGGCCGTGATGCGGATGGAGTTCGTCCCGTCCCTCAGGGACATCCTGGCCACCCTCGTCGCGGGCACGCTGGCCCGCCGGAGGGCCTGAGCGTCAGACGCTGATCGTCTTGTGCTCCAGGTACTGGCCCAGCCCGACGGCGCCGAACTCGCGCCCGATGCCGCTGGCCTTGTAACCGCCGAACGGCCCGGCCAGCGAGGCGGCGGCGCCGTTCACGGAGAAGGTGCCGGTACGGATGCGCCGCGCGACCCGCAGGGCGCGCTCCCGGTCGGCGCTCCAGACCCCGCCGCTCAGCCCGTAGGAGGAGTCGTTGGCGATGCGCACGGCGTCGTCCTCGTCCTCGAAGGGGATCACGACCAGGACCGGGCCGAAGATCTCCTCCTGCGCGACGCGCATGCCGTTGTCGACGTCGGCGAACAGCGTGGGCCGCACGTAGAAACCGCTCTCCAGCCCTCCCGGGGCCTCGGGCCCGCCGGTGACCAGCCGGGCGCCCTCCTTGACCCCCAGCTCGATGTAGCCGCGCACACGCTGCTGCTGGTCGGCGCGGACCAGGGGCCCGATGAACGTCGCCGGGTCGGCGGGGTCGCCCACGGTCAGGCTCTCGACCATCGTCGTGAGCGCCTCGACGACCTCCTCGTAGCGGCTGCGCGGGGCCAGGACGCGCGAGTGCGCGACGCAGCTCTCGGCGTTGTTGCCGAACGAGGCCGTCCTCAGGCCCTCGGCCACCGCGGTGAGGTCGGCGTCGTCGAGGATGATCGCGGCGGACTTGCCGCCCAGCTCCAGGCTCACCCGCTTGAGCTGCTCGCCCGCGATCGCGGCGATACGGCGCCCGGCGGCGGTCGACCCGGTGAACGCGATCTTGTCCACGCCCGGGTGGGAGACGAGGTACTCGCTGACCGGCCGGTCGGCCGGCAGGACGCTCAGCACGCCTTCGGGCAGGCCCGCCTCGCTGAAGATGCCGGCGAGCACCAGCGCGTCCACCGCCGTCTCCGGCGAGGGCTTCAGGATGACCGTGCATCCGGCCAGCAGTGCCGGGACGACCTTGGCCAGAGCGGACTGGTGCGGTGCGTTCCATGGGATGATCGCGGCCACCACGCCGACCGGTTCGCGGCGCAGCAGGGTGCTCGTGTCCAGCCGCTCCTCCCAGGTCAGCGACTCGGCCGCGCGCAGGTAGGCGATGGCCTTCCAGCACACCAAAACCTGGAAAGAATTCCCGGACCCGGACTTCGACGCCAAGCTGGACCGCATCAAGTACGCGCTGACCCAGCGGCCCGAGCGCACCTTCGCCTTCGACGAGTTCGGCCCGCTCGGCATCCGCCCCACCGCCGGGACCGGCTGGGCGGTGCAGGGCAAGCCGGACCGGCTGCCGGCCACCTACCGCCGGACCCACGGCGTGCGCTACTTCCACGGCCGCTATTCGGTCGGTGACGACCTGCTATGGGGCATCAACCGCGCCCGCAAAGGCATCGACCACACCTGGGCCGCCCTGAAGTCAATCCGCGTCGCCCGCCCGGACGGCGCCCCGATCTACGTCATCTTGGACAACCTGTCCGCGCACAAGAACCGGCGCATCCTGGCCTGGGCCGAGAAGCACAAGGTCGAGCTGCTGTTCACGCCGACCTACGCGTCCGGCCAATCCGATTGAGGCGCACTTCGGCCCGTTGCGCCAGTTCACCCTGGCCAACTCCAACCATGCCAACCACACCGTCCAGACCCGGGTCCTGCACGCCTACCTGCGCTGGCGCAACACCCACGCCCGCCACTCCGATGTGCTGGCCGCCCAACGCCGCGAACGCGCCCGTGTCCGCGGTGAGAAGGGCATCCGATGGGGCGGCCGATCACTCCGACCCGCAGCCTGATCTTCGTCCAATCCGATGATGGTTTCCGGTCACAGCTGGTGGTCTGTCGCTCGGGAGATCAGAAGCCGGACCCGTTCGAGGTCATCCAGGACCTGTGCGGGGTCCTGTTGCCAGTAGGGCAGCCGGTTTGAGGCACCCCCTAGCGGCGAACCCTGAACCTCAGATGCAGCACCCCCTCGCCCTGGATAACCACATGGGGATCCTCCAGCAGATGCTGCCCATCGATGCTGCCGAAGTAGCGTTTGCCCGACCCGAACACCACCGGCACCACGTCCATCGCCACCTCGTCCACGAGGCCGGCCGCCAGAATCTGGCTGCCCACTTCTCCGGTGTTCACACTGATGGCTCGCCCTCCGGCGAGTTTCTGGGCCTTGTCGATCGCCGCCGTCACGTCATCGACGAAGTGGTACGACGCCTCGGGGCGCCAGCCCTCGGGCTTGGGCCGGTGGGACACCACGACTACGTGGTCGCCCGTGGGCGGATGACCCTCCCAACCGTTCACCAGGTCGAACATGTGGCGGCCCATCACAATCGTGCCGATCGACTCCCACATCGACCGGACGTACTGCGCCGATGCCTTTGAGACCTTGAAGGCGCTTCCAGCTCCGGAATGATCGTACTGCTGGTTGCCGCCTCCGGTGATCGGGGTGTCCCCGTTGAAGTACCAATCGTGAAGTGGCCCGACGTCGTCGTTCTCGTCGGCGATGAAGCCGTCCACCGACACCACGTTGTGCATGAATACTGTGCCCACAGGTTCTCCTTCAGACTTCTTGCGCATTCGCCCCGATCCTGTCGCCCCGGAGGGCGGCTGGGCTTGTAAAAAATCAATCAGCGGGCATCGGACCGCGGTCCGGCGGGAACCCCCGCTCGGCGGGGAATCGCCGCCGCAGGGCCAGGTATTCCGTCGGGGAACGGCCGGTGAATTCCTTGAACTCCCTGCTGAAGTGAGCTTGGTCGAAGTAGCCCGCCGTTTGAGCGAGCGCGGACCAGTCGACCGGACGCCGGGCGTCTACGGACACGATCAGCCGCGCAAAGCGGTAGATCCGCGCCACCCGCTTCGGGGTGACCCCGACATGAGACTTGAACAGCGTGGCCAGGTGATTGCCACTCACTCCGGCGGCATCGGCCAGCGTACCGACCGGAACCACGCCGTGGGAGGTCTCCAAACGCCCCCCTGTGTGCCGGACCAGGGCGAGACTGCGCGACGGTGCCTCAGCAAGTCGCGATCGCAGTTCCCCCTCCAACACCCGCAGTGTCTCGGCGGCCGATGCGATGTCGCCGACCCGGTTGCGAATCCGATCCAAAGACCGTCGCCAGACGGCATCGACCGGCACCCATCGGTCCCGCAGCTCGGTTGCCGGCATGCCGACGAATGCTGAAATCCCCCAAGGCTTGAAGTGCACCCCGACGAGCCGCACCCGGGTAGGGTACTCGATGAGGAAACGCCTGGTCCATACACCCATGAACCACCCATCGACGAACACTGCCGGCGGCACCGAAGGGTCGGAGTCCCACAGGCGGACGGGTTCACCCAGGTTGACGAACAGGTGTGCCGACGGCATCGGCGGGACGTTCATCCGGCGATGGCGCGGCACCCCGGTCAGGCAGTAGATGTCGTCGATGAACCCGTCGAGTGGCGGGGCGGGGACCCGGCCCACGTATTGCATGGACCCAGTGTGGCCGACGAGAGTCACTCACCCACACCCACACCCTCGACCTGCTCGCCATCGAGAGTGAGCCACACAGACCCGGGACACCTCGCACGCCTACCAGTGGTGTCGCCAAACCCGGCGAACGTAAGTGGTCAGCGCACTAGTGGACGGAGAAACCCCCATCCACGAAGAGCATCTGCCCGGTGACGAACGCGGACGCGTCGCTCGCCAGGAACACCGCCGCGCCCGCGAAGTCCTCCGGCACGCCGTTGCGCTTGGCCATGTGCCGGGCGGCCATCGCCTCGACGCGGCCGGGCACGGCCTGCGCGGGCGCGGTCAGCGGGGTGAGCACGAACCCCGGCATGATCGTGTTGACGCACACCCCGCGGGCCGACCACGCCTCGGCCTGCGACCGGGTCAGCCCGGCCACCGCCGCCTTGGCGGCGCCGTAGACGCCGCTGTCGCCGAACGCGCTGATCGACTGCTGCGAGCCGACGTTGATGATGCGGCCCCACCCGCGCGCCGCCATCCGGGGCCCGTGGTGCCGCCCCAGCAGGTACGGCGCCGTCAGGTTCACGGCCAGCGTGCGCTCGTAGTCGTCGTCGGTGAGCTCGGCCATCGGCTTGCGGATGTTGTTGCCCGCGTCGTTGACCAGGATGTCGATCTCACCGGCCGTCTCGCACACCCGCCGGACGTCGTCGCGCACGCCGAGGTCGGCGCTGATCCGGGAGGCGGTGACGCCGTGCCCGCGCAGCCGGGCCACCGCCTCGTCCAGCTCGGTCGGCCGGCGGGCGACCAGCACGACCTCGGCGCCGGCCCGGCCGATCGCCTCCGCCATGGCGTACCCGATGCCGGAGCTGCCCCCGGTCACCAGTGCGCGCCGGCCCCGCAGGGAGAACAGTGCAGACAGATACTCCGACATGGCCCGCCAACGTAGCAGCCCGCGCGGTGGCTAGATCCACGCGGTGGCTAGATCCGCACGGTGGCTAGATCCGCACGGTGAAGGTATGGGTGCCGGAGCCGACCTCCGTGGCGGGCTCGCCGGAGTACGGCAGGTCCACCTCGGCCACCGTCCCCGGCGGGACGGTCGCCGTGAGGGTGAAGGTGTCCCCGGTACGGTGCCAGGCCACCGACGCCGGCCCGTACGGCGTGCGCAGCTCTGCCGAGGCGTGCGTGAGGTCGCCGCCCGGCCGGGGCGCGACCCGCAGGCGGCGGTAGCCGGGCGCGGCCGGGGCCAGCCCGGCCACGGTGCGGTGCAGGAAGTCGGCGACCGCCCCGAGCGCGTAATGGTTGAACGACGTCATCTCGCCCGGGTTGACGCTGCCGTCCGGCAGCAGGCTGTCCCAGCGTTCCCAGATGGTGGTCGCTCCCATGGTGACCGGGTACAGCCACGACGGGCACTCGCGCCGCAGCAGCAGCTGGTAGGCGGTGTCGTACGCGCCCACCGAGGCCAGCGCGTCCATGACGAGCGGGGTGCCGACGAAGCCGGTGCCGATGCGGTGGTCGTCGTGGGCGACGAGCTCGGCCAGCCGGCGCCCGGCCCGCTCGCGCTGTTC
This sequence comes from Nonomuraea terrae, assembly GCF_044465245.1. Lineage (NCBI taxonomy): Bacteria > Bacillati > Actinomycetota > Actinomycetes > Streptosporangiales > Streptosporangiaceae > Nonomuraea > Nonomuraea terrae. The sequence goes on along the minus strand of NZ_JBITLL010000002.1, from coordinate 429,102 downwards.
GGGCTTGTCCAGCAGCCCGAACTCCAGCGCGAGGGCGTAGGCGGTCTGGGTGTCGCAGGCCAGCCGCCCCGACGGCGTGACGAACTCGCCGCGGAACGCCTCCCGCACGGCTGAGGCGAGTGCCGCGTACCGCTCGGCGTCGTCGTCGCGGCCCAGCACGCGCGCGGCCTCGGAGACGAGGTGCGCCGTCCAGGCGTGGTAGGCGGTGGCGACGAGCGCCGGATCCGTACGCGCCTTGCCCGGCTGGTCCGGCGGCGCGGCCGGGTCCAGCCAGTCGCCGAACTGGAAACCGGTGTCCCACAGATGCGACTCGCCGGCCAGGGCCGCGATCTCGTTCACCCAGGCGGTCATGGCGGCGTACTGCGCCTCCAGGATGCCGATGTCGCCGAAGCGCTGGTAGAGCACCCACGGCACGATCACCGCGGCGTCGCCCCACGCGGCGGCCGGCACCGGCTCGCGGCCGAGCACGCCGACCCACGGCACGAAGAACGGCACCGTGCCGTACGCGGCCTGCTCCGCCGACAGGTCCGACAGCCAGGACGCCAGCGGGCCGGCGCAGTCGTACAGGAAGGACGCGGTGGGGGCGAAGACCTGGATGTCGCCCGTCCAGCCCAGCCGCTCGTCGCGCTGCGGGCAGTCGGTGGGCACGTCGGCGTAGTTGCCGCGCATGCTCCACACGGCGTTGTCGTGCAGCCGGTTGAGCAGCGGGTCGGAGCTGGTGAACGTGCCGGTGCGGGCCATGTCGGTGTGGCAGACCACCGCCCGCACATCGGCGGGGTCGAACGGGCCTGGCCAGCCGGAGATCTCCGCGTAGCGGAAGCCGTGCAGCGTGAAGCGCGGCTCCCACTCCTCGGGCTCGGCGTCGCCCCGCAACGTGTACCGGTCGAGGGCGTCGGCCTGGCGCAGCGGCCGCAGCGCCAGGGCGCCGTCTTCGAGCACCTCGGCGTGGCGCAGCGTGACGGTCCGCCCGGCCGGTCCCTGGACGCGGATGCGCAGGCGGCCGGCGATGTTCTGGCCGAAGTCCACGATGGTCTCGCCGCCGGGGCCGGTCAGCACCTCGACGGGATCGAGCGTCTCCACCCGGCGCACCGGCGGCCCCGTGGGGGCGGCCAGCAGGGCCGGGTCGTGGTCGAGCACGTCGGCGGGCAGCCAGCCGGCGTCGTCGAAGCCCGGCCGCGACCAGCCGGCGGGCAGCAGGCGGGCGTCGTGCTTCTCGCCGTCGTACAGGCTCGCGGCCGTGACCGGACCGGGCGCGCAGCGCCAGTCGCCGTCGGTGACGATCACGTCGGTGCCGCCGTCGGCGTATGTGACCTCCAGCTGCGCGATGAGCGCCGTACGGTCGCCGTAGACGCCGGTGACGCCGCCGTTGAAGCCCAGCCGGCCGCGCCACCAGCCGTCGGCGAGGGTGGCGCCGACGGCGTTGCCGCCCTCGCGCAGCAGGGCCGTCACATCGTGCGTGCGGTAACGCAGGCGGTGGTGGTAGCTGGTCCAGCCGGGCGCGAGCACCTCGTCGCCGACGACCCGGCCGTTGATCTCGGTCTCGTGCACGCCGTGCGCGGTGACGTACAGACGGGCGGAGGCGACGGGACCGCGCAGCGTGAACTCGCGGCGCAGCAGCAGCGCGGGCCCGTCGGGCGGGCCGAGCAGCTCCACCGGCGGCGCGGCGGCCCGCGCCCGCCACCCGGACGGCTCCAGGATCCCGGCCTCGACCCACGACCAGGCGCTCCAGCCGCTGAGCGAGCCGTCGGCGCCGTGCACCCGCACCCGCGCCCCGCGCCGCTCCCGCGCCGCCAGCGGAGTCCCCGGCCAGGACACGAGCACGGACTCACCGGACTCGACGCGCCCGGTGGCGGTGCCGTCACTGAGCTCGATCTCATAGGCGACCTGCCGCCAGCCCGGCAGATCGGCGCTGACGACCCACGACAGCCGCGGCTCGGGTTCACCGATGCCCAGGGCGTCACGGTGGTGTTCGAAGGTGACCGGTTCGACGGTGAGAGAGGTCATGTCATCCCTTGATGGCTCCGGCGGTCATGCCGGCGACGATCTTGCGGTTGAAGAAGACGAACAGCAGCAGCGGCGGGATCGTGATCAGGACGATGTCCATGAACAGCAGGTTCCACTGGGTGCTGTACTGGCTCTGGAAGTTGTAGAGGGTGACCTGCACGGTGGCGTTGTCGTCGCCGGGCAGGAAGTACAGCGGGTTGACGAAGTCGTTGAAGACGGTGACCGAGCTGGTCAGGATGACGGTGACGGTGACCGGCCGCAGCAGCGGGAAGATCACCCGGAAGAACAACCGCAGCCCGCCGCACCCGTCGATCATGGCGGCCTCGTCCAGCTCGCGCGGGATGGCCGCGATGAACGCCCGGAACAACAGCACCGCGTACGACAGGTTGAAGGCGACCTCCACCAGGATCAGCCCCGGCATGGTCTTGAACAGGCCGAGCGCCTGCAGCAGCCAGATCGTGGGCACGATCGCCGGCGGGATGATCAGCCCCGACAGCACGAGGAAGTTGGCCAGTGTCCCGACCCGGCCGGCCCGGCGCTGCAGCACGAACGCGGCCATGGCGCCGAAGACCACGATCAGCGCGACCGAGCCGACGGTCAGGATCGTGGAGTTGACGTACGCGCGCAGCAGCACGTAGTCGCGCGCCTGGATGACGGCCGTGAAGTTCTCCACGATCGGCCAGCTGGTGGGCCAGGCGAAGTCGAGGTCCTGTGCCTGCGACTCGTCCTTGACCGCGGTCAGCAGCATGAACGAGAACGGCACCAGGAAGACGGCGGTGGCCACGACGAGGGCGGTCAGCTCGCCGCCGGCCCTGCGCAAGGCTCTCATGGCGTTGCCTGCCTCCTGCCGAGAAACCAGTTGAGCGGGACGACGACGGCCGTGACGACGACGAACAGGATGACGTTGCCGGCGGTGGACAGCCCGAAGAAGCCGGCCTGGTACTGCTTGTAGATGATCGAGGCGATGGTGTCGCTGGTGAAGCCGGGCCCGCCGCGCGTCATCGTCCAGATGAGGTCGAACGACCGCAGGCCGCCGATGAACGACAGGATGATCACCGAGTAGGTGGCCGGCCAGCTCAGCGGCATGGTCACGTGCCGGAAGCGGTGCCAGGCGCCGCCCCCGTCGACGGCGACGGCCTGGTAGTACTCCTGCGGGATCGACAGGATGCCGGCGATGTAGATCACGGTGGCGATGCCGACGCCCTTCCACACGTCCACGATGGCCACCGACAGCAGCGCCGTGGTGGCGTCGCCGAGCCAGTCGGGCCCGTCGACGCCGATCAGCGCGAGCGCCCGGTTGACCAGCCCCGTGTCGGGCCGCAGCAGCGCGGTGAAGGTGAAGCCGACCGCCACGGTGGAGACCAGCACGGGGAAGAAGACGACCGAGCGCAGGAACCCGCGCAGCCGCAGCCGCGAGGTGAGCAGCACGCCGAGCAGCAGCCCCAGCACCACCTTCAGGCCGCTGGTGACGACCGCGTAGACGAGGGTGTTGGTGAAGCCGATGCGCAGGTTCTGCTCGGCGAAGAAGTCGCGGAAGTTCTGCAGGCCGACGAACTCGCTGTCGAACAGCGTCCAGCGGGTCAGCGCGAAGTAGAACGCCATCACCGTCGGCACGCCGAAGATCACCACGTAGACGACCGCGGCCGGCAGGTACAGCGCGTACGGGTAGGCCGAGCGCTGCCGTCCGTGCGCGGTACGGTCGCGCCGGCGCTCGGGTGCGCGGCCGGGCCCGGTGCGGGGCCCGGCGTCCTGCCTGGTCACCACCCCGCGAGCCCCAGTTGTCTGGCCTGCTTCTCGACGTCCTGGTCGTACTGGGCGGCGCCCTCGGCGGGCGGTGTCAGGCCCGAGCCGACGGCGACGGTGATCTGCTCCAGCGACGGGCCCTTGACCGGGGAGAGGAACTCCAGGGCGGGCGCGGTGGCGCCGTCGTCGATGTAGGTCTGCAGGTCCTTGGCGGCCTGGATGGCGTCGTCGGGCAGCGTGGCGCCCTTGATCCGGTACGGCCCGGCCGGCTGGACGGCCTTGGTGATCGCGTCGGCGGCGGCCGGGGTCGCGACGAAGGCCAGGAACTTCTTGGCGGTCTCGAGGTTCTCGGTGTTCTTCGGGATGTAGAGCGCCCCCGGTTCCCAGATGGTGGCGCCGTGCTTGGCCGGGTCGTCGCCGGGGATGCCGAAGAAGCCGATGTCGGTCGCGGCCTGCGGCGTCTCGCTCACCATCGGCGGCAGCTGGGCGCTGAGCATCGGGTAGTGCGCCCCCTTGCCCTCGACCAGCAGTTTCATGCCCTGGTCGACGGTGGCGGAGCCGAAGCCCTCGTTCAGGTGGCCCTTGGCGTGCACCTCGGCGAGATGCTCGAACCCGCCTCTGGCCGCGGGGGTGGTGGCGAACTTGGCCTTGTTGGCGGTGTAGTCCTGGGCGAAGGTGGGGGCGGCGGCCTGGACGTTGTAGAAGTCGCCCAGCACGAACAGCTGCGAGGTCCAGGTCTCCCTGAAGGTGGCGATGACCGGGGGGATCCCGGCCGCCTTGATCTTGTCGTTGTTGGCCATGAACTCGGCCCAGGTCTTGGGCGTCTGCAGGCCGAGCCGCTCGTAGACCTTGCGGTTGTAGAGGATGCCGCCGCCCATGGCGCTGCCGGCCGGGACGCCGTACGCCTTGCCGCCCTGGGAGACCACGTTCAGGAAGTCCTCCTGCACGTTGGCGAGCACCGGATCGCCGGTGAGGTCGACGAGGGTCTGGGCGGGGTTGAGCGCCTGGAGGAGCGAGCCGGAGTTGTACCAGAACACATCCGACATGTCGCCCGTCGAGAGCCGAGTCTTGACGATGTTGTCGCCCTCGCTGCCGCCGGGCCGCGTCTCCGTCTCGATCGTGATGTTCGGGTTGGCCTGCATGAACGCGTCCGTCAGCGCCTTGGCCGTGTCGAGGGAGGCCGGGCTGTTGTCGACGAGGAAGGACAGCGTCGTGGTGCCGTCGTCCGCGGCCGGCTCGGAGCCGGATCCGCAGGAGGTCAGGGCGGTGGTCGTGGCGACGGCCAGCGCCGCGGCGAGCATGCGATGAGAGGTCTTCACGACACCCCTCCAGGTCCGGTTGAATCGTTTTAAGAGCCCCCGGTGCTAGTTAACGTAAGTGTCACCGTACTGACCCGTCAAGGCTTGGATTGGGGAACGATTCCCAACCGTGATGCAGCCACTGTGCGGTGTTCCGTCATGCCGATTCGGGTAACGTTACCCACGCGTTCGCGCCGGTCCGAGCGCGTGTCCAGGGAGAGGCAGAGGCGATGAGCACGCGGCAGCCGCGGCGCGTGACGATCGCCGACGTGGCACACCACGCGGGGGTCTCCACCACGGCGGTGTCGAAGGTGTTGCGCAGCGCCTATGGCGTCAGCCCCGCGATGCGCGACCGGGTCAGGGCGGCGATCGACGAGCTCGGCTACCGGCCGCGCGCGGCGGCCCGCGCGATGCGCGGGCGCACGTACACGATCGGGGTGCTGCTGCCCGACCTGCGCAATCCGTTCTTCCCCGACATCCTCGACGGCCTGTACGAGCAGCTCGCCGCCACCGACTACCAGGCGATCATCGTGTCCGGCGGGCCGGACGCCAAGGCCGAGTCGCGGGCGATCGACGCGCTGGTGGACCGGCAGGTCGACGGCCTGCTCATGGTGGCGCCGCGGGTGGCGCGGGCGCGGCTGGAGGAGGTGGCGGGCCAGGTGCCGGCGGTGGTGCTGGGCCTGCACGAGAAGTCGGCGCGCTACGACACGGTGCTGGACGACGACGAGGTCGGCGCGGAGCTGGTGGTGAGCCACCTGATCGGCCTGGGCCACCGCCGCATCGCGCACATCGGCCAGCGCGCCACCGGGCGCGGCAGGGCGGCGGCGACGCTGCACGAGATCAGGGCGGCCACCTACGCGCGGGTGATGCGCGAGCACGGCCTGGACGGCGAGATCGCGGTGGCGCTGACCTCCTACAGTGAGGAGGGCGGCTACCAGGGGGCGCGTGAGCTGCTGGCCCGCTCGCCGCGCCCGACGGCGATCTTCGCGGGCGCCGACCAGGCCGCGTTCGGCGCGCTGACGGCGCTGCACGAGGCGGGCCTTTCTGTGCCGGCGGACGTGTCGCTGGCCGGTTACGACAACACGCGCCTCGCGGGGCTGTCGCAGATCTCGCTCACCAGCGTCGACCAGGACGGCGGCGTGATGGGCCGCACGGCGGGCCGGCTGCTGCTGGAACGCGTCGAAGGCAGGACGAGCGCGGTGCGTTTCTCGGTGACGCCGACGCTGGTGCCGCGCCGCTCGACCGCCCCGCCGCCCGATTCCGTGGCCTGACACCGCGCCTGACACCGGGGTTTGCGCGCGAAGACGGGAGGGGAGTACTCTCGGACACCCTCATCGTTAGAAGAGCCTTTCACAGACCTCCTCGTTAGGAGTATACCACGGAATGGCTAATCGGCAAGATGGTCTCGCGGAAGCCCTTGACAGCGAACAGCGCACCGTGTCGTGGCTCTACGGCCTGCTCGACGCCGCGCGGGAGCGGGCCGAGCGCTCCCTGCGCCAGGTGTACGCCGGCGGGGGCGCGGTGGCCGGCCGCCAGGCGCGGGTCGAGCGCGAGGCGTCGGCGGGCGAGCAGGCGCGGCGGCTGGCGCAGCTCAACGCGGTCGAGCGGGGGCTGTGCTTCGGCCGCATCGACCACGGCTCCGGACAGAACGTCTACATCGGCAGGATCGGGCTGCGCGACGAGCACCACGAGTCGGTGCTGATCGACTGGCGGGCGCCGGCGGCGCGGCCGTTCTACGTGGCCACGGCCACCGACCCGGGCGGGCTGGTGCGCCGCCGCCATCTGCACCTGAAGGACCGCCGCGTGGTCGGCATCGACGACGAGGTGTTCGACCTCGAGGGGATGAGCGAGGGCGACCGGCGCGCGCTGGTGGGTGAGGCCGCGCTCCTGGCGGCGCTGCGCCGGGGCCGTACGGGGCGGATGGGCGACGTGGTGGCCACCATCCAGACCGAGCAGGACCGCGTGATCCGCTCCTCGCTGCAGGGCGCCCTGGTGGTGCAGGGCGGGCCGGGCACCGGCAAGACGGTGGCGGCGCTGCACCGGGCGGCGTACCTGCTCTACACCCACCGCGACACGCTGGAGCGGCGCGGGGTGCTGGTGGTGGGCCCCAACGCGATGTTTTTGCGCTACATCGGCCAGGTGCTGCCGGCGCTGGGCGAGACGCAGGTGGTGATGACCACGGTGGGCGAGATGTTCCCGGGCGTCCGGGCGGTGGCGGACGACGCCCCGGCCGCGGCGGTGGTCAAGGGCGACCTGCGGATGGCCGAGGTGGTCGCCGGGGCCGTGCGGGAGCGCCAGCGGGTGCCCGGCGGCGAGCTGGTCGTGGAGCTCGACGGGTTGCGGCTGCGGGTGCCGCACGAGACGTGCGCGCGGCTGCGTGAGCGGGCGCGGGCGGTGCGGCTGCCGCACAACATGGCCCGCAAGCTGTACGTCACCGAGCTCCTCAAGGAGCTGGCGAAGGCCGAGGCGCGGGCGCTGGAGGAGTCGCTGCACATCGACGAGCTGGAGGTGGACGACCCGGAGCTGACCGAGCCGCTCGACCTGGAGGGCGACCTCGACGAGCTGGACATCGAGCTGGCCTCGCGGCGGTTGTGGGAGGAGCCGGAGGTGCGGCGCGCGGTCGACGGGCTGTGGCCGGAGCTGACCCCGCGGCGGCTGGTCTCGGAGCTGCTCGCCTCGCCGCGGACGCTGGCCGCGGTGGCGCCGCAGGGGCTGGCCTGGCAGGAGCTGGTGCGCCCGGTGGAGGCCCCCTGGACGGTGGGCGACGTGCCGCTGTTGGACGAGGCGGCCGAGCTGCTCGGCGAGGACGATTCGGCGCGCCGGGTGGCGGCCCGCCTGGCGGTGGAGGAGCTGGCCGAGCGGGAGCTGTACGCGCGCGAGGTGCTGACCTCGACGGGCGTGGCCGAGGAGGGCGTCTTCGAGCGCGCCGACGTGCTGGCCGAGCGGCATGCCGACGACGGCGCCGGGCTGACCACGGCCGACCGGGCGGCGGCCGACCGCACGTGGGCGTACGGGCACGTGATCGTGGACGAGGCGCAGGAGTTGTCGCCGATGGCGTGGCGGATGGTGATGCGGCGGGTCCCGGCCAGGTCGCTGACCGTGGTGGGCGACCTGGCGCAGACGGGGGCGGCGGCGGGCGCGCGCTCATGGGGGGAGGTGCTGGACCCGTATCTGGAGGGGCGCTGGCGGGAGGAGCGGCTGCTGGTGAACTACCGCACGCCGGCGGAGATCATGCGGGTGGCGGCCGACGTGCTGCGCGCGTTCGCGCCGGAGCAGGAGCCCCCGGTGTCGGTACGCGAGGGCGAGGCGGAGCCGCGGGCGGTGCGCCTGCCGGTGTCCGGGCTGCCGGACCTGGTGGCGCGGGAGCTGGCGGAGATCGGCGAGGGCCGGCTCGGTGTGGTGACGCCGGACGCGCGGCGCGCGGAGGTGGCCCGGCTGTTCCCGGACGGCGACCTGGACGCGCCGGTGGTGGTGCTGACGGTGACGCAGGCCAAGGGGCTGGAGTTCGACGCGGTCGTGGTGGTGGACCCGGCGGGCATCCTGGCCCAGTCGGAGCAGGGCGGCCGTGACCTGTACGTGGCGGTGACGCGGGCGACGCGGCGGCTGACGGTGGTGCACGAGGGCGAGCTTCCGCCGGTGCTGTCCCGCCTCGGTTAGAAATCTACAATGTAAAGGCGCCGGGCCGGTTCGTGATCGTCATCCCTTCACCGAGGGGGAGCCCTCCTCGGCGAGGTCCTCGGCCACGGCCCGCACGGTGCGGGTGACGTGGTCGAGGGCGCGCAGGGTCTCGGTGTCGAGGTGGTCCATGATGCGGCGGTAGTGCTCGATGCCGGTGTCGTTGATCTCCTCCATGAGGGCGACGCCGTCCGGGGTGAGCTCGACGCGGCGCACGCGGCGGTCGTGCGGGTCCTCGTGCCGGCTGACGAGGCCCTGGGTCACCAGGCGGTCGACGATGCCGGTGACGGTGCCGAGCCCCACGCCGAGTCCGTGGGCGAGGTCCTGGCCGGAGGCGGAGCCGTTCACCGCCAGGATCATGAGGACCTTGAGCTGCCTCATGGTGAGGTGGGAGCGGAACAGGGGAGACGGGTGCCGGGCCAGCAGCCGCCCCAGATCCCGCTGGGTCTCGGTGATCCGGCGGATCAGGTCTTCGCGTTCGTCGTTCACGCTCACCTCTCGCTTCCTGAGAAGGTTATCAGGATGTCTTGAGGCGTCTAAATATTCGTATTAAGCGAAGTGTTAGTCTTGGGCGAACCTTGGAGGGGGCCTATGACCGCACTTGCCCGGTTGAGCCTGGTCAACCGCAGCCTTGTGATCTTGTTGGCGGTGGTGCTCAGCGCGTTCGGCGCGTTCACGATCCCGCAGCTGAAGCAGCAGTTGCTGCCGTCGTTGTCGTTTCCCGGCGCTTTCGTGATCGCCCCGTATCTCGGGGCCTCGCCCGAGATCGTGGAGGAGCAGGTCACCGAGCCTATCGAGGACTCCTTCCAGGGTCTCGACGGCATGGAGCAGATGACCTCGACCTCGCGTGAGGGCATGGCTCAGATCCAGGTGGCCTTCGAGTACGGCACCGACATCGACGCGGTGCTGAACGAGATGCAGCAGGCCGTCAGCCGGCTGCAGCTGCCGGACGGGGTCGACCCGCAGGTGGTGGCGGGCAGCACCGACGACCTCCCGGTGATGGTGCTGGCGGTGGGCGACGGCGGCGACGAGCGGGCCATGGCCGACAAGCTGCGCCAGATCGTGGTGCCGGAGCTGCAGAGCGTGGAGGGCGTGCGGGAGGCGTCGGTCACGGGCACCCGCGACGAGGTCGTCACGATCGAGCCGGACGCGGGGAAGATGGCGCTGGCGGGGGTGTCGGCGGCGCAGATCCCGGAGGTGCTGCGGGCCAACGGCACGCCGGTGCCGGCGGGCACGCTGATCTCGGCCGAGAAGTCGCTGACGGTGCAGGTCGGCGCGCGGGTCGACACCCTGAGCAAGCTGAAGAACCTGTACCTGACGCCGGCCCCGCAGGCGGCCGTGCCGCAGCAGGCCCAGCCGCAGGCCGGTCAGCCGGGCCAGCCTCAGGCCGGTCAGGCGCAGGCGGGCCGGCCGGGACAGCCCGGGCCGGGGCAGGCCGCGCCGCGGGCCCCGAAGCCGGTCAAGCTGGGTGACGTCGCGACGATCACCCGCGGGCTGGCCGATCCGACGACGATCACCCGTACGGACGGCAGGGCCAGCCTCGGTGTGTCGGTGACGATGGTGCCCGACGGCAACGCGGTCGCGATCTCCCATGACATCCGCGAGAAGCTGCCCGACCTGACCAAGGCGCTGGGCGACTCCTCGGACACGGCGGTGTCGGTGGTGTTCGACCAGGCGCCGTACGTGGAGCAGTCGATCGAGAGCCTGACCACCGAGGGCGTGCTGGGCCTGGTGTTCGCGGTCCTGGTCATCCTGGTGTTCCTGCTGTCGGTGCGCTCGACGCTGGTGACGGCGGTGTCGATCCCGCTGTCGGTGGTGATCGCGCTGATCGTGTTGTGGGCGGGCGACTACTCGCTCAACATGTTGACGCTGGGCGCGCTGACGATCGCCGTGGGCCGCGTCGTGGACGACTCGATCGTGGTGCTGGAGAACATCAAACGGCATCTGGAATACGGCGAGGCCAAGATGCAGGCGATCCTGACGGCCGTGCGGGAGGTGTCGGGCGCGGTGACCGCGTCGACGCTGACGACGGTGGCGGTGTTCCTGCCGATCGCACTGGTGGGCGGCATGGTGGGCGAGCTGTTCAGCCCGTTCGCGATCACGGTGACGGTGGCGCTGCTGGCCTCGCTGGTGGTGTCGCTGACGGTGGTGCCGGTGCTGGCGTTCTGGTTCCTGAAGGCGCCGGTGCTGACGCCGGAGGAGGCGCGGCGCCGGCGCGATGAGGTCGAGGCCAAGGAACGGCGCTCGCTGTTGCAGCGGGCGTACCTGCCGGTGCTGCGGTTCGCCACGCGGTTCAAGCTGGTGACGGTGCTGATCGGGGTGGCGGTGTTCGTCGCCACGATGGGCATCGCGGGCAGCCTGCAGACCAACTTCCTGGACGCCGCCGGGCAGAACACGCTGTCGCTGTCGCAGCGCATGCCGGTCGGCACGGATCTGGAGACCACCGACAAGGCCGCCAAGAAGGTCGAGGACGTCCTGGCCGACCTGGACAGCGTCGAGACGTACCAGGTGAACGTCGGCGGCGGCAACGCCCTGCAGGGCGGGGGAGGCGGCAGCTCCGACCGGGCGTCGTTCTCGGTGACGCTCAAGGAGGACGCCGACGCCGTCCAGGCCGAGCAGGAGCTGCGCGAACGGGTCGAGGACCTGTCCGGGGTCGGCGAGGTGACCGTGGGCGGGGCCGGCGGCGCCGGGTTCGCCGCGGACACCATCGACGTGATCGTGCAGGCGCCGGACATCGAGGCGCTGCGCGAGGCCACCGACGCGGTCGAGTCCGCGATGCGGGACGTGCCGGAGCTGCGCGACCTGTCGTCCAACCTGGAGACCAGCGCGCCGCGCGTGGAGGTCGTGGTCGACCGGCAGAAGGCCGCCGCGCGCGGGCTGTCGGAGGCGCAGGTCGGCCAGGCGGTCGCGCAGGCCTTCCGCGGCGCCCCGCTGGGCCAGATGACGCTGGACGGCCGGTCGAGCGATCTGGTGCTGCGCGGCGCGGACGCGCCGGACGACCTCGAGGCGATCGAGGACATGAAGCTGCCCACGGCCGGCGGTCTGGTGACGCTGTCGTCGGTGGCGGACGTGCGCCAGGTGGACGGCCCGACGCAGGTGACGCGGATCGACGGTGAACGTTCGGCGACGGTGTCGGCCAAGGCGGACGCCGCCGACCTGGGCGCGGTGACGCAGCAGCTGCGCGAGAAGCTGGACGCGCTGTCGCTGGGCGCCGGTGCCTCCTACGAGATCGGCGGTGTGTCGGCCGATCAGGAGGAGGCGTTCGCGGACCTCGGCATGGCGATGCTGGCGGCGATCGCGATCGTGTTCCTCATCATGGTGGCGACCTTCCACAGCCTCGTGCAGCCGGTGATCCTGCTGGTGTCGATCCCGTTCGCGGCGACCGGCGCGATCGGGCTGCTGGTGCTCACCGACACCGCGCTGGGCGTGCCGGCGCTGATCGGCATGCTGATGCTGATCGGCATCGTGGTGACGAACGCGATCGTGCTGATCGACCTCATCAACCAGTACCGCGACCAGGGCATGGGCGTGATCGAGGCGGTGATCGAGGGCGGCCGGCAACGGCTGCGGCCGATCCTGATGACGGCGATCGCCACGATCTGCGCGCTGACACCGATGGCGCTGGGCGTGACCGGGCACGGCGGGTTCATCTCCCAGCCACTGGCGATCGTGGTGATCGGCGGCCTGATCTCCTCCACGATCCTGACCCTGGTGCTGGTCCCGACCCTGTACGTCGCGGTGACCCGCAAGCGTGATCGAGGACCGCGCCACGTTGATCCCAGCCATCGCGTACGTGAGAGTGTCGATGGTGCTGGAAGAGAAGATCTCGCCGGCCATCCAGCGTGACCGTTAGCGGCCCGGCGGGGTTACTACATCCCGCCGGGCGCCTGGCCGAACGGCGGCTGGATCGAAGATCTGATGTTCATGGCCGCCATCGCTCAGGTGGAGAAAGGTGCGGCCCCACGGCGATCCTGTAGGGAAGTACTCCCGGTTCGGCCATAACCGGATGGGCAACCAGCTCAACCTCGCCCGCCTGAAGACGGCGGGCGGGGAACTGGTGTCGGCCACGGAAGAGGTGACGCCACCACCGCGGTCGGCAAGTTCACTCCTGGCATGCTGATGGCGAAAGCGGGCGCGGTCGTGGAAGCCGCCCGCGAAGTGAGCGGCCGGCTGGAGCTCGTCCCGGTGAGCTTCAATCAGGCGTGCGCGTTCGGCGCCGGCGCGCACCGGCACCTGTGGGAGCCTCGCGTCCACACGTTCTCGATCGGCGCCGCGCTCGGGGAAGTCCTGGTCGGAGTGGCCATCGTCAGGCGTCCGGTCGCGCGCCACTACGACACCGGCCACCGACAGGGCATCACCATGGAGCTCCTCGGTCCCGTCTCAGATGCTCAGCGCGTACAGCAACGTGATCACGGCCGCCGCAAGGAGAAGCGAGTGCAGGATCATGTGTTCAAGGTTGGGCCGGGGACGATCACCGATCCGGGGCAGCACGATGATCGTCTTGGCATACGTGCGGGCGTGCAGTCGGGCCCAGGTCTCGCCGGTGCCGGCGGTCGCCCACGGAACAGTGACGCCGGCCAGGTAGGGCAGCCACCACAGCGCCAGCCCGCCGACAAGGATGAGCATCTCGAGGCCGGCGGCAGCATACGCGGGGATGGAGGTGCGCAGCGCGGCCGCGACAAGCACGAGGACGACGGGCAGCATCATGACGGACGCGTTGACCGAGACCTCGATGGTCTTGTCACGGCGGGTGGCCGCGGTGACGTTGTTGAGCGGGGCGAGGTCGACCAGCGTGGTCAGCACGAAGTAGACGACGGCCAGCAGCAGAAGCGTGAGCGCGGCAGCAAACATCGCAGTCTCCTATGGAGTGTCGATGCCGTCGAGGAAGGTGCCGACGGCGAGGTCGAACCACGCGTCGTAGTACGCGCGGGGAGCGGCGGGCTCATGGGGTACGTCGCCGAACTCGGCCAGTGCCAGTCCGGCGACGAGGACGAAGAGGGACTGGGCCAGCAGCAGTGCCCGGTCCGCCGTGGTGTTCAGGCTGGCGGCCAGGGGCGGCCCGAGGCGGTCAGCGATCTGCTGTGCGGCCTCTGGCGAGACGTTCTTCGTGGCGACCACGGCGGCGGCACCGGGATGCGTACGCAAGATGCCGCGCAAGCGCACGGCCATCGTGGTGAGCACCTCCCGCCATGGGGCGGTCAGGTCGGCGTCGCCATGCAGCTCATGAGCGATGTGGTCGGCGAGCGCCTGGAGCAGGGTGTCCTTGTTGCGCACGTGGTAGTAGAGCGAAGCCGCCTTGACGTCGAGGCGGGCCGCGATGGCGCGCATCGACAGCCCGGCATCGCCTTCCTGGTCGAGGATGTCCAGCGCCGTCTCCAGGATCAGCGCAGGGCTCAGGGGTCGTTGGGGCATGTCAACCTCTTATCTAACAGTGTTAGGTAACCTAACGCCGTTAGGCGGGAGGTTGCAAGCCTGGCCCATGCAGACCTGTTCGATCGTGATTCGTGAAGCAGCCGTTATGGCCTCCGCACGCTGGAGGTGACAAGGCCGGCCACGGACGGCACCCGGAACGCCTGCCTGTTATACGCGGCGGCCGGGCGGGCCGGGCGGGCGCTCGGCTACCAGCGGATGATCACATACACGCGCGATGACGAGGATGCGGCGTCGCTGGCTGAGGGCGTCCGGGTGGGAGCCGGTCGCGGTGCGAGCGCAGGCGTCCACACCTTCGCGCCCTTCGCCGAGGTTCCCGACCCGTTGCGGGACCGCGTCCTCGCCATCGATCAGACCCGTAGCCGTCTCCACGAACCGCTCGGCGTGCTGGCCACGCGCTACCGCCACCGCTCCTTGGACCGGTCGCACCTTCTGCGGGAGCTCGCCGATGACCTGTTGCGCAGCAGCACGGCAGAGGCGGTTGTGCTGAACGAGACCGCCGTGCGCCACCCACCTGCGCGGATACCTCACCGTGGGGACGCTGCTGGACATCGAACCGTTCGCCAACCGGCTCACCGCCACGACACGGCCCGACACATTCGTCGACCACCCCAAGAACTGGTAACCGACCTGGCCCGATGGATGATGGGACCGGTCATCACCGCCCCGACCCCCTGCCGGGACGCCTGCGCCGGGTCCTGACGACCCCGGCTACGTGGCCGCGGCCTTCCTCGACGACACCGACCCGGCGAACGGCCGGCCGTTCGCCGACGTCAACGTTGACCATGCCCAGACAGCGTAACGAGTGGCAAAGAGGAGCGACCCACCCGAAACCGGGGTGTGGTCGCTCCTTCTCGGAAGCGAAGGAGAACTACTTCACGCTGACGGTGGCGCCGGGGCCGCGGCGTCCTCGTCCGCCTGACCCGTGAGCCCGCGGCGTAGCGCAACTGGCGATCAGTCGTTCAGGTCGGCCACCGAACCGGTGTCGGGCGCCTTGATCGACACCTTGGCGCCCCATCCGGTGAAGCGGCTGTCGATCGTGATGACCTTGCCGTCGCGGCCGTTCACGTCGATGACGCCGGTCGCCGCGTAGGAGCTCTTCACCCTGCTGACCAGCCCGGCGGAGGTGAGCGTCAGGGTGTAGGAGACCGTGGTGTCGTTGTGCATGCGCAGCGGCACCGAGGCGTCGAACCAGGTCGACACCTTCGCCAGGTCCTTGAAAGTGATCTTCCCGGTGATCGTGCTCCTGCTCGGCTTGCCCTTCTTGACCAGCGCGGCCAGGGTCTTCGGCTCGGCCGGGTTGATGACCTGACCGTGGAAGCCGCCGGTGCCGCCGGGCATGTAGCCGGTCTTGTTCCAGCTCGCGCCGGGCGGAAGCTGTTCCGACAGGATGCCGCCGGAGACGTAGCTGGTCCTGCCGACGGTGACGACGCGCTCGCGGGGCGCGCCGACCTGCGTGGCCGTGATGTCGGAGGCCGCGATGCCCTTGGCGGAGAACTGGAGGGTGCCCTTGCGGTCCTGGAACTTCGTCCTATCGCCGCCGGACGGGGTGGCGATGGTGGTGGTCTCGGTGAAGCGTACGCCGTGGCCCGACTTCAGCTGGGCCTTCAGCGCGCGTGCGGGGTCCTTGGGGGCGGCCTCCGCCGGGGTGGCGGTCGCCAGCAGCGACCCGAAGGCGGCAAGGGTGATAATCGCTCGTTTCATGATCGGTGATCATGCCGAAGGCGGGTCACGGCCGGGCAACGCAGGGAGGGCCGACGAAGCCCGGCTTGGGAGCGCCGTCGACCAGGTCCTTGGCCACCTTCAGGCCGAGGGAGGTCAGCGCACGGATCTCCTTGATGAGCTGGATTTTCTCGTCGCCGACGCAAGCAGTACAGGACGGTTCCCCGAGCCAGTGAACCAATGTGGTCGCACTGGGGCCTGGCGGGTGATCCTCGGACGGGGTCTGTGCGGGCGGGGGAGCGGACCGTCGCCAACCTGTACGCGTGGTTCATCAAGGCCGGGCTGCTGGTCCGCGCGGTGCCCGGCACCACCGTTCGCTACAGGAAGGGCACCTGGCGCGGGCTGGACGACGACGGGCGCGGCAACGAGGCCGCCAGTACCTGCTGATCATCCCGGCCGCGATCCTCGAGGCCGACGAGGACGACCCCGTGGAGCCCGCGACGGTGACGCCCGCGAGCGCGGAGGAGGTTCCGTGGTCGTGCGAGACCGTGCCGACGCGCCCGCACCTGGAGCTGGTGTCTGACGTTTCCGCAGGCAGCGCCCCGGTGGATGGATCTTGCACCCCCAACCCCTCCCCTCTTGCTGTAGGTGAGGACACTCCCCGTAACGCGCGCGCAAGACGACGCACCGCGCCCGCGACATCCGCATCCGAGTGGCGGGCGACCGTCACGCTGGTCACCAAGAAGGAGAGACTCGCAGCGTGTGAACGGCTGATCCGCGAGCTGCCGCTGTTCCGCCGCCTCTCCGCGCGGCACCTGCGCAGCGTGCTGCGGCCCGCGTTCGAGCTCGGCGCGACCGTCAGCGACATCCGGCACGCGCTCGACCACCGACCGGACGGCACCCCGCGGATCCACACTCACGATCCGCGCTGGCTGCCGAGCTGGATCCGGCACCGCCTGCCGGCGTGGATCGCCCCGTACGGACAACTTTTTACCCCGTGGCCGGTGCAGCAGCGGGCGGCCGAGCACGCAGAGCTGCTGGCCGAGCAGCGCCCGGCGCCGCCTACGAGCAGGCCAACCAAGCGCGCAAGGAGCCGACGGACAGGTGGGCACGATGATCCGCATCCCCTGGTGGGCGCAGCCGCCGCACGGCGCTTCCTCGACGCGGGATGGCGCGTACCGGCTGTCGGCATGACTCGACGGCCCTCACCCGCCCGGGCTCGCCCGCGGGCGGCGCCGAGCCCGCCGCTGGCCGGAGCTCGCCGCCGTCAGTCGGGAACTACGGTCTGCTTGGGCGGATGCGTAATGGTGAAGTCGGATCCCCACTGCCGGTAGATCTTGTTGCGCTTGATGTAGTCGAAGCTGACGTCTTTTTCGTCTGGGGCGTTATCCCAGGTGATCACGGCGTGGAAGCGCCGTGGCAGGTGATCCGGGCCGGCCCAGAGACGCCACGAGATTGTCCCTCCCAGCCAGCCCTCGTCCTTGGTGTCGAATCTGACGCCGGGCTGGGTTGTGCTGAGCCCGGGGACTGTCGCCGTGCCCTGGTAGAGGGTGCAGGGCGTGCCTTCGATGGTTCCGCCGTCAGAAACGCTGTGATCGTGGGAGTCCGCCAGCGCCAGGAAGCCTGGGTTGATCCCGTCGACCAGATCGTCTTTCCACCGATAGTTGGGCGCATTCCCCTGCAAGCGCCACTTGCCCTTGGGGAGGATGTCGTACTTGTTGTCCTGGGAGTAGCTGACGCGTCCCACCGTGCGCACGCGGAAACGCCAGCCGTCCTCATCGAGATCTGTGACGTCGGAGGCGTACACTCCCGAAGCCGAGAAGCGGTACGCGCCGGAGGAGGTTTCGGTCCCGACGATGCCGACCGTTCTCTCCACCGACTTGGCGGTGAACCGCACGCCGCTTTTCTTGGCGAACTGGCGCTTGACGGCGGCAATCACGGGATCGAGCGAATCGGGTGCGACGGTTTGGACGGTGATTGTCGAAGGGGTGGCGTTGGCCGCCTGCGGCGCGGTGATGAGCCCCGCCGAGGCGAGTAACGCGGCCGCGGGCAGCGCGGCGAGACGATGCGGACGCACAACTTCCTCCACTGACGTTGATCGTTCCAGCCCCGAGCTTGATCACCTTAGCGGCGGCGGCACCGCGACATAGGCGGTCTCTCGCCCTCCTACGCCCGGCTGGACCACGGCGTGTCCCGACAGCACGAGGTCGAGCCCTCGGCCGGCGGGGCGCGAGGCCTGCCGGCGGTGGGAGCTACTGGACGAACGCGCCGCGATCATCGCCGGCGCCGTCACAGAGGTGTGGCTGCCGCCGTCTCATGAGGAGCCGATCGATCCCCGGACGCTGGCGCGCGAACGCGCTCCGGCCGGAGCGCGTCGGGAGAAGGACCCGGAAGCTGATCTACATTGTCAAGGCGTGGGCATGTTGTCGACCACCCACTCAAGCAGCCGAAACCTCGGCAGCAGCCGAAGAGAGCTGCTCGTGGATGAGCGCCGCGAGTTCCTCGACGGAGGGGCCGCCCGGCATGTGGGCGTCTTCGGGGGAGAGGGCGTCCCGGCGGGCCCGCGCCTGGGCGAAGACGCGTCCAGCAGCAGTGAGTGCGACAAGCCGGCCGAGCCCGGCAAGCAGAACCTGGCGGGCCGGCCGGCGTGACCGCCGGTGCCCGGCGGGGTCTCCTCCCCGCCGGGCACTCGGCTTCAGCGGTTGTGGCGCGCCACCGTGATCTTGTCGATCACCGGGGCGTACTGGGAGCGCAGGAGCACTCCCGGGAACGTCTGCGACGCGTACGTCTCGCCGTCGAAGTTCGGCAGTTCCTCGCTGGAGAACCGGACCGTGTTGTCTCCCTTCTTCAGCTTCACCGGGACGGTGAGCTCCCAGAAGTTGTTCTCGTGGAAGGTGTGGGGGAACAGCACCCGCTGCGGGGCGGCGCCGTTCACCGAGATGTCGGCGTGCCGGGCCAGCGGGTCGGGGTTGTAGTGCGTGGCGGGCGACTGCTCGGGGTTGGAGTAGCGGACCCGCATCGCGTAGCTGCCGGGGGCGTCCGCCCGCACGGTGAAGGTCAGCGTGTTGTCGTTGCCCGGCGTGCCGCCGACCCCGGTGACCGCGGCCTGGCCGCTCGCCAGGGACAGCGGAGCGGCCTTCGCCGTGCCCGCGAGCCGGGCCGACTCCGCCTCGTAGACGGTGGCCGGCAGCGCGTCGGGGGCGGGGCGCACGTCGAGGCGGTCGACGAGCGTCGTGGCGGAACGGCCGGTGACCGTGACCTTGTTGATTCCGCCGGACAGGGACACCGTCGCGGTGGCGGCGCCGCGCCGGGCATCGTCCAGCACCTCCAGGCCGTTGACGGTCATCTTCGCCTTGCCCGGGCCGAACAGCTTGAGGTCCAGCTCGGCGGCTGCGTCGTCGGCCGAGTAGACCCAGAACGTCACGGACTTGCCCCGGGCGACGGCCGCGGCGCCCGAGCCGGCGACCCCGGCGCCCTTGACGTCGTACGCAGCCCGGGCTCCGCGCAGTTCGGCCAGTTCGCCCTCGTACGTCGAGGTCGCCGCCGCCGGGTTCGGCAGCGACAGGCGGATGCGGTCGACGATCGCGTCGCCCTTGGTGGCCTTGCCGCCGTCGAGGCTGCGCGCGGCCAGGGAGATGACGTGCCTGCCGGCCGTGAGCTCCACGGTGGTGTCGGCGTGGTCCCACACCACCCACTTGTAGCCGAGGGGCAGGAACAGCTCCTGCTCCGCGGCCCCGTCCACGCGGACGAAGACGTTGGTCGGGCCCTGCTCGCGTACCGCGTCGAAGGTGTTGAGGGAGTTGGCGAAGACGCTCAGGTCGTAGCGGCCGGTCTTCGGCACCTCGACGGTGAAGTCGAGCACGCCGTCGGAGCCGGTGCGCAGCCCTCCGACGTCGTAGCGGCCGGAGGTGTAGAACTTCGACACGTCCGAGGGCGAGCCCTCAGGTCCGTTGCGGCTGTAGCCGCCGCCGGTGTACTTCGCGTCCTCCGCCTCGTACGACCGCTCCCACAGTTGCGGCGCGGGCGCCGTCACGGTGCCCGTCCCGGCGGGGGACAGGACGATCTCGTACGCCGACGATTCCTCCAGTCTGGGCAGGTCGGCGGCGCCGAAGTCGAAGACCACGGCGCCGTTCTCGACGGTGACGTCGCGCTCGGCGATGATCTCCGGCTGGGGTGAGTCGCCGATCTGCCCCGTCCACGGGATCTCGCGGATCCAGGCGTGCACCTTGGGGCCGAGGACGTTCGACGGGACGTTCTCGAAGCGGATGTGCCCGGCGCCGCTCGCGCCGCCGAAGATGGCGCGGGCCTGCTTCTTGGCGGGATCGAGAGTCGCGACCGCCTGGAGGGTGTAGTTCTGGCCCGGGTACGGCGGCGTGACCTGGACGGTGTGGCCGGACATCTGGCCGTAGGCGTGCAGCAGCCACCACTGGCCGTTGCCCCGGTTGGCCTGCACGGCGGAGTCCGACAGGTTGCCGTCGATGTTCCAGTACGCGATGTCGGCGTCCACCTTCGACTCCTCGATGGCCGACACCCACTGGATCATCTGGCCGGGCACGGAGGTGTGGTAGTTGAAGGCGTACTCGTTGACGTTGATCGGCAGTTGCGTGCCCGCGTACCGCGTGCCGGCGAAGACGTCGGCCTCCATCTCGCGGTAGCGCTTCACGCTCGTACGCACCTGCTCGGGATGGCTGAGCTCGTGCCAGGTCATCACGTCGGGCACGGTGTCCGCCTCGACCACGTGCTCGAGGTAGCCCTCGACCTGGGAGTACAGCACGCTGGTGTTGGGGCCGGCGATGCGGGCGTCCGGCATCCTGCCCTTGATGAGGGCGTAGACCTCGTCCCACGCCTTGAAGTAGTCGCGCGGGTCGTTGAGCCAGCTGACGCGGTTGTAGCTCCACTCGCCGGTGCCGAACATGTTGCCCTCGGGCTCATTGAAAGGCACGAACACGATGTTGTCGCGATATTTCGGGTCGAGCTGCAGGACCTGGTCCACCTGCTTGGCGATCTTCTGCTGGTACAGGTCGAGCTTCTCCTGCGGCGTGCTTCCCGGCCACTGGTACGGGAAGCCGCGGTGGATGTCGGTCATGTAGATGTACACGTCGCCGTCGGTGCTGTCGGCCAGCGGCTTGACGACCTCCAGAGCGTCCGCGCCGGGGTGCTGCGGTCCGTCCTGGGCCTTGGTCGACACCGTGCGCAGCTTCATGCCCTCGATGAGGTTGTTCGTCGGCACCCCCGGGCCGTAGAGGCCGTAGAGGGTGCCGGACGCGCCGCCGTGGAAGGCGCCGGTGTCCTTGGCCAGGTCGATGACGACCTGGCCCTCGCGGACCACCGTGACCTGGGCGGTGACCGGGCGGCCGGCGGCGGTGCCGGTGACGGCGAACGTCCCGGCGGTGGCGTACCTCTCCGGGTCCACGGGCGACCAGGCCACGGGCAGGTCGCGGTCGTAGCCGTCGGAGTAGGTGGCGCGGACCGCGGGCGGCAGGGCGGGCGCGGTGCCGATGGTCGTGCGCACGTCGAAGGTGTCCCGGCTCAGGCCGGTCGGTGCCGGGGGCGTGCCGCCGGTCACCTCGGCCACCTGCTCGGCGGTCAGCGCCGCGGCGTAGACGCGGAAGTCGTCGATCGCGCCGTCGAACAGCGGGTCGGGGTAGAACGAGCGGCCGATGAACCCGGCGGACGTCGTGGAGGCGTCGATCAGCTGTGCGGCCGTGATCGTCGTGGGGGTGGAGGCGACGGCCGCCCCGTCGAGGTAGGTCGTGATGCGCCGGGCGGTCGTGTCGAGGGTGACGGTCAGCGTCTTCCAGGTGTTCGCGGGGAGCGGCGCGTAGCCGGTGACCTGGGCCTCGGCGCCGCCGCCCGAGGTGGTGACCGCCGTGCGCAGCAGGCCGTCGCCGTTGTACGGCGTGCTGAACAGGTAGCGGGTGTTGTCCTTGCCCAGTGCGTAGATCCACTGCCACGGGGCCGTGGTGCCGTCCCACTTCACCCGCGCGGACACGGTCAGGTCGGTCTTGTCCTTGACGGCGGCCAGCGGCAGCCTGACGTAGGCGCCGCCGGAGGTCGGGGCGCCTCCGGGCAGGCTCAGCGCGTGGCCGCCCGCCGCGCCGTCCACCAGCGCCGCCGTGGCGGCGTTGACCAGCTCGCCGTGCAGGCCGTTGCCTGAGGAGTCGGTGATGGAGCCGGTCGTGACGTCGTCGGCGTCGAACTCGTAGACGAGCACGGGATCGGGCGCGGCGGCCGCGGCGGCGACCCCGGTGGTTAACGAGAGGGCTACGGCCGCCGGTACGAGGCCGGCGCACAGGGCCCTGGTGATGCTCGGGAATGCCATGGCGATGTCCCTTGGTGTGAGCGCTAACAAGGCTGAGGGAGCGATGTGGCAACGCAACCGAGGGTTTCGCGTAGGTTACGTAGCCGCGCTGGGCGCGTCAATGGGCCGACTCTCCGCGTTTCCGGCATGTCACGATTCGATATCGCCGGTTGCGCTCCCTCTTGACCGCCGGTGCCGGGCGGAGCAACAGTCGAGCCACATCGTTGAACCGGTTCGCTCGTTCCGGCGATCGAAGCATGCCTCCGCGTTGAGAGGAGCCTGCTCGGTCCGGGGGAGAAGCTGACGTCGGGGCAACGATGCGAGGGAGCATGGCAACGCAATCGTCGAACCGGTTCGATGATCGGGAGGTGAGTGTGGCGACGATCGGGGACGTGGCCCGGGAGGCCGGGGTGAGCCGCAGCACGGCGTCCTACGCGCTGTCGGGCAAGCGGCCCATCTCGGAGGAGGTGCGCCGGCGCGTGCTGGCCGCCGCCGAGGCGCTCGCGTACACGCCGAACGCCGGCGCCCGTGCGCTCGCCACCGCTCAGACCAAGGTCCTCGGTCTGCTCGCCCAGTTCCACGAGGACGAGTTCGCGCCCGCGATGATGCAGTACATCCTGGGCGTCACCAACACCGCCCGCGACCTCGGCTACGACACGCTGCTGGTCACGGAGGCCGACGGGGTGCGGGCGCTGCGGCGGGTCACCGACTCCCGCATGGTCGACGGCGTCGTGCTCATGAACGTCGCCCAGGACGACGCCCGGCTGCCCGTCCTGCGCGCCGCGCCGCAGCCGGGCGCCCTGGTCGGGCTGCCCGGCGACTGCTCCGGGCTCGACGTGTTCGACCTCGACTTCGAGGAGGCCGGGCGGGTGATGGTGGACCACCTCCACCGGCTCGGCCATCGTGAGCTCATCCTGATCTCCCACCCGGAGCACGTGGTCGAGCGGGGCGGCGCCTACGTGTGGCGGCTGCGCGACGCGGCGCTCGAACGTGCCCGTCAGCTCGGCGTCACGCTGCACGCCGTCTACGGCGAGTCCCGGCAACCCGCCGTGGGACGCCTGCTCAGCGGTCTGCTCGACGCCTACCCGGCGGCGACGGGCCTGCTGATCAACAACGAGGCGGTCGCGGCGGCGCTGCCCTCGCTCACCTACGAACGAGGGCTGCGGGTGCCCGAAGACCTGTCGGTCATCGGCCGCTACTCCGCCGACTTCGCCGCCACCTTCTCCCTGCCGTATTCGTTCATCGAAAGCGCGCCCGACCGCCTCGGTTCCATGGCGGTGCGCCAGCTCGTGCGCCGCGTGGAGTCCGCGCAGGCCAGAGCGGAGCCGTTCGTGGTGCGCTTCATCTCGCCCGTACTGGTCTCCCGGGAGAGCACGGCGCCCCCGGGACCGCACTCCCGCTAGCTCCAGCTCCTGACCCCCACACTTCCGGCACGCTCCCGATGTGAGCGTTAACTTTGGAGGAATCGTGAACCGTCCGTCGGTGTTCACGAGGGCGGCGGTCTTCGGAACCGCCGTCCTGGCGCTGTCCGCCCTCACCGCCTGCGCGTCGGCCCCCCAGGGCGCGTCCGGCGCCGGCACGGCCTCCGCCGGCGGCGCGTACACCTGGTGGGACCCGTACCCGCAGCACGACGCGTCCTCCGCGTGGGCCAAGCGGGTCGACTCGTGCGGGCGACAGGCCGGCGTCACCATCGAACGCACCGCGTACGACACGACCGCGCTGACGAACCAGGCCCTGCTCGCGGGACAGGAGGGCAACGCGCCGGACGTCATCCTCCTCGACAACCCGGCCGTCTCGACGCTGGCGGACGCCGGGATGCTGGCCCCGATGGCCGACTTCGGCCTCGACACCTCCAGGTTCGACGAGAACCTCGTCGCCGCCGGCGAGCTGGACGGCAAGACGTACGGCATCCCCATCGGCGCGAACACCCTCGCCCTCTACTACAACAAGAAGATCCTGGACGAGGCCGGCGTCGACCCGGCGTCGATCAAGGACTGGGCCTCGCTCGGCGCGGCCCTGGAGAAGGTGAAGGCCGCGGGCGCCAAGCCGATCACCTTCGCGGGCATCGGCACCGAGGAGGGCTCGTTCCAGTTCCTGCCGTGGTTCTGGGGCGCCGGCGCGCAGCTCACCCAGCTCGACTCACCCCAGGCCGTCGAGGCGCTGACGCTGTGGACCGAGTGGGTCAAGAGCGGCATCGCCCCCAACTCGGTCATCAGCAACTCCCAGAACACCACCTGGGAGGAGTTCCTGACCGGCGAGTTCGCCTTCGCCGAGAACGGCACCTGGCAGATCAACAGCGCCGCGCAGGCGGACTTCCCCACCGGCGTCGTCCAGATCCCCGGCAAGGACGGCGGCGCCGCCGCCACACCCACGGGCGGCGAGTTCATCACCGTCCCGGTGCAGCAGGACACCGCCCGGTACGCCGCCACCAAGAAGATCCTCGAGTGCATGACGACGCCCGAGGGGCTCGTGGAGACCGGCACCACGTTCGCCTACTACATCCCGTCCACCGCCGAAGGGCAGGAGCAGATCCTCGCCAAGGAGCCCTCCCTTCAGCCCTGGGTGGACGCGGTGCGCTCGGCCAAGGGACGCACCAGCGACAACCTCGGCACCGACTACCCGCCGATCTCCGAGGCGCTGTGGACCGCGGTGCAGAAGGCGCTGAGCGGCGCGGCGAGCCCCGCCGACGCGCTCAAGCAGGCGCAGGCACAGGCGAAGCAGGCGACCGGCGACTGATCCCATGACCTCGCTTCGCACCGAGCCGGTCGCGGTGAGACGAGAGCCGGGCCCGGCTGCCCCGCGCAACCGGGCCCGGCGGTGGACGGCCGTCGCCTTCCTCGCCCCGCTCATCGTCTACCTGCTCGTCTTCTACGCCTATCCGCTGTATCGCAACATCGAGCTCAGCGTGCACGACTACACGCCGCGCGCCTTCGTGCAGGGCGATCCGGAGTTCACCGGCGTGGAGAACTACCGGGACATCCTCGCCGACGGCACCTTCGTGCGGGCGCTGCGCAGCACGGCCGTGTTCACACTGGCGTCCATTGCCGCGCAGTACGCCATCGGGCTGGCCCTCGCGGTCTTCTTCCACCGCCACTTCCGCCTCGCGGCGACGCTGCGGGCGATGTTCCTCGTGCCGTGGCTGCTGCCGCTGATCGTGTCGGCGTCCACCTGGTCGTGGATGCTCAACAGCGAGAACGGCATCGTCAACGCGGCGCTCCAGGCGTTCGGCATCGGCCAGATCAACTGGCTGACGTCGCCGGACACCTCGCTGCTGGCCGTCACCATCGCCAACATCTGGCTCGGCGTCCCGTTCAACCTGGTCATCCTGTACGCCGGGCTGCAGAACATCCCCGCCGAGCTGTACGAGGCCGCCGGTCTGGACGGGGCCGGCGCCTGGCAGCGCTTCCGGCGCATCACGCTCCCGCTGCTGCGGCCGGTGTCGTTGATCACGCTGCTGCTCGGGCTGATCTACACGCTCAAGGTCGTCGACATCATCTGGATCATGACCAGGGGTGGCCCGGCGGACGCCTCGACGACGCTGGCCATCTGGTCGTACCGCGAGGCGTTCGGCACCGGCCAGCCCGACTTCTCCCCGGCGGCGGCCGTCGGCAACCTGCTCATCCTCATCGCCTTCGTCGCCGGGCTCGCCCACGTGCGCCTGCAGAGAAGGGAGGAGACCGGATGAGAGCGTGGAAGACCGCGGTGGGCGTCGTCCTGGTGGGCGTGATGCTCTTCCCCGTCTACTGGATGGTCAACGTCTCGCTCACCAAGACGAGCGACATGCGGGCCGACCCGCCACACTGGTTCCCCTGGGACCCGACGTTCGAGGGCTACGCCGCCGCGCTCGGCCAGCAGCTGCCCGCCCTGGCCACCAGCCTCTTCATCGGCCTGGGCACCGTCGCGCTCACGCTCGTCGTGTCGCTGCCGGCCGGGTTCGCCCTGGCCAGGCTGCGCCCGCACGGGGCACGGGCGATCGACTTCCTGCTGCTGGTCGCGCAGATGATCCCCGCCGTCGTCATGGCCATGGGCTTCTACGCGATCTACATCAGGCTCGGGCTGCTCAACACGGTCGCGGGCCTGATCGTGGCCGACTCGACGCTGGCCGTGCCGTTCGCGGTGCTGCTGTTCCGGGCGTTCATGGCGGGCATCCCCGGGGAGGTCATGGCCGCGGCGCAGATCGACGGGGCGAGCACCTGGCGGACGTTCCGGTCGATCGTGCTCCCGCTCAGCCGTAACTCCGTGATCACGGTCTCGCTCTTCGCCTTCCTGTGGGCGTGGTCGGACTTCATCTTCGCCTCGACCCTCAACCGCAACAGCGACGTCATCCCGATCACGCTCGGCATCTTCCGCTACATCGGCAACAACACCACGCAATGGAACTCGATCATGGCGACCGCCGTGGTCGCGTCACTGCCCGCGGCCTTCCTGCTCGTCCTCGCGCAGCGCTACATCGCCGCAGGGGTCACCGCGGGCGCCGTCAAGGACTGACAGAAAGGGTCTTCGCCATATGACCAGCCCCGTGCTCCCGTCCCACGGCCGGGCACGCCCCCTCGGGCTCGCGCAGGTCTCGCTCACCGGCGGGTTCTGGGGGAGCCGCCAGGCCGTGAACGCCACGGCGACGCTCGCCCACTGCGAGTCGTGGATGGAGCGCCTCGGCTGGCTGGCCAACTTCGACCGGGTCGCCGACGGGACCACCGGGCCCGACCGTCCCGGCTGGTCGTTCTCCGACTCGGAGGTCTACAAGCTGCTGGAGGCCCTGGCCTGGGAGAGCGCGAGGAGCGGCGACCCGGAGGCGGAGGCGGCGATCAAGCGGCTCACCGCCCGCGTCGCCCGAGCCCAGGACCCGGACGGATACCTCAACACCTGCTTCGGGCACGCCGGGCAGCCGCCGCGCTACAGCGACCTGGAGATGGGCCACGAGCTCTACAACACCGGCCACCTGCTCCAGGCCGCCGTGGCCCGGCTGCGCACCCGCGGCGAGGACGACCTGGTGCGCGTCGCGCGACGGGCCGCCGACCACGTGTGCCGCGTGTTCGGTCCCGACGGGCCGGCCGGGATCTGCGGGCACCCGGAGATCGAGGTCGGCCTGGCCGAGTTCGGCCGCGCGCTGGCGGAGGAGCGGTACGTCGAGCAGGCTCGCCTGTTCCTCGACCGCCGCGGCCACGGAACGCTGCGCGACATCCCCCTGGGGCGCGCGTACTTCCAGGACGACGTCCCGGTCCGCGAAGCCCCGGTGTGGCGCGGCCACGCCGTGCGCGCGCTCTACCTCGCCGCCGCCGCGGTCGACGTCGCGGTCGAACGCGGCGACGACGAGCTGCTGCGTGCCGTGGAACGGCAGTGGGAACGCTCGGTCGCCCGCCGCACCTACCTCACGGGCGGCATGGGCTCGCGCCACCAGGACGAGGGATTCGGCGAGGACTGGGAGCTGCCCCCGGACCGGGCCTACTGCGAGACCTGCGCCGGGGTCGCCTCGATCATGGTCTCCTGGCGGCTGCACCTGGCCACCGGCGACGTCCGCTACACCGACCTCATCGAGCGCACGCTCTACAACGTCATGGCGACCTCTCCGAGCGCCGACGGCCGGGCGTTCTTCTACGCCAACCCCCTCCACCAGCGGGTTCCCGGCAGGCCCGCCGGACCGGACGAGGTGAGCCCGCGGGCGGAGGCCGGCGTGCGGGCCGCCTGGTTCGACGTCTCCTGCTGCCCCACGAACGTCGCCCGCACGCTCGCCAGCCTGCACGGCTACCTCGCCACCACCGACGACGAGGGCCTGCAGATCCACCAGTACGCCCCCTGCGAGATCCGCGCCGAGCTGCCGGGCGGCCGGCCGGCGGCCGTGGACGTCGAGACCGCCTATCCGGCGAGCGGTGCCGTCCGCGTGCGGATCGTGGCCGACGCGCCCGCGCCCTGGACGCTCGCCCTGCGCGTCCCCGCCTGGGCCGCCGGGGCCACGCTGACCGACAGCGGGCGGACCCGCCCGGTCGAACCCGGTCTGGCGCGGGTGCGGCGTGCCTTTCGCGCCGGCGACGAGATCGTCCTCCACCTGCCGGTCGAGCCGCGCTTCACCTGGCCCGATCCGCGCATCGACGCCGTGCGCGGATGCGTGGCGGTGGAGCGTGGGCCCGAGGTGCTGTGCGTGGAGTCCCGCGACCTGCCCGATCCCGGCGGCTTCGACTCCCTGGTCGTCGACCCCCGGTCCGTTCCCCAGGCGGTTCCCGATGGCGCCCTGGTCCGTGGCCGGACACTGCCCCTCGCCGAGCCGTCGTGGCCGTATCCGGCCGGGCCGGCCGATCCCGCCGAGGGCGGGGAGTGGTTCGACGTGCTCCTGCGGCCGTACCACGAGTGGGCGCGGCGCGGCCCGTCGGGCATGCGGATCTTCCTTCCCGTGTCACCAGAGCACAGAGCAGTGCCCCTCGAAGGAAGCGTTCCGGGAGAGTGACGCCCACGCCCGGCAGCTCGGTCACCATCGCCGCGACCGCAGTCAACACGCTCAGCGCCTGCACGTACACGATGACCGGAGGAGGCGTCAGCTGTCGCCGCCTCACCGTGGGCGCCTTCGACGTCCGAGAAGGGACCTCTGCTTGATGACCGTCGCCGCCCCAGGCCCGGTGTTCTCCCCGTGGGAGATCCCGTTCAGCTACCACGGGTCCTGGTTCGGCTTCTCGCCCGTGGTGGCCGAGAAGACCTACGCCCAGGACGTGCACCTGGTCTCCCACCAGAGCGGAATGCACCCGATCCTGAAGCTGATCCCCGCGACCGCCGCCGCGATCACGGCCGCTCCGCAGCGACTCACCTGGAACCACGGCGAGGGCCGGATCGACCTCGCCTACGAGAACGTCGACACGGTACGCGTGCGCGGGCGTGGCCTCGGCCTCCACCTGCTGGCCGCCGACCCGGTCCTGACACCGTTCAGTGGCCCGTACTTCTACCAGGACCCCGTCGACGGCTCGTACGTCTTCACCGTCTACCAGACCGGCCGCCGCTACCGGATCACCGTCCTTCGCGGGCAGGCCGAGCCGCTGGGCGCCCAGGTGCTCGGCGCCGCCGAGCGGGGGGTCGGCCTGAGCGGCGCGTGGGAGGTCGCCATCGAGGAGTACGAGACCGCCCGCGCCCCCTACACCGCGACGAGGTCCTTCGACGAGGTGGTCAAGGCCGCGCGGGCGGAGTTCGACGCCTTCGCCGCGGCGGTCGCGCCCTGGCGCAGCGACCGCACACCCGCCGCCGAACTGGCCGCCTACGTGCTGTGGTCGGCCACCGTGCGCCCAGCCGGCTTCGTCACCAGACCCGCGGTGCTGATGTCGAAGCATTGGATGGACAAGGTCTGGAGCTGGGACCACTGCTTCAACGCCATCGCCGTCGCCGCCGGCCTGCCCGGCCTGGCATGGGACCAGTACCACCTCCCCTTCGACCACCAGGACGCGGCCGGCGCCCTGCCCGACTCCATCACCCACTCCGAGATCCTCTACAACTTCGTCAAACCGCCCATCCATGGGTGGGCCCTGCGTCACCTTCCTCCGCCACCCGTGCCGGACGACGTCTACCGGCGACTGGAACGCTGGACCGCCTTCTGGCTGACCGCCCGCCGCGTCCCCGGCCGCGAACTGCCGCACTACCAGCACGGCAACGACAGCGGCTGGGACAACGCCACCACCTTCGACTCCGAGCGCGTCGTCGAGACCGCCGACCTGGCCGCCTTCCTCGTCCTCCAGATGCGCGAACTCGCCCGCCTGGCCACCGACGCGGACGCCTGCGCCCGGTGGAACGCGCAGGCCGACCGGATGCGTGACGCGCTCCTCCGCGAACTGTGGGACGGCGAACGCTTCATCGCCCGCGGCGCGCTGTCGGGGCGTACCTGGTCCAGCTCCAGCCTGCTCGACCTCATGCCGATCGTGCTGGGGGAGGAGCTGCCGCACCCCGTCCGCGCGGCGCTGGCCGCCCGGATCGAGCGGCACCTGACCGCGTTCGGGCCTGCCACCGAGCTGCCCGACTCGCCGCACTACGAGGACGACGGCTACTGGCGCGGTCCCATCTGGGCGCCTTCGACCGTTCTGATCGAGGACGGGTTGCGCCGTGCCGGATATCCGGACCTGGCCGACGAGATCAGCGCCCGCTTCCGCGCCCTGTGCGAGAAGTCGGGATTCGCCGAGAACTTCGACGCCCGCACCGGTCAGGGCTTGCGCGATCGTGCCTACACCTGGACGGCCGGCGCGTACCTCCTGCTGGCGGCCGCCCACGAGCGACGCCGTACGAGGCGGTGACCTGCCGGCCTAGTGGGCGGCGAGGGCTTCGGCGCGTTCCTTGAGTTTCCGGTTCAGCTGGTCGAACTGGGGCGCGAACCTGCTCACCATGGGCCACACCACAGGGGCCATCACTCCGGTGACGGTTTCCCGGTGGAGTACGTGGGTGCCGCCTGCGTCGGGGGTCAGCTCGAAAGCGTGCAGGGAGCTGGCGATGCCCGGCGCGATCACGTTGCTGCGCCAGGCCAGCCGCCGTGGCGGGGTCACCTCCTCGACGGTCGCGCGCATCGGCACGGTGACGGAGCTGCCGGGGATGAAGGTGGTGGGCAGGGTCAGGCGGCTTCCGGCCACCGGTTCGCCGCGCAGCCCGGGGGTGAGGGGGTTCCACTCCGGATATGCCGTGAAGTTCACCAGGATCGCCCATACCTGCTCGGGAGTAGCGGAGATGTGGATCTCCGTCCGGATCTGGCGCATGCCTCACCTCGGGGGTCGTCGGGGGTGTCGATGGCCATCGGCGCATTACACCCTACAGAGAGGAACGATCTTGGAACAGGGGGAACGAGGGGGCGGAGAATCGCCAGGTCACCGGGGGAGCGGTGGGGGCTCCAGGTCACGTGGCCACCGCCCGGCGTTCGCATCCGCGCGTACGCCGGCGGAGGACTCGCTGGAAGTATGCGCCGCCGTATGTGGGACCGCGATTGGTCTGCGTTGCGAACTACGACAGATGATCACATCCGCCATCGCCATCATGCAGAGCACCGCCTCCACCGAGGCGATCCTGCGCCGCTTCACCGAGTCCGCATCTCACCCGACCTACCAGGCCATGCTGGAGGTCGGCCGGGCGCAAAAGACCGTCTTCGTCGCGCGGCATCTCCGCCTGCGCGGGCTCCAGCGGGAGATTCAGGAAGGGCTCAACGTGGTGGAGGCATCCGATGGCGCCGACAGCGTCATCTTCGTCGGCCACCAACCGGCGTGAGGAGCTGGAGATGAGCGTGTCGTGTCTGCGCATACGCGCTGGCCGATCTGGAGTGGGCCCAGCTGCTCAAGCCCGCCGACCGCCGCAGGCGGACCCCCTGTTTCGGCAGCACGTCCAGCCCTACGGCGAGGCCCCCTTCAGGACACGATCAAGTGCCGCCCGGCCTGCAGGTCCCCAGTGCGGCTTGCCGCCGGGGAGGCCCCGATCTCCGTTCTGCCCCATGAGCATCAGGAAGAGGCTCTTCATGGCGGCCAGCCCGCGGGCGCGCCTGATCGCCGCCTCGTCCGCGTGCGCGTACGCGTCGAAGAACCGTGCGGCGGTGCCCTCGGGGAGCAGCACCCACGCGGCGCCGAGGTCCCACGCCGGATCGCCGGCGGACAAGGCACCGAAATCGATCACGCCCGAGAGCGTCCCGTCCGAGACGACGACATTCGCCGGATGGAGGTCACCGTGCACCCACACCGGCGGACCCTCCCACTCGGGGGCCGCGACGGCATCGGCCCAGACGGCCCGGACGGCGCGGACATCGCCGACGGCGTCGGGGTCAATGGCCTGCAAGAACTGCTCGAAGCCGCCCGTGCACCTCTTGGGGTGAGCACCGAGGTCCGAACTGGCCGGGGCCTCGGCGGGCGCCTCCACATGGAGCGCCCTGAGGAAGGCCGCCAGCGTGTCGGCCGCGTGGGCGCCGCGGCTGATCGAGCCGTGGTCCAGCGGCTCGCCGGGAACCCACGTCATCACGGTCCAGTGCCTGGGGAAGCGCTCGGACGGTTCGCCGAACCGCACCGGGGTCGGCACCGGGAGCGGCAGGCGCGGGGCCAGCACAGGCAGCCACCGCCGCTCCTTGAGCTGGAGCTCCGGAGTGGGGTCCATGCGCTGCATGCGCACGGCCAGCTCGTCCCCGAGGCGCCACATTTGGTTGCCCCAGCCGCCCGCCACCTCGCGGATGGCCAGCCCCGCAAGGTCTGGATGTTGCTCCTGCAGCAGGTCGCGGACCAGGTCTGAGGTGATCTCAAGCTCGGTGTCGGTCATGCGAAGTCACAGTACTGAGGCGGCAGGCGGAGCGGCTC
The DNA here is from genome assembly GCF_044465245.1 of Nonomuraea terrae. Lineage (NCBI taxonomy): Bacteria > Bacillati > Actinomycetota > Actinomycetes > Streptosporangiales > Streptosporangiaceae > Nonomuraea > Nonomuraea terrae. The sequence continues at coordinate 396,709 of NZ_JBITLL010000002.1, read as the reverse complement.
TCGCTCTCCGGAGCATCTCGCTGTGATTCCTCAGGCATCACCGATTCGGTTGCAGAAAGCCGCAGATCGGAGGCTTTGGGACGAACAGCCCTATAGTTCAGAGAATCCTGTATTCGGTGCCCACTCTGGCGCATCGACCCGGTCCGGCAGCTTCGGCTCCAGGAGATCCGCGACAACCCGCTCGCCCGCATCACCGCAGCCCAACGCGACGGCCGGACCGGCGAAGCCGAAGGGCTCCACGTCAGCCTCGCCGCCGCCGAAGCCAGGTCGACGGACTCATCGCCCGCCGCAACGCCGCCGTCGATCTGGGCATGCCCACCTATCGCGACCTGGCCCAGACCCCACCTCCTCTCAGGAGAGCCCCGCGGGCGGTGGCGGTCGACGAGTCGGTGTGGTGGATGAGGACCTGGATCCACACGTCGAGGCGCGCGCGGGGGGCGGGCCTTCAACACCGGCGGGTCGGCCACGTCGAGCCGATGCTCGCGAAAAGACGTCGACCGGCTGCCCTCGGCAGCGGTAACGTCCTGGGTCGATGTGGAGCGAAGCACGACCGCCGACGACGACCCAGGTCCGCGACGCCTTCGGTGTCGAGGTGGGCGAGCTGCGGCCGCATCCGGGCGGGTTCGAAGCGGATGCGTTCACCGACGGGCGCTGGTTCGTGAAACTTTGGCGTCAGCAGGCCGACAGCGACGCCGGTCTGGCGCTGACCGCTGAGTTGGCAGCCCGGGGCGTCCCCGTTCCTGCGGCGGAGCGAGCACTTGACGGCTCGTACACCTCCGAGCACCAAGGCCGGCGCTACGCGCTGTTCCCGTTCGTCGACGGCCGCCAGGGAACGTGGAACGACGCTGACGCGATCGCGCGGGCGATGCGCGCCGTGCACGAGATCCCCGACCTCGTCCTGCCCCGCACCGATATGGACGAGTGGTGCATCGAGGCGCTGCGCGACCGTCACGACCACCCGTGGATCGTCGACCGCCGCGACGAGGTCATGGCCAACGTCGACCGGCTCGAAGCGGTGATCGAACGGGCACGCGCGATCGACGTGCCCCACGTCGTGTGCCACCACGACCTGTTCCCTCACAACGTGCTCGTTGACCGCGACGGTCGCATCGCGGCGCTGCTCGACTGGGGTCACGCGATGCTGGCGCCGCGCGAGCACGATGTGTTCGCCGCCTTGTGCGGGCCCGACCCTGTGCGCTTCCTGCGCGCCTACAGCGCGGAGCGACTCGACCCCACCCACCTGGAGTACGCCCGGCTCGCCCGCTCGCTGCGCGACCTTGCGGTTCGCGTCTACAACGAGGTCGACCTGGAGGGCGTCAACACCTGGGGTTTCGACGGGTTGCGCCGAGTGGACGCCGATCTCGCGCTCTCCCGGCCTTTCTGCGATCGCTGAGGCGCGATGCGTCGATCGACGAGATTGCGGCGCGATCGACGCCGGATCACGGTTCTGGGTCGGCTCATTCCGCTGGCGGGGTGTTCGAGTTCGTCGCTGAGCAGGCGGGCCCGCCAGGTCAGCGCCATCCGCGCGGTCGGCGTCCCGGCGCAGCAGATCAGGTTCACCACCGATCGCGCCCAGGCGTCGCCGAGCTCTGCGACGGCGCCGAGGCGGTCGTCACCGCCGTCCGGACCTGGCCACCGGCTCCGCCCTGGACGACGCGGCGCCGGCGGCGTTCCTGGCGAGAACGGCAACCTTCTGGGAGCCGGCGGCAGACATTTCGGCGGACCTCACGGCGCGACGCGATGGGCTTCACGGCCCTGGCCGGCAAGGGGCCGGCGTTAGGAAATCTACAATGTAAAGGCGGTGGACTGGCGACCCCCTTGGTCCACGCTGACCAGACCGACCAACAAGATCGTCAGACGACGAACCCGGATCCCCAGAGGTCTCGTGCTGTGCGCCATCGCCGGGGCGGCCATTAACCCCTACGGCCGCAGCCGAGACATGATCACGGGCCGCCGTCACCACCCCGCGGAGCGATTCGCCGCCGACATGGACGCCGCCCTCGAAGGCATTGCCGTGGAGAGCGACATCCGCTGCGCGACCCCAGATGGCGGCACGTCGGCCGGTTGCTCAGGATGGCCGTCTGACAGCTCACATGCCTTCGGGGGTGGGGCCGGAGATGGGGGCGGCGCCGGACATGATGCGGTTGATCTCGGCGAGGTCGTCCTGGCCGAGGGTGAGGTCGGCGGCGGTGAGGCTCTCGTCGAGGTGACGGGGGTTGCGTGCACCGACGATGGCGACGTGCACGTCCGGGTGGGCGAGCACCCACGCGATCGCGAGCTGGCCGACGGTGGCGCCGAGGCGTTCGGCGTAGCGGCGGAGTTCGGCGACGATCTCGAGGTTGCGCAGGAAGCCGGGGCCGGTGAAGTCGGGGCTCTGGGAGCGCCAGTCGTCGTCGGGGAAGGTGGTGTGCTCGTCGAAGCCGCCGCCGAGCAGGCCGTGTGCGAGGGGTCCGTAGGCGAGCACGCCGAGGTCGTGCTCGGCCGCGTACGGCAGCACGTCGGCTTCGATGTCGCGGTGGAACAGGTGGTAGGGAGGCTGGAGGGTCTCCACGCCGGGGAAGGCGCGCAGGTGGTCGGTGTCGAAGTTGGAGACGCCGACGTGCCGGATCAGTCCTTCGGTGACCAGGTCCCGCAGGGCTTGGGCGCTGTCGGCGAGCCGGGTGCCCGGGTCGGGCCAGTGCACCTGGTAGAGGTCGATGTGGTCGGTGCCGAGGGCTTCCAGACTGGCTTCGACGCCTTGGCGCAGCCAGGCGGGGCTGGAGTCGCGGACGAGGTCGTCGCCGTCCATGCGCAGGCCGCCTTTGGTGGCGATGACGACGTTGTCGCGGTCGCCGTCGAGTGCGCGGCCGAGGATGCGTTCGGCGATGCCGAAGCCGTAGCCCTGGGCGGTGTCGAAGAAGGTGACGCCGCGGTCGCGGGCGTGACGGATGGCGTCGATGGCCGCGGACTCATCGACTTTGCCCCAGTCGCCGCCGAACTGCCAGGTGCCGTAGCAGATGGGGCTTACCTGGAGTTCGGTGCGGCCCAGCCGTACCTTGTCCATGGTGTCGTCCCTTCCCGGGCTTTTTCCATGAACGGCTAGGCATATGGCAAAAAATGGGGATACGACGGTGAATGTCGTATCCCCATGGGGTCGGTCAGCGGCGGCCGACGGTCTTGCGCCAGTGGAAGCCTCCGGGCAGGTTGACCGAGAGCGTACGGCGGCCGTCCGCCGTACGGGTCACCCGGAACAGCCGGTTGCCCCAGCTGTGACCCACACCGCCGCGGGAGAGGTTCAGCCGGAACGGGCCGAACTTGAGCGACTTGCGGTAACTCAAGCCCATATCGCACTCCTCATTGCGTTTCGTGGGAGTCCTTCGTCTACCCCGCCAGAGCGCGATATATCGGGTTGAGTCAAGGAAAGGCCAAGCGGGTCGCGTCCGGACACGCGGCGCCGGGTGCCTACACTTGTCGGACGTGACTTCCAAGCCGCGTATCCCCGATGTCCTGGCCGCCCGCTACGCCTCGCCGGAGCTGGCCCGCCTGTGGTCGCCCGAATACAAGATCGTCGCGGAGCGGCGGCTGTGGCTGGCGGTGCTGAAGGCGCAGGCCGAGCTGGGGATCGCGGTGCCCGAGGGCGCCGTCGCCGACTACGAGAAGGTCGTCGAGCAGGTCGACCTCGACTCCATCGCCGCCCGTGAGCGGGTCACCCGCCACGACGTCAAGGCGCGGATCGAGGAGTTCAACGCCCTGGCCGGGCATGAGCAGGTGCACAAGGGCATGACCTCGCGCGACCTGACGGAGAACGTCGAGCAGCTGCAGGTGCGCGACAGCCTGCTGCTGGTGCGCGACCGGGTGGTGGCGCTGCTGGCCCGACTGGCCCGCCTGGCCGCCGAGCACGAGGCCACCGTCATGGCCGGGCGTTCCCACAACGTGGCGGCGCAGGCCACGACGCTGGGCAAGCGGTTCGCCACGGCGGCCGACGAGCTGCTGGTGGCCCACCGGCGGCTGGAGGAGCTCATCGCCCGCTATCCGTTGCGCGGCGTCAAGGGCCCGGTCGGCACCGCCCAGGACATGCTCGACCTGCTCGGCGGCGATCGCGGCAAGCTGGCCGAGCTGGAGGGACGGGTGGCCGCCCACCTGGGGTTCGAGCACCGCTTCACCAGCGTCGGGCAGGTCTACCCGCGTTCGCTGGACTTCGAGGTGGTCACGGCGCTGGTGCAGCTGGCGGCGGCGCCGTCGTCGCTGGCCAAGACGATCCGGCTGATGGCCGGGCACGAGCTGGTCACCGAGGGGTTCAAGGAGGGGCAGGTCGGTTCGTCGGCGATGCCGCACAAGATGAACACCCGCTCCTGCGAGCGCGTCAACGGCCTGGCCGTGGTGCTGCGCGGCTACGCCTCCATGGTGGGTGAGCTGGCCGGCGACCAGTGGAACGAGGGTGACGTGTCGTGCTCGGTGGTGCGCCGGGTGGCGTTGCCGGATGCGTTCTTCGCCTTCGACGGGCTGGTGGAGACGATGCTGACGGTGCTGGACGAGTTCGGCGCCTTCCCGGCGGTGATCGCCGCCGAGCTCGACCGCTACCTGCCGTTCCTGGCGACGACGAAGATGCTGATGGCGGCGGTGCGGGCCGGGGTGGGGCGCGAGCAGGCGCACGAGCTGATCAAGGAGCACGCGGTGGCTGCGGCCCTGGCGATGCGCTCGCGCGGCGCGGCCAACGCGCTGCTGGACCTGCTGGCGGGCGACGCCCGCTTCCCGCTGGACCGCGGGCGGCTGGAGGCGCTGCTGGCCGACCGGGTGTCGTTCACCGGGGCGGCGGCCGACCAGGTGCGGGAGGTGGTGCGCCAGGTGGAGGACGTCGTGGCGGCCTTCCCCGAGGCGGCGGCGTACCGGCCGGGGGCGATTCTGTGATCCGTGAGCTGCGCCAGGAGGCGGAGCTGCGGGCGGCGTGCGGGGACGACGACCTGGTGATGTGGACGGCGCAGGGCCTGAGCGGCGGCGCGCGGGCCTGGGCGCTGGGCGAGGCGGTGGTGGCCGGCAGCCGGGAGGTGTCGCGGCGTGACCGGCTGGCGGTGTGGGGTGACGCGTCGTCCGCGGTCGGCCTGGTACGGCACGCGCTGGCCGAGCTGGGGCCGCGGTTCAGGCCGTTCGGGGAGCTGGAGCTGATGCGTGAGGTGACGGCCAAGCTCGACGACGTGCAGGAGAGCGGAAGGTTCTCGTGGATGAGCCTGCCCGCGTACGGCGGCGATCCGGTCGCCGGCGTGGGCTGGCTGGCGGACGCGGACGCGGAGGTGAGCGCGCTGCTGGCGCGGGACGCACCGGAGTCGTACGCGGTGCCGGGGGCGCCGGGTGTGCGCCGGTGGGCGGGGCTGCGCGAGGGCGGGGTGCTGGCCGCGGTGGCGGCGGACGCGTGGTCGGCGCCGACGGTCGGGCTGCTGGCGGGGGTGGCGACGCGGGCGTCGTTCCGCGGCCGGGGGCTGGCCGAGCGGGTGTGCCGGTGGGTGTCGGCTCAGCTGGTGGCCGCGCACGGGCGGGCGGCGCTGATGGTGGACGACGACAACGCCGCGGCCCTCGCGGTGTACGAGCGGATCGGCTACCGCCGGCGCCCGGTGATGGCCGCCCACGTCGGCCGGAATTCCTGAAGTCATCGCGAGCGCCGCTGCTGTCCTCAGGCGATCGCGAGCGCCGCGCCGGTGATGAATGCGGCTTCGTCGCTCAGCAGGAACGCCGCGAACGCCGCGACCTGGTCCGGCCGGGGCGATCCGTCCGGCCGGGTGCAGCGCCGCGGCGGCGCGCAGGGACTCCTCCGGTGTCGGCCCGCGTCAGCGGCGTGTCGACGCCGCCGGTGACCAGGGCGTTGGCTGGACTCGCGGACGGTCTTCGACGCCCGCTGAGCCGCTGGGCCGCGCCCCGCGTTAAATCGGGTGAGGTTCCGGCGGCCCTGGTGCAGAGTTGTCCGCGTGATGTCCGATTTCGTCCCAGGTATCGACCTGTCCAGGGCCTTCTACGGTGAGGTGGTGGCGCCGCTGGTGTCGGGTGTGGAGCACAGCGCGGCGCTGGTCGGGCCGGGGTCGGAGGTGCTGGCGTTCGACACCGCCCGCTCCACCGACCACGACTGGGGTCCGCGCGTGCTGGTGTTCGTGGCGCCCGAGCGGGTCGCGGAGGTCGAGGCGAAGGTCGTGGCCGGGCTGCCGGAACGGTTCCGGGGTCTGCCGACCGTCTTCGAGTACCGCGAACGCACCCGGCCGGGTGTCACGGTGACGGATCTGGGGTCGTGGCTGGTGGGCGAGCTGGGGTTCGACCCGCGGGCCGGGGTGTCGCTGCTGGACTGGCTGTCGGCGCCGTGGCAGCGGCTGGCCGAGGTGACGCGGGGTGAGGTGTTCCACGACGGCCTGCCGGGTGCGGGCCTGGAGTCGGCCAGGGCGGCGGTGCGCTGGTATCCGGATGACGTGTGGCGGTACGTGCTGGCCTGTCAGTGGCGGCGGATCGCGCAGGAGGAGCCGTTCCCCGGCCGGTGCGCGGAGGTGGGCGACGAGCTGGGCTCGGCCGTGGTGGGGGCGCGGCTGGCGCGGGAGGTGATGCGTCTGGCGCTGCTGCTGCGGCGGCGTTACCCGCCGTACGGGAAATGGCTGGGCAGCGCGCTGGCGCGGCTGCCGGGGGCGGCGGAGCTGCGGGAGGCGCTGATGGCGGCGGTGGCGGCGCGTTCGTGGCGGGAGCGTGAGGCGGGGCTGTCGGCGGCGTACGCGCGGCTGGCGGCGCTGCAGAACCGGATGGGGCTGGCCGCGCGGCTGGACGAGGAGGTGCGCGGGTTCCACGATCGGCCGTTCCGGGTGATCGGCGGGGACCGGTTCGCCGAGGCGCTGATGGCTGCGGTGCGGGATCCGGTGGTGCAGGGGCTGCCGCTGGTGGGGTGCGTCGATCAGTCGTCGGATTCGACGGACCTGCTGGTGGTGCCGGCGCGGGCGAGGGCGATGACGGCGGCCGTTCTCGGCCTTGAGAAATCTACTTTGTAAAGGGCCTCTGTTTGGGCGCGATCCGCGCCCAAACAGAAACACCCTCAAGCAACGAGAGAAGCCGCCAGCGCTTCGACGTGGACGCGCCAGGCGGCGAGGGTGGCGGTGTCGCCCGTGTGCGTGATGATCAGGCGTGGCCCCTGGCCGGTGCCCTGGGCGAGCTCCCAGCGGACGGTGCCGGCGGGCACGTCGTACTCCAGGAGTTTGGCCGGTTCGGCGCGGGTGACGGCGCCGGGTGTCAGGCCGGGGATGGTGAACGGGGCGGGCGGGGGGTCGCCCGGGGTGGCGCGGTCGCCGTCGAGGAGCCGCCAGACCTCGTCGGCGGGGCGGGTGAGCTGGCGTTCGACGCGGACTCCGCTGTCGTGGACGGTGGCGGAGGGCAGGCCGAGGATGTCGATGTAGTCCTCGTGGAGGCGGCGGGATTCGGCGGGGTCGTGTTCGGCGGGCTGGTGGGTGTCGCGTCCGTCGAGATGGGCGTGCATGGCGCGGATGCAGGTGTGCCAGCCGGCGGCGAAGCTGGCGGCGCCGTGTCGGTCGGTGAAGGTGTGGGTGAAGGTGAGCAGGGTGCCGCCTTGGTCGTCGGGTTGGAGTTCCCAGCGCAGGTGGTCGTCGTCCCAGGTGTGGGCGAACAGGTGGGGTGGGTCGTGGTCGGTGACGCGGCCGTCGGGGCCGAAGCCGTAGGTGACGCGGTCGCCGTCGATGGTGACGGTGGTGGGGAACCAGGCGGCGAGGTGTTCGGGCTCGGTGATGGCGCGCCAGACCTTTTCGGGTGGGTGGGGCAGGCGGCGTTGCATGGTCAGGGTGGTGCGGCCGTCGGGGTGGAGGGTGAGGGTTTCGTTCATCGGTCGTCCTCCATGGTGTCGAGGTGGTGTTCGAGGCGGTCGAGGGTGGTGTTCCAGAGTCGGCGGTAGGGGGTGAGCCAGGCGTCGATTTCGGCGAGGGGTTGGGGGCGGAGTTCGTACCAGCGGCGTTGGGCGTCCTTGCGGACGGTGACGAGTCCGGCTTGGCGGAGGATGCGCAGGTGTTTGCTGGTGCCGGGTTGGGTGAGGCCGAGGTGGTGGGTGAGTTCGGTGACTTGGTGGGGGCGTTGGAGGAGGAGGTCGAGGATGCGGCGGCGGGTGGGTTCGGCGAGGACGTCGAAGGGCATGGCCGCGAATATACCGCTCTGGTTATATGCCTGCAAGGGCATGTAGTGGGGTCAGGGGGTGTGGCGGCGGGCGTTGGCGTGGATGGCGTGGCGGAGGTAGGCGGCGAGGCCGGGGGTGACGGCGTCGTGGACGGCGGTGAAGCGGGGGTCTTGGACGTACAGGTCGCCGAGGCATCGGTGGAGGTCGTGGCCGCAGTCGTAGAACCAGCGGGTGATGTGGCCGCGGTGGCGTTCGGCGAGGTCCATGGCGTGGGGGCTGTCGGGTGGCAGGCCGGCTTGGCAGGCGGCGGCGAGGTCGTCGTTGAGCGCTGAGGTTTCGGCTTTGATCTTGAGCCAGTCGGCTTTGGTGTAGGAGGCGACGCGGCGGCGGCTTTCGGCGTGTTCGGGGGTGTGTCCCCAGCGGCGTTCGACTTCGGGTTCGTGGTCTTCCGGGCGGAACCGGCCGAAGATGTCGAAGCGTTCGGCGGGGGTGAGGGTGATGTCGGTGGTGCGGGCTTGGAGGGCGCGTTCGACGGCGGCGATGACCTGGTGGAGGCGTTCGGCTTGGCGGGTGAGGAGTTCGTGCTGGCGGCGCAGGTGGGTGAGTTCGTCGGTGTGGGGGTGGTCGAGGATGACGGCGATCTCGTCGAGGGGGAAGCCGAGTTCGCGGTAGAGGAGGATGTGCTGCAGGCGGATGAGGTCGGCGTCGGTGTAGCGGCGGTAGCCGGCGTGGGTGCGTTCGCCGGGGGTGAGCAGGCCGATCTCGTCGTAGTGGTGCAGGGTGCGTACGGTGACGCCGGCGAGGCGGGCGACCTGTCCGACGGAGAGGCTCATGGGCTCCACTGTGCCGGGTGACGTTGGGTGAGGGTCAAGCTGGACTCTCCCCTTGGGGGAGGGGCTCATGCTGGGGTGCGTGGATGAGGAGTTGCTGCCGATCGGGCAGTTCGACGGGGTCGGGTGAGCCTGGCGGGGCGCAGCATGTGGCGGTGATCGGGGCGCTGTATGCGGTGGCGGCGGGGATGGGTGGTCCGTCGGAGCCGTTAGAGGGGTTGTGGTGGGCGGAGGGACGGTCCGGCGTTGGAGGTGCCACGGGAGGGCGGTGGCATGTGCTGCTGCCGCTGGCGGGGCAGCCGGAGGCGTGGTCGCTGGATCGGGCGCGGGTGGGGGTGTGGTGGATCGGGTGCGGGTGTCGGTGTTCACGGAGGGGAGTGTGTGGAGGTGGTGCATGAGGGGCCGTACAGCGAGGAGCATGTGTCGTTGAGGGTGATGGAGGAAGTTCATGGCGGCGCGTGGTCTGGTGGTGAACGGGCCGCATCGTGAGGTTTATCTGACGCCGTTCACGGATCCTCGGCCGCGGACGGTGCTGCGGCAGCCGGTGTGTCCTGGGTAGTGGAAATTAGGTACCCGTATGGGGATTTTTGTCCTCTTTCTGTGGTGTGGTTACGGGCAGGCTGACGGTGGTGAAGCGATATCCGCCGACCAGCGAGGACGATCAGCATGTGCCATGATCAGCCTGCCCGCCTGTCCATGGACGACGGAGACCGCGACAGGCGCCCTCCGCAGGCGCGCCAGGACACGTGCCGGAGCACCACGACGGCGCAGGGCGCCGACGGGCAGCAGCCGGAGGCCTGCTCGGTGGCGGGGGCGACGTGGACGTTGCCGCCGTGGCCGGTGTCGGTGACGTGGGCGCGTCATCTGGTGCGCGGTCAGTTGCTGGTGTGGGGCTGGAACCAGGCGTGCGATGTGGCCGAGCTGCTGGCCAGTGAACTGGTGACGAACGCGGTGCGGCACGCGGCGGGGCTGGTGCTGCTGACGCTGTGGGTGGTCGACGGGGTGTTGCGCTGCGAGGTCGGTGACGGCTCGCAGCAGCTGCCGGTGCGGCACGCGGCCGCCGAGGACGACGAGGGCTGGCGCGGGCTGGCGCTGGTGGAGGAGCTGTCGGCGGCGTGGGGCAGTTCGTCCACCCGGTGGGGCAAGGTCGTGTGGTTCGAGATGCCGCTGTCCGGCGGGCCGTGTGAACGGGCTGCGGCTTTCGGGTAGGGGCGGACGGTCAAGGTTCGGCGGCGGGCTGGTCAAGGTGTGGCCGCCGCCGCGTCATGCGCTGTCCAAATATCGCCGTGGCTTCTTGACCGGCATCCCCACGGGCCGTGACCTGCGCATACTCTGGGTGCCTACGTCGGGGTGACGGCGCTCATGGTGACCCGCCGGCCTTGTCGTACGAGACACGATGACAGCGGGGACGACCAACGCCTCCCGGGGGCGCCACAACGACAGGCTCCCGGCCGAGGTGACCAGTTTTGTCGGGCGTCGGCACGAGGTGGCCGAGGTCAGGCAGCTGCTGGCCGCGTCCAGGGTGGTGACGCTGGCCGGCATGGGCGGGGTGGGCAAGACGCGGCTGGCGTTGCGGGCCGGTCATGAGATGCGGCGCGCCTTCCGCGACGGGGTGTGGCTGGTGGAGCTGGCCTCGCTGACGTGCCCGGCGTCGCTGGCGCACGCGGTGGCCGAGGCGCTGGAGATCCGCGACGAGACGACGGATCCGCGGCTGGCGGTGGTGGCCGAGCATCTGCGCGGCAAGCAGGCGCTGATCATTCTGGACAACTGCGAGCATCTGCTGGATGCGTGCGCGGTGTTGGCGGAGACGTTGCTGCGGGCGGCGCCTGAGGTGCGGATCCTGGCTACCAGCCGGCAGGCGCTGGGCATCGCGGGGGAGCAGGCGCTGGCGGTGCCGCCGCTGTCGCTGCCGGGCGAGGATGAGTCGTCGTCGGTGGAGGAGCTGACGCAGAACGAGGCGGTGCGGCTGTTCGCCGAGCGGGCGCGGGCGGTGCTGCCGTCGTTCGCCGTCACCGAGGACAACGGCGAGGTGGTGCGCAGGATCGTGCGCCGCCTGGACGGGTTGCCGCTGGCGATCGAGCTGGCGGCGGTGCGGTTGCGGGCGTTGTCGCCGCGGCAGCTGCTGGAACGGCTGGATGACCGTTTTCGCCTGCTGACGGCGGGGTCCAGGGCCGTGCTGCCCCGGCACCGGACGTTGCGGGCGCTGATCGACTGGAGTTACGGCCTGTGTTCGGACAAGGAACGGCTGCTGTGGCAGCGGGCGTCGGTGTTCGCCGACGGCTTGGATCTGGAGGCGGCGGAGGCGGTCTGCTGTGGGGACGGGATCGCCCGCGAGGAGGTCGTCGACCTGGTGATCGGCCTGGTGGACAAGTCCGTGCTGTTGCGCGAGGACCACGCGGACGGCGGCGTACGGTATCGGATGCTCGACACGTTGCGGGCCTTCGGCTGGGAGCATCTGGCCTTCGCCGGCGGGCGGGAGGCGTTGCGGGCCCGGCACGCCGGTTATTACCGCGAGCTGGCGGCTCGGGCGCGGGAGAAGTTGTTCGGGCCGGCGCAGCTGGCGTGGTTCCGGCGGTTGCAGGCCGAGCATGCGAACCTGCGCGCGGCGCTGGAGTGGTCGTTCGCGACGCCGGGCCAGTACGGCGCCGGCGTGGTGATGTCGGCCGACCTGCTGTATCACTGGATCACCAGTTATTACCTGGCTGAGGGCCGGCACTGGCTGGAGCGGGCGCTGGCGAGCGGTGCGGGCCCGCCGGTCGAGCGCGGGCGGGCGTTGTGGGCGGCGGCGTGGTTGGCGCTGGTGCAGGCGGACCTGCCGGCCGCGCACGCGATGCTGCGGGAGGGCCGCCGCATCGGTGAGCGGCTGGGCGATGAGTCGCTGCTGGGTTTCGTGACGATGTTCTGCGGGATGGCCGCCATGGTCGAGGGCCGGCCGCGGGAGGCGATCGTGTGCTACCGGCAGGCTCTGGAGCTGCACCGTGTCTCGGGTGATCCGGTGGCGTTGGCGCTGACGTTGACGCGGTTGTCGCTGGCGCATTCGTTCCTGGGGGAGTCGGCTCCGGCGGTGGCGGCGGCGCAGGAGTGCCTGGCGGTGTGTGAGGCGTACGGTGAGCGCTGGCACAAGGCGTACACGCTGACGGCGCTGGGTGTGGAGCTGTGGCGGCAGGGCGAGCTGGAGCGGGCCACGGAGCTGGAGCGGGCGGGCCTGGACTACAACCGGTCGATGGGCGATGTGCTGGGTGAGGCGCTGACGATCGAGGTGCTGGCGTGGATCGCGGCTTCGCGCCGGGAGTACCAGCGGGCGGCGCGGCTGCTGGGCGTGGTGAGTGGTGTGTGGGGGATGGTGGGGGCGGCGTTGTCCGGGTACGGGCATCTGGCCGGTTACCACGACGCCTGTGAGCGGCGTACGCGTGAGGCGCTGGGCGGTGTGGCGTTCGAGGCGGCGGTGCGGCGTGGCGCGGGGATGGAGCGTGCGGAGGCGGTGGCGTACGCGCTGCGGGAGGGGCGGGCCGCTCCGGACGGCAGCAGGGCGGGGCCGGGTGATGGGCCGCTGACGCGGCGGGAGGCGCAGATCGCCCGGTTGGTGGCTCAGGGGATGACGAACAAGGAGATCGCGGCGTCGCTGGTGATCGCGCAGCGGACCGCGGAGGGGCATATCGAGCACATTCTGACCAAACTGGGGTTCAATTCGCGGGCGCAGATCGCGGTGTGGGTGGGGCAGCGCAAGCGGGAGGGCGATGGGGTGGAGGAAAGGCAGGCCGGCGGGCGGTCTCCTGATGAGGAGCCGCCCTGAGGCCGGCCTGCCCCGGGGGAGGTCTTGGCGGGGGTGAGGGGGAGGGACGGCCGGAACCGGCCCGGTGAGATGGTGACCGCCGGGTCCGGCCGCCACGACGTGCCTGTCGGTCAGGGCGGGGCCTGTGCGGTGCCGGTGGGCAGTTCGAACCAGGCGACCTCGCCGGCGACGCCGCCGCAGCATGCCGGCGGCGCCGGCCGGGTGTCGTGGTGGTGGTCGTGGGTCGAGGGCGCGCCGGCGTTCTCCACTTCGCAGCGCAGGAATCCGTCGGTCAGGCCGAGTGCGAGCCTGATGGTGGCGGCGCCGTGTTCCAGAGCCTGGCCGACCAGGTCGGCCACGAGCAGGGAGGCGGCCTCGGCGTGCTCGCTCAGGCCCCAGGAGTTCAGCCGGGCGGCGGTCATCCTGCGGGCGGTGGGCACGGCGGAGGGCCGTGCCGACAGCAGCCAGGAGACGTCGTGGCCGTGCCCGGCCCATCCGGCGCGTACGGCGAGGCCGTGGCTCATCGCCAGGAACGTGTTCCAGGACGGCGGCCGCCAGGGCGGTTTCGGCTGGAGGCCGGGCGGATGTCGCTGCTTGGTGTGCACGTCGTTCCTTCCCCCAAAGGTTGACGGTACGACTCCAGGATGCTCCGTGCTGCCCCCGCCGAAGGACGGGACAAATCCCTATGTCGCTACCTATTAGCCACACAGGTAGTGCCGCGCGTGGGTTCGCGTCCCCGAAACTTAAGCAGCTGATTGACTATCTCGGCGAGGGCCCGGATACTTAAGCATGTGACTAAGTATTCGGAGTCGTTGGACCGGGCGTTCCACGCCCTGGCCGACGAGACCCGCCGGGCCATCGTGGCGCGGCTGGTGCGCGGACCGGCCACGGTGAGCCGGCTGGCCGAGCCGCTGGACATGTCGCTGCCGGCGGTGATGCAGCACCTTCACGTGCTGGAGAGCGCCGGCCTGGTCACGTCCGAGAAGACCGGCAGGGTCCGTACCTGTCAGATCGAGCCGCGCACGTTGCGCGCGGCCGAGGAGTGGCTCGCCGGCCAGCGCACCTCCTGGGAGCAGCGCCTCGACCGGCTCGACGACCTCCTCACCCAGCGGCCGCCCGCCGACCAGGAAGGAACCACCTCATGACCGTCACCCACGCCACCTTCACCCTCCAGCGCACCTACCCGGCCGAGCCCGCGAAGGTGTTCGCCGCCTGGGCCGACCCGGAGACCAAGGCCCGCTGGTTCGCTCCCGGAGGCGGGCACGAGCTGGAATTCCGCGTCGGCGGCCGGGAGATCAACCGCAGCCCCGCCGGCGAGAGCGGCAAGCCGCTGACGTTCGAGTCCTGGTACCGCGACATCGTCGCCGGCAGCCGCATCGTCTACACCTCCTGCCTGTACGGCGGCGACGACCTGGCCACGGTGTCGCTGACCACGGTCGAGTTCGCCCCGGCCGACGACGGCACGCTGCTCACGCTCACCGAGCAGGCGACGTTCCTCGACGGACGCGAGGATCCCAGCTGGCGGCGGCAGGGCACCGGCGACTGGCTCGACGCGCTCGGCGCCGAGCTGCGGGGAGCTCAGGATCGGAGGTGAGCCAGCCACCGATGCTCGGGCCGCACCGTGCCGAGCGACTGCGCCAGCCATGAGCGCCGGCCCGCGGTCAGGGCCGGCAGGAGAGCGAAGAGGTCCTGCTCGTCGCGAGGCCGCAGCACGTCGTTCGCGGTCCGCGCCTCGGCGGCGGTGAGGTGTCCCCCGGCTTTGAAGAACAGCACGACTTCCGGGACGGCCGTCGGCAGCCCCCAGCGGGACGGCCGGACACCACGGTGCAGCGGGACGGCGATGCCGTGTTCACGGTTGAGGATCCAGTCGTCGCCGGAACGCTCGTTGAGCAGGAACTCGAACTCGAAGGCCGGGTGCGTCAAGTCCGCCGAGGTGGACAGCGGGCTGCCGCGCTCGGGGACGTGGATGTGGGCGGGCAGGTCGAGGTGCCGGCCGTCCCAGTGCTCGGTGGTGTCGCCGGGCACGTTGGGGTCGTGACCGACCAGCGCCCAGCCGGGGAAGTGTTCGGCGATGGCGCGCTGGTCGGGGTGGAAGACGGCGATGTCGACATCCCCGTGATCGCGCGTCTGCCGGCCGAGCCACGCGTCGGCGGCCCACCCGCCGCACAGCACCCACGCCGGGCCGAAACCGTCGAGCAGATCGCGCACGTACGCGACGGCCCGCGGCACGGGCGCCGCCGTCTCGCGGGAAAAGTGTTCGTCCACCGTGTGATGGTCGGCCGCCCTTCTCGCGCGCCGCAACCGGTTTACGCTCCGACAGGCGCCGTCCGCAACTGATCGCTGACCGGCCGGTACCAGCCGCCGACCTGTCGGTCACGCGGCGGGCCGTGTCCAAGCGCGTGGCCGCTGGAGCGCGGTCTCGGCATCGTCGCGTTCACCCGCACGGCCCCGCCGGGTGCGGCTCACCCTCGACGCGTTCCTGCCGCACGCCCGTGAGCCGCCTCCGTACGACCGGGCGCCACGCGTCGACGTGCCGAACCCGCGCATCGCGCCGGCGGTGGCGCTGCACGGCTTTCATGGCGCGCACCCGGGCATCGAGCTGGACGTCGCCACGCTCCCGGACGCGGACGCCGCGAGGGGCGCGCGACCGCTACGTGTGGCCGGCCTCCCAGGACCTGCGCCGCATCGCCCTGCGGGCTCCGGCGCCGCTCTACCCGCATGCGCTCGCGCCCATCCCGCTCTCGCGGCGCTGCGCCGCCACCTGGGGGATGCGTCCCCCCGACGTCGCGGGACGCCTGCCCGGTTGACCGTCAGGGGTTCGCGGCGTCGGCGTAGCGGCGGGCCAGCCGGGCGAAGGCGGCCTTGAGCTCGGCCGGGCCGACGACCTCGATGGCGGCGTCGAACCTGCCGATGGCGGCGGCCAGGCCCGTCCACGACCATGAGCCGAGAACGAGCCGGCACCGGCCGGGGCCGAGCGGTTCGACGACTCCGTCGTGGGTGTAGGCGGAGACGGCGGCGGCGGGCAGGTCGAGGACGACCTCGCCGCGGCAGGGCCAGCCGGGCGAGCCGTCGGAGCCGCGGAACCTGCCGGTCACGAAGGCGGCCACGTCGCCGCCGGGCAGCTCGCGCGGGGTGAAGCGGGGCCCTGCCGGGGTGCGCGGGGTGATCCGGTCGGCGCGGAAGGTGCGCCAGTCCTCGCGGTCGAGGTCCCAGGCGACGAGGTACCAGCGTCCGCCCCAGGTGAGGAGGTGGTGGGGCTCCGCCCGGCGCGGCGGGGCGTCCTCCCCTTCGGGGGCGTAGCCGAAGCGCAGCACTTCGCGGGCGTGCACGGCGGCGCCGAGCGTCATGAGCACGCCGCTGTCGGCCTGCGGGCCCGCCGCCCGCGGTTCGACGGCGGTGACGTGGAGGGTGTCGATGCGGTGGCGCAGCCGTGCGGGCATGACCTGCCGGACGGTGGTCAGCGCGCGTGCCGCGGCCTCCTCGATGCCGGCGCCGGTGGTGGTGGCGAGCTGGAGCGCGACGGCGAGGGCGACGGCCTGCTCGTCGTCGAACAGCAGCGGCGGCAGCTCCGTGCCGGCCTGGAGCCGGTAACCGCCGTCGGGTCCTTTGTAGGCCGCGATGGGATAGCCGAGCTCGCGCAGCCGGTCGACGTCGCGTCGCACGGTGCGCGGGCTGACCCGCAGCCGTTCGGCCAGCAGGGCGCCCGGCCAGTCCCGGCGCGCCTGCAGCAGCGAGAGCAGCGCCAGCAGTCGCGCTGAGGTCTTCGGCATGCTCCCCATCCTGCCGCAAGTAGCGGCCACTTCCTGGCCTGTTCCCCTGCGACTGTTGTCCCGCGCCGGACGGCCGTCCGGTGACGATCATCGACGCTCAGGAGCCGACCATGTCCGTCACGTCCGTGACTCATCTGAACTTCCGCGGCGACGCCCGCGCGGCGCTGGAGTTCTACCGGTCCGTGTTCGGCGGCGACCTCGCCGTCGTCACCTACGAGGACGCCGGGAACGTGCACGACCCCGCCGAGGCGGACCACGTCATGTGGGGCCAGGTGGTCGCCGGCAACGGCTTCCGCGTGATGGCCTACGACGTGCCCGCGCGGATGCCGTGGGAGCGGGGCGAGAACTCGTTCTTCGTCTCCCTGCGCGGCGAGAGCACACAGGAGATCACCGCGTACTGGGAGAAGCTCTGCGCCGGAGCGAGCATCGTGCGGCCGCTCGCGGCCGCGCAGTGGGCTCCCCTGTACGGGATGCTCCAAGACCGCTACGGCATCGTCTGGGTCGTGGACGTCGCCGCCGGACACCAGGGCTGACCGTTCCAGCCGATCGCCGAGGGCCTGTACGCCCGCACGCGCGGATCTCCCGGATGCGCCGCCGCCTCGGAGGCGAAGACCTGCTCCGGTACGGTTCCGCCGGCTGCTCGCCGATCCCGGCGACATCGACGCGCACCGGTTCGGACGGCTCCGGCGCTCCTGCCGCGGCAGCCTCGAAGGCCGGCATGACGGTGGGATCGCCGGGCCGGACGGCAGGGGCATCGGGCTGTCCCTCGATGCCCCTGCCCTTCCCGGCAGCGGCTCCCGGTTCGTGGCCGGGTCAATGATCAGCGGATTCCCACCACGTCAGGTTGGCGGCCGCCTGGTTCACCGGCTCGATGATCTCCCATGCCTCGGCGATCAGCCCGTCGTCGAGCCGCCAGATGTCGACGACGGCGATTTCCGGCTCTGCACCGGGCAGCCGGCGTCTCGAGTGCATCACCACGTGATCGCCGTCGGCCAGCACGTGCTGGATCTCGACGTGCATGCCGGCGAGCGGGACGAGCGCGGCGCCTACGGCGGCGAGCCATTCCGCCTTGGTCTTCGAGGTCGCGTCCGGCCGGTGGTGGGCGAAGTCGTCGCTCAGCAGTGGCGCGAGCGCATCGACGTCGCCGGTCGCGACCAGTGCCGTCAGCGCTCGCTGGACGATGCTCTTGTTGTCTGTGGTCATGTCGTGCGTAGTCACAGGTCAGCAGTGTTCCCGCCGTTCGTGGGGGTTGTCGATGACATGGCATGTCATGGCGTCCGGCTCGCGGAGGAGTAAGGTCAGCGGTCATGGACTCGGTCGGGCAACTGTTGCGGCAGTGGCGGCATCGCCGGCGGCTCAGCCAGCTGGATCTCGCGATCGCCGCCGACGTCTCGGCCCGTCACGTCAGCCTGGTGGAGACCGGGAAGTCCAACCCGAGTGCCGACATGATCCTCCGGCTCGCCGACCAGCTGGATGTGCCGTTGCGTGAGCGCAACCGGCTGTTGCTCGCCGCCGGCTTCGCTCCCCGCTATGCCGAGCGGCCGCTCGACGGGGAGGCGCTGCCGGCGGTCCGGGACGCGATCGCCCGGGTGCTGCGTGCGCACGAGCCGTACCCGGCGCTGGTCATCGATCGCCGGTGGAACATCGTGATGAGCAATCGCGCCATCGACGCGTTCCTCACCGGCGTCGACCCCGACCTGCTGCGGCCGCCGATCAACATGGTGCGGCTGGGACTGGACCCACGCGGGCTCGCCCCTCACCTCGTCAATCTGGCGGAGGTCCGCTCGCTGCTGCGTACCCGGATCGCGCGGCAGCTTGCCACCGCTGCCGACCCCGAGCTCACCGCGATCTACGAGGAACTGCTGGCGCCCCACGCCGAGGAGGTGATCCACCCGATCGAGTCCGAGGTCGTGATCCCGATGATCTTTCGCTTCGGCGGGCGAGAGCTGCGGCTGTTCTCGACCACCACCACGTTCGGCACCCCGACGGACATCACCCTGGACGAGGTCGCGATCGAGTCGTACTACCCGGCGGACGCGGAGAGCGCCGCCTACTTCACCACCTCCGGCGCCGACGCTCGAGCCGACGCGTAGCCACCTGCCCCACGGCCCTGCACGGCCCTGCCCCATGGCCCTCGCCGCCAAGGGCACCCGCTGGATCGCCGGCATCGTGCCGGACACCACCGGCGGCGCGTGCCTCTGCCCCGGATGGGCCCGCCGCCCACGGGGACGCATCGGCCGGGCCGGTATTTCTATTCGCAGGTATAGAGTGAAGACATGGTGCGACCTCCGCTGACCCCCGAAGAGCGGCTCCGCGGCGAGCAACTCGGTCTGGTGCTGCGCCGGGCCCGAGGCGAGCGCAGCATCGTCGAGGTCGCCGCCGCGGCCGGCATGTCCGCCGAGACCCTCCGCAAGATCGAGACCGGCCGCATCGCCACGCCCGCGTTCTTCACCATCGCCGCGCTCGCCGACGTGCTGGGCATCTCGCTCGACCAGCTCGCCCACCACATCACGCCGACACCCACCCTGTAACGCTCCTCAAGGCGTCTGCCCGGATGGGCGATGCCCGTGTATCGTCCATCCGCCGCCGAATGGGACCCTTCGCAGGTTTCGCCGGCCGCCCGCCTCCCCGCACGCTCGGTGCGAACCCATCGAGCGGCAGGGAGACCACCCGTGACACTGAGCCGCGTCGGCGAACGCGACCGCCTGCTCGCCCCCGATGTGGCCCGAGGCGTCAGGCTCGCGCTGATCGCCGTCGCCAATTCCGCCCTCTTCCTGTACGGCCGGCCGTACAGCATCCGGCAGCACGTCATCGAGCACGGCCTCGCCGACCGGGTGGTGTCCGCGGTGAGCCGTTCGTGGACGCCCGCGCCCACCCGATGTTCGCCGCCCTGTTCGGTTACGGCATGGCGCAGATGTGGAACCGGCGGCGCGACGACGCCTAAGGCCGGGCGGTGCTCAGGCGGCGCGGCCGGGGGCTGCTGGCGTTCGGCGCCGCCCACGGGCTGCTGCTGTTCCCCGGCGACGTGCTCGGCCTGCTCGGGCTCCTGATGTGCCGGCTGATGCGGGTGCGGGGCCGAATGCTGCCCGCCACCGCCGCGGCGTGGCTCGTCCCCGTCGCGGTGATCTCCGCGCTCGTGTACGGCGGCCCGTCCGGTACGACGCAGCGGGCGTACCTGTGGTCGCTCGCCGTGCCGGACCGATGGCGGCGCCGGCGCTGCGGCAGCTGGAGTGGATGATGACCCCGTTCGGGGATGACGGGCGCGGTCACGGCCGCGCTCGTGGGCGTGTGGGCGGGCCGCCGCTCGCTGCTGTCCCACGCGGACACGACGGTGCTGCGGCGCGCCGCCGCTGCGGGGCCGCTCATCGCGGGGGCCGAAGGAGACGGCCGCCGCGATGTTCGTCAGCGAGACCACCGTCAAAACCCACCTGGCGCACATCTACGCCAAACTCGGCGTCCGCGACCGCGCCTCGGCCGTGGCCGCCGCCTACAGCCGCGGCCCGCTCACCTGAGCCCGCTCACCCCTCCGGCGCGGGCCGCTCGCGCAGCAGCGGGTGCGTGCGCATCGCCACCTCCAGCTCGCCCGGCAGCTCGTCGCGGTAGCGGCCCAGCGTCGACAGGTCACTGTGGCCCAGCACCCGCCGCACCGCGTCCATGTCGACCGCGTCGGCCAGCAGATGCGTCGCCGTCGTATGGCGCAACCCATGAGGCGTCACCGAGCGCCGCTGATCGGGCGGCACCCGCCGCTGCACCCGGTCGATCACCGCCTGCACGTCACCGCGCGCCAGCCGCCGCCCCCGCCACGACAGCAGCAGCGCCTTGTCGGCCACCCGCGGCCGCCCCCGCTCCAGATACGCCTGCAACACCTCGGCGACGTCGCCCGGCAGCGGCACGTCACGCGTGCGGCCGCCCTTGCCGAAGATCCGCCAGTAGCGCACCCCGTCGTTGGTGAAGAAATCCTCCACGTTGGCCCGCACCAGCTCCGACACCCGCGGCCCCATCGTGGTCAGCAGCAGCACGATCACCGCGTCGCGCAGCTCGGTGCGCTGGTCGCGGCGCTTGCTCCGCTCCGGCGGCGCCTGCGGCAGCTCCCGCGCCGCTCCGACCAGGCCCTGCGCCTGCTCACGCGTCAGCGCCCGCCGCTCCGGCCGCAGCCCGCCCCGCTGCCTGGCCGTCACCGTCGAGCGGGTCATCGGGTTGAGCTGCACCCAGCCGGCCAGCGTCGCGTGCTTGAACAGCGCCGAGATCGACCGGCGGAACCGCGCCTGCGACGACGGCGACTGCCCCGCCCCCGCCGAGTCTCCCGCCGTACCGCCCGCCCGGCGCCCGTCCGGTTTGCGGGCGAACGCCACCAGGATCGCGTCGACGTCGGCGCCGGTCAGGTCGTCCAGCACCGTGCCGTCGCCGGCCAGCTCCACCAGCGTCGCCACGTCACGCGCGTACACCTCCGCCGTCGCCGGCGACAGCGCGCCCGTCAGCGTCTTGGCCCGCACCAGCTCCACATAACGGTCGGCCGCCTGCGCCACGGTGATGCGCTCCAGCTCAGCAGGCCGCACCCGCCACCCCCTTCTCCCACGGAAGATCCAAGGACGACGGTAGCGGCCCGCACCGACAGAAAAATCAGATGTCGCGGAACGTCTCGATACGCGCGCCCAGCGCGTTCAGCCGTTCGGCGAGATCCTCGTAACCGCGGTTGATCACGTACACGTTGCGCAGCACCGACGTGCCCTCGGCC
Organism: Nonomuraea terrae; assembly: GCF_044465245.1. Lineage (NCBI taxonomy): Bacteria > Bacillati > Actinomycetota > Actinomycetes > Streptosporangiales > Streptosporangiaceae > Nonomuraea > Nonomuraea terrae. The sequence goes on along the minus strand of NZ_JBITLL010000002.1, from coordinate 375,486 downwards.
GCCATCATCGCCAGCAGCACCACCACCGCCGGGCGCAGCGCCGGCGGGCACATCATCTCCGCGCTGCGCCAGCGCGTCGGACCCTCCACCAGCACCCGATGCGGGTCCAGCAGCTTCACCGACGCCCCGAGCCGGGTCAGCTCCGTCAGGTAGATGGCCCGGTTGTCGTAGACCCAGTCGTGAATCAGCGTCGAACCCTGAGCCGAGGCCGCGATTGCCGCGAAGAACGGCACGTTGTCGATGTTCAGCCCCGGGAACGGCATCGGGTGGATCTTGTCGATGGGGGAGATCAGTTTCGACGGCCGCACCGTCAGGTCGACCAGCCGGGTGCGGCCGTTGGCCGCCGGATACTCCCGCCCCCGGTCGTGATCCAGACCCATCTCCTCCAGCACCGCCAGCTCGATCTCCAGGAACTCCACCGGCACCCGGCAGATCGTCAGCTCCGACGACGTCACCACGGCGGCGGCCAGCAGGCTCATCGCCTCGACCGGGTCCTCGGAGGGGGAGTAGTCGACGTCACGCTCGATGTGCGGCTGCCCGTGCACCGTCAGCGTCGTCGTCCCGATGCCCTCCACCCGGACGCCGAGCTGCTCCAGGAAGAAGCACAGGTCCTGCACCATGTAGTTGGAGGAGGCGTTGCGGATCACCGTCACCCCGTCGTGACGGGCCGCGGCCAGCAGCGCGTTCTCCGTCACCGTGTCGCCCCGCTCGGTCAGCACGATCGGCCGCGACGGCGCCGCCCCGCGGTCCACCTGCGCGTGGTAGAAGCCGCCGGTCGCGGTGATGTCGAGCCCGAAGTGCCGCAGCGCCGACATGTGCGGCTGCACCGTACGCGTGCCGAGGTCGCAGCCGCCCGCGTACGGGATCTGGAACTGCTCCGTGCGGTGCATCAGCGGACCCAGGAACATGATCACGCTGCGGGTGCGGCGGGCGGCGTCGGTGTCCATCGACTCCAGCTCCAGCCGCGCCGGAGGCACGATCTCCAGATCGCTGCCCTCGTTGATCCACCGCGCCCGCACCCCGATCGAGGCCAGCACCTCGAGGATCCGGTAGACCTCCTCGATCCGCGCCACCTTGCGCAGGATCGTCCGGCCGGAGTTGAGCAGCGACGCGCACAGCAGCGCCACGCACGCGTTCTTCGACGTCTTGACGTCGATGCTGCCCGACAGCCGGCGGCCGCCCACCACCCGCAGATGCATCGGCCCGGCATACCCCAGGGAGACGATCTCGCTGTCGAGCGCCTCACCGATCCGGGCGATCATCTCAAGACTGATGTTCTGGTTACCGCGCTCGATCCGGTTCACCGCGCTCTGGCTCGTCGCCAGAGCGTCGGCCAGCTGAAGCTGTGTCCACCCGCGATGCTGGCGGGCGTCCCGGATCAGCCGGCCGATCCGCACAAGATAGTCATCTGCCACAACAGCAGACCTTATCTCACATATGAGATGTACCCGCGATCGAGGGGGCCGACGCGCCGGACCACTCCCGATGCCGTGCCAGATGCTCCGGCGTCGCCTGCGCCGGCGCCTTGTACACGAACGCCTGCCGCGCCTGCCGGAACCCGTTGCGGTCGTCGAACATGTCGCGGCTCATCTCCGCCAGCTCCTCCGCCCGGTAGGCGTCCAGCGGCTTGCGCCGCTCGTCGGCCTCCCGCGCCTGCCGCCGCGCCGCCAGCAGCCGATCGTAGCCCGGATCGGCCGCCAGCCGCTCGGCGTACTCCAGCACCCGCCGCTCGAACTCCATCCGCGACCCGGCCACCGCCTTGTCGGCCAGTCCCAGCTCCACCGCCTGCGCCGCGCCGATCGGCAGCGCCTCCTGCGTCAGCCGCCAGGCCTGCTCGGCGCCCACCCGGCGCGGCAGCACGTACGTCCAGTACTCGCTGCCGAACAGCCCCATCGTCCGGTAGTGCGGATTGAGCACCACCGAATCGCGCACGATCACCCGGTCGGCGCCCAGCCCCATCATCACGCCGCCAGCGCCGGCGTTGCCCGCCATCGACGTCACCACCAGCTGGCCGGTGCAGTCGAGGATCTCCCGGCACACCGCGTTGATCGCGTTGATGTTCGTCCACGCCTCCAGCTCCGGCTGCGGCGAGGCCTCGATCACGTTGAGGTGGATGCCGTTGGAGAACGTCTCACCGCCGCGCACCACCAGCACTCGCGTGTCCTGCGCGGCCGCGTACCGCAGCGCCGAGGCCAGCCGCCGGCACTGCTCGCTCGACATCGCCCCGTTGTAGAAGTCGAAGCTCACCACGCCCACGCCCACGCTGCGGTCGTAGGTGATCTCGCTGTAGCCGGGCCGCTCCGGCAGGCCCGCCACCAGCTCGCCCAGCGCCATCGCCGCCGGCAGCTTCACCGCGCCCTCACGCTCGACGCGCAGGTGACCCACCCACACCGTGCCGTCGCCGGTGTGCACCAGCACGGCGCCCTCACGCCGCGCCGCCACCGCGCCCGGCGTGCCCGGCAGGTCCGGCCCCCGGTAGACGTCGAACACCCGCACCGGCAGCTCGCCCAGCACCGTCCGGCCGCCGGGGGAGCCGTCGGCCGCGCGCACCCGCCGCAGGATCTGCTCGCTCGGCTCGGCCCAGGAGAACTCGCGGTCGGCGTGCCGCATCGCCCGCCGCAGCCGCCCTCGCACCTCGGGAGAGCGGTAGTCCAGCGGCACCGGCACGAACGACGCGTCGCCCGCCTTGGCCGCCACCTCCGCCACCAGTTCCACCGCCGCGTCGGCCACCGGGCCGTTGTACAACGACGACTTGCGCGGCGGCTCGGGCGGCATCGGGAACAGCCGGTAACCCCAGATGGGGCCCGCGTCCATCTCCTCGACCGCCTGCAGCGCCGTCACGCCCCACTCCGGCTCGCCGTCCACGATCGCCCAGTCCAGCGACGACGGCCCCCGGTCACCGGGCGGCCCCGGGTGGATGATCACCGTACGGTGGGTGCGCCACAACGCGTCCGGCACCCGCTCCTTCAGGAACGGGCAGATGATCAGATCCGGCTTGGCCAGCTCGGCGGCCTCCACCATGGCCTCCTCGGACACGGCCAGCTCGACGCTCACGTCGTGACCGGCCCGGCGCAACTCCAGCCAGGAACGCTGGGTCAGGCCGTTGAAGGACGAGCAGAGCAGCAAGATACGCAACGCGGAACTTCTTTCCAGGCAAGGGGGACGACACCGGCTGCACGCGCGGTCTTGGCGGGACGGGGCGGGGCTGTCACAGGAGGCTCACGCCGCGGCTCCCGGCCCAGGGCAGGGGAGATCCCACATGTCCCGGACCTTCACCGCAGTCCCGTACGACCCATCCATGGTCACCGATGCTGACACGAAATCTCCACCGCTGCTGACATTTCAACGCAAATGCCACAGCTCGTGGCCTATTTCGCCTGGTTTGAGGCAAAGGTTCGGCCCCGGGAAAACCTCATGAACCCGAACCGCCCCCCGCCACCACCCTCGACCCCGCGTGACCCCCGCCACCCGCCACGCCATGCAATCCCGCACTCAGCGCCTCTGGACCCCCACCGATGGCACCTCGGCGCAAGAGGAATGCCCCACCCTTGGCCAGGAAGTGGACGGCGAATGGCCTGGAAACCGGTCAGGCGAACAGCCGACACTCGGCGGGCTGGTCCGGCGACCGGGAAACACCGTGCCGCCGGCGGTGCTGTCTCCGTGCCACCGAGAAAGGCTGATCGATCGTGGCTGAACGCGTACGCGTGGCCGTGCTGGCGGGTGGGCCGTCCGCCGAGCACGAGGTGTCGCTGCAGTCGGCACAGGCTGTGCTCGAAGCCCTGCCGAGGGACCTGTACGAGCCCGTCCCCGTCATCATCGACCGGCAGGGCAGATGGCCGGTGGAGCTGCGACGCGACCTGGCCGACGTGGTCTTCCCCGTCCTGCACGGGCCGTTCGGCGAGGACGGCGTCGTCCAAGGTCACCTGGAGACGCTCGGCATCCCGTACGTGGGCTGCGGCGTCATGGCCTCCGCCGTGGCCATGAACAAGGTCGCGATGCGGCGCACGTTCCTCGCGGAGGACATTCCGGTCACCCCGCATGCGTGGTTCACCGAGCACCAATGGCGCACCACCACCGACCACTTTGATCTGGTGAAGTCGCTCGACTGGCCGATGTACGTCAAACCGGCCAACCTGGGCTCCTCCATCGGCATCTCACGCGTCACCTCCATGCGGGAACTGCGCGCCGGCGTGGAACTGGCGCTGACCTACGACCGCGTGGTCGTCATCGAGCAGGGCGTGACCGCACGCGAGATCATCTGCGGCGTGCTCGGCGACCACGACACCCCGGACGCCTCCGTCCCCGGCGAGCTCATCGTGCCCGGCGACTGGCTCGACTACGAGGCCAAATACCTCAGCCAGGCCGAGATCGCCACCATCCCCGCCGAACTGCCGGAACGGGTGGCCGAGGACGTGCGCGAGCTGTCCCTGCGCGCCTTCCGGGCCATCGGCGGCTACGGCCTGTCCCGGGTCGACTTCCTCCACGAGGAGCACACCGGACGCCTGTACGTACTGGAGATCAACACCATGCCCGGCTTCACCGCCCGCTCCGTCTACGCCAGAGCCTGGGCCGCGAGCGGCGTCCCGTACCCGGACCTGCTGCGCCGCCTCATCGACCTCGCCTTCGCCAGGAGCGGCTCATGATCCCCATGACGCTGAACGAGATCGCGCAGGCCGTCGGCGCGAGCCCGCACGACGTACCCGACCCGCACGCGCTGGTGACGGCGCCCTCGGCGGTCGACTCCCGCGAAGTGGTGCCCGGCGGCCTGTTCGCCGCGACGATCGGCGCCCGCGTCGACGGCCACGACCACGCGGCCGGCGCCGTCGCGAACGGCGCCGTCGCCGTGCTGGCCGCACGGCCCGTCGGCGTGCCCGCCCTCGTCGTCGACGACGTCCAGCGCGCGATCGGCCTGCTGGCCAGGCACCTGCTCCACCACATCAGCCCGACCGTGATCGGCCTGACCGGCTCCGTGGGCAAGACCACGACCAAGGACCTGCTCGCCCAGGTCCTCGAACGACACGCCCCGACGGTCGCCACCGACCGGTCGTTCAACAACGAGCTCGGGCTGCCGCTCACCGTGCTGCGCGCCGACGCCACCACCCGCTACCTCGTGCTCGAAATGGGCGCAGGCCGCAAGGGCGACCTGACCTACCTGACCGGGCTCGCACCACCCCGGATCGGGCTCGTGCTCAACGTCGGCACCGCCCACGTGGAGCGGATGGGAGGCGGGCCGGCCGACGTGGCCCAGGCCAAAGGCGAGCTGGTCGAGGCGCTCCCGGCCGACGGGTACGCCCTGCTCAACGCCGACGACCCGTACGTCATCGGCATGGCCGGCCGCACGAACGCCCGGATCCTGCTGTACGGCGGATCGGCGCAGGCACAGGTGCGAGCCGAACACGTGCGCCTGACCGACCGCGCACGACCCGCGTTCACGCTGGTGACGCCCTCCGGCCGCGCCCCGGTCCAGCTCGACCTCATAGGCGAGCACCAGGTGAGCAACGCCCTGGCCGCGGCCGCCGCCGCCACCGCGCTCGGCCTGGACGTCGCCGAGATCGCCGACGGGCTGAACGCCGCACGACGCCGCTCCGCGGGCCGCCTGGAGATCGTCGAACGACCCGACGGCGTCACCGTCGTCGACGACGCCTACAACGCCAGCCCCGCATCCATGCGGGCCGGGCTGCGCGCGGCCAAGGCCCTGGCCGGCACCCGTCGTACCGTCGCCGTGCTCGGCGCGATGGGACAGCAGGCGGACGCCTCCCGCGCCCAGCACGCCGAGATCGGCCGGCTCGTCGCCGACCTCCGCTACGACGTGCTGATCACGGTCGGAGCGGGGGATCCGCACGCGATGGCGCAGGCGGCGCGATCCGCGGGCCACGGCGTGGCCGTGCACACCGCCGACGACGTGACCGCAGCCCTCAGGCTCGCCACCGCGCTCCTGGAACCGGGAGACGTGGTGTTCGTCAAGGCCTCCAGCGAGACCGGCCTCGGCGCCTGCGCCCGCGCGCTGGCCGACGCCGGTCCGTTCCCTCCGATCACCATCTGACGAAACGGAGCTCCATGCGCACCATCGGTCTCATCGGCGGATTGAGCTGGGAATCGACGGTGATCTACTACCAGATCATCAACCAGCGGGTACGCGAGCGACTCGGCGGCAGCCACTCCGCCGACAGCCTCATCTGGTCAATCGACTACGCGACCGTCGAGAACCTCATCTTCGCCGACCGCTGGGACGAGGTGAGCACGTTGCTCACCGACGCGGGCAGGAAACTCCAGGAGCTCGGCGCCGGCCTCCTGCTCGTCTGCAGCAACACCTTCAGCCGGGTGAGCGACGACGTGGAGCGGGCCGTGAACGTGCCCGTGCTGCACATCGCCGACGCCGTCGGCGCCGAGATCCGCGCCAGAGGCATGCGCAAGGTCGGCCTGCTCGGCACGCGCTTCACCATGGAGCAGCACTTCTACCGGGACCGGCTCGCCGCCCACGGCCTCGACGTGGTGATCCCGCGCCGCGAGCAGCGAGAACGCGTCCATCGCGTGATCTTCGACGAACTGGTGCGCGGAGTCCTCCGGGAATCGTCCAGGGACGCCTACGCCCAGATCATCGACGACCTCGCCGACGACGGCGCCGAAGGCGTCATCCTCGGCTGCACCGAGATCGAACTGCTCATCAGCGACAAGGACGGCGCCATCCCCGTGCTGCCGAGCGCTCGACTGCACGCGGAGGCGGCGGCCGGCCTCGCGCTCGCCGACGGACACGCCCTCGGTCACGTTCGTCCACCGCGATAGAGCCGGTGCTCCGCGGCTCAGCCGGACCGCTACGCCGACGCGCCGTACAACTCCCGGTGCCACAGGTCGGCGCAGACCCGCTCGATACCGGCCGCCAGATGGCGGCGATAGGTGGTGAAAGGAAGACCGAGCCGCTCCGCGGCCACCTCCTGCGTGGGCGCGCCACGCAGGTACGTGACGGACAACGCCCGATGGAACTTGACCGCCCGCGGATCCTCACGCAGATCGTCGATCGCCTGCCGGAGCAGGTCACCCAATGCCGTGGCCGGGCTCTGCCCGGCCCGCTCGGCGACCAGCCGGGTGCGCGTCAGCGGGGAAGCCGCCAGCACGTCCAGCCGCGGCAACTGCCGCAACGCCTGGCGAACCGCGTCGGCGAACTCCGCCTGCGACAACACCGCCAACGTCGCCGTCGCACCCGGACCGCCGGCAGACCCGGCGACGGGCAGCCGGTCCAGCCACGCCCGCGCCGGCACCGCGCGCCAATCATGAACGAACACCGCGTACCCGTCATCACCCAGCCCTGGCCGCCCGGAGATGTCACGCATCCCCAAACGCCGCCCCAAAAACTCCACCCACGCGTCGTCCGGATGCCGCATCCCGATGAACGACCATGCCAGCCGCTCCGACCGCAGACAATCGCCGACCACCCGCCCCAGCACCACCTCCATCACCGGCCAACTCCCGCGATACGACGGAACCACCCACAACCGCCCGACCCCCACATGCTCACCGGCCCGCAACGGCGCGGCAGCCCGCGCATGCCCCCACGCCATCGCCACGACCGGATCAGCCCGCAACTCCTCCTCATCGACTTCCGCCAACCGCAACCACGCCGAAAACGCCACCGGCTCGCCGGTCTCGACCCGCCGGTACAACCGGAACGCCTCCAGCTGACGCTCCGCCCAGAAAGCGACCCAGCCCGCAGCCCCCGCACCCTCGGCCACCTGAAGCAACGTGCCGACATCCTCCTCCCGCACCGCCTCCTCCCGGAACCCGCCCCCGTCATGCCGGCCACCGAAACCGGCCGCCACCCCATCGCCGCGATGCAGGTAGAGCAGCGCCGCCACCGCACCCGCCACGTCCCCATCACCCGCCGTGCGCACCCGCTCCGCCAGATGCGCACGGACCCGGTCGTGCATCACCGCGTACCCCTCCGGGTCCCGCCACCGCAGATCCGCCTCCACCACCTCCCGCACCACAGCAAGCGGAAACAACCCGAGACCGTTCGACTCCACGAACGGCAACCCCCGCAACCACCGGAACAACGTCCCGGCATCCTCCGGCAACACCGCCCGCAGCAGATCCTCCGTCGTCACGTACGCATGCGCACAGACCTCCAGAGCACGCCGATGCGCCACCGACGGCACCTCACCCACCAGTTGATCCAGCAACGCCGCCACCACGTCCTGACGCGGCATCCACCGCCCGCCTTCCTTCACCGCCACCGCCTTCACCCCCGCCGCCGCACCGAGCAACAACGCCAGCGGATGACCACCCGCGAACGCCAGCAGCGGCTCGCGCACCTCGGCCGGCACCCCGGAAAAGTCCAACAAGGCCCGCGCGTCCCCGGCCCGCAGGCCGCCCAGCGGCAGCACCTCCAGCGCCCCCGCCCATCCCGGATCCACCCGCCACCGCAGATCCGGCGGGTTCCGCCCCGCGATCACCACCAGCGCCCCCACCGGCACGCGCGGCAGGAACCACTCGCGCAGCCACCCCTCCAGACCCTGAAGGCGTTCGAACCCGTCGACCAGCAGCACCCTGTCCGCGTCACGAAGCACCAGCCCGGCCGCCGCCTCGAACGCCGCCGGGGACGACTCCACCATGCGCCCGTCCACCACGGACACCGGCCGCCCCGCCACCACCGCCTCCTGAGCGAACCGCCGCAACAAGGCCGACTTCCCGGCACCACCAGGACCGTGCACGTACACCACATCGCAGCCGCCGCCGTACAACGCCGCCCGGAAAACCGCCACCTCCTCCTCCCGCCCCACGAACGCCCGCTCACGCGCCGCCTGCAGACGCCATCCCAGCAACCCGCCGTCGTCACTCACCGAAAGCGACCCCGTCACTCGGAGGACCCGGGCCGCGTCCGGTCCCCGTCCTCGAACACGTAGCTCACGCCCGGATGAGGCCGTCGCCGCGGTGGCACGCCACCGCGGTCCGGGCGGTACTCGAAATGCCACCACTCGTTGTCGTACATGCGGTACAGGTCGTAGCGAGCACCGTGCTCCTCCAGCCAGCGCGCGCCTTCATACGGACGCACGTCCAGCGCCACACCCCGCACATGGCAGGACTCCGCCGGCGGTAACACCAGCATCCGCGCCAACACCGCAGAGCCGCAGCGGCGCACCTCCTCATCGAACATCCGCTGCTGAACAACCGGATCGCGATATCCCGACGTCAGGCCGATGAGCTGGCCATGCCGCCACAGCGCCTCCGTACGCGCCGCGGTGAACGCCGCCCTGGCGCCCTCCGTGAGCCCCGTGAGGTCCTCGGCCGGGAACCGCATGCCCAACGCCCAAGCACCGGCCAGTTCCCGGGCACGGCCAGGACGGCGGACGAACGCCACCGGCAACAGCAGCACCGCCAGCACCATCGTGACCAGCGCGAACAGCCGGTCTCGGGGCCGAAGCGGGATGATGCGTGCTTCGTTCATGCCGACTACGATTGGCGCCGAATATGCGTGCGTTGTCCGCCGCATGTCACCGTTTCTCGACGGCCGCCACCGCCCGCGCGACCGTGACACGACCATGACATCGCGGCGACGAAGCGAGGACACGACCGGCCGACAATGGAAGACGTTGACCGGCGGACGAGTTACGGAGCGAGCTGTGAAACTCGGCGGCGTGTCGCGGGTGTTGCTGATCGAGGACGACCCCGCCGTACGGGAGGGCCTCGACCTGGCCCTCACCCGCCACGGGCACCGGGTACGCGCAGTGGAGTCCGGCGAACAAGGACTGGACCGCCTGCGTACCGACCTTCCCGACGTCGTCGTGCTCGACCTGATGCTGCCAGGCATCGACGGATTCGAAGTCTGCCGCCGCATCCGAGCCACCGGCGACATCCCCATCATCATGCTGACCGCACGAAGCGACGACATCGACGTGGTCGCCGGCCTCGAGGCAGGCGCCGACGACTACGTCGTCAAACCAGTACAACCCCGAGTGCTCGAGGCACGCATCCGCGCGGTACTCCGCCGCGTCGGCCGGGATCAAGCAGAGCTCGAACGGCACGCCGACCTGACCATCGACCGGGCCGGACTCGTGATCGCCAAACGCGGCACACCCCTCAGCCTCGCCCCGACCGAACTGCGCCTGCTGCTCGAACTGTCCGCCGCACCAGGCCGCGTGCACAGCCGCCAGCAACTGCTGGAATCCGTGTGGGAACACGGATACTTCGGCGACTCACGCCTCGTCGACGCCTGCGTACAGCGGCTGCGCGCCAAGATCGAGGACGACTCCGCCGCCCCCGTCTACATCCAGACGGTCCGCGGGTTCGGCTACCGATTCGGGCCGGTGTGAACCAAAGGTGACACCTCGGCCAAGCTTCGGGCTACGCGCCCGGCTGCTGTCGGCGTTCGCCCTGCTGTGCGTGGTCACCGCGGCGGTGGTGGCCGGCGGAATGTACGTCGAAGCCCGCACCGCCATCCTGCAACGCGCCCAGGACGCCGCCGTACAAGCCATGAAAAACCGCCTGGAAACCCTCTACCCGCTGCGAACCCCCACACCAGGCCCGGCCGAACTCACCGACATCGCCCACACCATGACCGACCACAACAGCAACGCGATCGCCCTCTACCACGAAACCCACTCACCCGGCCGCCTCGACCCCGCCATGATCCCGCCAGAACTGCGACGAACAGTCGCCGACGGCGTCGTCGCCTGGCAACGCGTCATATGGCACGACGCCCCCTTCCTCATCATCGGCTCGCCCCTGCTGATCACCGAAGGAGACCGGCCCACCCGGACGTCCGGCATCGAGGTCTACACCGTACGCAGCCTCCTGTCCGAACAACGCAGCATCGACCGCCTCGCCACACGCGCCTGGCTCACCGGCGCAGCCGCCCTCGCCTTCGCCGTCCTCCTCGCACTCCTGGCCACCCGCGGCGTACTCCGCCCCGTACGCGAACTCGGCCACGCCGCACGCCTCCTCGGCCAAGGCGACATGCGCACCAGAATCACCGTCCGCGGCACCGACGAACTCGCCGACGTCGCACACACCTTCAACAACACCGCCGCCGAACTGGAACGACACGTCGAACAACTCCGCGACATGGAAGCCGACGCCCGCCGATTCGTAGCCGACGTATCCCACGAACTACGCACCCCACTGGCCGCACTCACCGCCGTCGCCGACATCCTCGACGAAGAAGCATCCCACCTTCCTGAACCCGCCGGCCGAGCCGCCAAACTGGTCAGCCAGGAAACCCTCAACCTCACCGAACTGGTCAACGACCTCATCGAAATCAGCCGATTCGACTCCGGCGTCGCCGCCCTCGCCCTCAACGAAGTCGACATGGCCGAACTCGTACACGCCACCCTGCGCGCCCGAGGCTGGTCACAACCCGTCCACACCGAACTCCCACCCGCCGTGACGGCACGCCTCGACCCACGCCGAGTCGACGTCATCCTCGCCAACCTCGTCGGCAACGCCCTGCGACACGGCGAACCACCCGTGTCCGTGCACCTCACCGCCGACCACCACTGGATCACCCTCCACGTCCGCGACCACGGACCCGGACTCGACGAAACCGCCCTGCCACACGTCTTCGACCGGTTCTACAAAGCCAACGCGGCAAGAGCCAGATCCGACGGCAGCGGCCTCGGCCTCGCCATCGCACGCGAGAACGCCCGCCTGCACCAAGGCGACCTCACCGCCACCAACGCCCCCGACGGCGGCGCCCTCTTCACCCTGCGCCTGCCACGCCGGACACACGACCCGGACGGAGACCCCGAGTGACGACCAGGCTCGCACACCGCGCACTCGCCGCCGGCCTCGTGTCGCTCGCCGCCGTCACCGGCTGCGGCGTACGACCCAGCGACGCCATCTCCGCCGGCGAGCCGCCGAGCGGAGCCGTCGCACCATCCCCGACGATCACCCTCTACCTGGTCAAGCACGGCAGGCTCAGCGCGGTGACACGGCCGGCCGGCCGGCGTCCACTGTTCCCGGCGGACACGCTCGCGCTGCTGGCAGCCGGACCCACTCCGGGGGAGCGGGCGCAAGGACTCACCAGCGACGTCCCGCGCGAAGCCGCCCCGTTCTCGGTGAAGGCCGAGCCGGCCGGCCACTTGGCGGTGCACCCGTCCACTCCGGCAGGCGACCTGTCCGCTCTGGCCGTCGAACAGATCGTGTGCACGGCCGCCGCCGCGCCAGGAAGCCCCGCCCAGGTCACCGTCGTCGGTGCCGGGCAGGGTTTCAGCCCGCGAAGCTGCCCGGGCAGGGGAGCGCCGTCGGCACCCCGACAAGGAGCTGCATATTAGAGCAAATCGGGCAAAGATCACCTCGCTCCGAGCTGCCGTTCCGGTACCTTTCCGGGCTGTAACCCAGCGACAAGAGCGAAGCGGAAACCCGAGGCGCCGAGGCCGTTTCGAAATTCCGCCACCTTAGTGCCCGTTACCCGTGATCTTGCCCTTGTCGCCTCTGATAGGCCAGCCGGTGCAGGGCGCCACCCTTGGGCAGCCGCACGCCGTCAACGAAGTAGCAGCCGATGAACCCCCCGAGCGCGAGGAACAGCGACACCCACGCCCCGGCGATCGCCCCGCCGTTGTCGGTCTCGACCATGATCAGGGACAGCGCCACGGTCGCGGGCGTCGCGACGATGCCGAGCAGCAGCAGGAGCAACTTCGTCACGCGGGTGCTCATCGCGCTGTGGACTCGTACACCCAGCTCGGCGCCGCACGCGCGGCACACTACGGTCGCCTGCTTGACCCCGCGTGCCGGCCGCCGCACGGCGATCGGGGTCACAGAGATGGTCAACTCCCACTCCCCGAACTTAGGGCGCGCGTTGTGCAGATGCCGCACCTGAACGCGCGGGTACTCGCGGATCCAGCCCACCGCAGCCTCCCGTAGATCACTCGGGAACAGTCAACCGCAAGGCCTCAACTGGGCGACACCCCCTTGGCGTCAATGCTCGTTGGTCATGAAACGCCCCCGATGCACATCGACGCGTTGGTCGAGCACTGGACGATCCTGGACGAAGAGCGCGGGCCTGATCGCCGGAAAGCGCGACGCCACTCGGCTTGGCTTCGGCCTTCAGCTCGTCACCGTTCGGTGGGCCGGGGCGTTCCTGGAGGATTCCGACGTGCCGGCCTCGGTCGTCGACTTCGTGGCCGAGCAGCTCGGCATCGTCGATCCGTTGTGTGAGGAGGTACGCCGAGCGGACCAGGACGCGCTTCGACCATCAGCGGGAGATCCGGTGCTCGTAGGCTTCACGTGCCTTGAGCAGTTGGGGAAGATGGTTCTGTGCCCAGACGCGGCAGGCCGCGATCGGTTCGAGCAGCGTGCGGCCCAGCGGTGTCAGCTCGTACTCGACCCGGGGTGGGATCTCCAGGTAGGCGGTGCGGGTGATCAGCCCGTCGCGTTCGAGCGCGCGCAGCGTCTCGGTGAGCACCTTCGGCGTGATCCCACGGAGCGGGGTGCGGATCTCAGTGAACCGGCGAGGGCCGTGCTCAAGGCAGATGAGGACCATCGCTGACCATTTCTCGCCGATCCGGATCGGCATGACGCTGGATGGACAGGCTGGGTCGAACATCTCAGGGTCGAGTGGCACAGTCACTATCCTGGCGGTAACTCAGTACCGTTGAAGTAACAAGTATCTTGTGGATACCGTTCCGGAGCAGTGGCGGGTGACCTGGCCTGCCGGACACAACGGAGCATCCAGATGAGCAAGATCGTTATTTTCGGTGCCGGTGGCAGGGCCGGCCGCGCGGCGGTCGGCGAGGCTCGCATGCGCGGCCACCAGGTCACCGCGGTGGTCCGTGATCCGGCCAAGTACGGCGACCTGGCGGCCGATGAGGTGGCGGTCGTGGCCGGTGATGTCACGGATGTGGACGGCGTCGCCGCGGTCGCCGCCGGCCACGATGCGGCGATCAGCGCCGTCCATGACGCCGAAGCGTCGCCCGACAGCTTCTATGTCGGCGCGGCCACCGCGTTGCTGGACGGACTGTCTCGTGCCGGAGTCGGCCGGTTGCTGGTGGTCGGTCTTGGCACCCTCTTGGAGACCGAACCAGGGGTACGGCTCATGGACACCGACGCATTCCCGCCCGAGTATCGGCCGTTCTCTGAGGGCCATGCCGCAGGACTGCAGGTTCTGCTCTCCACCGCCAGCAGCCTCGATTGGGTGTACGCCAGCCCCACCGGAAATTTCGACCACGACGGCCCGCGAGTCGGCCACTACCGGACCGGTGGCCCTGCGGGCATCGGCCTCATTTCCTACGCCGACTTCGCCATCGCCCTGCTCGACGAGATCGACACCCCCAAGCACCACCGCACCCAGACTGCTTTTACCAACTGATCCCACGGGCAAATCGGCGACCGCTCGACGACTCAGCGGCGGCGGCACCCAGACCAGACCCACCACGTCGAGCGATCCCGGCTTGTGCTCGGCACGATGAACTTCGGGCCGGACACTCCCGAGGACACCAGCCACACGATCATGGACCGTGCTCTCGAACTCGGCATCAACTTCTTCGACACCGCCAACATCTACGGCTGGCGCCTCGGCGAGGGCTGGACCGAGCAGATCATCGGACACTGGGTGGCCAAGAACCGGCGCCGCGACGACATCGTCCTGGCCACCAAGGTCTACGAGCCGATGGGGGAGGGCCCCAACACTCGCGGCCTGTCGGCGCTGCACATCCGCCGGCAGGTCGAGGACAGCCTGCGCCGGCTGCGCACCGATCACATCGATCTCTACCAGGCTCACCACATCGACAGGAACACGCCATGGGAGGAGTTCTGGCAGGCCATGGACGTCCTGGTGAACCAGGGCAAGATCTTGTACGTCGGCTCCTCCAACTTCGCCGGCTGGCACATCGCCCAGGCCAACGAGGCCGCCAGGCGACGCCACTCGCTCGGTCTGGTGAGCGAGCAGCCGCTGTACAACCTCGCTGAACGCAACCGCGGAACTGGAGGTGCTGCCGGCCGCACGTGAGTACGGCCTCGGAGTGATCCCTGGTCCCCGCTGTACGGCGGCATCCTCGGCGGCATCCTGCGCAAAACCCACACCGGACGCGCCTCGGGATCGGACCTCACGGCCAAGCGGCTGGCGGCCAACCGCGAGCGGGTGGCGGCCTACGAGCAGTTCTGCGACGAGATCGGCCACCCTCCGGCCGACGTCGCCATGGCCTGGCTGCTCCACCAGCCCGGCGTCACCGGCCCGATCATCGGACCACGCACACTGGACCAGCTAGACCGTTCCCTCCAGGCCCTCGATCTCCGCCTCGGCGCGAGCGAGCTGGCCCGCCTGGATGAGATCTTCCCCGGTCCCGGTCCGGCCCCCGAGGCTTACGCCTGGTAACCGGCCCGTCGGCGCTGGGGATGGCGGGGGACCGTAGATGCTGAAGAGGCCATCCCTTTCTGGCCCAGCAAGTAGCAGAACTGGAGGCGTCCCGTCGGTCCAGTGGCCGCGGCTGCTGCCCGGGCTCCGCGGTCGCACATCGCGACGACAAAGGTGTCGATCAGGTGCTGCCGGTTCTTGGGCCCGCCAGTGACGTAGACGGTGGCGGCACGCCCGGCCCGGTCCCGGCCGCTGATCATCGCAGCCCCGGGCAAAGTAGGTGGGAAGGTCGAGCAGGAAGGCTGGCCCGCGGACGCCCGTTACGGTCTCGGCGCGACCCGGATGAAGACGAGTATGCGCCGCTTGGCGATCATCTTGATGGTAGGGAAGACCCTGCAGGCGTGACTGATCTTGCCCGCACCTGCCGCTGCATCAAGCCCAAGCCTGCTACGGCGGCCGAGGAGGCGCCACCGGCCGAGGCCGGCCGTCAAGAACGGCCGTCGGCGCCGCGATTTCGGGGGAGGGGTTGAGAAGCGGCGATTTCCGGTGCGGAACCCGAACGTCCTCGACCCGGCCGAACTTCTTGCTGAATCCGGCCGTTCGCCGCTGTCGTGGGCGGGGAGTCGCGGGTCCGTACGGCGAGGAGGCGGGGTCGTGCTGGGCCGTTGTGGTGCCGATGTCACGATTTATGGGCCATCAGGCTTTATGTCCCATACCGAACAGAATCCACCTTCTGTTTGGTATGGGATATAAGTGCGCTTTACCGGGCCGTGCCGGGCCTGGGGGGTCATAAGCGGTTGACGAACCTGGCGGCGGCGCGGTGGCTCATGCCGGTCTCGCCGCGTACGAGGAAGACGGCTTCCTGGATCTGCCCGAGAGCCTTGAGCTCGCGGGCCTGGTCGACGAGATCGACGCTGATTCCGGGACGGTTGCGCGGCCGGTATGTGAGACGTACGGCGAGAATGATCAGCCAGATGGCGGCCGCGGTGAGGACGGCGCTGAGCGCGATGATGCCGGGGCTGATCTGCAGTGCGATCTGGGCGGGCATGCGGGGCGTCTTCCCGGGTGCGGGCGGTTTATGCGGGCCCTCCGGTGGTTGCTCGATAATGAACATTATGTCAAGTAGACCGTTCCGGAAGGGGTGAGTGCTCCCCTGGACGCGTGGGGCTGGCGGGACGATTTTCCGATTCGGCGCGGCCTGTCGGTGGCGGTCGGTGCGGCGGGCGGGAGTCGCGTGGTGTGTGGCCGCGGTGTTGGTGAGCAGGGATTTCGCGGGCCGGTGTCCGGCCGCTCGTCTCCCCGGCTCGTGATCATGCCGGTGTTGACGGTTCGGTTGACGTTCGGTTGATTCGCTGTCCTTGTCGGGTTGCGCGATTTAGGGTGGAGTTTCTGCTATTCGCGCGGAGAGGGGCAGCACGTGGGAAACGAGTCGGTCATATGTCCGGTGTGTCAGGGTGTTCGGCCCGCGTCCGGTAAGGAGTCGTACACGCCGTTGCGTGGGCGGCTGATCGTGACGAACGGTTATTGCGCGGGCGGGTGTGCCGAGCGGCGGGCCGAGGTGGTGGATCAGGTCGCTGATCAGGTGGCGGGGCGGCCGGTGGATGAGTCTCAGGTGCGGACGCAGCAGGTGGAGCGTTCGCGTCCGGTGGTGTCGCAGGTGCGGGGGCCGCGCTGACGGGTCAGTGGTGTCCTTCGGTGGTGTGCCAGTAGTCGCGGGTTCGTACGGCGAGGCCGTCGGGGTCGAAGCGGGCGAAGACGCAGCCGGCCAAGGTGATGGGGCGGCCGTTTTCGTGGGCGTGGACGCGGAATTCGATGGCGGCTTGGTCGCCGTCGACGATGGGGGTGGCGAAGGTGGCGTGGGGGTCGGTTTCGCCGGTGAAGGACCAGCGGATGTAGTCGGCGATGGCCTGTTTGCCCTGGTGTGGGGGGCGGAAGGGCATGCTGGTGTGGACGGCGTCGTCGTGGTAGAGGGCGATGATGGCGTCGGTGTCGTGGTGGGTCCAGCCGTGTTGCCAGGTGTGGGCGAAGCGCTGGGCGGCGGTGCGGGTGTCCACGCGGTCCTTCAGGCTGTGTAGGGGTGTACGGCGGTGACCGCGGTGATGGGCAGGGGTCCGTACAGGTGGGGGTAGCCGTTCTCGGTGCGGATGTCGAGGCCGGTGGGGTCGATGTCGAGGACGAGCAGCGGCTCGGTGACGTGGCTGTAGTAGGCGGTGTGGACGGCGCGTAGCTGGGTGTGGTCGCGGCTGCAGTGGATGAAGCCTTCGTGGTCCAGGGTGCGGCCGAGGGTGGAGATGCGGTACTCCCCCGCGTGCTGGGCGTTTTCCCAGTCGGTGCGGAGGGCGAGGTGGTGGATGGTCATGCTGTCCATTCGGTGGCGAGGATGGCGTAGATGGCTTCGCTGGACCATTCGCCTTTGACGAATTCGTTCTCGATGAGGGTGGCTTCGTGGCGCATGTGGAGTTTTTCCAGCACGCGGGCGGAGGCGGTGTTGCGGGCGTCGAGGCGGCCGACGATGCGGTGGAGGCCGAGTGCGGTGAAGCCGAGGTGGAGCAGGGCGCGGGCGGCTTCGGCGGCGTAGCCGTGGCCGTGGTGGGCGGGGTTGAGGACGTAGCCGATCTCGCCTTGGCGGTGTTGTTCGCTGGTCCAGATGAGCAGGCAGTTGCCGATGAGGTCGCCGGTGTCGCGCAGGGTGACGGCGAGGTCGATGGCGTCGCCTTCGTGGTGGATGGCGGTGCGGTTGATCTTTTTGTCGAGGAGGTCGCGGGTGGTGTCGCGGTCGCGTGGGTCCCAGTAGAGGTAGCGGGTGACGTCGGGGCGGGATTCGTAGGCGTGCAGGGCGTCGAGGTCGGCGGTGGTGAAGGGGCGCAGGGTCAGCCGGGGGGTGGTGATCGGATAGTGGGGTGTGAGCACGGGGGCAGTGTAAGGAGGGGTCAGGGGGGTGGCAACGCGTTTTCGAGGGCGAGGGTGAGCAGGGTGTGGGCGTCGTCGAGGGGGCGTTGTTCGACGATGTGCTCGAGCCAGAGGGTGCAGATGGTGGTGTAGAGGAGGCGGGCGCGGGGGTCGGTTTCCGGTAGGTGGAGGGCGTCGGCGACGATGCGGACGCAGCCGTCGGTCCAGCGGCGGGCGATGTGCTGGAGGTGGGGGTGGCGTCCGGCGTGGACGTAGAGCTCCCAGAGGCCGAGTTGGCGGGTGCGGTCGGTGGTGGCGAGCTGGTCGGGGATGCCGGTGATGCCGTGGTCGGTGGTCCAGGTGCGGGTGGTGGCGAGTTCGGTGTCGACGAGTTGGGCGAAGGCTTCGGCGAGGAGGTGGTCGCGGGAGGTGAAGTAGTAGGTGGTGGCGGCGAGGGGTAGTTGGGCGCGTTGGGCTACGGCTCGGTGGGTGACGGCGGCGAATCCGCCTTCGGTGAGCAGGTCGACGGCGGCGGTGAGGAGGGTGGCGCGGCGGCGGCGGGCGCGTTCTTGGGTCAATGGGCACCGCCGGCGAGGTTGAGGAGGACGACGCCGCCGATGATGAGGAGGATGCCGCCGATTTTGAGTGGGGTGAGGGTTTCGCCCATGAAGGCGGCGCCGATGAGGGCGATGGCGGCGGTGCCGGCTCCGGACCAGACGGCGTAGGCGGTGCCCATGTCGAGTTGGAGTTTGAGTACGCGGGCGAGGAGGGTGAAGGAGGTGACGTAGCCGGCGATGACGGCGATGGTCCAGCCGAGGTGGGTGAAGCCGTTGCTGAGTTTGAGTGCGGTGGTGGCGAGGACTTCTGTGGCGATGGCGAGGGCGAGGAGGATCCAGGCCATGGGGGTCTCCTTGGGTGGAGAAGTGGTACGGGTGTACGGATTTTAGGGGTTTGCTCCCCCGGTGGGTGTGGGGGTTCCGCTTGAAAGTGGAGTCGAATGCGTGTTCCACTGTGGATGTGGGTTGGGACGCGCTTGCGCTTGTCGATGCTGCCGATGATCGGCCGCTGATCGAGCGGCGTGCGGTGGTGCGTGGTGGTTTTTACGAGATGCAGGCCCGTACGGTGATCGAGCGGGTGCCGCAGGTGGCGGGGGTCGCGCAGGGGTGGGGGGTCTCCCCTTATCGGGGTTGTGTTCACGCGTGCCGGGGGTGTGGTGCGCGGGCGGGGCACCGGCGGCTGGGGCTGGATGCGGGGCGTGATTTCGACACGCGGGTCGTGGTGCGGCCGAATGTGGTGGAGCGGCTGCGGGTGGAGCTGGCGCGCTGGGATGGCGGTGAGCTGGCGGTGGGGGTCGGTGGTGACTGTTATCAGGCAGCTGAGGAGACGTACCGGTTGATGCCGGGGGTGATCGGGGCTCTGGAGGGCGCGGGGGTGCCGTTCACGGTGTACACGAAGAGTGCGCTGGTGTTGCGGGATACGGGGTTGCTGGCGCGGGCGGGGGCTCGGGTGGCGGTGTCGATCGCGTTCGTGGACGAGCGGATCCGGCGGGTGGTGGAGCCGGGGGCGCCGACGGCGCAGGCGCGGCTGGAGTTGGTGTCGGCGCTGGTGGAGGCTGGGGTTGAGTGCCGGGTGCTGATGGCGCCGGTGTTGCCGTTGCTGAGTGATGCGGCTGATCAGCTGGGGGCGACGGTGCGGCGGATCGCGTCGGCGGGGGTGCGGGTGGTGGAGCCGGTGGTGTTGCGCCTGCCTGCGGGGACGCGGGAGTGGTATGTGGAGTGGCTGGCGCAGGCGCATCCGCAGTTGGTGGGGCGGTATGAGGAGTTGTACGACGGGGCGGGGTTGCCGTCGCCGCAGTATGAGGGGCGGATCACGGAGCAGATCGCTCAGTTGTGCCGGGTGTATGGGATGGCGTGTGGGGCGCCGGAGCCGGCTCGGGTGCGGCCTCGGGCGGCGCAGCTGAGGCTGGTGTGAGGGCGCGCGGCCTGGGGGTGTGCGGCGCGTTCGGTGGGGGTCCTCTCCCCTGCGGCGGAGGTTGTTCAGTTCCGTTCGCCGGCGTCGTTGTCGGGTGGACGGGCGCGAGCGGCTGGTCGCGCTGCTGACGTGGGTGCCGGCCTCTCCCCCGGGCTGAGATCGGTGTCGGTACGGCCGGCGGTGTCAGCGTCGCAGCAGGCGCAGTGCCTCCTCCGAGGCCGAACCGGGTTCGGCGTGGTAGGTCGACAGTGACTGTTCCTGGTCGCCGGGGAGGGTGAAGGTCTCGTAGCGGAGCGTCAGCTCACCGGCCAGCGGGTGTGTCATCCGCATGCTGCCGTGCGCCTTGTTCTTGACGTCGTGGGACGCCCACAGCCTGCGGAAGTCGCCGCTGTCGGCGGACAGCTCCTCGATCAGGGCCGTGAGCAGTGGGTCGTCGGCGTGCAGGCCGGCGTCCAGCCTCAGGTTGCCCACCACGTCGGAAGCCTTGGACTCCCAGTCGGCGAACAGCCGCCGGGCCGCCGGGTCGAGGAAGGTGATCCTGGCCCAGTTCCGCTCCTGGGGGGCGCGCGCCGCCCAGTCGCCGAAGAGCGCGCAGGCTGTGTGGTTCCATGCCAGCACGTCGGTGCGGCGGCCCCACACGTAGGCGGGTACGCCCTCCAGGGCCGTCAGCAGTTCCAGGAGTTCGGGCCGCACCTGCTGGCGTTGCGGCGCGGGCCGTCGCCGGTGGTGCTGTTTCGGCTTGGCGAGGTGCAGCAGATGGGCGTGCTCGGCGTCGGAGAGCTTGAGCACGCCGGAGATCGCGTCCAGCACCTCGGCCGAGACGTTGCGGCCGTTGCCCTGTTCGAGGCGCGTGTAGTACGCCACGGAGACGCCGGCGAGCTGGGCCAGCTCCTCCCGCCTCAGGCCGGGTACGCGGCGTCGTCGGCCGTGCTCGTCGAGCCCGACGTCGGCCGGCTTCAGCCGGGCCCTGCGGGTGCGCAGGAACTCGCTCAGCTCGGTGCGCGGGTCGAGGCGTCGTCCGTGGCCTGGGCCCGGCGTGGTTGCCGGGTCGGTGCGCAGGTCGGGGCGGGTGGCCATGCTTCCCAGTATCGCGCTGGGTGTGCGTGGCCGGGGCCCGCGAGCCTGTCCCTGCCGGTGGTAGGCACGCGGGACGTAGGTGGAGCCGGTGCCTGGGGTGAAGGTGAGGGTGGCCAGTTCCTGGTACGTGCCGGGCCGGCGTGGGTGATGTCGTGGCCGTAGCCGTCGATCGTGGACGGCGTTCGGCAGGACGTCGGTGTACTCGCGGGCGCCAGGTGGTCGCACGAGGGCGGGCTCGGTGATCTGGTGCGGCGCGCGGCCGGGGGTGGGTGACGCGGTCGAAGTCGCGCGCGGTCATGGCGTTGGCCCAGAACGCCGGCCCGCCCGGCGCCCGCTGGGGTCGGCCGGGGGCATTCCGCCCGCAGGTCGAACTCGCCGGTGAGGGACTCGACGCCGCCGTCCACCGCGTCGTCGGGTGGCAGCGCGTGGGCGGTGCGTGGTCCCGCGACGTCGGTGAGCGGGCCGGACCGCGTCGGTCTGGTCGTGCGGCCCGCGTCGTGTGAGTGTCGCGGGGGAAAGATGGTCGCGGGTCAGCACCCTGGCGCCCTCCCGGGCGAACAGCCGCGGTGCCGCTCCCCGGGTCTGCGCCACGTCGAGGCAGCGTGACGCGCCGGACGGCGGAGTCAGTGCCGGACGACGACCACGATCTTGCCGATCTGGGTGTTGGACTCCATGTACCGATGGGCTTCGGCGATGTCCGCCAGTTCGAAGATGCGGTCGATGATCGGGCTCAGGCTGCCGCAGGCCAGCCCGGCGTTGACGAACGCGACGCCGCGGGCCAGGCGCTGCGGATCGGTGGTGACCTCGAACAAGGTGTAGGTGCGGGTGGTCAGCGCCGGGTAACTGTGGGCGTTCGGGAAGGGGTGGGGCGCGGGTCGAGTTTGCCGTAGACGACGAGGCGGCCTCCCGGGGCGATGGCCCGGGCGATGTCGTCGACTCCCGGGCCGGCGATCGGGTCGAACGCGAGCCGCACCCCGGCGCCGCCGGTGATGTCCTTGACCGTGGTGGCCACGTCCTGGTCGTCGGTGACGATGACGTGCGCGGCCCCGGCGTCCAGGAGTCGCTGCTTCTTGGCGGCGGTGCGGGTCGTGGCGATCGGGGTGGCGCCGAGGTGGCGGGCGGTCTGGATCGCGGCGATCCCGACGCTGGAGGACGCGGCGGTGATCAGAACGTGGTCGCCCGGGCGGGTGAAGGCGTCCTCGACGAGCGCGCCGTAGGCGGTGAGGCAGGCCATCCACACGGCGGCGGCCCGCTGGGCCGGGACGGAGGCGGGGCGGTGCACGGTCGCGGCGGCGGGGACGATCACGTGGTCGCCATAGGCGCCGTAGCTGGACTGCTGGAAGGCGGGGACGACGGCGACGGTGTCGCCTGCGGTGAAGCCCGTCACGTCGGGCCCGACGGCTTCCACGACGCCGGCGGCCTCGTATCCGAGGTGCGCGCCGGGGAAGCTCGGCTTGTCGAAGTAGGCGCCGGAACGGAACATGATCTCGGCGCGGTTCAGGCCGATCGCGTCGACGCGGATCCGCAGCTCGCCGGCCTCGGCCTCGCGAACCTGAAGGACCTCGGGTCCGCCGAAGGCGTCGAACAGCACTGCTGTCGGCATGGCTGGTGAACTCCCTGTCCGGGGTGTGGATATCGGTGGTGGTTTGCGGGGTGTCGGCGGCTGAGCCGCGGGAGGGGGCGGGTCAGTGGCGGTGCAGCCATTCGAGCAGGTCGGGTGGGGCCAGCCGGCGGGTCCGTTCCTGGTAGCGGGCGAGCTCGTCGTCGTTGAGCAACACGCGGCCCGCGGCGGAGGCGCCCCGGTGGAAGAACGCGGCGGCGTCCTTGAGCACGTCCCCGGTGTTCGGCGCGAGGCTGTCGGCGCGGGACTTCATGGTGTCGAACGTGGCGGCCTTCACCAGTGTCGGCCAGATGTTCTCCGGCACGCTGATGTTCAGCGCTCGCGCGAGTTCGCGCATCTCGCCGGCCAGGTCCGTGAGGAGGTCGTCGTAATGCACGAGGACGACGTTCGGTTGCCGCAGGCGTCGTTCCCACGCGTCCGACAGGTGCCTCATCACCCCCGGCAGAGAGTCCATGTCGTCGAGGGGTGGCACGTCCTTGTCCATCCAGTGCAGCAGCCAGTCGCGCAGCGGCAAGGCCGGCGCCGGCGGCCTGGCGGGCTCCGGCTGGTTCGTCAGCGCTCGGATCCGTTCCACGTCGAGGTTGCGGGCGTGGTGGTAGAGCGACACGGCCATGTCCAGAGGGTGGCGCGCGACCACGATGTAGGTGACGCGTGCGTCGTTCGGGATTCCGTCGAGCGGTGTGTGCGTCTTGATGAACCGCCGGTGCCGCTGGGCCTCCAGCCGGGTGAGCACCTCGTCGTGCGGGACGATCCGGTGGTCCAGCCAGGGAGACGTCACCGGCAGCGGCTCCGGGAGGTCGGCGGTCTGGAAGACGAGCAGGGCGCAGATCATCTGCATCCAGGTCGTACCGCTCTTGGAGTGCGTGCTGATGACGATGTCCCCTTGTCGGAAAGGGAATGCGTGCCATCGGCCGCTTTCCTGGAAAGCGTTCGTGTATTGCACAAGGGGCGACATTCGCCGTTTTCTCCTGACTGCTGGTGGAGGGAATCGCGGCCTTTGGAAAAGGCCGATGTCATCGTCTGTCCCAGCATGGCAATGGCGGTTTTCGGCGAAGTCTGTCAGCCTGTCTCTGCTGGTGGTAGGCGCAGAGGACGTAGAAAAAGCAGGTGTGGGCATTTTTTCGCCGCCGGTATTCCCGCTGCGGCAAGATGCAGGCGTGGGAAACAACGACAAACCCTTTTTTGAGGGAACGGAGCCTCAGGCCGTCGCCGTACGTGTTTACCAGCTCTTCGATACGGGTGACGTCGGGGGCCTCGATGAGATCGTGGCGCCCGACATGGTCGATCACAATCCCGTCCCCGGAGCCGGGTCCGGCATCGACGGCCTGCGGCTGCTGGTCGCCGCGGTCCGCGACGGATTCACCGGCACCCGCCACGAGGTGATCCAGCAAGGAGAGACCGGTGACGGCTGGGTGGTCTGTCACTGGCGCATGACCGCCGTTCACACCGGCGACTGGTTCGGCACACCCGCCACCGGACGCCGGGTCTCCTTCACCGGCACCGACCTCATGCGCGTGGCCGACGGCAAGATCGTCGAGCTTTCGTCACGTCGAGGAGCTGCTCCAGCTCCATCTCCAGCTGACGAACGGCGGCCCGGGGCCGGCCAGAGCATGACGACGTGACAACCGGCATTCACGAATCGAGGTCCACGCGTGCTCACCGCCATGGCCACCGCGGCCCATGAGCCGCTCATATGCATCGAACGCCAGGTGCCCGAGCCCGGACAGGGCGAGGTCCTGGTCGAGATCACCGCGTGCGGAATCTGTTACACGGACCTGGACCTGCTCCAGGGTCACTGGCCCATCGCCCGTTTCCCGGTCGTCCCCGGTCACGAGATCACCGGCGTGGTGGCCGCGACCGGCCCCGGTGTGTCGTGGCCGGAGGCCGGCACGGCCGTGGGCGCGCAGTTCCTCGGCGACTCCTGCCGCCACTGCGACCACTGCGTGCGCGGCGAGCAGATCCTCTGCCCGCGCAAGCGGTTCACGGGCGTCGCCATGGACGGCGGTTACGCCGAATACGCCGTCCTCAAGGCGGACTTCGTGACCCCGCTGCCGGAGGGGCTGGACCCGGTCGCGGCGGCGCCGCTGATGTGCGCGGGCCTGACCGCCTTCAACGGCCTGCGGCAGGGCGGGATCACCGCCACCTCGCGTGTCGCGGTCATCGGCACCGGCGGTGTCGGCGCGCTGGCCGTCCGCTACGCCGCCGCCATGGGAGCCCGCGTGGCCGTCATCAGCCGCTCCGGCCGGGGCGAGGCGGCGGCCAGGCGGATGGGCGCCGAGCGCTTCATCGCCACCCAGGACCGCGACCCGGCCGAGGCTCTCCATGCCTGGGACGGCGGCGCGGACCTGATCCTCAACACCACCCCGTCCACCTCGGCGGCCGCGGCGGCGTTCACCGGCCTGGCACCCGACGGCACGCTCGTGCTCGTCGGGTACGGCCCGGAGCCGCTGATCCTGCCCACGCAGCCGATGGTCCTCAACCGGCTGCACGTCATGGTGAACCCGTCCGGCTCCCCGCACGACCTGCGCGACGCCCTCGCGTTCTCGGCGGCGCACGGCATCGTGCCCGAGTTCACCCCGATCGGCCTGCGCGATGCCGGCGCGGCGCTCGACGCCATGGCCGAGGGCCGTGCCGGCAGGCGATCGGTCATCATCATGGGCTGACTCACCGCCGGTGTGGTCAGCCCATGGTCCTGGCGCCGTCCAGGGATTCGCGGATGATGTCGGCGTGGCCGGCGTGCTGGGCGGTCTCGGTGGTGATGTGCAGCAGCACCTTGCGCGCCGACCAGTGCGCGCCGGCCTCGAACCAGGGGGCTCGCGGCAGCGGCTGGGCGGCGTCCAGGTCGGGCAGGGTGGCGATCAGTTCGTCGGTACGGCGCGCCACGTCGGCGTAGTCGGCCAGGAGGCCGGCGAGACTCTCGCCGGGCAGCATCCGGAAGGTGTCGGCCCAGGTGGCCAGGTCGGCCTCGGTCATGGCGTCGAAGTCGGCCATCGCCGACGGCCCGTTCAGGATGAAGCCCGCCCAGTTGCGCTCGGAGGCGGTGACGTGCTTGATCAGGCCGCCCAGGCACAGCTCGCTGACGGTGGTGCGGCGCCCGGCCTGCTCGTCGGTGAGGTCGCGGGTGGTGTGCCGCAGCAGGCGGCGCTGGTTGGCCAGCACCGCCAGCAGGTCGGCGCGCTCGGTGGTGGCCTGGTCGACGGTCATGGTGGTCCTCCGTTGCGTTGTCGCGTGAGGGACCACGGTAGGAAGGGTCGCGGCCGGGTTCGTTCCTGAATCGGCCGCGGTTGGTCAGGCGGTCAGGTCAGGCGGCGCTGCAGGAGCATGCCGGGCCACTCCCCCACGGTGAACGGCGCGACGCGGGTGAAGCCGCAGCCTTCGTAGTAGGCGACCAGGCGGCCGTCGCCGCCGGCGTAGCAGTCGACGCGCAGCAGGCCGGCGTCGCGCTCGCGGGCCTCGCCGGCGGCCCAGTCGAGCAGGGCGCGGCCGGCGCCGTGGCCGGTGAAGCGGCGGTCGGCGACCAGGCCCTGCACGTACAGCTCGGGTTCGGTGGCCGCGGGGACGTAGTCGTGGGCGGCGCCGACGACGATGCAGGCGGCGGGCTCGCCGCCGACCTCGGCGATGCGCATGCCGCCGCCGGCGGCCCAGGCGGCGACCTGGCGGGTGCGCTGCGGGTTGCCGGTGAAGGGGGCGCTGCCCCACTGGCCGGTGCGGCCGGAGGCGGCCAGCCAGGCGACGGCGCTGTCGAACATGGCCAGGACGGCGGGGGTGTCGGCGGGGCCGCCGGGACGGATGCGCGGCGCGCTCATGCCTGCTCGCCCTTGAGCGCGCTGCCCTTCTTCCATGCGGCGAAGGACATCTGCCAGTAGCCCCAGCCGTTGTTCCATTCGAGCTCGCGGTCGGTGCCGGTGACTTCGACGACGTCGCCGCGCTGCATGTTGTCGTAGAACCACTTGGCCTGGTCGGGGCGGGCGTTGATGCAGCCGTGGCTGACGTTGCGCACGCCTTGGGCCCAGACGTTGTCCTTGGCGTGGACGTACTCGCCGGAGTTGGAGATGCGCACCGCGTGGTCGATCATCACGTCGTAGTAGCCGGGGTCACCCTTCTTGCGGCCGGGGGAGATCATGCGGACCGGGTGGGCACGTTCCATGGTCAGGTGGACGCCGGAGGTGGTGGTGTACTCGCGGGTGGTGGCCATGCCGGCGCTGATGCGCATGGTCTGCACGCGCTTGCCGTCCTTGTAGACGTACATCATGTGCTTGTCGACGTCGACCTTGCTGATCTGCTTGGCGCCGATCTCGAGGGTGGCGGAGTAGTCCTTGACTCCCCACAGGCCCTTGCCGGCTTTCAGGCCGGTGATGTCGGCGTTGAAGGTGATCTTCTGGTGGGCGGGCCAGTACTTCTCGGTGCGGTAGATGACGACGGTGTCGTTGATCCAGCGCCAGGCGCCCTCGACGGGCTTTTCCGCCTCGATCTCCAGGGCGCGTTCGATGGTGGCCTTGTTGGAGACGGGCTGGTTGAAGGTGACGATGATGGGGGCGCCGACGCCGACGGTCTCGCCCTTGCGGTTGGGGGTGACGTCGGCGACCTGGAGGGCGCGCTCGGGCTTGGCGGTGGTGAACGTGCTGGTGACGCTCGTGACGCCGGCCTTGGCGGAGACGTTGTAGCTGGTGGACGGCTTGAGCGCGGTCTTGGAGGTCCAGCGGGTGCGGTCGGCGTTGTAGGTGCCGTTGAGGGTCTCGCCGTCGGCTTCGACGGTGACGTCCTCGAGTGCGGCGCCGGCGGCGGTCACCACGATCTTCTTGTCCAGGCCGACCTTCTTGGCGCCCTCGGCGGGGGTGATCTGGACGGTGGGGGCCTGCGGTGTGGCCACGGTGGTGCCGTCGGGGCCGACGGGTTCTTGCGCGGCGGGACCACTCGAACATGAGGCCGTCAGCGTTGCGGCGGTGAGCAGCGCGAGCGCGGTGGCGGTTCTCCTTCGAGCGGGCGCGACGTTCAAGGCAGTCCTCTCCCAGCGGTACCTAAAGGTACGTCAAAGACCTTAATGCTCCTGCTCGTAAGACGCCGAATCAATTAGGGATGTTCGGTCACATTTCCGTCACTTTTGCTGGTGTGCGGGCAGGTCACCGGCGGGTCAGGCGGTGGGTGAGGCCGGTGTGCCGGCGGCCCGCCCCGCGGGTGCGCACGGCCTGCGCCAGGGCCCGCCGCGAGCCGACGATCACGACGAGTTTCTTGGCCCGGGTGATGGCGGTGTACAGCAGGTTGCGCTGCAGCATCATCCACGCGCTGGTGGCCAGCGGGATGACGACCGCGGGGTACTCGCTGCCCTGGGAGCGGTGGATGGAGACGGCGTAGGCGTGGGCGAGCTCGTCCAGCTCGTCGAAGGCGTACTCGACGCTCTCGTCCTCGTCCGTCAGGACGGTGAGCTTGTGCTCGTCGGGGCGCAGGTCGGTGACGATGCCGACGGTGCCGTTGAACACGCCGTTGGCGCCCTTGTCGTAGTTGTTGCGCAGCTGGGTGACCTTGTCGCCGACGCGGAAGACGCGCCCGCCGTAGCGGCGCTCCGGCATGCCCTCGCGGGCGGGGGTCAGGGCCTCCTGCAGGGCGGCGTTGAGGGCGCCGGCGCCGGCGGCGCCGCGGTGCATCGGGGCCAGGACCTGCACGTCGCGGCGCGGATCGAGGCGGAAGCGGCGCGGGATGCGGCGGGCGACGACGTCGACGGTGAGGGCGGCGATCTCCTCCGGCTCCTCGCAGGGGAACAGGAAGAAGTCCTTCATGCCCTCCAGCACGGGGTGGCGGCCGGTGTTGACGCGGTGGGCGTTGACGACGACGCCGGACTCGGCGGCCTGGCGGAAGACCTGGGTGAGCCGGACGCGGGGGACGTCGTCGGCGGCCAGCAGGTCTTTGAGCACCTCGCCGGCGCCGACCGACGGCAGCTGGTCGACGTCGCCGACGAACAGCAGGTGGGCGCCGGGCGCGACCGCCTTGACGAGCTTGTTGGCCAGCAGCAGGTCGAGCATGGACGCCTCGTCGACGACGACCAGGTCGGCGTCCAGGGGGTTGTCGCGGTCGAAGGTGGCCTCGCCGCCGGGGCGCAGCTGCAGCAGGCGGTGCACGGTGGTGGCCTCGTGACCGGTGAGCTCGGCCAGGCGTTTGGCGGCGCGGCCGGTGGGCGCGGCCAGGATGACCTTGGCGCGCCTGGCGCGGGCCAGCAGCACGATCGAGCGTACGGTGAAGCTCTTGCCGCAGCCGGGGCCGCCGGTGAGCACGGCGACCTTCTCGGTCAGGGCCAGGCGGACGGCCTGGCGCTGCTCGGCGGCCAGGTCGGCGCCGGTCTGGCCGTGCAGCCAGCGTTCGGCGCGTTCCCAGTCGACGTCGGCGAACGCCTTGAGCCGGTCGTGGCCGGCGCGCAGCAGCGACAGCAGCCCGGAGGCCAGGGAGACCTCGGCGCGGTGGAAGGGCGGCAGGTAGACGGCCGGCACCACGTTGTCGCCGGCGGGGACGGGCTCGCGTACGACGCCCTCGGCCTCGACGAGCTCCTCCAGGCAGGCGGCGACGAGGTCGGCGGGCACGTCGAGGATCTTGACGGCGTCGGCGACGAGGTTGGGGGCCGGCAGGTAGCAGTGGCCGTCGTCGGCGGCCTGCGACAGGGTGTAACGCAGGCCGGCCTTGACGCGTTCGGGGCTGTCGTGCGGGATGCCGACGGCCTGGGCGATGGTGTCGGCGGTCTTGAAGCCGATCCCCCACACGTCGTCGGCCAGCTGGTACGGCCGGCTGCGCACGACGGAGACGGACTCCTCGCCGTACTGCTTGAAGATGCGCACCGCGATCGAGGTGGACACGCCGACGCCCTGCAGGAAGATCATCACCTCTTTGATGATCTTCTGTTCCTCCCACGCGGCGGCGATCATCTTGGTGCGTTTGGGGCCGAGGCCGGGCACCTCGACGAGGCGTTCCGGGTGCTGTTCGATGACGTCGAGGGTGTCGGTGCCGAAGTGGTCGACGATGCGTTCGGCCATCTTGGGGCCGATGCCCTTGATCAGCCCGGAGCCGAGATAACGGCGGATGCCCTGCACGGTGGCCGGCAGCACGGTGGTGTAGGACCAGACCTCGAACTGGCGGCCGTAACGGGGATGGGACGTCCAGCGGCCGCGCAGCCGCAGCGACTCGCCGACCTGCGCGCCCAGCAGCGGCCCGACGACGGTGAGCAGCTCGGACCCCGACCGGTCGGTGGCCACGCGGGCGATGGTGTAGCCGGTCTCCTCGTTGGCGTACGTGATGCGCTCAAGGACAGCGTCCAAGGACGAACCGTGGGAATCATCCACGCCAGGCTTCACGCGAACCCCTTTCCCGCCTGCTTTCGTGGCAAGAGTAGAGCAGCACGGGCAAGCCGCCTGAAGATCACCCGGGTCGGCCGTCGCGTTCTGAGACGCGAGAGAGGTCCGGAACCGTGGGACGGGTCTTCGCGGCGGCCTCAGGCCCGGCCCGGGCGGCGCACGGTCACAGGTGGAACCAGTGGATGCGGCGGCATGAGGTGCACACGAAGCAGGTCGCGTCGCGGTTGGCCCAGTCGAGGTTGAAGAACGTCATCCCGGTCGTCTGGAGCTTCCACCGGTACTCTTCGAACACGTCGTTGCGGCAGGTGTCGCAGGACAAGGTGCCGCCGTGGGGAAGCCTGACAGGCCGGGGCTCGCTCATGCCTGCGATGCTAGCCGGGCGCCCCGGCGGACGCGTCGCGCCGGTGCGGCGGGGGCGCCGCAGGGAGGGGCGCGGATGCGGGCACGCGTGATCATGCTGATGGTGGCGGCGCTGGTCGCCGCCGGGTGTGCCGCCGGGCCTCCCCCGGCCGCCTCGCCTCCCGCCCGTCCCAGCGGCGGCAGTACGGGCGCCGGGGTCGATGGCTGCGGGCGCGGGCCGGGGCTGGAGGCCGGTCGGCACGTGCTGTCCCATGGCGGGCTGCGGCGGCGGTTCCTGCTGGCGCTGCCGGAGGGCGACGGGCCTCATCCCGTCATCCTCGATCTGCACGGACTCGGGTCCGGCGCCGTTCAGCAGCGCGCCTACAGCCGGCTCGCCGAGCAGGGGACGCGGCGCGGCTACGTGGTGGCCACGCCGCAGGCCGCCGACGGGCGCATGGGCTGGACGCTGCCCCGCACCGGCGGGCCCGACGACACCGCGTTCCTCGCCGCGCTGCTGGACCACCTGCGGCGCACCTTGTGCGTCGACGCGCGCCGGCAGTTCGCCGCGGGCATGTCGTACGGCGCGGCGATGGCCGTCTCGCTCGTGTGCGTGATGGACGGCCGCCTGTCCGCCGTGGCCGCGGTCGCCGGGCTCAACATCGTGCGCCCCTGCCAGGACGCCCCGCCGACCACGATCGTGGCCTTCCACGGCACCGGCGACCAGGTCGTCCCCTACGAGGGCGGGCACCCGCTGCGCAGCGCCCCCGGCGACCTGCGCGCCCTCGGACGGCTCGTCACGCTGGAGCCGGTCGAGCGCGCCGCCGCGGCGTGGGCGGCCCGGCTCGGCTGCACCGGCCGCGCCACCGCCCGCGCGACCGCCCGGCCGGCCGCGAACGTACGCCTGCAGCGGTGGCGGACCTGCCCCGGCCGGGCCACGCTGGCGCTGTACACGGTCGAGGGCGGCGGGCACACCTGGCCCGGCTCCGCCGACGTGCCGCGGCTGGGACCGGTCACCCGCGACCTGGACGCCACCGCGGTCATCCTGAACGCCTTCGACCGCGCCCCTTCCCGCTGACCGCTGCTCGGGCCGGCGAACCGCGAAGACGCGTTCGGCCGGGTGGTTCCGGCTCGTGAGCCGGCGGCGGGCGCGGAGGCAGCGGCTACTCTTGTCGCCCATGAGTCAGGTGCACCACACGACCGCCCGCGCGCTGATGCGCAGGCTGGCCGTCGAGCAGGCCGAGTGCAGGATCCCGTCCCTGACGGCCGCGATCGTCCGCGACGGGCGGACGGCGTGGTTCGGCGGACGCGGCCGCGTCGACGGCGCCGCCCCCACCGCCGCCACGCAGTACCGCATCGGGTCGATCACCAAGAGCATGGTCGCCGTCGTGGTGATGCGGCTGCGCGACGAGGGCGTACTCGACCTGACCGACCCGCTGGAGCGGCACCTGCCCGGCACGCAGCTGGGCCACCTGACCATCGCGCAGCTGCTGTCGCACACCACCGGCCTGACCGCCGAGCCGCCCACCGCCTGGTGGGAGCGCACCCCCGGCGTCCCGGCCGCGGAGCTGCTCGACCGGCTCGGCCCCCGCGAGCTCAAACACCGGCCGGGGCGGCGCTTCCACTACTCCAACGTGGGGTTCGCACTGCTCGGCGAGCTCGTCGCCCGGCTGCGCGGCACCACCTGGCTCAAGGCGCTGCGGGAGGAGGTGCTCGACCCGCTCGGCATGCGCGACACCACGGCCCGGCCGCGCGCCCCGCACGCCACCGGCTACGCCGTCCACCCGTGGGCCGACGTGCTGCTCACCGAGCCCGAGCACGACGCCGACGCGATGGGGCCGGCCGGGCAGCTGTGGTCCACCCCGCACGACCTGGCCCGCTGGGCGGCGTTCCTGTGCGGGGAGAGCGCCGGCGTGCTCTCCCCCGGCACCGTCGCCGAGATGCGCGAGCCGGCCACCGTCGACGACGGCGACACGTGGACCTCCGGCTTCGGGCTCGGCCTGCAGCTGTCACGCGCCGGCGGGCGCCGGCTGGCCGGGCACACGGGCTCCATGCCGGGGTTCCTGGCCACCGTGTGGAGCGATCCGGCCGAAGGCGTCGGCGTGCTGTTCATGGCCAACACCACCTCCGGCATGAGCGGCACACTGCTCGGCGACCTGCTGGACCTCCTGGACGAGCACGAGCCCCGCCTGCCCGAGGAGTGGCAGCCGGTCGCCGCCGACCCCGACCTGCTCCCCGTGACGGGGCTGTGGCATTGGGGGCCCAAGCCGTACACCCTGCGGCTGCTGCCCGAGCGGGGGCTGTCGCTGGAGCCCGTCGGCGGGT
Organism: Nonomuraea terrae; assembly: GCF_044465245.1. NCBI lineage: Bacteria > Bacillati > Actinomycetota > Actinomycetes > Streptosporangiales > Streptosporangiaceae > Nonomuraea > Nonomuraea terrae. Next base: position 342,653 of record NZ_JBITLL010000002.1, on the reverse strand, counting down.
CCGGGCGGGCCTCCCGGTTCGTGCCGCAGGACGACGGGACGTGGCTGGGGCTCGACGGCTACTACGCCGGTGAGACCCTGCGGGTGGCGAGCGACCACCTCGACCTCAACACGTTCATCTTCACCCGCGAACCGTACGACCCGGCCGCGCCGGTGCCGGGCGGAGTGAGCGGCTGGCACGTCTGACGCCGCCCGGCGCACGCCCGGTTTCGCCGAACGTGGTGAGGTAGACTGAAGGTACCGAGGACTTTTCGAGCGTTGGCATTCAAGTCGGCGTCGCCCCCGGCGAACCACGACCGGCCCTCCCCGGAGGGCCTGGACGGGCCAGGCGACCATGACCACGACACTTGTGCCTCGACGGCTACCATCCAGCCGTGTCACACCTGCGCGTCCCCAGGTCGATGCCGCGCCGCGGCTCATTCTGCACCCGGTGCCGGAGCGGCGAACCGTCGTGGACGGGGCCTGGTGGCCCCGCTCCCGCGACGCCGCCGCCGAACTGCCCGCGCTCGTCGCCGCGGTCGACGAGCGGCTGGGCCGCACCACGCTGCGGGTCGGGCTGCATCGGGACGCCTGGCGGCACATCCCGCACCGCTTCCCGGCACGCGGACGGCAGGTCCGGGTCGGCTGGTTCCGCTCCACCGATCCACGCGTGATCACTCTGATCTTCGCCGCCGGCGAGCCGGTCGTCCTGCTGATCATCCCGCCGGACACCGCGGCCGGGCCCGCCGAGGCCACGCTCGACCTCACCGCCCAGGACACCGCCGGCTTGACCACCGGCGCCATCCTCGCCCTGGCCTGTCCGTCGCCCGGCGCCGCCCGGCGTGCGCCGGAAGACAGCTCGGCACGCTGGGAGAACGAGGGCGGATCAGTCACCGGGCAGGGGGCCCAGGCGTCGACGTGACCCACGTGCCGCCTGCCGGCCGGATTGAGCGGTTCAGGTACCGCCCGTTCTGGCGGCGGGCCGATCTCTGGCCGGCAGGCATCTCCATCGTCGCAGCTTCTCCGAAAGGAGAATTCCCATGACCGTCATCGACCCCGCGCCGCTCGGCGTGGCCGACCCGTCGAGGCCGACGATCGTCCACCTGTCCGGCGAGATCGACATCTTCAGCAGCGCGGCGCTGCGCCGGCAACTGATGAGCACGCTGGACTACAGCACGAACCTGCTCATCGTCGACCTGTCGGAAGTGTCGTTCTGCGACGCCTCCGGGCTCGCCGTGCTGGTCGGCATCCAGCACCGCGCCCGGCCGATGGGCATCACCGTGGCCCTGACCGCGCCACGCCCGTTCATGTCGCGGCTGCTGCACATGACCGGCCTGGACCGTGGCCTGCCGATGGTGGTGTGAGCCCCAGCCTTTCGCGTGGTTCGATGCGGCGGGCGAACCTGCCGTGCCTGTCCGCGCCTGTCCGTCGCGCCCGACTTGCGTGCCCGACTTGGCGCCGGCGGCCGGGTTCGTGACGCGTTCGGTGAGGCGGTCGCGTTCGTGTCGGCCGGCGGGATCGCGGATCACCGAGGCGCGCGTCGGCCGGCCGGACGTGGCCTGCGCCGGCGCGGCGTCGCCGGGCATGAACCCGCGGCTGTCAGTGGTGCTCCGGGTGCGGGGTCGGAGGGCTAACCGCTTTCGAGGGCGACGACCTCCTCCAAGGCGCGCCGCAGCATGGTGACCTGGTCCCCGCCGAGATGCCGCGACCACCGCCGCTCGATCTCCGTGAGGATCCGGGCCGCTGTGACCTGGGCCAGCCTGCCCTGGTCGGTGAGCCGGATGATCTTCGCGCGGCGGTCGCCCGCGTCGGCCACCCGCTCGACGTAACCGTGATCCTCCAGTTCGCCGACCAGTTCGCCGATCGCCTGCTTGGTGAGCCCGGAGCGCTCGGCGAGCGTGGTCAGCCGTGAGCCTTCGGCGTCGATGAACCGGAAGACGGAGCCGTGCACGTACCGGATCCCGTCGAATCCTTCGTCGGCCAGCCGCTGGTGAAGTCGCTCTATCGCGATGTCCTTGGCCTGCGTGAGCAGGGTGGGGAGCGGCACGTTGGGCTTGTCTTGCCGCTCGTTCGCTGCGGATCGCGTCGTCATCCCCGTGCGGCCTTTCTTCCATGCGATGTCGTCAGGCAGCTTGACGGTATCAGGATGAATGGTAAAGTCACCTGACTGTCAGGCGGCTTAACTAAAAGCTGGAGGACGAGATGCGAAACGTTGCCGAACAGCGCGAGCAGTTCGCGGCCATGCTCACCAGGCCCCTACCCACGGACGTCCGCTCGTCGGCGACGGCACTCGGCGGGCGGCCGGCGCTGGAGCTGCGGATCGAGGCGCCCGGCACGGCAGGCGAGGACGTGCTGCTGTATCTCCACGGCGGCGGCTTCGTGGTCGGGTCGGCGCGCGTCGCCGCCCATCTCACCGTCGCGCTGCTGCGGCACCTCAACGGCCGGGCGGTCTCGCTCGACTACCGGCTCTCGCCGGAGCATGCGTTCCCGGCCGCGCCCGACGACTGCCTGGCGGCCTACCGCGAGCTGCTGGACTCCGGCACCGACCCCCGGCGGCTGGTGATCGCGGGCGACTCGGCCGGCGCCGGGCTGGCCGTCGTCACCTTGATGCGCGCCCGGGACGCGGGCCTGCCGATGCCGGCGGCGGCGGTCCTGTTCTCGCCGGCGGTCGATCTCACCCTCAGCGGCGCGAGCGCGCGGTCCAAGGACGGGGTCGACCCGATCTTCACTCCGGCCGATCTGGAGTGGTACTTCGATCAGTACATCCCCGGCGGTGACAGGTCGGCGCCCGAGGCGAGCCCGGTCTTCGCCGACCTCACGGGGCTGCCGCCGCTGCTGATCCAGGTCGGCTCGAGCGAGATCCTGCTGGACGACGCCGTACGGCTGGCCGGGCGCGCCGGGGCCGACGAGGTGGCGGTGACGTTGGAGGTGGCTCCGCGCCAGCCGCACGTGTTCCAGCTCAACGGATCGGCCGAAGCCGCGGCGGCGCTGGAGCGGGCCGGTCGGTTCCTGGCCCTCCGGCTTCGCGGCGGGAAGGAGGAATCGTGAATCGGCCGGCCGAGCAGGTCAGGGGGCCGGTGCTCGCGCCCCGGGACGACGAGTACGGCGAGTAACGCGCCGGTTGTCAGACCGCCCGCCGGCATCGTCGCGGCCTGGCGGGAGGCCGGCCCGCCGGTCGTGGACAACGCTGTCGACGGCCGCGACGCGCGATACCCGTTCACCGTGGTGTCCCGGCGGAGCGCGACGGCATCGCGGAGATCCGGCCGGCGTACGCGTCCGTGCCGACACCGGTCACTGCGCCGTGCGGGCCCGCCTGCCGCGGATCGCCCGAGCGGGCCAAAGGTTCCCCCACGCGGCGTGGGCGATTTGCGATGTATTTACCTTTTTGGACTGAGACCTCCCTAGTGTCAGCGCCGTTCCGGATCAAGGCACTGGGAGGCGTACCGAATGGAATTGAGCCGCAGGAACTTCGTGGCCGTCGCGGGGGGCGCGGCGGTCGCGGCCGGCGCGATGACGGCGAGCCCCGCACAGGCCGGCGAGAAGACCCCGCGAGGTGAGTGGCTGGCCGGCGACACCCACGTGCACGACGACCACTCCGCGGACGGCAGTCTGCCCCGCCAGCAGTCCAAGCAGACCCTGCCCGGCAACCTGCCCGTCGCCGACCAGATCGCCGAGGCCGAGCGCACCGGGCTGGACTTCCTGCCGCTGACCGACCACCGCACCTACGACCAGCACTGGGACCCGCAGTGGCAGTCGTCCGAACTGCTGCTGGTGCCCGGCGAGGAGGCGAACGGGTCACCGCACGCCATCGTCCTCGGCGCGGTCGACACCGTCGTGGACGGCGCCAACCCGCCCGGCTCCCCGGCGTTCCGGCACGTGCAGCAGTCGATCTGGGACGCCCACGCCCAGGACGCCGTCTGGTCCACCGCCCACCCCGACGACGGCGAGTACACCCCCGACGCCGGGCCCGACGACAACGCCAGCGCCCAGGGCATGAACACCGTCGAGGTGTGGAACGTCGCCTCCGACCCCGACGCCCAGATCGACTACGCGGAGAACCGGTGGAACGCCGGCTTCCGGTTCGGCGCGGTCGCCGCCAGCGACTGCCACTTCCGCGAGCTGTGGGGCACCGCCGGCCCAGGTCAGCCCACCACGTGGGTGTTCGCCGCCGAACGCTCGGTGCGCGGCATCCTGGACGGCCTGCGCGGCGGCCGTACGACGGTGTCCCACCGCCGCAACGGTCCCTTCGTCACCATCGAGGCCGACCTCGACGGCGACGGGACGTACGAGGCGCTCGGCGGCGACGAGATCGTCCTCAAGCACGGCCGGCTGCCGAAGAAGGCGTCCCTGCGGGTGCGCGTGCGGCGCGCCGCCGGAGCCCGCGTCCTCGTGTACGGCGCGCCGGGGCGCTCGGCCGGGCCGGTGGCGACGTACACGGCGGCCTCCGACGACGAGACCTACCACCTGCCCGTCACCCTCAAGGGCGAGCACACCTGGTACCGGGCCGAGGTCCGCGCGCCCGGCGCGGCCTCCGGCGCGGACGCCGACCCGGACCTGCCCGACCAGCTGCGCGCGGCGACCTCCCCGGTGTTCGTCTCGGCGGCGGCGCCCGCCGTACCGGCGCCGGAGATCGCGCTGCCGCCGGCGCAGCACGGCGACGACCGCGCGAGCCTGGCCGTCGGCGGCGCCGGCCGGTTCACCGGCTTCCCCGACGTGGCCGTGGACGGCGGCACGACGCACGTGGTCGCCGAGGTGCACGACGACGCCCGGACCTCGGTCGTGTACCGGGGACACGGCCGCACCGTGACGCTCTCCGGCGACTCCCCCACCGCCCGCTTCCCCCGGATCGCCGTCTCCGGCGACGACGTGTGGGTCGTCTGGCAGGACGAGCTCGGGCAGGAGCAGCCGCACCGGCCGGTGATCCTGCTGCGCCACAGCCACGACGGCGGCCGCTCGTTCGAACGCGCCGTACGGCTGTCGGACGGGCGGGGCAGGGCCGTCCACCCCGGCCTCGCCCTCCTCGACGGGCGGCGCCCCGTCGTGGTGTGGGCCGACAACGCCCGCGGCCCCTTCGACGTGTACGCGCAGGTCGTCGGCGAGGACCGCGCGCCGGTCAACCTGTCGGCGCCCGGCAAGAGCGTCGACCTCGGCACGCCGCAGGACGCCCGCTCGCCGCGCTTCCCCGCCTCACTGTTCCCCTCGGTCGCCGTCGGGGAGGACGGGCGCGTCATCGTCGCCTGGCAGGACAACCGCTTCGACCCCGACCCGCTGTGGACCGGCCACACCCCCGAGCCGGGCGAGCAGCCGGGCGGCACCGACCCGGACAACTGGCAGATCCTGGTCTGCGTGCGCTCCGGCCGGTCCTGGAGCGAGCCCGTACGCGTGAGCGCGGCCGCCGACGCCGCGGACCGGCACCCGAGCCTCGCCGCCGACGGCGACGGCGGGTTCGTGGCCATCTGGGAGACCAGGGCGCTGCGCAGTTCCGGCACGAACCTGTCGCTGCGCGCCTCCCGCTCGGCCGACGGCGGCCGCACCTGGACGCCGGCGGAGCCGGTCGGGCTCGCCCCGGACGCGATGAGCCAGCGTCCGCGCCTCAGCCGCGACCCCGACCGGACGATCCGCGCCGTGTGGTACGACTCCCGCTCGGCCGACTGGCGGTGGAAGGTGTTCACCTCCCGGCGCGGGCGCACCGGCTGGAGCGCCGCCGAGCAGCTGACCACGCCGGGCAACAACACCTGGCCGGCCGCCGACCGGGGCGTGGTCGTCTTCACCACCGACCGCTCGGCCACCCGCACCCAGCGCGACGCGACCCAGGAGGTGTACGCGCTGCGGGCGCGCTGATCGTCCGCGCAGAGTTCACCATTCCTTTCGGGTGCTTTGTCGTTGACGTTCGCCGGCCGGGCGATGATCCTCTCCGTGTCCGTCACGTCACGAGGAGGACCCGTGCACACCCCGCAACGCCCCGGACCTGCCTGGCCGCTGAGGCTCGCCGTCGTACTCGCCGCCCTCGTCTCGCTCGTCGGCCTGGCCGGCGTCGTCCCCGCGAACGCCGACGTCTACGGCTCCTGCACCATGTCGCGGTGCGCCGACGCGCGCACGACCAGGTCGGTCTGGCAGTCCAAGGGCTATCCCACCTCCGCCGGCTGGTACTCCTGGCCGGACGGCCGCTACAACTACACCGGCGGACGCTTCTACAACCGCGAAGGCCAGCTGCCCGCCGGCGCCACCTACCATGAGTACGACGTGTACTCCCGCGCGAGAGGCGCCGCCCGCGACGCGTACCGGATCGTCGTCAACCGCAGCACCGGCGCGGTGTGGTTCTCGCCCGACCACTACACCGACTTCTACCGGCTCTAGGACCTGTCATGAGCTCAGCCGCACGTCCGCTGCCCTCCTGGCTGGCGGTGTCCACCGGCCCGGCGCCCACCGGCCCGGTGATGGACGGGCGGGCCTGCCGCACCCGTGCCGCCTTCTTCGAGGAGGCGGCGCGGGCGCTGCGCCTTCCCGGCCACTTCGGCCGCAACTGGGACGCGCTCACCGACAGCCTGCGCGACACCGAGACCGCCGCCCTGGCCGTGGAGCACGCCGAGGACCTGCTCAGCGCCGAGCCTGCCGGGCAGTTCACCGCCCTGCTGGCCGTCCTGGGCGACGCCGGGCTGACGGTGACCTTGTGCACGGAGCCGGAGCACGAGGCGTCGCTGCGCGAACGGGCGACCGCCGCGCTGCCCTGAAACGGCCTTGTCGCCTGGGACACGGTCGGGGAGAGTACGTCTTCTGATTCTTTTCTGCCGGGGGTGTCGAATGGCGCCGTGCGCGTTCGTAGCCAAGGTGAGAGGCCGGCGACGAGCCGGCCGCCACGCACCGGAGGTCCGCGATGGCACTGATCACCGACCGCCCGACCGCCGCGGCGGGCGGGTTGCGCGGATGGCACGTGGTCGCCGCCGCGATCGAGATCCCGGCCGTCGCCCGCCGCCTGCCCGCCTGATCCTGCGAAGGAGTTCGCCGTGAAGAAGTACCTGCTCGCCGTCCAGTTCGACGAAAGCGCGCCGTCGCCGTCGGAAACGGAAATGCAGGATCAGCTGGCCCGGACGGCCAAGGTCACCGCCGAGATGCAGTCCGCCGGTTCGTGGGTGTTCGTCGGCGGCCTGCTGCCCTCGCACGCCACCACGGTCGTCCGCCCCGGCAACGGCACGACCACGATGACCGACGGCCCGTTCGCCGAGACGAAGGAGCAGCTCGGCGGGTTCTGGGTGATCCGGTGCGAGGACCTGGACCAGGCGCTGTCCTGGGCCGAGAAGTGCGCGCTGGCCTGCGGGGCCCCGATCGAGGTGCGCCCGTTCGTGGACGCGCAGGGGGGATGAGCGCGGATGGATCTGGACACCGTCTACCGGACGGAGTACGGCCGGTGCGTGGCCACGCTGACGCGCCTGCTCGGTGACATCGGGCTCGCCGAGGAGGCCGTGCAGGACGCGTTCGCGGTGGCCGTGCAGAAGTGGGACGAGACGCCGCCCAATCCCGGCGCGTGGATCGTGACGACCGCCCGCAACCGGGCGATCGACCGCCTGCGCCGGGAATCCACCCGCGAGGCCCGCCACGCGCAGGCGCTGCTGCTGCACCAACCCGACGAGCCAGAGGTGGTGGGACCGGTGCGCGACGACCAGCTCCGCATGATCTTCACCTGCTGCCACCCGGCGCTGTCGCCGCTCGCGCAGACCGCGCTCACCCTGCGCCTGCTCGGCGGGCTGGAGGTGGCGCAGATCGCGCGGGCCTACCTGGTGCCGGAGGCGACCGTCTCCCAGCGGATCGTCCGCGCGAAGAAGAAGATCCGGGACGCCGGCATCCCCTACCGCGTGCCGGAGGCCGCCGAACTCCCCGATCGGCTGACATCGGTGCTCACCGTGCTCTACCTGGTCTTCAACGAGGGATACACCTCCACATCGGGAGAGCTGCTGCGCACGGACCTGTGCCTGGAGGCGGTTCGCCTGGCCAGAGCGCTCGCCGAGCTGATGCCCGACGAGCCGGAGGTGATCGGGCTGCTGGCGCTGCTCCTGCTCATCGAAGCCCGGCGGCCCGCGCGGGTGGGGCCTTCGGGTGAGCTGGTGGTGCTGGCGGAGCAGGACCGGTCGTTGTGGAACCGGGCGCTGATCGCCGAAGGGCATGAGCTGGTGCGGCGGTGCCTGCGCCGTGCTCAGCCGGGGCCGTACCAGGTGCAGGCCGCGATCAACGCCGTGCACACCGACGGGCCGGCGACCGACTGGGCGCAGGTGCTGGCGCTCTACGACCAGCTGCTGCGGCACAGCCCGACGCCGATCGTCGCGCTCAACCGGGCGGTCGCCGTCGCCGAGGTGCACGGACCGGCGCCGGCGCTGGCCGCCGTCGATGAGCTGGACCTGCCGGGCTACCACCTGCTGCCCGCCACCCGCGCCGACCTGCTCACCCGCCTCGGCCGCACCGCCGATGCCGTCGCCGCCTACGACGAGGCGATCACCCTGGCCACCAACGACACCGAACGAACCTTCCTGCGGACGCGACGGGCACGCCTGACCCCGGACACCTGACCACCGTCCCACCACGTGACGCGCGGAGCGGCGGGAAACGGGGAGCGCTCAGCCCGACAGGGCCGCGGCCAGGCCGGCGGCGGCGCCGGCGGGCAGGGCGCCGTGCAGCAGCTCCACCCGGTGCACCAGCCGGGGCTCGGCCAGCGCCACCCCGCACACCCCCGCCGGCACCGCCGAGACCGGCAGCAAGGTCAGGCCGTGACCGGCGGCCACCAGGGTGACGACCGTGTGCACGTCGTCGCCCTGGTAACCCAGCCCCGCCGCGAAGCCCTCGCCCACCAGGTCGCGCAGCCGCGACGGCGGGCACAGCGGCGTGTCCAGCCAGCGGGCGTCGACGAGATCCGCCAGCCGCAGCGCCGCCCGCCCGGCCAGCGGATGCCCCGGCGGCAGCACCACGACGAGGTCCTCCTGGCTCACCCCGGTGGTGGTCATCGGGCCCGCGTCCGGCAGCCGCAGCGGATCGCTGGGCGCCGCGATGCCGCCGGCCAGGCCCAGCTCGGCCCGCCCCTCGGCGACGGCGGCGACCACCTGTTCGGCCGCGCACGTGTGCAGGACGAGGTCCAGGCGCGCCTCGCGATCGCGCGCCCGCGCCAGGCGTTCGGCCAGGACGGGGTTGACCGCCAGTGGGGTCGCGGCCAGGTGCAGCCGGTGGCGCGGCCGGGCCGCGGCACGCAGCACGTCGGCGCGGGCCGCGCTCAGGCGCAGCAGCAGCGGCTCGGCGTGCTCCAGCAGCCGCGCCCCGGCCGGGGTCGGCTCGACCGGGCGGCGGCGCAGCAGCGGCAGCCCCAGGTCGGACTCCAGCGCGGCGATCTGCTGGGAGACGGCCGACTGGGTGTAGCCGAGCTCGGAGGCGGCGGCGGAGAACGAGCCCTGGCGGGCGACGGTCACGAACGTGGTGAGCAGATGCGGATCCATCAGAGACGCTTATATCAGATGCACGGATCATCGTTGGCGCTTATCCGGGGTGAGCGGCCAGGATGGAGCCCATGAGAATCGCCCTGGTCGGGGATCGCTCACCCAGCGTCCGCTCCCACACCCGCATCCCGCTGATCATGGAGGCGCTGCGCGAGCGCGACGGCATCGCGCTCGACCCGTACTGGATCTCCACCACCGACGTGAGCGGCCTGGACGGCTTCGACGGCATCTGGATCGTGCCCGGCAGCCCGTACCGCGACGAGGCCGGCGCGGTGGCGGCCGCGCGGGTGGCGCGCGAGCACGGCATCCCGTTCCTCGGCACGTGCGGCGGCTTCCAGCACATGCTGCTGGAGTACGCCAGGAACGTGTGCGGGCTGGACGTCGCCCACGCCGAGAACCAGCCGGAAGCCCGCGACCTGCTCCTCGCCCCGCTGGCGTGCTCGCTGGCCGGCCACGAGGGCCGCGTCCTGCTGCAGCCGGGCACGCGCATCGCGCAGATCATGGGCGCGTCCGCCACCGTGGAGGCGTACTTCTGCTCGTACGGGCTCAACGAGGACTACAAGGCCACACTGGCCGCGCACGGGATGGTGTTCACCGGCCACGCCGACGACGGCGCGGTGCGGGCCGCAGAACTGCCCGGCCACCCGTTCTTCCTGGCCACGCTGTTCCAGCCGGAGCTGGCCGGCGAGGAACGCCGGCCGCACCCGGTGATCTCCGCGTTCGCCGCGGCCGTCCGCCACCACGCCGCCCGGCGGACCGCTCCCGCCGTGTGATCACATCCGGCGCCGGAGCGCGGCGAACAGCCCGCGGATGTCGGCCACCAGCAGATCGGGGGCGTCGTGGGCGGCGTAGTGCCCGCCGCGGTCGTAGCGGTTCCACGCCACGATGTCGGTGTAGTGGCGTTCGGCGAAGGCGCGGACCGAGGCCAGGTCGCCGGGGAACTGCGCGACGCCGATCGGGACGGCCATGGGCCCGGCGGGCGGTGACTCCCGTTCGGCTTCGGCGTAGATCCGGATGGCCGAGCCGGCGGTGCCGGTGAGCCAGTGGATGGTGACGTGGGTCAGGAGCGTGTCGGTGTCGAGGCCGTGCTCGTGCATGGCCTGGGCGTTCCAGCCGAGCAGGCCGACGGGCGAGTCGGCCAGGGCGTGCGCGAGGGTCTGCGGTTGCCGGCTCTGCACGGCGCCGTAGGAGGCCTCCTCGTCGACGTAGCGCTGGAAGGCGTGCAGCGCCGCCCGGTCCTGTGGCGAGAGCCGTTCCGGCCACCGCGGATCGTCGTCCGGAGGCGGGAACCACGCCTGGGTCACGTGCACGCCGGCCACCGCCTGTGGTGCGACGCGGCCGAGCTCGGGTGAGATGAACGAGCCCCAGTCGTTGCCGGCCGCGCCGTAGCGGCGGTAGCCGAGCCGCTCCATCAGGACGGCCCAGGCGCGGGCGATCCGGCGTGGGCCCCACCCCGTGTCGGGGGTGGGGCCGGAGAAACCGAAGCCGGGTAGCGACGGGACCACGAGGTCGAACGCGATCGCCGGGTCGAGGCCGTGCCGGCGCGGGTCGCTGAGCGGGTCCAGGATGTCGAGGTACTCGGCGACCGAGCCGGGCCAGCCGTGGCTGAGCACGAGCGGCAGCGCGTCCGGTTCCGGGGAGCGGACATGCAGGAAGTGCACGTTCGCCCCGTCGATGGTGGTCGTGAACTGGGAGTAGGCGTTGAGGCGGGCTTCCTGGGCGCGCCAGTCGTAGCGGTCACGCCAGTGCTCGGCCAGTTCCCGTACGCGGGCCAGTGGCACGCCGTAGCCCTTGTCGCCGCCGGCCGGTTCCGGCGCCCAGCGGGTGCGGGCGAGCCGCTCGCGCAGGTCGGCCAGCTCGTCAGCGGGGATGTCGATCCGGTACGGCCGGATCACGTCGTCGTCGATCATGGGGATCTCCCTTGCCCTGGAGGGTCGCCGGCGGCGCGTCAGGCGATCGGGCGGATGATCGTGCCGGATGCCGGCTGGGGCCCGGGGCACCGGTTCAGGCGGGCGGCGATCTCGGTGGCGCGCTCGATGCCCGCGCACTCGACGATCCAGTAGCCGGCCAGCACCTCCTCGGTCTCGGCGAACGGGCCGTCGGTGACCACCTGCGCGTCGTCCGATCCCTGGACCCGGCGCGCCTGCACCGGTGCGGTCAGCCCTTGCGTGTCGACCAGTTCACCGGATTCGGCCAGCTCGGCGGTGAATGTCCCGAGGAACTCGCCGATCGCCGACATCTCCCGCGCGTCAGGAGCGTCGTAGTCGCGCTGCGAACCGTAGACGAGGATCATGTACTTCACGGCGGTTCCTCCTCTTCCTGGGCGCCCTGGCGGCGCCGTTCGGTGGAGACGTCGAAGCCGGACCCGCCGACCGGACACCGGCCGCCGAAGAATCAGGCTGCGAGGCTCCGGGCCGCCAGGGCCGCGAGCTTGCGCAGGGAGCGGCGGAGCAGGGCGAGCGCGACAGGCCGGGCCAGCGGCCACACGGCCCGGCCGAGCACGCCGAAGGGCAGCTGGAGCTCCTCGGCCCACACCACCCGGCTGCCGCCGTCGTGCGGGCGTACCCGGATGGCGCCCCGGCCGCGCACGAAACGGCCGGTGTGCGCGACGAGCATCAGCTCAGGAGGCTCCCAGCAGGTGATCGTCATCGTGTCGAGGAACCCGACCGGCCACACCCCCGTGTACGCCTCCAGGGTGCGCTCGCCGACCAGGCGCGCGCTGGTCATGAACATCCACTCGCGATGCCGCGGCCAGTCGGTGACCAGCGCGAACACCTGCTCCGGCGGCGCCGCGACCTGCACGGCGGCGGCCGCGTACACGGGTTTCGCCACGATCCCATCCTCACCCATGCGCGAAGGCGAGCGTGACGGCGAGCACGGCGAGGAGGGAGCCCATGGCCACGCGTTGCGCGCGCAGCCACGAGGGACGGGCGGCCAGGAAACCGGCGATGCCGCCGGCGGCCAGCACGATCGAGAGGTTGACCAGCAGGGCGACCGCGATCTGGACGCAGCCGAGAATGATGCCCTGGAACAGCACGTTCCCCCGGTCGAGGTCGATGAACTGGGGGATGACCGAAATGTAGAGGAGTGCGATCTTCGGGTTCAGCAGGTTGGTCATCAGGCCCATCATGAACAGCCGCCGCGGAGGATCGTGCGGCACCTGCCGGGTCGTGAAGACGGACACCCCGCCGGGCTTGAGCGTCTTCCAGGCCAGCCACAGCAGGTACAGCGCTCCCGCGATCCGGATGACGGTCAGGAGCTCGGGGAACGCGGCGAACAACACCGCCAGGCCGAGGTTCGCCCCGACGAGGTAGACGAGGAAACCCGCCGCGACCCCGGCCAGGGAGATGATGCCGGCCCGCCGTCCCTGGCCGGTGCTCCGGGATACGAGATACATCATGTTGGGCCCCGGCGACAGCACCATCCCGAGCCCCACGGAGGCCACACCGAGCACCGCGGTTTGTTCGACCATGCGCATGAAGCTATCGACAACCCGATCTCGGTACAATGTTCGCAATTTAACTCGGAGCAATGTGGTGATTGCATGGACTTTCGCGAGGTCGCCGATTCCGTCGCCGCGGAGATCGCGGCAGGCAGACTTCGTCCGGGTGACCGGCTGCCACCGCAGCGGATCTTCGCGCGGCGGCACGGCATCGCCGGCTCCACCGCCGCCCGCGTCTACCGGGAGCTGACCCGCCGGGGCCTGACCGTGGGCGAGGTCGGCAGGGGCACCTTCGTCCGGGCCGCCGATCCGCAGCCGGGGCCGGCCTTGGCCGAACCCACCGGCAGCAGGATCGACCTCGAACTCAACTACCCCGTCGTGCCCGGGCAGGCCAAGCTGCTCGCCGACGGCATCAGCCCCTTGTTGCGCGCCGACGTGCTGGAATCGTCCATGCGGCCGGTCGGCGCGGCAGGCACCCCGATGGCGCGCAACGTCGTCGCCGACCTGCTCGCGCGCGGGCCGTGGCGCCCCGAACCCGAGCGGCTGCTGTTCGCGGGCAACGGCCGTCAGGCGATCGCGGCGGCCCTCGCCGCGCTGGTCCCTCCGGGCGCGCGCCTCGGGGTGGAGGAGCTCACCTACCCGGTGCTCAAGGGGATCGCGGCCCGAGCCGGGGTCACGCTCGTCCCGCTGCGGGTCGACGCGGCCGGTCTGGATCCCGCGGCCGTCGAGGCCGCCGCGCGCAAGGCCCCGCTCAAGGCCGTCTATGTCCAGCCGACCATGCACAACCCGTTGTCGATCAGCATGCCCGCGGAACGCAGGGCCGAGCTCGCGGACGTCCTCACCCGCCTGGACCTGCCCGCGATCGAGGACGGGATCTGGTCCTTCCTCCGTGACGACCTGCCGCCCCTGGCCGCCTTCGCCCCCGAGCACACGATCCTCGTCGACAGCCTGTCCAAAAGGCTCGCGCCGGGCCTGTCGCTCGGCTTCGCCGTCCTGCCGGGACCCGCCGTCGCGCCCGTCGCGGCGGCGCTGCGCTCGGGCGGCTGGACACCGATGCGGTTCGCACTGGAGGCGGCCACCCGATGGCTGACCGACGACACCGCACGGTCGGTGGCCCGCGCCAAACACCGAGACGCGGCCATGCGCCAGGAGATCGCCGCGGGTCACCTCGGCGCCTTCGCCATACGCAGCGACCCCCGCTCCTACTACTGCTGGTGGGAACTCCCGCCACCGTGGCGGGCCGACACGTTCGTGGCCGCCGCCGCCCGATACGGCATCGCGATCACCCCCGCGGCCGCTTTCGCCGTCGGACGCAACAGCGCCCCGAACGCCGTCCGCCTCGGCCTGGCCTCACCGCCGCCGCGAACGCTCTCCCGAGCCCTGGCCATCCTGGCCGGCCTCGCCCGATCCACGCCGGACGATCTCCTCGCCGAGTGACGGCGGTGTTGTCACCGGCCGCCCGTGAACGGCGGCTCGCCCTCCTTGAGCGGGCGGAAGCGCAGCGCCGACCAGACCTCGTCCACCGCGACCTGGCCGTTGGGGCGCAGCCCGTACTCCCCCACGATCGGCCAGAGCGTGTCGCGGTTGATGTCGGAGGCGTTGCCCTTGGGGTAGGCGACCCAGACGACGGCGGGATCGGTGAGCCGGTCGCGGTGCTCGTCCAGCAGCCGCCGGGCCGCGGCGGCGTCGGCGGCGAAGAACACCGCGACGGCGGCCTCCTCCAGGGGGCCGGTGTGGCGGGCGCCCTGCGGCAGCGGATCGACGAGCGGGCGGTGCGCGGCGTCGGAGATCCACACCGTGCGCCCCGGCTTGACCAGGAGCTTGTCGGCAACGGTCTTGGCGGGCATGTCAGGCCTTCGTGTAGGTCAGGTTCAGCACGCCGGTGCTGAACGTCTCGGACTTGGTGAGCGTGAGCGGGACCTGCCCGATCCCGTCCTCGAACAGGCGCTTGCCGGCGCCGATGACGATGGGGTGCACCAGCAGGTGCAGCTCGTCGAGCAGGCCCTCGCGCAGCAGCCAGGACACCAGGGTAGGGCTGCCGGACATGCCGAAGTCCTCGCCGGGCTCCTGCTTGAGCTTGGTCAGGGCGGCGCGCACGTCGCCGCCGACGACCGTGGTGTTCTCCCACTTCGGGTCGGTGAGGGTGGTGGAGACGACGTACTTGGGGCTGGCGTTCAGGGTGGCGGCCATCGGGTCCTTGTCCGGGTCCTGCTGCGGCCAGTGCGCGGCGAAGATCTCGTACGTGCGCCGGCCGAGCAGCGTGGCCCCGGCGGCCCGCATCTGGGCGGCGACGGCCTCCCCCATCTCGTCGTTGTAGTACGGGAAGTGCCAGGTCTCCGGGGCCTCGACGACGCCGTCGAGCGAGATGAACAATCCGGCGGTGATCTTCCGCATGGCTTTCTCCTGTCGGGTGGGAACGCCCTCATCCTCGTACCGACAAATAGTTTTGTCAAGACACGGAAAGTCGTCGGGATGGCGGTTTCTCCCCGGCCTCGATCGCGAAGGGGAACCGGTTGCCCGACGGCGGCAGCGGGCAGATCGGGAAGTGCTCGGAGAACGCGCACGGCAGGTTGACCGCCCGGTTGAAGTCCAAGGTCACGCTGCCGTCCGCGTCCGGGCTCGGGACGTCGAGGGCGCGGCCGGCCGCATACGTGGTGACGCCGCTGGTGGCGTCGGCGAAAACGGTGTTCAGCCTCCCGTGCGAGCTGAGCACCTGGACGGTGTGCTCGGCGCCCGCGTGGTGGAAGCGCACCAGCCCGGGAGTCTCATGGGCGTGGTCGTCCCAGCCCACCGAGCCGAGCCTGACGGACGCCGGCGCGTCGAACGGTTCGAACCGGCCCTGGATCACCCAGCGCCGATCGGGCTCATAGGCGGGCACACCCTCGAATCCGTGCCGGGCGGGCGAGGCCGGGTCGTAGACCACGACCAGGTACGCGCCACGGTAGGTGATCCCGACCTCCAGCTCACCGGCGGTGACGCGCAGATCATCGGGGGCGCCGGCCAGGACGAACCGGCGCTCGGCCGAGAAGGTCTCGCCGTCGAACGTCATCGGGACGCCCCGCGGGTCGATGTGGATCGCCTCCCCGGCCTGCCACCAGCGGCCCGGCAGCCCCGGGTGGTCGCGGGGCGTGCCGTCCAGCCAGTGGTGGTGGGTGGCGGCCAGCCAGCCGAAGGGCTGCCGCAGCCACTGCTCCCAGCCGGCCCTCCAGTCGTGCCACGAGCGGACGAATGCGTCGTTCATCATCGTTGTCTCCGATTTCTGTCAGGAGTGGGTGGGACGGGCCCAGGTCGCGAACAGGATCAGGGCCAGCAGGGGGAACACGATCCCCGCGGTGAGGGCGGCGCCGATCGCGCCCGCCTCGCCCTGGACGCTGCCGTAGACGGTGGTCATCACCGCCAGGCCCAGCGCGCCGCCGAGCTGCTGCATGCTCTGGTTGAGGCTGGAGGCGGCGCCCACCTGGTCGGGCGGCGCCTGGTGCATGATGACGGCGGTCAGCGGCGCGACGGTCAGCCCCGCGCCGAGGCCGAGCAGGACGAACGCGCCGAGCAGGCCGCTCGCGAAGGTGTCGCCGGCGTCGACGCGCGACATCCACACCAACCCGGCGAGCAGGCCGGACATCCCGAGGGAACCGATGATCCGCTCGCCGTGCCGCGTCACCAGTCGGCCCGTCAGCAGGTTGGTGACGAGCAGCGCGGCGCTGAAGGGTAGGACGGCCAGCCCGGCCTGCAGCGGGGTGAAACCCAGAACGTTCTGGGTGAACAGCGCGGCGAAGTAGAGGAAACCGGCCTGACCGGCCGGGATCAGCATCATGGCCAGCAGCGGGGCCGCGCTGCGCATCCTCGTGAAGAACCCCAGCGGCACGACCGGCGCGACGTGGCGCCGCTCGATGAGGACCAGCGCGACCAGCCCGGCCACCGCGAGCGCGAACGAGCCGAGGACCGCCGGGCTGGTCCAGCCCTGCGAGGTGGCGTTGATGAGGCCGTAGACGAGGGCGGTCATGCCGGCCGTCGACGCGACGGCCCCGCCGACGTCGAGGCGGGCCGGCGCGCGCGGCGCCTCCGGCACCAGCAGTCGCACCCCGGCCAGGACGACCACGCCGATGGGGACGTTGACGAACATGACCCATTCCCAGCCCAGGGACGTGGTCAGCACGCCGCCGAGAAGCAGACCGAGCGCGGCGCCGATCCCGATGGCCAGCACGAACACGGTCATCGCCCGGGCGCGCTGCGGGCCGGGCCTGGTGATCGACATCAGCAGCACGAGCGTGCCCGGCGCGGCCAGCGCCGCCCCGAGGCCCTGCAGGACGCGGGCCGCGATGAGCATCTCCGGCGTCACGGCGGCCCCGCCCACGGCCGAGGCGACGGTGAAGACGGCCACGCCGATCAGCAGGGTGCGGCGCGGGCCGACGATCGACCCCACCTTGCCGCTGACCAGGACCAGGCCGCCGAAGACCAGGGCGTAGGAGGTGACCACCCAGGACAGGCCGGTCGTGGAGAAGCCCAGCGCCTGCCGGATCTGCGGCAGCGCGACGTTCACCACGCTGTTGTCGATCACCAGGATGAGCTGGGTGAGGCAGAGCACGATGATCGCCCGGTAAGGCGGGCGGTCCGGTGGAATGCCGGGGTCGTGTGCGGTGCTCTGAACGGTGCGGGTGCTCACGATGGGCGTCCTTTCTGGACGGGAAGCGACGACTGCCGCAGAGTCTGCGTCGCCCTGAGCCCCGAGGCGCGAAAACTTGCCGAACCGGCAAGAGGCTCCTCGGTCAGAAAGGTGAGGCGGCCACGCTCGTCTCCACGCGATGCCCGAGCGGGGTTGCGTGAGGTCTTGCCGCCTTGGCAAGGTGATCCTGTGGACGACGACCTCGACGCCGTACTGGCCGCCATGGGCCCCAGGCTTCGGCGGCTGCGCCGCGGCCGCGGCCGCACCCTGGCGGAGCTGGCCGCGGCCACCGGCATCTCAGAAAGCACCCTGTCGCGCCTGGAGAGCGGCAGGCGGCGGCCGAACCTGGAGCTGCTCCTGCCGCTGGCCAGGGCGCACGGCATGCCGCTGGAGGAGCTCATCGGAGCGCCGTACACCGGCGATCCGCGCGTCAACCTGCGGCCGATCCAGCGCGACGGCATGACCTACATCCGGCTGACCCGCAGGGCCGGCGGCACCCAGGCGTACAAACTGATCATGCCGGGGGCGACCGGGCCCGCGACGCCCGATCCGCAGCGCCACGAGGGCTACGAGTGGCTGTACGTCCTGGGCGGCCGGCTACGGCTCGTCCTCGGCGACCAGGAGCTCGCCCTCGCGCCCGGCGAGGCGGCCGAGTTCGACACGCGGGTCCCGCACTGGATGGGGCCGGCCGGCGCCGAGCCGGTCGAACTGCTCATCCTCTTCGGCCCGCAGGGCGAGCGCGCCCACGTACGCGCCCGCTCGCGCCCGACCGGCTAGCCCAGGGCCGCGCCCCTCGATCTTCTGGCATCCGTCCCGGCGGCTCGGCATCGACGAGGCGCAGGGCGTGAACGCCGGCCCGATCGGTGCTTCGCGTGGCGTGGAAGGCGGCTCGGCACACGAGCAGGGCCAGCGTGAACGCCGGCAGCCAGGCCAGCCGGGCGAGCACCAGGCCGGACCGTCCGGGACGGTGTGCAGGCCCGGCAGGGCCCGGCAGGTGAGCAGGCCGAGCGCGGTGACTGCGATCATGGCGGCCTGGTGCCACAGGAAGATCGTCATCATGGAGAGGTTCGCCAGCGCCACGAACGCCCAGACGGCGGGCCGGCGCCAAGACCGACCGGCTGCTGGCCGCGGGCGCCGCGCTCGTGATCGCCGCCGACGACGGCGACGTGGTCAAGCAGGTGCACGCCCTCACCGGCGAGCTCGATGCGCGTGACCGGGTCCAGCTGGTCATCCTCGCCTACGAGGCGGGCCTGGTCTCACCGTCGACGTGATCGAACGACCGTCCCTCGATGCCCGCGCACCGCTGATCGACAGCGTGGGTCGCGGACCACTGCAGCAGGAAGCGCAGCGCCTCGTGGGAGAGCGAACCGGGCTCCGCGGTGTAGGCGATCAGCAGCTGATCGGGGTGGGTGTCCACGGAGAACTGCTGCACGTCGAGGGTGAGGGCGCCGACGACGGGGTGACGGTAGGTCTTGGTGAGCTGCCTCGGGCCCCGTACCTGGTGGGCGGCCCACCACGTACGGAAGTCCGGGTCACGAACGCTGAGCTCCCCGACCAGCGCGCTGAGAGCGGGGTCGTCGGGGGTACGGCCGGCCTCCATGCGCAGCACCGCGACGCATTCACGCGCGGCGCGTGGCCAGTCCGCGTACAGGGACCGGAAGGCGTCGTCGAGGAAGGTCAGCCGGATCAGGTTGCGCTGCGCCGGAGGCAGGGCGCCGAAGTCGGTCAGCAGGGCGGCGGCGCCTCGGTTCCAGGCCAGTACGTCCATCCGGCGGTGGAGGACCATCGCCGGGATGTCCGGCATCGTGTCCAGCAGCTGCCGCAGCCGCGGGGCCACCTCGGACCGGCCGGCCTGCCGTACGGGAGCGGCGGGCGTGACGTCGGCCACGGCGAACAGGTAGTCCCGCTCGTCCGGGGCGAGCCGGAGCGCGTCGGCGAGCGCGTCGAGGACCGGGCGGGAGACCCTGCGGGTACGGCCCTGCTCCAGCCGTACGACGTAGTCGACGCTCACGTGCGCGATCTGGGCGAGCTCCTCCCGGCGCAGGCCCGGCACCCGGCGCAGCCGGCCGTCGTCCGGCAGTCCCGCCCGGTGCGGGTCGAGGGCGGCGCGGCGAGAGCGCAGGAATTCGCCCAGCTCGTTGCCGCCGGAAGGAGTGCCGTGGTGTCCCATGACTCCATTGTCCGCCCGGCCACGGTCATGTGCCTGGTACCGGTCTGCATACGCAGAGCCCTCCCTGGCAGCGCGTGCCCGGCGAGGCGACGGTGGGAGTCGTGGCCGGCGGAGTTCGGCGGCCACCGGGCTCTTCTCAAGCCCGCCCGTTCGCGTTCACTGGAGTGAGCACCCATGAGAACCGATGTCACCTTTCTCAGCGCCGGCCTGAAGATCGCCGGCCACCTCCACACCCCCGGCGGCGAAGCCATCGGGCGGCGCCCGGCGATCGTGGTCGGTCACCCGGGCAGCGGTGTGAAGGAGCAGGCCGCCGGGCTGTACGCGCGGCGCCTGGCCGAGCAGGGATTCGTCACCTTGGCGTTCGACGCCGCCTACCAGGGCGAGAGCGAGGGCGAGCCGCGCGGTCTGGAGGACCCGGCCCACCGGGTCGAGGACCTCAAGGCCGCGGTCACCTTCCTCGCCACCCTGCAGGGCGTCGACCCCGACCGTATCGGGGCGCTGGGCATCTGCGCCTCCGGAGGGTATGCCCTCGCCGCGGCCGCGACCGACCACCGGATCAGGGCCGTCGGCACCGTCAGTGCGGTCGACCTCGCGCGTCAGTTCCGCCTCGGCGCCGACGGCACTCAGGACCCCGCGGTGATCCGAGGGATGCTGGAGGCGGCCGCGGCGGCGCGTACGGCCGAGGCCCGCGGCGAAGGAGTCCGGTCCTTCCCGCTCTTCCCGGACACCGGAGAGGAAGCACGCCGCGGCGGCCCGCATGTCTACGAAGGCTGGGAGTACTACTGCACCCCGCGCGCCCAGCACCCGCGCTCCGCCAAGTCGCTGACCTGGTCCAGCGTCGACCGCGTCGCCACGTTCGACGCCTTCGGCGCACTCACGCTGCTCGCTCCGCGGCCGCTGCTCATGATCGTCGGCCGCGAAGCGGTGACCTCCTGGATGAGCGTGGAAGCCTTCCAGAAGGCCCCCGGCCCCAAGGAACTGCTGTGGATCGACGGCGCGATGCACACCGACCTCTATGACAAGGAGGCCTACGTCACCCCCGCGGTGGCGAAGCTGACCGGCTTCTTCCAGGCCCACCTGGCCGAGTAGACCGGCGACGCCTCGTCCGGCCGGCGGGTCAGCCGCTGGAACGTGATCCTGCGAGGATCCCCCTGGGAGGGGTCAGGACTCCAGGAAGCGCAGGACGGCCAGGACGCGGCGGCTGTAGCCGCTGGCGTGGGCCAGGCCGAGCTTGTCGAACAGCGAGTTGACGTGCTTTTCCACCGCGCTCTGCGACACGTGCAGCTCCTGGGCGATCGAGGCGTTGGTCAGGCCCTGCGCCATCCGTTCCAGCACCTCCCGCTCGCGCACCGTCAGCCGGGCCAGCGGATCCACCTGCGTGGTGCGCGCCAGCAGCTGCCGCACCACCTCCGGGTCGAACGCGGCCCCGCCGGCGCCCACCCGCTCCAGCGCGTCCAGGAAGTCGCCCACCTGCGCCACGCGGTCCTTCAGCAGGTAGCCCACGCCTTCGACGTCGGAACTCATCAGCTCGGCGGCGTACCGCTTCTCGACGTACTGCGACAGCACCAGCACCTTGACGTGCGGCCAGCGGCGGCGGATCTCCAGCGCCGCCCGCAACCCCTCGTCGGTGTGGGTAGGCGGCATCCGGACGTCCACGACGACGGCGTCCGGGAGGTGCGCGGCGACCGCCTCCACCAGCGTCTCCCCGTCGCCGACGGCGGCCGGCACCTCGTGGCCCTCCTCCGCCAGCAGGCGCACCAGGCCCTCGCGCAGCAGCGTGGAGTCCTCGGCCAGGATCACCCGCATGGCAGCACCGCCGTGATCGCCGTCGGTCCGCCCTGCGGGCTGTGCACCTCGAAGCGGCCGTCCAGCGCCGCCACCCGGCGGGCCAGCCCCGAAAGTCCCCCGCCGGCCGGGCTGGCGCCGCCGCGGCCGTCGTCGCGCACGTGGACGACCACCGCGGTGTCCTGCTCGGCCACCTCGACCGTGATGCGGGAGGCGCCGGCGTGCTTGGCGGCGTTCGTCACCGCCTCGCTCACCACGAAGTACGTCGCCGTCTCCACGGCCATCGGCGGGCGCCGCGTCAGCCGGCACTCGACCGTGACGGGCACGCTGGAGCGTTCCGCCACGCCAGCCAGCGCCTCGCCCAGGCCGAGCGTGTCCAGCCCGCTCGGGTAGACCCGCCAGGCCACCTCGCGCAGCTCGGCCAGCGCCTGCTGCGCCTCCTGGTGGGCCTGCTCCAGCAGCTCGGGACGGCCCCGGCGGGCCCGGCCGACCAGCATCGACAGCGCCACCAGCCGCTGCTGCAGCCCGTCGTGCAGGTCGCGCTCGATCCGGCGCCGCTCGGAGTCGACCGCCGTGACGATGCCGGCGCGGCTCTCGGCCAGCTCGGCGATGCGGCGTTCGAGCGCCTCGGTGGGGTCGGGGGCCAGCAGGCGCAGCGCCAGCCGGCGTTCCACGGCGTGCACGCCGACCACGCCCGACAGGTCGAGGAACAGCAGCACGACACCGCCCACGAGGAAGTAGGCGACCAGCGGCGCCGAAGGGCGCATCCCGTCGAACGGCTCGCCCCTGCTCCACGCCGCCACCAGCCGCACGACGGTCACCGCTCCGGCCACCAGCAGCGCGATCACCAGGCCGCCCAGGACGCCGACCGGGACCCGGGCGGCGAGGTAGCCGGCCGCGCGGCCGTCGCGCGGGCCGGGCCGCAGCGCCTCCAGCGCTCGCGGGTCGAGGCGCAGGCGGCGGGCCTCCAGGCGCGCCAGCCGCCGGGCCGACACCCCCACGTTCGGGTTGCCCAGGAACGGCAGCGTCAGCACCAGGAACGCCAGGTCCAGCAGTGCGGTGAGCGCGCCGAGCGTGACCGTGCCCAGCAGGCGCAGCCCGTCAGCGGCGACTCGCATGCCTGCCCTTGCGCCGCTCGCTGAGGCGTACCACGACGAAGGCCACGATCGCGAGCGCGACGATGCCGATCACGACGTTGGTGCCGATGCCGACGTACGTCTCCACGACCTCCCAGCCCTCGCCGAGCCAGTAGCCGGCCATGACGAAGAGGGTGTTCCAGATGAGGCTTCCGGCCGTGGTGAGCAGGGTGAAGATCGTGATGGGCATCCGTTCGACGCCCGCCGGGATGGAGATGAGGCTGCGGAAGATCGGGATCATCCGGCCGAAGAAGACGGTCTTGCGGCCGTGGCGCTGGAACCACGCCTCGGTCTTCTCGATGTCGGCGACCTTGACGAGGGGCAGCTTGGCCGCGATGGCCAGCGTGCGGTCGCGGCCGAGCAGGGCTCCCACGCCGTACAGGGCCAGGGCCCCGATCACGGAGCCGAGGGTCGTGAACACCAGCACCGCAACGAGGTCCATCTGTCCTCGGCTCGCGGTGAAACCGGCCAGCGGGAGGATCACCTCGCTCGGCAGGGGCGGGAAGAGGTTCTCCAGCGCGATCGCGAGACCCGCCCCGGGTGCCCCGAGGCTCTCCATCAGTCCAACCAGCCAGTCAGTCATGGGTAAAGGGTAGGGAAGATCGGATGAGCCCGGAATGAGGTTGGCTTCCCTCGTCGCACTGTGGCAAACCTCAGCCTATTGTACCGTACACTGTACGGTTGTGACTGTTGTGACGGATCTGGTGCGGCACGCTGCCGTCTTCGAGCCCGGTGACCCGCCCAGAACCGGGCGGATGATCTTCCTTGACCCTGGTGGCGAATCTCTCGTCACAATCGTGGAACGGTTCGGCGACGGGCCTGTGCGCACCCGCGAGGCGGCGGCCACGCACGTTCCGGTCGGCGAGGCCGTGGCGGCGCTGGCGCGAGCCCGCGCCGACGCGCGCGCCCACCCGGCGGCCCGCTTCTGGGGCGCGGTGGCGGTCGTGGCACTGCAACTCCTCACCCGTGGCCGGATCCTGCCGGGCGTGTCGGCCGCCGACCACGACTGCTGGCGGGCCGGCCCGCTCGACGCCGACGACCTGCGCCGGGTGCGCGAGCTGGCCGCCGCCATGCCCGCCGAGGCCCGTGCCGTCCCGCGCCAGGAGGCAGGCGGCGAGCTGTGCCTGCCGGACGCCGAGCCGCTCGTACGGGCCTTCCTCGACGCCGTGGCCGACACCATGCCGCGCTCGCCAGGAGCCGTCCTGGCCACCGGCGCCCGCGCGTACGCCGCCGCCGAGCCCGTCAAGGTGCCCCGCCTGCGCCGCTGGGCCGAGGAGAACTCCGCGGCGCTCGACTCCGGCGTACGGCTGTCGCTGCGGATCGAGGCCGACGACCCGGCCGCCGCCGAGTTCCGCGCCGTCGCCCAGCTGCACAGCCTCGCCGACCCCGCGCTCGTCGTCGACGCCGCCGACCTGTGGCACGGCCGCGCCGCCGGGTTCGGGCCGCGTGCCCGCATCGAGGCCACCCTCGCCGTCCGCCGCGCCGCCCGCGTCTGGCCCCGGCTGGCACGGCTGCTGGACGCCGCCGTGCCCGACGAGCTGGCGCTCAGCGACGACGACCTCGGCGAGTTGCTCTCGGGCGCGGCCGACCGGCTGGCCGCCGCCGGCGTCGACGTCCACTGGCCCCGCTCCCTCGTACGGGGGCTCAGCGCCCGGGCCGTCGTCGGCGAACGCGACCCTGCCCCCTCCGACCTGCCGTCGTTCCTCGGCGGCCGGCACCTGACCAGCTTCGACTGGCGGCTCGCCCTCGGCGGCGAGCCGCTGACCGCCGCCGAGATGGACCGGCTCGCCGAGGCCCACCGGCCCGTCGTCCGCCTGCGCGACCAGTGGGTCCTCATCGACCCCGCCCTGGCCCGCAAGGCCCGCGAACGCGAGCTCAAGCCGCTGACCGGCGTCGAGGCGCTCGCCGCCGCCCTGACCGGCACCGCCGAGGTCGACGGCGAGCAGGTCGCCGTCGAGCCCTCCGCGTGGCTGGACGACCTGCGCCGCCGCCTGGCCGAGCCGCCCGCCGACGTCGCCGTGCCCGCGGGCCTGGCCGCGACCCTGCGCGACTACCAGCTGGCCGGGCTGCGCTGGCTGGCCAGGATGACCTCGCTCGGGCTCGGCGCCTGCCTGGCCGACGACATGGGCCTGGGCAAGACGATCACGCTCATCGCCCTCCACCTGCACCGCTCCGGCGCCGGGCCGACGCTGGTGGTGTGCCCCGCCTCGCTGCTGGGCAACTGGGAACGCGAGATCACCCGCTTCGCCCCCGGCGTCCCCGTACGCCGCTACCACGGCGCCGGCCGCACCCTGGCCGAGGAGGGCTTCGTCCTCACCACGTACGCCACCATGCGCCTGGACGCCCCCCGCCTGGCCGACCACGCCTGGGGACTGCTGGTGGCCGACGAGGCGCAGCACGTCAAGAACCCCGCCTCCGGCACCGCCAAGGCCCTGCGCGAGATTCCCGCCGCCGCCCGCGTCGCTTTGACCGGCACCCCCGTGGAGAACAACCTGTCGGAGCTGTGGGCCATCCTCGACTGGACCACCCCGGGTCTGCTCGGCCCGCTGACCAGGTTCCGGGCACGGTGGGCCAGCCACATCGAAGGCGGCGACACCGAGACCGCCGAACGGCTGGCCCGCCTGGTCGGGCCGTTCCTGCTGCGCCGCCGCAAGAGCGACCCCGGCATCGCCCCCGAGCTGCCCGCCAAGACCGAGACCGACCGCCCCGTCGCGCTCACCGCCGAGCAGGCCGGCCTGTACGAGGCCGTCGTCCGCGAGAGCATGACCCAGATCGCCGCCGCCTCCGGCATCGCCAGGCGCGGCCTCATCGTCAAGCTGCTCACCGCGCTCAAACAGATCTGCAACCACCCCGCCCAGTACCTGCACGAGAGCGGGCCGCGCCTGGCCGGTCGCTCCGGCAAGCTGGAGCTGCTCGACGAGCTCGTCGACACGATCGTCGCCGAGGACGGCGCCGTCCTGGTCTTCACCCAGTACGTCGCCATGGCCCGCCTCATCGAACGCCACCTGACCGGCCGCGGCGTGGCCACCCAGCTCCTGCACGGCGGCACCCCGGTCGCCCGCCGCGAGGAGCTGGTCCAGCACTTCCAGGACGGTCACGTCCCGGTGTTCCTGCTGTCGCTCAAGGCCGCCGGCACCGGGCTCAACCTCACCCGCGCCGACCACGTCATCCACTACGACCGCTGGTGGAACCCCGCCGTCGAGGACCAGGCCACCGACCGTGCCCACCGCATCGGCCAGAGCCGCCCCGTCCAGGTGCACCGCCTGATCGCCGAAGGCACGATCGAAGACCGCATCGCCCAGATGCTCGCCGCCAAACGCTCGCTCGCCGACGCCGTGCTCGCCTCCGGCGAGGCCGCGCTCACCGAACTGACCGACGCCGAACTCGCCGCCCTCGTGGAGCTCCGATGACGGATCCCCGCGGCTTCGCCGCCTTCCCCCCGCAACGCGCCGGCGCCCGCTTCACCACCACCTGGTGGGGACGCGCCTGGATCAAGGCCATGGAGGACACCTCGCTCGACCAGACTCTGCTGCGCCGCGGACGCGCGTACGCCAAGACCGGGCGGCTCAGCCCCATCACCGTCAGCCCCGGCCGCATCGCCGCCGTCGCCGAGGACGAGTACGACACCGTCGTCGCCGTCGAACAGCTCGGCGACGCGGAATGGGAACGCTTCCTCGACCAGGTCGCCGCCAAGGCCGGCCACATCGCCGCACTGCTCGACCGCGACATGCCGCACGAGCTGGTCGCCGACGCGGACGCCGCCGCCGTGCCGCTGCTGCCGTGCGTGGGCGACCTGACGCCCGAATGCTCCTGCCCCGACTGGGGCCACCCGTGCGTGCACGCCGCCGCGCTGTGCTACCAGGTGTCCTGGCTGCTGGACGCCGACCCGTTCGTGCTGCTGCTGATGCGCGGGCGGGGCGAGCGCGAGCTGATCGAGGCGCTGCAGCGGCGCGACACCCCTCGCGCTGGAGCGGCCGGGGCGCCGCGCGGGGTGCCGGCCGCCGAGGCGTTCGCGGCGGGCGTGCCGCCGCTGCCGCAGCCGCCGCCGTTCGAGGTGGTCTTCACCGCGCCCGCCCTGGAGCCGGGCCCCGGCGTGGACGTGGCCGCGCTGGCGGCGCTGGCCGCCTCGGCCGCCGCCCGGGCGCGCGAGCTGCTCCTGCGCGGGCGGCTGCCCGACCTGACGCCACACCAGGACCACGTCCGCCTGGCCGCCGACCACGGCCTGGACGCCGGAGTCGGCGCCGCCGCCGTCGAGATCTGGCGGTACGGCGGCGCGGACGGCCTCGACACGCTCGAGACCTCCTGGACCCCGCCCTCGCGCGAATTGGCGAGGGCGCAGGCGCGGCTGGAGGCCGGATGGGAGGGCGCCGGCCCGCCCGCGATCCGTGCCTGGCGCAACCGCTGGACCCTCGGCGACCGGCAGTTGCGTTACGGCCGCGACGGCCGCTGGTACCCGTTCGCCCGGCGCGGCGATGAATGGTGGCCGGCGGGCCCGCCCGAACGCGACCCGGCGGCGCTCATGGGCTGACCCCACGTGCGCCGCCGGCGCCCGGCAGGCGTGCTCAGCACGCGCCGGGGCGCTGGTCACCGCCCTCGTTCATGGCCAGCACGTCGTTGAGCGCCTCCGTCGAGCTGGGATGCGTGTAGACCGCGTCCCGCAGCTCGGCGGCGGTCACGTGGTGGCGCATGGCCAGCGCGATCGTGTTGATGATCTCCTGGGCGTCGACGCTGAGCAGCGCGGCGCCGAGGATCTCGTCGGTCTCGGCGTCGATGACGAACTTCATCAGGCCGCGCGTCTCCTCCACCACGTACGCCCGCGGCATCGCGACGATGTCGGCCACCGGCTGCCTGGCGATCCTGACGCGGTGGCCGGCCGCGCGCGCCTCCCGCTCGGTCAGCCCGACCGTGGCCAGCGGCGGCGTCACGAACAGCGTCGCCGGGATGGCCACCCGGTCCGCCCGCGACCGTCGTCCCTCGCCGACCAGGTGGTCGAGCACGATCCGGCTGTCGTCCAGCGAGATGTAGGTGAACTGCGGGCCGCCGTTGACGTCGCCGAGCGCGAAGATGTGCGGCTGGCTCGTCCTCAGGTGCTCGTCCACCTCGATGCCGCCGCGCTGGTTCGTGCGCACGCCCGCGGCGTCCAGGTCGAGCCCCTGGGTGACCGGCCTGCGGCCGACCGCCGCGAGGACGGCGTCGGCCGCCACGCTGTGGCGCCGCCCGCCGCGCTCGTAGACGACGTCGGTCTGGGCCACGCCGTCGCGGACCTCGGTGACGGCGGCGCTCGTGACGAACTCGACGCCCTCACCCCGCATGATGTCGAGCGCGACCTTGGCCACGTCGTCGTCGAGCCGGCCGAGGATCTCCGGCGCGGCCTCCAGCACCGTGACCTGGGAGCCGAACTGCCCGTAGATGGAGGCGAACTCCAGGCCGAGGAAGCCGCCCCCGATGATCACCAGCCGGTCCGGCAGGTCGGTGCTGTGGATCAGGTCGGTGCTGGTGACCAGGCGCTTGCTGTCGCGCAGGCCCGCGATGTCGGGGACGATCGGCTCGGAGCCGGTGTTGATGACGATGGTGTCCGCGGTGACCGTGGCACGGTCGGCGCCCTGGGCGACCTCGACGGTGTGCGGGTCGGTGAAGCGGGCGCGGCCGGTGAGCAGGGTGATCGTCTCGGCGGACTGCATCGCGTCGCGGTTGCCCGCACGGAACATCGACGTCAGCGCGTGCACCTCGCCGACGGAGCGGGCGTACCACTCCCGCGGCGAGTCCTCCGGGCGCCGCTTGCGGGAGTGGTGGACGAGTGCCTTGGTGGGCACGCAGCCCACGTTGGGGCAGGTGCCGCCGTACATCTGGTCGGACTGCTCGACGAGGACGACGTTCCTGCCCAGTTTGCCGAGCTGGGCGGCCACGGTCTTGCCGCCCTTGCCGAAGCCGACCACGAGAACGTCGGCGTTGATGGTGGTGCTCATGGAATCTCCAGGTCTGTCAGTGCAGCCGGGAATGTCGTACGGCATGTCAGCCACGACCGGCCCCCGGTCCTTCCTCCCTACCCATCACATCTGGTTATGGACGCCATAAGCGCTGCTCAGGCGGCGCCCGGATCGGCGAACCCGCTGACGAACACGGCCACGGCGCGACGGCGGGAAGCGGCCGGCCACACCGCCCACGTACGGCGCACCAGCGGATGGCCGACCAGCGGCGACCAGGCGACGTTCTCCGGCAGCGGCTGCGACCAGTGCGGCGGCGCCAGGGCGAAGGACTGCCCGGCGCTGACGGCCGCCAGCTTCACCTCGGCGATCAGCGCCTGACCCTCGGGAGCGGGCGGCCCCAGGTCGAGGCCGTGGCTGCGCAGGATGGCGGTCAGCTCGTCGAACCAGGCGGGGCTGCCGGAGCGCGGGAAGGACACCCACGTCAGACCGGCCAGCGCCTCCAGGTGGATGCCGTCGGGGCCGCGCAGCTCGGCGGCCTGGTCGGCGGACAGCAGCACGCCCAGGCGTTCCCTGACCACGAGCATCGCGTCGAACTCGCGGCCCGGCGGACGCTCGCGGAGCAGGGCCACGTCGAGCTCGCCCGCCTGCAGCGCCGCCTGCTGCGCGGCCGTCGACAGGTGCAGGGCCTGCACGCGCGTCTCGGGGCAGGCCAGGGCCAGCCGCTCCAGCGGCGGGCCGAGCAGGTCGGACGGCAGCTCCAGCGGGATGCCCAGCCGTAGCACCCCGCCGGCCTCGCCGGAGTAGCGGCCCATCGTGCGCAACAAGTGGTCGTGCCGGGCCAGCAGCGCCCGGGCCTCGCCGACCAGCGTTGTTCCGGCCTCGGTGGGGCTCACGCCCGTGCTGCTGCGCACCAGCAGTTTGACGCCGAGCTGGCGTTCGAGCGCGTTGACCGTCTGCGACAGGGCCGGCTGGCTGATGTGCAGCCGCCGCGCCGCCGCCGACATGCCGCCTTCCTCCGCCACCACGACGAACGCGCGCAGTTCCCGCAATTCCATGTGGTCATGCCATCACACGTCCAGGAGTCCCGCGTCAGGAGGCACCGAGACGACGGGGCGGACGGCCGGCACGCAGGGGGCCGGATCCGGGGGGGTGGTGTGGCCATTCCTCCCCCGCGATCAAGCGGACGGCGTGACCGGGGACCGCAGGCCGAGCCACTGCTCGGCGTCCCAGGCCTGGAACCGCTCCACCTCGGTGAACCCCAGCTTCGCCGCGAGGCGCATCGAGCCGACGTTGGCGGTCTGGGTGGTGAGCACCACCGGCTCGCCGGGAAGCACGCCGTCGAACCAGTCGAGTGCCGCCGCGCATGCCTCGGCGGCGTACCCGAAACCCCACGCCCGTGGCAGGAACAGGTAACCGAGATCGACCTTCCCCGCGGCAGCCGGGCGACGGTGCCCCGTTGCTCTCCTGAGCAGGATCTGGCCGATCATCGCCCCGTCGAGATCGACGACGAAACTCCCGGGCCACCGCTCGGGCACCTCGGGCATCTCGCGCTCAACCTCGTCACGCGGGCGGGGGCCGCCGAGGTAGGTGTGCACCTCCGGAGACGCCAGCAGCTCGACGAACGCCGCACGGTCCCGGGCCTCGGACGCGCGAAGCACGAGCCGCTCGGTCTTGATCGGGGCAGGCGGCCAGGTGACGGACCCTAGTTCAGTCATGGCAGGCAACCTATCGCGCGCCCGTGAACGCGCTTTCACGATTCCCGAACGAAGCCAGGGCTTCGGCGCGCACCGCCATTGCCCACGTACCGCCCGGCCCTGGCAGGGCACGGCGCCCTCCTTGCGGCTCATCACGGCGGACACCGGCGTGGTCGTCGCCGAGGGCCTGTTCCCGCGCGCGGGCGCAGGTCACGCGCTCCGATCGTTCCCGCTGAACAGCCTGTCCAGATGCAGATCGATCGCGGTGAGCGCGTCCTGGGACGCGATCACGTCCAGTTCGATCAGCGGCGTGAAGCCGGTGAGGGCGAGGAGCAGGTTGGTCTCGGTCGCCGGGTCGCGGTCAGAGTCGATGAGGCCGTCGGCGACCGCCTGGCGGATCAACTGCTCGATGAGGGCCCGTCCTCGGACGAGGCCGCGGCGCGCCTGCTCGTGGATGGCCTCGTCGTGCAGCGCCTCCAGGACGTAGGCGGCGCTCATCCGGCTGGTCGCGCGGGCGTCGGCATGCAGGGGGAGCAGTTCCGCGAGCGTCAGTCGCAGGACGTCACGGGGGTGCGGACGGTCACCGAGCTTCTCGAGGCCCTGGCTGACGCGCAGCGAGGTCTGCTCGGACGCGAAGTCCATGGCGAAGGAGAGCATGGCGGCCCGGGAGGCGAAATAGTGCTGCAGCTGCCCGAGGGAGATGCCCGCCTCCTGCGCCACCACGCGCATCGTCAGCTGCGTGACGCCGCGCTGTTCCACCACCCGCCACAGCGCGCGGGCGATCGTTTCGCGGCGTCCGCGGTGATCCACCTGTTTCGGCATCGCCGGCCACTCCTTCGCACCCTGGAGCCTTTTTCCATACAGATGACATAATACATTTGACCTACAACCCTGGTGTCCACGCGAAGAAGGAAGCGTCATGCTCGAACAGCCGAGGGTAAGGACCACGGAAGGTGTGGTGCAGGGGCGCCGGCGGCAGGGGCACGCGGTGTTCCGCGGCATTCCCTACGCCCAGCCCCCGGTCGGAGCGCTCCGCTTCGCCGCGCCCGCCCCGCCGCACCGCTGGGAGGGGACGAGGCAGGCGGCGGAGTTCGGCCCCGTGGTGCCGCTGTCCCTGCCGATCGACGTGCCCCCGCAGGGCACCGACTGGCTGACGCTCAACGTCGGCACTCCGGATCCCGGCGCGGCAGGACTGCCGGTGCTGGTGTGGATCCCCGTAGGCGGGTACATCTCGGCGGCGTCGAGCGACCCGATGTTCGACCCGGCGGCGCTGGCCGAGGCGGGACTCGTCGTGGTGACCATCAACTGCCGCGTGGGCGCGGAGGGTTTCGCGTTCCTCGACGACGCGCCGCCCAACCGCGGGTTCCTCGACCAGATCGCGGCGCTGGAGTGGGTGCAGCGCAACATCGCCGCCTTCGGAGGCGACCCCGGCCGGGTCACCGTGGCCGGGGTGTCTGCCGGGGCAGGGTCGGTCGCCGCCCTGCTGACGATGAAGCCGGCGCGCGGCCTGTTCCGGCGGGCCATCGCCCATTCGGTGCCGGGGCTGCACAGCACCCCCGCGCTGGCACGGCAGGTCACCGCCGCGTTCGCGGACCGGCTCGGCGCGGCGGCCCCCACCGCCGAGGCCCTGCGCGACATCGACCCATGGCACCTGGCCGCCGAGCTCACCTCGTTCAACGCCGGCCTCCACGCGCACCGGGAGAGCTGGGGACGGCTCACGGAGACCGGCACCGCGCTGTGCCCCGTCGTCGACGGCGAGGTCCTCCCGGAAACGCCCTGGGCCGCGCTGACCGGCGCGCGCGCGAGCGGGACGGAGCTGCTCGTCGGCCACACCCGGGACGAATTCCGGCTGTTCAGCGTCATGAGCGGACGGCAGGGCACCTTCACCGAGCAGGACGCCCGTGCGGCCCTGGAGCTGCTCGCCCCGCAGCCGCACGGCGCGGAGGGGTACCGTGCCGCGTTTCCGCAGGCCGGCCCGGAGGAACTGGTGGAGACGGTGTACTCCGACGCCCTCTTCCGCATGCCGTCGCAGAAGCTGGCCGAGGCGAACGCCGCAGCCGGCGGCACCTCGTACCTGTTCGAGCTGCGCTGGACCGCCCCCGTGCTCGGCGGCGCCCTGGGCGCCTGCCACAGCCTCGACGTCCCGCTGGCGTTCGGCACGCTGGACAGCCCCGTCGGCGCGCAGCTCATCGGCGACGAGCCACCCCCCGAGGCGGTCGCGCTCTCCCACGAACTCAGGGAGGCATGGATCCGCTTCGTCACCACCGGCGACGCGGGATGGGCCGCGTACCGACCCGACCAGCAGCTCACCCGCCTCCTGGACGCCGAGTCGGAGACTCTGCCCTACCCCGAACAGGCCTCCCGCCGGATCTGGGAGGGTCACTCCCCCGCCCCCTTCGATCTGTCGTAGGGGGCGGAGACTTATCGTGTCAATTCCGGCCGGACAGCCCCAGCTGGACGCCCCCCCGACAGGCCGGGTGACCGCGGCGGCCGCAGGCCGGGGGCCAGGACGAGCGTGACCGCGGCCGACGCGGCGGCCATGACGGCCATCGCCGTCGCGGGCGAGGTGTGCTGGGCGACGGCGCCCGCCAGGGCCGCTCCGACGCCCTGCATGGTCATCATCCCGGAGGAGTGCAGGCCGAGCGCGTGCCCGCGCAGCTCGTCCGGGGTGAGGGCGACCAGCCGTTCCTGCAGCAGCAGGCTGGCCGCGTAACCGACCGAGGCGAGCACGATCGCCGCCGCGGCCACCGGCAGGGCCGGATCCAGCACGAACACCAGGTACGGCACGGCCAGCAGCAGCCGTAGTGGCGCGGCCAGCCGTTCGCGCCACCGCTGCGGCGTGAACCGGCCGATCAGCAGGTCCCCGGCCAGCATGCCGAGGGCTGCCAGCGCGAACAGGGCGCCGGCGTGCACGGGGGCGTACGGGACGAACAGCGCCTCACAGCCGACGATCAGACCGTTGGGCACCCACAGCGCCAGGTAGACGTAGCGGCGGGGCGCCGACGACCACAGCCGCCGGTTGCCGCGCCACGTCGCCGCGACCGACGGGCGCCCGCTCGCGCGGGCCGGGCGGCGGGCCAGCCCGAACCGCGCCACCAGCGCGTCCAGCAGGTACAGCGCGGCGGCGGCGAGCAACGTGCCGCGCGGCGACAGCGCGCTCACCAGCAGACCGCCGGCCGCGTACCCGGCGATCTGCAGCAGGCCGGTCGACATGTTGAGCACCGAACGGCCGAGCAGGTACGCCTCGCGCGGCAGGACGTCGGTGAGCAGCCCGTAGCGCACGCCGCCGCCCAGCGAGGCCAGCACGCCGAGCACGAACAGCAGGGCGAAGACCGCGCCCACCGGCAGGCCGGGGATCGCCAGCGCCGCCGTTCCCACCGCGAACGCCGCCGCCAGGCCGCTCATCGCCGCCCGCGGCGGCAGCCGGTCGGCCGCCGACAGCAGCGCCGTCGCCCCCACCACCTGGGCCAGCGAGGGGCCGAACATGCTCAGCGCCGACAGCAGCGGCGAGGCGGTCTCGGCGTAGACGAGCGTGCCGAGGGCCAGCCCGCTCACCGTCGAAGCCGCCGTCTGCCCGGCGGAGGCGGCGAACAGCGCCGCGAACTCCCGCACCCGGAAAAGATCCCCATACGTACGCATGAGGGAGTCCTATTCCAGCGCGGATCGGCGCTGTTAGAGTTTCGCGGGGGAGCGAAACATGGGCTACTGGCAGGTCAGCGCCGACACGCTCGCGCGCGGCCGGTTCACCGTCTCACCGTTGTCGGAGACCATCGCCGGCCTGATCCTGCTGGCCACGGGCTCGCCCGCGCACCCGGGCGAACGGGCCTGGCTCGACGCCCACCGGCCCGCCTTCCGCGACCTGCTGGCCGCCGACCCGGTCACCGCGCTGCTCGTCCGGGGCGCGCTGGGCCGCCACTGGATCGCCGACTTCCTCACTCCCCCGCCGTCCGGCGGGCCGGAGCGGACGTTCGAGGACGAGCTGCGGGTCATCCGCGACACCCCGGCCGACGTCGCTCGGGCGGACCTCGCGGTCGCGCTCGGCGGGCCGCTGCCGGCCGCGCTCGACCGCGACGACCTGCCCGTACGGACGGCCGCCCTGGTGGAGTGGGTGTGGCGGGAGGCCGTGCTGCCGGACTGGCCGCGCAGGCGCCGGATCATCGAGGCCGACATCGTGGCCAGGACCGAGCGGCTGAGCCAGGGCGGCTGGGCGGCGGCGCTGACCGACCTGCGGCCGGGGATGCGCTGGCTGGGCGACGGCCGGCTGCGGATCAACGCCCACGACCGGCCGCCGCGCGAGCTGACCGGGGCCGAGCTGGTGTTCGTCCCCGTCGTGCCGAGCAGGGCGTGGGTGGCCTGGCGGCTGCCGGACCGGTACGCGGTCATCTACCCGTGCGCGGGCCAGCTCGTCGCCGAACGGCAGGCACCGGCCGCATTGTCCCGGCTGCTCGGCCCCGCCCGCGCGAACGTCCTCGTCGTGCTCGACACCCCCAAGAGCACCACCCAGCTGGTCGCCCTGACCGGCCAGGGCCTGGGCTCCGTGGGACGGCACCTGAAGATCCTTCTCGACGCCGGTCTGATCCGCCGCCGCCGTTCCGGCCGCTCGGTGCTGTACTGGCGCACCAGGACCGGCGACGCGCTGGCGACCGGCGGGGAATCCCCTTGACCGCGGGTCAGAGCTTCACCAGCATCTTGCCCACGTTGCCACCGCGCATCATGTCCAGGAAGGCCGCGGGCGCCCGTTCGATGCTCTCGGCCACGGTCACCTCGGTGCGCAGCGAGCCGTCGGCCAGCCAGCCGGCCGCCTTGCCGATCCACTCCGGGAACAGGTGGAAGTAGGAGTTGATCAGCATGCCCCGCAGGGTGGCGTCCTTGGCGGCCAAGGCGAACAGGTTGCTCGGGCCGGGAACCGGCTCGGTGGCGTTGTAGGAGCTGATCGCGCCCACCATCGCGATCCTGCCGCCGGGACGCAGCGCGTCGATGGCCGCCACCAGGTGGTCGCCGCCGACGTGGTCGACGTAGACGTCGATGCCGGCGGGGGCGGCCTCGGCCAGCTGCCCGGCGACCGAACCGGCACGGTGGTCGATCGCGGCGTCGTAGCCGAAGTCCGTCACGATCTTCTTGGTCTTGAGCGTCCCGCCGGCGGAGCCGATCACGCGGGAGGCGCCGAGCTTGCGGGCGAGCTGCCCGGCGACGCTGCCCACCGCCCCGGCCGCCGCCGAGACGAAGACCACGTCGCCCTCCCGTACGGGGGCCACCTGGGTCAGGGCCGCGTACGCGGTCAGCCCGGTGGTGCCCAGCGGCCCCAGCCACGCCTCGGCAGGGGCCAGGGCGAGGTCGGCGACGGTCACGGCCGCGGCGTCCACCGCGGCGTACTCACGCCAGCCCAGGAAATGCACGACGGTCGCACCCACCGGGACGTCCGCCGAGCGCGAGGCCACCACCTCGCCGATCGCAGAGCCGTCCATCGGCGCGCCGAGCTCGAACGGCGGTAGGTAGGACTCGGCGTCGTCCATCCGCTCACGCATGTAGGGATCGACCGACATCCAGATGTTGCGGACCACGACCTGGCCCTCGGCCGGCTCGGGCAGCGCGGTGGAGACCAGCCGGAAGTGCTCCGGGCGCGGCTCGCCGACGGGGCGGGCCGCCAGGTGGATCTCACGGTTCACGATCATGGTGTGCTCCTCACTCGTGTGGTTCGGGCTCCACTCTGGGCAGGGGCGCGCACGATCGGCTGGGGGTTCGCTGGGGGTACCGTGACCTGATGCGATTCGGCGTACTCGGCCCTCTTGCGGTGTGGACCGGCGACGGGCGCCCCGTGCGGGTCCCCGAGGTGAAGGTCCGGGCACTTCTCGCCGACCTGCTGGCCCACGACGGGGGGCCGGTCTCCGCCGACCGCCTGGCCGAGGACCTGTGGGGGGACGACCCGCCGGGCAACCCCGTCAACACGCTGCAGACCAAGGTGTCCCAGCTGCGCCGCGCCCTGGGGGACGGCCGACTGGTGGCCTTCGA
Source organism: Nonomuraea terrae (assembly GCF_044465245.1). Classification (NCBI taxonomy): domain Bacteria; kingdom Bacillati; phylum Actinomycetota; class Actinomycetes; order Streptosporangiales; family Streptosporangiaceae; genus Nonomuraea; species Nonomuraea terrae. The sequence continues at coordinate 306,379 of NZ_JBITLL010000002.1, read as the reverse complement.
GGCGGCCGGCTACGTCCTGCGTGCCACCGACGTGGACGCCGCCCGCTTCGCCGCGCTGCTCGACCGGGCCCGGGCCACCGCTGATCTCCGGGCGAAGGCCGCGCTGCTGTCGGACGCGCTGGCGCTGTGGCGCGGTCCCGCCTACGCCGACTTCCGCGACGAGGGGTTCGTCCGCACCGCCGCCACCCGTCTGGAGGAGCAGCGCCTGACCGCGCTGGAGGAACAGGCGGAAGTACGGCTGGAACTCGGCGAGCACGGCCGGCTGGCCGACGAGCTGGGCGAGCTGGTGGCCGCCCACCCGCTGCGCGAACGCCTGCGCGCCGCCCACCTGCGCGCGCTCTACCGGTCGGGACGGCAGGCGGAGGCGCTGGCCGGCTACGACGAGCTGCGGCGCCTGCTCGCCGACGAGCTGGGCCTCGACCCCGGCCCGGAACTGGCCGCCCTCCACCACGCGATGGTGCGTCAGGATCCCTCGCTCGCGCCTCCGCGCCCGCCGACGAACCTCCCCGCGCCGCTCACCGGGCTGATCGGCCGTGAACAGGCGGTGGCCGAGGTCGGCGCCCTGCTCGCCTCCGCGCGTCTGGTCACGCTGACGGGCCCGGGCGGTGTCGGCAAGACCCGGCTCGCCCTGGCGGTCGCCGACCTCGCCGCCGGCGACTTCCCCGACGGCGTGTGGCTGGTCGAGCTGGCAGGGGCCTCGGGTGCGACGGCGACCGTGGCCGAGGTGGTGGCCGCCGAGCTGGGCGTCCGCGACGACACGGCGACGGGTTCGCGTCCCGGCGTGCGACCGGCCGGCCTGGCGGACCGGCTGGCCGACGCCCTGCGCGGCCGGCGGCTGCTGCTCGTCCTGGACAACTGCGAGCACGTGATCGAACAGGTCGCCGAGCTGGTGGACCTGCTCCTGGGGGCCGCCCCGGAGCTGCGGGTGCTGACGACCGGCCAGGAGTCGCTGGCGATCCCCGGCGAGACGCTGTACGTGGTGCCGCCGCTCGGCCTTCCGGCGCCCGGCGCGGACCCGCGGGAAGCCGCCTCCGTACGGCTGTTCGTGGCCCGTGCGGCCGCCGCCGCACCCGGGTTCGTGCTGGACGAGGCGAGCGCGCCCGCGGTGGCGGCGATCTGCAGGAGGCTGGACGGCCTGCCGCTGGCGCTGGAGCTGGCCGCCGCCCGGGTACGCGCCCTGGGTGTCCGCACTGTGGCGGATCGGCTGGACGACCGCTTCCACCTGCTCGCCGTCTCGGGCCGAGGACGACCGGCCCGCCAGCAGACCCTGCGCGCGGTGATCGACTGGAGCTGGGATCAGCTCACTGAGCAGCAGCGGCTGATCCTGCTCCGGCTGGCGGTCCACCCGGGAGGCTGCACGCTGGAGGCGACCGAGGCGGTGTGCGCGGGTCCCGGGCTCGATGTCGCCCATCTGCTCGACCAGTTGGTGGCCAGGTCCATGGTGGAGACCTCCGGTGGATCCCGCTACCGGCTGCTGGAGTCGATCGCCGCCTACTGCCTCGAACGGCTCCCCCACGACGACCCCGCCTTCCAACGCCGCGACCTCCACTACACCGAACTCGCCGAACAGGCCCGGCCCCATCTCCACGGTCCCGCCCAACGCCGGTGGCTGGACCGCCTCGACACCGAGGCGCCCAACCTGCGGGCCGCGCTGGAGCACACCACCGACCGCGCACTGGCTCTGCGCCTGGTCGAGGCCCTGGCGTGGTACTGGTATCTGCGCGGCAGGCATCGGGAGGGCCGCGCCTCCTTCGCCGCCGCCATGGCCCTGCCCGGAGCGCGGTCCCCGAGGGCGCGAGCCTGGGAGGCCGGGTTCGCGATGCTGACCGGCGACGGCACCGACCTGCTGGAACGCAGCCGTACCGCGGCGCGGGGGCTGGACGCCCGTGACTCGCGCTCGCGCTGGTTCCTGGCACTGGCGCACCTGAGCTTCGGCGACGCCGCCACCGCGGCGGGCCTGCTGACGGAGGCGCTGGCCGGGTTTCGCGCAGACGGCGACCGGTGGGGTGAGGCGGCGGCGCTCGCGGGCCGCGCCAAGCAGGCGATGTTCCAGGGTGACCATGCCCTCGCCGAGCGGTCCGGCACCGAGAGCCTGAAGATCTTCGACGACCTGGGCGACGGCTGGGGACGGCTGCAGGCCTCGGACATGCTCGGCTACCTCGCCGAGATCACCGGTGACTACGAGCGGGCCGCCCGGCTGCACCGCGAGGGCCTGCGCAGCGCCGAGGACCTGAGGCTGTGGGCCGACGCGTCCTACCGCCTGTCCAGCCTCGGCCGGCTCGCCCTGCTGACCGGGGATCTGGACGGATCCCGCGAGCTCCACGAGAGAGGGCTGCGGCTGGCCGCCGAGCAGTCCAACAGCTTCGCCGAGGAGTTCGCCCGGGTCGGTCTCGGCCTCGTGGCCCGCCGCGCGGGCGACCTCGACGCGGCGGAGCGGCTCTTCCAGCAGTCGCTGGCCTGGAACCGCCGTCTGGAAGCCGACTACGGCGTGCCCTTCTACGGGGTGACGCTGCTGCTGGCCGAGCTCGGCTTCATCGCCGAGCAGCGCGGCGACACCAGCACGGCCAGGTCACTGCACCTGGAGGGGCTCGCCGCGGCCCGCGAGTCGGGTGATCCACGCGCGATCGCCCTGGCCCAGGAGGGGCTGGCCGGCGTCGCGGCGGCCGAGGGCGCGTACGAGGAGGCCGCCGCCCTGCTGGGTGAGGCCGCCGCGCTCAGGCGGTCGGTGGGGGCGCCCCTGCCGGCCGGCGAACGCGGCGACGTCGACCGGATCGCCGCCGCGGTACGCGCGGCGGCGGGCGGGAGCCCTGACTAGCGTGCGCGCTCCAGCCAGATCGCGATGTCGCTGACCACCTCCGGGTCGACGTGTTGCGGCCGTGTGTAGTCGGCGGGCGTCACGGGGCCGGCGCCGGGGAAGAAGAGGTGGTCGTCGGCGTCGTGGACGCGGAAGGTGACGTCCGCCCGGTGCGCCAGCCCCGCCCGCCAGCGGGCGAGATCGTCGGCCACGGTCACCTGGTAGTCGCGGCCGCCCTGCAGGATGAGCATCGGCTTGTCCAGCGCCGCCGCGGTCGCCACGGGGTCGTAGCCGCGCAGGTCGAGCCAGTAGCAGCCGGGCAGGCCGAACGGCAGCTCGGCGGCCGGGGTGTCCGCGGAAAGGCCTGGATCCTCGACCGCCGCGGCCTGCCGTTCGAACGTCTCGACGGCGGCCTGTGCGCCCGGGTCGGACGCGGCCAGGTGGCGCACGACGCGGACGGCGGCCCGGTGCATCGGCTCGGCGTCGCCCGCCAGGAGCACCAGCCCGGCGACGGACGGCTCGGCCGCCGCCACCCGCGGGCTCACCTTGCCGCCCATGCTGTGACCGGCGACGAAGACGCGGTCGACGTCGGCGCGCTCGCGCAGCAGGCGTACGGCGGCGACCGCGTGGGGGACGTACTCGTCCGTCATGGTGGCCGGGACCCGGGACGGGTGGGCGCAGGTCACCTTGTCGAAGCGCAGGACCGCCACGCCGCGCCCGGCCAGGCCCCACGCCAGGTCCTTGAGCGGCTTGTTCGGCCCGGTGGTGCCGTCGCGGTCGAACGGCCCTCCGCCGGCCAGCAGCACCACGCCCGGCCACGGGCCCGGCCCGCGCGGCACCGTCAGCGTCCCCGGCACGGCCAGGTCGCCCGATCCGATGGTGACCGCGTGCTCGTCGAACGCCTCCGGGCGGGCGTACGGCGGCGGCGTCCACACGGGGGCGGACGGGTCGTCGACGCGCAGGCCGTCGAGCAGCCCGGCATCGTCGAACGACACCACCGCGGTGAGCAGGCCGCGTTCGAACGTCATCGGCACCCGGACCGGTCCGTCCGGGTCGCACCGCGCCTCCCCGATCGCGCGGACGGCGCCGTTGCCGCCCGTACCGGCGAGCCACGCGGCGCCCAAGCCGCCTGTGGGCACCAGCGCGCGCAGGGCCGGTGCGAACAGCTCCTCGACCTCGCCGAAGCGGCCTTGGCGCAGCAGCTCAACCACTGCCCGGGCGCGCCGGCCCGGATCGGATACCGTCACGGCATAACCTTTCTCGATTTATGAGAAAGGTAGCACGGTATGAGATCGTAGTGGCGTGGATCCCTTGGAGCTTCTCGGCCAGCCCGTACGGCTGCGCATCGTGCACGCCCTGCGCGGCGGACGCACCCTGACCACGTCCGAGCTCTGCGAGCGCCTGCCCGGCGTCTCCAAGGCCACCGTCTACCGGCACATCGACCTGCTGGCCGCGGGCGGCGTCCTGGAGGTGGCCGAGGAGCGCCGGGTGCGCGGCGCCGTGGAGCGGCACTACCGGCTGCGCGGCGAACACGCCTCGATCGGCATGGACGCCTTCGAGAGGATGACGGCCGACGACCACCGGCGTGCTTTCGCGGTGGCGATGGCCGCCCTCATCGCCGAGTTCGACGCCTATCTCGGCCACGAGGGCGCGGACCCGGCCGCCGACCTCGTGGGCTTCCGCCAGCACGCCGTCTGGCTCAGCCGCGAGGAGCTGGAGGAGCTGATCGGCGAGCTGCGCCGGGCCATCGCGCCCCGGCTGAGCCACGAGCCCGCGCCGGGACGCGCCCGCTACCTGCTCAGCCCGATCCTCTTCCCCGTCGAATGACGCTCAGGGCAGGTTGAGCTGCCAGGAGACGCCGAAACGGTCCTGGACCCAGCCGAACTTCTTGCTGAATCCGTAGGAGTCCAGCGGCATCAACGCCTCGCCGCCCTCCATCAGCGCCGCGTACAGGCGGGTGAGCTCCTCCTCGCTCTCGCACGTGACGAACAGGGAGATCGACGGCGTGAAGGTGAACCCGTGGCGGATGGAGCTGTCCATGCAGAAGTACTCCTGGCCGGCCAGGGTGAAGGAGGCCATCTTGATGGTGCCCTCGGGGCCGGGCTCGCCGGCGGCGAAACGCTCGGCGAAGACGACCTTGGAGTCGTCGAACAGCGACATGTAGAAGGTCATCGCCTCCTCGGCGTCGCCGTTCTGGAACATCAGTGCCGCGGCGGTCTTCTGGGTCATGTCAGGACTCCGGAGCGTAGAAGGCGGTGACGGCGGAGACCGCGGCCTCGACCTCGTCGGCCGGCCCGCCCGCGGCACGGTGGGCATCGCCCCACGCCCGGCTGCTGCCGACGATGTAGCGGCGGCCCTCGTCGGTCTCGTGGAACGTCGACTCGTCGACCTTCTCGCCGCCCGACAGGTGCAGCGCCAGGCCGAGCAGCGCCAGGTCCCAGCCCACGCCGGTCGCGCCGGGGCCGTACCGCGACCAGAACTCCTCCGGCACCTCGGCGGTGTGGCGCAGCTCGAACAGGGTGCCGCCGTCCTCGGCCGACAGGGTGACCTCGACCTCGGAGAAGCCGGGGTTCTCGCCGAACAGCCAGGTGACCCTGATCCGGCGCGGCGGCTCGCACAGCAGGATCTCGCCGTGCGCGTTGCCCTCCAGCCGGTACGTGCCGCCCTGCCGCAGGTCGCCGGAGACGGGCATGAACCAGCGGCTCAGCCGGTCGGCGTCGGTGCAGGCGTCCCACACGTCCTCGATGTCGGCGTCGTAACGGCGCCGCAGCGCCACGGTCTTGCGCTTGCCGTCGAGCAACTCGCGGTGCGCGCGGTTGAGCTCGTCAACGATATCCATCACGTTTCCTTCGCCTCGTGGGTCATGCGTCGCTCGCGTTTGCCGCGGGCCAGCTCTGTCGCCAGAGCGTCCATGCGCTGGCTCCAGAAGCCGCGGAAGCGCTCCAGCCAGAGATCGACCTCCTGCAGCGGGCCGGGCTCGACGGCGTACAGCCGGCGGGTGCCCTGGGCCCGCACGCTGGCGAAGCCGTGGTCACGCAGCACCCGCAGGTGCTGGGAGACGGCCGGCTGGGAGATCCCGAACTCGTGCTGGATGACGGCGGTGAGCTCGCCCGAGCTCTGCTCACCGTCGGCCAGCAGCTCCAGGATCCGGCGCCGGACAGGATCGCCGAGGACGTCGAACGCGTGCACGGCCCGAGTCTTTCAGCTATGGCTTATATAAGTCAAGGCTGGGATATCAGTCGTCGAGGCCGCGGGCGCTCAGCGCCTCCCCCAGCGCGTCGGCGTGCCGCAACGAGCCCACCACCAGCGGCACCGCGAACGCGCGCAGGCTGCGTTCGACACCCCGCGCCCGCTGGGCCTCCCTGACGCGGACGGCCAGCGCCGCGATGACCGGCACGCTGCGCACCGTCAGCGACAGCAGCAGCGACAGCCGGAACGGGTCCAGGCCGACGAACCGCACCGGCGACAGACAGCGTTCCAGCGCCGCCAGCATGGCCGACATGCGGGTGGTGAGCGTCACCAGCCCGGCCAGCGCCACCGCCAGCACCATGCGCAGCACCGTCATCGCGGCCGTCTCCGGCCCGGCGAACAGCAGCTGGAAGGCGAACAGCGCCACCGCGAACCAGCGCACCGGCCGCACCTGCGCCCACGCCGCCGCCGCGCCCACCCGCGACCACGCGTACAGGGCCACGACGACGAGCGTGGCGACGCCCAGCGCGAGCAGCGAGGACAGCAGCACCAGCACCGTGCACGCCACGGCGAGCCCGGCCAGCTTGGCCCCGGCGGGCAGACGGTGCAGCGGCGTGGCGCGCGGGACGTACGCGCCGGTCAGGCCGTTCATGCCATGAGCTTCCTGTAGTGGCCGATGGCCTCGCGCGGCGTGCCGTCGGCCACCACGCGGCCCTCGTCGAGCACCAGCACCCGGTCGAAGTCCTCCAGCAGCGGCAGGTCGTGCGTGACGACCAGCACCTGCTGCGGCAGGTCGCGCAGCAGCGCCGCGACCTGGCGGGAGTGGCGCAGGTCGAGCAGCGTGGTCGGCTCGTCCATGACGAGGATCTCCGGCTCCAGCACCATGATCGAGCAGAGCGCGAGCAACTGCTTCTGGCCGCCGGACAGGTGGTGGGCGGGATGGTCGGCGTGACCGGCCAGGCCGTAACGTTCCAGGACCTCGTGTACCCGCCGATCCGTCTCCGCGGCCGCCAGGCCCTTGCGGCGCAGCGAGAACGCCACATCCTCGGCCACCGTCGGCATCACGATCTGGGCGTCGGGATCGGTGAACAGGAACCCGACGCCGCGCCGGATCTTCGCGGCGTGGCGGCGGGTGTCGAGGCCGAGCACGGTGACGCTGCCGGAGGTCGGCACCGCCAGGCCGTTGACCAGGCGGGCCAGCGTGCTCTTGCCGGAGCCGTTGGCGCCCACCACCCCGACGCGGCGCTCGGTCAGGGCGGCGGTGACGCAACGCAGCACCTCGCGCTCGCCGAAGCGTACGCGCACCTCGGCGAAGTCGATCGCGGCGGCCACCTCAGACCACCTCGAACAACGCGGCCACGCCGAGCCCCCCGCCGACCGCGGCGGCCGCCAGACCGAGCGTGCCCGGCGGGGCGGCGGCACGGACGAGCCCGCTGAACAGCCGGGTCACCACGACCGCCCCGGTCGCCCCCCACGGGTGCCCCAGCGCCAGCGCCCCGCCGCCGGGGCAGACGCGCCCGTCGTCGGCGCCCAGCGGGTCGAGGCCCAGCGCGTCGGTGACGGCCAGCACCTGCGCCGCGAACGCCTCCACGATCTCCACCGTCGCGATCTGCTCCAACCCCACGCCCGTACGTGCCAGCACCCGCCGGATCGCGGGCACCGGCCCCCACCCGGGCAGCTCGGGATCGCACCCGACGACGGACCCGGCCACCAGCCGCAGGCCGGGCAGGCCCGCGCGCAGGCGTTCCGGCACGAGGGCCACCGCCGCGGCGCCGTCACTGACCGGGGAGGAATTTCCGGCCGTCACTGTACCTTCCTGGACGAACGCCGCAGGCAGCCGGGCCAGTGACGCCTCCCGCAGCGGGCGCGGCCGCTGGTCGTCGGACCGCCCGCCGAGCGGCACGATCTCCTCCTTGAACGCCCCCGCCTCGCGGGCGGCCAGCGCCCGGGCGTGGCTGCGGGAGGCGTAGGCGTCCTGGCGCTCCCGGCTGATCCCGCACCTGGCCGCCAGCGCCTCGGCCGCCGGCCCCATGTCGGGGTCGGGGTGGCCGGCGGGGGTGAACGGCGCCCGGTCGTAGGGGGCCTCGGCCCCCCGGTGGGTACGCCGCGGCGCGGTCGAGGCGCTCTCGGCTCCTCCGGCGATCACCAGGTCCGTCTCGCCCGCGCGTACCGCCTGGGCGGCCACCAGGACCGCGGCCAGGCCGCTGCCGCACTGCCGGTCCACCGTCAGGCCGGGAACGTCGTGACCCAGCCCCGCGGCCAGCGCCGACACCCGGGCCACGTTGCCGCCCGGCCCCATGCAGTTGCCCAGCACGACGTCCTCGGGCTTCCGCCCGGGCACGTCCTCGGCGACGGCCGCGATGACGGGGGCGGCCAGCCCGTCCACGGTCAGCTCCTTGTAGGCGTGGCCCGCCGTCCCGATGGGCGTGCGCCGCGCCGCCACGACGACGGGCGCGCTGCCGGGGGTTTCTCGCATGTTCAGACCTCGTGACTTCAGATGGTCGGCGGGCGTGTTCAGGTCAGCCGCCGGATGCCGGGGTCGCCGTCGGCCAGGCGGGCCGCGACCAGGGCGCGCGCCGGTTTGCCGGTCGCCGTGCGCGGCAGGCTCGGCACGCCGTACCAGCGGCGGGGCCGCTGCGCCGCGTCCAGGCCGGTCCTGGCGGTCGCCTCAAGCAGCGCCCGGGGCGGCGCGCCCTCGACGACGGCCGTGACCACCGCGCCCAGCGACGGGTGCGGCGAGCCGACCACCACGACGTCGCCCACGCCCGGCACCTTCCGCAGCACCTCCTCGACGTCCTCGGGCACGACGGTGGCGCCCCCGGTCTGGATAGCGCCGTCGCCGCGCCCCCGCACCCGCAGCACCTCCCCCGGCCGGTACGGCTGCGCCACGTCGCCGACGGTCACCCAGCCGTCGCGGTCACGCCGCAACGGGCCGGCCGCGTCGCCCAGGTAGCCGTCGGCCAGCCACGGCGAGCGCACCCACACCTCCCCGAACGACGAGCCCGCCTCGGGGCGGACCTCGATCTCCACGCCGGGGAACGGGCGCAGCCCGTCGCCGTCGACGTCCACGGCGACGAACGACAGCTCGGTCGCCCCGTAGTAGGCCAGCACGTGCAGCCCGGCGCGGCCGGCCTCCTCCCGCGTGCCGGGGGCCAGGGCCGCGCCGCCGACCACGGCCGCGCGCAGGGACGAGCCGGAACGGCCCACCACGTCGGGCAGGCGGTGCGGCACCAGGTGCACGACCGTCGCCCCCGCCAGATGCGCGGCCAGGGAGCGGCGCGCCGGCCAGCGGCCGGGCACGACGGCGGTCGCGCCGGCGGCCAGGGCGTGCACGGCGGCGAAGGCGTACAGGGAGGACACCAGCGGGCCGGGCACCAGCACCACGTCGTCGGGCCCGATCCCGGCCAGGTCACTGAGGTGCGGGAACGACGCCGTCCACGAGGCGCGGCGGCGGACGATCGCGCGCGGCCGGCCGGTGCTGCCGGAGCTGAAGCAGGCCCACGCCGGGTCCTCAGGGCGCGGCTCCCGTCGTACGGGCGCTCCGGCGGCGTACGGCAGCGGCCTGCCGACGAACGCCATCGGGCCGACCGGGGCGGTGACCTGGGACCAGCGGCGGCGGTCCCAGGTGTGGTCGCCGATGAGCGGCGTCGCCCCCGCCAGGTCGGCCGCCAGCACGGCGGCGAGCAGCTCGACCGGGTCGGCCAGAGCGAGGGCGACGATGGTGCCGGGGCCGATCCCCCGGCGCAGCAGGTGCCGCGCGGCACCGCTGATCTTGCCGGCGAGCTCGGCGTAGGTGAGCTCGCCTCCCGGGCCGCACGCCGCGAGCTTCGAGGGTCGCTCGGCGGCGTGCCGGATCACGTCTTGCGCAACGGGCATCGAGCGGTCAACGCCCCCCGCCGGCGCGCAGGCGTTCCTGGTGCACGGCCGGGATCGCGTCGGGGTAGGCCCGCTGGGTGCCGCGGGCGATCACGGAGGCCAGCACCGCCTTGATCAGGTCCCCGGGCAGGAAGGCGAGCGAAAGAAGGGCCGTCGTGCCGAGGGGGACGCCGGTGACGACGGCCTGCACCGGGATGCCGAACAGGTAGATCACGCCGACACCGCCCACCAGGCACGCCACCACGAGCCGGACGATGCCGGGGTCGCGGCCCGCCCGCTCGACGAGCCAGCCGGTCACGGCCGCACCGGGGATCCAGCCGATCAGGAACCCGGCCGACGGCCCGACGAACGCCCCGAGCCCGCCCCGCCCGCCGGACAGCAGCGGCAACCCCGCGGCCACCAGGACGAGGAGCACGACGACGGCCAGCGCGGCCCGCCATGTGCCGAGGATCACGCCCGCCAGCATGACGCCGAGGGTCTGCAGGGTGATGGGGACGGCGTTGCCGAAGACGTTCAGCGAGCCGGGCATGCCGAGGACCGCGATGAGCGCGGCGAACACCGCCACTCTCGCCAGGTCGCCCGTGGGGAACCTGCGCTGCTTGCCTACATCGTTCATGGGCTCGATCCCACACCAGAACGGACACACTGCGGCATGGAGGTATTCCACAACTTTCCGGCCGATCGTCTGCTGGCGATCGATACCGGCGCGGCGGGCTAGGCGCCGTCCCGGTCGCAGCGGGCCTGGCGGAACGCCCGGGCGATCCGCTCGCCCCAGGCGTCGAACTCCTGCTCGGACAGGGTGTCGTTGGGCAGGGTAAGCGTGATCCTGCGCGTCACGCCGGAGATCTTCGGGGTCATGGTGATGTGGATGCGGTCGGGCGCGAGCGCCTTGCGGTCGGGGTAGCGCAGGCGCACCCGGTAGTCGGCCACGCTGCCGTCGCCCTCCAGGCAGGCGCGGGCGCCGTTCTCGACGCGGGCCATCAGTCCCTGGTTGATCTGCCTGCCGCGCATCGGGACCAGGTTGTACCGCATGCTCACGCCGGAGAAGGAGGCCGCGATGAGATGACCGCCCTGCCAGTCCCCCCGCCCACCCCAGTCCCCCACGGCGCCCTCGCACTCGCCGCGCGGAGCGTCGCGATCGACCAGCGTCCTGGCCAGGGCATCGACCGGCCGCCCAACCGCGTCGGTGGTGAACGTCTGCCGATGGGCGCGATACGTCCGTTCAGGCGCGAGCAGCCGGGTGCAGGCGACGGTGTCGGAAACGTCCAGCGGCGCAGACGCCGCGGCGCTGAACAACAGCGCCGCAGCCGCCCCACGCCACAGAACCGGGCGCAATCTGGTCGGGGCCACGGACTCGTCCTCTCACGGACCCAAGAGCGATCCGCCAATCAGAAGTCCTCGCAAACTTCGTCACAAGACCCGTCCCCGACCAGCGAATCACTTAACGTAGCCAAACGGTGACGAGTAGTAGTTACGGCAGGTAGCCATGCATACCGAACGCCTCGACCCACCGTCGTGCGCTGAGGTCCGTCCGGCAGGAAGGGGAGCCGGCCGACATCCGGATCTCAGCGGTTCCCTCGGCGCACGGCGGCGGGGCGCCGGTCCTCCAACGGTCAGGCGGCCAGGTGGAGGGCGCGGGCCACGGCCGTGGTGGTGGCGGCGGTCTCCAAGGGTGTGTAGCCGTCGCGCAGGGAGGCGTCGAGGTCCTTCAGGCCGTTCCCGCTCAGAGTGATCACGATCCGCAGACCCGGCTCCAGCAGGCCCCGGGCGTGCCGGTCGAGGAGCCCTGCGACTCCGGCCGCCGACGCCGGCTCGGCGAAGACGCCGTCGCGGCGGGCCAGCATCCGGTACGCGGCGAAGATCTGCTCGTCGCTCACCGCCTCGATCAGCCCTCCGGACTCATCGCGGGCGGCCACGGCCCCGCCCCAGGTGGCCGGGTTGCCGACGTTGATCGCCGTCGCCTCCGTACGCGGCGCCGCCACGGGCACCCCGTGCACGAGCGGTGCCGCACCGGCCGCCTGGAAACCCCACATGCGCGGCAGCCCGTCCGACAACCCGGCGTCGCGGTAGGCCTGGTAGCCGCCCCACGTGGCGGTGATGTTGCCGCCGTTGCCGACCGGCAGGCAATGCACGTCAGGCGCCCCGCCCAGGGCGTCCACGACCTCGTACGCCACCGTGCGCTGCCCCGCCAGGCGCAGCTCGTTCCCGACCGAGTTGACCAGCGCGACCGGGTGGTGCGCGGCCAGTTCGCGGGCCACCCGCAGGCAGTCGTCGAACGTGCCGCCGACCTCGACGATCTCGGCGCCGTACCGGACGGCCTGGCTGAGCTTGCCCAGCGCGACGCGGCCCTTGGGCACCAGGACGGCGGCGGTCAGCCCGGCGCGGGCGGCGTACGCGGCGGCCGAGGCGCTGGTGTTGCCGGTGGAGGCGCAGATGACGGTCTCGGCGCCGGCCTCGGCGGCGCGGCTGATGGCGACGGTCATGCCGCGGTCCTTGAAGGACCCCGTCGGGTTGGCGCCCTCCACCTTCAGCCAGACCTCACATCCGGTGAGGCCCGACAGGTGCTCCGAACGCAGCAGCGGGGTGTTGCCCTCGTTGAGGGAGACGGACGGGGTGCCGGGGGCGACCGGCAGCCACCGCCGGTACGCGCTGTCGATCAGGCCGTTCCAGGGACTCATGCCAGGACCGTAACACTTGTTCCATGCATATGAACAAATATCGGTTGATGTAACATTTGTCAGGTGGAGAACGACCCCATCAAGGCCAAGCTCGGCGCCGCCTACCCCGACCTGCCGCCCGGTGAGCGAGCGGTCGTGCGGGTGCTGCTCGACGACCACCCGTTCGCGGCGCTGGGCTCCCTGCGGGCGCTCGCCGAGCGCGCCGGGGTGAGCCCGCCGACCGCCTCCCGGCTCTTCGACCGGCTCGGCTACGCCGGCTTCGCCGACTTCCAGGCCGCCGTACGCGACCGCTCCCGCCTCCTGGAGTTCGTCACCCGAGCCCCCACCGCACCGGCCGGAGCGACGGCCGGCGCGCAGGTGTGGCAGGCCGCGCAGGACCTGCGGGCCGGCCTGGAGGGCACACTCGCCGCCGTCCCCGAGCAGCTCTGTCAGACCGTGGCGGCCCTGCTGGCGGACGCCCGCACCGTGTGGGCGCTCGGCGGCCCGCTTAGCGAGCTGGCCGCCGAATACCTGGTACGCCAGCTGTCCGGCCTGCGGCCGGGCGTGCACCGGGTGCCGGAGCCCGCGTACGCCCGCGCCCGTACCGTGCTGGATCTCAGCGGATCCGACCTGGTCGTCGCGTACGACTTCCGCCGCTACTCCTCCGCCACCGCCCGCTTCGTGCGGGCCGCGCGCGCCCGCGACGCGCGGCTGGTGCTGGTCACCGACGCCTGGGAGTCGCCGCTGGCCGCCGAGGCGGAGGTGCTGATCAGGTTGCCGCGCGAGGCCGCCGGGCCGATCGCGCCGCTGGCGCACGAGATCGCCGTCACCGAGCTGCTGCTCGTCGCCGCGGCCGCCCGCCTGGCCCCCGCCGGCCGCCTCGCCGACCTCGACGCGCTCGCCCAGACGCTATGAGAGGGTCAGCCCCCATAAGCCCCAAACCCACATTGGATGGATCATGAACGGTGTTTCCGCTGATCGGCGGCCAACGAAGCCCTTGAGAGGAATCTGAAGGTGCTCGGTTCGCTTATGGTGTGGACTTCGGCGTGTGGGGGCCGAAAGCGCGCGGTGGGCCGGTCTTCTTCTTGCCGCGCCCGCCGGACGGAACCTCAGTAGTAGGAGCTCATGAGTCGGTGACCCAGGCCGGTTGGGTGACCAGATGGCGGGGAGCGAACTCGATCAGGTACGGCTTGATATCCAGGATCGGGGTGCCTGACTGCGCGTCCAGGTCGGCGATGTGCAAGTTGAAGCCTTCCACGGCGAGGAGTCGGCAGCTGGAGACACCAACGGTATGGCCTCCGGTGGGCGAAGATCCCTACAGCGGCCGCTCTCGGGTTCCCTCGTGGGGACGGGGATGGGTGCGTACCTTGGCTGGGTCGATCCGATCGAAGAGGAGGACGACCTCCAGGTGGGAGAAGCCCTCCAGGCCGAGCACCGCCGAGGCGGTGAAGGTCTCACCGTCCAGCCGGATCACGGCTCGAACGTCGTGCCAATCGTCTTCGACCATCTCGGTGCGACCGCCCACCACCCGGCCGACTGGTCGCAGGGTCACGGTGTCGGTTGTCATGGTGATCTCCACGTTCTCGTGGCGCCCGAGGGCACCGCGGTGTTTGGCGAGGGTGTTCAAGCCGGTTGAACAGCACGGATCCGCCGTTCAGGCGAATCGGGGTTCAGCCGCCGGAGCCCCGGCCGCAACTGCCGCACGCGGACCGGCTGGCGAGCCGGCGGCACTCACCGCGACCGATCAGCCTCAAACGCCACCTGGACCATGAGCGGCGCTCAAGGCCATCACCCGGCACGTCGACCACTACGCCGCCCAAGCTCGATTAACTCGGGCGGCGTGAAACTAGCCACAAACCTACAGAAACCCGCGACCGAGATCGCTAGGCGTCGTGGCGCAGCGTGAACCAGAAAGTCGGCACCGAGTTGGTGCCCGGTGTGACGTCGAGCAGTTCCCAGCCGGGGAACCTGGCGCGGAGCTCGTCGGCTGTGACGCCCGCCGCCCACGACGTGACCTCGGGGATCGGATTGCCGAGCGGCTCGGGGCCGTACCCGAACATCAGCAACCGTGCTCCGGGAGCGGCGCGGTGGGTGAGTCCGGCGGCGTAGGCGTCGCGGCGGTGCAGCGGGATCCCGCAGTAGCAGCTCAGGTCGAAGAACAGGTCGAAGGGGCCCGGTACGTCCAGCTCGTCGAGGCGGGTGGCGTCTCCGTGCAGCAGGCGTACCGCCACTCCCGCCGCCGCAGCCTTCTCCCTGGCCTGGTCGACGGCGCGGTCGATCAGGTCGACGGCCGCCACCTCCCAGCCGTGCCGTGCGAGGTAGGTGGCGTTGGTCCCCGTGCCGCAGCCGAGTTCGAGGGCGCGGCCGGGCGGCAGGCGCCGTGGCCCCTCTATCAGGGCGACCAGCTCGGGCGGCGTCACGCCGGTGTCCCACGGTGGCTTGCCGGTGCGGTAGTAGCCCTCCAGCGCGCGATGGACGGACTCCTCCTCCGGGTCTCGCGGCGTTGAGGCCAGGTCCGGTTCCGGCTTCTGGGTGGCGTTGGGCTGGTCCATCGTCTCCTCCAAATATATAGAGTTTGACTCTAGTGATGCGCTCTAGAGATATACTCGCAGTATGGACAAAGTCAAGCGGCCGGACAAGCGAGCCGAGCGCTCACGCCGCACCCGTGAAAAGGTCATCGAGGCGGCTCGCGAGCTGTTCGTCGCGCAGGGTTACGGGGCGACGAGCCTGCAGGAGGTCGCGGACCGGGCGGGCGTGGCCGTCCAGACGATCTACTTCGTCTTCCGCAACAAGCGCACGCTGTTCAAGGACGTCGTCGACACGTCCATCGCCGGGGACACCGAGCCGGTCGCCACCATGGATCGTGAGTGGTTTCGCGCCGCGTGCGCCGAGCCCACCGCAGTCGGTCAATTGCGCGCGCACATCCACGGCACCCGCGAGATCCTGGGCCGGGTCGCCCCGATCATGCCGCTGATCGCGGCTGCCGCGGCCACCGACCCTGAGATCGCCGCACAGTGGCCGGACGGCCCCGACCCGCGTTACACCGTGCAGTACGCAGCGGCCGAAGCGCTGGCCCGCAAGCCCGACGCCCGTCCCGGCCTCTCCATCGAGATGGCGGCGGACCTGCTGTTCGGCCTGCTCAGCCCGCAGCTCTACCTGATCTTCGTCCGCGACCGCGACTGGTCACCGGACACGTGGGAAGAGTGGGCCCGCACCGCCTTGACCTCCCAACTCTGCGCCGACCCCGGCTGACACTCCAGTGACATTTCGCGATCATGGGTCGGATCTGCGCTGGTAGCGGCAGTGTCGGGCGGTTGCTTCATGTCGGCGTTCGACGTCGGCATGAGGGTGGGGCGATGTCGGGCAGCTACCGAAGTGGGGATGCACCGGCCGAGGCCATGCGCCGCAGCGGTAGTCAAGACGGACAAGCTGCCCAGGGCGGTGCCGGACGTCTTCCTGGCGACGGAGACCACGATGGGGTTCGAAGACGCGACCTCCGTCTCGCGTTTTCCCGACCTGTGCGCGGCACAGGTCGGCGACTGGGTCGCAGTCATCGACTCCGGCCAGAGGCTGTCGGCAAGCACCGGCTACCTGGAAGAGAACTGCGGCGGTGTGCACGCTCCCTGTCATCGCATCTCTGGCCTCCTGTCCTGGACCAGTACTCCAGTGACGTGTCGCGATCTTGAAACGTTGGAGCCACATGATGACGGCCACCGCCTGGTCTTTTGGAGTTTGTGAAGACAGTGTCGAGAATCGATCCGGACGCCGCGGCCGTCTGCAGATGCTGCGCCATCCGTCTGTGAGTGGTCCACGCCGCTTTGGCGCTGGTGTGCTGTTGCCGGCCACCATGCCGGCGGTCCACAAGCCGCGCGGCCGCACCCCGTTCGCGCCTGACCGGCGGCCCGCCGCCTCCTGCGCCGTAACCGGGGCCCGGGAACGTAGCGGCTGGACCCGGCAGCGGTGGTCACGACGGGCCTACCGGATGTTCAGCCTTCTTCCCCCGTCTCAGTTGCCCGCGACGTGATCAATTTCTGGGGAGGATTCTCGCTCGGCACTGCGGCGGGCGTCGGCAAAGGTGAGGTGAACCTGCTGGCGACGGCCGCCAGGATCGCGCATGCCACGGCTGCGGCCGCGGCCGCGGCGAAGGCGGTGGCACCGGTGTCGTGGGGGCCGGTGAGGTGGCCGGCGACGGCGGTGCCCAGGCCGTAGCCGGCCCACATGAAGGTGTTGAGCCAGGCGAAGACCTCAGTGTGGTAGCGGGCGGGGGTGTGATCGGCGAGCAGGGCGGGCACCGCGGCGTCGCGTGGGCCGGTCACAAGTCCGACGAGAGTGATCAGTATGGCGAGCGGCACGAAGCCGGTTGCCCAGCTTCCGCCGAGTAGGACGGCCGCTTCGGCGAGCGAGAGCAGCACGAGCAGGCGTCCGCCGCTGAGGGGCCAGGCCCGCGCGCCGTACCCGAGGGTGCCCAGGAGGGCCCCGGCCGACAGGAGGCCCATCAGTAGGCCGGCGGAGGCCGCCGAGCCGAAGGTGGTGGCCGAGGCGACGGTGGCGATGCGCAGGCAGCCGAAGGTGAAGGTGCCGAAGGCGGTGATGGTCAGGAGTAGGAGGGTGTATCGGTGGGTGAGTGGTCCGGCCAGGTGGAGTCTGCCGGGCGGGGTGGGCGTGGCCTGCCGTACTGCCGGGGAGATCAGCAGCAGGGCGGTGCCGGCCAGGACCGCGGCGCCCGCGGCGGTCACCACGCCATGGGCTGGGACGACCCAGGTCAGGACCGGGACGAGCAGGGGGCCGATGATGAACATCAGTTCGTTGATGGCGTTGTCGGCGGCGTAGGCGGCGGGCAGGGAACCGGAGGGGACGATGCGTGGCCAGGCGCTTCTGATGACTGATCCGGCCGGCGGGGTGGTGGCGCCGAGGAGCACCGCGGCGCCGATCATCAGGGCAGGCGGGGCGAGCAGGAGCACGGTGTAGGCGAGGGTGTGGGCGGCCAGGTAACCGGTCAGGGCCGGGCCCGGGCCGTACCGGTCGGCGATGCGTCCTCCAAGCGGCGCGCACAGGGCCAAGGCCAGCGCGTGGCCGGTGAGCACGAGTCCGGCGGTGGCGTAGGAGCCGAGCCGATCGACGGCGGCCAGCAGCAGGGCGAGGCTGAGCACGGGGGTGCCCAGCTTGACGATGATGTCGGTGGCGAGCAGGTGGGGGACGCCTGAATGGGTGAGCAGACGGCGATAGGGCGCGAACATGGCGACTCCGTTACTATCTAACTGCCTTATGCCTATGACACACAGAAGGAGTGTTACCAGTCAAGTGGAGATAGCCTGTAACGTCACCCGGCAGGCGCCACTGATCGCCGAGCTGGTCAACCTGGCCACGGCGCACTGGCGGGGCGGCGCCTCGGTGCAGCCATTGGCGGGCGAGGACCTGGCTACAACGTTCGCCGCCCAACTCGGCGACCGCGCCGGCGCGGCCCTGCGCGCCGTCCCGGATGCGGGCCGGCGCCTGACCGACCTGGCCGCCGAACTGCGGCAGGCACTGCTGGCCGAGCATCCAGCCGACCAGGCCAATCGCATCAACTCGATGATCGGCCGGTACGGCGCGCAGCCGTACCTGGTCGAGGATGTCGGCCAGCCGTTCCATCTGCACTTCCACGGCTCGGGCGGCACCCAGGTGGAAGCGCTGGGCGGCGAGTTCGCCACCGCGCTGGCCCTCATCGTGGACGGCTACGGCCCCGACCGCTTCGGGGTGTGCGGAGCGCACCAGTGCGAGGCTGTCTACATCGACCTGACCCGCAACGCCTCGCGCCGCTACTGCAGTGCGGCTTGTACGGCGCGAGCCAAGACCGCCGCCTACCGCAGCCGCCGCCAAACGTGATTACGCCATGGTGGAGGTGGCCAAGGTGCTCCCGAAGCCCCATCGCGTCGCCGACCACGAGCTGAGTGACCAGCAGGACGACGTGGCCGCTGTGGGAGTCGATGGTGGAGCCCTGCCATGCCCAGCGCCCCCAGGGCGAGGCCGGCGATCAGGACGGTCACTGGAGTACTGAGCGGACGTCACGATGATCTTCCAGCCCGCAAGGCTGGTGGCCAACCACCGGGCCGGCCTCCTGCGGGCCGGGTCGGACAACCTGGCCGACACCCATACCGGGCCCTACGCCGACCAGATCACCCCGCCACCCAAGCCCCGGCGGCCGGTAGGCCGGCCATGACAAACAAGACTCGGACCCCGTCCCCACTACGCCCCATCCAGGGTCTTCTTCGGCCGGCGGCGCACAGTGCCGCCCTTCAGATGCCCGTACACCGTCGAGCGCGGCACCCCGAATAGGTCCGCGATCTGCTGGACGGTCTTGTCCCGCGTGTCGTACAGCTGCTGGGCGAGGGCGGCCTGGTCGGCGGTGAGCTTGGGCCGGCGTCCGCCGACCCGGCCGCGGGCGCGGGCGGAGGCCAGGCCGTCCATCGTGTTGGCCACGATCAGCTCGCGCTGCAGCTCGGACAGGACCGACAGCATGCCGAACATCGCGCGCCCCTCCATCGTGTCGGTGTCGATGCCCTGCTCGATCACATGCAGTCCCACCCCACATTCGCGCAGGTCCGCCCCGAGGGTGACCAAGTGCAGGACTGAGCGCGACAGCCGGTCCAGCCGGGTGACCTTCTGCGTGTCGCCCTCGCGCAGCAGCTTGAGGGCCAGATCGAGGCTGGGCCGAGAATTCTTGGCGCCACTGGCCTTGTCCAGATGGATGTTGTTGCGGTCAACGCCCGCGCGCAGCAGCGCGTCGATGCGTAGCCGAAGAGCACTGTCGAAATCCAATCCGCGCGTACCCTTCACCGACATTGATTTTCGACACGCGTTATCGACAGCGCTCATCTGCGGTTGTCGGTTTCTGAAGTCCTCTGCACTGATTACCGAGGTCGTCTTCAAACTGACTGATCTGAACGCGCCTTGCTCATGCGAGCTTCGCGGTACGCCGTCGCCGACGCCCTCCGCGACGCCCCCAGACGGAGCCGACGGCCCCGCCCGCCCTGTGACACCCGACCAATCCCGCCCCGGCCTCCGGGCCCACTTGATTTCAGGACGCGGGTTTTCCGGGAGCCCTGGTCGCTTCGGTGTCCTGTCGGTTCCTGTAGGGCGATCGCCGCGCCGTTCTTGGAGTCGTCGTCCGCAGTAATCCGTTTGTGTATCACCACAGCCCGCTGTCAGTATGAGGGCCCATGCGTCACCCTCTTGACACGCTGGACTGGCCGATTTCCACCGAGCGGCTGCTGTTGCGCCGGGCTGCTCCCGACGACCTGGACGCGACCTGGGCCTTCCGGCAGCTGCCGGAGACTCACGAATGGGTCGTGGCCGCCACAGTGACCTACGACGACTACCGTGAGCGTTTCCTCCGCGAGGAGCGGCTCGTCGACCTGCTCATCGTCGAACTGGACGGCCGGGTGATCGGCGACCTGACACTGAAGGTCCAGGACGGTTGGGCCCAGGAAGAGGTCGCTGACCAGGCGAAAAGCGTCCAAGGAGAGCTCGGGTGGACGCTCGATCCCTCCTACGGCGGCAAGGGCTACGCCACCGAAGCGGTACGCGCCCTCATCGACATCTCCTTCAAGAGTCTTGGCCTGCGCCGCCTGCACGCGGACTGCTTCTACGACAACGAACCCTCGTGGCGGCTGATGGAGCGGGTCGGGATGCGCCGCGAACAGCACACGGTGAGAGACTCACTCCACCGCACCAAGGGATGGCTCGACGGTCTCTCATACGCGCTCCTGGCCGAGGAATGGCCCGCTCACGAGTGATTACGGCGGAGACGCTTGGGAGTCCTCGCCGGGACGAAGATCACGCTGTCACTCATACGCGCGGCCGCTCTCCTGCCGGCGCTGCGGCTGTAACCCAAGGACGCCACCGCGCCGGCACGGCTCAGTGGTGGGGTGAAGCGCGGTGAAGGACATCCGGCCCGCCCGTCGTCGTTGGCGTCCGGGGGGTGGGCCAACGCTTGGCGGCCGGAGGCTTCGGCGACGGTGCGGGCGTGGGCGTGCCCAGCACGACTGGCAGTCCGCCGGTCCGGGATGGCTCGGCAAGCCTCAGAACCTGGAGATCGGGATCTTCCCTTCCGAGCCACTCGGTCAGAAAATCGAGGATGGCGGCGGCATCTACGACATGGAAACGATCGTCACGACGCCGGAACGCCTTGCCGAGGTAGTGAACCAGCGTCCAAGCGAGTGGACCATCGGCGTCTACGACAAGCCAGCTCAAAAGTCACAACGTCACTCATGACCACTAATCACTCATAACGCGAATGCGAGGAAGGCTTCCACCCGACCGATGATCGGCGCGACGACGCTGCGCGTACGGATTCCTGCCAGGTTTACACACCGTCCTCGTTCACGACGGCGGAAGATGCATCCTGGGGCAGCGCCGCCGCTCCGAGCGGCCGCACGCCGCCGCCTCACCAAGCCCTGACGACGGATGGACCCATTAGGCCAGGGCAGTAGCATTGTCGCCCGAAATTTCTTCAGTACTACTGGGACCCCCACACAAGGCGGCCCGGTCGGCGGCATCCCCGGGCAGCGACACGCGGGGGCGCGCCCGTACAGATGAGGTCTGTTAATCACGACATAACATGACCTGATGGGCATTTCCCGGCTCTCCACAGATGCGCGGCAGCGGCGCAGCTCCGAGATGCGCGCATTCCTCCGGTCGCGGCGAGCCCGGGTGACGCCCGCTGACGTGGGCATGCCGGCAGGCGAGGGCCGCCGTACGCCCGGGCTGCGGCGGGAGGAGGTGGCGGTGCTCGCCGGCGTAGGAGTGTCCTGGTACACCTGGCTCGAGCAGGGACGCGACATCAACGTCTCCGCCGACGTCCTGGACGCCATCGCCAGGGTGCTGCGCCTGGAGCCCGCAGAGCGCGAGCACCTGTACCTCCTCGCCGGCCTCAACCCGCCGCCGGCGGCGCCGTCCGAAGGACGGGTTCCCGATGCCGTGCGGCGGCTGCTGGAGGGCTGGCTGCCGCTGCCCGCGTACGTCATCGACCGGCACTGGAACGTCCTCGCGGTCAACCGCGCGGCGGAGATCGTGTTCCAGTGCAACGAGTACGACCACAACTGCCTGGTCAGCTTCTTCACCAACGCCCGCTACCGTGCGGCAGTCGTGGACTGGCACGACGCGGCGCGAGCGATGATCGGCCTGTTCCGGGCGGACGCCGCCCGCTACCCGGACGATCCCGAATTCGGCCGCCTGGCCGCGGACATGTGCGGCGCGAGCCGCGCCTTCGCCGAGATCTGGGCGGAACTCCCTGTGGGCGGCCCCACTCACGGCACCAAGGCCCTGGAGATTCCCGGCCTGGGGACGCTGACCTTCGAGGCCACCACCCTGCCGCTGCCCGAACTGCCCGGCCACCGCCTATCGCTGCACACCCCCGCACCCGGGACGGGAACGGAGGCCCTGCTGGAGCGCTTGGTGGTGGTGTCAGACCCAGGTTCAGCCAACACTGCCGCGTAAGCTCGCACCGCTCGAGAATCGGCGGCATGAAGCGATTCACGAACAAAACAGTTCTGATCACCGGCGGCACCAGCGGCATCGGCTTCGCGACCGCGCGCAGACTCCTCGACGAGGGCGCGTACGTCGTCATCACCGGCCGCGACCGGCCCCGCCTCGACACCGCAGCAGAACTCCTGGGCTCCGAGCGGGTCCTGCCCGTCCGCGCGGACGTCAGCGTCGACGCCGACCTCGACCTCCTCATGCGGCGCGTCGAGACCTGGCGCGGTACTCTCCACGTGGTCTTCGCCAATGCCGGAATTGCAGACTTCAGGCCAGAGTTCACCCGGAAGGACTTCGACCACACCGTCGAAATCAACTTCAAGGGAGTGTTCTTCACCATCCAAAACGCGCTGCCGCTGATGGGCGACGGAGGCGCCGTCGTCATCAACGCCTCCTGGACCCTGCACCGCGGCCTCCCGGCGGCCTCGATCTACGCCGCCAGCAAGGCTGCCGTGCACAACCTCGCCCGCACCCTCGGCACCGACCTCGCGCCGCGTGGCATCCGCGTCAACTCCATCAGCCCCGGCTACATCGAGACCGAGATGTACCGGTCCGCCATCGACCCCGACGCGGAGACCCGCATCACGGCGGAGGTGCCGCTCGGCTCGCTCGGCCACCCGGACGATGTCGCCGCCGCCGTCGCCTTCCTGGCCTCGGACGACGCGTCGTACATCACCGGTCAGGACCTCGTCATCGACGGCGGCCTGGTGGCAGCGGCGCCCCTCGGGTTGCGCCTTTGACAGCCCTACAACAGCCGTAGCAGGCCCACCGCTGCGCCGCCTCGGACAGGGTGGTGAAGTCGATCTCGGGCAGGTCACGGTCGAAGTCGTCGGGACGCAGACGTAGCACTTCGGCCCGGTCTTTCAGCCCTCCGGCAGAAGCTGGCGCATCACCTCCATCAGGTCCAGCGCGGTATGGAAAATCACGCAGTTGGCCAGCAGGAGTTCAATTCGATCACTTTCTCCTCCGGGCCGCCTCAGCTGGGCCCATGTTGGTTGTGCCTGCTCGGCTTGGCGTCCGCGCTCGGTGTCAGTCGCCGATGGCCTGGTAGAGGGTGGTCCAGAAGTCGTGGAACAGCCGCGCCGGATCCGGGGTGGACATCCCGACCTGAGTGAGCAAGATTCCGGTGAGCTGGTTGGTCGGGTCGGCGTAGACGGTGGTGCCGGTTCCGCCGTCCCAGCCGAACTGGCCGATGGGCGCGTAGTCGGCGCGGTAGGTGCGCACCGCCATTCCGAAGCCCCAGCCGCCGTGCAACGCCAGCCCGGCCGACAGATGGGCGATGTTCCTGTACATGGTGTCGCGGGCGGCTTGTTGCGCGAGCGTGAGGCAGTTGGTGGTCATCAGCTCGACGGCGGGCCGGGACAGGATCCGCCGATCCTGGTGCATGCCGTTGTTCAGCAGCATCCGGAAGAAGGCGTGGTAGTCGTCGACAGTGGAGACCAGTGCGCAGCCTTGGAATGCCGGAGGCTGACTGACCCGTCCGCCTGCGGCCTCGTCCCACACCAGGAACTCTCCGGTCTGCGGGTCAGGCCCGTACAGGGGTGGTAGCCGGTCGATCTTGTCGGCGGGCACATGGTAACCGGTGTCGGTCATGCCCAGCGGATCGAGGATGCGTTCGCGCAGGAACGTCCCGAACGACTGGCCGGTGACCCTGGCAACGAGCACGCAGAGCACCTCGTGGCTGAGGTCGTACTGCCACCGCTGTCCGGGCTGGTACGACAGCGGGAGCTGGCCGAGGAGGCGCATCCACTCGTCCGGCTCGGGCGCCGGTCCGGACGCCACGCTGTAGTCGGTCGCCTCGAAAATCGCGGCCCTGATCGGGGAGTCCAGCAGTTCGATATCCATTCCGAGCCCGAACGTTGAGGTGAGCAGGTCTCGTACGGTGATCGGCCGGTGGGCCGGCACGGTGTCCTCCAGCGGGCCGTCGGGCCGTTTCAGCACCTTCCGGTCGGCGAGTTCGGGCAGCC
This sequence comes from Nonomuraea terrae, assembly GCF_044465245.1. Taxonomy (NCBI): domain Bacteria; kingdom Bacillati; phylum Actinomycetota; class Actinomycetes; order Streptosporangiales; family Streptosporangiaceae; genus Nonomuraea; species Nonomuraea terrae. Next base: position 282,380 of record NZ_JBITLL010000002.1, on the reverse strand, counting down.
ACTCATCGACCGGGTCGTCCGGCCGCATCCGGCATTCGTCGAGCAGGACCATCGCCGCGGCCATCGTGACCGGCTTGGACACCGACGCCATCCGAAAGATCGTGTCCCGGCGCATCGGCGCGCCACCGTCATGCCGCATCGTCCCGAGCGCTTCGACGTGCGTCTGGCCTCCCTGGCTGACCAGGGCGACCAGCCCGGGAATCTTTCCGGACTCGACATGGCGTGCCAGCACCTCGCGCAGTCTGCGCAGCCCCGCATCGGAGAAGCCGCTGTTGCTTTGTCTCATCATGAAACTCCTTGTCTCCAGCGTTCGAGCTCACCGCAGCCTTGGTGGCTACCGGCCCCATTCGGCGGCCATGCAATGAGCGTGCACCCTGCCCTAAGGTCAAGGTCAACCCTGTCGCGATCACGAGCTGATCTGCGCCGATCTCAGGCGTCCCCGGGGCCTGGGCCAGCGGTTGGGCCGCGGTCCGCGCGCTCCGGCGCGGTGATGGACTGGAACAGCTACGCGCTAGCCTCGCCCTATGATCGCCCGCCACCCGTACCCCAAGATGAATGCGAAGGTCGCCGGCGACCACGGCTCGATCCCGCGCACGGACTTTTCGGCCGTCGCCGACGCGGTGTGCGAGACGGCAGCCACCCGCGACCTGGAGGTGCGCTAAGACGATGGCAGACGGGCTCACGATCGGTCAGGCGGCGGCGTTCGTCGGCGTCACGATCAAGACTGTGCGGCACTATCACCGGCTCGGCCTGGTCGCCGAGCCGGAACGCGACGGGTCGGGCTACCGGCGTTACCGGTCGGCCGACCTGCTGCGGCTGGTCCAGGTCCGGACGCTGGCCGAGGCCGGCGTGCCGCTGGCCGAGATCGGTGACCTCATAGACTCCGATCCCGAGGAATTCGCCGCCTCCCTGGACGACGTCGAGCGGCGGCTCACCGAACGGATCGAAGACCTGATCGCGCGCCGCGACACGCTGCACCGGCTTGCCCACGGTGACCGGGCCCTGCTTCCCGACCGGGCCTGCGCGGTCTTGGACCGACTCGCCGAACTCGGCTTCAGCCCCGACTACGTGGCCGCCCAACGGGAGGCTCTGGTGCTGGCCCGGGCACTGGTTCCGGAGATCTTCGACGGCTTCCTGACCCGGCTCGAACACTCGCTCGACGATCCCGAACTCGTCGAGCTGACCAAGCGCGGCGTCGATGCGATGTCCTGGGATCCCGACGACCCGCGGATCGCGGAACTTGCGTCCGCGCTGGCCGACAAGCTACTGGCCGACCGCGCGCTGCTGGCACCGCCGACCGGGTCTCAGAACCAGTCCGATGCCGCCGCCCGGTACGGGGTGGTCAACCACCACCGGGAAGACCAAGCACCAGCCATCGCCCGGTTGAACGCGCTGGTCGAGGCGAAACTGCGCGCGGCTGGCATCGACATCCCGCATCAATGACCGGCACCCAGCATGATCGCCACTGCGCCCAGCCCCGGGCGCGGTCCAAGCGTCCAACGAACCGCTCGTCAAACGAACGCTCGGCCACGACATCCGGTTGGACTCCTCGACCCGCCGAGTTCCCACCTCATGCCTGAGCTGAGAATCGCGACGGGCTACCGCTAGTTTCTGCGCTCAGCCTCCTCGCGGGCCAAGCGCGTGACGGGTCAGATCTCGTCGTCTTCGGCGGCGTCGGTTCACGCAGGTCGCGGATGGCGCCGGTGGCGAGGTCGGGCAGGGCGAAGGTGTAGGTGCCGTGGACGCCGAGGTGGGAGTGGACGAACTGGGCCAGCCGGGCCATGTCCTCCTCCCGGAACGAGTAGCCCTGATCTTTGAGCTGACGCACGGCGGCGTCCAGGTGGACGGTCGTCCATGATCTCGCGGTTGGTAGGTCTCGTCGACGTCGATGTAGAACCGGATGTGCAGGGTCTTGAAGATCGCTTCACCTGCGAGAGGTCTTCGACCTCGCACATGAGGCTCGGGTTCGCCCTCAGCTGGTGACGGTGCGTGACCCGCTGGATGTGCCGGGTGCGGTCTTGGCGGTGGCCGCCATCCTCTTGCACAACATCTCGGCCAGGTCATCATGCGCCCGCGCCTGGGCGGTGTGCGCCAGGCACACCAGCAGCGCGACCCGCTTGGCCTGCACGGTGTAGGTCCGGGCCAGCACATCGGCATCGGCAGCATCGGCTTCCCCCCGCGAAATCGGCGATCTTCAGATCCCCGGTGCGTCAACCCACCCGCTCGCACGTGCACGGGTTTTGGGCTTGTGTGCTGACCCCTATGAGAGGCGCTTGTAGAAGAAGCTGCAGTCGAGCAGCGTCCCGTCGGGCGCTCCGGCGTACGCGGGGACGATGCCGTAACGGGTCCAGCCGCCGGTGAGGTAGACGCGCTCGGCGGTGCTGCAGGTCTCGGTGTCGAGCATCAGCAGCTCGATCCCCGCCTCGGCCGCGGCCCGCTCGGCGGTGGCCAGCAGGGCGCGCGACAGGCCCCGTCCGCGCGCGGAGCGGCGGACCATCAGCTTGACCAGCTCGGCGCGGTGGCGGGAGTTGGGCTTGCTCGCCAGGACCAGGCTGACGGTGCCGAGCAGGACGCCGTCCTCGCGGCAGGCCCACACCAGGTGGCTGCCGGCCGCCACCGCCGGGGCCTGCGCCCGCCACCACGCGGCGGCGTCCTCGTGGTCGAACGGCGTCACGAACCCGACGGACGCGCCACCCTCCACGGCGTCGGCCAGCAGGCCGGCCAGCTCCTTGACGCAGGAGCCGAACTCCGCGGCGGATACGCGCTCGATGCTGGGCATGCACTCCTCCGATCGGGGGTCAGGGCAGGACGACGAAGATCGCGTACCGTACGGGGCCGGGGCAGCGGAACCGGGAGGCGCCCCACAGGCGGAAGCGCAGGCAGTCGCCCGTCTCCACCCGATGCGTACGCCCGTCGGCGGTGATCTCCACCGTCCCTTCCAGGACCCAGATGTGCTGCTCCAGCCCGGGCACGGGCGGCGTGTCGTAGGCGATGTCGGCCCCGGCCCGCAGCCGCCCCTCGACGACCTCGCCGCGCAGCCCGGGGTGCGGCGGCGACACCGAGCGGCGTACGAACCCGGACTCCTCGTCGTGCCACACGGGCTGGCCGGCGGCGGTGACGACTTGCGGCGGCTCTGACTCGACCTCGGCCAGCAGCCGCGACATCGTGCGCTCGTAGACGGCGCAGAGTCTGCCGAGCAGGGCCGCGGTGGGGCTGATCTCGCCGCGTTCGAGCCGGGACAGTGTGGAGCGGCTGATCCCGGAGCGGCTCGCCAGCTCCTCCAGCGACCAGCCGCGTCCGGCGCGCAACGCGGCGAGCCGCTCGGCCAGCCGCGCTTCGACGTCCTGTATCACATCCGGGAATGTATCCCAGATCTGAGATCATTGGCGACGCCGGATCTTGATCTCCCGCATGTCGGTCACGGCGAGCCGCAGGATCTCGTGCGGCTGGCCGTGCGCCTCCAGCGCCGCCATCGCACCCAGCGCGGCCTCGTCCTCGCCGTCGTCGGGCCCGGCCGGCACCTGGCAGCGGAACGTGAACGCCGACACGCTCGCGTCGTGCGTGAACGTCCCCGCCTCGGTGAACGCCATGCCGCCCGCCGCCCGTACGGCGGCCCGCCCGGCGTCGTCGAGCCCGGCGAACTTCCCCCTGATCGTCACCCTGAACACACGGGCTCCTCTCGTACGGCATAGGTCAGGACGCGTTCGCCCAGCACGCTCTCGGCGGCGTCCAGCAGCTCCAGCACGGCCCCGGCGATCTCCTCGGGCCGCTGCCCGGCGGCGGTGCGTCGGGCGATCTCGCTCAGCGCCAGCGCGTGCAGGCAGCCGATGTGCCAGGCCACCACCCGCGGCAGCGGGTCGTCCGCCTCGGCGCCGGTCTCCTGCGCCAGGACGGCGGCCAGCGCCTCCGTCATCTGGTGACCCAGCTCCTCCAGCCGCGCGGTGAGCGTGGGCGCGGCCCGCATCATCTCCAGCACCCGCCCGAACCCGGCGCTCAGGCCCACCCGCCGCTCGCGCTCGCGCACCTCCTCGCGCAGCCGCGCGAGCACCGCCCCGGCCGCGGACTGCCCCGGGGGCCGCTCGCGCACGATGTCGGCCAGCCGCCGCGGCGAGGCCTCCTCGGGCGGCAGCACGAGGTCCTCCTTGGCCGGGAAGTAGTTGTAGACGGTGTTGACCGACACCTCGGCGACGGCCGCGACCTCGGCGATCGTCACGTTGTCGAAGCCGCGCTCCACGAACAGCCGCACGGCCGTCTCGGAGATGCGCTGCCTGGTCAGCCGTTTCTTCCGCTCCCGCAGTCCTTCCGCCACATTGATGGAGTCTACCACAAATTTGGAGTACGTTGCATTTTTCTGGATGGCGCCCTGGGGGTCGGCCGGGCAGGAGAAGCAGCACTCCGACCCAGCTGATCGCGGACAGGTGGCGTCAGCTCGGGACGGTGAGCGTGTCGCGGCGGGTCAGGCGCCATCCGGCCGCGCGGCTGCGTTCCCGCCAGTACCGGGCGTAGCGGCCGCCCGCGGCGAGAAGCTCCTCGTGGGTTCCGGTCTCGGCGGCGACTCCGTCGGCCAGCACCACGATCTGGTCGGCGTCGCGGATGGTCTGCAGGCGGTGAGTGATCATCAGTACGGTGCGCTGCCCGGCCAGCGCCGCGACGGCCTCCCGCAGGGCGTGCTCGTTGTCGGCGTCCAGCGCGGCGGTCGCCTCGTCCAGCAGCACGATCGGGGTGTTCTTCAGCAGGGCGCGCGCGATCGAGATACGTTGCCGCTCACCGCCGGACAGGCGGCTGCCGCCCTCTCCGACCGGAGCGTCCCAGCCGCCTGGCAGGCGGTCCGCGATGTCGCCGACCCGCGCGGTGCGGGCGGCGGCGTAGACCTCCTCGTCGGTGGCATCGGGCCGCCCGATGCGCACGTTGTCGAGAATCGTGCCGTCGAAGAGGTAGACGTCCTGGAAGACCACCGAGATGAGTGATGTCAGGTCTTCGGTCCGCATGTCGCGAACGTCCACACCGCCCACCCGTACCGTGCCGGCGTCGGGATCGAAGAACCGCGCGATCAGCTTGATCACGGTCGTCTTGCCCGCACCGGACGGGCCGACCAGGGCGGTCATCCGGCCCTGCGGCACCCGCATCGACAGCCCGTCCAGCACGGGGGTGCCGTCGTATCCGAAGCGCACGCCGTCGAGTTCGACGTCGGCGCCGGCCGCCCGCCGCGTCGTCTCCGGTTCGGGCAGCGTCTCGATGTCGAGCAGGGCGTTGATCTCGGTCAACGCGTTCTCGGCGACCCGGATGGCGCCACCGAGTTCCGCGGTGAGCATGACCGGTTCGACGAACCGGGCCGCCAGCACCAGCAGCGCGACCAGTTCGGCCGTCGCCAGCGAACCGTCGAGCACCAGATAGGTGCCCAGGGACAGCAGCGCGATGAACGCCGCCTGCGCGATGAAGCCGAGGCCGACGATGCCCGGCATGCCGGCGCGGAGCATCCGGCCACCGGCCGCGTGCTGCGCCGCGAGCGCTTCATTGAGGGCGGCATGCCCTTCCACCGTGCGGCCGAAGGCCCGCAGAACCGGCTGGGCGCGCGCGAATTCCACGACCCGCCCGGCGGCGTCGGCGTGGATGCGGTCCGCCTCCCGGTCGGCGGCCTGCATGCCCCGGCCGGCCACGCGGTACACCACCGCGACCGCCACCGCGGCGACGGCCGTCGAGACGGCCAGCCGCCAGTCGAACAGGACCATGGCCAGCACCACGACCAGCGGTGTGACGAAGGCGTCGACCAGCTGCCGCAGCAGGTGAGCGGGCAGCCCCATGACGTCGATCACGCGCTGCGAGGCCAGGCGCCCGAGCCCGCCGACGCGATCGGCGGTGAACCAGGCCAGCGGCAGCCGCGCGACCTTGTCACCGATGCGGCGGTGCAGGTCGCGGAGCAGATCCGCACAGGTCCGGTAACCGATCAGCGTCGCCGGGTAGTTCACCGCCGCATAGCCGGCCCACAGCACCGCGAGGGCGATCACCCATGGCCAGGCCCGCTCCGGCTGCGCGCCGAGCAGCTCGCGCAGCGCCGGGACCAGCAGGACGAACGCCACTCCCTGCAGCAGCGCCGCGGCGGTGAACCAGCCCAGCAGGCGGCGCAGCGCGCCGCCGTGCTCAGGGCCGAGCGCGTTGAACAGTCGACGGATCATCGTCATTCCTCCTTCGTCCCGCCGGCCCCGGCGTAGGCGTCTCCGAGACCGGTCTGCTCCTGCAGCCGCCACATCCGCGCGAACCGGCCGTCGGCGGCGAGCAACTCCTCGTGGGTGCCCTGCTCGACCATCCGGCCCTGTTCGAGCACCACGATGTGATCGGCGCCGACCACCGAAGCCAGCCGGTGCGCGACGACGAGCACGGTCCGCCCGGCCGCCAGCTCCGACAAGCCGTCCTGGATCAGCGCCTCCGCTTCGGGATCGGCATGTGCGGTCGCCTCGTCGAGCACCACGATCGGGGTGTCCGCGAGAATGGCCCGGGCGATGGAGATCCGCTGTGCCTCACCGCCGGAGAAGCGCACGGCCCGGCCGACCACCGAGTCATAGCCGCGCGGCAACGCACAGATGCGTTCGTCGATGGCCGCCGCCCGCGCGGCGCGGCGCACCGATTCCTCGTCGGCGTCCGGACGGGCGAGGCGGATGTTGTCGCGCACACTGGCGTCCAGCAGCTGGACGTCCTGCAGGACGAACGACACCAGCCGGTACAGCTGGTCCGGCGCGATCTCGCGCAGGTCGACGCCGCCGACCGCGACGGTGCCCGCGGTCGGGTCGAAGAAGCGCGGCAGCAGCTTCGCCAGGGTCGTCTTCCCCGAACCGGACGTCCCGACCAGCGCGGTCACGGTGCCCGGCGCCAGCACCAGATCGACACCGCTCAACACCGGCCGATCCGCGTCATAGGCGAACTCCACCCCGGAGAACTCCACCCGGACGCCCCCGTCGAGGTCCGGCTGCCGAGGCTCGGCGGGGAGCGGCAGGGCCGGCGCCGCGAGCAGCGCACCCACCCGCTTGGCCGCCGCACTCGCCATCTCCAGGTCGTGGCTGTGGAAGTCCAGCGCCTGCACGGGCGCGGCCAGCCCCAGCCCGAGGATCGCGAACGGCAGCAGGTCGAGCGCGTCCAGGTTCCCGGTGGAGACCAGCGCCGTGCCGCCGGCCAGCACCGTCAGCAGAACGGTGACCGGGCTCAGCACCAGCGCCGAGACCGCGCTCGCCCGGAAACTCGTCGACATCCAGGCGATGAAGAACGTCGCGAAATCGTCGGCGGCCCGCGTGTAGCGCCGATGCGCGCGCCTGGCCTGCCCGAACATCTTCACCACTGCGATGCCTTCGACGAACTCGATGACGCTGCTGACGATGCGCTGCTGGGCATCGTCGTAGGCCGCCGTCCCGGCGTTCAGGCTGATCACCAGCCGGACGAACAGCGCGATTCCGATCACGATCGGGATCAGCAGGATCAGCGTCATCCGCCAGTCCACCCAGAACAGGTAGACCAGCGTCACCAGCGGTGTGACGGCGCTCCCGGTGAAGTTCAGCAGGGAATGCGCGACCAGGTGATGCATCGCGTCCACGTCGTGCTGGACCGCCTTCCCGATGCCGCCCGCGCCCCGATCGGTGAACCACCCCAGCGGAACGCGGCCCAGCCGGTCGACCAGACGCCGCCGTACCGACAACTGGAGATCCAGATCCGCGTGATGTGCGAGCGCTCCCGCCGCGGTGGTCAGCAGCAGCCATACCGCCAGCGCGCCCGCCGCGATCGCGGCGACCGCCCAGGCTCTGCCGCGGTCGGCCGGACCGGCCGCCAGCAGCACCCTGGCCAGCTCCGCCACCGCCGCGAACGGCACCACGGCGACCACCGCCGCGACGGCCTGCAGGCCGATCGCGATGCCCAGCCGGGGCCGGACGGGACGCGACAACTCCCCGAGACCTACGACGGCCGTAGGCTCCGCCTGCTCCGTTTTCATCGTGTGACCCTCCATGCCGGTTCTAGGCTTCGATCCGCTTCTCCAGCCGGGTGCCACGCGGCAGGGTGACGGCCATGATGGTGCTGGGGATGTCCAGCTCGATGCGGTGCCAGCGCCCGCGCGGGACGATGGCGGCGGTGCCGGCCGGCAGCCTGATCTCTTCCTCCCGTCGTCCGGGCCGTTCCGGGCGGAGGTAGAGGCGAAACTTTCCGATGAGGCAGCACACGATCTCCTCGGCCTCGGGATGCACCTCCCAGCGGTCGGCGTGGACGTCGGCGTCGGTCTTCGCGTGGAAGGCCATCAGCCGCCAGCCGTCCTCGTCGCAGTCCAGGGCTCTCGTCCCGGCGTGGATCTCGCCGTCCTGGTGAAGCCGGAGAAGCGACGCGAACAGATCGATCGGGGTGGTGGTCATGCCGGGGCATCCTTCCTTCGTGCGACTGCCGGGGTGCCGGTCGATCGGTCATCGGTCTGCTCGGCCCATGACGGAGGGCCGGCCCGGCGCAGGACAGTCAGGGCGATGAGGACGGCGGCGACCAGGAGCCCGGCGCTGAGGGTCAGGCCGAGCGCGTACCCGTCGTTGAGGGTCTCGGGTGTGACGGTCTGCCCGGTGCGGTGCTGCGCCGCGGTGCCGAGTGCGGCCAGCCCGAGTGAGGCGCCGATCTGGCGTGAGCTGTTGAGCAGGCCCGATGCCGTGCCGGTCTCGTGGTGCGCCACGCCTGCGGTGCCGATGGAGACGACTGGTCCGAGGCAGAGCCCGAAACCGACGCCGGCCACGATGGAAGGCCCGAGCACGTCGGTGACGAAAGCACCGTCCGGGCTGATCAGGCCGAACCACGCCATCCCGGTCGCGGTCAGCAGTCCACCGGTGATCAGCAGCGTACGCGGCGGGAGACGGTAGCCGAGCTTGACGGCGAGCACGGAGCCGGCGATCACGCCGAGGGCCAGCGGCACGAACATGAGCCCGGTCAGCGCCGGTCCCGTTTCGAGCACGCGTTGCAGGTGGAGGGACACGAAGTAGAAGGCCGACGCCATGGCCGCACCGGCCAGGAGGTTGTAGGCGTTCGCACCGGCGACGGAGCGGTTGGCGAACAGGCCGAGCCGGATCAGCGGGTCGCGAGCGGTGGTCCGCTCGACGTGGACGAACGCGGCCAGCAGCGCGACGGCGACCGCCAGGGTCGTCACGGTGACCGGCGAGGTCCACGGATACTGGCCGGTCCGGACGACGCCGAACACCAGCAGCGTCACGCCCGCCGTGGCCAGCACGGCCCCGAGGACGTCCGGACGGCTGCCGCGCGCCGGTGGCGGGCCTCCGGCGACGCCCCGCCAGACCAGGGCCAGCGCGCAGGCGGCCATGGGCACGTTCACGAACATCACCCAGCGCCAGCCGGCGTACTCCGTGAGCAGGCCGCCGATCAGGACGCCGAGCGCTCCCCCGGCGGCGTTCGTCGCGCTCCATATGCCGAAGGCCCGGACGCGGGCCTTGCCCGCGGGGAACGTCGTGGTCAGCAGCGCCAGCGCGGCCGGAGCCAGCGCGGCGGCCCCGATGCCCTGCGCGGCTCGGGCGGCGATCAGATGGCCGGGCTCCTGGGCGAAGCCGCCGACGAGTGAGGCGAGACCGAACAGGCCGAGCCCGAGGAGCAGGACCCGCCTGCGGCCGTACCGGTCGGCCGCCTTGCCGCCCAGCAGGAGCAGCCCGCCGAAGGTGAGCGCGTAGGCGTGGATCACCCAGGTCAGGCCCACCGCGCTGAAGCCGAGGCCGGCGGCGATCTCCGGGAGCCCGACGTTCACCACCGACAGATCCAGCGACACCATGAACTGCACGACGGCCACCGCGGCGAGGGTGAGTCCCGGCCGCGCAGAGCGTGTGGATGTACCGACCGAGGTCCTCATGACCGCAATCGTCGTCCAGTCGCTGGTCAGGGGCGTCTTACGAGCGGAGTCATCTCCGACTACCCCTCAGGGATCAACGACCCGCCGGACTACGACGCCGGGAGTAGACCGCGGACGGCAGGTGGGTCAGTGCTTGACGAGCGACTTCGCGATCATGCTTTGTGCGGACGCGATGATGGCGTCCTCCGACTTGCGCGGCTGCCAGCCCAGCACGCGGCGGGCCTTCTCGGTCGAGACCTTCTTGACGTGGTCGAGATCGGCCGCGACGGGACGGAACTCCGGCGAGAACAGGGCGGCGATCCGCACGACGATGTTGGGGATGGTCCTGGTCGGCACCCGCCTGGCGGCGTCACCGAGATGTTCCTTCAGGGTCGTCCCGATCTGCTTCATCGCGATCGCGGGCCCGCCGGCGACGAGAAACCGCCGGCCCGCGGCGCCGGGAACCGTCATGGCCGCCACGTGGGCGCTTGCCACGTCGCGCACGTCGACGATCGGGATCCACATGTTCGGGTAGCCCGGCATCTGCCCATCAAGGCTTCGCCGCACGATGTGGTTCGCGCCGGAGACGTCCTTGCCCAGCACGGGCCCCATGACCGCGACGGGCAGGATCGTGGTCAGCTCCATCGAACCGCCCTCGGCCGAGATGAAGTCCCATGCGGCGCGCTCGGCGAGGGTCTTGCTCTTGCCGTAAGCGTCCACGCCCGGTCCGTCGAGGACGGACCAGTCGTCCTCGGTGAAAGTGCGGTCGGTGTGGGGGTGCCCGAAGCCGACGGCGTGGAATGCCGAGGTGAGGACGACCCGCTTGACGCCGGCGCCGCGGGCGGCGCGCAACACGCGCAGAGTGCCGTCACGAGCGGGGACGATGACGTCGTCCTCGTTCTTGACGTTGTCGGTGTGCACAGGAGAGGCGACATGCAGCACGAAGTCGCACCCGCGGACGGCTTCGGCCCATCCCGTGTCGCTCGTGAGATCGGCTGCGACGAAGCTCAGAGCGTCGCGGTTCACCATGCCGGCGTCAGCGAGCGCAGCCCGCACCGCGCTTTCACGCTTCAGTGACCGTACGGTCGTGCGCACGAGGTAGCCGTGTTCGAGGAGTTGGAGAATGCAGTGGCCGGCGATGAAACCGGACCCGCCGGTGACGAGGACGCGCTGTCCACTTGTGATCATGTGCTCGCTCCGATGATCGGTGGGATGGTCTGGGCGGCTCCGCGACAGGTCAGCGCCCTCGACAACGATCCGGCCGGCGACCGACCCTAGCCAGGACCTTCACGAGCCAGGGGTCTGACAGGGCCCCCGCGCGGGCGTCCTTCGCGGCTTACCGTGGGGATATGACCGAGGAGCCGAACCTGCTGGGCGCCTTTCTCCGTGCTCGCCGTGAGCTCGTCACCCCCGAAGAGGCCGGCGTGCCCGTCCTGGGCGTGCGGCGGGTAACGGGCCTGCGCCGCGAGGAAGTCGCCATGCTGGCCGGCATCAGCGCCGACTACTACCTGCGCCTGGAACGCGGTCGCGACCGCAACCCGTCGTCGCAGGTCCTCGAAGCGCTGGCCCGCGTTCTGCGCCTCGACGACGACATGAGGGCGTACTTGCTCGGACTCACCGCGGAGAAACCCCGCCGCCGCCAAGGCCGGCGGAAGGAGACCGTCCCGCTCAGCACCGCCAAGTTCGTGGCGATGCTCCCCGTACCGGCGTTCGTCGAGGGGCGCTACCTCGACGTCCTGGCCGCCAATCCGCTGGCCACGGCCCTCTCGCCGCGCCTCGTCGCGGGCGCCAACCGGCTGCGGGACGTGTTCCTCGACCGCGGCGAGCAGGCCCTCTTCCCCGACTGGGAGGGAGCCGCCGCCGGGCTGGTCGCCGGTTTCCGCGAGGCGGTCGGCACCGACACCACCGATCCGCGCTTCATCGAACTCGTCGGTGAGCTCTCCCTGGCCAGCCCGCTCTTCCGGCAGCTGTGGGCCCGCCACGACGTGCGGCCCCGGGGCGGCGCGGCAGTGCCCTTCAACCACCCCCAGGTGGGCGAAATAACCCTCAACAGGGAGAAACTTCTCATCCCTGGGACGGAGGGCATCATGCTCGTCGTCTATCACCCCGATCCCGGCACGGACGACGCCGACAAGCTGGCGCTCCTCGGCTCCGCGATGCTGACCCCCGTGGTCCCCCACATCCCGGCCGCGACCGACAGGCACGACACGCAGCACGGTGAAGGCTCCGCCTGAACCCGCGCTCCCCGAAGGGCCCTCCACTCGGGTCCGCGCGACCAGCCCCAAAGTAGCTCTCTGTAATCACGCTCACGGATTGTGTTTCCAAGGGCCGTTCGGGGCTTGTTTCACAAGCGACACTGCGCGCCGCCGGCATCGGCCTGGAATTCCTCACCGGCGAGGTAGAGAGGCTTAAAGGCTGACGTTATGGCGGCTCTGGGTCGAGTCCGGTCTTGGCGATAAAGCCGCTGATCAGCCCGGGACGATACTGCATCCGCTTCGGTCTCGTCTTGATCAGACGAGCGAGCTCGGTGAGGATCTTCTTCGCCAAGTTCACCAGCGATCGCTTCAGATGAGCCCACGGCGCAGGACCTGCTCGGCCTCGGCGGTGCCCAACCGGAGCGCTGTGGCGTACTTGATCATCTGGCCGTAGTGGTGGGCGATCAGGTCCCAGTTGATGGGGCGGTTCTTGATGATGCGCTCCAACTTATGTCGTCCAACGCCGATCCGTCGGCACGTTCGCTCTATGAAGAGCGCTGGCCTCGGTGGTCCGGCCTGGCCCGTAGGCCGTCGAGGATGAGCGCGAGGTAGCGGCGCCACGGTTGAACGGCACCGGCGGACGGCAGATCCATCACGGAGTCGATCATCGCAACGATGGGCGCGATGTCGCCCACCGTGATGTCGTCGCGCATCGTGCCCTGTTCCTTGGCGCGGGCGATGAGGCAGCCGCAGCACTCCACGATGCCTTCCCGGGTGCGCGCGATCTGCTTGCTCTCGCCCGCACCCTGCCGTATAAGTTCGCGGAGCCCGCGATCGGTCGCGGCTTGTTCCAAAGCATGTTCGAGGAAGGCTCTCAGGGCTTCGTAGGCGTCCTGCCCTGCCAGTGCGGCCTGTGCCGCGGCACGGATGTCATCCAGCTTGCCAGCGTAGATGGCCTCGGCGAGGGCCTCTTTGTTGGGAAAGCGTCGGTAGACGGTGCCGACGCCGAGTCCCGCGTGGTGGGCAACGTCGTTGAGCGTGGCTTGCAGCCCGCGCGCGGCGAATACTTCCTGTGCCGCCGCCAGCGTGCGCAGCCGGTTGTGCTCGGCGTCGCGGCGCAGTACCGGTGTCTCTTCGCTCATGGCATCCCATCCGTCCGGATAAATGGATACATCATATCCACTTCGTGCTAGGCTGTCCGACATAAGCGGATATGTCATATCCACTTCGGTGGGTATGCGGGAAGAGCAGGTGAAACATGCAGACCGTGGTCATCACCGGAGGCACCGATGGGCTCGGCAAAGGGCTGGCCCTCCACTACCTCCACCAAGGCGCTCACGTCATCGCCGTCGGCAGCACCGCAGCAAAGGGACAGGCCTTGCTCGCCGAAGCGAAAGCCCTGCCGACCGGACGGGCCAGCTTCGTGCGCGCCGATCTCACCTCGGTGGCCGCCTCCCAGGAACTCGTCGAACGGCTCGGCGAGGATCAACCGGTCGTGGACAAGCTGGTCCTCTGCGCCCAGCGATACCGGCTCTTCGGCGACCGCGTGACCACCCACGAGGGCTTTGAGCACAGCTTCGCGCTCGCCTACCTCAGCCGTTTCGTGCTGAGCCACGGCCTCCACGACGCGCTGCGGGCCGCCCGCAGTCCGGTCATCATGAACGTAGGCACGCCCGGTGTGCCGCTGGGCCGCATCCACTGGGATGACCTGCAGCTGACACGTACCTACAGCGGGACCAAAGCCACCCTGCAGTCCTTCCGGGCCAACGACCTCCTCGGAGTCGCCTTCGGCGTTCTGCATGCCGACAGCGGCGTCTCCTATATCGGCTACAACCCCGGCGTGGTCTCCACCGGCATGCCCGCGAGCCTGCCACAACCACTACGTGCGACGACCAAGACGTTCTTCACCCTGTTCGCCACATCGGTCCCGAGGGCGATAGCACCCATGACCGCGCTCCTGGACGACCCGCCGGCCGGGCCCTTCACCGCCCACTGGCAGAAGCGCCGACTGCCACTGGACGGCCGCGCATTCGACCGGCATGACGCACTACGCCTCCATGGCCTCACGCGAGAACTGATCTCGCGCTGACGGCCATGTCCATGCCCTGTTCCGATGCTCCACCTAACCGACCCGGACGACAGCGTCCCGACCAACCTGGAGAAAGCACAGATGACACTCAGCGACATGACGGGCAAGACCGCGGGGATCGGCATGGAGACAGCCCGCGGCCTGGCCAAACTGGGAGCCTCCGTCATCCTGGTAGGGATCGATCACGCCCAAGCGCAGCAAGCCGCGCAGGACATCCGCACCAGCGCCGGACACGATCGGGTGAGCGCCTTCGCCGCCGACCTCACCAGCCTCCACGGGCTGCTCCAGCTCCGATCCCAGATCGCCGAGCGCTGCAACGCGCTGGACGTCTTGGTCAACAATGTCGGCATGAACCGGCCACGCCGGGAGTTGACCGCCGACGGTGTGGAGAAGATGTTCGCCGCCGCCTCCTGCCAGTCCTCGGGTACCACGTGCTCGATCGGGACCGTTTCGGCGCGGTCGTAGAAGACGACCTCGGAGTCGGCGTAGCGGTCCAGCAGCCTTAGCGCGTCCATCACCGGCTGGAAGGCGGTGTCGTTGCACCGGAACCTGAGCGCGCGCAGCAGCTTGGGCAGCCCACGCCGGTAGTGCCGCGAGTAGGAGCCGCGCAGCTTGACCCGCACCCGGGTACGGAGCTCCTTCTCGTTCGCCTTGGCCTCGGCGATGATGTCAGCCAGCTTGGCCGTGCCCACCACCGGATAGATCGCCGTGCGGACGAGCTCCTCGGACAGGTCCAGGGCCGCCTGGGCGAGCCGGGCCAAGATGCCGTTCTTGCCCTGCACCCGCCGGAACTCGCTGCTGATCTCGTTCTCGACCTTCCTCTCGGCCCGCACGCTGATCTTGTGCACGAGCTGGATCAGCAGCTCCACCAGGCCGTCGATCATCTCCGCCTTACGCACCCAGCACAGCGCCGCCAGCAAGGTCAGCCTGATCGGCTCGGGTGCGGCGGCGAAGTCGGACGGGTACATGCGCATCGCTCGCGCCCGCCACGCCTCCACGACCTTCTCCGAAGCTCCCTCGAAAAGATCCTCCGGTAACCCGATCGCCTTGACCCGCTCCAGCTTGACGATCTCGGCCAGCAGCGTCTCGAGCTGCAACGGGCCCGGGTCCTCCTTCAGCTCCTGCAGAAAGCTGCGCGCTCCGGCAGCCCCGGCCTCACTCTCGCCCTCCGGGTCGGGGTCGGGAACCGCGATCAAATCCTCCAGCGCGGCCACCGCCGAGACCGGCAACCGCCGCGTCGTGGTGGCGGTGAACTGCCGCTCAAACAGCGCCTCGGCCGCGCCGGCCAGCCGCTCGATCTGCTTGGGTGTGGGCGGCTCGGTCCGTTCCTCCCGGCAGCGGGCCAGCAATGCGGCACGCAGCCGCTCCCGCGACGTCTCTACCGGGCACATCTCGTCGGCCGGCCAGAACGTCAGCTTGTCCTCATCAGCGACCGTCGGCTCGCGAAAGCCGTGAAACCGGCGGATCTGCGCCCGGTGATACTCCATCGTGCTGCCCGACCAGCGGTACTCGGCGAACATGGCCGCATCGACCTTCACCTGGCCCGCCACCTAGTCCACCGCGGCCTGTCGGCACGTCCTCCCGGCGCGGGAAACGGCCCTCCGACTCGAAGAACCCGAGCAGCAGCGCGAATCCGAGACGGGTGGCACCGCTCTTGTTCGCCAGTAACTCGACCTCGGCCTCATCCAGTGCCCAGCACTCGATGAGGTTCTCCAGCTCCCACTCTCTGCGCATCGGCAGGGGCCCTTTCTCCCCCGATCGCACTGAAGCTTCGCAAGCACCCTGCTCGGTACAGATGTCGCTACGGCTCCGTACCGCTCATCCGTGACCACTACGTGGCGATCCTGAAATGTTACAGAGAGTTGCTTTGGGGCTGGTCGCACGTACCCGAGTGGCGGGCCCGAAGCCGCGGTCGGCGTCCGTCCGCCTCGCTCAGCGCGAGCAAGATGGCGTGGTCGACCGGAGACATGGAGCCGCCGGGCGGCGAGCGTCATCATGACCGGGCTCTTGGAGGCGTATGTCCGCCGGGGAGGCGGGGGCGCCCGGCGGCGTGACGGCACGAGAGTGCCGCCGCGAGGTGGTGAGAAGTGTGGCGCCGGGCCCGGACGCCCTTTCAGAATACGTCCCGCCTGTCCCTGTTGTCACAGGGACACCCCGGTGTGCGGTCAGTTGAGCAACGGGACGAGGTGCTCCTCCTCGTAGTCCAGGTGGGCCTCAAGCTCGCGGGTGAGCCGCTCGACCTCGGCCAGCAGCGTCCCCGGGTCGGTGTCGTCGGCCGCCAGGAGGGCCTTGAGCTCGCCGAGCAGCCGGGCGACGGTCGCGTGCTCGGCGCGCAGCCGGTCCATCACCGGCGCCAGCTCGGGGTAGCGGCGCTCCAGCGCGGGGAACATGAAGCCGTCCTCGCGCTCGTGGTGGACGTGCAGGCCCTGGCACATGGTCAGGCAGGTGACGCGCAACTGTGCGCCCAGCCGCGGCCCGGACGCGGCCGCCTCCGCCCGGATCAGTTCCAGTTCCCGGCGGAAGGCGTCGTGCATCCTGATCAGGGCGTCGCCCAGGGGGCCCGCGGGCGGCCCGGCGTCGACCGGCAGCAGCGCCACCACCGGCAGTGGCCGCCCGGCGCGGGCCTGGTAGTCGCCCCATCCCGGGTCGGCCTCGACGGCGCGGGCGAACATCCGCTCGCGTTCCTCGCTCTCCAGCACCACGGCCTTGGCCGGGTAGGTGAAGACGCCGTCCTCGACGGTCACCTGGGGGTGGGCGCGCAGGTTGTGGTACCACTGCGGGTGGGCGGGCGCGCCCCCGGCCGAGGCGATGATCAGCAGGCGGTCGCCGTCGGGCAGGTAGCCGAGCGGCGTCGTGTGCGGGGCGCCCGTACGGGCTCCGGTGGTCGTCAGCAGGAGCAGCCGCGCTCCCTCGAAGACGCCGCCGACGCGGCCCTGGTTGGCGCGGAACTCTTCGATGATCTGCTGGTTGAAGTCATCGGGCATGCTGAGTACGGCTCCAAGCGTGAGGGTGTCGATGACATGGGAGAACCCGCACGGGCATGCCGGCGCGGACGGGTGTTACGACACCGCTGGAGGCATGGGACGACGCGCGGGGGCAGCGTGCTCAGGCACGACCGATGAAGTGAGCGGTCACGGCGTCATCCCCTTGGATTCGGCGCCTCCATGCCACCCCCGTCCTCTGCGGGCGGCGGCACGCGACGCGACCGCCATTACACGATCGTTCACCGACCGCTGTCAACCCCGTGTGGAGACGCAGGCGAGAGTCGAACTCGCACGGTCAGGCTTTGCAGGCCTTCCTCCGCAACCCGCGAACTGCGCCGGGCCGCCCCGGCCCCCATCGTGTCGGGGTGAACGTGCGCGAGGACGGAGTCGAACCGCCACAGCCGAAGCGTCCGGTTTACAGCCGGGTGGGCTCACCGTGTGCCCAGCTCGCGCATGCGTGGCTCCAGCAGGACTCGAACCTGCGGCGGACCCGGTTTCGTAGACCGGCGCTCTGTCCACTGAGCTATGGAGCCGTACCCCGTACCGGACTCGAACCGGCGATTTCCCGGGTGAAAGCCGGGCGTCCTGACCGCTGGACCAACGGGGCCTTGCGTACGTCCGGCGGGATTCGAACCCGCACCGTCCGGTTCCTTAAACCGGTGCCTCTGCCATTGGGCCACGGACGCGAGAATGGACCGACGGGATCTCGAAACCCGAACTCCTGCGTGCAAGGCAGGTGTGATGCCTTTTCACCATCGGCCCACGGCGGTTTGACGTGCGGAAAAGAAAAGGCCGCCTGGTTCTCACCTGGCGGCCTTCGGATGTCCTGGCGTGGATTATCCCGAAGCCTGCCTGGCCGGTGCGGCGCATCGGCGACAGCGGAGTTCCCGCTCGAGTGCGATCCGCATGGCCCGGCCTTTCCCTGAGTAATTCACCGTGAAGCGGAATTCGAACCCGCCCCGTCTTTCTTCGTGTCCGACATTAACGACCACCTCCGGCGCCGTGCCACTCATTTATTCTCGTCAAATCCAAGACGGACCGTCTCGTCTTGTGATGGTGCTAGGCTGTCCCTCATGGCCAAGCAACCCGACCCGTCCCGGCGCAGCGAGCGCTCCCGCCAAGCCGTCCTCGCCGCCGCCCGTGAGCTGGTCACCGAGGTCGGATACGCCAAGCTGTCCATCGAGGCCATCGCCGCGCGGGCCGGCGTCGGCAAGCAGACGATCTACCGCTGGTGGCGTTCCAAGGGAGCGGTGGTCTTCGACGCGGTGCTGACCCTCAGCGAGGGTGACGACGGCGTGGCGCTGCCCGACACCGGCGACATCGAGGCCGACCTCAAGACGGTGATGCGGGCGACGGTGGCCGAGTTCGCCGACCCGGGCTTCGAGGCGCCGATCCGGGCGCTCAACACCGAGATCCTGCAGGACCCTGAGCTGGCCGCCCTCTACCGCGAAAAAGTGGCCGGCCCCGTCGACGAGGCCAAGAAGGCCCGGCTGCGCAGCGCCCAGCAGGCGGGCCAGATCGCCGCCGACGCCGACCTCGACCTCGCGCTGGAGTTGTTGTACGCGCCCCTGTACCAGCGCTGGCTGCTGCGCTCGGGGCCGCTCACCGCCGACTACGCCGACGCCCTGGTCGAGCTCGCGCTCAAGGCGCTGCGCCCGGCTTGACGTCGGAGTCTTCCACCGGCACTGCAGAAGGTCACGTCAGGGGAAATTCAGGCCTCGGAGGGGACCCAGGCGCGGGCGGCCTCGTGCAGGCGTACCAGCCGGTCCCAATGTTCGGCGACGATGGTACGGCCGGGCTCGGTGAGGCTGACGACGGTTCGGGGACGGCGTTCGGCGGTCTTGTCGATCTTGACGACTCCGCCCTTCTCCAGCTTGGCCAGATGGCTGGACAGGTTTCCTTTGGACAGGCCGGTGATGCGCTGGAGGTAGAGGAAGTCAGCGCTTTCGCAGGCCGACAGCGCACTGGTGATCGCCAGCCGGGAGGGATCGTGGACCAGCCGGTCGATCTCCGTCATGTCCGCGAACGGGGTGCCCACCTCATTCCTCCTCGCCGGCAGGTCGCGGAAGCGAGCGCACCAGAGCGCGGTGGTCGAGCAGGCCGTTGACGACGAGCAGCGCGCCGATGGCCAGGAGCAGCCAGAGGGGATCGGCCGAGGCGAAGGGGTGCTCTCCCGACGGGGTGAGCACGCCGAGCGGGGCCAGGGTGAGGGCCATGAGCGCCACGGCCGAGGCAGGGTAGTGTCCGCGCCCAGGCCAGGGTGGTCCGCCGATCAGCGCGAGGAAGACGGCGAAGATCAGACCGCCGGTGAGATGTCCGGGCGTCCCGGCGACGTTGGCGGCGGTGACCACCACGAGCACGCCCGACAGCAGCACAGGGATGAGCCAGAAGGCGTGGAACCTGGCACCGTCGCGCCGCGGGATGACCGTGCCGAAGGTCCCGCGGTAGTAGCGGGTCACAGCGGCGAGCAGAACGGCGAAGAGCAGGACGGGGGGGACATGGTTCTCCCGGACGCCGTCGAACGCGAAGGACCCGACGATGAGGCCGAAGGCGGCCAGATAGAGCCCTCGGCGCTGAGCGTACTCGGCGGTGGATCGGCGGATGCGATCGAGGCGATCGAGTTCGTATGAGTTGACCATCGGACCTTCCGGTTTGCGGTACAGACCTTGCTCGCAGTCTAGGACCCGGGTGCGAGGTTTGCAATGCAGACCGTTCGGCGCCTGTACCCGCGCAGGTTCCGCACTCCCGGCGAGTCCAGGCGACGTACGGTTGCCGACTCGGCTCCGCCGTGGCAGGGAGTCAGGGCTGGAAGGGGCGACCGGCGGGGGGTCGTCGCCGGGACGGGTTCAGCAAGATCCAGACGGCAAGGGCGATCACCGCGCACACGGCGGCGACGGAAGAGAGCGCCAGCTGCCAGGCGTCGGTGAACAGGGCGGCATCCAGAGCCCTGTCCGGGCCGGTGAGATCCCCTGCGGCGACTCGGGCGGCGGGCTCTGCGGCCCCGAGCCGCGACTGGAGCAGGGTGATGAGGCCGGTGCCGAAGCCTGTCACGATCAGGGTGGAGCCACCGGCGCGGATGGTGTTGAGCAGGCCGGTGGCCATGCCGATGCGGTCAGGCGTCACCTGGTGGAGGGCCTGTGCGTCGGCAAGGCCGGCCCCCAGCCCCAGGCCGATGCCGATGGTGGCCAACGGGCCGAGAAGCCCGAGGGCGGTGATGGCGGGGTGGAGCACGGTGAGCCACGCGTTGCCGGCCGCGATCAGCAGCAGGCTGAGGGTGATGAGGATCCGTGCTGGGATGCCGTGGTCGACCAGCCTGCCGGCGACCTGCGGCAGGAGCAGAACCGGGGCGGTCAGCATCAGCATGGTCAGGCCCGCGGACCGGGCCGAGGAGCCGACCGCGCCCTGCAGGTAGATGGGCAGGTACATCTCCACTCCGGCAGGCCCGGCCGCGACGAACAGGCCGGCCAGCGACCACGCCATGAACCTCCGGTCGCGCAGCACGCTCAGATCGAGCACCGGGTGGGGGCTGCGGAGCTCGATCAGCGTGAGGACCGCCAGCAGGAGCGCCCCGGCCGCGATGGGCCCAAGTACTCGCACGTCGCCCCATCCCGCTTCGGCTGCCTGGTTGACCCCGAACATGACCAGCGCGAGCGCGCCGATGAGGGTGAGGATGCCCGGCAGGTCGAGCCCGCGCCGGTCAGCCGCCCGGGATTCCGGCATGAACCACGTCGCCGCCCACAGCAGGATGCCCGCGGCGGCGAAGACGGCGAACGTGGTCCGCCAGCCGAGCGAATCCACCAGGACACCGGACAGGGTGGGGCCCGCGGCCAAGCCGACTCCGGCGGTGGTGCCCATGGCCGCGAACGCCCGGGTGCGGGCCGTTCCGCTGAAGCCGGCGCCAAGGATCGCGCCTCCACCGGCCATCACGCCGGCCGCGCCGATCCCCGACAGGGTCCTGGCCGCGTTGAGCAGGATGATGTCGCCTGCCAGGGCGCCGGCCCCGGCTCCGGCGGTGTAAAGGACGGCGCCTACGGCGAAGACGCGACGGCGTCCGAACAGGTCACCCAGCGAGCCGGCCACCAGCATCAGTGACGAGGCGGCCAGGAAGTAGCCGACGAGCACCCACTGCAGGGCCGGTCCGGTGGCGTGCAGGTCGACGCCGATTCGCGGCAGCGCGACGGTCGTGCCGGACATCAGCATCGGCAGGGTGAGGAAGCCCAGCAGCACCGCGGCCAAGGTCACCGCCGGCCGGCCCTGACGTCGGTGGGCGACCACCACGCTCATGGGAGGCGCCTTCCGTCGAGCCCGGCAGTGGCCTCGCCGCAGAGCGCCGGCCCGGTACGGCCCGGCAACCGGTGGCGCATGCTCACATCGCCACCGCCGGACCGGCGGGCGCGCGGAGCTTCTTCAGGGCTCCCGACCAGGCGATGACCTCGTCAAGCAACTCGTTCAGCGTCGGCTCCTGATGTGGTCCCGGGGCGATCGTGCCCGGCTCGGCGGGGTCGGTGATCTCGAAATCGGTGAAGGCCGACAGCGCCACCTGGGTGCGTACGTTGGCCACCTGCAGCTCGGTCATGATCTGCCGCAGGTGCTCCACGGCACGCACGCCGCCGTGCACGCCGTGGCTGACGAAGCCGGCCGCCTTGTTGTTCCACTCGGCGAACAGGAAGTCGACGGCGTTCTTCAGCGCGGCCGGGGCCGAGTGGTTGTACTCGGGGGTGACGAAGACGAAACCGTCAAAAGAGGAGATGGTCTGGGCCCATCGGTGGGTGTGCGCGTGGTGGTAGTCGCCGAACAGGGCGGGCACGGGCTCATCCAGTACGGAGAGGCCGTATTCGGCCAGGTCGACGATCTCGAAGGTCGCCTCTCCGGCGGTGACGGCATGGTGGCGGGCGGCGACCTCGCCGACCCAGCGGGCCGCGACCGCGCTCCGGCGGCGGGGGCGGGTGCTGCCGATGACGACGGCGATCCTGATCATGGGCGTTTCTCCTCATGGTGTGTCGCGGGGGCATGAGGTAAAGTACAACGTGCGTTGTAAAAAGTAAAACGATGACTGTAATTATGCTGGAGGATCCTGATGACCAGGGAAAACGGCACGACGCCGCGCCCTCGCGGGGGGCTGGCCGGCAAGCGGCAGGCGATCCTGAACGGCGCCCTGACGGTGTTCGCCCGCGACGGCTACACCCGCGCCAGCATCGACGCGATCTCGGCCGAGGCCGGCGTGTCCACCCGGACCATCTACAACCACTTCGCCGACAAGACCGAGTTGTTCCTGACCGTGATTCAGGAGAGCGCCACCCGGGCGGCCGACGTCCAGATCGCCGTCATCGACCGCCACCTGCGCAAGGTCACCGACCTGGAGGCCGACCTCATCGACTTCGGCCGCGACTGGGTGACGCCGCGGCCCGACAGCGCCGCCCACTTCTCCTTGGTCGAACAGATCAAAGCCGAGGCGGGCCACATCCCCCAAGAGGCGATCGACGCCTGGCAGGAGACCGGGCCGCGGCGTGTCCGCCGCGAGCTGGCCGGTCATCTGCGACAGCTGGCCGACCGCGGACTGCTGCGGATCGACGACCCCGACCGCGCGGCGCTGCACCTGCTGCTGCTGATCGCAGCCGAACTGCCGGCGCATCAGGCCTCTCTGTCCCCGGAAGAGCTCACCGAGACAGTCGCCGCGGGCATCCACACGTTCCTGTACGGTCACCTCCGCTGAGCCCGCCTGCGCGGTCGATCGGGCTCACGCCCGCGCAGGCCGAGGCCGTCCGGCTGGTGGCCGAACGCGGCTCACCCTCCTGACGGCGTCACGAACTCGGGCTGGTCGATCACGCGCAGCCAGCTTCCGTCGGGCTGGCGCCGAACCACCTGGGCCCGTGCGCCCGCGCCGTCGCGCGGCGGCGTCGAGGTGAGCGCGAGGTCGCCGCAGACCAGCGTCGGCAGCGGCGTCTCCGGCTCGAACGTGGGCCGCCCCGCCAGCACCTTCTCCCACAACCTGCGGATCGCCTCCCGGCCCACCGTCACACTGCCCGGCGGGTACGCCAGCACCGCGTCCTCCTCGTACAGCGCGGCCACCCCGGCCGCGTCGCCCGCGTTGGACCGCTCGACGAACAGGCGGGTGATGTCTTCTGGCCGCATGGCCTTCTCCTGCGTCTCTTCCATGGCTCCAGCCTTGCGGACGCCCGTATCAGAAGTCGAACAGATGCTTTTCATGGAAACTAGAATCTGCGGTTATGGAACTGAGGCAGCTGGAGTACTTCGTCGCGGTCGCCGAGGAGCAGAACTTCACGCGCGCCGCCGAGCGGGTGCACATCAGCCAGTCCGGCGTCAGCGCCCAGATCCGCCGCCTCGAACACGAGCTCGGCGCCGACCTGTTCGACCGCTCCAGCCGCACCGCCACGCTCACCCCCGCCGGCCGGGCCGCGCTCGGGCACGCCCGCGCCGCGCTGGCCGCCGCCGAGGCCGTCGAGCAGGCGGTCGGCGAGGTGGCCGCGCTCATCCGTGGCCGGCTCACCGTCGGCATGGTGGTCGGCTGCACGGTGACGCCGCTGTTCGACGCGCTCGCCGCCTTCCACGCCGCCCACCCAGGCGTGGAGATCACGCTGTTGGAGGACGCCTCCGACCGCCTCGCCGACGACGTCCGCGGCGGCGCCGTCGACCTGGCGCTCATCGGCGCGGCGAGCGCCCCGCCCGAGGGGCTGGAGGCGTACACCGTGGTGAGCGAGCGGCTGGTCGCCGCCGTCCCGGCCATGCATCCGCTGGCCGGGAGCGGGGCGGTGACGCTGGCGGAGCTGGTGGCGTACCCGCTGGTGTGCATGCCGCGCGGGACCGGGCTGCGCACGGTGCTCGACCGGGCCTGCGCCGCCCGCGAGCTGCGGCCCGCGATCACGCTGCAGGCCGGAGCCGCCGACGCGATCGCCGCCCTGGCCACGCGTGGGATGGCGGTGGCCGTGCTCAGCGAGTCGATGGCCGCCGCCTACGCCGACCGGCTCACCGCCCTGCCGATCACCGACGTCGACACGCCCGCCCTGCTGGCCCTGGTGTGGCGGAGCGAGCCGGGCCCGGCGGTGCGCGAGCTGGTCGCCTGCGCCCGCCGTGCGTTCTCCTGAGCGTTCACGCGCGGATGCCGTCCAGGACCGTGGCCACGAGATCGTCGACGAACCCGGGCGGCACGCGCAGCGGCCCGGCCGTCCGCTCGAACACCTGCGGGAGCACCACCTCGTGACACGCCCCGACGATCATGGTGGCGGCGGCCTCGACCCGGGCGTCCGGGGCGATGCGGCCGAGCTCCCGCTCGGCGCGCAGGTAGCCGGCCAGCGCCGGTCGCAGCTCCCAGCGCGGATCGTCCGCGGTCAGCGCGGCGAACCGGGCCAGCACCTTCGGCTGCGCGGGCAGCTCGGCGAGCACTGGCAGGAGCTTCGCGTGCAACGCCAGCCCGTAGTGGACGTACGCGCGCAGACCGTCCTCGACGGCTCCCTCACCGGCCCGCGGCGGATCTCCGAGCGCGAGCCCCGCGGACCGGACGCAGGCCCGCAGGGCGTAGGCCAGCAGCTCCTCCTTGGCGGAGAAGTGGTTGTAGAGCACCCCGTCGGCCACGCCCGCCTCGCGCGCGATGTCGCGGACCGTGAGCCGGGCCAGCCCGCGCCGCCGGATGAGACATTCGGCTGTGGCGACCAGGTGGTCGCGCAGACTCACCTCGCCGGCGTCGCGCAGGGCGGCGGCCTTCCTCGGGCACATCACCGCGCCGCCGCACCTCCCGTCCACCGCGCGGTCACCAGCCACTGCGCGCCGGGCAGCACCACTCCCCCGTCCCCCGCGTACGGCGCCAGCGCGGCGCTGAGCCTGGCGTGCGCCTCCTCCCTGGTCAGCGCCGCGTCGCGTTCGAGGAGGTAACGGGTCGGCCCGCTGCTCAGGAAGCCCTCGGCCGCCTCGGCCGGCGTGCGCCCGAACCACTGGGGCACGTGCAGCGCCTCGATCGAGACGTCCGCGAACGCGGCGAGCACCTGCCGGATGCGGACGGGATCCGACAACGCGAACATCGCCGGCGCCTGCCCCGGGTACGCGGCCACCACGGCCTGCGGGCGCGGCGCGATGCCCAGCAGCGCGGCGACCGGCACCACGTACCACTCGCACTCCTGGGCGGGCTGCGGGACCACGAACACCAGCCGCCCGCCCGGCCGCAGGGCCCGCCCGATGTTGGTGAACGCGGCCACCGGGTCGGTGAAGAACATCACGCCGTACTGGCTGATCGCCGCGTCGAACGCGCCCTCGGGGAACGGATGCGCCTGGGCGTCGGCCTGCTCGAACACGACGTTGCCGATCCCCGCCGCGTCCAGCCGGGCGCGTTCCAGCATCGGCCCCGACAGGTCGGCCCCGAGCACCCGTCCCCGCGCCGCCCGCCGCGCGGCGGCGCGGGAGGACACGCCCGCGCCACAGCCGATGTCGAGCACCCGGTCGTGCTCCCCGACGCGGGCGGCGTCCAGCAGCCGGTCGATCAGTTCGGCCTCGGACGGGTCCTGCTCGGCCCCCGCCGCCCAGGCCTGCCCCTCTGGCCCGTTCCACGCGGTGTACTGCTCGGTGTTACGCACAGCCATCGCGAGCTCCGATCATGAATGAACGTTCATGAACATGAGTTCACAATGACGGCGTCGCGCTGTCAATACCGCGCCGCCGGACCAGCGGCAGGAAGACCTCGTCGACGATCTCGACGAGCACCTCGTCGGGCGCGGTGGGCGCCCCCCGCACCACGAACTCGTTGCGCAGCAGCACGATCGCCACCGTGGCGACCCGTGGGTGCAGCGCCTCCGGGGCCGCCTCGCCGCGGGCGACCGCGCGGCCGAGCACGGTCAGCCAGGTGGCCGCCATGGTGTCGGTGGACTGCTCCGGCAGCTGCGCCAAGAACTCCGCCGCGCCACCGGCCGCGGCCATCAGCTCGCGCAGGATCGCGCCCAGCGGTGAGCTCCAGTGGCGGTTCGCCCGGCGCAGCAGTTCGAGCGCGTCCTCACGCAGGTCGCCGGTGTCGGGCGGCTGGACGGCGGTGGTGAGCCGCCGGTACGCGGCGACGCCGAGCGCGAGGCGGTTGGGCCAGCGGCGGTAGATCGCGTTCTTGTTGGTGCCGGCGCGCTGGGCGACCTTGTCCATGGTCAGCCCGGCGTACCCGGATTCCGTGAGCTCCTCGACCGCGGCGCGCAGGATCGCCTCCTCCAGCGCGGCGCCGCGCCTGCGCGTCTGCGTCATGGACCTCCCCCATCGGTACGGACGGTGCCTCGCAATCCTGCCCTTGACACCTTCCCCGCGGCAATTAAGGTACTAAACGTACCTTATCTTCGATGGAACGGACACCCACGTATGCGTGCCAAGGGCATCACCTACGACACCGGCTTCGTCCGCGGCGCAACCGTCGCCCGCGAGCGCTTCGACCCGAAGCTGGTCGAGCGGGAGCTGCGCGTCATCCGCGACGACCTGCACTGCACCGCCGTCCGCGTCACCGGCGGCGACCCCGACCGGATGGAGACCGCCGCCACGTTCGCGGCCGGGCTCGGGCTGGAGGTCTGGTTCTCGCCGTACCCGCTGGAGCTGGCCCGCGAGGAGATGCTGGCGCTGTTCGCCGACTGCGCCGACCGGGCCGAACGGCTGCGGCGGCCGGGCTGTGAGGTCGTGTTCGTCACCGGCGCCGAGCTCAGCCTGATGAACCCGGGCTTCCTGCCCGGCGACACCACCGACGAACGCGTCGCCCTCCTCACCCGGCCGGACGGCCTGCGCGAGCGGGTCGCCGAGATCAGCGCGGGCGTCAACGACTTCCTGGCCGAGGCCGCGGCGCTCGTCCGCGAGCGCTTCGGCGGCCGGATCACCTACGCCTCCATCCCGCTCGAGCGCGTGGACTGGACGCCGTTCGACATCGTCTCCGTGGACCTCTACCGCTCGGCCGAGGTCGCCGGCCGCTTCGCCGAGGGTGTCCGCACGCTCGTGACGCAGAGCGGCAAGCCCCTGGCGATCACGGAGTTCGGCTCCTCCGCCTTCCGCGGCGCCGGCGACATGGGCGCCCGCATCCTGGAGATCGTCGAGTACGACGAGCAGACCGGCAGGCCGCTCCGGCTCAACGGGCGCTACGAGCGCGACGAGGACGGCCAGGCCGCGTACCTGCGCGAACTGCTGGAGCTCTTCGACGCGGAAGGGGTCGACAGCGCCTTCGTCTTCCTCTTCGCCCTCTACGACCACGTGCACCGCCCGGACGGCGACCCCCGCGACGACCTCGACCTGGCCAGCCCCGGCATCGTCAAGGTGCTCGAAACCGGCCACGGCTCCACCTATCCCGACATGCCCTGGGAGCCCAAGGCCGCCTTCACCACCCTCGCCGAGCACTACCAGAAGCACTGACCGCCCTCGTGCGTGTCCTTTGCCTGGAGGGAGGCGGGGAGATGTTCCCGCTCACCACCGATCCCAGTGCAGGACCTCCTTGCGCGGAATGCGGGCAGCGGGCCTGAAGTCGGTGCCGATGGTGAAGGCCAGCGGGATGAACGCCGCCAGCATGACCTCCTCGTACGGCACGCCGAGCACCTGGGCCAGCTCGCGTTCGAGCGGTCCCTGCGCGGTGGTCCACACCGTGCCGAGCCCACGCGCCCGTGCGGCCAGCATGAAACTCCACACGGCGGGCCGGATCGAACCCCACGCCCCCGCCTGCACGGCCACGGGCGCGTTGTCGGTGCGTCCTTCCACGCCAGGAATGACGAACGCCGGCACCCGGTGGATGTTGTCGGCCAGGTGGCGCAGGCCGTCGAAGACCCGCTCGGTGGAGCCGCGGTGGTAGTTCATGCGCCACACGTCGCGCCCGGTCAACGGATGGGCGGTGGTCAGCGGCAGGGCGCGCAGGAAGATGTCGGCCCCCGCCGACGCGCACGCCGCCGAGACGGGGCTCGGGGTGGGGCAGCATCTCGTGCTCCAGATGCTCGACGCCGTCGGCCCCTGCTCCCAGCAGACGCTCAGCGAGGAGCTGCGCATCGACCGCAGCGTCATGGTGGGCATCTGCGACGACCTGCAACAGGAGGATCTCGTCCACAGGGAACGCAACCCCCGCGACCGCCGCTCCTACGCCGTCACCATCACCGACTCGGGCCGGCGACGGCTGGCCCAGGCCCAGACGTCGGTCCCGGCCTTCCTCGATGACACCTTCCGCTCGCTGACGCCGGAGGAGCGTGCTCAGCTGAGCACCCTTCTCGGCAAACTCCTGGGCATCGGCCCCTGACGCCCTCGCCGTGGCGATGGGCGCCGGCCGTCATCCCGCCGGCGGCCAGTTCCGCAGAACGGCGTCGAGGGCGTCCAGAGTCCTGGACCAGGAGGCGTCCGCATCGCGCGGGTGACGGCGGAAGCCGCCCTGCGTCTCCAGACTCACGTATCCGTGGAACGTGCTGTGCAGCATGCGTACGGCGTCGGTCTGGTCGGGCTCGGCCAGGTCGTAGCCGCGCAGGATCGCCCGCGTCATCTCCGCGTGCCGGACCCCCGCCGCGACGTCGATGGCCTCGGAGTCGAGCTCGATCTGCATCGCGGCGTACCGGCCCGGATGTCGCCTGGCGTAGGCGCGGTAGGCGTTGGCGAAAGCCGTCAGCGCGTCCTTGCCCGCGCGGCCGGCCAGGGCCTCGGCGGCCCGGTCGGCCAGCTCCGACAGAGCCAGCGACGCCACCCGCACTTTGATGTCCTGCAGGTCCTTGACGTGGGAGTACAGAGCCGCGGGTTTGACGCCGAACCTGCGCGCCAGCGCCGAGACCGTCACGTTCTGAAAGCCGATCTCGTCGGCCAGGTCCGCCGCCGCCCGGGTCAGGCGTTCCGTGGTCACGCCCGCACGTGCCATGCAGTCTCCTTAAAGGCTTTAATCGTTTGCATACTATCGTTAGGACTGGCTAGCGTGCCCGCCCATGAAACCCATCACCGAAGAGGACCTGCGCGCGTCCTTCGTCAACTGCTCCAGAGGCGAGGCCAAGCGGCTCGGCCTGCCCAGGGGCTTCACCGACCTGCCGTGGGACGACCTCGACTTCCTCGGCTGGCGGGATCCAGGCGCGCCCGCACGCGCGTATCTGGTCGCCGAGCGTGACGACTCCCTCGTGGGGATCGCCTTGCGGGTGACGTCCGGCGCCTCCCGTGCCTTCACCTCGCGCAGCATGTGCTCGCTGTGCCTGACCACGCACACCAGCGGCGGCGTGGCGCTGATGACCGCGCGCCGCACGGGCGAGGCGGGCCGTCAGGGCAACACCGTGGGCCAGTACATGTGCGCCGACCTCGCCTGCTCCCTCTACACCCGCGGCAAGCGGCAGGCCGCTGGAGGCGCGGCCGTGGAGGAGTCGCTCACCCTGGAGGAGAAGGTCGCCCGTACGCGGGCCAACCTGCGCTCCTTCCTGGCCAAGGTGCCTGGCTGACCGGCCACGGTGGGAGCCGGTGCCGAGCACCCATCAGGCCTGTCGGTATATTCCAGTTTTCAATCAGTTTGATCACTGGGGACCATCATGTCTGAACTCCCGCCCGTGGACACCGGGCCGAGCCCGTTCACCGCCGTGCTCGACGAGCAGCGGCACGCGATTTACGCCGCACTCGCCGCCAAGGGCCCCGTCCATCACGTCACGGCGCCGACCGGCGTGAAGGCGTGGCTGGTGACCGACTACGCCGTGACGAAGGCGCTGATGGCCGACCCGCGGCTGGTCAAGGGCGGCTGGAAAGCGGCCGTGTACGCCGACAAACTGCCCGAGGACGTGGCCCGCGGCATCCACACGACCATGCTCAACAGCGACCCGCCCGACCACACCCGGCTGCGCAAGCTTGTCATGGCGACGTTCACCCGGCGACGGGTCGAGAAGCTGATCCCGCGGATCCAGCAGAAGACCGACGAGCTGCTCACCGCGGCCGAAGGCGAGCAGACCGTCGACCTCGTCTCCGCGCTGGCGTACCCGTTGCCGATCTCCGTCATCTGCGATCTGCTCGGCATCCCCGAGGAGGACAGAACCGACTTCCACGCGTGGGCGACCCCGACCGTCTCCCCCGGCGTCTACAGCTTCGAGGAGTACCAGGACGCGGCCACCTCGCTGCTCCGGTACAGCCGCGAGCTGATCGCCAAGAAGCGCCACGCCCCCCAGGACGACCTGCTCTCCGACCTGATCGCCGCCCGTGACGACGGCCAGGGGCTCACCGAGGACGAGCTCACCTCGATGATCTACCTGCTGGTGCTGGCCGGCCACGAGACGACGGTCAGCCTCATCGGCAACGGCGTACGGGCCCTGCTCACCCATCCGGACCAGCTCGCCCTGCTCCGTGCCCGTCCCGAACTGCTCGAACCGGCGATCGAGGAGCTGCTGCGCTACGACGGGCCGGTCCAGAGCTCGCTGCCGTACTGGACCGTGGAGCCCGTCGAGATCGGCGAGGTGACGCTGCCCGCGGGCGCGGGGGTGTTGTTCGCGCTGATGGCGGCCAACCGCGACGAGGAGCAGTTCCCGCAGGGCGACACCCTGGACATCACCCGCGAGGCTCCCACCCATGTCGCCTTCGGGCACGGCATCCACTACTGCGTCGGCGCGCCGCTCGCCCGGGTCGAAGCCCGCATCGTGTTCCGCACCCTGCTCGACCGCTACCCGGACCTCCGCCTGGCGGCGCCGGCGGACACCCTGACCAGGACGCCATCCCTGATCATGAACGGTCTGACCGCCCTCCCCGTCCACCTCCGCTGACGCCGAGTACGGGGAAGTTGCTGCGGAAGGTGCCGCGCGGATCGCGGGCGCGCTTGAGTGCCCTGAGCCGGGCCAGGGTGTCCGGGGTGAAGGCGCTCGCGGCGTGCTCGCCCGCCGCCAGGAAGGTGAACGGTTTGCGGCCGCTGGTGTGCGGGACGAGCGTGCCGGCGATCTGACGCAGGCGCTCGCGTACGGCGGCGCCGCCGTCCTGCCCGGGGACGCCGAACAGGTAGAGGGCGAACGGCTCGTCCAGGTGCCCCGCCGGTGTGCCGGACGGGCAGGCGAGGGCGCCGCCGAGGTGGCGCAGCTGGACGCTGAGCAGCGGGTCGATCGGGCGCCGCAGGAGCGCCGCCGCCACCTCGTCGGTCAGGCCGGTCAGGAGCTCGGCATGGGACTGGCCCGGGCCGGGGTCGGTCGGTTCGGCGGTGATGGAGCCCAGCCGGGCGATCGGCAGCATGGCGCGGGAGTCGGAGAGCCGCTCCGGGATCTTGTCCAGCGGGCTCATCAGGGCCTCGGCGTCGCCGCCGTCCCCGAGGAAGGTGGCGTCGACCGCGACCATCGGGGCGGCGCCGGGGAACCGCAGGAGGTCGTACCAGAGGGTCAGCTCGTCCGGGGCGGTTCCGGTGATCTGACGGTAGGCGTCCAGGACGGCCGCCGCGTGGTCGGCGGGCCACAACAGCCGCCCGCCGTACAGGCGCGGCGCCGGGTGGAGGGCGAACTCGATCGCGGTCACGATGGCGAAGTCGCCGCCGCCGCCGCGCAGCGCCCAGAACAGGTCGGGGTCGGTCTCGGCCGTCACGCGGGCGCGGGCGCCGGTGGCGTCCACGACATCGAACGCGCACACGCTCTGGGAGGCGAAGCCGTGCTTGCGGCCGAACCAGCTGAGGCCGCCGCCGAGGGTGTAGCCGGTGACGGTGACCACCGGACTGCTGCCGGCCAGACCGACGAGCCCGTACGCGCCGGCGGCCTCCAGGACACTCCCCCACGTGACGCCCGCCCCCACGCGGGCGATCCGCTCGCCGGGATCGATGTCCAGCTCGTCCAGGCGGGTGGTACGCAGCAGGATCACCTCACCGGTGTCGCCGCCGGCTCCGTGGCCGCTGGGCTGGGTCGCGATGGTCAGCCCGGCCAGACTCGCGTGCCGGACCAGGGCGGCCACGTCATCGGCGTCGGCGGCCTCCACCACGGCCAGGGCGTGCTGCTCGACCGCCAGGTTCCAGGGCCGCCGCGCCTGCTCGAACCCCTCGTCGCCCGCCGCGAGCACCGTGCCGCGGACGACGCCGCGCAGTTCGTCCCCAATGTTCATGACTTATTGCCTTTCGTCGCTGATATTTCGTGGATGGCTGCATCATGTCCGGCCGGGGCTGGCATCGAGTTGGGATCGAGTTGAGGTGCCGTAGGGTTGGCGGCGATATGGCGCGGTTGGATTTCCGGCTGTTCGGCCCTCTTGAGGTGCCCGGCGGCGAGCGGGGTGTGCTGGATCTCGGCACGCGCAAACAGCGCGCCCTGGTGGCGATGCTGGCGCTGGAACCCGGGCGGGTGGTGTCGCTCGACCGGCTGATCGAGGAGTTGTGGGCCGGCGACCCGCCCGCCCGCGCCACCCGCACCCTGCAGGCCTACATCGCTCACCTGCGCAAGGTCCTGGAACCCGATCGGCCGCCGCGCACGCCGCCGGACGTCCTGCTGACCCGCGAACCGGGCTACCTGCTCGCCGTCGCGCCGGGACAGGTTGATCTGTGGCGGTTCGTCGCGTGGGCGGACGAGGGCCGGGCGGCGCTGGCCAGAGGCGCGCACGACAAGGCCCTCGAGTCCCTCGACCGGGCCCTCGATCTGTGGCGGGGCGATCCCCTCGGGGAGTTCGCCGATCAGGAGTTCGCCGAGCCCGTCGTCACCCGGTTCGCCGAGACACGCATCACCGCGCTGGAGGACCGCTTCGACGCCCGGCTGGCCCTGGGCGAGGCCGCGTCCCTGGTCCCCGGGCTGGAGACACTCGTCGAGGACGGGCCTTACCGCGAGCGCGCCTGGTCGCTGCTCGTACGCGCGCTCTACCGGGCCGGCCGGCAGGCCGACGCGCTGGCCGCGCTGCGCCGGGTGCGTGCCAGGCTGGCCGACGACCTCGGGTTGACCCCCGGACCCGACCTGGGGGAACTGGAACGGGCGGTGTTCGACCAGGCGCCGGAGCTGCGCCTTCCCGTGCCGGAACCGGCCGCCCCCGTCGTCGTCACCGCGCCGGAGCCGGACGGCCTCATCGCGCGGTCGGCCGAGCTGGAGCTGGTGGAGCTGCGGCTGAGCGAGGCGCGGCGCGGCCGGGGCGGTGTCGTCCTGGTCACCGGCGAGGCGGGAATCGGCAAGACCCGGCTGGCGAGCGCGGCCGCCGAACTCGCCGCGGCGCGCGGCTTCCGGGTCGCCTGGGGGCGCTGCGCGGACCGCACCGCACCGGCGTTCTGGCCGTGGACGCAGATCCTGCGTGCGGCCGGAGACGTCTCCGGCCTGCTCTCCGGAACGGCGCCGGTGCCCGAGCAGGATCCGGCCGCCGCGCTGTTCGGTCTGTACGAGCAGGTCGTGGACGTCCTGACCCGGGAAGAGTCGCCCTTGGCGGTCGTCGTGGACGATCTGCACTGGGCGGCCGTGTCGTCGCTGCGGCTGCTGGATTTCGTCGCGGAGTCCGCCGCCCGCCACCGGTTGCTCGTCCTCGTCACCTGCCGTCCGGAGCCTGGCGACCACCCCGATGCGCTGCGCGACACCCTGGCCGTGCTGTCGCGGTCCGGCGAAAGGCTGGAGGTGCCCGCGTTCACGGCCGACGACGTGGCGTCGTACCTACGTACCAGGAAGGTCGCCGAAGAGCCGGGCCTGGTCGAGGCGCTGCTGGAGCGAACCGGCGGCAACCCCTTCTTCCTGGGGGAGGTTCTGCGCCTGCACGGCAGCGAGGGAAAAGTGCCGAGCGGCGTACGGGACGTGATCGGACGCCGGGTCGCCCGGCTGCCCGAGGAGACGCGTGCCATGCTCGCGGCCGCCGCGGTCGTCGGCCGCGACCTCGGCATCGACCTGCTGGAGGCCGTCACCGACACCACCGCGGAGCAGGTGATGGCGGCCCTTGAGCCCGCCGTCGCGACCGGCCTGCTGGCCGAGCCGGAGTCCGGGGCCGACTACCGGTTCTCGCACGCCCTCGTCCGCGAGGCGCTCTATGCCGGGCTCACCCGATTGGAACGCTCACGTCTCCATCTGCGGGCAGGTGAGGCGCTGGAACCCGTTCTGCCGGAATCGGAGTCCGCCACGCTGGCGCACCACTTCGCGCAGGCGGGCCGGTTGGGCCAGCCGGACAAGACGGTGAAGTACGCCTCCCGCGCCGCCAGGCACGCCATCGGCCAGCTCGCGTACACCGAGGCGGTCGACTTCTGGACCATGGCCCTGTCGGCGCTCCCGCCTGGCCGGGACGGCGAACGGGCCCGCGTTCTCCCCGAGATGGGACACGCCCACCGCGCCGCCGGACGGCCGCAGGACGCGCTGCGCGCCTGGGAGGAGGCGATTCGCCTGGCCCGCGCAATCGGCGACCGGGAGGCGCTCATCCCCGCGGTCACCGCCATCGGCGGACCGGCCCTGTGGAACTGGCGCCCGTACGGCGTCGTCGACGACGACCTGGTCACCGTCATCGAGGACCTGCTGGACGGCCCGCTCCCGGACGCCGACCGCGCCGGGCTCCTGGGCGCCCTCGCTCTGGAGCTGCACTACGGCCCGCGCAGCGCCGAAGGCGAGCGTCACGCCGCCGAGGCCGTCGGCCTCGCACGCCGGGCCGGGGACACGCCGCTCCTGGCCCGTACGATGAACAACTACCTGCTCGCCGCGTTCCGCCCCGGCCGTAACGCCGAGCGTCGCGCGGTGGCCGAAGAGCTGGCCGGCCTGCCCGGGCTCCCGGCGAGCGGCGAGGTGATGGCGCGGGTCTTCCTGATGTCCTGCCTGTTGCGCGACGGCGACCTGCCCGGCTGGGACCGCGAGCTGGCCCGCTGCGAGGCGTTGCTGGGCACGCGGCCGCGTCCGGAGCTGCTGGCGATGGTCCGCATCGCCGAGACCGCCCGCGCCACCCTCGACGGCAGGTGGGACGACGCCGAAGAGCTGCTCGCCAGGTACGGCGACATGCGGTTCGGATCGACACTGTGGGGCAGGCCGTTCCGGCGCCTGGTCACCACGTTCACCTGCCGCCGCGCCCAAGGCCGCGTCCCCGAGATCCTGGACGAGCTGCTGGCCGCCGCCGACGAGCCGCACCTCCTACCCCTGCGGCCCGTCGCCGTGCTCGCGGCCGTCGAGGCGGACCGTCCCGCGCTGGCCCGCGAGCTGATCGACCGGTGGGGAACCCACGTCCCCGACGACTGGGTCGCCGATTTCCTCCTCCCGGTCTGGGGCCTGGTCGCCGCCCACCTCGGCGTTCCGGGCCCTCGTGCGCTCTATGACCGCCTCGCGCCTTACGCGGACCAGTTCGTCGTGGCCGGCATGGGAACCGCCTGCTGGGGCTCCACCCACCTGGTCCTGGAGCGGCTGGCCCGCCGCCTCGGCGACGAGGACGCGGCCCGTGCCCACGCCCGAGCGGCCGCGGAGGCGCACCGGCGGCCTCGTGCGCAGCTCAGGGCGGGCGGATGGCGCTGGTCGTACCCGAGGCGCACGGCCGAAGGCCGCCCGAGCCAGTCACTGACCAGTTCAGCAACCGAGATCAGCCGTTGAGCCGACGCTCCTGAGAGCGTGCGGGATCTGGCGTCCGTGCGGGGGTAGTCGATGTACCCGGCAGGTCCGTGGGCGTACAGGCGGGCGGTATCAGTGGCGTTGAGCGGGATGCCGTGGGCGAAGCGGGCGGGGAGGTCGGGTTTGGCTTCGCCGCTGTCCCGTTGATGCTCCTTCCCTATTCGAGCAGCGCATTCGTGCCGGCCGACAAGGTAGGGCCGGGTGTGCGGGAATGCGCGGAGCACCAGCCGTTCACCTCGATCATCGAGAACCCGCGCGGGTTGCCGACCGGCGCGCCGTCGGCGGGCCCGGCCATCACGGCGATCCCCTGGTGTGCCGGACTCACGTTGATCGGCTACCTGTGGGCGCGCACAACGTTCACGAAGCGAGGGTGATCTCCGCCAGCTGACGCCAATCCTGCAGCCGTCCGGCACGGGTCGCCTCGCTGAACGCGGTTTCACCGAGGCGATTCCGCGCGTCCGCGGCGATCCTGGAGGCGTCCGGCTGTGAACGATCCGGCGTACCGCGGACGCCGTCGCTTGCCGCGAGCAACCGCACGGCCTGCTCGTACTGTCCCTGGCGCAGCGCGAGATCCGCGATGCCGATCAACACCTCGGCGATCATCGGTGGATACGCGTGCTCCATGGCCGCGTGGTACGCCTCGGTCCGATGCGCGCGGGCCTCCTCGAGGTCCTCGGCTAGGTAGCCGTGCAGGTCCATGGCCTTGGCGCGGAGCACGTTCTTCGGTTCCGCGTCGCCCAGCATCGTCCGCACCGTGGCCAGGTGCTGGCGTGCCTCGTCCGGCTCACCGCGCCAGCGGGCCAGCTGCGCCTTCGAGACCGCCAGATCGGCGAGCGTGTCCGGCCAGGCGATCTCGCCACGCGCGCACCGCTGAGCTTCCGTCATGGCGGCGGTGCTGGATCGCTCATCGCCGAGCAACCAGTACAGCTGAGCCTGCCGCGCCCGCAGCCCGACCACGTCCTCGGTCGCGCCTACTTCGGTCACCGCCACGACCGCCTCTTCGTAGTGCTCACACGCGCGTGCGAACTCGCCGCGCATGGCGAGCCGATCGGCCACGTAGGTCAGCGCCAGCGAGATCCCCATCCGGTCACCCAGCGTGCGGAACTCGGCGAGGGCGATTTCGAGGTCGCTGTCCACGTCGGTCTCGTCGCCGCCGAGCGTGAGCCGCAGCCGGCCACGAGAGAGCCTGGCCTGCGCGCGCACCCATGGATCGTCGTCGGCGATGAGCGGGTCGAACGCGGGCAGGAACTCCGTCGGCCCGTGCAGCATCCGCTCCAGCGGCACGACGAAGCCGAGCAGCGGGTTGCGATACCCGCTGCGCTGGATGAACCGGTGCGCCTCGTGGATCCACTCCCGCGCCTGATACTGATCGCCGCCGGGCCCGGAGGACACGAATATCGTCACGATGGTGTACGCCATCGCCCGCACCTCATCGGGCACCTCACCGCGCAGCGAGGCCGCCGCGATGCTCAACTCGGTGCCCTCCGCCCGGTGTCCCGCGAGGAACCAGTACCAGCCCACGGCCGCGACCAGCCGCATCGCCTCATGGGCCCATCCCTCGGCGATCGCCCCGCGCGCGGCCGCACTGAGGTTGTCGTGCTCGGCCTTGAGCGTGGACAACCACTCCAGCTGCTCGGCCCGGCGCAGATGCGGATCGGCCGTCTCAGCCAGCTCGGTGAAGTAGGCGAGGTGCGCCCGGCGCGCCGCCTCGGTTTCCCCCACTTCGTCGAGCCGGTGCGCCGCGTACTCCCTGATGGTGTTGAGCATCCGGTAGCGCGGTGTGCCCTCGCCGTCGGCGAGCAGCAGCGACTTGTCGATCAACGCGGCCAGCACGTCGAACAGCTGCTCCCCCGCGAACGTCTCGTCGCCGCACACCCGTTCGGCCGCTTCCAGACTCGCCCCGCCGGAGAACACCGAGAGCCGCCGCAGCACACCACGTTCGGCCTCGGTCAACAGATCCCAGCTCCAGTCCACGACCGCGCGCAGCGTCTGGTGCCGGGGAAGCGCCGTACGGCTGCCACTGGTCAACAGCCGGAATCGGTCATCGAGCCGATGTGCCAGCTGATCGACGGACATGGTGCGCAGCCGTGCCGCGGCCAGTTCGATGGCCAGCGGGATCCCGTCGAGCGCCCGGCAGATCCGCGCCATGGCCGACAAGGTGTGCGGGTCGGAGCCGATGTCCTTGCGCACCAGATCCGCGCGGTCCCGCAGCAGCCGCACCGCGGGCGAGGACCCTGCCTCGGAGGGGTCTGCTCCCTTCGCGGGCAGCGCGAGTGGCTCGACCTGCCACAGGACCTCCCCGGTGATACCGAGCGGCTCCCTGCTCGTGGCCAGAATCCGCAGCCTCTGGCACTCCCCCAGGAGCCGATCCGCCAAAGCCGCGGCCGCCTCGATCACGTGCTCGCAGTTGTCCAGGACCAGCAGGATCGCGCGCTCCCGCACCGCGGCGATGAGCCGATCCATCGGTTCGCCACCCCGCGCACCACCGAGCAAGGCCTGGTCACGCAGGCCGATCGCGGTAAGGGCGACCTGCGCCAGCTCACCGCCTGCCCGCACCGAGGCCAGTTCGACCAGCCATGCCCCGTCCGGGAGCTCGGCGAGCATCGTCCGCGAGGTCTCCGTGGCCAGCCTTGTCTTGCCGGAGCCGCCCGGCCCCGTCAGGGTGACCAGCCGGTGGTTCATGGCCAGACCGGCGACCGCGCCGACGTCACCGTCCTTGCCGACGAAACTCGTCAGCTCGGCGCGCAGGTTCGTCCGGCGATTCTCCGCCCGCTCGCCCAGCTCGCCCCGCAGCAACGCGGTGTGCAGCGCGGAGAGCTCGGCCGATGGATCGGCGCCCAGCTCCTCGGCGAGCCGCTCGCGCGTGCGCTGGTACACGGTCAGCGCCTCGTTCCCACGCCCCGCCTCGGCGAGCGCTCGCATCAAGGCCGCCACGAACCCTTCCCGCAGCGGATACGCGGCGACCAGCTCGGTCAGCTCGGAGACCAACTCCGAGCCGCGGCCGAGGCGGATATCCGCGTCCACCCGATCCCCGAGCGCGGCGACGTGAAGTTCGCCCAGACGCGCGACCACGGCGTCGAACGCGTCGCTGTCGCGCAGTGCGATGTCCGCCATGGGCGTACCGCGCCACAATGCCAAGGCCGAGCGCAGCAGATCAGCCCGTGCCGCAGGGTCGGCGGCGCGGGCCTGACCGACCAGGTGCTCGAACCGGTACACGTCCACGGCGTCAGGCGCCACGGCCAGCCGGTACCCGCCGGAGTGCGCCTCGATCACACCGTCCGGCAACACCCGGCGCAGCCGGGACACCAACGCCTGCAAGGCATTCACTTCGTCCGCGGGTGGCCGTTCCCCCCAGATCCAGTCCACCAGCCTCGAACGCGTGACGATCCGGCCAGGTTCGAGGGCGAGTGCGGCGAGCAGCGCGCGCAGCCGAATTCCAGGAACCTCCACCACGGCCCCATCGGGGTTCCGGACCTCGAACGGCCCGAGCAATTCAACTCGCACATCGGCAATTGTGCCGAACCATGGCGAATACCGACGAATCGCCACTGCGCACCAGCCGCGAACACCGCCGGCCTTCATCGGATCGTTACCGTTGCACGTCTGGCGGAGTGTGCCGGTTTTCCGCCGGCGCGCCCAAAGTTGTCCAGGCAGGTCGCCGTAGGCCGGCTCGGCCCGTCACCCCGGCGCTGCGGGCTCTCGCCGGAAGAACCGTGCTCATCGGGGGTTTCAGGTGCTCAAGACGCGTCCCAGGTGACCGGGAGGCTCTTGACCCCGTAGATGTCCGCGGTCTCCGGGCGCAGGGCGACCTCCTCAGCCGGTACGGCCAGGCGCAGCGTGGGGAAGCGGTGGATCAGAGCGGGGAAGGCGACCCGCATCTCGACGCGGGCCAGCTGCTGGCCGAGGCACTGGTGGATGCCGTGGCTGAAGGCCAGATGCCCGCCGTCCTGCCTGCGCAGGTCGAGCACGTGCGGGTCGGTGAAACGTTCGGGATCCCGGTTGGCGGTGTTGAGCGACAGGATGACCGTCGTACCGGCCTTGATGGTCTGACCGCCCAGCTCGACGTCCTCCAGCGCGACCCGCTGACCCGTCTTGGCGACGGTCAGGTACCGCAGCAGCTCCTCGACGGCGTTGTCGGTGAGCGTGGGGTCGGCGCGCAGCGCGGCCAGCTGCTCCGGGTTCCGCAGCAGGGCGAAGGTGCCCAGCGCCAGCATGTTGGTGGTGGTGTCGAGACCGCCCGCCAGCAGGATCAGGGCGATTCCCCTCAGCTCCTCGTCGGTGAAGTCGCTGTCGGTCAGGTCGCTGAGCACGTCGTCGGTGGGGTCGGCGCGTTTGGCGGCCACCAGCTCCGCGAGGTAGTTCTGGGTCGCGGTGTAGGCCGCCATCAGGTCCTCGTCGCTCGTCTCCCCGCTCATGAACAAGTCGACCTGCTCCTGGAAGGAGCTCCGGTCCTCGTACGGCACGCCCAGCAGCTCACAGATCATGATGGCGGGGATGGGCTTGGCGAACGCGGTGACCAGGTCCGCCGTGGGCCCGGCCTTCTCCATCGCGTCCAGGTGCTCGGCGGTGACCTGCTCGACGCGTTCGGTGAGCTGCCGCATCCGCCGGACGGTGAACTTGCCCACCAGCGGTTTGCGGTATCGGCTGTGCTGCGGCTCGTCCATGAGGAGGAACTCGCCGGGCGGCGCCGGCGGGACCTCGATCTCGCCGTAGTCGATCGTCGGGTGGTGGCGCATGAGCTCCCTGCGGGAGCTGAAGCGTTGGTCGGCCAGGACCGACCTGACCAGGTCGTATCCGGTGATCAACCAGCCCTGGTGTCCGTCGGCGAAGGGCAGGCGGCTGATCGGGCCGTGCTCGCGGGCCTCGATCAGCTCCTTGGGCGGGTCGAAGGGGCAGCCGGGCTGACGCGTGGTCGGCAGCGTGGTGACGACATGTTCCATGATCATTCCTCTCGTCGGGCCGCGATCGCTGATCCGTTCACGGCATCCACCATCGCCGACCGCGCTGATACCGCGCCGTTGTCGTGCTGACACGGCCGCTGACACGAACGAGTGATCTTCCGTGTCCTCGTCACCATGCTGGACGGATCTCCGGATCGTGCGCGAGGTCGCTAGCCGCCTGGCCGTCCGAGCAGGAAGGGGACACCGGCATGGGAGTCCCGTGCCGGTGTCGCGTACGTCAGGTGTTCGGGACAGCGGCTTCCAGGTCGCCGATGTCGCCCGACATGATCGTCCGCACGTGCTCGGTGATGTGCTCCGCGGGCCAATCCCA
Organism: Nonomuraea terrae; assembly: GCF_044465245.1. Lineage (NCBI taxonomy): Bacteria > Bacillati > Actinomycetota > Actinomycetes > Streptosporangiales > Streptosporangiaceae > Nonomuraea > Nonomuraea terrae. The sequence continues at coordinate 241,569 of NZ_JBITLL010000002.1, read as the reverse complement.
CCAGGCCACGGCCAGCAGCCGGGCGATGTCCCGCTCGTTGTAGCGGGTGCGGATGAGACGGGCCGGGTTGCCTCCGGCGATCCCGTAGTCGGGCACGTCCGAGGTGACCACGGCGCCGGCGCCGATGATCGCGCCGTGCCCGATCCGTACGCCTGGCATCACCGTGACGCCGTGGCCGAACCAGACGTCGTTGCCGACGACGGTGTCCCCGCGGTTGGGCAGGCCGGTGAGCAGGTCGAAATGTTCGGACCACGAACCGCCCATGGTCGGGAAGGGGAAGGTCGACGGGCCGTCCATGCGGTGGTTGGCGCCGTTCATGAGGAACCGCACCCCCGTGCCCAGCGCACAGAACTTGCCGATGACCAGTTTCTCCGGCCCGTAGTGGTAGAGCACGTTGCGCGTCTCGAACGCGGTCGGATCGTCCGGATCGTCGTAGTACGAATACTCCCCCACCTCGATCAACGGCGACGTGACCAACGGCCGGAGCAGCACCACCCGCGGCTGCTCGGGCATGGGATGCACCACGGTCGGATCGGCGGGAACGCGGGGCTGCATGGATCGTTTCCTCTCGAAGTCCTGCTGACGGCAGGTGCTCGCGGGGCGTCAGGACCTGGCGGAGACCGTCGGCACGGCGCGCTGCTTCCAAAGCATCGAGACCGCCACTAACGCGACAACTGCTACATTAAGATGTTGTCATGGACGTTGTCCGCTGAGCAAACCGGAGACAGATCGTTGACTTCCGCGGTTCCATCACCGCAGGGCGGCCCGTCGGCCCCGCCGATCCGACGCCGGCCGGGTGGCCGTACCAGCCGCATCCGTCAACAGGTGCTCGACGCGGTCCGCGCCGAGCTCGGCGAGCGCGGCTACGACGAGCTCACCCTGGACGCCGTCGCGGCCCGTGCGGGAGTCCATCGCGCAACGGTGTACCGGCGCTGGCGGGATGTCGGCGGCCTGCTCGCCGACCTCTTGGAAGCGACGGGTGACGATGACTGGCAGCCCCAGGACACCGGCTCCCTGCGGGGCGACCTGGCGGCACTGAACCACGAGAACCAGGCGGCCCTGACCGAGCGGCCGTCGATCGCCGCAGCCCTGATCGCCGCCTCGTTCCGCTCCGCGGAAGCCGCCCGCGGCCTGCGTCGGCTCTGGGAGGACCGCTACGCCCGCTGCGAGGTCATCGTCAGCCGAGCCGTTCGCCGCGGCGAACTCCCGCCGGACACCGACGCGCGGCGACTGCTCGTCGCCGCCACCGCGCCGTTGTACCACCACCTGGTGCTGCTCCGTACGCCACCCGACCCGGATCTCCCCGACCATGCGGCCAGAACCGCCGTCCTCGCCGCATCGGCCGGTGCCTTCGCCGGCTCCCGGGTAACCGGGTAGCGGATCGAACACCCCTCTGAACGCCGCAGCCGGATGAGTCCAGGCACCAGCATTGCACTAGTGCACAGCACGACCTTTCCCGCCGTGATCGGGGCCTCGCCTGTTGTCCTGCGTACGGTGTTCACGTGAGATACCTCGAAGGGCCCTTCGCGCCCGTCACTGAAGAAGTCACCGCCTACGACCTCCCTGTCACCGGGCGGATCCCGGCCGAGCTCAACGGCCGCTACCTGCGCAACGGGCCCAACCCGCTGGGTGTGGAAGACCCCGTTGTGCACATCTGGGGCATGGGCCAGGGCATGGTGCACGGAGTACGGCTGCGTGACGGCCGGGCCGAGTGGTATCGCAACCGCTTCGTGCGCACGCCCGGCTTCGCGCCCATGGTGCACGTGATCGAGCACGCCCAGCGTACGTTCGCCATGGCAGAGGGTGGCCTGCCGCCCGCCGAGCTGGACGAGGAGCTGAACACCGTGGGCGGGTGCGAGCTGGGAGCGACCGCGGAGGGGTTCACGGCAGGCGCGCACTCCAAGCACGACCCGCTCACCGGCGAGCTGCACTCGCTGTCGTACATGCCGGGCCGCGACTTCGTGCAGCACATCGTGACCGACGCCGGGGGTGGCGTCGTCCAGACCACCGCCATCCCCATGACGCGCACGCCGTTCCTGCACGACTTCGCGCTCACCGAGAACCACGTGGTGTTGTGGGACACGCCGCTCGGCTTCGACGGGTTCGCGTGCCGGTGGCTGCCCGAGCACCCGACACGGGTGGGCGTCATGTCCAGGACCGGTGGGGACGTGCGCTGGCTGGACATCGACCCGGTTCATGTCAGCCACACGCTCAACGCCTACGACGACGGCGACTCGATCGTGGTCGACCTGGTCACGGCCGACGGGCCGTTCGATCCAGCCGATCCTGGGGCGATCCGGCCCATGCTGGACCGCTGGGTGATCACGCCGGACAAGATCCGCCAGCGGCGCGTCGACGACCGGCCGCAGGACTTCCCGCGCGTGAACGAGGCGCGTGCCACCCGCCCGTACCGATATGGCTACTCGGCTGCGACCGCCTTGTACGGGATCCCGTTCGCGCCCGAGGGCATGCCGCCGGACCAGGCCTTCACCAACGCCCTGGTCAAGCACGACCTGGAACGGGGGACGGCCGAGGTGCACGCCTTCGGCAAGGACGAGGCGGTCGGGGAGGCGGTGTACGCCGCCACGGGGCAGGAGGAGGACGCGGGGTACCTCCTCACGTACGTGCACGATGCCTCAAGAGGCGCCAGTGACCTGGTGATCCTGTCGGCGCAGGACTTCACCGGTGGGCCCGTCGCGCGCGTCCACCTCCCGGTCAGGGTGCCGCTCGGTCTGCACGGCAACTGGCTGCCTGACCGCTGAGGCGTGGCAGCATGGCCGTTGTGAACGATCCGCAACCGCCGTACCTCCGGATCGTCGCCGACATCGAGCGGCGTATCGCCGAGGGAGAGCTGCGGCCCGGCGATGCCATCCCCACCACCAGGGCGATCATGCGTGAATGGGGCGTCGCGATGGCGACCGCCACGAAGGCGCTGGCCGCGCTCAAGCAGGCAGGCGCCATCGAGTCCACCTCTCGGGTCGGCGCCGTGGTCGCTCCCCGGAGACTGCCCTCGCGTTCGGCCGGGGGTCTCGAACGCGACCGCGTCGTCCGCGCGGCCATGGAGATCGCCGACGCCGACGGCTTGGCCGCGTTGTCCATGCGGTCGGTGGCGGCCAAGCTCGGGGTCGCCACCATGACCCTCTACCGGCACCTCGAGGCCAAGGCCGAGCTCACCCAGCTGATCGCCGACGCCGCGTTCGCCGAGATCGACTATCCGGAGCCGCCACCGGGCTGGCGTTCCCACCTACGGGTGGCCGCTCAGCTGCAGTGGGCGACCTACCAGCGCCATCCCTGGTTGCCGCGCCTCGTCTCCATCACCCGGCCGGTCACTCTGCCAGGACTGCTGGCGTACGGGCTGTGGACCCTGCGGGCGCTCGACGGCCTCGGCCTGGACCCGACCACCCGCATGCACGTCTACGCCACGATCGTGAACTACGTCCGGGGCACGGCGGTGAACATCGAGAGCGAGGCCGTCGCCGAGCTGGACACGGGGATGACCAGCAAGCAGTGGGTCAGAGCCAGGCTGCCCGTGGACGGGCCACTGATCGCCCAGGTCGCCGAGCCGGGCACGGAGCTCGACCTGGAGTCATTGTTCGCCTTCGGCCTGGAACGCCTGCTCGACGGCCTGACCTTCGTGATCACGCCCCGGGAGAATCGCCGCTGAGCGGGCCTCCACCGTTGCCTGCTCCTCGCGCTCGGCTTGCCTCGGCGAACTCCTTGCGCGGGGCCGTGGCGATGCGGCCGGCGGTGCCGGGAATGTCGTTCAGGTCGACGACGTCGTGCGCAGCCCGCGCGTCGTCGTTCGGCCCGTTTCATTCAGCCGGTCGCGGCGGCTGCCTGAGCGGCGCTGCCCCTGGCCGACAGTTTCCGTATGTGTTGTACGGCGATGAGCGGCACCGTCACGCCGATCAGGTTGCAGTACGCCACCGCGGCGTAGAAGCCGTCCGCGCTGCCGACGGCGTGTGCCGCCGCCGCGCTGACCGCGACGATCAGGCCGAAGTAGATGGCGTTGAGCACGATGGCCCGGAAGCCGCCGCCGGTCTCCTCCATGACGGTCAGCGAGGCGAGCACAGGTCCCTGGACGGCGTAGGTGAGGCCCACGGAGCCCAGGTAACTGCCCGTAGCTGCGGCCACCCCGGCGTCGCCGCCTATCAGCCGCGCCAGCGGGTCATGCAGTGACCACACCAGCGCCGCGATCACCACGTAGGTCACGACGGTGACCTCGATGCCACCGCGCATCGATTCACGTATGCGCCGCCATTCGCCCGCGCCGCGTTGCTGGTTGATGGTGATCGCTGTGGCTGTACCCAGGACCATCCCCGGCAGCAGCACGACGCTCTGCAGGGTGGACGCGACCGTGAACCCGGCCACGGCGTTCTCCCCGTAGTTCCCGAGGACGCCGATGACCGCGAGGTTGTACGCGGAGAGCACGAGAAAGGACATGGCGATGGGCACACCGATGCGGCGCAGGTCGGTGAACACCTCGCGCCGCCAGATCCGGGCGGCCGGCGGATGCCACAGCTCGGTGCGGCGCAGCAGCACCAGACCCATGGTCAGGCCGGTCAGACCCGCTGCCGCCTCGGCGATGGGCACCGCCGCGATCCCGATGTCGGCACCGAGCCCGAGGCCGGCCACGAGGCCGATCCGCACGATCGCCGTACAGATGACCAGGACGGTGGCCTGTCGCACATACCCATAGCCACGCAGGCTGGACGCACACATCTCCTCCCCGACGGCCAGCAGGCTGGCGGCGCTCGTCCAGCGCAGGAAGGAGGCAAACGTGTCCCGCAGCCCGGCGTCCATATGGAGGAGACCGGTCAGGGAGGGAGTCGCGACCGTGAGGACCACGTACAGGGCCGCGCCGAGCCCGAGCCATACCCTGGCCAGGCTGGCGGCGTTCGACATGACGTCGTGGGGGCGCCCGGCCCCCCTGCTGATCGCGGCGGCGACCTGGTTGCAGACCGCGAAGCCCACACTCAGGGCAAGGACGATGAGGCTGACAGGCTGATACAGGGAACGCACATAAATGGCCTCTCCCCCCATACGACCCAGAATGGCGATAATTCCGAGCTGGGCAGCGAAATTGAGGGACCCGGCCACAAAAAGAGGAACAGCGAGGCCGGAGATGGTTCGCCACACCCCCCTTCTTTCGTGAGCGGCCAAGGGAAACATGCGGACCTCCGGGGACACAATGGCTCGGGGCGCGAATTGACCTGCGGGACGATAGCTACATTCATCGACGAATGTCCACAGGGCCTGGCTGGTTCAGCCTCAATGACTCGTCGGAGCGGGGAGTCGGGGCCGTGGGTGCCGTTGGCCGCTCAGATGCTGAGGGGACGGCGTCCGGCGCGGGCGTGCCGCATGCCGTCAGGACGAGCAATGCCGACAGGCCCGCAACGATCACGGTGTCCTTCGATCGCATGGCTTGAGATCTCGGGGACGCTGGGGGTCAGCGGGCTACGTAGCCGCCGTCGACGGGCAGGGCGACGCCGATGACGAAGCTGGCGCCGGGGCTGGACAGCCACAGCACCGCCTGGGCCATCTCCTCGGCGCGGCCGAGCCGATTGATGGGCTGGTCGGCTTCGGCCTGGGCGCGGTCGAGTTCCCCCTTGGCGACCATGTCGGAGACCATGGGGGTGTCGATGGTGCCGGGGCAGATGGCGTTGATGCGGATGCCGCGGGGCGCGTATTCGAGGGCGGCGCTCTTGGTGAGCCCGATGACACCATGCTTCGAGGCGTGGTAGGAGGCGCGGCCGGGGATGCCGACCAGGCCACCCAGGGAGGAGCAGTTGACGATGGCGCCGCTGCCCTGGGCGCGCATGTGCCGCAGTTCGTGCTTCATGCACGCCCAGACACCGCGCAGGTTGACGGCATTGACGCGATCGAAGACCTCGACCGGCTCGTCGGCGGCGTCGCTGGGCGGGATCTGGATGCCGGCGTTGTTGAAAGCCATGTCGAGACGGCCGAAGGTTTCGACGGTGCGATCAACGGCGGCGGCGACCTGGTCCTCGTCACTGACGTCACAGGTGAGGGCGAGGACCTGGTGGCCGGCGCCGGTGAGGTCCTTGGCCGCGGCCTGCAGGGCCTCGGCGTTGATGTCGGTGAGGGCGACTGCGGCCCCGGACTCGGCGAAGGCGCGGGCGGTGGCCAGTCCCATCCCGGAACTGGCTCCGGTGACGAAGGCGACCTGGCCGGTGAAGTCGTAGGTGGGATTCATCTCGTGTTCTCTCCTGGCTGGTGATGCTCTCTGCTCGGGTGCCGGCCTTCTTCGGTCGGCTGCCGACGGCCCGCGCTTGAGCGGACGACCCTGGGTCCGTCCCGGGGTTCCTGCGGGTCAGGGCGGCGGCTACTCGATCACCTCGACGGTGACCTGGCCTTGTTCGAGACTGTCGGGCTGCCGCAGGCCCGACTCGATGACGTCGTCGTCGTGGCCGCCGTCGGCGTTGTAGTAGAAGCCGGGGTTGCCCCACGGCTTGTAGGAGATGAGGACACCGTTTCGGGTGACGCTGCCGGGCGAGCTGTCCGTGATGAGGCGCTCAGGCAGGTGGCTGATCTGGCGAAGTCCTCAAACGCCAGGGCCAGCCGCAGCTCGGAGACGAAGTCTCGGCTCGTCGGATTGTCGGCCATACGCACGACAATCTCGGCATCGGGCGTGCAGAAGCGCACGCGCGTGGCGCTCATCTGATCCCCTCCAACGGGCACCGGTCGCGGGCACTGCGCCGCACGCCCTCTGGTCGCAGCCCTTCTTGGTGCCCGGCAGGGCAAGATGTTCGCGCCGCAGGTCCAGCAGCGAGGTCCGGTTGCCGATCGTCACGTGGTGCGGCATCCGTTCACCATCACCGACAGCGTGCTGCTGTCACTGCCGCCAGTTCGGCCTGCTCGGCGGGGACGGCGCACGACAGGACGCCGGCCGCCGCGCGCCGAGTGTGGTCGTCGACAGGAAGGCCCGCCGGGACCCCAGCGTCACCGCGTCATCGCCACGGTCGTGACCGGAGAGCTCATCGGACATGAAGCCTCACTTCTCCTTCATCAGCAGGAGGAACGGACGAGACGCCAACCCGAACCGCCGGTCAGGGCTCCAGGAGGACTTTGATCGCGCGGCGTTCGTCCATGGCCCGGTATCCCTCGGCCGCCCGGTCCAGCGGCAGCGTGAGATCGAAGACCTTGCCGGGGTCGATCTTCCGTTCCCAGATCAGCTCGATCAGCTCGGGCAGGAACCGGCGCACCGGAGCCGGGCCGCCGAGCAGGCTGACCTGGGCGATGAAGAGCTCCTCGCCGCTGAGGGCGACGTCGTGGTTGACACCCACGAAGCCGACGTGGCCGCCGGGCCGGGCGGAGCCGATGGCCTGCCGCATCGACTCCTGGGTGCCGACCGCCTCGACGACGCTGTGCGCGCCGAGCCCGTTCGTCAGCTCCTTGACCTGAGCCACGCCGTCGTCGCCGCGCTCGGTGACGATGTCGGTGGCGCCGAACTCGCGCGCGAGCTTCTGACGCGTCTCGTGCCGGCTCATCGCGATGATCCGTTCGGCGCCGAGCTGCCTGGCGGCCAGCACCGCCATGAGTCCGACCGCGCCGTCGCCGACCACCGCGACCGTCTTACCGGGCCCGGCCTGCGCGGCCACCGCGCCGAACCAACCGGTGCCCAGCACGTCGGAGGCGGCCAGCAAGCTGGGGATCACCTCCGCGCCGGGCATGCCCGGGGTGGCCACGAGGGTGCCGTCGGCGTGCGGGATCCGGGCGCGCTCGGACTGGGTGCCGACCTCGTTCATGAACACCCGGTGGACGCAGGAGGAGGGGTAGCCGGAGCGGCAGATCTCGCAGACGCCGTCGGAGGCGACGAACGAGCCGACGACGAACTGGCCGGGCTTGACGGTGGTGACCTCGCTGCCGACCTCTTCCACCACGCCGACGTATTCGTGCCCCATCACGGCCGGCCCGTCGAGCTTCTCCACGCCCCGATACGGCCACAGGTCCGAGCCGCAGATACACGTCGCCGACAGGCGGATGATCGCGTCGGTCGGCTCGATGATCGCCGCATCCTGGCGGTCCTCGACGCGCACGTCGCCAGGGGCGTACAACACTGCTCCACGCATGATGGATCTCCTTGACCAGACCAGATGTGCCGTGACGTGGCCGGTCGGCAGGCCGCCGAGCTCAGCCGCGCAGGCTGGAGTGGACCGCCCCGAACGGCGTCGCCGACGTGCTCCAGCCAGGTGGTCTCATCGCCCTCCCACAGCGCCGGATGAACCATGAAATGCTCAGGTGCGGCGCCGTGCCAGTGCTCCTCGCCCGGTGGGGTGTGCACGATGTCGCCCGGATGGGCCTCGATGAGCGGCTCGCCGCGAGATTGGATCAGCGCGACGCCCGCCACGATGAACAAGGTCTGGCCGAGGCCGTGGGAATGCCACGCGGTACGGGCGCCCGGCGCGAATCGCACCATGTTCGCATGCGCCCGGGACGGCTCCCGGCCCTGGTAGATGACATCCCACCAGGCGTCCCCGGTGAACATCTCGGCCGGGGCATTGCTGGTCGGTGGCTTCGTCATCAGCTCCATCTTCAGGTCAGCTCCGATCTTCTTCAGCTCGGTCATGGCGGTCATCGCGTTCGGCCGGCGGGCGTAGAACGCCACCTGCTTCAGCTCCTTCGCGCTCAACCCGTTGTCCATGGCCGTCTTCAGGTGGAAGGCCAGTTCGTTGCCGCGATACAGGGCCGCCGGCGCCGCCACGGTCACCTGACTCCGACAGCGCCGTGACAGGGCCGGATCTGGCCACACCTCGCCGAAGCACGTCATCGGTCAGGTGCACCAGCTGTGGAGCGATATCCCCGAACATGGCCTGGGCCGCCGGACGACCCGACAGACGCATCCCCCTCCTTCATTCGCCCTGTATCCGTGAACGGTCCGATCATCTGCGCCGCAGGAGAAGATGACCTCCTGCACGGCGTTCCTTTGCCGGACGACGATCGCCTCCCGCCGCTGGGCAAGGTCCAGCCAACCCGGTCCCATTCGCCGGCGGGAGGTCGCGTTTATCGGGGGACAACCTCCACCCCCTTCCGCCCGCGGCCGCTCCCTACTGTGAAGAGGTGCATGACAACCGAGACGAGATCCGCGACTTCCTGGTCAGCCGACGCGCCAGGATCACCCCGCAGCAGGCGGGGCTGGCCCCCGGCAGCCGCCGCCGGGTGCCGGGGCTGCGCCGCGAGGAGGTCGCCGTGCTGGCCGGCGTGAGCACCGACTGGTACACCCGTCTCGAGAAGGGCCACATCAGCGGCGTCGAGTAACCAGAGTTATGCGATGTGGCCATGGGCTCCGTCGCAGGCCCGGCCGCGAAGTAGCAAAACGTTATGTCTCCGGCGCGTTGCGTCGCCATCACGGGTGCGACATACCAGTTGGTAGCCGGACGGTTACGACCCATGTTTTTCCTGATCTCGTTGGAGGTCCGGGAGAAGGGGTGCGGGACATGCGACGCGAATGGGAGATCGAGGACCTGATCGAGTGCTGGACGCTGGATGAGGAGGAACTCGCGCTGCTGGCGAACAAGTCCGGGGCGACTCGGCTCGGCTTCGGCCTGATGCTGAAGTTCTTCGAGCTGGAAGCCAGGTTCCCTCGCCGGGAGGACCTGCCTCGCCCAGCGGTGGAGTTTATGGCGGGACAGGTCAAGGTGAACGCGGAGTTGTTCGCCTCCTACGACTGGTCCGGGCGCACGATCGAGTACCACCGGGCGCAGATCAGGAAGTTCCACCACTTCCGCGAGCCGACGGTCGGCGATGAGGACAAGCTTGCCGACTGGCTGGCCACCAAGATCTGTCCGGTGGAGATGTCGCGGGATTGGTTGCGCGGCGCGCTGCTGGCGCGCTGCCGCGAAGACCGGATCGAGCCGCCGAAGACGACTCGGATCGAACGCGTGCTGGGCGCGGCAGAGGCGATGTTCGAGCGGAACTTCACCGCCACGACCGTGCAGCGCTTGTCGCTGGAGTCGGTCGGAAAGCTGGAAGAGCTGATCGTCGCCCAAGCTCCCCCGCCCGTCGTCCCGGTCGCCGGAGGGGACGCTCCGGAAGGGGACGGGCAGGCCCAGGCCGCCGCTGTCGCCAGTGGCGGCCGGCGCGCGTTCTTGCAGGAGCTGAAGGAGGACCCGGGGCCGCTGCAGTTGGAGACGCTGCTGGCGGAGATCGGGAAGCTGGAGCGGGTCAAGGCGGTCGGTCTGCCGGCCGCGTTGTTCGAGGGTGTCTCGGAGAAGGTCGTGGCGGGCTGGCGGGCCCGGGCGATGAAGATGTACCCGTCCGATTTCGAGGCGGCGGCGCCGCCGGTGCGCCTCACGCTGCTGGCCGCGTTGTGCCAGGTGCGGCAGGCGGAGCTGATCGACGGGCTGGTGGAGCTGCTGGTCCAGCTCGTGCACAAGATCAGTGTTCGGGCGGAGAAGAAGGTCGAGGGCGAGCTCAACGCCGAGTTCCGGCGGGTGCAGGGCAAGAACGGGATCTTGGTGAAGCTCGCCACGGCGGCGCTGGAGCTGGCGGAGGAGATCGTCCGCAAGGCGCTGTATCCGGTGGTGGGTGAGCGGACGCTGGCCGACATCATCGCTGAGGCCAAGGCGAACGAGAAGGAGCTGCGTACCCGGGTGCGGACCAAGCTGCGCGGCTCCTACTCCCACCACTATCGGCGCGGCCTGCCCAAGCTGCTCAAGGCGGTGAGGTTGCGCTCCAGCAACGACACCTTCAAGCCGGTGATGGACGCGCTGGACCTGCTGAAACGCTACGACGGTTCCGACGCCGACTTCTACGCGGCCGCCGAGGCGGTGCCGTTGGAGCACGTGGTGCCCGACGATTGGCGTGATGCGGTCTTGGACCCGGACAGCGGCCTGGTGGAGCGGATCCCGTACGAGCTGTGTGTGCTGGTGGCGCTGCGCAAAGCGATCCGGCGCCGTGAGATCTGGGTGGAGGGCGCCAACACGTGGCGCAGCCCCGATGAGGATCTGCCCGCTGACTTTGAGGACAACCGGGATGTGCACTACGAGGCGCTGGCCAAGCCCCGCGACCCGGCCGACTTTATCGCCGACCTGCAGAAGCGGCACGTGGCGGCGCTGGACCGGCTGAACAAGGGGCTGAAGAAGGCCACGACGGGCGGGGTGAGCATTACCAGGAGGAAGGGTGAGCCGTGGATCAGCGTGCCGCCCCTGGGCAAGCAGGTCGAGCCGGAGAACTTGGAGGCGCTGAAGGAGGAGATCGCCCGCCGCTGGGGCGTGATCGACCTGCTGGACCTGATCAAGAATGTCGACCACGTCACGAAGTTCACTGGCGAGTTCACCTCGGTGGCCTCGCGCACGGTGACTGATGCGAAGGTGCTGCGCCGCCGGCTGCTGCTGTGCACCTTCGGGCTTGGCACGAACATGGGGATCAAACGGGTCGCCGACGGCACCGCGGCGATCGAGGGGATGGAGGCCGACACCGAGGCCGCGCTACGCCGGACCCGCCGGCTGTTCGTCAACCGCGACAACCTGCGGGCCGCGATCCGCACGGTGGTCAACAAGACGCTGGAGGTGCGCGACGTCTCGCTGTGGGGGCCGGGCACGGCGTGCGCGTCGGACTCGCGCAAGTTCGGTTCCTGGTCGGCGAACTTCATGACCGAGTGGCACCAGCGCTACGGCGGCGCCGGGATCATGGTGTATTGGCACGTCGAGCGCAAGAAACGTGTGCATCTACAGCCAGGTGCGCTCCACCACCGACTCCGAGGTGGCCTCGATGATCGAGGGCCTGCTGCGCCATCTGACCAGCGCGGAGATCGATCGCCAGTACACCGATACGCACGGAGCTTCGATCGTTGGCTTTACGTTCTCGCACTTGCTGGACTTCAAGCTGCTGCCCCGGCTGAAGAACATCGGCTCGGCCCGCCTGTACCGGCCGGGCCTGACCGAAGGCGAGGCCTGGCCGCAGTTGGAGGGCGTCCTGTCGGGCAAGACCATCGACTGGGAGCTGATCGCCAACCAGTACGACCAGATGATCAAGTACGCGACGGCGCTACGGCTGGGCACCGCCGAAGCCCATCAGATGCTGCGCCGCTTCACCCGCGGCGGCCCCAAGCACCCCACCTACCGGGCCATCGAGGAACTCGGCCGAGTGATCCGCACCGTCTTCATCTGCGACTACCTGGCTGAAGAGGAACTGCGCCGCGAAATCCACGAGCACCTGAACGTGGTGGAGAACTGGAACTCGGCCAACAAGGACATCTTCTATGGTAAGGCCGGTGATCTGACCGGCGACGACCGTGAGCATGTCGAGGTCTCCGCGCTGGCCCTTCACCTGGTCCAGGCCGCGATCGTCTACCTGAACACCAGGATGGTGCAGATCGTCCTCGCCGAGCCGAAGTGGCGAAAGAAGCTCACCGACGCCGACCGGCGCGCCCTGTCGGCTCTGTTCTGGTCCCATCTGAACCTGTACGGCAAGTTCGAGCTCGACATGAGCAAACAGCTCGACCTCGGGCCGGGGCCGGGCGCTGAGGGTCAACCGTCAGCTGGTCCGCTCTGAGCGACAAACGATCTCGGGGGTGGCCCGCGCCGGGCGCGGGCCACCCCCTGGTGCTTACGGGCCGGTCTGGGTGAGCGCGACGATGACGTGGAGCATGCCAATGACGGTTCTTCGGGGCTGGGTCAGGTTCCGGCTCTGGCCGAACGCCGCGCCGCCATGTGCGTGGGCTTGGAGGAGCGAGGCGGGGAGAGGAGTGGTCCGGCGTTCAACTGCCGAGGGCGCGCTTTTGTGGGTGGATCGTCTCGCCGCGGGCGAGCATGTCAACGAACTGGGTGATACGGCGGGCTCGGGTCTCGGCGCGTTTGGCGTTCGTGATCCGATAGAGAACGGCGTAGCGGTTTTGGGAGGTGAGGATGTCGAACATCGCTTGTGCCTGGGGGTTCGCGGCCAATGCGGCGGCCAGGTCGGCTGGTACCTCGATGCCGGCTTGTCCCGCGTAGGCCGTGTCCCAGCGGCCGTCGGCCTTGGCGCGTTCGACCTCGGTCATTCCGGCCGGATGCATCCGGCCCTCGCTGATCAGACGGGTGACGATGGAAACGTTCCGCGCTGACCAGGGACTTTGCCTTCCGCGAGGGGTGAAGCGCCGGCAGAAGGTGATCTCATCCCGCCGTCGTAGCCGGCCATCGATCCAGCCGTGGCACAGGGCTTCGTCGAGCGCCTGGTCATAGGTCAGGCTGGTGGGCCGGGTCGTGTTCTGCTTGGCGAGGACCAGCCACACCCCTGCCGAGCTGTCGTGGTGCCTGCTGAGCCACTCCCGCCAGGCTCGGGCATCGGCAACGGTCAGTTCCAGTAGTTCGTTGCTCATCGTCATTGTGCCCCTGATGATCACCAAAGGGATGGTTGTCGGCGGTCACCGAAGGTGAGAGCCCAGAACGGGGGCCTGCCGGCAGTGGCGCTGGATCGGCCAGCGGTGGAGCCGGCCGATCTCGTCCTTCGCCACGTCGCCACCGCGTCCTCTGGACGGATGACGGCCGCCCGCCTTCACCAGGCCTTGCCAGCCTGCTCCCGGATCGTGTGGTTGATCCGGTTGAAGAAGTTGGTGATTGCGATGTTCAAGATGATCGCCGACATCTGCTTCTCGTCGAAGTGGGTGGCAGCAGCGTCCCAGATCTCGTCGGTCACGCCTGGCGCGCCGTCCTGGATCCGGGTGGCGGCCTCGGTCAGCGCGAGCGCTGCCCGCTCCTCCTCGGTGAAGAACGGGGTCTCGCGCCAGGCGACCACGCTGTGCAGCCGCTCCTCGGTCTCTCCATGCTTCTTCGCCGACTGGACGCCGGCGAACACACACGGGCTGCAGCCGTTGATCTGGCTGGCCCGCAGATGGACCAGCTCGAGCACGAGCGGGTCGACGCCACCGGCGTGAATCGCCTTCTGGAGATGCTGGACCGCTGTGATCACGTCGGAATTCGCCACGCTCTTCATGCGTGCATCCATCAGTGTTGCTCCTTCATCGGTTACCTCGGCCCGTCCGGTTCCGTCATCTAACGCACCTTGGCGGAGGTCATCGTCGTAATGGACTTTTCGGCCGAGAAGTTCTCGGTCATGCCGGCGACGTTACGGTATGACCCGGTCAGAAACGGTCCTGGTTATCGAGCAGACTGTCAGCCATGGTCAACACCTCGGCGCGGCTGCTGCAACTGCTGTCTTTGCTGTCAACGCGGCAGTCCTGGACGTGCGCTGATCTGGCCGCCCAACTGGAGATCACCGAACGGACGGTTCGCCGGGACATCGCCCGGCTACGTGAACTCGGCTACGGCATCGAATCGGAGATGGGCCCATGGGGCGGCTACCACCTCGGGCCCGGAACCAGCACTCCGCCACTGATCCTTGACGAGGAGGAGGCCCTCGCGGTCGCTGTCGGGCTGCGCACAGCCGCCTTCAGCGGAGTCTCCGGCAGCGACCAAGCAGCCCTGTCGGCGCTGCTGAAACTACGCCAGGTACTGCCGGCCAGGATCGCCGACCGGCTCGGAGAGCTGGACGCCGCGTTCACCCACACCGCACGACCCGACGACAGCCAGATCTCCCCCGCGCTGCTCCTCGACCTGGCCACCGCGTGCCGGCGAGGCGAACGCACCCAGTTGACCTACCGCGACGGGGCCGAAACGACGTCCACCCGCCGAGTAGACCCCCACCGGCTCATCTACACCGGCCGCCGCTGGTATCTCCTCGCCTACGACCTGACGCGGCAGGACTGGCGCACCTTCCGTACCGATCGCATCATCGATGCCACAGCCACCGGGCAGGCCACCGCCCTGCCCGACCCGCCAGATCCAGCACAGATGGTCAGCACGGGCATCGCGCTGAGGCCCTACCCGGTGCGGGTGACCATCCGCCTGGCCGTACCGGCCGATGAGGCCCGCAGGCTGGTGCCACCAACGGTCGGCGTCCACCACCCGGACGGCGATGACGCAACGATCATCGACATCGGCGGGCCAGACGCCGACGGCCTGGCCCGCTACCTGCTCAGCCTCGGCCGACCACTCCAGATACTGCACCCAGAAGAGGTCCGCCAGGCATTCCTCACTCGCACACAACAGCTCCTCAACGACAACCAGTAACACAAACACCCGCCGATCGCTGACACGGCTACCTGCAGTGACGGATGTTGCCAGCCACCATGAAGTGCGAATTCGATCTTGACTGTCTCAATCGAGGTTCGCTACTTTCGGCCCCACTCGCGCCGGTTCAGGGGGCACTCTGGAGGCATGTCGAAGACGACGCCCGAGGCGGGACGAGCGACGGGTTCGCGGCTGTGGCGCGGCATGGCGATCATCGCGCTCGTAGTGCTGGCGGCCTCTCTGGCGTCGGGACTGCTGTGGTTCTTCGCCGACCCGCTGAACCTGCCCCCGCAACTGCTGGACACTTTGGACCAGCGGGCCAGCGTGATCGGCATGTTCACCGGCATGCTGCTGGGCGCGGCCGGGCTCGTGGTCGCGGTGATGGCATTGCGCGCGCAGACCCGCGCCGACCGCATCCCGACCGGCATCGCCCCGCCCGAGACGACAGCAGCCGAGCAGCAGACCCCGCAGGTGGCGACCGGTCCCCGCACCCGCCGACGCGGGCGACAACGGGGGCGACGAGCGCGCCCCCGGCCCGGTGACGCCGATGAGCCGTCTATCGGCACCGGCAAGTACGTGGTGGACCCGCGGCATGCCCACGGCGTCCAGGTCGGTGAGAACCTCACCCAGCACAACGTCTTCCGCTCGCCTGCCGATCCCGCCTGACCCGATCTGACCCCAGCAGACACGAGGCCCCCGATGGACCCGCAGCCCGCTCCCGACCGGCCCACACCTTCCGCCGGGCCGTCCGAAGAGTCGACGGCCGAGCCGGGTGCCGAGTCGGGTGGGCAGCCCGTACGGCCAGAAAGCTCCTCTTGCTTTCACGTGTGTGGAGCCGGACTTGGTGGTCGAGATCCTGGTGGATACGGCCAAGGACGGGCATCGGCACCGGCACGCCGTCCGCTACCTTCGGCCGCGGACCGACCTTGATTCCATGCTCGTCGTCGAACCGCGCGACGCTGTGGCCTGATCGTCGAGCTTGTGCCGGCATGAGGTTTTCAGAGGGGTGCGCACCCCGGGATGTCCAATAGCGGGGCGGGGTGGGGAGGGCAGCCGGGCGACCGCTCTGGAGGAAGGGCTCGGGGCCCGGGGTGATGAGAGGTCTGCATCCCGGCTGCCCGGTCTAGGTGCCGCTGTGAGGCGGGAAGGCCTTGGCCTCTTGATAGAGCTCCTCGCTTGCTAGGCAGTGGTACAGGCAGTTCAGTAAGCGTCCGGCCGGGTGGCGCAGCGCGCCTGTCCACTGGTCGCCCGCCGCGCGGCGCCGGTCGTAGTGGGCGCGGGCGCCGGGGGAGCGGGTGAGGCTGGAGAAGGCCCATTGGTGACATGTGGCCTTCAATAGTTTGTTGGCGACGCGGCGATGGCTGACCGAGCGGCTGCCTCCGCTCGTCCAGGTCAAGGGCGCGACCCCGGCGTAGGCGCGCAGCCCCTTGGCTGTCTCGAATCGGTCGGGGTCATCGCCCAGTTCGGCCAGGAGCCGAGACCCCATCACCGGGCCCACACCCGGGAAGCTGAGATAGATCGGGGCTTGCGGGTGCGCCAGGAAGACTTCGGTCATGTCACCTGCCAGGGTGTGGACCAGCTGGTCGGCGCATTCCAGGAACGTCAGCGTGGAGAGCACCGCCACCCCCATCGCCTCCTCTGCTGTCGGCGGCTGGCGGAGCTGCCGTTGCCGAAACAGCGCGTGAAGCCGCTCGGTGTGGTGAGCGATGAGCCTGACCCGTCCAGCGGCGGCGAGCGTGCTGGCGATCTGACGGCGTGTCAGCCGCCCAGCCGCAGCGGGAGTGGGGGCGAGGCGGAGCAGCGCCCGGGCCTCCGGTCTCAGGATGGTTTTCGGCAGGCCCTGCCAGGCCTGCAGGGCGGCTGGGTAGTAGGTGCGCAGCTGGCTGCGCAGGCGGCGTAGGTAGTACTGCTGCTGGTTGACGGCGTGCCGCTGCGCGCGGGAGAGCTCGACCAAGGTGAGGAGCTGTT
Organism: Nonomuraea terrae; assembly: GCF_044465245.1. Classification (NCBI taxonomy): domain Bacteria; kingdom Bacillati; phylum Actinomycetota; class Actinomycetes; order Streptosporangiales; family Streptosporangiaceae; genus Nonomuraea; species Nonomuraea terrae. The sequence goes on along the minus strand of NZ_JBITLL010000002.1, from coordinate 224,530 downwards.
CGCTGTTGCCCGGCAGTGTGCGGTGAAGCTGGCCGTCGGTGCGGATGATGTTCGCCAGAAGTCTTGCGTCACTTTGGTCCGACTTGCGCTTCTTGGCGGGGCTGACGCGGCCTCGGTAGCGGGCGACGACAGCGGGATTGATCGCGACGACCGGCTGCCCCGCAGTGCGGAGAGCGGCCACCAGCAAGCTCCGGCCTGTCTCGATGGCGATCGGCACCTGTTTACGCGGATGGCGACGCGCTGTGGATGGGCTGGTCAGGACGCCGAGCAGCTCTTTCAGTCCCTCATAGGTCTCAAGGATCCTGCCTTCGCTGACCACATTGCCTTTGTCGTCCAGGACGGCGTAGTCCTGCGCCGATTCCGACCAGTCAAGACCGCACCGGTAGCGGGGCACCCGTATTTCCTCCTCAGGCGGTCGCACATGGGTGAGCTGGGGCGAGCACGGTAGATACTGAGGGCGACGGCTTGCCGGCGCAGACCTCCGGCCTTTCGGCCGTCCGGCGGAAGGCATCTTCATGGTGTGGCTGCAGCGAGCCGGCGGCCATGCCGAACGGGGGCGCACGCAATTCACGGAATCCACGGAACCGATCGCCGTCCTGCGGCGCCCCTTCAGCGGGCGCGAGGGGAACTCATTCCCGCGATGCCCCGGCATGCGCCGACAGGTCATAGGGGGCGCAGATGCGCTCTCGGTAGCGGATCATGATTTCTCCTAGAGGGCAGGGCGAAGTGATGCCGGTCCCTCTAGGGATGATGATCGGGTGTGAAACCCGTGAGGCGAGCGTAGCGCAAACGGTCCGGATGCGGGCAGCCTGACTGTAGCCCGCCGACAGCGGCTGCGGCCGCCGGGCACCAGCGCCAGGAGGCTGGGAGCAGGGCCGGTGAGCCAGCGTGGGCGGGCGTGTAAGTTCCGGAGGTCTATGGCCGGGCCGACGGTGTCTCATGAGCTTCAGGCGTGACGGCGTGCTGACCGGGGCCGATCGTGAGCACGCCGAGGTGTCCATGCTCACCTTGCACCTGCTGTAGTCCTCGTTGGTGTTCATTAATACCCAGCTCCTTCAGGCCGTTCTGCGAGGTCCGCAGTTGGCCGGCAAGCTGACGGAGGAAGACCGGCGAGCCCTCAGCTCGCTGTTCTGGGCTCATGTGAACCCCTACGGCCGGTTCCGGCTGGACATGGAGACCCGGCTCGATCTCACCGCGGCGTGAGCGGACCTCCGGGCGGGACGGTGCGATGGTTCTGGCGCCACCTCATGTTTCTGCGCCGCCTACTAACTACGCGATCGCCTTCACTCGCACGTGGCCCGTGAGCCGACCAGGCTCCTCATGATGTAGTCAATGCGCTGGCGTCCGTGCTGTGGCGTTCGGTAGCCAATCGCGGGTGGGATCGTGTTCCAGCCACCGGTTGTGCTCGGCCTCCGTCACAAAGGCGCTTGTCAAGGTGTCCAGCAGTGGGTGGCCGCCGTTGTCGCGCCAGAGCAGTGACCAGGCGTACAGCGGTGTGGGGTCGATCAGCGGGATCGAGCGGATCGCCGGGTGCGGCGGGAGGGGTATGTCTGCGGGCAGCAGGCTGAAGCGGTGCATGTCGGCTGCCAGATCGGCCAGGAAGTGGTCCAGTCCCAGGTTCGTGCCTTCGGCGTGCTGGTGGATGCCGAAGGCCATGGCGAAGCGGTGCAGGAAGTCCAGTCGGTGGAGCGCGCCGGGGGTCCACAGTACGCCGTCGCGCAACTGCGCCGGACGGATCGCGGGCGCGTTCGCCAGCGGATGATCGGCGTGGAGGATGGCGTCCACGGGTTCCAGCCGTACCAGGCGATGGGTCAGCCCGGCGGGCAGCGGCGCGTGGACGCGGCCGAAGGCGGCGTCGATGTCGCCGTGCAGCAGCGCGGTGATCACCGACGGAAGGTCTCGGCCGTGGCCCAGTTCCAGCCGCGGCTCGCCGGTCGTCACCTGGGCCAGGGTGCGCATGGGCGCGTACAGGTGGCCCCACACGTCGATCCGTAGCGGGCGGTGTGTGTCCAGCACAGCCGCCACGGCCAGGTCGGCAGCGGCCAGCGCCTGCCGGGCGGGCTTCAAGAAACGCTGGCCGGCCTCGGTGAGGCGCACCCCCTGGCCGCCGCGGTCGAGCAGGCGCCTGCCGAGCGTGGACTCCAGGCGGGCGATCCGTTTGGACAGGGCCTGCTGGGAGATCGACAATTCCTCGGCCGCGTGGCCGAAGTGCAGCTCTTCTGCCGCCTGTACGAACGCGCGCACCTGCGCCAGGTCCAAGTCCACGGCTGTCACCATAGGCGACAACCTATGGTTGTCGGCTCCTCGCGTCCGTTGTTGGCTCAGGCGATCCGCTCGCCGGTTTCATGGCCGCATGCGTAGATTGATCCCTACGGGAGATGCCTCGCGGCCGGTGGAGTTCGCCCAGGCCGCGCAGCCCGTGCCCGCCCCGGACGAGGTGCTGATCAAGGTTGAGGCGTTCTCCCCGAATCGGGGGGAGACGTTCCTGCTGGAAACGCCGGAGCCCGGTCTGCAGCCGGGCAAGGACGTCGCAGGACTGGTCGTGCAGGCCGCCGCCGACGGCTCGGGCCCACCGGCCGGCAGCCGGGTGGTGGGCCATCCACCCATGGGCGGCTGGGCCGAGTACGCGGCCGTGCCTACCCACTCGATCGCCGTCCTACCCGACGGGCTCGCCACCGTGCAGGCGGCCGCCCTTCCACTGGCCGGGATCACCGCGCTGCGGCTGCTTCGCACTGCCGGAGCCATGACGGGCAGGCGACTGCTGCTGACCGGCGCCTCCGGCGGAGTGGGCCACTACCTGACCGAGCTCGCCGCCGCAGCCGGGGCGGAGGTGACCGCGGTGACCGCCACGGCAGAGCGCGGCGCGCGCCTGCGCGAGCTGGGCGCCGCCGCGATCGTGCACGACGCGGACGAGACGGACGGGCCGTTCGACGTGGTGCTGGAGTCCACCGGCGGCAACGCGCTCCCGGCTGCGCTGGCCCGGCTGGCGCCAGCTGGCCTGCTGGTGTGGTTCGGGCAGGCCAGCCGTACCCCTGCGACGGTGAACTTCTTCGACCTGCTGGCCGGGCCGCAGAACGCCGTGATCCGGCACTTCCACTACGCGGGCACGCCGTACGGTCCTGACCTGGCCACCCTGGTACGTCTGGCGGCCGGCGGGCGGCTGCACCCCGAGATCGGCCGCACCGCCGACTGGAGCCGGACCGCCGACGTCCTAGTCGACCTGCGGGAACGCCGGATCCGCGGCAAGGCCGTCCTGACGATCGGAGCATCGCGATGAGCGCCGCGGACTTCGCCGCCGCCAACCTGTCACGCGCCACCGGAGCCGGGCTGGACCCGCACGAGTACCTGCGCGTCACCGGCGAACTGACGGACCTGGACCAGTGGGGCGAGGCTTTCATGCGCGCCGCACGAGAGCACTTGGCGCGCGCCGGGCAGGCGGCCACGGCGATCTCAACGGGCGAGCACCTCCGGGCGGCGGCGCGCTGGTTCCACTTCGCCACCCTGGGACCGAACCGCCAGAACGCGCTCGCGGCGGCCGAGGCCGACACCGCCATGAGGCGGGCGCTGGAGTTGCTGGAGCCGCCGGCGCGCCGGATCGAAGGGCCGGGCTTCACCGGCTGGTTGCGCGGCCCAGCCGATGCCGCCGCGACGGTGGTGGTGGTTCCGGGGCTGGACTCCGGCAAGGAGGAGTTCCACGACCTCGTCACCGCCCTGCTGCGCCGGGGCCTGGCCGTGTTCGCCATGGACGGGCCGGGACAGGGCGCGCTCGCCGCCACCAGCACCGTCCGCGCCGACTACCACCACGTGATCGGTCAGGTCATCGACACACTCGGCCCGCGGAACGTGGGACTCGTCGGGCTCAGCCTCGGCGGCTACTACGTCGCAGAAAGCGCTGCCCGGGAGTGCCGCGTCGCGGCCGCCGTCACCGTCAGTGGCCCCTTCCGGCTGCACTGGGACGTCCTGCCACCTCCCGTACGGGATCTCCTCATCCAGCGGGCCGGTGGCGAAGAAGCGGCCCGCCGCTTCGCCGGCCAGGTGGACCTGTCCGCCCTCGCCCCGCAGATCACCTGCCCGCTGCTGATCATCGACGGCGGCCAGGACGTCATCCCCGGCGTGACCAACGGCGAGCCGCTGGCCTGCCTGGCACCGCACGGGCGCTACGTGTCCCTGCCACATGGCGACCACCTGCTCGGCAACGCCCGCCCCGACTGGCTGGCCATGGCCGTCGACTGGATCTCTGGAGCACTCGCATGACACGCTTCACCGACAAGACCGCCCTGATCACCGGCGGCACGAGCGGCATGGGACTGGCCGCCGCACACCGCCTCATCGCCGAGGGCGCCCACGTGATCGTCACCGGCCGCACCCGGCAACGCGTGGACCAGGCCACCGCCGTGCTCGGCCCGCGCGCTCTCGGCGTGGTGGCGGACGCAACCGACCTCAAGGCTCTGGACGCCCTGATGAACACGATCAGGACGCGCTTCGGCAGGCTGGACGTCGTCTTCGCCAACGCCGGAGTGGGCGCCTTCGCACCCTTCGCCGATATCACCGAGACCGACTTCGATCACACCGTCGACGTGAACTTCAAAGGCGTGTTCTTCACGATCCAGAAGGCCTTGCCGCTGATCGCCGAGAACGGCTCCATTGTCATCAACGCCTCCTGGACCCTGCACCGCGGCAACGGCATTCTCACGCTGTACTCGGCTACCAAGGCGGCCGTGCACAACCTGGCCCGCACCCTTGCGGCGGATCTCGCACCCCGGGGCATCCGCGTCAACTCGATCAGTCCCGGATACATCGACACACCGATGTATCCCGCTGCGGCGTTGAGCGAGACGGAGACTGCGGCCATCACCGGTCGTATCGCGGCGGGGAGGTTCGGGCAACCGGAGGAGATTGCCACAGCAGTGGCGTTTCTCGCCTCCCGTGAGGCGTCCTACATCAATGGCCAGGACCTGGTCATCGACGGTGGCCTTGTGAATGCGATCCTTGCCTGATCACCGCCGGCCCTCGTAGACATGGGGCGGTTGATCTTTCCTCTCATGTACGCGATAATCGTCTATTATCACGTACATGAGCGATCATGGCGGCGCGACGACCTGGAGAACGTCTCGCCGGGGCGGTGCGCGACTCCCGCACGTTATCCGGTACATCGCCCAGACCGACGCGACGACCACTGGGCGGCCGGCATGAGCGCCGCACCGAAGATCACCGCCCTGCGCGGTGGAGACGTCAGCCTCGCCGCGGCCGCCGACGCCTTCCTCGCCACCCCGCGCACGGCCAACCCCAACACCCACCGCGCCTACGCTTCCGCCATCGACCGCGTCATCGACCGGCTGGGCCGCGACCGGCCGCTGGCGGAGGTGGCCGACGCCGAGATTGGCAGCGCACTCGCCGAGCTGTGGGGAGCGAGCGCGCCGGCGACCTGGAACCGCAACCGCGCCGCCATCACCTCCTGGCTCACCTGGTGCCAGACCAAGAAGCACTGGGTCGCACCGTCAGTCCCGGCCGACGCCGAACGCCGCAAAGAAACCGCCGACGAGACCCGCGCGGTCGCCAAGACCACGATCCACCGGCTGCTCTCGCGCCGGGACATCCCCCTTCGCGAGCGGGCGCTGTGGCGCATGCTCTACGAGACGGCGGCCCGGGCCGCGGAGATCCTGGCGCTGAACGTCGAGGACCTCGACTTGGAGCACCGCCGCGCGTCTGTGCGGGCCAAGGGCGGCGCCGTCGAGTGGGTGTATTGGGACCGCGGCACCGCGCACCTGCTGCCCCGCCTGCTCCGGCTCCCGGACGGCAGTGCCCGTACGCACGGCCCGCTGTTCCTGTCCGAGCGGCGTCCGGTCCCGGCCCGTCGGCCCGGTCCCGGCGACATCTGCCCGCACACCGGCCGCGCCCGCCTCGGCTACGACCGCGCCCGCGTCCTGCTGGAGAAGTACGCCGGCCTCGATCTGCACCAGCTGCGCCACAGCGCCGCCACCCACCTCGGCGAAGCCGAGATCCCCCTGCAGCTCATCATGGGCAAGACCCGGCACAAGAACCCCCGCACCGCCATGCGCTATGTCAAACCCGGCACTGAGGCCATCGCCAAGGTCACCGAGGTGCTGGCGCCCCGCCGCCGTACCCACTGATCAACTGAGTGGCGGCTCGCCGTAGCTATAGGAGTTCCGGGCCGTGTCAACGGATGTGACAGTAAGCCCGGCTCGCCGTTCCGCTCCTACTGGACGGCCAGACCCAGCCTGAGATCGCGCCGCCTCGCCAGACGCATTCGATCGCGACGATGGAGGAGGGCGGGGGAACATCCAGGTAGCCGAGGCCCAGGCCGGATCCGTCCGCGTCGCGGATGTATAACTGCGGCCGCGCCGGCAACCAAGCGAGAGCTGTGCCTGGTAGTCCAGCTATGTCCTGTGCCCCGGCAGTGCCTGTGCCTCGGCGCGCATCGCGCCGAGGCACAGGTCACGCGGTGGCGCGCCTCAGCTTGACCACCCTCGCAGCAGGGCCCTGGCCGCACTTTGGTCAGCAGGGGTCGACGCCGTCGATGTAGTTGTTGTACGGGCTGCCCCACAGAGAACGTTCCTCATAGGCCTTGCTGGTGAACTTCTGCGCCCAGTAGGAAGATCATCCTCTGCGCCCACTGAACGTTCTCACGATCCGTGACGGCACCACGCAAAGATCGCCAGAGTCAGTTTCAACGAGCGCCATCAACGCCGAAGCGGGCGCCGGCCGGGGTGTCAGCCCCGAGGATCTGGGCCGCGCGTTGCGATGCGGCGATCATGGTCGTCGTTCTGCTGCATGGCCGTGAGGGTGGAGCGGACCCAGAGCTTGTCGTCAACGACGTAGCGCTCGCGGCGCCCAGGCTCACCAACGAGGACCGTCAGCAGACCGCTGCCGGGCTGGCCGAAGGGCTCGGCTACACAGAGATCGGCCGCTGTCTCAGGCGGCCCGCCTCCACCATCATGCGAGAGGTCACCCGCAGCGGGCGCAGGAGGCCACCCAGCAGCAGGCCCACCGGCACCGCCGGTTGGCGACAGCAGCCATGGGCGCGATCCCCGGGCGGTTCAGGACCTCACCGAATCCTTCGCCACGCTCCCCGAACAGCAGGGCATGCCCCGGATGACGGCCAGGGTGCTGGCCTGCCTGTACGTCACCGACTCCGGCAACCTCACCGCCGCCGAATTGGTCCATCGGCTGGGCGTCAGCCCCGCATCGATCTCACAGACCGTCGCCTTCCTCGAACAGCAGGGACTCATCAAACGGGAACGAACCCCCGGCGATAAAGTGGGTGAGCCGTTTGTCTATTTGCGTGTGATGACGATGGCGAGAGTCTGCCCGGGGAGGTGGGTCCGGCACTCGCCGGGTAGCGAGCACCAGGTGCCGTCCGCTGCTGATCGCCTTGAGGTGGTCCCTCCATATGGAGATCGCCGGGCCGCGAGCGATCAGCTGGGCAGGATCGGCTCCGTGGCGTCTGTCAGGCGCTGGGTGAGGCGATGCAGGCGTATCGCCTGCTCACGGTCGAACGCGCTGCCGTCGAGGGAGAGGCGGCGCTTGGTGAAGTAGGCACTGAACGCCTCGGCCGGTGGATCGTCCAGGAGAGTCGTCATGGGCGTGATGGCTTTGGCGACGGAGGTGGCCAGCAGCGGGAAGGTCGCCTTCACCAGCGCACGCAGAGGCGGGGGGAGGTGCGTAGGCATTCCGGTCGAGACGACGCCGGGGTTGTAGCCGACGTAGCGGACCGCACCGCCGTACAACTCGCCGAAAGCCATGCCGAGAAGGTCGTTGGCGCGGAAAGACTGCAGCGTGGCGCGGGTGCCGTTGTAGCGGCGGGTCAGTTGCAGGTCGTCCCAGTGGATGCGGCCCAGGGGGACGCCCGGTGTGCCCACGTTCATGATGACGGGGCGGGGCGCGAGCGTCATCAGGTCGTGCAGGCCGTGGCTGAGGATGTGCCTGCTGAGGTAGGCCAGAGCGAAGCTGTGCTCGAAACCCTCGTGGGTGGTGGCGCGGGACCCGAAGAGCCGGTAGCGCTGGGCGCACAGGACGAGCGTGTCCAGCGAGGCGCACGTGGCCTTGATCGTGGCGAGAAGGTCCTTGGTCGCCGCGACCGAGGTGAGATCGGCGCGCACGAACGCGGCGTTCTCGCTGGCGGCCTCTGCCAGGAATGCCTCGCCCTTGGCAGGGGTGCTGCCGACGGCTATGACACGCGCCCCCTGGTGCAGGTAATGCAGGGCCAGGCCCTTGCCGATTCCGTCGGTGCCGCCGGTGATGACGACGGTCCTCATGCCTTGCCTCCCACGCTCTGCGGGCTCAACGAGGTGCACAGGTCCCAGACGGCGTTGCGGTTGCGCGGATCGAGGACGCTGGCCGGCCACGGCCGGTGGCGGCAGCTGCTGTCGAAGTAGGCGCCGGTTATGCCCTCCACCTCGGGGCTGGAGGCTAGGTAGACGCTCGGACGGGCGGACCTGGCCAGGTCCGCAAGGAACAGCGGCGCGATGACCTTCAGCACCAGGGGCGCGATGGGCCGGTAGAGCTTCGGGAACGCCTTGATCGACGTCGATCTGTTCATCGGGGTGTAGCCGTGCCCCGGGTAGACCACGTTGACGCAGACGCCGGTGCCGGACAGTTCCGTGGCCAGTCGATGGGTCATCGCCATCGTCATTGTCTTGGTGTGGTTGTACTGGCTGAACGTCCATCCCATGAAACGCTTCTCTGCTTGCAGGTTGTCTCGCTCGATCGGGCCGCCGGGTATCCCGCCGGTGACGTTGACGATCCGCGCGCTGCCTGCCTGGCGCAGCTGCGGCAGCAGCAGGCGGGTGAGGGTGAAGGGCGCGAGCACATGGGCGGCGAAGGTCTTCTCCACGCCGTCGGCCGTGAGCTGCCTGGCTGGCGGGTTCACGCCCACGTTGTTGACCAGAACGTCGAGCTGATCGGTGCGTTCGGCGATCTGCGAAGCCAGCTTGGCGAGGCCGTCCAGGGTGGTGACGTCTGCGACGAGCGCCTCGATCCGGTCATGTCCCGCGTCTCGTCTGAGCTCGGTCATGGCCTGACGGCCCTCCACCGGGTCCAAGCCGACGAGGATGACCGAGGCTCCTCGCATGGCGAGGCCGCGGGCGATCTCCTTGCCGATCCCGCCGGTGCTGCCCGTGATCACAGCAGTCTTTTCCTGCATGACATCTCCATCCATTTCTGTCACTTGGTGTCAGCTTATACATCTGATGCCACTGTGTACACTCGGTTGCGTGACAGGATTGAGAGAGCGCACCAGGCGAGCGGTCACCATGCAGCTCGCCGACGTGGCCATGGAGCTATTCACCTCACGCGGGTTCGACGAGACCACGGTCGAGGACATCGCCCAGGCAGCGGGCATCTCCAAACGCAGCTTCTTCCGCTACTTCCCCACCAAGGAGGACGTGGTCTTCGAGGGCGTCCACGCGCTGGGCGACGACATCGTCGAGGAGCTGTCCGGACAGCCCTCCGACCTCGGACCGTGGGAGGCACTGCATGCCGTACTGCGGGACTGGAGTCAAGAGATCACCGACGAACGCCACCGGCTAATCGCGTCGACGCCAGCGTTGCGTGCCCGCTTCCACCAGACACGTGATGACATCCGACGGCAGTTCGCCGACGTCGTCCAGCGGAAGTTCGGGCTCGACGTCCTCGCCGCCGAACTCGTCACGGCCTGCGCGGCGGCTGCCCTCGACTCCGCCTCCCGCGAGTGGCACCGCCTGGGCGGAAAGACCGAGCGCGCTGAGCTCGTCGACCGGGCCTTCGCCCTCGCCCGCCCTGCTTGCTGCCCGGCCCCGGGCGCCTGATCCGGGCAGCATCGGCTTTCCAGACGAAGGTCGTCGAGACATCCACGCCTACCCCAGGATTGTGCGAAGAGAGGCACGCCGAATTGAGCGACGGCCCCATCGCCCTGGACACGCCGCTCGAAGATCGGAGAAATTGTCACGGCCGGTAGACCACGATCTACTAGGCGACCAGAAAGCACGATCACGAACCGCAATCGTGCTTTCTCACACAGCTACTTTGGAGCCGGGGACCGCTTCTGGAGCGGAGGGCCGTGATTTCCCAGAGTTCGGGCGAACTGAAGGTTCCTCACGCTGAACCCAGGGCTCTTCAGGCTTCATGGACGATTTTGACCCTTGGGTTCGTCTCGACTGGCGGGGTCCTGTTCCTCCGCGGTACTCGTCAAGAGCCGCTGGGCGGCGTCGGCGTAGCGGATGGCGGTCTTGGGATCGAGGCCGAACACCGCGGCAAGGTGGAGAGGGTCCGGGCCGTTTGTCAGAGCCTCGTCGAGTTGGCGATGGACGCGGAGCCGTTCCAAGGTAGCGGTGTGGCCGCGGAAGGAGTCGGTGAGATGGACCTTGCTGACCGGGCCGGTCTCCATCGCGGTCTGCTGGTTGATGATCAGATGCGGGTTGGCGGTGTTGGGCCAGCGGGTGCGCCGGTGCTCCAGCCAGTCGCAGAGCATGTGGTGGGTGAGGTCGTCCAGGGGCCGCGTCCGTCCGGCGATGGTGAGGCGCCGGTTGCCGAGGTCGACGTCGTCGAGCTGGAGTTCACGGATCATCTTCGGGCGAGCGGCATGGACAGCTGACAGCACCACGACGAGCCGGTCCAGGGGCTTGGTGGCAACCTTCACCACGTCATTGATCTCCTCAACCTGCAGGGGTAAGGCCAATTTGCGGGGCTTCTCGCCGACCCGCAGCCGGGCGGTGGGATCTCGGAAGATGGTGCGAGTCTTCTTGCAGTGGCGAAACAGGGACCGCAGGACGCTAAGCGTGTGATGTCGCTCGTGACCAGTGAGAGCGTCGATTACTGCGAGGATGCCGTCGCGAGTCACCTCCCGCAGGTGGTCATAGCGTTCGGACCAGGTCAGCAACGAGGGGCGCACGGCGCGCAGGTAGGCCCACACGGTTTCAGGGCTGCGAGGCCGCGATCGGGGACCACCTTCTCGCAGGGTTCGGAGCCAGTGCTCAACCTCGGCGTGGATGGCTGGGGCCAGATCGGCGAGGCTGCGCTCCAGCCAGGACTCGAAAGCTGGGATGCGGTCGTCTTCCACCAGGCCGATCTGGTCGAGGACCTCGACGGTGCGTTCGACGCTCAATCCATAGGCGCGCAGTACCGGGAACAGCTCGGAGTGGCGGATCTTGTCACCGTCGGCGGTGCTGAGCAGGATGACCAGGCCGCGGTCGACATCGCTGAGCACTCGGCCGGTCCAGCCGCGTGCCTCGCCGATGGCCTGGGCGGCATTGCGTGCCCGGACCAGCCAGGGGTTGGTCGGGTTGGCGTGTCGGCGCCGGTCGAAGCGGCCGAAGTCTCTGCGGGCCTCGATCTGCAGCTTGAGCTGGATCCGGGGGTCGGAGAGATTTGGAACGGAATCCGGCGTTAACGGGGTTCTTCCAGGTCAGCAGGCCCCCGCCGCTGTGATCATCTGGCGGTACGGGCTAACCCACAGATCCCGCGCGAGCGACGTCATCGTCCGATCCGGTCTCGACAACGCCACCGCATCGGCCGGCGCCGCCGGGTCCGCGCCGGGCTGTACGAGAGCCGCGAGTTGCTGGACGATCCCGGGGCGAAACGCGTACAGCTTTCTGAGGTCGCCCGTCCGGCCCTGACCATGGAGCGCGACAAGTCGAGGTCTCCGATCTCGGAGAACCGCCTTGCCCGCGATCACGGTGCATGAGCTGGTGACTGCTCTTACCGCCGGGCAGGTCCCGATCCCCCTTTCACTCAGCGCGGTGATGCCGCCAGGTGTGGAGGGGATGTCGGCTGCCTGCCCGGGTGAGGGGGAGGGCGTCGGTGGGTGCGAAACCGGCGCTGTGGGCTACGGCGACGCTGCCCCGGTTGTCCTGGGCGATGCGTAGGAGGACGTGATCCATTCCCAGGACGTCGTACGCGTAGCTGGTGATCAGCTGCACTGCGCGGGTGGCCAGGCGTCGTCGGCGGTGCCGAGGGCCGACGGCGTAGGCGAGTTCGGCCTCGCCGGGGCTCCCGGTTCGGAAGAGCAGGATCTCGCCCATCGGTGCGTCACCGTCGGCGGTGATGGCTAGTTGGACGTACAGGCCATCGGAGCGGCGCTGCCGGGCCTGGGCCAGGTAGGCGCGGGCGGCCTCCTTGTCGAAGGGGAAGCGCAGCGGGGTCCAGAGGCCGACCTGAGGGTCGTTGAACAGCTCGACCATCACGGGCAGGTCGTCATCGGTCCACTCCCGCAGGACGAGTCCGAGACCGGTGAGGCAGATGTCGGCGGGCAGGGCGGCCGGGATGTCGTCGGCGCTCATGACGGCATCCCGGCCGGGTTGTCGGCGAGAACACAGGCTGCGGGCGGGTCGATGTCGAGGATCTCGACCCGGGGGTGGGCGAAGCCGGCCTCGGTGAGCAGGTCCTGGAGCTCCTGGGCGGCCCGGCCCGTGGTGTCTCTGTCGGCGCCGGGACATCGGGGCTGGCTGACGAGCGCGATGCGTCCGCCGGGGCGGAGCAGGCCACGTAGCTGGCGGAGCCGTTCGACGGGGCTGGGCCAGAACCCCAGGGAGTTAACGGCGAGGATGGCGTCGAGCGGATGGTCGAAGCCCGGCAGCCGGTCCACGGACGCGTGCGTGAGGTGGACGCGGTGAGCCCGGACGGCGGCGGCGTTGCGCCGGCGGGCCTGGCCGACCATGACCTGTGAGTGGTCGACACCGTAGACGTGGCCCCGGGTGGCCAGGCGGGCGAGCTCGGCGATGGCGAGGCCAGGGCCGAAGCCGACCTCCAGTACCCGGTCCGTGGGCTGGATGTCGAGCAGCCGTACCGCCCAGATGTTGCGCTGCCGGTTGGAGCCGCGATGGGCCATGAACCAGCCGACCACCCGCCCGGCGACGCCTCGGGGATAGTGGAACTGTCGCACTACTTTCATGAGTGCGCGTTGCTTGAGTCCTGCGTCTGCTGTCGGCATGTTCGCAAGTCAACGGCTTCAAGTATGCTTGAAGTCAAATGGGCGAGCAGCTGACGATTGGTGAGCTGGCGAACCGCGTGGGGGTCGCCACCTCCACGCTGCGCTACTGGGAGGATCTCGGCCTGCTGCCCCCGCCGGCCCGAAGCGCGGGGCAACGGCGCTACTCATCGGCGACGGTCGGCCAGGTCGGCGTCATCCTCCTGCTGCGCGACGCCGGCTTCACCCTGCGCGAGATCAACGAGCTCGTCGCCCGCCGTCCACCGGCCGGTGAACCGCCGGTGTCCGGGCTGCGGGAGCCGTACCGGCGCAAGCTTGCCGAGCTGGACGAGCGGATCGCCAAGGCGCAGGTGGCGCGCGAGGCCATCGCCCACGCACTGGCCTGTCCGCACGACGACGTCTTCGAGTGCCCCACCTTCGCCCGCATACTCGCGGCGCGGCTGGAAGGGGCATCGCTCCAAGAGGCGCATGAATGCCTGTCCAGGGTCGCCATCGACGGCAGCTGAACCCGCCGCCTGACCAAGCAATACAGAGCTCAAGATCGACTCATTGTGGGTTTCGGGCTTATGTGGGCCGACCCCCCTCAGGCTGCGCCTGGGGCGACTACCTCGACGACCCGCCAGCCGCACATCTCGGCCTGGCCTACCCCCGAGCCGCGATCAGTCGCCAACCCCGGCGATCCGGCGCGTGAGGCGGTCAGCCGCGCGGCGCATCGCCTTCCCTGAGATGGCCAGACTCGCGACCACACAAAATGACAACAGCTACTCAGCGTTACTTTGCGGCTGGTGACGCGGACCCGAGCGAGGGGCCTGCAACAAGGACCTCACCGACCTGATCGGCGAGCTGTCCACCCACAGCGACGACTTCCGCACCCGCTGGGCACAGCACAACGTCCGACTGCACCACGCCGGCACCAAGACCTTCCACCACCCCGCGATCGGCGACCTCACCCTCGCCTACGAATCCATCGACCTGCACGCCGACCCCGGCCTGAACCTCACCGTCTACACCGCTGCCCCCGACAGCCCCTCCCACGACGCCCTGCGCCTGCTCGCCAGCTGGGCCGCCGCTCTCGAAACCGTTCCCCACCTCACACAGGGAGATCAGCACCGGCCTAGCCAGAACCAGCGGTAACGGCCACGCTGACCACGCCGATCAGCTCGTCCCGCCACAGGTCGGGCAGCCGCCGCTAGGACGGTGCTGCCGCACCCGGCGGGTGCGGCGTAGGAAACACCGGCCCCATGCTGGCGACGTTGCTGACCGACGGCTGTCCGAATCCGACCTCAGCTCGCAGCCGGGTCAGCAGCACCTGCGGTTGCGGTTCGTGTCGACATCGTGTCCTGCCACCCGGCCCATGAAGGCGAGCCCACCGCAGCCCACCTCCTGGCGGTGCCAGGCCAAGAAGCACTGGGCTGCCCCCTCGGTCCCGTCCGACGTCGAACGCCGCAGGGAGAGCGCCGACGAGACCCGCGCGGTCGCCAAGACCACGATCCACCGGCTGCTGTCGCGCCGCGACATCCCGCTGCGGGAGAGGGCGCTGTGGCGAATTCTGTAGGAGACCGCCGCACGAGCCGCCGAGATCCTCGCGCTGAACGTCGAGGACCTCGATCTGGAACACCGCCGCGCCCCCGTCCGGTTTAAGGGCGGCGCCGTCGAGCGGGTGTACTGCGTCGCGGCGCAGCAGTACTGCGGGCAAGGACAACAGGCGCTGGGTGACCGCGTACACCGTGGACAAGATCACGAGACGTGATCGCAGGCGAGTAGAGTCGGTCACTCGCGCCCCCAGCCCCTGCCGCCCCGAACGAACGCCTCTGCGATGCGAGTGCTTCGAGTTCCTGAGCCCCACAGGTCATCCGCCCTGCAGGCGTAGCTCCGCCGCGACCGCGCGTTCCCGCAGCTGGGCCGCCTCCGCGCGGGCCGCCTCCAGCTCGGCCCGCAGATCCTCCAGCCGTACGCGCTCCAGCCGCAACTCCCCCTGAAGCCGATCGTTTTCCTTGGTGGCAGCTTCGGCGCGCGACTTCTCCCGCGTGACGACTTTCCGCTCCCGGGACAGCGCCGCGGCCGCCTCCGCCTCGACCTGCGCCACCTTCCCGTTCAGCCGCTGGACCTCGTCCGCCGCCCGCGCGGCCTCCCCCAGCGCCACAGCACGATCACGTTCGGCCTCGGCCGCCGCGCGCTCCGCGTTCACCGCCCTCTGCACGGCTCTGTCGCGCTCCTGCGCCGCCGCCCCGGCCCGCGCGTCCGCGCCGACCACCTCACGTTCGGCCTGCTCACGCGCCCGAACCGCCGCCGCCGTCTCCTCCCGGACGCGATCACGTTCCCGGCGCGCCAACTCGGCGTCCTCCTCAGCCCGTACGGCCTGCGCCCGCGCCTCCTCCACCCGCCGTTCGGCCAGCTCCACCCGCTCGGCCAGCTCCCGAACCGCCTGATCCCTGGCCTGGCGCGCCATCTCGGCCTCGTGAGCCGACTCCTCGGCCCGCCGTTCGGCCAGCTCAGCCTTTCGCTGCGCCTCCTCGGCGGTCTGCAACGCCTGCCTCTCCGTGCTCGCCGCCTCGCGCAACGCGGCCAGCGCCTGCTCGCGTGCGCGCTCGGCGTCGGCCAGCGCGGTCTCCCGTTCGTTCTGGGCCTCTTCCAGCCGTTCCCGCATCTCGGCGGTCTGCCGGCGGGCATGCTCGGTGGCCTCGCGCGCCAGCCGTACCTGCTCGAACGCCTGCTCCCGCTCCGTACGGGCGATCGCGACGCGCGTGTGCGCCTCGGCCTGCACCGCGCTCAGCTTGGCCTCGACCCCTGCCGGGCTCAGCTCCTCGGCCAGCGCACGGGCGAGCGGCTCGATGGCCGCGGCCAGCCCGCTCTCCATCCGGTCGTACAGCTGCTCGGCCCTGGCCAGCGCGCCCTCCAGCCCCGGGGTGGCGCGCCGCAACTCCCGCTCCCGCTTGGCCGCCGCCTGACAGTCCTTCTCCGGACAGTACGCCTTCGGCCGCCCTCTCCCCCGCCGCTGCTCAATCGGCGCACCACAGTGCTTACAGGGCGTAACGACACTGCTCTCCACGGTCACGAGATCACTCTACCATTTTTGATTTTCCAGAAAATCAAAATCAAAAAAATGGATCCGTTGCGCAGCTGGAAACCCCGCCCAACTTGCGAGAAGGCAGAATTCCCGCAAGTAATCCGGAAGCGCGATCCAACCTGATCGGACAGCCCGGTGCGAATCTGCTGTCCTGTCTCACGAGACCTGGCGTGCGTGCGGATTGCCACGAAGCTGTCCTGGCGTTATGCCACTTGATGTCAGTGGGAGTGCCACGAGGTGTCAGCAAGATCCTTTAGGGAGGCCGCCTTGAGGGAACGCCCTCGCGGTGCCCAGAGGCTATTTTTTGCAAGTGAGTGCCATGTTCAGGGTGGAAGCCGCGTCGTAGGGGACCTTCCCCCGCTTGGTGGACACGCTGATACTGGATCTTGCTTGTTCCAGAGGAAGCGAGACACCGCCGATGGCGTTGAAGGACTACTCGGATGAGTTCAGGGCCGAGCCGTGACCTTGTACGAGTCCACCGAGGGGGCGACCTACAAAGGCATCGCCGCCAACTTGGGCGTAAGCCGTGGCAGAAGCCCTCCTGCGCGAGCAGCGATCCCGTCGCCCAGCTGATCAACCCGGAGGCGGGGCCCTTCCTGGCGTCACGGTGGCATCGGACTCATAGTCGTCACGCTTGCCATCCCTGTGTGCCGCCACCCAGCATCAGTGACTCCGCAGCGCGCCCGCGCGGTGCTCGCGTTCGGCCCGTCGCAGTCGGCGGAGTCCTTCGAGCGACACACGATCGTCGGTCGAGAAGTGCTGCGGCCGTGGCTTCAGTCTTGACTATGTCCTGAGAACACAGTTTCTACTACGGCCATGGCGATCGACTGGCCGGCCTTCCTGTTGGCATCCTTGACCACCTCCGTGATCCCGGGGAGCCAACCAGCTGCTGGGCCTTCGGAACGCGTGCCGAGAGGGGTCCCGGGTGGCGCTGGTCGCTGTAGGCGGCAGGCTGGCCGCGTTCGCAGTGATGATCGTGCTGGTCTGCGCCGGTCTCGGCACGCTGCTCTTGCAGTCCGAACGGCTGTTCACTGCCATCAAGTGGATCAGGGTTGCCTACCTCCTGTATCGCGGGGTGCAGACCCTGCGGTCGTCGTGGCGCGCGGAGCCAAGAGCCGAAAACGACGCGACGAAGCGCTTGCGCTCGACGACGTCGATGTCCGGTTCCAGGCGCAACAGCGCGGCCAGTGCGGAGCGGATCATGCCCTCGTCGTCGGCGAGCAGCACGCGGATCATCCGGCAACCTTTCCTTCGGCAGGGACTTCTTCGGCGGGGACCGCGCGGCGCGCAGCAGGCGACGGTGTTGGCGAGCTCGTCGCTCAGCGGGGCGGCGCGGAACCGGGTGGCCAGGTCGCGGGTGCCCTGCCGTGCGTCGTCGACGCTGGCGCGCGCGGCGCGTAGCTGTTCCATGCCCGCTTCGGGGGCGCGGGGCATGAGTCGTTCGGCGAGCTCGAGCTGGAGGGCGATGACCTGGAGGTGGTGCTCCTGCAGGTCGTGGACGTCCGTCGCCAGCCGTAGCCGCTCCTGGGTCGCGGCGAGCTTCGCCTCTGAGGCCCGGGCCCGGTCGAGGGTGACGAGCCCGTCCCACCACCACAGCGAGGAGACGGTCATGGCCGGAAGGATTACGAACAGGGGATCAGCTGGAACCAGTTCGTGTCGGCGCCCGGTCCAAAGGTGAGGCGGACGTCGATCACTGCCGGCGCGACGAGCAGGGCGCTCGACGCCAGCACCACGCGAAGGCGTACTCCCGGCGGCCAGTTCAGCAGCATGAGCACCTGGATCAAGGGGCAGGACGCCCACCACCCAGACGCCGGTGACGAGCCCGGCCGCGAGCGCCGCGCGAAGTTCCAGCACGCCTACGGCTACGGCGTACCGGCGCCGTATCGCTCGATCCAGCAGATGTTCCTGCCCCGCGCACACCCTGTTGACGCATGCCTTCCCCGAGGAGACACACCATGCCCCACCTGTTCGAGACCTCGTCCACCGCACGCTCGTCCGCCGACGGCTCGGAGGGTCAGCCCAGATCGGTCCCTGGAGGCACGCCGTATCACCTGGTGCTCGCGGGGGAGAAGCGCCGCATCGGTCGCGGCATCCTCGCAATAGTGCTGCTGCACGCCGGCCTGTTGGGCTTCGGCGCTGCTTTCACCCAGCTCGGGGGTCAGATCGACCTCCTGCTCGGGCGGGACAGCGTGGTGACGGGCGGTACGGAGTTCACGCCGGTCACGATGGCCACCGCCTATGCCTCCACCGCGCTGCTGATCCCCTGGAGCATGCTCATCCAGCGCTGGTTGTACGGCGTCAAGGGCGGTTCGCTCCACTCCGTCGTCGGGGCGTTCCGACCTGCGGTCCTCGGCCGCGCGATCCTCTTCCTTGCACCGGTCTGGGCGGTCTACATGACGGTTCTCGCCGCCCTGGAGCCATCCCCGGCAGGGAGCTGGGCGGTTGCCGACCTGCTGTTCATGTTCGCGGTCACGATCGTCATCGTTCCGCTGCAGAGCGCGGGCGAGGAGTACGGCTACCGCGGGCTGATCTTCCGGGTCGCCGGGAGCTGGGGCCGCGGACCGCGATCCGCTCTCACCCTGGGCGTCGTCGTCTCCGCCGTCCTGTTCGCCACGATCCACCTGTCCACCGACGCCTGGCTGAACCTCCAGTTCCTGGCTGTCGGTGTAGCGTTCGCGCTGATCACGTGGCGCACCGGCGGCATCGAGACCGCAGTCGTACTGCACGCTGCCAACAACGTCTTCGGGCTCCTGCTGGCGATGGCGCAGCACGCTGACCTCGGCGCCTTGACGGACCGCTCGTCCGGTGTCGGCTCCGTCGTCTACCTGACCCCGGTCGTTCTGCTGGCGGTCATCACCGCGGTGGTCTGGTACCGCACCCGCCGCGACGGGCCGGCAGTCACTCCCATGCGCGCGTCGAGCCAGGGCGCCATACCAACCGCCCACACAGGCGGCGCTGGAGCCCGCTGAATCACCCGAGGCGGGTACTTGCCGTATCGCCCTGTGGCCACGGCAGGTGTAGGACGGTGCTGGCGGCGGCCCGGAGAACTACTTCTTCGTGATGCGGCGCCAGGGTGGTTTCCGGCAGGGGGCAACGGCGAGCCCGTCCAGGACGATGAGCAGGTAGCGCGCACGAAGTCACCTGCCGCCCGCGGGCAGCACGCCCTCCTCCTCCAGAGTCGTGAGCCACGATTCCACGCGGTTGTGGGTGTGGCGTACCAGAGCCGCGTACCGCAGCGGGCCGCTGTTTGCGCGCGCCCTGGGTCACCGATGTGTTGTGCGCGGAGCGCCTCACCCGTGCGGAAAGCCTGACAGTCAGACCTCTTCTGGAGGCGCAATGATCAATCGCTCAGCTTGCGCTTGGGTGAGCGCCTCGATGAGTGGGCGGATGATGGCCACCATGTCACGCCGAGCAGCGTTCGGTTCGAGGGCGGCGCCGACGTAGAGCGCTGCCTCATCCGCCACGGCCAGCAGAAGGTGCGCGAGCGGCTTGACCGGGAGCGGCAGAAGCACGCCGTCGCGCACCCCTCGGGCGAGGACTCCCTCGATCAACCCCAGCACATTGGCCTGGCAGATGTCGCGCCAACGCGCCCAGCCCAGCACCGACGGCCCGTCGAGCAGCACGATCCGCTGCACCTCGGGTCGTTGGCAGGCTTCGAGCCAGCCCTCGGCGCTGCGCATCATCAACGAAACGAAGTCACCGGCAGCGTCGGCGTCGGCGAACATCTCGGCGGCGAGCTGCTTGGTGATCTCGCCCTCGACATCCGCGAGCACCGCGGCGAACAGCTCGGTCTTGTCGCCGAACTGATGATAGAGCGCGCCCCGGCTGACGTCCGCGTCGCGGACGATCGTCTCCGTCCCGACTCCGGCGAATCCATGTTCGGCGAACAGCCTCCTACCAGCAGCGATCAGGGCGGTACGTGTCGCGGCCGAGCGGTCTGCTTGCGTGCGGCGAGAAATTTGCATACAGTCTGTTCCTAAGTTTACATACAGGTTGTATCTATCTAAGGATAGTGGCATGACGACGATCGACCTGCCACAGGGCACCGTCAGCTATCGCATCGCGGGCCCAGCGAACTCGACCGCACCTCCGGTGGTCTTCGTCCACGCGTTCCTCGTCGACGGCTCGGTCTGGTCCGGCGTCGCCGACCACCTCGCCGCGCGAGGCATCCGCTCCTACGCACCCGACTGGCCGCTCGGGGCCCATCGCACGCCCCTGCGGCCCGACGCCGACCAATCTCCGCGCGGCGTCGCCCGGCAGATCCTGGCCTTCCTCGATGCCCTCGATCTGCGCGACGTCACGCTGGTCGGCAACGACACGGGGGGCGCGCTGAGTCAATTCCTGCTCGACATCGATGCCAGCCGGATCGGCAGGCTGGTGCTCACGAACTGCGACGCGTTCGACACCTTCCCGCCCTTCCCCTACAACGTCATCTTCCGCCTCCTGCGCGGCGAACTCCGGATGCGCCTCAACATGCAGCCCATGCGGTTGCGCGCCTTCCGCCACTCACCCCTCGGGCTCGGTCTTCTCGCCAATGAGCTGGATCCGGTCCAAACCAGGGCATGGATCGAGCCGAGCTTACGGAGCAAGAAGATCCGCCGGGACACGGTGCGATTCCTGCGAGCCGTCGATCCGAAGGACCTGCTCGACGTCTCCACCCGCCTGAAGGACTTCACAGGATTAGTGCAGATCGTATGGGGCGCCGCCGACCGCGCCTTCAAGCCCGCGCTGGGCCGGCGTCTGCAACGCGCGTTTCGCGACGCCTCGTTCGTCGAGATCCCTGGCGCACGGACCTTCGTGCACCTCGACGCCCCAACCGTGCTCGCCGACCACATCGTTGCCCTGTCATCGGATCAACCGGCACAGGAATGATGATCAGACCGCTCCCTCGCCGTCGAGAGCAACCCGCCAGGGCGCCTCCAAAGCCGAGGAGAAAGAGACCATGTCAGTCTCCGGCGGAATTCACGGGAACCGAACCAAGCAAGGCGAGCGGGTTACAGCTATTACGCGACAGTGCGGGATTTCGCTCGCTGTGGTCGGCACGAGTCATCTCGGTGGGCGGTGACGCGCTCAGCCTCGTCGCGCTGATGCTCCACGTCGCCGACACCATGGGGCAAGCGATCGCGGTCTCACTGTTGCTGCTTGTCGGCGATTTCGTTCCCTCGCTTCTCAGTCCGATCGCCGGCGCGATCAGCGACCGTTTCGAACTCAAACGGGTGATGATCGCATGTGAGCTGGCGCAGGGCATGGTGCTCCTGCTCATCGCTCTGTCGTTGCCGCCGCTCCCCCTGCTGTTGGTGCTGGTCGGGCTGCGCGCGATTGCGGGACAGGTGTTTCTGCCGGCCTCGCGCGCGGCGCTACCGGGGCTGGTTCGGGACAAGGACTTGGAGACCGCCAACGCCACGCTGGGGTTCGGCACCAACTCGGCCGAGGCTCTCGGCCCGCTGGCCGCGGCCGCGCTCCTTCCCTTCGTCGGAATACGGGGCGTCCTCCTGGTCGACGCCGTCTCATTCGTGCTTGCGGGCGCGGTACTGCTCAAGCTGCGGTCACTTCCCCCGGCACCCTCTCCCGAAGGATCGAAAGCTTCCCTCCTGGGGGATGCGAAGTCCGGGCTCGGCTACATCAGATCAGCCAAGGTGGTCAGGGTCATCGCCCTGGGTTTCTGCGCCATCGTGGCTTTCAACGGAGTGGACGATGTCGCTTTGGTTCTCCTGGCCACCGAATCCTTCGCGGCCGGCGAGTCGGCGGCCGGACTGCTTCTCGGCGCCGTCGGCATCGGGCTGCTCTTCGGGTACGCGCTGACGGCCCGTTACAGCGCTCGAATGTCCCTGGTGACCCTGCTGGTCGCCGGCTTCGCGGTGAACAGCGCAGGCAACCTCCTCACCGGGCTGGCCTGGGCCGCCGCCGCCGCGTTCATGACCCAGTTCATCCGCGGATTCGGCATCGCGGCGATGGACGTAGCCACCAACACCATGCTGCAGCGCCTGGTCCCTCAAGGAATGCTCGGCAGAGTCTTCGGCAACCTCTATGGAGCAATCGGAGTAGCCGCCGCGCTGTCATACATAGCAGGCGGGTTCCTGCTGGACGCCACTTCCGCACCGACAACACTTCTCATCGCCGGTGGCGGTGGCCTGCTGACCACCATGCTTGTCGCTTTTGCGCTGCCAGGAGTGCTGCGCAAGCACACTGCCGACTCGGATCCGGACGACACCGAGACGCGGAGCGTCACGCAGTGACGATCTGCCGGGGCCGGACGTGTTGCACTACCGATCCATACACCCACACCGGCTCCACAGGGGCCGAGAGGAGGCCGCGATGGCCGGCGACACCACCCGCAAGCCCACCAACGGACACCGAGGACGGAAGGTGCTGGGTGCTGCTGTGCTCGCTATGGGGCTGTCCGCGGGCCTCCTGTGCGCCTTCACGATCGCCGTCATGCCGGGTCTGACCGCGGCCGACGACCGGACCCTCGTTGATGCGATGCAACAGACGATCGTCAAGATCGAGAATCCGGCCTTCTTCCTCATCTTCCTCGGTGCTCCGGTGTTCGCCGCGGTCGCCTTGGTGCAGGCACGTCGCGCCGGCTCGGCCAAGGTCGCAGGCTGGATCGTCACCGGACTCGCCTTCTATACGCTGACGCTCCTGATCACCTTCACAGTCCACGTCCCGCTCAACTACGAGCTGAGGGATGCGGGTGACCCCTCCCGTATCCAGAACCTAGCCGCTGTGCGCGACGACTTCGTGACTCCCTGGGTCACCTGGGACATCGTCAGGACTCTTACCGCGACGGCGGCCTTCTGCTCCCTCATCTGGGCGCTCGTCCTGCGGGGCCCCACAGGGCGAGCCGAGCGATGACAATGTGCATACCTCCGCCGGGGTGCACGCGGCTACCCCCGTCGAGGGACGACCAGCCCGTCAGCACCGACCTATCAGGGGAGCCATGGTGAAACGATGGGGTGTGTTTGCTGCGGTACTGGCCACCGCAGTCGTGCTGCCACCAACGACGGTGAAGGTGAACGACGGCGGTGGCTCGGCCGACCGGGTGCTCACCACCGGCGGCTGGGTGAAGGGCGAGGTGACCGGGACCCATCGCAGCTTCCTCGGTATCCCGTACGCCTCTCCTCCTATCGGTCCGTTGCGCTGGGCGATGCCACATGCCGCGAAGCCGTGGGAGGGCCTACGCGACGCGACCCGGCCGGGGCCGCAGTGTCCGCAGCTCTCCAGTTCGCCGGAGCCCGCGGGCAGCGAGGACTGCCTCTATGTGAACGTGACGACGCCGCGTGAAGGGACGGGGAAGCTGCCGGTGCTCGTCTTCGTGTACGGCGGCGGGCTGATCAGCGGCTTCGGCGCCGCCTACGATCCGAAGCGGATGGTCGGCCAGGACGTGATCGTGGTCACGTTCAACTACCGGCTCGGTGCGCTGGGATTCCTGCGCCATCCGTCGCTGCGTGACCCGTATGCCGGGAACTTCGGGCTCGCCGACCAGCAGGCCGCGCTGCGCTGGGTGCGGAAGAACGTCGGGGCGTTCGGCGGCGACGACCGCAACGTGACGTTGTGGGGCCAGTCGGGCGGCGGGTACAGCGTGTGCGCCCAGCTGGCCGCGCCCGCCGCACGTGGCCTGTTCGACAAGGCCGTCGTGCAGAGCGCGCCGTGCGGCAATCCGATGAAGACCGAACAGGCCGCGGATCGGCATGGCCTCGCGTTCGCGGCCGAGCTGGGCTGCACAGATGCCACGACGGCTGAAGAATGCCTGCGCGGCAAGCCGGTCGGGGAACTGGTCCGGCGGTCCGACGCCGAAGAGCTCTTCGGCCAGGTGAGCCGGCACCGGGCGGACGTCTCGTGGTTCCCCGTCGCGGGCACGCCGGCGCTGCCCCTGCAGCCGCTCACCGCGATGCGGCTGGGGATGGCCGCCGACGTCCCGCTGATCCACGGCGGCACGAAGCACGAGCTGCGCAGCCTCGTCTGGCTGGTGTACGACCGCCAAGGCAAGCCGGTGACCGAGGCTGAGTACCCGCAGATCGTGACACGACTGTTCGGTCCTGAGAACGCGACACGCATCCTCGCCCTCTATCCCGCCAGCGGTTACCCCACCCCGAGCCTGGCGCTGGCCACCCTGCTCACCGACCACGGCGGCGTGGCCGGCACGTGCACCCAGCTACCGGCGATCGACGCGGCGGCGCGGCGCGCACCCGTGTACGCCTACGAGTACGCCCAGCCGGGCGAGCCGCTCCAAGGCTTCCCGTTCGGCGCCTCCCACGGGGCCGACCTCAGGTTCTTCCTCGACAACGAGCAGGAGGGCCCACCGCCCACCACGCCGGAGGAACAGGCCTTCGCCGAGCGGTTGATCGGCTACTGGACGGCGTTCGCCAGGACCGGCGATCCAGGTCCGCAATGGCCGGCATACCGGAGCGGCACATCGAAGGCACTGTCGATCGCCATCGAGCGGACCGGACCGGTGAACCTGGCCCGCACCCACCACTGCGGGCTCTGGAAGACGATGGACTGACGCTTCAGTTCGATCTCCGCAGCGGACGCCACCCCGGCCCGTCAGGGCCGGGTGTGCGGAAGTGTGGCGGCGCTCACCATGTCTTTCAGCGCGAGCCCCGCTCGAGGTTGACGAGCAGGACCAGCCGCCGACGGTCGGTGCTATCCGTCGATACGGCGGTAGATGTTGATCAGGACACCGGTGGTCATCCTGCGGCGCGAGGATGATGAGGGCCCATCGGGGGCCCGACTGGGAGCCGCAACGACCCGCGTGCCCTCGGGGAGGCACCACGCACGGTCACGACTGAATCTAGGAGACGATCATGAACGATGATTCGAAGAACAACGACACCTCTGCGCTGCCGCCGGTCGTCGACCGGGACACCTGGCAGGCCGACGTAGATGCGCTGCGGGTTCGGGAGAAGGCCCATACCCGCGAAGGTGACGCGATCGCGGCGGCCCGCCGGCGCCTGCCCATGGTGGAGGTGGATGCCAGCCTTGAGCTGATCGGACCGAACGGGCCGGTGACCCTGCTGGACGCGTTCGAAGGACGTCGACAGCTCATCGCCTACTACTTCATGTGGTGGCCCGGCCGGCCCGCGCCCGAGCAGTGCGAGGGCTGCACGTTGTTCCTCGGCCAGGTCGGCGAGCTGTCCTACCTGCACTCCCGTGACATCACCTACGCAGTGTTCAGCCAGGGCCGCAACACCGCGTTCGGCCCGGCCGATGCCCAGGTGTCCTACGACGAAAGCGTCCGCTATCGCGACTTCATGGGCTGGGACATGCCGTGGTATTCGGCACAGCCCTCCCTTGACGCGCTCCTCGTCGGTCGCGAGCTCGGCCTGATGCACCTCGTGTGCTACGTGCGGGAGGGCGACCGCGTCTTCGAGACCTACTGGACGTCGCGCCGCGGCGTGGAGGCGATGGACTACAGCTACGCGCTCATGGACCTCACCGTGTACGGGCGCCAGGAGCTGTGGGAGGACTCGCCCTCCGGCTGGCCGCAACCGCAGGTTGACAGGGAGTCGGCACACATGCGGACCAACGGACGCCCCACCGCCCAGTGGCCGCGAATCCACGCCGGACACTCCGACGACCTCGGAACCGCGGAGACTGGAACAGCGCCCATGCCTCGCAACTGTCACTAATGCCGCATAAGAGAATCTTTGCCCCGTGGTGATGTGACGCGCCGGCCGGAGGCTGGGCCGGGCGGCGTGGTGTCGCCAGGCTGTGCGGGTGGCAGAACGAGTACGCGTGCGCGGGATCGATGACCACGAGGGCCAGCGCCTGCTGCGGCGTCCCACAGGGCGGAGCGGATATCAGCGATGCTGATCCTTCGGCAAAGCTTGTCGAGGGCTTGAGGAGCGCTCCTGCCTGCACCGAGCTTGCACAGTCTTCGACCCGGCCTGGTGGGGCGCCGGATAGAGGCTGGCCATGTGCAAGGTTTCCGCACCGTGCCAGGCGGGGTGACCGGGAGCAGCTCTGATCGCCGGCGGCGGTGGGTCAGCCGAGTCAATGTCGCCATCCAGAGCTGCTCGGCGTAGCCCACCGCGGCTGCCGCCGAGCTGACAGCGGAGTAGGCGACAACAACACCTCTGATGGTCTCTGCCGCCGCCCTGATCATGCAGCGAGTGGGACCGGGTCGTCGATCGCGCCGCGCCGTTCGGCTTGCACTTTCTAGATAGACAATGGCAACCTTTGGACCCTACCGGGACTTGTGTGAATGGACGCCTTGTGGGGATCGATCGCGATGACAACCGGGGCGGGCGCTGCGGGCACGGGTCCTCCTTTCCAGGCCGGAAGCGGGGATCCGGCGAGGAGGGCAGACCAGCTTCGGTCTGATCAGACCTTTCTCGAGCGGCGGTTGCGGCCGGGGCGCAGGCCGTTAGGGAGCCTGTGCGGGTCAGTGGAAAGACGGAGGAAATGGCCTGCTCGACGGTTCAGCGCGATCCGTGGACGAAAGCCGGGAAAAGGCTCGCCAACGCCATAGATGGCGGGGTATCTGCCGGATGGCGACAGGCCGGGGCCACTCGCCGGCACGGAACCACGCTTCGGTGCCGCCGTCGACGACGACGACGCTGCCACTCATGAACGCCGCCGCGGGCGAGAGCATCATCATCACCCAGTCGGCGAGGTGGCCGGGGTCGCCCACTCCGCCGATCGGGTTGGGGAACGACTGGAACGCCTTGGCCGCGACCGGATCCGCCAGTTCCTCGTCGAGCAGTGGCGTCTTCACCGGTCCCGGGGCAATCACATTGAGCCTGATCCCGGCACCGGCCCACGCTGGAGTTACTGCCGCGCGCCGTGCCCAGTCGGTCACCGCGAGCTTCGACGCCGCATAGGCGAAGTTAGGGGCGGCCCGCCCGAATATCCGCACCCTCCGCACCGCTTGTTCGATCTTGCCGGCGCGAATGGCACGGAATACCAGCCAGGGCACGTGAGGCATGACGGTGGGCGAGTTGCTGCCAAAGACCACGGCCCGGGCATCACCGCTCGCCGCGAGCGCCGGCCGCAGGGCAGTCAGCAGCTCGACCGAGCCCAGGTAATTGATCTGCGCGATCCTCCGCGCGCGGTCGGGACCTGGTACGGGCCCGATCCCGGCGGCGACTACCGCGCCGTCGAGTACACCACCGGACCGTTCGAGTATTCCGGCGGCCGCTGCCGAGCGGCCTTCCCCTGTCGCGAGATCGGCGATGATCTCGGCGTCGTACAGATCCACGCCGATCACTAAGTGTCCGGCGGCGCTCAGCCGCTCGCTCACCGCAGAGCCCATCCCCGATGCCGAACCCGTCACTGCGTAAGTGCCCATGCGAAATCCTTGTCTCTGTGAGAAGATCGATTACTGCTGAGGGGATACGGTCGCCGCGACCATGACGTTGTTGACCATGGTGACGATGCGGGCAACCGCTTCGGCGGCGGCAACGGCTCCCCCGCTGCCTTGCTTGGCGCGCTGATCATGGAGAGGTCCAGGGGATCTCGCGGTGGAACTGCGGCCGGGTTCCGCTTCCCGGAGCAGCGCCCCGAGCGCGACGACCTGGGACTGCGGTTCCGCACCGTCGACGAGCACGGCACGACATCCATGCACCGGATCCTGAACCTTTACGACCACCCGCCCCCCGAGGGCTGGGTGATCTGCATCGACGAGTTCGGACCGCTGAACCTGCAACCCCCCACGGCCGGGCCTGGCGACCCCACGGCGAGCCCAGTTCGCCGCCGTGCGCCACTTCGCGCTCAACGGTACCGACCACCGAACCCACGCCGAGCAGGACACAGCCCTCGGCGGCTACATCCGCTGGCGCAACCAGCGAGCACCCCCGAAATCCGGATTCGCCACTGCCAATTACCCGTCCAAGACTGCATGACGAGGCACCAGCCGCTCGCGCAGCCAGACGAGCACGACCATGCCGATGTTGACGGCGGCAAGGATCAGCAGGGACGCATCGCCGGAGTCGGTGGACCGATCGAGGGCGAAGGCCTCGCCGTCCGCCATCAACGTGTTGACGGTCGTCATCAGGATGTTGTTGGCGATGTGGAACGCGATCGACGCCTCGATGCCGCGGCTGATGATCGCCATCAGCCCGGTGGAGATGCCGAACACGGCGTAGTAGCCGAACAGCCAGGGGTCGGTAGACCCGTGGACCACGGCGAAGGCCAGGCTGGAGACCACGAGCCCGACCACCAGAGCCGGGCGCACCGCACGCACCCAGGATGCGGCGGCGGGCAGCACGGCGCTTCGAAACATCAGCTCCTCCCCGGCGGCCTGCATCGGAGTGGTCAGGACGACGATCAACAGCATGACAATCGTCGTGCCGGTGACACCGAAGGCGGTCCAGCCCGGAGCGTCCGGTGCGACCAACGCCACGACACCGATCCCGGCGCCCACCAGCAGCGCCGCGCCGATTAGGTACTGCACCAAGCGGCGTGTGTCGAATGCTCGTGGTGAGCTGATCAGGCTGCGCCACGGTACCTTGGCCATCCACACCACGAGCAGGATCGCCAGTACGCCCGCCGTGCCCACGCTCAGGTTGACGGCCAGGAACTTCAACGGCGTGAAGGTGGCTGCCATCGGGTCGTCGCTGCCCTCAATGATGCCGACGACCTGGTAGAGCAGAATCTGCAGGACCACCATCACGAGCGACGGCACGATGATGACCACGAGCGGCTTCCACCAACTCATGCGGAGGTGCGCGCCGAACGGTCGGGAGCTATCGACGGCAGGCCGAGAGCCCCCCTGCGTCGAGAGACTCGAGTGACTCGATGCCGCGGGGTTTGGGCGACTCGTCGCGTCTCGGGGATCGTCGGATCCTGGTACATCCATCGGGAAGGTTCCTCTCGGGTTCGAATCGGTTGCTGCGCTCATGAGCGAACACCATGCCGTCGGGCCACGCTCCAGTCAGATGGAGGCGTCTTCGGCGCGGGATCCGCCGGTTGAAGGCAGAGGATCGGCGAATGCGCAGGGCTGTACGGAGGGACGGATCGCCTCGGTCCGGTCTACCTCGACGACGTCGACTCGATGCCCGTCGACTGACCCTGGATGCAGCTCCATCCCTGCCAGCTCCTCGCGCATCCGCTGCTGGCGCTCGATGCTGGCCGCCAGCTCGGCACGGGGGCGGACACCGGTTCCGCCCCCGATTTCGACTCCGGACAAGGTCAGTCGTGCCGGCACGTCGTGTCCTCGGCGGGCATCGTGCCGTCGACCAGGTACGACGTGGTGAGGTTAAGCGCGCAAGCGTCGCCGCCGAGCACATAGACGCCGTGCCCGCTCTCGTTGGCGGTCACCAGCCGAGCGCGCTGGCCGAACTGCTCACGCAGCAGCTTGCCACCCGCCCACGGGGTGACCGGGTCGTGCCAGTTCTGAAGGATCAGCACATTCCGCGGGCCCTTGTCGCTAATCGCAACGGAGGGCTCGGACGGCTCGTACTTCCAGTAGGCGCACGGAGTGATGTTGGCGCTGGCCGCACCGTACAGCGGGTATCGCTCTCGGTCCTCGAAGACGGCCCGCCGGTAGGTCTCCACGTCCTCAGGCCCCTCGACGTCATTGCAGGTGACGGCGAGGAACACCGTCAAGGCGTTGTCGGCCGGGCTCGGTGCCACCGTCGCCTTCGCCTCCGAGGGCGCCTTGCCATGGTCCTGGTACGACTGCCAGATCCGCGCGAGGTTCGCGTACTGAATCTCGCTGTAGAGGGAGGCGAAGGTGTAGGTCCGGAACATAGCGCCGTTGAGACCGTCGGCCGCCGGTGTCCGGTCAAGTCGTTCGGCGATGGTCAAATAGGTCCTGCGCACCTGCTGCGGCGTGTGGCCCAGCCCGTAGGAGTCGTGCCGCGCCGCCGCCCACTCCGCAAAGTCGGGCAACCTCTGTTCCATGCCGAGGGCGTACCGGCGCAGACCGGCACGGTCGAGGTGGGTGTCGCCGATGTTGCTGTCCAGCACGATCCGGTCGGTGGTTGCCGAGAACATCGAGGCGTACGCGGCACCCCACGCCGAGCGCGGCCCGGATGCGGTCCAGGTCGCGGGCCATGTTGGCGGTCGTCAGGTGTCGCAGCCGCCCTTCGGTGTCGTTCGCCGCGCACCGGGCGGCGACCTCCTTGACGATCTCCGCCTGCCGGGTCACGGCCGCGCCGTCGACCGCGTACGGTGGGCTGTTGGCCCAGTAGGCGTCGACGGCGGTGAAGCCACAGCTGACCGGCGCCGAGTGCCCCGACGCCCCGGGTGTCCATGCCGATCAGATCGTAGGCGTCCATGACGCTGGCCGGCAGCCCCTTGCCGGCCAGAAATCCCGGCTGGTCCAGCCCGGTGCCGCCCGGCCCCCCGGGGTTGAACATCAGCACGCCAGGCCGCTTCTCCGGCTTCGTGCTCGCGATCCGCGACACCATGATCTGGATCTGCGTGCCCTCCGGGTCACGGTAGTCCAGCGGGACCGGCACCTTCGCGCACTGCACCAGAAGTGGCGGCGGCACCACGACATTCTCCGGGCACGCGGCCCATGCCGGCCGCGCCGTCGATTCCCCGGCCGTCGCCGGAATCACCGCGGCCAGCGCACCAACCATGCCAAGCATCCCCATCAGGGCGATGCCACGTCTTCGATACACGTCCGGGTCTCCCGTTCTTCGTTGCGGTAGTTCCACCCGATGCCACACCGTGCCTCGGAGGCACAGTCAAGCCAGAGACCACGTCGGGCTCCCTTCGACAGCGACAGTCAGTGTGGTGGACATACCTCGATGACAGCAGCCCTCGCGGCCACCCGTCAGTAACAGGACGTCACAGCACCGTGTGACGTGGTGTCACTGGCTACGGCCCGCGACGCCGCAGCGTGACAATGTGCGATCGCCACCCGCTTCCGCAGCCCGAGCGGCCGCTGCCGCTACATCGATAGCCAGGTCGAGCGCATCGAGGACCTCCAACAGCTGAGAACGGTCCTCCACTCGGACATCGCACGATTCCTGGGCGCCACCGACCGCCGCCGGACACCGACCGACGCATCCGCACGACGGAGTTTGTCAGCACCACCGATCTCGTCGGCGGCATCGCCGGACCTCACGGCCACCAGCCCCGTCACAGCTGGCTGATCACCACCTCCGTCGCCTGGGCGATCAGGGCGTCGTCGTAGCCGGCGTTTTGATCGCGGCGGCTGGACAGCACGGCCAGGACGATCGGCGCGCGAACCGGCGGCCAAATCACCGCGATGTCGTTGCGGGTGCCGTACCCGGCGGCACCGGTCTTGTCCCCGACGACCCACCCGTCGGGGACACCGGCGCGGATCAGCGCGGCGCCGGTGGTGTTGCCCCGCAGCCAACCGTTGAGGATGCCGCGGTCTGCGGGCTCGAGGGCATCCGCGACGGCGTACGCCCGCAGGTCACCGGCCAGCGCCCGTGGGGTGCTGGTGTCCCGCCTGTCGCCCGGCGTCGCCTCGTTGAGCTCAGTCTCGTAGCGCGCCGCGTCGGTGACCTTGTCACCGATCTTCCGCAGTTCCTTCTCGAATCGCTGCGGTCCACCGAGATGCCGCAACAGCAAGTTGCCGGCCGTGTTGTCGCTGTACCGCACGGCGGCGTCGGCGAGTGCGCGCAGCGTCATGCCCTCGGCGACGTGCTGCTCGGTGATCGGCGAATAGGTCACCAGGTCGTCCGCCGAGTACCGCACCACGCGATCCATCTCGGCGTCTCTGGTCTCGTCGAGGACCTCGGCGGCGGCCAACGCCTTGTACGTCGAGGCGTACGCGAACCTCTCCTCGTCCCGGTACCCCACGGTCCGACCCGTACCGGTGTCGATCGCGTAGATCCCCAGCCGCGCGTCGAACCTCTTCTCCAGCCGTCGGAACTCCCGGTCCCGATCGGCGGTGGACGCGGTGACCATCACCGGACGGTCCCACGTCGGCTGCTCAGCCGCGTCGGCGGTGCCGCGTGCGGCCAGGGGAACCAAGACCGAGACCGCTGTCACCGCGATTACCAGACGTCGTGTCGAAGAAACCATCATCACGCCTTGTCGTTCGGAGACTCGACCGCTGACAGCGGGTAGCTCAGCTGATGGTGCGGCGGTCATCGGCGAGGCTCCCAGCGGAAAAGCCGGATGGCGAGGGCGACGGCGACGACGACCCAGCCCAGCGTCGGTGCGAGCAGGGCAAGGGACTCGGTCACCGCGACTCCACCGTTCCAGGCGTTCATGGTCAGCTCGGTGGCCGAGCCGCCGGGCAGGAGCCGCTTGAGCAGGGTGAGGTCCTCGGTGCCGCTGACGCC
This sequence comes from Nonomuraea terrae, assembly GCF_044465245.1. NCBI lineage: Bacteria > Bacillati > Actinomycetota > Actinomycetes > Streptosporangiales > Streptosporangiaceae > Nonomuraea > Nonomuraea terrae. Next base: position 192,327 of record NZ_JBITLL010000002.1, on the reverse strand, counting down.
CACCCAGGTGGCCACGGCGATCACGCCGAGGGTGACGGGCAGGGTGGTCACCTGGGCGTGCTCGGGTGAGTTCGTCAGTCCCGCGGTGGCCAGGGCCAGGCCGATCATCATGGCCAGGGTCGCGAGGATCGCCACCACCAGCAGGACGACGTTGGCCGGCCCACCGGCGACCACGGCCAGTGCGGTCAGGATCGCGGTCACCTGCACCAGGGCCAGGACGACGACGGGTAGCAGCAGACCGGCGAGGATGCCGGCGTCGTCGACGGCGGTGGATCGTAGCCGCTTGAGGAAAAGGTTCTGACGCCGGGACGCCAGGGTGGTGACGGCCGTGGCGTAGAGCCCGAACGCGGCCGCGGTCAACATCACGATCGCCGCGATGTAGCCGAGGCTGAGGATGGTCGCGAAGGTCTCGTGCTGACGGACGAAGAACACGCAGACCGCTACGGGAATGATGAAGCTGGTGATCAGCACAAGACGGTTTCGAAAGATCTGGATCAGCTCACTGGAAGCGATGGACAACACGGTGACACTCCTCTCGAAAGAACGAATCAGCTGCTGATGGCGCGGAACACGTCGTCGAGCCGGGTTGCCCCAGCCTCCAGACCCCGCAACTCCACGGCGTGCTCCTGCGCCCACCCGAGCAGGAGATACAGGTCCTCCTGCAAAGCAAAGGTCTCGACCATGACCTTCCCGTCGGCGTCGACGACAGCCTGCAACGGCAGCGACGGTGCCGATGCCGGGAGGGAGAAGCGGATCACCGCCGGCAGGGTGCGAGTCAGCTCGGAGACCGTGCCCTCCCGGTGGAAGGTGCCCTGGTGCATCAACCCGATGCGGTCGGCGCGCTGCTGCGCCTCCTCCAGGTAATGCGTGGTGAGCACGATGGTCGCGCCGTTCTCACGCACCCGGTCCACCGTCGCCCACACGGCGTCCCGGGACTGGATGTCCAGGCCGGTGGTCGGCTCGTCCAGGAAGATCAGCTCGGGTGTTCCGTAGACGGCGGTGGCGAAGTCCAGCCGTCGTTTCTCCCCGCCGGAGAGCTGGGACACCTTCCGGCCGGCCCGGTCGGTGAGGTCGACGAGGTCCAGTAACCGGTCGACGTCGTCGGTACGCCGGCTGAGCCGGCCGACCAGACCGACGGACTCGCGTACGGTCAGGCCCGGGGAGAACCCGCTCTCCTGGAGCATCACGCCCATCCGGGGACGTACGGCGCGTCGGTCCTGCGGGCTGTGCCCGAAGACGCGCACGGCGCCGGAGGTCGGCCTCCGGTGTCCCTCGATGGTCTCCAGCGTCGAGGTCTTCCCAGCCCCGTTGGTGCCGAGCAGCGCGTACAGTTCCCCCCGCCGTACCTGGAAAGAGAGATCCTTCACCGCGTGAAAGTCGCCGTACGTGAGGTTCAGGTGTTCGACTTCGATGACTGGTGTGTTGGACATGCATCCATGACAGCGGGACTCGCGGCCACCCGTCAGTGCAACCATGTCACGGGCTCCATGTGATGTGGTGTCACTGGTCGCGGCCGGTCGGCATGCGGATACTGGGACGGTGACCACAAGATCGCCGCGCTACACCAAGTCGACGCAGGGACGGCTGCGCCGGCTCAATCTCGCGGCCTCACTGCCGCCGCTCATGATCGCTGCGGCAGCCCTCATGTACATCGACGCACATGCCTGGTGGCACGTCGTCGTCCTGGCTCCGGGGTTCGCGGCGGCCCTGGTGGCCTTCGAACGGTGGACGGCCAACGACCTCGCCCGGGTCGCGCTGCCCGCCATGATCGTGGCGGGAGCCGTGTGGCCGCTGGGGGCGCTGCTGACCGGCAGCCCGAACGCGTACTGGGGTGTCTGCGCCGTGGGTTCCCTCGCCCTGCGCGAGGTGCGGCGACGTCGGGCCCTGGCGGTGGCCGGGCTGTTCTCCTACGTCGCCGTCGTCGGCGCGGCGCGGCTCCTGGTGGAGCGGGACGACGTACGCGAGGTCCTGGTCAGCTACGTCCTCACCCCGACTGCCCTCACCGCCCTGGTGACGGTCATGACCCTGCTGGGCGAGCGGTTCTACGACCTCATCCGGGAACTCGACCAGACCCGGGAGCGCGAGGCGGAGCTGGCTGTCGTCCGAGAACGCGTCCGGTTCGCCAGCGACCTGCACGACATCCAGGGCCACACCCTGCACGTGGTGAAGCTGAAGATCGCGCTGGCGCAGAAGATGCTGCTCCGCGACGCCGGACGGGCGGAGAAGGAACTACGCGAGACGTACGCCCTGGTCAGCGACACCATCGCGCAGACCAAGGAACTCGCCTACGCCCAACGGCGGCTCAACCTCTCGGCGGAGATCGAGAACGCGAAGAACCTGTTCGAGGCCGCAGGCATCCGGGTGCGGCTGACACGGGAGGCCGAGGTCGACGCCCAGGCCGGCGAACTGCTCGGCCAGGTTCTACGCGAGACGACCACCAACATCCTGCGGCACGCGCAGGCCACCCAGGTGCAGATCACGCTTTCCGAGGCGGGTATCACGATCGTCAACGACGGAGCGGCGGGCAACTCACCTCCGGAGCTCAGGGGGCTGTCGGCCCTGCGACAACGGGTGTCCGGCGACGGAGGCGAGCTGATCGTGGAACAGCACGACGGACTGTTCCGGACAGCCGCGATGTTCCCCCCCGCCCGTACCGGCACGACCGCGGCCGCGCGGGAGAACGACCGATGACGACCATCGTGCTCGCCGACGACGAGGTGCTGCTCCGCACGGCCCTGGCCGCGCTACTGCCGCTGGAGGGCGACATCACCGTCCTCGCCGAGGCGCAAGACGGACAGACGGCCATCGAAGCCACCCTGCGGCACCGACCCGACGTGCTGGTCATCGACCTGGAGATGCCGGGCGTGGACGGCCTCGGCGCGGTCGCGCAGATCCGCCGCGCGCGCCCGGAACAGGTGGTCCTCATGCTGACCCGGCACGCCCGGCCGGGCGTGTTGCGAAAGGCCTTGAAACTCGGTGTCCAGGGCTTCGTCAGCAAGTCCTCCGAGCCGGCCCACATCACCTCCGTCATCGCCACCCTGCACACCGGCAGGCGCTGGATCGACCCGGAGGTCTCCGCGCTGGCCGTCATCGACGACTGCCCCCTGACCGACCGCGAACTCGACGTCCTGCGCGAGACCGGCTCTGGTTACTCGGTCGCCGACATCGCCAGCCGGCTCCACCTCGCGCAGGGCACGGTGCGCAACTACCTGTCCAACGCGATGCAGAAGACCCAGACCCACACCCGTCACGACGCGGCGCGCTACGCCCGCGAACACGACTGGCTGTAAGCGACGGTCCGCCTTCGATCGGTGAGATGTCACAGCGATGTGGTGACGTGATGCCCCTGTCGGCCCGTTGTGATGACGACTGGAGTCGATTCAGGATGTCCCAGGGCCTCTGCGTGGTCCATTGGGGTGTCTCTGACTGAGGCACAGGCGGTGTCGCGCCGGTTGAAGGGTGGCGTGGGACCAGTGCGGCTCCGTCTGCGATCGGGGAGTCGCTGAGACAGCATGACACCGATAGGGGCCGCCCCCGGCTCGCTCAACCAGGGGGGTCGACGAGATGTCGCGCCAGGATCGGTGCGAGCTTCTCGGTGAGGTTCCGCCGAGTCGCCTCGTCCGTCCGGGGCGATGTCGCGATCGCCGTACTGCCGGGTCAGACGGAGCAGGTGGGCATGGTGGCCGGCAGCTTGAGGTCGATGAGGTAGTCCGCGGCGATGGTGTCGACGCACTCGTTCTTTCCGGACGAGACGATGGTGTGTCCCTCGCCCTCGACGGTCAGCAGGGCGCTGCCCAGGGTGTCGGCGAGGCTGATGGCACCCTGGTGCGGAGTGGTGGCGTCACCGGTGATCGAAATGACCAGAGTGTCCGGCAGGCCCTTGACGTTCTGTGCGTACGGGATGCCGAGCGTCGGCGGGGCCGGCCAGAACTCGCATCCGTCGCGTGCGCCCACCGCGGGGTCTCCCCCGGGGTTCATGAAGGGCGCCATCTCGTAGGTCTTCACGCGCAGCCGGGTGGCGTCCTGCGGGGTGAGCCGTTGCTCGTCCATGCAGTTGATCGCGAACATCGCCTCGATGGCGTTGCCGTTGAGCACAGAGTCGGGCTCACCACCTTCGAAGTCGAACGTCAGCTCCAGCAGCGTGTCGCCACGCCCCTGCTGCACCTCCGCAAGACCACTCACGATGGCGGGCCACTTGTCCGGGCTGTACAGGCCAGCCATCACCCCACCGAGCGCCTCGTCGAAGTCGAGTTCCTGGTCCAATGCGGGCACGGGCTTGTCTCTAAGCGGCTGAACGATCGTCTGGAACGTCGACGTCCATGCCTTCGGATCGGTCCCCAACGGGCAGGTCGCCTTCTCCGCGCACGCGGCGGCCATCGCCTCGAATGCTCGCTGGAAGCCCCCGTACGCCGAGAGCCGACGTTCGATCGTCCCCAGGTTCGGGTCGAACGCGCCGTCGAGGACCATCGCCCGCACCCGCTGCGGGAACTGCTCCGCGTAAACCGCTCCCAGCCGGGTGCCGTAGCTCTGACCGAGGAACGTCAACTTCTCCTCACCGAGCGCCGCCCGCAGCACGTCCATGTCCCGGGCGGTCGTGCGCGAACCCATCTGGGTGAGCGCCTCCACACCCCCGGATCCCTTTGCGCAGCGGTCGAACACCGCGCGAGTGTCCTCCTCCGTCAGCGAGGCGGTCATGGTCATCAGCGGGAACACCTCGTCGCCCCGGCTCGCGCCACCCTCGGTGTAGCAGTCGGCCGCGGGCTTGGTGGCGCCGACACCACGCGGGTCGAAACCGACCACGTCGAACCGTTCGGTGATGCGACTCTTCGTCATCTGAGCCGCGACCCCCAGACCGCCCAGGACGCCGGAGCCACCGGGACCCCCGGGATTGAACACCAGTGAGCCCTGCGACTCTCCCCGGGCAGCGAAGCGCAGGACCGCGACGGTGGTGGCGGTGCCCTGAGGATCGTCGTAGTCCAGCGGCACACTCAGCCACGCGCACTCGGCCGGAGCCTTCCCGAGGATCTCCGCCTCACGCGGGCTCGTGGCGAAGTCGGTACAGCCCTTCCACTCCAGCTTCTGGGTGTAGTACCGCTCCAGCGCAGTGCTGGCCGCGCTTTCGCCCGGACCTGGATCCTCTTCCTCTCCGGATGCGCACGCCACGAGCGAAACCAAACAGGCCACCAGGGCGATACTCGCGAAACGGAGTCGCCGTAGGGGTGGGCGACCCCTGCCGGGGCGGGACGTAATGCTCGTCCTTCTGCTCACGTTACGGACTCCTTTATACGCTTCTGTTATGTCGAGACGGTCTGCATCGCACCTGGTGTTCATGACCGGCGTCAGCGTGTGCGTTGTAGCCAGTCGAGGAAGCCGGCTCGCCGCTGCCACCGCTTGGGCCGGTGCGCCACCAGGGACGCGGCGAGCCCGACGACGACGGTCAAGGCCACTCTTCGACGTCGTTTCATGCCTGCCTCCCGGCCAACTGTTCACGGTTGGTCCTCTGCGCCCAGCGCGATGCCTCCATGCCACCAGCCGCCGCAGCCACCCGGCAGTGGCGCCATGTCACGCCGACACGTGACGTGCCGTCACTGTTCACGGCACCGGACCGTGCGAACAATGCGGTGGTGACCTTACGAACGCTGCGATTCACCGCGTGGCCACGAAACCGGCGAGCGCTGGTTCGACCCGGACGTGTAGGACGTGCCCAGTTCTACCTGGGGAGGTCGCTATCGCGTGGCACGCCAGCACGTCGTCGCACCCGGTTGGGCACCAGCGCCGGGCACGGTGCAGAGAGCACACAGCATGACCAGCATCTCAGCGGCGATCGGTACCGAATAGTACAATTGTAGGATGGGTCGTTCGCGGAGTACTGTCATGGGCCGGCCTCGGGAATTCGACATCGACGAGGCGTTGGAGCGCGCCATGCAGGTGTTCTGGGAGCGGGGGTACGAGGGTGCGACCCTCTCTGATCTGACCGGCGCCATGGGGATCACCAAGACGAGCATGTACGCGGCCTTCGGTAACAAGGAGCAGCTGTTCCGCAGGGCACTGGAGCGCTACGTGGAGGGGCCGGCCTCCTACGCGACGCGCGCCCTGGAGGAGCCGACCGCGCGAGGGGTGGCAGAGGCGCTCTTGCATGGAGCGGTTCGGACCACGACCCTTTCCGAAGGCCATCCTGGATGCTTGACAGTGCAGGGCGCGCTGGCGGCAAGCGACGGAGGTCGACCCGCGCACGATCTGCTCGTCAGCTGGCGGAACGATGCGGGCCTACGCCTTCAGGAGCGCTTCCAGCGCGCCGTCGACGAGGGCGACCTCCCGCGCGACGCCGACGCAGGGCGACTGGCCCGATACGTTATGACGGTGGCATTCGGTATCGCTGTCCAGGCCGCCAGCGGCCTCGGTCACGACCAACTCCAGGACATCGCCGATACGGCACTGCGCAGCTGGCAGCCATAGCGGGGCGTGCGACTCTGTCGAGATGAAGGATGCGAAGACGTCCGACACGCATTCGCGCAGAGTCTCACCGAGGGCCACGTCGGCCACGCTTACAGAATCGCCCTCCGGTACGAGGACGCTGCCCCGGATCGAAACCGGCGCAGACACTCGCCAGGCGGACCGGTGACGTGCTCGCTCTGAACCTGCCGTACGAACGATGTATTGACTGTGTCCCGACTACATGGTTTCTCCTTTCAGACAACCCGCGGGGGAACAAAGGAGAGGACATGATGGTCAACACACCTGGCGAAACCGCGACAGGGGGCGTCCGGCTGAAGGCGCCAGGGTGGCCGGAGATCCTGGCGGGAGGCGCCGCTTACGGGGCGTCCTGTCTCCTTGTGGCCGTCCTGCTGCCGCTCGCCAAAGACGCCGCCGTAGCAGGCGTCGTCGGGCTTCTCGTCTCGGGTGCGATGGGGCTCATGGCCTTTGCAGCCGCAGTACTCATCCGTATACGCGGGCTCGCAGCCGTCGGCGTCCGCCGTGCGAGGCCGCGTCACTTCGTTGTAGCCGCGATGCTCGGCCTGGTCGCCTACGCGATCGTCGCGGTCGTCTACATGCTCGTGAGCGGCGACGCACAAAACGTGCAGACGAGCTACCAGGCGGCTGCTGCAGCCGGCTGGTGGTCGCTCGTCCTCGCGCTCGTCGCGGGGGCGATCATCACTCCGCTCGGCGAGGAGGCGTTCTTCCGCAGGGTTCTCGCCAACGCCCTGTTCGCCCGCTACCACGCGTGGATCGCGGTCGTCGCGAGCGCGGCGGTCTTCGCTGTCGCCCACGGCATCAACCCCATCCTGCCCGTGGCGTTCGTGGTCGGGGTGCTCGCCGCCCTACTGTTCCGCTGGTCGGGTTCGATCTGGTCGGGCGTTGTGTTGCACGGCGTCAACAACACGACCGCGTTGCTCGTCCCACTCCTCTTCGCCCTCGCCGGGGCGTGACGAGATCCAGCGGCGCGTGTGCGTTGGCGGTGCAGCGCGTGAGGACTCGGGGCCTGTTCCTTCCGCGTCACGGAGCCCTGCGCATGTTCGTGCGACGCCGGGCGAGCGAACCGGCGCGCTGCGCTGACGCTGCTGCGGTGGCGCATCCCGGAGCGACACGCCGACTTTTGTACCGCTCGGAATAGAAGTCGCGGGGCCGAAGTTGTCCCCTCCAACGATGGCCGCTGCGACGAGAGCGTGGAAGGGCGTCGCGAGCCATCACCACCCGAACACAGCCCCGATCCGGGCCGACAGAAAGGCCGTCATGTCTGACACCGACCTGCGCAACATCGAGGCGCTCAACGCCCATGAGTCCGACCGCATCGCAGTGGTCACCGGCGCCAGCCGTGGCATCGGCGCGGCCATCGCCGGCCGTCTCGCCGCCGACGGATACACCGTCGCCGTTCACTACCGCCAGGACTCGGCCGCCGCAGCCAGCGTCGTCGGAAAGATCATCGCGGCCGGCGGCGCGGCGTTCTCCTTCGCCGCCGACCTGGCCGCACCCGACACCGGCACCGCGTTCTGGGCCGCCTACGATGAAGCTGCGGGCTCGCTGCGCGACGCTCCCGTGCGGGTGCTGGTGAACAACGCCGGGGTCGCCCTGCACGGCACCATCGAGGAGTTCGATGCCGAGGACTTCATCCGCCAGCAGCAGATCAACACCACCGCGCCGTTCCTGATCATCCAGGCTGCCCTGCCTCGCCTGGCCAACGGCGGGCGCATCGTGAACATCTCCTCCGGCGCCACCCGCGTCGCCTTCCCCGATCTCATCGGCTACACCATGACAAAGGGCGCCATCGACGCCCTCACCCTCCCCCTCGCCCAGCACCTGGGCCCCCGCGGCATCACTGTCAACGCCGTCGTCCCCGCCACCACCGACACCGACATGAACGCCTCCTGGTTGCGCGGCGACCTCCGCCTCATCGCCGACATCGCCGCACAGAACGCCCTCGGCCGCATCGGCGAACCCGACGACGTCGCCGATGTCGTCGCCCTCCTCGCCTCCCATGACGCCCGGTGGGTCACGGGACAGGTCATCGACGCCACCGGCGGCTACCGCTTGTAGAAAGCGTCCCTCCGGTGCCAACACCGCAAACCGCGTTGCTCGTCCCGCTCCTCATCACGCTCGTGGGGGCGTTACGAGAGCTGACGGGTGCGCACCTCGTTCGACTTATGTACCGATTAGAATAGAAATACCTGCAGTCGGGGTCTTACCTTCGGCGACGGCCGCCACGGCGAGATCGTGGGAGGGCGTCGCACGTCATCACCATCCGAGTACACAATCCCGATCCGGGGCGACAGAGAGAGCAATCATGTCCGACACTGAACTGCGCGCACTTTTCCAGCGCTACATCGATGCGCTCAATGCTCATGAATTTCACCGCATGACCGAGTTCATTCACGACGAGGTCATCGAGAACGGCCAGCGGGTCACGCGGGACGACGTGATCGCGGAGCTGAAGGGGCACGGCGATGCGGTACCCGACTTCACTTGGCGGGTCAAGGACGTCGCCATCGACGGTGATCGCGTGGCGGCCCGTCTGTTCAACAAGGGCACGCCCGCGAAGGAGTGGTTCGGCGTGACCCCCACCGGGGCCACGGTCGAGTATGCCGAGTACGCCTTCCACAAGGTCCGCGATGGGCGCTTCTATGAGATGAACTATCTGATCGACGCCCAGGCAGTGCAGCGTCAGCTGGGCTCCTGACGTCCAGGGTCGGCCCTCGTCAGCATCTCCGGGAACGGTTCGCGCGCCGCGCATAGTCGGGCGGGCCAGCGGGTCCCCGGGGGTGGCACCGGCCACCCCCGGGCCGATGATGAGGCTCGGGACGTCGGACGCGAGCGTGCCCGCCGCCAGTTCGGCTCCCGACGGCACCATGCTCGTCGGCATTCGGGCAGCACGCCTTCAGTGAAGGCTTGAGCCACGATCACGCCGACCCGACTCGAGCGAGACGGTAACGATGATTCCCGTCGCGTACGCCATGCCTCACTCTATGACCGGACGCCGCGCTCACGGACGACCATCTCGCAACATGCCGACCGCGTACGGCGCGACACTGGGCACAGCCCGTCATCGCCGCGACGTTCCCACAGCACTTCGGTACCGAGCAGTACTGAAGTGCTACGGTCTTTCTCAGCACCCGCGTTGACGAGATCGCGGCGACGTGTCTGCTGGACATGAAGTGCCCGGCGGGCGAGATGACAACGCACTCTGTGAGCGCGGGAAGGAGACGACGTGGCCTGGAGTACACGCGAACTCGCGGAACTCGCCGGCACCACGGTGAACACCATTAGGCACTACCACCGGCTCGGCCTGCTCGACGAGCCCGAGCGCAGGTACAACGGATACAAAGAGTACGGGGTGCAGGATCTCGTGCGCCTTCTGCGCATCCGACGGCTCGTCGAGCTCGGCGTGCCGCTCTCGCAGATCGAAGAAGTCGGCACGGGCGGGGACAGCACCCCGGATGCACTGCGACAGCTCGACGCCGAACTCGCGGCACGCCTCGAGCGCCTGCAGAAAGCCCGGTTCGACATCGCGGCCATCCTGCGCGACAGCGCGCCGGCCGACGTGCCGGCGGGGTTCGAGTCCGTCGCCTCACGCCTGTCCGAGGCCGACAACTCGATCATCCACATCTACACGCAACTCTACGACGAGGATGCGATGGCGGACGTGCGGCGCATGGTGGAAGCCGACACCGACTCCATCGGCGCCGACATCGACGCCTTGCCGCCCGACGCGGACGAGGCGACCCGGCAGCGCCTCGCTGAGAGGCTCGCGCCGATCCTCGCCCAGAACCTCATCGACTACCCCTGGCTGAGCGATCCGGTGGCGCATCTGTCGAAGAGTGAGCATGTCACGCAGCAGACGTTCATCGAAGCGGTGATTGAGCTGTACAACACCGCCCAGCTCGACGTACTGCGCCGCGCCAGCATCCTCGCGCACGAGCAACTGCGCGTCGCGCGCGAGGCGAATGGCGACGACTGACCGTCGCCTCCCACGGGATTTGACCATGTTCCAAGAACACGGTCTCTACTGGGGCTGATTCGAAACATATCGCGATATCCGCGACACGCAGCCTGAGGAGCCCCCGGTGAATCCCATCGAGACCCTTGTCCGTAACTTCCAAGATCTCGTGGCTCAGGTTCCCGACATCGTCCAGCCCCTCATGGTCATGGTTGCCGGAGCGATCCCGTTCATCGAGGGCGAAGGAGGGTCGCCGATCGGCGTCCTGGGCGGGATCCATCCCATCGTCGCCGGCATCGCCGCGGCTTCAGGGAACTTCCTCTGCGTTCTCGCGGTCGTGCTGCTCAGCTCGCGGGTCCGCACCACCGCGGTGGCTCGTCGCGCGCGCCAGATCGACACGCCCGCGGAGCCCAAGCCCGAGTCGAAGGGACGTCAGCGCTTCCGGAGGTACCTGGTCCGATTCGGCGTGCCCGGCGCGAGCATCCTCGGGCCCCTGGCAATCCCGACCCAATTCACCTCCGCCATCCTCATCGCGTCCGGCACGCCGCGAGGGTGGGTCCTGCTGTGGCAGGCGGTGGCGATCGTGCTGTGGACGACCGTGACCACGACGCTGATGTGGATCGCGGTCAACACCGTCATCCTGGTCTGAACGCGCACACCGCAGTCCACCGAGAACGAGAAAGGAAAGAACGATGATTCAGCAACCGGAGGAGTCCCTGAGCAGTGCGGGCTCGGAAGCTCCCGGTGAAGCGGCAACGCCCGGCGTCCCCACGCTTGCGGAAGATCTCCTGCTTCTGCTGTTCCAGCCGAACTCCGGTCTGCGGCAGGGCACGGGAACGATCGCCGGGGAGAACACGCTCTTCTACGTCCTCGCAGGCGCGGTGCTCGCAGACCTCGGTCTCGGCGAACACGTCCGCACCGGAACCGGAAAGGTCGGCACCACCACGGTCGAGGCCGTGGCGGAGAACCCGCCAGAGGATCACATCCTCCGCTCCGCGTGGGAGTACGTCGCCGACAAGCCCCGCGGCGTCCAGACGGTGCTCGCCGCCATCGGCCCCACCTTGCGCGAACCGCTTCTGGACAGACTCGTCGAACGCGGCGACGTCCGCCGCGGCACGCGCAAAGCGCTGGGCCTTTTCAATACGAGCGTGCTCGAGGACGGCGGCAGCGGCCGTCGCGACGGCCTGCTCGCCGACGTCCGGGCGGTGCTCGTCGACGGTGCGGATCCATCGCCCCGTGCCGCCATTCTCGCGGCTCTCGTCTACGGCAGCGGGACGCTGCCGCAGTTCGATCCGGAGATCCCCTGGACCTCTCCCGTGATCACCCGCGCCGAGGAACTCAAGAAGGGCAACTGGGGCGCCGGCGCTGCCGCGGCAGCTGTGGCGCGCACCGTCACCGCGACCATCGTCAACAATGTCATCATCGCTGCGGCCGTGCTGCCGCGCGGCTAGAAGTGGATATGCGCTCCACGCTTGCGTCCGATGCCGGCATCTGATGCAGCGTGGAGCCGCGCACCACAGCGAGCAGATCGCCCCGTTCATCGAAGGCTCGGCCACCGATGACTCGGTCAAGTCGAACCCGCTCCCAGTCGTAGCGGGCGGCTGTCGCTCTCGATCGGCGGCCAGGTCCCTCAGTCACGCGCCGAGTGTGCATCGCCATCTGCTGTGCTGATCATGAGCCCGGCGCAGCGCGTCTTACGGGGCCAAGTACGGCAAGGCCGTGGCCAAGGTCGTCGACGACGTGGACGAGTTGCTGGCGTTCTATGACTTCCCGGCCGAGCATTGGGTGCATCTGCGCACGACCAACCCGATCGAGTCGACGTTCGCGACCGTCCGGCATCGCACCAAGGTCACCAAGGGGCCCGGTTCCCGGGCGGCTGCGCTGGCCATGGCGTTCAATCTGATCGAGTCGGCTCAGGGCCGCTGGCGCGCGGTCAACGCTCCCCATCTCGTGGCCCTGGTCCGTGCCGGCGCGACCTTCATCAACGGCAAGCTCGTCGAACGCCCGAAGAAGTCGCAGCGTGAGCGGCTGGAGCGACACCGGCAACCAGCCGGACGAGGACGAGCATCAGCGCTTCCACCGCTACCTTCAGCAGCTGGCGGACGTCTGCCGAGAGGAAGCCGAGCTGGTGCGGATGATCCTGCGCGATCCGGATGAGGCGATGGCGCGGTCGGCGGCGGCCCGGCATCTGGACCGACGGGCACACCAGTTGCTCACCGACCCTGGATTCGGCGACTGGTTCCACGCCATGGCAACCGAGGTGGGAGAGCACGAGTTCCTCGTTCGCCGCCTGCACGCCTCCGACTGGTTCCAGCGCACGGCTGTGCAGATCCTGACGTCACCGGCTGCTCTGCGGCTGCTCGCCAGCGATGGAAGGACACGACGTGTTCGCACCGCCGCCGACCACCAGCTCGCCGAGCAACGCCGGTAGCTGAGTCGTTTTAATCCACAGTCTGGACGATTACTCGTGATCATCGGCTTCAGCGTTAACCGCTGTACCGATGTTCCCCGAGGCCGTACATGAACCCCTCACGGCCCCGAATCCGGATGCCCATTACGTACCAGGTCCTACCTCGGAGACGCGGTCGGCTCGGACGGGAGCTCATCCGATCTCATGAGCGTTAAGCATCCGCGCGCCGGGTGGCCCGGGGAGAACAGGTCTCCCCGGGCCACCCGAGTCTGAAGGAGAAGCCGAGTCAGCCGCTCAGTCGCGGCGGCCGATCGTGCTGCGAGCGGCGGCACGGGTGATCTGGTTCGCCTCCTTCTTGTCGATCACGTTGTCCTTCACGAGCTGAGCCGTCACCCCTTGCACGTGCTTGACGAACTGACCGTGGTTCTTCCACGGCTGTTCGTCCAGGATGAGGTCGTTGATCGTGCATCCGCTGCCGGTGTCGCGGTTCGGCACGCCGCTGTCGATGTCACCGATGACGACGGTCCGCCGCGGATCGGGATCGGTGCACGCGCCTGGACCTGGATCGACGTCCCCCTCGCCGAACTCCATCCAGTTCACCCGCACCGGGCCGTCCGGGAAGGTGAGGTGCAGCGGGAACGTGCCTTCGGTCTGGTTCAGGTCGAACGTGACGTTCTGCCAGGTCGCGGCGTCTTCGGCGATGACGATGCTCGCGTCCTTGCCTTGGTCGGAGGAGTCCACGACCGTGGCCCCGCCGTCCTCGTCGAACTGGTACCAGGCGACGTCGCCGCCGCCGATGTCACCGCCGCCTGCGCCGTCCACCAGCGCCCGGATCTCCTCCTGCGTGAGAGCCCGGCCGAAGATGTTGAAGTCGTCGACGGTGCCGTTGAGCAGCGGGTCCGCCGTCCACTGCGATTCGCCGATCCAGTTCTGCGGCGTCTGCCCCAGGTCCGACGGGGTCAGCGTCAGGTTGGCGTTGGTCCCGATCGGTGCGCCGTCCAGGTACAGCGTGCCCGTCGTGCCCGACTGAGTGACCGCGACGTGGTGCCAGCCGCCGCTGGGCAGCGGCTGCGAGCCGTTGATCTGTTGCTCACCGGCACCGGTCGTGATCGCGTACCTGAGGTTGCCGCCACCGGCACTCGGCGTCAGGAACATGAAGTTGTCCGTGCCCGAGCCGAAGTCGAAGATCCTGGCCCAGCTCTGGCCGCCGTCCCAGTTCACCCACGCGGAGATGGTGAAGTTCTCGGCACCGCTGACGATGCCTTCGGGCAGCTCCACGTACTCCAGCGGGCTTGGGCCGTTGAGCCGTACGGCGTTGCCGAACCCCTCAGGACCGCCGGCCCTCGCGAGGTCGACACCGCCTTCGATCTCCGCGGTGCCGAGCAGGTCACCGTCGGGCGCGTTCCGCCGCACCTCGATCGTGGCGTCGTCGGCCGCCGCCACGCGCAGCGTCACCTCGCCGATGCCCTTGAGGTTGTACGGCTCGTACGACGCCCAGGCACCGTCCTGCCCGGTGATCGCGTCGCCGCCACCGGTCTCCTCGTCGCGGGCAGCGCCGACGCTGACGTCTGAGGAGTCGCTGAAGTGCTCTGTTTCCTTCCGCTTCTGCTGCAGGAAATGCGTCACGCCACCGGTCAGCTCCGGTGATCCGGACTCGCCGCCGCGGTCGACGTAGCCGGCGGTCACCGTCAGTGCGATGTCCGCGGCGTCGCCGTGTTCCGCGTCGGCCTGGGTGGCGAGCACACCCTCGCAGCCGGTCTGCGCCTGTCCGGGATGCACGTGCGCGTTGCCGCCCTCGTCGTGGTAAAGGCCCTGCTGGACGGTCACCCGGTCGCAGTCGATCGCGTCACCGGAGCCGTCCTCGGCGTCCACCACGGACACCTTGTAGGGAATCTCGTCGCCCCAGTCGAAGACCTGGCCACTGACGGGGAGCTCGATCGTCACCTCGGGACGGGTGTTCCCTGCGGTGATCACGAGGTTGGAGCTGCTGGAACGCCCCGACGGGTCGGAGACCGTCAACCGCACGGTGTACTCGCCCGGCTCGGTGTAGGTGTGGGTCGGGTTGGCCTCCGCCGCCGTCGTCCCGTCGCCGAAGTCCCACGCGTACGTCAGCTCGTCACCGTCCGGGTCGTGGCTTCCCTCGCTGGAGAAGGCGACCTCCAGCGGAGCGGGTCCGGAGTCCTTGTCGGCGCCGGCCTCCGCGATCGGAGTGCGTGCCCCCTGGGTGTAGTTGATCTTGTAGAGGCCGGAGTCCGGGTTGACGTTCTCTCCCGCGTAGTTGAAGTCGACGCCCCATTCGATCAGGTACATCGCTCCGTCCGGCCCGAACTCCATGTCGTGCGGGCTGCGGAACTCCATGTTCGGCATGAACTGCTCGAAGCTCTGGTAGTTGCCGTTCTCGTCCAGCCTGAGCGCGCCGATCCACTTCCGAGACCACTCCATGACGAACACCGCGCCGTCGTAGTACTCCGGGAACTGTCCGTCGCCCAGCAGCCCTTCCTCGTAGTGGTAGACGTCACCGGCGTACGCGGTGCGGCCGCCGCCCTGGGGCAGTTCCGGGAACTCCGGAGACTCGCCGTACGGATACCAGATGAACGCGTCCTTGGCCGGCGGGACGACGTCCAGGCCGGTGTTGAAGGGTGAATCGTTGGCCGGGCCGTTCTCGCAGTCGTAGAACTCACCCGGGGTGCCGGCGCCGAAGTCCCATTGCCGGTAGGGCTTGTTGTCGGCGATGCAGTACGGCCAGCCGTAGTTTCCGGCCTCCCGGATCTGGTTCCACTCGTCGTAGCCGCGCGGACCGCGGTCGGGGTTGTCGCTGCCCGCGTCGGGCCCGACCTCGCCGGCGTAGACCCACCCGGTCTCGTCGTCGATGGCGATCCGGAACGGGTTACGGTGGCCCATCGTGTAGATCTCGGGACGTGCGCCCTCGGTGCCCGGCGGGAACAGGTTCCCCTCCGGGATCGAGTACGTGCCGTCGTCCTCGGGCGTGATCCGCAGGATCTTGCCGCGCAGGTCGTTGGTGTTGCCGGACGTGCGCCGCGCGTCGTAGGAGCGCTTGGCGTCCTCGCTCTGGTGTTCGTCGTGGATGCGCCCGTCGATGGGGGCATAGCCCTGCGACGCGAAATGGGCGGTGTCATCACCGGTGGAGACGTACAGGTTGCCGTCGGGGCCGAACCTCATCGAGCCGGCGGAGTGGCAGCACACCTCCCGCTGGTGCGGGACCTCGAGAAGGACCGCTTCGGATTCCATGTCCAGGGTGTCGCCGTCAAGGGTGAACCTGGACAGGTGCTGCACCTCCGGCGACGGCGCGCTGTAGAACAGGTAGAGATGCTGGTTCGTCGCGAAGTCAGGGTCGAGGGCGATGCCCAGCAGCCCGTTCTCGTTGCCGCGGTGGACCGGGATCTCCGCGGCGACCTTCACGGCGCCGGTCTTGGGGTCGTAGATCTTCACCGCGCCGCCCAGTTCGACGTAGAAGACCCGCCCGTCGGGGGCGACGGCCAGCTCCATCGGGTTGGCGGTGTTGTCGTCCAACGTGACCTTCTCGAACGACGACTCGGTGGGGATGCCGTCGCGGGGCTCCCCGCAGTCGCCCTCGGCCACGCCCGCCGCCCATTGGACGCCGCCGAGGATGTGCTCGCGCAGCTCGGGTTCGGCGTAGTGCTCCGGGTTGTGGCCCAGCGCCGTGTACCAGGTGCGCCCGCCGTCGAAGTTCGAGCACCAGGCGATCGGGTGATCCGCACCCATGGCGTCCGGTCCCGGGTTGTAGGTCGACTCGTCCAGCGTCGCCAGAACGTGCACCTTCTCGCGTGGATTAGCGGTGAAGTTGTACCACTCGTCCTCGCGGACCCACGCGGCCGGCAGACCGGCGGTGGACGGATGCGCGGAGTCCTCGATCCGCACGGTGGCTTCCTGGAACTGGTCGGCGCCGGAGGGATGGCTCTGGAAGAACGCGCCGCCCATGAGATCGGACCACCAGGCCCAGCCGTTCTTGTGCATGTTCGTCGTCGAATGTAATCCGACGAACCCGCCGCCACCGTGGATGTAACGCTCGAAAGCCAGCCGCTGGTCGGCGTTGAGGATGTTCTCACCGTCGGTGTAGAAGACAATGGCCTCATACTGCGACAGCCCTTCGTCGGTGAAGACCGACGCATCCTGCGTCTCGGTCACCGAGAAGTCGTTGTCAGCGCCCAGCTCCTCGACGGCGGCGATGGCCGACGGGATCGATTCGTGCCGGAAGCCGGTCGTCTTGTGGAAGAACAGCACGTCGTATTCGGCTGCGGAGGTTCGTGCGGAGCCGCTGGCGGTTCCCGGGACGATCGGGGCCAGGAGGACCGTCAACACCATGAACGGGATGTACCAATAACGTCGTCGCATAATCCCTTCCCTCTCTAGGCGGCGGATATGGATCGACGATCGACCAGTAACCGTCGTCATTCATCGGGTGAGTCATCGGCCGCTACGGCATACCTCCTCCTCGCACGACGCCGTTAAGAAAGGAGAGCCCGTCGACGGCGATCGCGTCCTGGCTCTCCGCCAGCGGCCGCCAGATCGAAGCGGCCGTGGCGATCGTCTCGTTGTCCCCGGTGAACGACTCGATCACGAGCGGGCCCCGGTACCCGGCCGCCTCGAGTGCGCTGACGATGCCGGGCCAGTCGAGGTGATCCGCGCCCGGTGCTCCCCGATCGTTCGCACTGACCTGCACGTGCGCGATCCGGTCCGCGGCCTTCCGGATGGCCTGGGGGATGCTCTGCTCCTCGATGTTCATGTGGTAGATGTCCAGCGCCACGCCAGCGGCCGGTAGACCTTCCAGCGCCTCGAGCACCTGGCCGACGGTGTTGATCAGACTGGTCTCGTACCGGTTGAGGGGTTCGACGGCCACAGTGACGCCGGCGCCCGTCGCATGCTCGACCACCGGTGCGAGGCTGTCCCGCAGCTGTTCGTAACAGGCGCGCCGCTCCGCGTCGCCGATCCGCCAGGTACGTCCCACCGACGTGTAAGCCGGGCCGGCCACCACCGGCGAAGAGACGGTCGCCGCCACGTCGACCACATGGCGCATGTAGTCACGAGTGGCGGCGATCGTCTCTCGATCGGCCGCCACCAGCTCACGACCCGGTCCCATGGCCAGGACGACGGTGGCCGCCAGACCGAGCGAGTCGAGCAGCTTCGCCGCGCGCTCGGGGTCCCAATCGCCTGCGTTCTCCACCGGAAGCTCGATCACGTCGAAGCCCCACTCCCGGATCCGCGGCGCCAGCCGGGCCAGCCGCTGGTCGGTCAGCGGTGACGCCCACACCCACGTGTTGACCCCGAACGTCCTCGTCGCGTTCATCGCTCCTCCATTCCTTTCGTTCTTCGCTCCACAGTCCAAGATCCGGCAGGTGCGCCGTCTTACCCAGTGCGGAAGCGCTGTGCGGACGGGACGTCACTCGGGCGACCGGTCCGCAGTGCCGACACCGAGATACCGGCGTTGCAGGTCCGGCCGGGCGAGCAGCTCGTCGCCGGTGAACTCGGCCTCGATACGGCCGGACACCATGACGAGCTGGCGAGGGGCCATCCGGACCGCGGCGCGCAGATCCTGTTCGACGACGAGCACGGCCACCCCCTCGTCGACCAGGTGATGGACGGCATCGACGAGGATGTCGACGATGGTCGGGGCCAGCCCTTCTGACGGCTCGTCCATCACGATCAGGTGTGCGTTCAGCAGGAGCGCCCGTCCGACGGCGAGCATCTGCTGCTCGCCACCCGACAGATCGGCGCCACCATGCTTCTTGCGCTCGGCGAGCCGCGGGAACAACTCGTAAACCCCCTCGGGAGTCCACCGCTTCTTCCGCGTCCTCCTGGCCAGCATGGCCAGGTGCTCATCGACGGTGAGCGACGGGAACAGCCGCCGGCCCTGCGGGACGTAGGCGATGCCGGCGCCTGCGATCTTCTCCGGTGCCCGTCCGTCGACCCGCTCGCGGTGCAGCAGAACCTCGCCGCCCGACGCCGGGAGGAATCCGACCAGCGTGTTGCACAGCGTGGTCTTGCCCATCCCGTTACGGCCCACGATCCCGACCGCCTCGACTCCCATGCTGAAGCTGAGATCCTCCAGGACCACGGACGCGCCGTAGCCGGCCCGTAGTCCGCGGACGTCCAGAAGGGCTGCGGTGCTCATGCCGGCGCCTCCGTGCCGAGGTAGATCTGATGGACCTGCGGATCGCTGCGCACCTGCTCGGGGGTGCCGGCCGTGACCCGCTCGCCGTCGGCCATCACCACCACCCGCTGGGCCACCCGGAACGCCACGTCCATGTCGTGCTCGATGAGCAGCAGGGTCAGGTGCTCGTCGAACGACTCGAGCAGCTCGACGAGCCGCTCGCGATCGCCCCGCGACAGGCCGGAGGCCGGTTCGTCGAGCAGCATCACGTCCGGGCTCGTGGCGATCGCCATCCCGAGTTCGAGCTGACGCCGCTGACCGTGCGCGAGCTCCCCCGCGAGGGAGTCGAGCTGCGCCGACAGCCAGACCCGCCGTGCCACCTCGGCCGCCTCCTCGTCCATCCTGCGGTCGACGGACGAACGCCACAGCGCCCGATGCCGGCTCCGATGACCGGCGAGCGCGAGATAGATGTTCTCGCGCACCGTGAGACCGGCGAAGGCCCGCGCCTGCTGGTACGTCCGAGCCATCCCGAGCCGCGTCCGGTGGCGCGACGGCCGGTGTGTGCACTCCACGCCCTTGATGACGACGGAACCACCGGTCGGCGCGATGTCGCCGGCGATCACGTTGAACAGGGTCGTCTTGCCGGCTCCGTTCGGCCCGATGATCGCCAGCCGCTCGCCCCGCGCGATATCGAGATCGATACCGCGCAGGGCCAGCAGGCCCCCGAACGCCACGGTGACGGCGCTGACCTGGATGACCCCCGTCGAGCCGGCCGGCTCGGAGCGCGCGGCGCTGGTGTAGCCCATGACCGGGATCTCCTAGTTCTGCGGCACGCCGTCGACGACCGCGATGGCCTTGCCGGTCCAGGGCAGGTCACGCTCTTCACACGCTGGGAAGTCGCGCCCCGGCGACGGCGTGTCCGGGCTGAACGTGCCGCCGAAGGTCTGGTCGACGCCGGGCACGATGGCCACCGTCTGCTGAACGACCTCGCCGGTCCCATCGACCGCGAGCCGCGACAGCCCGACGTCGACGATGCCGCTACGGTTCTCGTCCAGCCTGATGTCGCCGTACGGGAGGTCGAGCGTGAGGCCGGCGACCGCGGTGTGGAAGGCATCGAGGTCGGAGATGTCGCCGCCGACCGCGTTGAGCGCCTCGACCAGCGCCACGCCGGCCGTGTAGTAGCCGTAGAAGAAGCCGAAGGCCGCGGCGACCGACGGCTTGGCGGGCTCGTTGCTGCTCAGCGACCCCGGAATGGTGTCCCACGTCGCGTCGGCGCTCGCCAGGTACTCCTCGATCTCCGAGGTTCGGACGTCACCGGGCAGCGTGGCGAAGCCACCGACGTAGGCGCCGGCGATGTCGGGTCCGAGCACCTGGGCCAAGTCCGGGTTGAAGAACATGTTGCCCGCGTGCTGGTCCCCTGTGAGGTCGCCCTTGCCGTTCACGAACGCCTCGAGCGCGGCCTGTGTCCCGGTGCCACCCACGGCCCAGAAGTAGCCGTCCACCTCATCCGGGTTCGGCAGTTGGGCGATGTAGGAGGAGTAGTCGGTGGTGCCCAGAGGCGGGAACACTCGATGGGTCACCTGGCCGCCGACGGCACAGAAGTCGGCGACGAATCCGGCCGCCGAGGTGTGGCCGAAGCTGTAGTCGTCCGCGATGACCGCGACTCTCCGCCAGCCTTCCTTGTTGTACAGCAGGTCGCCGAGGCCGGCGCTCCAGATCGCGCCGTCGCCGTAGAACCGGAAGTAGTTCGGTGCCCGTACCTGAAGGGTCTGCTCCTGCGAGCCGGAGATTCCGGCGAACACCGTGAGTCCGGGGTTGGCCTTCGCGTACTCGGCGATGGCGATGCCCTCGTCGCCGGAGAGCGGGCCGATGATGACGTTGGCGCCGAGTTGCTCCACCAGGCGGCGTACCTCCTGGAGGATGCGGTCGGCGGTGTCGTCGCCGCAGCCGATGCCGACGAGTTCGATCGGGGTCCCCGCGACCTCCGCGCCGGTGAAGCCCTCCAGCGCGCTGGTCGACGAGTTCGGCTTCGCGCCGGCGAACCGCGCGAGGGCGAGCGTCGTGCCGGCCACGACGTCCTCGTGGAAGCCGCCGAACGGCCCCTCGCACTGGCCGAGGATCCCCAGCCGGACGCCATCGCCCTCCGCGGGCGGCCTGACGGTCCCCCCAGCGGACGTCTGCTGGTCGGCGGGCAGCCCGGCCGAGTCGTCGGCGCCGCCGGCGCATGCGGTGGTCACCAGCGCCAGGCACGCCGCCATGGCGAGCGCCAGCGTCTTTCGGCGCCTCAGTCTGCTCATGGTCGTGTTCCTCCGAATTCCTTCGCGGGCTTGCGAACGGCCACCGATCCGCCGGTCGGCGGGTCCGGCGCGATGGTGCTGCGACGCCCGAGACGGCGACGCAGTCGCTGGGCGAGCCCGGTCAGCCCTTCAGGGGAGAGCACCATGATCGCCAGTACGATGACGCCGATCACGGTGTTGAACCGGGCCTCGGTGACGCCGATCCGATCGATCAGCGGTAGATCACGCAGGTAGGTGAGCACCAGGACGTAGACGAATGCGCCTGCCCAGGCGCCCTCGAAGGACGAGATGCCACCGATGACGGCGATGATCAGCAGGATCAGGGTGGGCCCGATCGAGATCGACGCGGGATCGATCTGGCCGTTCCACCACACGTTGAGCAGACCTGCCAACCCGGCGACGAACCCGGCCAGGGTGAAGGCCAGCGTCCGGTGCAGCGGCACGTTGAACCCCAGCGACGCCATCCGGATCGGGTCGTCGCGGCTGCCCTGCAGGGCCAGCCCGAACGCCGTCCGGCCAAGCGCCCGGAAACCGAGGTAGGCCAGCACGGAGAGCAGCAGGCTCGCGTAGTACAGCCGAACCGGGGGCCCCAGGAGGTCCGGCCGCTGGATGCTCGTGATGCCGCCGGGACCGGAGATCTCGACGATCTGGGCGAAGACGAAGAAGCCGATGACCCCGTAGACCAGGGTCAGCATCAGGAAGTAGATGCCGGCGGTCCGGCTGGCGATCGCGCCGAGCACGAACGCGACGGCGGTGGTCACCAGGATCGCGAACCCGACCGCCGCCCACGGAGGCCAGCCGAGGTTCAGACCGCGAGCACCGGCCTCCAGGGCCGCGTTGCCGAACATGAAGCCGGCGACGCCGAACAGCAGGAGCTGCGCCAGCGAGGTCATGCCGCCGTACTTGGCCAGGAACACGATCGTCGCCGCGGCCAGCCCCAGGACGAGGGTCTGGGTCATCACGAAGTTGACGAAGAACGCCGTCGCCAGATTCGGCAGCGCGAGCAGGGCGACGATCAGCCCGGCGAACACGAGGCTGCCCCGGGTCGGCAGGCCGCGTATGTTCATGCCGGCCTCCCGAACAGCCCGTACGGCCGGACGGCCAGGACCAGGGCCAGCAGGGCGAAGGTCACGATGATCGCGTAGTAGGAGTACTGGCTGGGCAGATAGGCGGGCGAGAACGCGACCACGGTGCCGTAGAGCAGCGAACCGGCCGCCGCGCCCTTGAGCGAGCCCAGCCCGCCGATGATGACGACGACGAGCGCGTTCAGCAGCCAGCTGCCGTCCGTGCCCGGTGCGGCGCCGGCGAACGACGCGCCCAGCACCCCGCCCACGCCGGCCAGGAAGGAGCCGACGAAGAACGTGATCGCGAAGATCAGCCGGATGTTGATGCCGAGCCCGCGCACCATCTGGCGGTCGTCGACGCCCGCCCGGATCACCATGCCCATGCTCGTCCTGGTCAGCCAGAGCCACAGCAGCACGCCGACCAGCACGGCCACGCCGAGCATGAACAGGCGGGTGACGGCGTACCGCTCACCCATGATGGTGAGGAAATGGGTGACGGCACCGGGCCAGACCATCCGCTGCGCCAGCCCGCCGAACTCGCGCAGCATCTGGTCGGCCAGCACCACTGTGATGGCGAGCGTCACCAGCGTCTGGCGCAGTTCCTGGCCCTCGTTCCACTGCAGGAACACCTGCTGGATCACCAGGCCGAGCACCGCCGCGACGCCGGCGCCCGCCAGCATGGGCACGAGCCAGTCCAGCACACCGACATCCGCCGGAGTGATGTTGCGGGACTTGCCGACCATGGCCTCCTGCAGCCCGATGGCGGTGTAGGCGGCCAGCAGGAACAGCGAACCGTGCATCATGTTCACCGTTCGCATCAACCCGAAGATCAGCGTGAACCCGGAGGCCGCGACGAACAGGAGCCCGGCGAAGGTGACCGCGTCCAGTGCCGTGACCACGAATTTGCCTGGGTTCTCCGTCGCCGGTCCGGCCGGGGTGCCGTCGGCGAGGAGCGCCACCCATGCGGCAGCGGCCGCGGCGGCTATGGCGACAGCCCAGACGGGAAGCCGGCGCAGCACCGCTCTCCGCCTGTTCGTGGCCGGTCGCCGCGGAAGGATCGCGGTCATCGGATCCCCGCCGGCATTCCCCGCTCGAATGTCGTCGTGCTCGACCTGTGCGCATCGATCTCGGCAGGCTTCATCCGTTCCTCCCGCTGTTCAGTGAAGGCATGTCGCGTCCTCCGGCTCGGTCATCGAGCCCGGCCGCGGGCAAGGTGTGATGTGCGTGTGCGGCGCTTACGGGGAGCGCCCACCACCAACGGCTGATCTGTGGCGCGGGTTCAGCGGTGGCGGAACGGCCGGCGGGAGCTGAGACCCGCGGCGACGCGACGGACGCGGTCGCCGTCATACCGCTGCTTACTCGTAACTCGGGATCATCACTCGTGTTCCGCCGCTCATGGCCGATTGGTGGGCGCAGATGCCCACAGACGTCCAGTTCGCCGCGGTGACTTCATCGATCGCAGGTTTACGCTCCTCGACAATGCTGCGGACGAACTCGTGCGCCAGGTGTGGGTGAGAGCCGCCGTGGCCACTGCCTTGAACGAACGAAAGGTGCTCGTTCTCGCCGTCGTAGACGCCCCGCGTCGTGTATCGCGCGATCTGCTCCGGCAACCGATGGGCGAAGTCAGGGATCTCGATGATTTTCGGAGTCTCGCCGACGTGCAGAACGTGGCCAGATCCTTGCGTCTGTTCCCACTCGAACGTCGCCTGATCGCCGAAGACGGTGAAGCTTTCGACGTATTCGTGAGCCGTCTCGAAGAGCGAGCGTGCGACCTCGGCGCCGATGGGCGAGTCACGAATGGTGATGATCGCGCTCTCCACGGCGAACGGCGACCCGTATTTGCCGGTGAGCTCGGGGGAGATCCGTCCCGAGCCGATGCACACGACGCTCTCGGCCAGCGCGCCGGCCAGACTCAGTACGGGACTCACCGCATGGGTCGCGTAGTGCATGGGGGGAAGGCCCTCCCAGTATCCCGGCCATCCGGCCATCTCCTGGTGGTGCGCCCCGCGGAGGAACTGGATGCGGCCTATTGTGCCGTTCTCCACGAGATCCTTGACGTGCAAGAACTCGCGGGAATAGACGACCGTCTCCATCATCATGTAGTTCTTGCCGGATTCCCGCACGGCCGCGGTGATCGCCCGGCACTCCTCGAGTGTGGTGGCCATCGGCACGGTGCACGCCACGTGCTTGCCCGCGCGAAGGGCCGCGATCGTCTGCTGCGCGTGGTCCGGAATCGGAGTGTTGATGTGCACCGCGTCGATGTCGGGGTCCTCGATCATCTCGGCGAAGCCGGTGAACCGGCCCGGGACGCCGAAACGGTCGGCGATCTCGTGCAGCGCGCTCTCGGTCCGTTGGCACACAGCCACGAGTTCGGCGTCCGGGTGGTCTTGATAGATCGGCACGAATTCCGCCCCGAAGCCGAGTCCGGCAATGGCCATCCGTACTTTCTGCGTCATCGTTGA
This sequence comes from Nonomuraea terrae, assembly GCF_044465245.1. Lineage (NCBI taxonomy): Bacteria > Bacillati > Actinomycetota > Actinomycetes > Streptosporangiales > Streptosporangiaceae > Nonomuraea > Nonomuraea terrae. The sequence goes on along the minus strand of NZ_JBITLL010000002.1, from coordinate 167,535 downwards.
CCTCCTGTGTGGTGACGCTACGGAGGGCAGAAGAGGTCAACCATGCGCAATCCAGCATCAGATCTTAGATTTCTTACATGCCGTTACACGAGACTCGACACGTCGCGCTGTTGGTGGAAACCTCGAACGCGTACGCTCGCGGCGTTCTTGTCGGAGTGAAGAAGTACGTCGAGGAACACCCTGGCTGGTCGATGTACCTGGCCGAGCACAGCCGCCACGAGACAGACTTCTCATGGCTCGAAGGCTGGCATGGTGACGGAGTGCTGGCCCGGATCGAGAACGAGGAGACGGCTCGATTCATCCGGCGGCTCGGTCTCCCGACCGTCGATCTCAGCGCGGGACGACTGGTGCCGGAACTGCCCGGCGTCGAGACCGACGACGACACGATCGCACGATGGGCAGTCGAGCACTTCGCTCAGCGCGGCCTGCGAAACTTCGCCTTCTGCGGGGACGAGCGGTTCGGCTGGTCGGTGAAACGGGCTGAGTGGTTCGCCCAACATGTTCGCGAACATGGGTTGACGCCACACGAGTTCCGGATGAAGCCGTCTGGAATGCGCGCCACCGACCGCGAGCTCCTCGCAAAGTGGCTCCTGGACCTCCCCAAACCGGTGGGTGTGCTCGCCTGCTACGACATCGCAGGTCAAGAGGTGCTGGAGGCGTGCAAGATGGACGACCTGGCAGTGCCCGACTCAGTTGCCGTCATCGGCGTCGACAACGACGAGCTCATCGGCAACCTGACGACGCCCCCACTGTCAAGCATCGAGCCGGACACGACGAGGACGGGATACCTGGCCGCAGGGCTTCTGGACCTGATGATGCAAGGTCACTCCCTTGAGCCAGGCCTGAGACTGATAGAACCGACGCGGATCGTCGCCCGGCAGTCGTCGGACATCCTCGCCGTGGACGATCCGCTCGTCGCCGAGGCCCTGCGGTTCATCCGGGATCGCTCGGACCGGAATCTCGCGGTGGCCGCGGTGCTCCGGCACGTCGGGCTTTCGCGGCGCGCGCTCGACCATCGGTTCGTGCGGATCCTGGGCCGGACGGTCCACAACGAGATCATGCGCGTCCGCATGGGCCACGTCGCCGAACTGCTGTCCTCCACGGAGTGGACGCTCCAGCAGATCGCGGAGCGGCTCAACTTCAGCCACTCCGAGTACATGGGCGTCGTGTTCAAGAAGTACACCGGCAAGTCGCCGGGCCAGTACCGCCGGACAGTGACCGGATCCGTCGCACGTCAAGCGTTCTTTCGGGAGTGACCGCATACCTGCGCGAGCAGGTGTCGATGGGGCCGGCCGGCTCGCCGAAGGTCAGGTGCAGGCGCGGGCACGATTGGTGCTTGCCGACATCTTCCCGGCAAGCCCGGCTTCTGAAGCGCTTCCTGCGAGAGCCGGCGGTCCTCGTGACTCGCCTCCAGCCGGACCTGATTCTGATGAGGGCGGTCAGTCGGATCAGGGCGCCGTGAAAGGGTGCTAGCAGACGAACGTCGAACCCATCGGTAAGTTTCTGATCATGTCCGATGCCGACTTCACCCCCCTCCGCGTCACCCACCGAGCGCACGGGCGTGACACCTCCCACCGCATTCGCACATGGGCGAAGGAGAAGGGCTACACCGTCAGTGAACGCGGCCGGATAGCTCCAGAGATCATTGAGGCCTTCTTCACCGCTCATCCCGAGGTCTATGAGCAGGCAAGGACGTTCGAGATGGTCCACGCCACCGCGAGGACCCCCGGCGCGTCGCCGGAGGACTACGCATGGGAAAAGAGCAGCAGCCTCCACGACATCTACACGATCGTTTTCGTCCGCAGGCTCGACGAGCACGAGGTGCTCCGCCGACTCGGTGCCGCGGACGAGGACATTCGGCTCATCACGGACGAGGACTACTCCCAGCCGGAGGGACCGGAGATCATCACCGTGAGGCGAATCGAGGACTGGACGATCGCCATCGAGGACTGCGGCTGGCGCAGCCTGCAACAGGAGGTATTGGGGGCCCTGTCGCACAACGGAGGGGAGGCCGTGGCGATGCACCGGCATGACTACGCCCAGCACCAGGTCACCTACGCCGTCGACGGCCGGCTCATCACCGACATCAATCCGGGGTTTCCCAGAGACAGGCAGGGCGTGGATCCCGACCGGCTCAATCGTCACCTCCGTGAGCTGGGCATCGATCCGGCCGCCGGCGACAGCATTGACAACTCCATCCCGGCGGCCCTGGCGCTCGCCAGCCGGATCACCGGCGTCATGCTCACCCCACAACACCTTCGCCGTCCGATCCTCGGCGCTGCCATCCCCGGCGCCTACTTCTGACCCGAGAGGGGCGTCGAGGCGCGCGTCTCTGGCGGGGTTGCGAGCGGCGAGCCGGGCGTTCAAACACCAAGAAGCCCGCCAGTCACTCTCACGAGAGACGGACGTCTGGTTCCTCAGCTGGAGGCGTCCATACGGAGCTTGGCGAGAAGGCGCCGGCCCTTCAAGGTCGGCGACGGCCGCGATCTGCACGGCTTGGCCGGCGCGCTCGCCCTGTGGTTCGGCAGCCCGGCCGCGTGGCGCTCAGTCGCGCAGGCGGCTGAGCGCCTGGGGAGACAGGTTCCGGGCGAGTTCCTCCAGGAGGGCGATGATCTCGGCGACTCTGTGCGGGTCGTCGATGGCCAGCGCTTTGGCCAGGGCTGCGTCGATGGAGGTCGAGCGGACCTGCTCCACGCGGCTGGAGATCTCCAGGGCGGGTTGGATGCAGAGTCGTCGGCGGTCGCGGGCATCGGGTTCCGTGACGACGGCACCCGCCTCCCGCAACCGGGCAACCGCCGCCGACACGGCGCTCTGGGGCAGGCCGGTGCGGGTGACGATCTCGCTGATCGCGCTGCCGGGATGCGTGCGGATGTCGCTGACCACGATCAGCATGGTCCGGGCACTCCCAGGCTGGTCGCCCAGCCCTTTGGTGGGCAGGGCCTCTTCGCCGATCTTCATCAGGGTGCGCCCCAGAAGGAACAGGTCCACTCCGTTCACGTGACCGAGATTACATCGAAAAAGATTCATCGAAGTAGATGTATCAAGGACGATGGAATATGGTGATCGCGACCCAAGGCGAAAGGACCCTCCCATGACCACGACAACCGACTACCTGTCTGTCCCGGGCGCCAGCCTCTACTACGAGATGCGCGGCAACGGCCCCACGCTGCTGATCTCCCAGAGCGGCGAGGGCGACGCCGGACGCAGCGTCGATCTGGTCGATCAGCTCGCCGACACCTACACCGTGATCACCTACGACCGGCGCGGACTGTCCCGCAGCACCCTGGACGACCCCAGCAGCGGTGTGACGATGACCGAACACGCCGACGATGTCCACCGGCTGCTGGCCGCGGTCACTGACGAACCGGCGGCCATGCTCGGCTGCAGCCTGGGCGCGGTCATTGGCCTCCACCTGGCCCTCCGGCACACCGGGCAGCTCAATACCCTCATCGCGCACGAGCCGGTCGCGCCCCACCTGCTGCCCGTTCCGGACCGAGCCCGCCATGAGGCCGAGCTGGCCGAGATCCAGCAGCTCTACCGGGAGCAAGGGCTCGCGCCGGCACTCAAGGCGGTCGCCGAAGTCCTGGGCATCGACCCGGCCAACCCCGACGCCGAACCCGACCTGACGCCGCAACCCATGACCTCGGGGCGGATCGCCAACTTTGGATTCTTCATCGAGCATGACTTCACCGCCCTGATCAACGACACCCTGCCGGTCAACGAACTGGCGCATACCCCTACCCGCATCGTTCCCGCCGCCGGCCGTACCACCCCGCGCACCGTCTTCGACTACCGCTGCGCACAGGAGCTGGCCACGCTGCTCGGCGCCGAGGCCACTGAGTTCCCCGGCGGCCACAACGGCAACACCACCCACCCCCGCGCCTACGCCGTCCAACTGCACCAGATCCTGCAAGCGGCGAAGGTTGGCTGACACTCAGGGCAGCAGTACGCCAACGCGCTTGACCGTGCGGATCACCGGAGCGGTCACTACTCGCACCCGTCCCGAGGAGCCGCCCGCTCGGTCAGGTAGCGGCCAGCGCCCGGCCGGGAGCTTCCGCGAGCACGCCTTGATCAATGACCTACCGCCGGAGGGGCTCGCTGCCCTTTCCGCCAGTTCTGCTCCCCGATTAGCTCGATACGCGCTGGCCCCGGACTTGGTGGCCCTGTCGGGATTAGGTCGTTTGCCGACACCCGAGTCCGGCTCGTTCACGGTGGTCATGACGACTGTGGGGAGGTCGGGAGGCAGGTGACGGTCATGCGGGCTCGACCTCGAAATTTCGGCGCATGGACAGAGAACTACTTCGCACTTGGTTGCAGCTTCGGGAGTACCGGGCCGTGAAATCCGGTCGGCGTGTAGCTGCTGTCGCTGGTCGGCCTGGGCCATCAGGCACGCCTGCACCGCGGGAAGCTCGTCGGCGGGCATGTCGTCCAGCCACTTGACCAGGTGTTCGGGGCTGTCGAAGTAGTCGAGTGATTGTGCCGGTGAGTAGCAGAAGCGTTTGACGGTCAGTTTGGACAGCGCTCGGGGGTTGCTGGGGCAAGGAATGTCGGTGAGAAGTAGCAGCACGGGGAACGCCGTCAGGCCAGGCGGCGTGAGCCCTGGGCGGGCCTGGTCATGGACGGTCGTCGTCTGACTGCAGTCTTCGTCTGGGTCCTTGAGGGCGATGGCATCCTCGCGGGCCGCCGCGACGGCGGCCCGCGGCCATCACCTTCGCGCGACGAGGTACGACGCGCCAGCCGATGTGGGCGGGGCCGACCGGCTCACGGGGCGTGGCGCCGCGCAAGCGGACGGTCGGCGGACACCGCGCCTGGTGACCAGATCAGGCGAGCTCGAAGGAGCGCTTGGCCAGGCCGAGAACGTAGCCGTCGATGGCCGTGCGGGCGGGCTGCTCCGCGTTAGCGGCTGCGCCGAGGGTGATGAAGATCGGCAGGAAGTGGTCGTGCGTAGGGTGGGCGTGCGGCATGCCGGGGGCACGGTCGGCGAATCCGGCGAGTTGATCGACGTCGCCCCGTGCGAGTGCGTCGGCGGCCCAGGCGTCGAACTCCGACGACCAGGCGGGTACGACGCCCGTCTCAAGAGACAGCTGGCCGTGAGTCATGAAGCCGGAACCGACGATCAGAACGCCTTCCGCGCGCAAGGACTTGAGTCTGTGGCCCAGGCTCAGCAGGCGGGCGGGGTCGTGGGTGGGCATCGACATCTGCAGCACGGGTATGTCGGCCAGGGGGTACATCGCCATCAACGGGATCCACGCCCCGTGGTCCAGCCCGCGGGAGGAGTGCTGGTACACCGGTTCGTCGTCCGGCATCATCGCCGCGATGCGCCGGGCGAGGTCGCCGGCGTCAGGGGTGGGGTACGTCATGGTGTAGTAGCGGGAGTGGAAGCCCCCGAAGTCGTAGACCAGGGGGGTCCCCGCTGCAGGTGCGGACAGGGCGAGGGGCGCGTCCTCCCAGTGCGCGGAGACGACGAGGATCGCCTTGGGCTTGGGCAGGGAGTGAGCCCAGTCCGAGAGTTCACGCATCCAGTCGGGCAGGTCGAACAGCGGCGGGGCACCATGACTGAGATACAGGGAGGGCAGAGCACCGTCCGAGGGCACCCACTCCCGCTGGGCGCGGGCCCTGGTGAGGGCCGAGGGGAGAAAGGCGTCGTAGGCAGCGGCAGGAGCCGCGGGGTTGAACAGATCGGTCACGGTGTTCTCCGGTTTCGGCGCTCGCGCGGAATCGGTTGACATGCTGCTCCTAGGGGACGGGACGACGAATTGGAAAGCGGCACCAGCGAGATCAGAAGGTGGCCACTGCGCGCCGCATCGACCTGCCCTCCTGACCGCCTCCGTCCGACCCGGTGACCCACTACCTGCGCGCAGGGGGCCTGCTGTCCGCCCAGCCGCCGGCGGGTCCTGCCCAGCCGTCGCGTTACCGCTACGGCCCCGCGTACCCGACGCGCGGCCTCGGCGGCGCGACGGACCGCGGGGGCGGCGCCAAGGACAACCGCAGGCTGGATGCCCGCCCGGACGTCCTCACGTTCACCAGCGATCCGGTGCGGGCCGAGACGACCATCATGGGCACCGTCACGGTCAGGCTGCACGCCCGCTCGAGCCTTGACCACACCGACTTCTTCGCCCGTCTCTGCGACGTCTCTCCCAAGGGCGCCTCGAAGAACGTGCGCGACGGCATCATCCGCCTCGACCGGGGCGGCACCCGGGAGATGACCATCACCCTGTCTCCCACGGCCCACTGCTGCCTGCGCGGTCACCGCATCCGCCTGCAGATCTCCAGTGGCGCCCACCCCATGTACAGCCGCAACCCGGGCACCGGCGAACCCCTCGTCACGGCCACCGCGATGCGCGCCGCGGACCAGGAGATCCTTCAAGAGGCGGCGCACGCATCGGCGGTCGTGCTGCCCGTCGTCACACCCGCACAAGGTCGCCAGCCCAGTCCTCCAGGGTCGTGAGCGGGATGCCGAAGGCCCGCGCGTACTCCGGGCGGGCGGGCTGACCGGCCACGTTGAGGAATTCGTGCGCCAAGACGCCCGGCCCCGGCATGCCCGCTTCCACGGCCTCCTCCGTGGTCATGTCGGGCGCGGCCAACTCGGTGCCGAAGGCGCCGGAGAGGATCCTGGCGATGTCGGTCATCGGCAGGTAGTCGCCCGCCAGCTCCAGCTCGACCTCGTGGAACCGCCCTGGGTCTGCGAAGGCGGCGGCGGCCGTCGTGCCGATGTCCCGGACCGCGATGAGGGAGAGCCTGGTGGCGGGCTTCAGCACGGTCACGATGCCTCCTTCGAGGCCGCGAGGGAGCAGGTAGGCCACGGACGGGAGGAAGTTCTCCATGAAGAAGGCCGGCTTGATGATCGTCCAGTGCGTGAAGCCGGCCTCGCGCACGAGGTCTTGGGCGCCCGCCTTGGCGGCGTAGACGGGCTCCAGCGGCGACCATCGGCCTTCGGCCCAGCCGGGAGCCTCAGTGTGGCGTCCCGCGCCGGAGAACGACGTGTGCACGAACTGCCGCACACCCGCGGCCCGCGCGCCCTCGACCAGGTTGACCGCCTGGGCCAGCTCGCCCTCGAAGTCGAAGCCGGCGGCCGTCAGCGGGGGCATCTGCACCGAGAAGACGGCTCGGGCTCCCTCCGCGGCCCTGATCACGGAGTCGCGGTCGTTGAGGTCGCCGGTGATGAGTTCGGCGCCGAGCGCCTGGATCGCCACGGCCCGGTCGGTGGCGGGGTCGCGGACCAGTGCCCGTACGGGGACGCCGGCCGCGAGCAGCGCGCGGGCGGTGGCGCCGCCCTGCTGCCCGGTGGCGCCGGTGACCAGGACGGGTGCGGGATCGATGGACATAGCCTCTCCTGACGTGGGCAGACGTTAAACGGCGAACAACGCCGTTTCTGTAGAACGGAGGGCGCCCGGGTGGCCACGCCCGGTATGGCGAGCCATTGGACGCCGCTTCCACAAGACTGAACGTTCTGTCTTGTAGACTGGCAAGAATGTCGCCGTCTGTCAAGACAGAACGTTCTATCTAGAGAGCGCCGGGCCGGATCACCTTGGCCGCCATCAGATACTCGCGCGCCAAGTTGAACAGCAGCGTCGGCGAGTCGTGCTCCATCGCCCGATCCAGCAGGAACTGCTCCAGATCCTTCATCGCCTGGCTGCCCCCCGGGGCCGTCTGCCACTCCAGATACTTGGCGATCTGGCCCAGATGATCCGAGCGGGTCTGATCGCGCTTGCCGTACAACCGCAGCGCCGCCGGCGTCACCCCGAGCCGCTCGGCCACCCGCGCCACCGCCGCCGGCGGCGCCGCCCACATCGTCGGGCACGAACCCCAACCAGGGCAGGACTGCACAGCTGGACCAGCATGCCAAGCCGATCAACAGGCCCGCGCCCACCGGGACGCACGAACGCCACCGGGGTCAAGGAACCGGCGGACAGCCGTTGGCGCTGAGAAGGATCAAGACGCACTTACGACTGAAACGTTCTCACTTGTAACGCGTCGATCACTATGAGTTGATCGCGACCGATATGGCCCTACCGTGCGGGCTATGCCTGCGGAATTTCTGTCTGCCGAGCAGCGGGCCGCCCACGTCTCGTTCATCGAGGTGCCATCGCTGTCAGACCTGGAGAGGTTCTTCTTCCTGGACAGCTTCGACCGGAATGTGATCGCGCAGTCGAGGGCCGATTCTCACCGGCTGGGCGTTGCCGTTCAGATCGGCGCGGTCCGGTACAAGGGGTTGTTCCTGGAGAATCCGCTGGCGGTGCCGTGGCCGGTGCTGGACTACGCCCGATGGATTCCACCTACCGCCGCAGCCTGGGCAAGCAGCTGTCGGTCCAGGAGTCGCGGCACCGCCTCGCGCGCAAGATCTGCCACGGCGACTCCGGCCGGATCCGGCAGGCATATCGGTAAGGCCAGGAGGATCAACTCGCGGCTCTTGGACTTGTCGTCAATGCCGTCGTTTTGTGGAACTCACGATATCTGTCGGCAATTGTGGACCAGTTACGCGCTCAGGACGTAGCGCGGCTGTCCCCGCTGGGCCACGCCCACCTCAACCGCCTGGGTCGCTACGCGATCGCTGGCCGTCCTCGGCGACCCGCTTGAGACCGAAGATCAAGGCAAGGACGCCGACGATGGACATGATCGCGCTGATGAAGTCCGGGCGGGAGACCGACTCGTCCCGGTACTCCGGCAGCACGATCGGGCCGAACCCGATCAGTAGCAGCATGATCGGGACGCCGAGCAGGAAGACCGAGCCCCACTGGAACAGCTCAAGGAACGTACCGCCGATCAGGGGTCCGATCACCGTGCCGAGGCCGAAGAAGCCGGTCCAGGCCCCGATCGCGGCGCCCTGCTGCTTGGGGTCGGTGAACATGATCCGGATCAGAGAGAGCGTGGAGGGCATCAGTGTGGCGCCCGCGAGGCCGAGGAGCGCCCGGGCGGCGATGAGCATCGCCGCATTGACCGCGAATGCCGAGAGCACCGAGGCCACGCCGAACGCGAATGCGCCGATCAACAGCAACTCGGCATTGCTGGGCCGCAGGTCGGCGGTGAGGGCGGGCAGTGCCAGATGCAGGACGGTCAGGTCCATGGCGATCAGCATGGTGGGAAGCGCGAGGACCGCCAGCCCCAGCCATTCTCTTCGGGTCGCCCGCGGTGCGGCCGCGGTACCGACATCGGTACTCAACGGAATCTCCTTGCCTTGTGGTTGAAGGTTGAGGTGTGGACGGCGGCCACGGTGCCGAGCGCCGTCCAGCGACGTGGCGGGTGCGCTGGAGCGGCTCAGACCGGAGTAGACCCGCCGCGATAGACAGGGCGGACGTCTTCAGGTACTCATCCAGCGCCCGACGGAACTGCCAAGCGTTTCTGGCGATTCAGGCGAGGGACAGCAGCGTGTTCGCGCGGGAGAGGACGGTGTTCAGGACGCGGCCGGTGGTGGTCAATTCCTCCTCCGGCAGGTCGCCCCACAGTTTTTCGGTGATCCGGGCGATGGCGGCGCGGACCTGGTTCCACTGGGCCTTGCCGTGCTCGGTCGCTTCGACGATGCCGTCCTGGCTGGTGCGGACCAGATTCGCGGCCGTCAGTTCGACGATGCGCTGGTGTGCCGTGGCCTGGTCGACCTTCAAGGAGCGGGAGACCCGCTCGGCCAGAGCATCGCCGGACAGAGTTCCGTCGCTGACCACGGTCAGCGTCAGCGTCACCCACTGGGGTTCGGTGATGCTGGTGCCGGCTAGATGTCGCTCCAGGAGGGCGTTGAGAGCCTTCTCGGTCTGGCCGATGACCTCGGGGCCGAAGGCGGGCCCGGCCGGCTGTGCGATGGTGGTCATGTCTGGGCTCCTCAGCGTCATAAGAACAATGTTGGCCCAACGTTGGGATGTCCAATGTTGGCCTGGCCAACATTACAGCTAGTCGTGGGTCCTGCCAACAATTTGCTAGATTTGGCTCGTGAATACTCCCGAGGGGCCGCCGCCGGAGCGGCTGCGCGCGCTGCCGAGCAGGTTGACCTACGGTGCGGCATTGATCGCCAACCGGCTTGTGGATCAGGCGCTCGCGCAGGCCGGCGTGCGGCGCTACCACTACTCTTTGCTTGCCACCCTGGAGGAGTACGGCCCGGCCAGTCAGGCCGCCCTCGGTCGCCGCACCGGCATCGATCGCAGCGACATGGTGGCGACCGTCAACGACCTCGCCGAACGGCAACTCCTCGAGCGCGCACCCGACCCAGAAGACCGCCGCCGCAACATCATCACCATCACCCCGGCGGGCCGAAGGCAACTCGCCGACCTTGACCGGCTGATCGCCGCCGCCCAGGACGAATACCTCGCCCCGCTGTCCGCGGCCGACCGGCAGAACCTGATCAACCTGCTCACCCGTTTGGCCGATCACCACGGCGACAAACACCACTAAGGGCGGCCAGCGGCGCCGAGCCGATGAGGACGATGACGGCGGTGGCGAAGTGGATGCCGAAGGCGTGGCTATGCCTGCCGGCTACCGCCCCTGCCCGATTGGTTGCCGTACACTCCGCGAGACCATCACGACGCGACCGGACCAGGTTCAGGCAGCCGTGCAGTGCCACAGCACCGGCTTCCGCATCACGGTGCACGTGGAGCGGGTGGGCGCGTGGACAGCCTGCGCCTGACCCCAGACGAACCCAAGCCGAACTCGTGGACCGAGATCGACACATGGCTGGCCGAGCTGGGAGCAGGCGTATCCTTCGCCGCGGCGCGCATCGAGCCGGACGGACAATGCCGGATCGCGCACGGCCTCGATGCAGACACGCAACGCCCGATCGGCTCGGCCTTCAAGTTGTACGTGCTGGGTGCGCTCGCCCAAGCCGTCGCCGAAGGGCGGCTCTCGTGGAACGAGCAGCTGGCCATCCGCGACGACTACAAGAGCCTGCCCTCCGGCACCCTGCAGAACCGCCCGGCCGGCACCATGCTCCCGCTGTCGGAGGACGCCGATCACATGATCTCGATCAGCGACAACACCGCCACCGATCACCTCATCCACCGGCTGGGCCGGGACGCGGTGCAACGCCAACTGTCGCTGTTCGGCCACCGGCAACCCGATGCGAACGTCCCGATCCTCACCACCAAGGCGTTCTTCCAGCTCAAGGCCACCTCAGATCAGGACCGGGCACGGCAGTATCTGGCCCTGCCGACCCACCAGCGCCTGGCCGCGGTGCTGGAGCTGGAGCGGTTGCCGCTGCCCGGAGTACACGAGATCCTGGTCCCAACCCGGATACATCGTCCAGACCGAGCATTTCGCTTCGCCGGCCGATATCTGCCACGTCTACGCAGGCCTGCTGCGGCTCGACCAGCCCGAGATCCACCATGCTCTCTCGCTCAACGACGACGGACTTCACCTTGACGGCTCCCGATTCCCGGCGGTCTGCTACAAGGGCGGCAGCGAGCCCGGCGTCGTGACCCTGCACTACCTGGCGTGCACCGCCGACGGCCGCGCGCTGGCCGCCCGCCTTATGGTGTCCGACCCCACCACCGCACCCGACACGATCGACATGGCGGTCAAAAGCCAGTCCATCGTCCGGGGAGCGTTTCACCTTCTCGCCCTTCAACGGTGACCGCGCCACAATCCCTCGCCCAGAGGACACGACGGTGCGGACAACCCAGGCGGTCGGCCCACATAAGCCCAAAACCCACATTGGGATGATCTTGGCGGGGGCGAGCCGGGAGGCGTGTGCAGTGACGTCGGTCGAACGGACCGCCTATCGGGTGTTTCCGCGGCTGGTGATGACGCGTGAGCTGTATCTCTTCTACTCCCCCTCGGCCGAGGAGATGGTGTGGGCGCGGGAGAAGACCGACACCGATGAGCACCTGCTGGCGCTAACACTCGCCCTGAAAGATCTTTCAGCGGCTGGGCCGCTTCCGAAAAATCCCGCGAGGTGCCGCCCGTGGTGGTGGAGCACGTGCGGCGATGTCTGGAGTTGGACGAGGATGTCATGCCGGTGTACGCCTCGCCGCGTACGGCGGAGTCGCATCGGGTGCTGGTGCGGCGCCATGAAGGGGGGGGGCTACGCGCCGGCCAGGGCTCGCAAGATCGCGGCCAAGGCGATGGCGAAGGCGGCGCGGGTGAAGAACCACCCGGCCGATCTGATCAACGTGGCGTTGGAGCGGCTGGCCCAGGCTCGGTTGGAGCCGCCGGCGTTCTCCACGCTGGACAGCATGGAGTCGACGATTCGCGGCAAGGTCAACGGTCAGATCTTCCAGACGATCTGGCGGCGGCTGGGCGCCGCCGACCGCGCTCGCATCCAGGCGTTGCTGGTGGTGGGGCCGGGCGGCAAGAGCGACTTGGACCGGGTGAAGAAGCTGGCGCGCCGGGCGAGCTGGTCGAAGTTCAAGGGTCAGGCCGCGCACCTGGCCTGGGTGGAGGGAATCCGCAACACCGAGGCCGTGTCGGAGAGCATCGCCGCTTCCAAGGTCGCCGACTTCGCCGGGGAGGCGGACGCGGCCGACGCTGATGTGCTGGCCCGCTCCTACAGTGTGGAGGCCAAGCGGATCGCGCTGCTGGTGTGCCTGGTGCACACCGCTCGGGCGCGGGCCCGCGATGATCTGGCCGCGATGATGTGCAAGCGGATGGCGGCCACCGCCAAGAAGGCCAAGGCGAAGCTGGAGGAGATCCATCAGCGGCAGCGGCAGGTGGTGGAGAACCTGATTGGCACCTACCGGGGCGTGCTGCAGGGTTTGTTGCCGGGCGGGCCGGTCGAGGTGGCCGAGGTCGCGGCTGCGCAGATGGTGATGATGGCGCTGAGCGCGCTGCGGGGCCAGGACGGAGACCTAGAGGAAGAAGCCGACCCCGGCCGCGCCTGCCGCGAGCCCGCCGGCAGCGCCGGCGGGGATGTCGGGGAGCCGGAGCGGCAGGCGCGGCCGGGGTCGAGGTATTGGTCAAGGCGGTGCGGATACAGGCCGCCGGGGTGGGTCGGTGCGTCAGGTGGTGGAGCGGGCCGGTGGCGCAGCTGGCCGACATCGAGGAGGTGACGGCCAACGACTGGCTCATCTGCCTTTGAGACAGGCCCTCGGCGCAGCGGGTGCACCCGCTGCGCCTCTAATCCGTGGCGTCCTGTTTGTTTTAGTTGATAGGTACGGGCGAAGCCCGTACGTCTGTGGTGATAAGACCTATTTTTAAATTAACCGATCGCCTTTACACTGTAGATTCACAGAGAGGCCGAAGCCTCTCTCAACGCTCATCGTCGGCGACGCCCCCCGCTCGATGTGAGCGGCATCGATAACGCGCACCTGTGCTTCGGCCACGGCATCCACTACGGTCTCGGCGGCGCCCCTGGCCCACGCCGAGACCCAGATCGCGCTCCGCGACCTGCTGACCCGCTTCCCCGAACTCACGCTGGCTGTTTCGCCATCCGAGATCGGCTGGCGTCCGGGCACGGCACGGGCCATGAGCGTGCTTCCCGTCCGCACGACACCGAGTAGCCGTGGCCGCTGGGCGTCGCCGACCAGCACTCGCGCAGGGCTTGCGCGGCTTGATCAATTCCCTTTTGTAGAGGCCTATCTACGATCCATGAGCGCGTTGTCCAGGGCGTCGAGGACCAGCCTGGAGCGTTTGCTGGCCGACGCTGACCAGCCGACGATCGCGCGGGAGTACATGTCCGCGACGTAAATGATTCCGGACCACGCATGACACCGACTCTTCGGCGGCGCTCTCAGTCGTGCTCGTGGTGCACGAACCAGATGCCCCTGGCCGGGACTGTGCCGCGGTTGCGGAACAGGTGGGGGACGGTGGAGTTCAGGCCGAGCGACTGGCCGGCGGACAGGGTGAACGTGTCGAAACCGAAGGTCACCTCGAGTTCCCCCTCGAGAAGGTAGCCGTATTCGAAGCCGTTGTGGCGCAGCATGCGCTCGTCGCTGGTCGAGCTGGCGCCCGGCGGGTAGATGATCTCGATGAAGTCCAGCTGGTGCGCGGTGTTGGTGGCCAGCTGTTCCCAGATGACCCCGGTGTCCATGACGAGGCGGGTCCGGTTTCCCGGCGAGGTCACCGACAGGCGGGCCGTGCGCTTGGTGTCGTCCCACGGCCCTCGCGCGGAGCCTGTATCTGGGCCGCGCTCCGGAGCCTCCTCGGCGTCCTCTGGGCGAAGCAGAGGCGAGATGCCGGGTACGGCGTCCCGTTCCTCGTCGGGCTCGGCCTCGGCGTCCGGGCCGGCCTCGTCGGTCATCTCGCTGTCGTACTCCATCGGTGCCTCCTCGCTTTCGAAGAGATGGTCGACGGACACATTGAGCATCTGCGCCATGGAATACAACGTCGCCACCGAAGGCTGCGACTTGCCGTTCTCGATCTGGGACAGAAAGGACGGCGAGACACTGAGCCGGCGCGCCAGTTCGCGCAGTGACAGCCCTGACTTCCGACGTGCCATCCGCAGCCGGAGCCCGAGGTTGACGGCTGTGGCGTCGTCGGAAGTCTGCGGTGAAGAGGGAGAAGTCAAGAGTGCTCCTTGCTCATGGCGACGACGATGGCGGGGCGGTCCGACGGATCTTCGTGTGGGGCTCAGACCAGCACCATGCCCCCGTCAACCATGATGACCTGCCCAGTCAGGTAGTCGGAGTCCGCGGAGGCCAGAAACAACGCCGTACCCAGGATGTCCTCGCCGGTGGCGACCCGGCCTCTGAGGATGCCCGCGGCGAAGTCGGCCATCGCCTGACCTGGCCTCTCGGCGTCGCCGATGTCCATCAGATCCTGATCGAGCTTAGTCCACAGTGGAGTGTCCACGACGCCTGGCGCGAAGGCGTTGCAGGTGATGTCGTGTTCGGCCAGCGCGCGGGCGGCCGCCTGGGTCAGCGCGTTGACGGCGAACTTGCTCGCGCAGTAGGGCGCGAACGATGGGTAGCCCTGCCGGCCGGCGATGGAGGAGGTGTTCACGATCTTTCCCTGCCGATGGGGGATCATCCGGCGTGCCCCCTCCTGGATGCCGATGAGCGTGCCCATCGCATTGACGTCCATGATGGTGTGCCAGTTCTCCTCGGTCACGTCCATCAGGTGCATCGGCTCGTTGAACCCGGCGTTGTTGAACAGCACGTCCAGCCGGCCGGTCTGCTCGACGAAGGCGTCGAAGGCCGCGATCACCTGGTAGCGCCTGCTCACGTCCGCGGCCAGCGGGATCCCCGTCAGTCCCTCATCGCGTAGTTCTGCGCACACCTCCTCGGCGGCGCCCTTGCGCAGGTCGAGGACGCCCACGGTCGCTCCTTCCCGGGCCAGCCCCAGGGCGAAGACCCGCCCCATGCCGCTTCCCGCCCCGGTGATGATGATGCTCTTGCCCTGCACTCTTCCGGACATCAGCCCTCCTGCTCGTCGTCGTTGGGGTGGTCAGCGTGCGCCGAGTGCGTCGCGTACCCATTCGATCTCGCGGCTGACGTACTCATTGATGTCGCCGGTCTTGAGGTGTTCCGGGAGTACGTCCCAGGTGTAGGTCTCGATCTCAAGGTGATCTGAGAGGGGTGTGCGCCGGTGCAGAGCCAGGGCTGCCTCGATGTTCGACCGGGTTGTCGCGAAACCACCGACCTCGTCGAGGAAGACGGGCACGTGGAAGTGGGTCCGCCATTCCCGTGTGCCGCCCGGGTCGGCGTTCCACGACGCGATGGCGTCACCGAGGTTGAGGAAGCGGGTCAGTCGTCCCTCGCGACGCTCGGTGGTCTGGCTCAGGTAGATCGTGTCGGTGAATTGCTCCAGCGCCTTCACCGCCTCATTGGTGACCTCGGGGATCCACAGCGCCGCCGCCTGCTGCAGCTTGAAGATCGGGATACCGGCCGCCAGCAGTGACTCCAGCGCAGCGGGGATGTCCTCGAACTCCACCGACTGGTGGCCTATGTCGAAGACCACGCCCAGGTGCCTGCGGATCAGGCCGATCGCCTCCGACATCGGGACGGAGGCCAGCCGCGCGAACTCCTCGGTGCCCGAGCGGGAGAAGACCTGCTCCTCGAAGTAGCGCACTGTCTCCTCGGTGGTCTCGAGGAAGCAGAACGGCTCCGGCTCCAGCGCGAGCTTCACCCGGCGACCGGTCCCCCGCTCCAGTACGGCCAGGTGGGCGGCCACCCGGAGCAGGTTGGCGGTGAACGCCGCGACGTATCCGGGCCCGGTGACATGGGGACGGAAGGCCAGTGGAGCGGTCTGGATGGACGGCTCCACGCCGGCTTCGGTGATGTCCGCCAGGACGTCGGCGACGCCCATCGTGTAGGTCGCCCGTTCCTGAGTTGTCCAGTCGGGCTCGTACACCTGCTCCATGACGGAGCGCCCCTTGAACGGTCCGTGCGGGAACGCGTTGACCGTGTAGACGTACAGCTCTTCCTGGCGCAGGAAGCCGAGGAAGTCGGCGCGCTCGGCGGGATCCGCCCGCAGAGCCGCCACCGACGCGCCGGAAAGCCGCAGCGACAGCCCCATCGGGGAGCCGGGGGAAACCCGCCTCTTCACCGCGGGCACGTGGGCGGCGACGCTCGCCCGCATCTCGGCCCAGGTGTCGCCGGGATGGACCAGCGTGGAGTAGGTGAGATGCCCCAGACGGTCGCTGATCTTCATGAGGATGTCCCTTCGCGGGAAGCTTGCGGGGACGTGTCGTCGCCCGAGACCGTGATCAGTCATAGTGAACGACCGCGGACGGCCAGTCAAGGTTAACCGCCCCGAACTGTTCTGTAATAGTGAACAGACATGGCGAAATGTCGGCGTTGAAGACCCGATGCTAGGCTCTTGTTAAGTGTAAGCACACAATGTACATTCCTACGAAACATGTGGCGGCCGTCACTCGGCCCCGTAGGACTGTGAGGTGTGAGCATGGCCCTCCAGGCATCCGAACGCAGCGCGATCACTCCCGGACCGGGGCTCCGCTTTTCCCGGGGCTTGCTGACGGTGAGCATCGCCGTGATCCTGCTCTTCGCCGCCGGCGCCGTCCTGGCGCCGACCAGCGTCGACCACAGCGCGCTCCTCGGAATGCTGCCGTTCGCGGCCGTCCTCGCCATCGCGGCCGTCGGGCAGACCCTCGTGGTGCAGCAGGGGGGGATCGACCTGTCAGTGCCCGGCGCCGTGTCCCTCGCGGTCGTCATCACCACCCATCAGCCGGCCGGGGACGACGACAAGCTCCTCGGCGCACTGCTCTTCGGGCTGGTCGTCGCCATCGGTTTCGGAATCGTCAACGGGCTCCTGATCGGCTGGCGGCGGCTCAACCCCATCGTCGCCACCCTCGGTGTCAACGCCCTGATGTACGCCGTGGTGCTCGGTATCTCCGGTGGGTCCCCCCGGCGTACCACCCAGTTGCTGCGCGAGGTGGCCGGCGGTGTCACCTTCGGCATTCCGCACTCCGTCTACTTCGGAGTCGTCGTGGTCGCCCTCGCCGCCATGGTCATGAAGACCACTGTCGGCGGCCGGCGCTTCGAGGCCATCGGCGCCAACCCCGCGGCCGCGGCCGCCACCGGCCTGCCGGTCACGCGGTATCGCGCCGCCGCCTATATCTGGGCGCAGGTCCTCTACTGGCTGGCCGGCGTCCTGCTCGCGGGGATCATCGCCCAGCCCACCGCCTTCCAGGGCGACGCCTACCTGCTGCCCTCCGTCGCCGCGGTGGTCCTCGGCGGCACCTCGCTCCTCGGAGGCCGTGGCTTCCTCGTGCCCACCGCCATCGCGGCCGTCTTTCTCAGCCAACTCGAGCAGTTCGTCCTCGCCCTCGGCGTCTCCTTCGCCATCCGCACCCTGGTCGAGGCAGCCGCCCTCACCGTCGGTGTCGCTCTCTACACCGTCGACTGGGCCGCGGTGCGACGCAGGTTCGCCGGGCGGCGAACGGCCGCCACGGCCTGACCGATCCACGCGTCGCCGGGCCCTCGCCCGCCACGCCGGGCGCAACGGCAAGCCCCTCAGAAAGGGATCACGTCCATGAACCGTCCCATCCGCCGTTCCAGATTTCTCGCCACCATCGCCGCCGGAGCGCTCGGCCTCGCCCTCGCCGGATGCGGCACCTCGGATGCCGGCTCCGCATCGGAGGCCGTCGCCGGTGGCAACGGCAACGCCCCCGCATGGTGCGGCAGCAAGAAGGCCGCCCTCGGCCTGGCCGACGGCTTCGGTGGCAACAGCTGGCGGCTGATCAGCACCGCCTCCGCGAAAGAGGAGGCCGCCAAGTGTCCGAGCATCACCAGCTTCGAGTACGCCGACGGCCAGGGCAACACCCAGAAGGCGATCGCCGACATCCAGGGCATGGTCGCCAAAGGCGTCAACGCCCTCGTCGTCTTCCCGGACGCGGGCGAGGCCATGCTCCCGGCGTTGCGCAGCGCCTACAACGCCGGTGTGGTCACCGTGCCGTACCGTGTCGCCCCGGGCGGCAAGGCCGGCGAGGACTACGACGTGTTCGTGGACACCAAGTTCGCCAACGACGGACGCAACTGGGGCGAGTGGATCAAAAAGATCCTCCCGGACGGCGGCAACATCCTCTTTCTCAGCGGCCCTCCCGGAAACAGCCAGGGACGGGACGAGGCCGAGGGGCTGCGCTCGGTGCTCGGCACCGACAGCCGGTACAAGTTCATCGGCGAGCAGCCGTTCGAGGTCACCAACTGGGACCCCGCCGAGACGCAGAAGGTGCTGACCTCCGCGATCGCTCAGAACGCGCAGATCGACGTCATCATCTCCGACTTTGGTCCGTCCCTGGTCGGCGCGCTTCCTGTGTTCGAGCAGAGCGGACGTTCCATCCCGGCGATCGCCACGTCCGACGGCAACGTGCTCTCATGCTTCTGGGAAGAGCACAAGGCCAAGAATCCCGACTTCAAGCTCTTCACGGTCTCGACCCAGACCGACCACTCGCGGCTGGCCGTCCAGCACGCGGTCGCCAGGGCCACGGGCGGACAGATCCCCGACTCTTCCACCTTCCCGTCGCTGGTGTTCGAGGACTCCACCTCGGAGGACAAGCCGGTCCAATGCGAACGCGACCTGCCCGACGACATCTACCTCTCCGCCGAGATGTCAGGCGCCGACCAGGCAGCGGTCGTCAAGTAGTGGCGCCGGACGCCACCCCAGGAGCCACCGGAACGATCGAGATCGAGCACCTGCCAAGGACGATGTGATGATCAACCAGTCTCAGGAGACGGCGCTGACCGCGGCACCGCCGACGATGGCGCTGCAGGGCATCTCCAAGTCCTACGCTGCGGTCGCCGCACTGACCGACGTGTCCCTCGAGGTCC
This sequence comes from Nonomuraea terrae, assembly GCF_044465245.1. Taxonomy (NCBI): domain Bacteria; kingdom Bacillati; phylum Actinomycetota; class Actinomycetes; order Streptosporangiales; family Streptosporangiaceae; genus Nonomuraea; species Nonomuraea terrae. The sequence continues at coordinate 148,393 of NZ_JBITLL010000002.1, read as the reverse complement.
TGCCCGGCGAAGTGCACGCACTGCTCGGCGAGAACGGTGCCGGCAAGTCCACCCTCATGGGTGTCGCCTCCGGCACCGTCATCCCGGACCGAGGCACCATCACGGTCCTCGGAGAGGCGGTCGACGAGCTCACCCCCGGCCTGGCGACCAGGATGGGCATCGCGATCGTGCACCAGCACCCCGCGGTCCTCCCCGACATGACGGTGGCGGAGAACATCGCCGTGGCGGTGCCGGAACGCTTCCTCCACGGTGACCGCCGCGCCGCGATGCGCCGCGTTCTTGACCGGGTCGGTTGCACCGCACACCTGCAGGACCGGGTGGGCAATCTCAGCATCGCCCAGAAGCATCTGCTGGAACTGGCCAAGGCGATGGCCGTGGAGCCGCGGCTGCTCATCCTCGACGAGCCCACCGCCCCCCTCGACCGCGACTCCGTCGGGCTGCTGTTCGACCTCGTACGCTCGGCGGCTCGGCAGGGCACCGCCGTGGTGTACATCACGCACCGGCTGGCAGAGGTCCGCGAGCTGGCCGACCGGGTCACCGTGCTGCGGGACGGGCACCACAGCGGCACCGCCGTCGTCGGCGACGTCACCGATGAAGAACTACTCGCCATGATCGTCGGAAGGCGGCTGGAGTACACCTTCCCCGCGAAGCAGCACACCTCCGGTGAGGAGCCGCCGGTGCTCACGGTCGAAGGGTTGTCCGGGGACGGGTTCTCCGACGTCTCGTTCACCGCCCGGCAAGGTGAGATCATCGGCGTCGCGGGGGTCCTCGGCAACGGTCAGAGCGAGCTGCTCCGGGCGCTGGCCGGTCTCGCAGCATGGCACAGCGGCGGCATCGTCATCGGTGGCAGGCGGGTCAACCGCCGGCGATTGCACCGCTCCTCGGCGTACATGCCCGCCGACCGGCACCACGAGGGACTGATGATGTCCATGTCGGTGCGGGAGAACGCCGCGCTGACGGCGCTCGACCGGCTCGGCGCGGGCCGGTTCGTGAGCCGCCGACGGGAGGTCGCGGTCGTCGGCGCCGAACTGGCCGGGCTCAACGTGAAGGCCGCGACGCTGGAGACGCCCATCACCAGCCTGTCCGGTGGTAATCAGCAGAAGGTCGTCATGGCCCGGTCGCTGCTCGGCAAGCCGGACATCCTGCTGGCCGACGAGCCCACGCAGGGCGTCGACGTGGGCGCACGCGCGGAGATCTACCGCATCCTGCGCGAGGTCTCCGGCAGCGGGGTGCCGGTCGTCGTCGCGTCCTCCGACGCCAAGGAGCTGGAGGGGCTCTGCGACCGGGTCATCGTGCTGTCCCGGGGCCACGTCGTGGCGGAGCTGGCCGGGGACGAGGTCACCGAGGAGCGGATGATCCGGGCCGCGATCGAATCGACGGCCCACAAGCGCGCCGAGGAGCACCGGACCACCGCAGGCCGGCTCAGCCCGGTATGGCGGCGCCGGCTGGAGGGCGACTACACCCCCGTCCTCATCCTGGCCGGGGTGATGCTCCTCCTCGGCGCCTACATCTACGCTCAGAACGACCGCTACCTGCTGCCCTTCAACGTCACGTCGGTGATGCTCCTGGTCAGCGCCCTGGGCTTCATCGCGCTCGGCCAGACGGTCGCGCTGATGACCGGCGGCATCGATCTGTCCGTCGGCCCTTTGTCCGGGTTCCTGGTGGTGGTCGGGTCGTTCTTCTTCACCGACGGCCAGTCGGGGCAGATGCTGGTGCTCGGACTGGTGCTCATGGCAGCGCTCGCGGCCTCGACCGGGCTGGTGAACGGGTCCTTGATCAGGTTCGGCAAGTTCACCCCGGTGGCCGCGACCTTGGCGACCTACATCGCGCTGCAGGGATTCAGCTATCTGCTGCGCGACACTCCCGGCGGGCTGATCAGCACCACTGTGACCGACGTCATCACCCTGACGATCGGCCCGGTCCCCATCGCCTTCATCGTGCTGGTCGTTCTCGCCTTCGGTATGGAGTTCCTGCTCCGCACCACCCGATGGGGGCGCAACATCCGAGCGGTCGGCTCCGACGAGGAGTCCGCCCGCCGGCTCGGCGTGCGCTCCACCCGTACGATCATCGCGGGCTACGTCGTGGTCTCGCTCTTCGCCTTCCTGGGAGCACTCATCCTGCTGGCTCAGCTCGGCATCGGCGACCCGGCCCAGGGGGTCAGCTACACCCTCAACAGCATCGCCGCGGTCGTACTCGGCGGGACCAGCCTGCTGGGCGGCCGGGGCACCTTCGTCGGCACCCTCCTGGGCACCGGCCTCATCGTTCAACTTCTCAACGCCACCACGTTCCTCGGTCTGTCACAGACCTGGCAGTACCTCTTCCAGGGGGCCCTGATCGTGATCGCCGCCCTCGTGTACAGCCAGGCGCGCGGTACCGGCCGCACGGCCGAGAGCGCCACCCGTTGACCTCGTGGAAATTCGGCGTACCCGCCGCCGACGAAAGGACAGAACGTGCGAGCAGCGCGCTACTACGGACAGCATGACATCCGCGTGGAGCAGGTAGCCGAGCCGCAGGTCAAGGAACCCGACGATGTGCTCGTCGAGGTCGCCTACTGCGGCATCTGCGGGACCGACCTCCATGAGTACTCCGTGGGGCCGATCGTCACCCCAGTCGCACCGCACCCGCTGACCGGCGCCACGCTGCCGCAGATTCTGGGGCACGAGTTCTCGGCCAGGGTCGCCGCCGTGGGCGCGGCGGTCCGCGACGTCGCCGTCGGCGACCGGGTCTCGATCATGCCGGCCATCGTGTGCGGGCGCTGCCGCTACTGCCGCCGCGGTCAGGGGCACCTGTGCGTACGGTTCGCCTGCACCGGCCTCAGCGCCGAGACGGGCGGGCTCGCCGAGTACGCCCTGGTCAAGGAGTACCAGGTCGCCAAGCTTCCCGACGAGGTGTCCGACGTCGAGGGCGCGGTCATCGAACCGGCCGCGGTAGCCGCCTACGGTGTCGAGCGCGCCGGGGTCACCGGCGGTGACATCGTGCTGGTCGCCGGCGCCGGGCCGATCGGCATCCTGTCCGCGATGTACGCCCGCGCCGTCGGAGCGTCGACGGTCATCATCTCCGAGCCCAACAAGAATCGCTCCGCGCTGGCGGCCTCCCTCGACATCGGCCCTGTGGTGGACCCGGCCACCGGGGAGCTCGACGAGCTCGTGGCGGAGCTGACCGACGGCGACGGCGTGGACCTGGCCGTCGAGTGCTCCGGCAGCACTCCGGGTCTCGCCTCCTGCGTGCGGCAGACCAGGAAGCGGGCCTCGATCGTGCAGACCGGGCTGCACACGCAGCCCGCCACCCTCGACGCGATGGCGCTGTCGGAGAAGGACCTCACGCTCTACGGCAGCTGGTGCTGGAGGATGACCGACTGGCCGCGGATCATCCGCATGGTGGCCTCCGGTGCCTACCCGGTCGGCAAGGCCGTCACCGCCCAGATCTCCCTCGACGACGTCGTCACAAAAGGCTTCGACACGCTGGTCGACCCGCAGGGCGACCAGCTCAAAGTCCTCGTCCGGTCGGGTTCGTGACCCGAGAAAGGAAAGCCGCATGAGCTCATTCGGCGACATGCACCACGTCGGCATCACGGTGCGCGACCTGGAGGCGTCACTGGCCTGGTACGAGCGCGTCTTCGGGGTGAAGCCCGAGTTCGTCGCCCACGGGTCGGGGCCCGGCCTGTCGCAGGCCTTGGGAGTGCCCGGCGCGGACCTCCGGTTCGCGTTCCTCCGCTTCGGCGGCAGCGTGATCGAGCTGCTCTGCTACGACAACGACCGCGAGGAGACGTTCACCCGGTCGAACGCCGACGTCGGCACCGCGCACGTGTGCATCGACGTCCCCGACCTGCAGGCCGCCTACCGGGACCTGCTGGGCAAGGGCGTCGAGTGCCTCGCCCCGCCGCTGCTCATCGAGGACGGGCCGCTCGAAGGCTGCTCGTTCGTCTATCTCAAGGACCCTGACGGCATCACCCTCGAGCTGTTCCAGACCCCGGAAGGGAAGGAGCACCCGTGAGCGGGCGCAGAGCGCTGGTCGTCGGCGCCACGGGGCTCACCGGCCGCAACACCGCCGAGCACCTGGCGCGAGCCGGCTGGGCGGTCACCGGGCTGTCGCGCGGGAACGCCATGGAGAGCGAGGGGGTGCGGCACGCGAACGCCGACATCCTCGACCCGGACTCTGTGCTGCGGGTGGCCCGGGAGGTACGGGCGACGCACCTGTTCTACTGCACCTGGTCGCGCAGGAACACCGAGGCCGAGAACATCGTGGTCAACGGGACGATGTTGCGCAACGTCCTGGACGCCGCGGGCAGTACCGGGACGCTGGAGCACGTCTGCCTGGTCACCGGCCTCAAGCACTACCTCGGCCCGTTCGAGGCCTACGCGCGGAACCCGGCCAGGCCGCCTTTCCGGGAGAGCCAGCCGCGGCTGGACCACGAGAACTTCTACTACACCCAGGAGGACATCCTCTGGGAGGCCGCGGAGCGGTTCGGGTTCGGCTGGTCGGTGCACCGCCCGCACACCGTCATCGGATACACGCTCGGCAACGCCATGAACATGGGCGTCACGCTCGCCGTTTACGGCACGATCGCCCGCGAGACGGGCGTCTCGTTCGTCTTCCCCGGCTCCCCCGAGCAGTACGAGGGCACCACCGACATCACCGACGCCCGGCTCCTCGCCGAGCACCTGGCCTGGGCCGCGACCACGCCCGCGGCACGGAACGAGGCGTTCAACGTCACCAACGGCGACACGTTCCAGTGGCACGAGATGTGGAAAGTGGTGGCCTCCGGCCTCGGCGTCGAGGCCGCCCCCTATCCGGGGCGCCCGACGCCGCTCGACGGCCGGATGGACGACGCCGCCGTGATCTGGCGGCGGATCGCCGAGCGGGAGCGGCTCGTCGAGCCCGACGTCAACCGCCTGGTGTCGTGGTGGCACACCGACAGCGACCTCGGCCGGACGGTCGAGACCTACGCCGACATGGCCAAGAGCCGGCGGGCCGGCTTCACCAGAGTCCAGGACAGCAGCCGCTCGTTCCTCGACCTCTTCGACCGGCTGCGCAAGGAACGAGTCATCCCCTCGGAGGTGAGGCCGTCATGAAGGCCCTTCAGTTTCAGGACGTCGGCAAGCTGACGCTGGCCGACATCGAGATACCGAAGATCGGCGAGGACGAGATCCTGGTCGCACTGCGGTCTGTCGGGATCTGCCACTCGGACTTCGAGCTGCTGGAAGGGCGCTACATCATCCCCTTCGAGTACCCGCTCATCCCCGGCCACGAGTGGTCGGGCGAGGTCGCCGAGGTCGGCCGGAACGTGACCGGGTTCGCCACCGGCGACCGGGTCCTCGGAGAGTGCGTGATCGGCATGGACCACTTCGGATTCTCCATCTCGGGAGCCGCGGCCGAATACTTCGTGGTCCGGCCGGAGTGGCTGCACAAGGTGCCCGACGAGCTCACCGACAGCCAGGCAGCGCTCGTGGAGCCGTTCAGCTGCGCGTACTTCGCTGCCATGCGGGCAGGCAACGTCAACGCGAGCGACACCGTCGTCGTCTTCGGCGCCGGGCCGATCGGCCTGAGCTGCGTCGCGGTCGCCGCCACGCTCGGCGCCCGGGTCATCGCCGCCGAGCCCGACGCCTCCCGCGGCGGCCTGGCCCGGCGGCTCGGCGCGGAGGAGGTGCTCGACCCCACCTCCGCCGGCTTCGCCGAGCAGGTCCTCGACCTGACCGGCGGGCGGGGCGCGAGCGTCGTCATGGAGGCATCCGGCCAGCCGGCCGCGATGGCCGCGACGCTGGAGGTCGCCGGCTTCAACGGCCGCCTGGTCAACATCGGCATCGACGTCGGCCGCAGCGCCACGGCCAAGCTGGGGCTCATCCAGTCGAAGCAGTTGCAGATCCGCGGCACCATCGGCTCGCCCGGCGTGTGGCAGGACACCCTGCGTTTCCTCGCCCGGTCCGGTCTCGACCTGACACCGATGATCACCAGCAGGTTCCCCCTGGAGCGAGCGCCGGAGGCGTATGACGCCGCACGCCGTACCGATCGCAACGTCAAGGTGCACATCGAGAACGGCGCGCGCTCATGAAGGCCGCGGTCCTGCACGCCGCCGGGGACGTCCGCGTCGAAGAACGCCTCGACGCTCCCTCCCCCGGGCCGGGAGAGGTACGCCTGGTGGTCACCCGCGCCGGGCTCTGCGGCACCGACGCCAGCGAGTACGCCGCCGGGCCGATCATGACCCCGCTGAAGAGCCGCCACCCGGGCTCCGGCGCGCTCGGGCCGGTGGTGCTCGGCCACGAGTTCATCGGCGTCGTGGAGAGCACGGGGCCCGGCAGCGACCGGTTCACCGTCGGTGACCGGGTGGCTGCCGGCGCCGGTGTCTGGTGCGGAGGCTGTGACTGGTGCCGGCGTGGTCAGACCAACCTCTGCCGGTCCTACTGGACCTACGGACTGTCCGCCGACGGCGCCCTCACCCGGCAGGTCACGGTGCCCGAGATGATGCTGCACCCCATCGCGCCGCACGTGTCCGACGACAACGCCGCGCTCGCCCAGCCTCTCGCGGTCGGGCTGCACGCCCTCGACCGTAGCCGGGTCCGGGCCGGTGACGTGGTAGTGGTGCACGGCGCCGGCGCCATCGGGTCGTTCATCATCGCCGGTCTGCAGGCCGCCGACGCCGGCGCGGTCGTCGCCGTGGACATCGACGACGGCAGGCTGGAGACTGCCGCGAGGCTCGGCGCCGACGTGACGGTCAACGCGTCCTCAGGCGACCCGCTGCAGGTGGTACGCGATCTCACCGGCTCGGCACTGGCCGACGTCACCATCGAGGCGAGCGGCGTGCCCGACGGCCTCTCCCGGGTGCAGCGGCTGACCCGGCGCGGCGGCACGATCCTCCTCGTCGGCCTTCCCAAGGGGGCGGTCTCCTTCGCGGCGGCCGACCTCATCCTCCGTGAGATCGACGTCATGACCACCGTCGCCCACGTGTGCGACCGGAACCTCCCGGCCGCCCTCGACCTGCTCGCCCGGCACGATCTCGCCTCGCTCCTCGTCGAGCGCGTCGTCCCCCTCGATCGGATCATCGAGGACGCCCTCATCCCGATGGCCGAGGGAACCGCCCGGGGCAAGCTCCTCGTGGACACCCAGGCCGGGCCATCATGAGCGAACGGCGGCGACTCCGGGTCGCCTTCTGCGGCACCGGCAGGATGGGCGCCGAAATGGTCGGCGTCCTCACCCGGCAGGGCTTCCCGGTCACCATCTGGAACAGGACGGCGGAACGCGCCGTCGCAGTCGCCGGGCGCACCAGCGCCGAGGTGGCTCCGACGCCGGCGCTGGCGGGCAAGGACGCCGACGTCGTGATCACCATGCTGACGGACGGCCATGCGGTCCTTCGTACGCTCGCCGGCGACGACGGCGTCCTGGCCGGCGTCCGCGAGGGCACGATCGTCGTGGACTGCTCCACCATCGGCGTGCACGCGGCACGCGAGGCCGCGGAACTGTGCGCCGCCGCGGGCCTGCGCTTCCTCGACTGTCCGGTGAGCGGCAGCACCGCCGTGGCCCGCGAGGGCAGGCTCGGGCTGATGGCCGGCGGCGACCCGGCCGTGATCCACGCGGCGCGACCGGTGCTGGCGGCACTCGGCACCGTGGTGCACGTGGGGCCCACCGGGGCCGGCGCCGCAACCAAGGTCGCGGTGAACGCGCTGCTGCACACGTTCAGCACCGCCTTGTCGGAGTGCCTGGTCACCGCCCGCGCCTCCGGTGTCTCCGCCGACTCCTTCTTCGACGTCCTCGCCTCCGGCGTGCTGTGGAATCGCTTCCTCGACTACAAGAGGCCCGCCTTCACCGACCCGGCCGGCACCGAGGTCGCCTTCGATCTGGGCACCGCCACCAAGGATCTCGGCCTCGCGGTCACCGCCGGCGACGACGCGGGCCTCCAGGAGTCCGTGGTAAGGCGTGCTTTCGAGCTCCATGAGCGCGCGCTCGACGACGGCTTCGGCACCAGGGACATGGCCGCGATGGCGGCCTGGTTCGGGGCCACGGCGGGCCGGGCCGGCCACTCGGGCACGGCCGGTCGCGCCGGCCACTCCGCCGCGGCAGGGAAAGCTGCTCCCGGCCGCGCAACCGAAAGGAATTAACGTGGGAATCGCCACTTACGGAATGAACGCCGTCGACTGGGAACAGCGGCTGGACCTTGACCGGCTGCGTACCGAGCGCCTTGCCCGGCTACGCGCGGAGCTGGACCGCTCATCGCTGGGCGCGGTGCTCGCGTTCGACTTCCCCAACATCCGGTACATGACGGCCACCCATATCGGCACCTGGGCCAACGACAAGCTGATCCGTTTCGCCCTGCTGGTCCGGGGCGCCGAACCGATCATCTGGGATTTCGGCTCGGCGGCCAGGCACCACCAGCTGTACAACCCGTGGCTCGGGCACGCCGCGCTGGAGTCGCCCGACGCCGTCCATGGCCCGCACCACGGCGCGGACGCGCAAGCGGGCGGCGCCCGAGCCGGCATCTCCACCCTGCGGGGCGCCTTCCACCCGCAGGCCGGCATCGCCGAGGACGTAGCGAGCAAGATCAAGATCGAGCTGGACCGGCACGGGCTGCTCGGCGAGCCGCTCGGCGTCGACGTCATCGAGCTGCCGATCCTCGCCGCGCTGCAGCGGGCCGGCATCCAGGTCGTCGACGGCCAGCAGGTCTTCCTCGAGGCGCGCAGGATCAAGACCAAGGACGAGATCGGGCTGCTCACCCAGGCCGCCTCCATGGTCGACGCGGCCTACGACCGGCTCTACGAGTTCCTGCGGCCGGGGGTCCGCGAGAACGAGACCGTGGGACTGGTCAGCAAGGTGCTCTACGACATGGGGTCGGAGTTCGTCGAGGGTGTCAACGCGATCAGCGGGGAGCGGTGCTCGCCGCATCCGCACGTCTACTCCGACCGCTTCATCCGGCCCGGAGACCCCGCGTTCTTCGACATCCTGCACAGCCACATGGGGTACCGGACCTGCTACTACCGGACCTTCGCGGTCGGCAGCGCCTCACCCGCCCAGCGGGACGCCTACAAGATCTGCCGCGAGTACATCGACCAGGCGATCGCCCTGGTGAAGCCCGGTGCCACCACCGCCGACATCGTCTCGGTGTGGCCTACCGCGCAGGAGTTCGGCTTCGCCGGCGAGGAGGCCGCGTTCGGCCTCCAGTACGGCCACGGCGTCGGACTGTCCATCTGGGAGAAGCCGATCTTCAGCCGGCTCGTGTCCCTGGAACATCCCGAGACCCTGGAGGAGGGCATGGTCTTCGCCCTGGAGACGTACTGGCCCGCCAAGGACGGCTGGTCGGCGGCCCGCATCGAGGAGGAGATCGTCGTGACCGCCGACGGGTGCGAGGTGATCACGAAGTTCCCCGCCGAGGATCTGCTCGTCGCCGGCCGGCCGTACTTCACGACCGGCGGGATGCTGCCCACCACGCGAGAGTCGCAGTCGCACCTGAACACGCCGACCGTCCCTGGAGGCCAGGCATGACGCTGCCCCTCGAACGGCACCAGTACGGCGGGCACCCCATCGTGCTGCCGCCGGACAGCCAGACGACCCACGACGCCGCGCCCATCGACCGGGACGTCCGGCTGCTGATGTACCGGCGCCTGCACGAGCTGCGGCAGTTCGAGAAGCGCGCCTATGACATGTTCATGCAGAACCTGGTCAAGGGCACCACCCATCTCTCGCTCGGTATGGAGGCGGTGGCGGTCGGGTTCGGCGCCGCGATGCGCGAGGACGACTACACGTTCGCGACGTACCGGGGCCACGCGCACACCCTGGCGCGCGGGGTGGCGATGGAAGGCGTCCTGGCCGAGTTGCTGGGCCGCGCCAACGGGCTGCTCGGCGGCAAGGGAGGATCCATGCACCTCACCAGCGTCGAGCACGGGGTGATGGGCTCGTACGCGATCATCGGTGCGCACCTCACCATCGCCAACGGCGCGGCGTGGTCCGCACAGTACCGCGGGAGCGGCCAGGTCGCGGTCTGTTTCTTCGGCGACGGCACCACCAACATCGGCGCTTTTCATGAGGCCCTCAACTACGCGGCGGTCTTCGCCCTGCCGGTGGTGTTCGTCTGCGAGAACAACCTGTACATGGAGTACACCGCCATCTCCGACATCACCGCGGTGCCCCGCCCGGCCGCCGACCGGGCGGGTGCCTACGGTCTCGAACCGGTGGTCGTGGACGGCAACGACGCCGACGCCTGCTACCTGGCCGCGCGCGACGCGCTCGAACACGCCCGTTCCGGCCACGGCCCGGTCCTGATCGAGGCGCTGACCTACCGCCACGGCGGCCACTCCCGGGCCGACCCGGGCAAGTACAAGCCTCCGGGCGAGCTGGAGGCCTGGCTGGCCTACGACCCGTTGAAGATCTATCGCGGCCGGCTGGAACGGCTCGGCGTCCCGTCCGCGGAGCTGGACGAGATCGGGAGACAGGTCGGCCGGGCCGTCGACGCGGCGACCGAGGCGGCCAAGAACGGTCCGATGCCGGATCCGGCATCGGCGTACACCGATGTGTGGGCGGATGGAGGAAATTCGTGGCGCAACTGACCTACCGCGAGGCGGTGGCCCGCGGAATCGCGCAGGAGATGAGACGAGACGAGCGCGTGGTCCTCATCGGGGAGGACATCGCCGGGGCGGGAGGCGTGTTCAAGACCACCGTCGGGCTGCTGGAGCAGTTCGGGCCGCGCCGCGTCATCGACACCCCGATCTCCGAGCAGGCCATCCTCGGCGCCGCCATGGGCGCCGCGATGACCGGTCTGCGGCCGATCGCGGAGATCATGTTCTCCGACTTCTTCGCCGTCTGCTGGGACATCGTCGTCAACCAGATGGCGAAGACCCGCTACATGACCAACGGGCAGGTCACGATCCCGCTGGTGGTGAAGAGCGGCAACGGCGGAGGACTCCGCTTCGGCGCCCAGCACTCCCAGTCGATCGAGAACTGGGCCATGGCGGTGCCGGGGCTCAAGGTCGTCACCCCGTCGTGCCCGGAGGACGTCGTGGGGCTGATGGCCGCCGCGGTGCGCAGCGACGACCCGGTGCTGTTCTTCGAGCACAAGGGCCTCTACGCCAGCAAGGGCGACGTCCCCGACGGGACCGTCGAGGACGTGCTGGGCACGGCCAAGATCCGCCGCCGGGGCGACCACGCCACCATCGCCGCACTCGGGCTGATGGTGCCCCGGGCCATGGAGGCAGCCGAGCGGCTCGCCGGCCGAGGCATCAGCTGCGAAGTCATCGACGTGCGTTCGCTCATCCCGCTCGACGCCCGGGCCATCCTGGAATCGGTCGCCCGTACCGGCCGGCTGTTCACCGTCGAGGAGAACCCACGGGCCCTGGGCTGGGGCGCCGAGGTCGCGTCGATCGTCGGGGACGAGGCCTTCTGGGACCTCGACGGACCCATCGTGCGGATCACCACACCGCATGTCCCGCTGCCCTCCGCCGACTCGCTGGAGGACCTCGTCATCCCGTCGGTGGACCGCATCGTGGCCGAGATCGAGAAGGCGATGCAGGCGTGAGCGACATCGACATCACCATGCCGCAGCTCGGCGAGACGGTCGCCGAGGGCACCGTGACGCGCTGGCTGTTCAGTGAGGGTGCGCCGGTCGCCGCGGACGACCCGCTGCTCGAGGTGTCCACCGACAAGGTCGACACGGAAGTGGTCGCCCCGGCGGACGGGGTACTCCGGCGGATCCTGGTGCCCGAGGGCATGACCGTGCCCGTCGGCACCGTCCTCGCGCTCCTCGCAGACATCGCCGCCGCCGAGGACCCCGGGTCACCGCCGGTCACGGCTCTCAGCGGGCCAGGCTCCGCACCGCGTCCCCACGGGGTCGCGACGCCGGCGGCGCGCCCTAATCGGCACCGGGACAGTCCCCGGGTGCGCCGGCTCGCCCGCGAACACGGCGTCAACCTCACGGTGGTACGGCGATCGGGACCTCGCGGACGGGCCACCGTCGCCGACGTGCGCGAAGCCGCCGAGCGGGCGTCCATCCCGGCGCAGTCACATCCTGGCGAGGTCACCAGCCTCCCGAAGCAGTCCGAACCTCTTCCGGGGACTCCACACTCCGGCACACGCGGCCGGGTCGAGCAGCTCTCCCGGCGGCGCAAGGTCATCGCCGAACGCATGCACCGGTCGCTCCAGGAGTCGGCTCAACTGACCACAGTGATCGAGGTTGACCTCAGCCACGTCGCCAAGATCCGCGATGCGGCGAAGCACGGGTTCCGCAGCAGATACGGCGTCTCCCTGTCCGTGTTCCCGTTCGTGGCCGAGGCAGCCGTACATGCCCTCGCCCACCACCCGATGATCAACGCGGAGCTGGACCTCGCCGCCGGAACGGTCACCTACCTTCGCCGGGTGGACCTCGGGATCGCCGTGGACACCGATGACGGACTGGTCGTCCCGGTCATCCGAGGCGCCGAGGACCTCACCGTCGGGGCGCTCGCCCGTCACATCGCTCACCTCGCGGCCCGATCCCGGGACGGTTCGGCGACCGCCGACGACCTCGCGGGCGGCTCCTTCACCATCACCAATACCGGTAGCCGGGGGGCGTTGTTCGACACGCCCATCCTCAACGCCCCCCAGTCGGCGATCCTCGGCCTCGGTTCCGTGACACGACGGCCTGTGGTTCTGCGCGGCGATGACGGCGACGAGCTGATCGCGATCCGCTCGATGGCCTATCTGTCGCTGACCTACGACCATCGACTGGTGGACGGTGCGGACGCCGCCCGCTACCTCGTGTCCGTGAAGGGGCGGCTTGAGAGCCCCGATCACTCGTGGCTCCACAGCCTGGGCATCACAGAGGCCGCGACCTGAACGCATCGACGCCCGAAATTAGCGGCAGAAGGGCGCCATGCCGAGCACGGACCTGACGCCGCCCAGCAGATGCTGGATGAAGTGCCCCTTGTACGGCGCCGGCCCTGTCGTACTGGCCGGCCAGCGCGGCCGCCGTCAGCCCGGCTCCGACGACGAAACGCCGCCTTGATCCATTAAGTCCTCCCTCGGCTCGATACGGCGCCCCGGCTGCTTGTCGATCACGCCCCCGGAACTGATCAAGACTCGATGCCGGTATCCCGCCCCCTCCCGGCCAAGCCCGCCCGCCACACCGAGAACATGTGGGCGGCGGTCGCTGCTGCCGCCGCGCCCACGCCGGCGACCGCCGCCACCGGGCTCGCGGCGACGGTCAGGCCGAGCGCGAGCGCCGAGGCGGGTGCCCAGGTCCACGTGGGCACCTGGCGGGGCGCGCGGCCACGGCGCCGCCGGGCGGCCTCGGCCGCGAACGGCACGATGAGGGCGGGCAGCACCGCGGCCAGCAGCGAGAGCCAGACGACCATCAGCCGGTCCACACGCAGCAACGCCAGCGTCAGACCGGGCAGCGCGATCGCGAGGATCGCGCACCGGTGCGATACCCGGCCGAACCGGCGGACGGCGAGCGCACCTGAGTGCATCGTCGTCAGCGTGGGCGCCACCACGGAAGCCGCCACGAAAAGGTTGGCGGCGGGCAGCCCGCCCGGGCCGGCGAGCACGGCCACGACGTCGGTGGAACCGCTGGCGGCCGCGAGCCCGGCGCCCACCGCGCTCGCGGCGAGCGCCGCACCGACCAGCAGGACCACACACCATGCGAGATCGCGCCGCCGGCCGAGGCCGACGGTGAAGTCCGGTGCCCGTACGGCGAACACCGCCACGTACCCGAGGTAGACGGCCACGTCCGCCGCGAACCGGCCGCCGCCCTCGTATGCGGTCGTGAGCACGGGCTCCGGCGGCGGCAGCCGGACGGCCACGATGGCGATCAGCGCGATCGCGCTGATCGTGGCCGCCACCGCCACCGCGTTCCACCGGCCGGCGCCGACCAGCAGGATGCTCGTGACCGGTACGGCCAGCAGCAGGACACCCAGCGGGTCGGGCAGCCCGAGCAAGGCGGCCACCGCTCCGCCGCCGAGCCCGACGTTGAAGCCGAACCAGCCGATCATCGCCATCGCGAGCAGCGCGGTAACGCCGTGGTCGGCCGTGCGCGGCAGGTAGCGCGGGGTCAGCTGCGACAGCGTCGCGTCCTCGCCGAGCGGCGCGCGCAGCCCCAGCCGTCCCTGCACGGCGAGCAGCAGGGCCATCACCATCCCGCCGGCCGCGAGCACCTGCACCGGCAGGTGCCCGTCGTGCCGCCCGCCGATCTGCGCCCCGAGCACGAGCGCGCCGGGGGCAGCGCCGAGGCCGAGCCAGGCGCCGGCCGAGTCGCGCCATGTCCGCGGTGGTGTGCCCATGGCCGGGGTCGTCCCGGGTCTGGTCACTCGGCGCCTGGCGCGGCGCCGAGCAGGCGGCGGATCCGCGTCGTGGCGCTGGAGAACTCCTCCAGCCCCATGGTCTCGGCGTAGTCCCGTTCGGCCGGCAGCGCGACGTCGATGATCTCGGTGACGGTGCCGGGCCGGGCGCTCATCACGACCACCCGGTTCGCCAGGTAGACGGCCTCGGCGATCGAGTGGGTGACCAGCAGCACGGTCGTGCCGGTCTCGCGCCAGATCCGGTTCAGCTCGATGTTCATCTGCTCGCGGGTCAGCGCGTCGAGCGCTCCGAAGGGCTCGTCCATGAGCAGGACCGGAGGCCGGTGCAGCAGCGCGCGGCACAGCGCCACGCGCTGCTGCATGCCACCCGACAGCTCGTGGGGGTAGGCGTCCTCGAAGCCGCGCAGGCCGGTCATCTCGATGAGCTCGTCCGCGCGCGTGCGCGCCGCCGCGCCCGGCATGTGCCGCATCTCCGCCTGGAGCAGGATGTTGCGCCGGGCGCTGCGCCATTCCAGCAGCGCGGCGCGCTGGAAGACATAGCCGATGTCGCGGCGCGGGCCGGTGACCGCGTCGCCGTGCAGCCGTACGGCGCCGGACGAGGGCTTGAGCAACCCGGCCACGAGCTTGAGCAGGGTCGACTTACCGCAGCCGGAGGGCCCGACGATGGCCACGAACTCGCCCGTCGCGACGCTCAGCGAGATCTGCCGCAGCGCCAGGACGTCCTTCTTCCTGGTACGGAAGCGGACGGCCACGTCGTCGACGTCCACCGCGGCCGTGTCCCCGCCGCCTTCGGCAAGGGCGACGGCCCGCTCGACCTCCTCGGTCATCGTCAGCCCTTCATCGCCGCGCCGGCGTCCCAGTAGTCCGCGGGCGGCTTGGGATCGGGGATCACGCCCGCCTGGGCGAAGACGTCGATGGTCTCCTGCCAGTCGGCCTCGGTGTTGACGCCGGGCGCCTTGCCCTGGGTGGCATCGGTGCGCAGGAGCGTCAGCGTGGTGTTGAACTGGTCGGTGAGCACCTTCGCCGGCGGCAACTGCTCCGAGGCGCCCTGCATGCTGTCGACCGCCTGCTGTGGGCTCCGCTCCGCCGCCGCCCATGCCTCACTGGTCGCCGTCACCATCCGCTTGGCCAGGTCGGGATCGCTCTGCAACATGCGCTCGCCGGCGATGAGACCGTTGGAGTAGAAGTTCAGGCCGAGCTCGGAGAAGCGCAGGTACGACACCGGCTTGCCGGCCTTGTCCTGCATGGTCGGACCCTGGTCGCTGGCATACCCGAGCAGCGCGTCAACCTGGCCGGACATCACCGCGGCGATCTTGCCGGCGGGGTCGGTGTTCTGGACCCGGACGTCGCTCTCCTTCATCCCGTTCTTCTGCAGGAAGGCCGGGAAGGTCTTCGAGAGCGCGTCGCCCGCGGTGCCGGCGATCAGCTTGCCCTTGAGGTCCGCCGGGGTCTTGATGTTCTTCTCCGTGAAGAACTGCACGGACGCCGGTGTGATCTGCAGGAAGACCCCGAGGCTCTTGACGGGGATGCCCTGGCCCACGCCGGCGAGCAGGGCCGGAGTGTCGGCCCAGCCGAAGTCGGTCTGGCCCGCACCGGTGGCCTGCACGGTCTTCTGCGACCCCTGACCCGCCTGGATCTGCAGGTCGATGCCGTGCTTTTCGTAGACGCCCTGTTTCTTCCCGTAGTAGAAGGGCGCGTGTTCTCCGTACGGGTACCAGTTGAGCGTCAGCGTGACGCGGTCGAGCTCCTTGCCCGACGCGCTCGTGGTCTTCTCGGAGCCTCCTCCGCCGCATGCCGCGGTGAGCACGAGCAGGGGAACGAGGCCGGCGGCGAGGGTGCGGAGTTTCATGGTGGGGCGCTCCTCGGTCGGGGTAGGAGGCGGCGGTGGTCAGTAGGTGGTGGTGACGGCGTCGCCCCGGCGGCTGGCATGCCACGGGAGCAGGAGCTTTTCGGCGACCTCCACGAGCAGGAAGAGGACCACGCCGATGAGCGACATGACGATCAGCCCGGCGAACAGCATCGGGGTGTCGAGGTTGCCGTTCGCCTGCAGGATCACGAATCCGAGACCCTCGTTCGCGCCGACGAACTCGCCGACGACGGCTCCGGTGACGGCCAGCGTGACCGCCACCTTCAGGCCGGAGAACAGGTGCGGCAGTGACGCCGGGAAGCGGATCTTCACGAAGGTCTGCAGCGGCCCGGCGCCCATGGTCGCCGAGAGCTGCACCATTTCGGGGTCGACCGACTTCAGGCCGGTGACCATCGAGATGACCACAGGGAAGAAGGCGATCAGCACGGCCACCACGATCTTCGGCGCGATGCCGAAGCCCAGCCAGACGATGAACAGCGGAGCGATCGCGATCTTGGGGACCACCTGAGCGAACAGCAGCACCGGGTAGAGGGTCTTCTCGACGGTGGACGAGTACACCATGATCACCGCGGCGAGGACGCCGACGGCGACGGCGATCGCGAATCCCAGGAGCGTCTCGTAGGTGGTCACCCAGCCGTGGTGCCAGATGTAACCGGCCTTGTCCCGCATCACCTGCAGGGTCGAGCCCGGTGACGGCACGAGATACGGCTCCACCAGGCGAGCCGCCGAGACCGCCCACCACACGGCGAAACAGGCGACGAGCAGCGCGAATGGCCGCCACGACCGCGCGAGCGTGTCGAGGGCGCGGTCGGCGATGCCCGGCCGGGCTCGTTCGGCCACGCCGGCGACCGTGGCCGCGGAGGCCGCCGGCACCGTAGGTGTCCTGCCGTGCTCCACGATGACCTCCTCTGCCGTCGGAAACCGTCCCTTCGCCACCGGGGCGGCTGGAAAGCGGTTTCGGAAAGCGCTTTCTGATAACGTAAAGATCACATCGAATGAGGTCAATAGCCGCACCGTTGTCGCGAAGCGTGCCAGTGCCTTGATCGGGGGTACATCGTGAGCGAGCGCGCAGCACCGGCCCACATGACTCTCGAGGTCGTCGCCCGCTACGCCGGCGTCTCCCCCGCGACGGCCTCGCGCGTGCTCAACGGGACCACCAGGGTCCGCGCCGAGCTGAAGGAGCGGGTGCTGGCCGCCGCAGACCTTCTGGGCCATATCCCGAACGCCCACGCGCAGGCGCTCACCCACGTCCTGCTCGACCTCGGGCACTGCGACTTCGCCGTGCTGGCCGGGCCGCGGGCGCTCACCACCGTGTCGGACCGGCTCGGCGCTTCCGCGACGCCCTGGAGCGGGCGGGCGTCGACCTCGCCCCCGACCAGATCGTCGAGGGGGCCTTCACCCGGGACGGCGGGTATGACGCGTGCTCCGGCCTGCTCCAGCGGGGGCTCCGGGCGACCGGTGTCTTGCGCCGTCACCGACGTGATGGCGATCGGCGCCCCCGCGGCCCTGCGCGACCACGGGCTGCGCGTCCCCGAGGACGTGTCGCTCGCCGGCTTCGACGACATCCCCATCGTGCGCGACCTCAGCCCCCGCTCACGACCGTGGCGCCGCCCTCGCCGAGATGGGCGAGGCGGTCATGGCCCTCGCGCTGCGGAACCGCCGCACCGGCGCTCGCGCGTCACGCGTTTCGGCGGCGAGGTGGTGCTGCGCGCCAGCACCACCCCACTCTGATTCCCGAGAGTTTGGAGCACCGTATGATCCGGCTGACCGAGCTGACCATCGACCGGGTCGAGACCTTCGCCGTCGCGCTGCCCACCCGCCGTTCGTTCGGTGTCTCAGGCGGCGCGGTCACGGTGGCGGGCCGGCCCAGCGTCCGCGTGCTGGTGAAGGTCAGCGCCGACGGCGTGCACGGTTGGGGCGAGGCGACGCCGATCCCCGCGTGGACGTACGAGACGGCCGAGTCGATCGTCACCACCATCGACCGTTATCTCGCCCCCGCGGTGCTGGGCATGCCCGTGTGGGATCTCGACGGCGTCGACGCCGCCTTCGACCGTGCGATCAACCGGGGCTTCACGATCGGCGCGCCCCTGGCGAAGAGCGCGGTCGACACGGCGCTGCACGACCTGCTGGGCCGGGCCGCGGGCGTGCCGCTCGGCGTGCTGTGGGGCCGGCGCCGCACCGAGACGGTCGAACTGGGCTGGATCGTCTCCGGCCAGTCGCCGGCCGAGGTGGGCGAGTGCGTCGCCGAGGGCCGCGATCAGGGCTACCGTGCGTTCAAGGTGAAGATCGGGCTGCACGACGAGGACACCGACGTCGCCGTCGCCGCCGCGGTACGCGAGCACGCGCCCGGCGCGCCGCTCTGGGTCGACGCCAACCAGGGCTATACGGCGCCGGCCGCGCTGCGGATGGCCCGCCGGCTGGAGCCGCTCGGCGTCACCGCGCTGGAGCAGCCGCTGCCCGCCAACGACGTGGCAGGGCTGCGACGGCTGCGCGACTCCTCCCCCGTTCCCGTGGCGCTCGACGAGAGCCTGCGCCACCCGAGTGACCTGGCCACGTTCGTCCGCCTCGAGGCCGTGGACATCGCGATCGCCAAGGTGCAGCGGAGCGGCGGCCTGACCCTGTCGCGGCGACTGTGCGCGCTCGCCGAGGACAGCGGGGTGCAGCTCATGGGCTCCGGCCTCACCGACTCGGACCTGGGGCTGGCCGCGTCGCTCCACCTGTTCGCCGCCTTCGGGATCGACACGCCGGTCGACCTCAACGGCCGGCAGTTCATCGAGTCCCCGTACGCCGGCCCCACCGTCCGGATCGAGGACGGCATCGCCCACGTGCCCGACGGCCCGGGGCTCGGCGTCGAGGTCGACGAGACGGTCGTGCGCGAACTCGCCGTCGACGTCCTGGAGGCCCGCCCCCAGTGATCGGCTCGTGACCGGCTCGTGGCGTGCCAGGCTTCCGGCACGCCACGACCCGGGCGTCAGTACCGCAGGGCGGCCAGATGGGCGTAGCTGTTGCGGGCGGTCAGGAACGGGTCGGCCGGTGCGTCGTGCTCGACCAGCCACTGCTTGACGCCGCCCCTGCGCGCGTATCGGAACATCCCCGCGAAGTCGAGGACGCCGGAACCCACGTCGGCGAAGTCGCCGTTGGGCGCCATGTCCTTGACATGCAGG
The DNA here is from genome assembly GCF_044465245.1 of Nonomuraea terrae. NCBI lineage: Bacteria > Bacillati > Actinomycetota > Actinomycetes > Streptosporangiales > Streptosporangiaceae > Nonomuraea > Nonomuraea terrae. The sequence continues at coordinate 129,113 of NZ_JBITLL010000002.1, read as the reverse complement.
GCGGGGAAGCGGCGCGGGTGCTCCCGGAAGTAGCTCGCCGGATCACCACCGCCCTTGGCCGCCCAGTAGAGGTCGAACTCGAAGCCGACGAGCGCCGGATCGGTCTGGCTCACCAGGATGTCGTAGAGCAACTCTCCCTCCACGACCCTGTGGTCGGGTTCGTGGTTGTGGAAGAGCAGCTTGAGCCCGGCGCTGCGGGCGGTCAGCCCTGCCTCGTTGAAGCGCCGTGCGGCCTCCCGGTATCCGGCCGGGTTGTGCATCGATGACGGCAGGCTCGGGATGACGATCCACTTGCCCCCGAGCGTGCGTACGTCGTCGATGGCCTGCTCCCAGCGCCCGCTCGTGATGGCGTCGTAGCCGACGTGCTCGAGCACCGCCTTGAGGCCGGTCCTGTCGAGCATGCCACGGATCTGGGCGGCGTCGTATCCGTGGCGTCCGCTGACCCCGACGGTGGCGTAACCGATGGCGGCCAGTTGCTCGAGCGTGCCCTCGAAATCCTGCGCGAGCGGTCCTCGCATGGTGTACAGGTGCATGCCGATACCGCTCGGCGGGATACGCCGCTTGCCGTGTTCCGCACCGGCGAGGTCGTCGGCACGAGCCGGCGCCGCCGCGCCACCGACCACGGCGACCGCCGCCGTGGCGCCCAGCGCGCCGCCGAGCAACGAACGCCGGCTGATGCCGCTCCCGGTCCGGCCGATTCGAGTCGGGTCGTTCATGGCTTCAACTCCTGTGTTGGCGTGTGAGAAGTCGTGAGCGGGTGAGAGCGGGGTGGCCGGGTCGTCGCTCCCGGCCACCCTCGCCGGGCGTCTCAGCCGACCGTGATCTCGACGGAGCCGGTCGTCGTGTCACCCTTGTCGTCGGTGACAGTCAGATGCGCGGTGTAGGTCCCCTTCCTGGCATAGGTGTGGGAGGCGGTGGCGGCACCGTCCGCCGCGGTGTTGTCGCCGAAGTTCCAGTGCCAGCTCACTGCGGTCCTTCCGCTCGGCAACGTCGCCTGGCCCTGAAGGGACACGGCCAGCGGAGCCGGGCCGTCGGCCGGAGCGGCCGTCACGGCCACCTCCCCGCCAGGGCGCTTCTCGACGCCCTTGCCGTTGAAGTGCAGCCAGTCGAGGGCGAGCAGGTCGGGCTGGTCCGCCGACCAGCCGGCGTTGGTGAACACCGCGTAGAGCCGTACGGTCTCCCCTGCGGCAAGATCCGTGTCGGCGAGGTCGATCGTCGGCGAGATCACGTTGCCCCAGCCACCGGTGTTCGGCACCGTCACCTTGCCGAGCAGCGGCCCGTCGGGTGAGCCGGCCCGGAGTTCGACGTCCCCGCCGAGCCCTCCCGAGGCCACGCCGATGGTCACCGAGTCGATCCCCTTGAGGTGGACGGGGTCGAAGGTGATCCAGTCGCCGTGCTCGATCTCGGTGAGCCGCTTACCCGCCGAGGCGTCCGCGCGGTCCGCGATCTCGACGCCGTCGCTCGCGCCACCGGTCGTGGTGAAGTGCTCGGCCTCCCGGAACTTCGGCCGCAGCGTCAGCGACGCCGATCCGACGAGGCTCGGTGCCTCCGCGGCGCCCTCGTCCTCGTACTGCGCGCTGATCGCGTAATAGAGGTTCTGTCCCGGTCCGTGGCTCTCACCCGGGTCGGTCACGATCTCGCCCTCGCAGCCGGTGTAGTTGTCCAGCGGATGCAGGTGGCTGTCGTGGCCGAGCTGCGACTGCACGACCACCCGGCCGCAGTCGACGCGCCCGTCCTCGGCGTCCTTGACCTTGACCGTGAACGTGATGGTGTCGCCGAAGTCGAACATGCCGCCGTCCGGCGGCGCCTGGATCCGCACCTCGGGCCGGCTGTTGCCGACCGTGATGTCGTGCACGGCGACGCCGGTGAGGCCCTCCGGGCCTTCGACGGTCAGCCGGGCGGTGAAGCGGCCCTTCGCGGTGTAGGTGTGGGTCGGTTCGGCCTCCGTGGAGTCGGTGGTGCCGTCGCCGTCGAAGTCCCACGCGTACGTGAGGGGCACGCCCTCGGGCGACTCCGAGCCTTCGCTGGAGAACGTCACCGTCAGCGGAGCGGGACCCGAGTCGGGGGTGGCGGAGAGCTTCGCGACCGGCGGACGGCCGTCCGCCACGTAGTCGATCCGGTAGATGCCCGCGCCTTCGTTGCTGCCGCCGCGCCCGGTGCCGCTGCCCTCGCCGAAGTCGATGACGTAGAGCGAGCCGTCCGGCCCGAAGTCGGCTTCGAACGGCTGGATCCACGACATGTCGGGGAAGATCGTGTTGATCGACTGCAGGTCGCCCGCGCGCGCCGGGGCGAAGCGCGGGTCGGTGAAGGTCTGGTCCGCACGCTGGATGGACAGGGTCTTGAACCACCTGCGGGTGAGTTCGTAGGTGAACCACTTGCCCTCGAAGTACTCGGGGAACTTGGTCTTGCTCGGGTTGTCCGGGTCGTAGTCGTACACCGGCCCGCTCATCGGGCCGCCGCCCCCGGTGCCGACCTCGGGGAACTCCGCCGAGGCGGAGTAGGCGTACCACACGAGCGCGGGCTGCGCGGGCGGCAGCTCGCGCAGCCCCGTGTTGTTGGGCGAGTCGTTGACCGGGGCCGCGCAGTCGAACGTCGGTCCGGAGGTGCCCGTCGCGAAGTCGTAGTCGTTGAACGGCGTGTTGTTCCCGATGCAGTACGGCCAGCCGAAGTTGCCCGCCTTGGTGATGCGGTTGAACTCGACCGTGCCCTCGGGGCCCCGGTTCGGAGCGGCCTGGCGGGCGTCCGGGCCGTAGTCGGCGACGAGCAGCGCGCCGCTGAGCGGATCGGTGGTGATCCGGAACGGATTGCGCATGCCCATCGCGTAGATCTCGGGCCGGGTCCTGTCGGTGCCGGGCGCGAAGAGGTTGCCTTCGGGGATGTCGTAGGTGCCGTCGTCCTGCGGGGTGATGCGCAGGATCTTGCCGCGCAGGTCGTTGGTGTTGCCGGCGGTGCCCTGGGCGTCCCAGGCGCGGCGTCCTTCGCGTTCGTCGATCGGGGCGAAGCCGTCGGAGGCGAAGGGGTCGGTGTTGTCACCGGTCGCCGCGTAGAGGTTCCCCTTGGTGTCGAAGGTGAGCGAACCGGCCATGTGGACGTTGGCCCGGCCTTCGCCACGCCACGTCGGAATGGTCAGCAGCACCTTCTGCGTCGCGGGGTCGACCGTGTTCCCGGACACGGTGAAGCGGGAGAGGTTGAGCCGGTTCTCCACCTTGTCGGAATGCAGGAGGTACAGCCAGTTGTTCTCCGCGAACTTCGGGTCCAGGGCCAGCCCGAGCAGGCCGTCCGACTGACTGGTCATCTCCGGGGAGTAGTCGAAGTCCAGCGCGGTGGTGACCCGCAGGGAGTCCTGGTCGATCACCTTCAGCTCGCCGGTGCGCTGGGCGTAGAAGACCCGCCGGTCCGGCGCGACCGCGAGCTCGAACGGGTCGGCGAGGTCCTCGGTCACGAGCGGCACCCGCTGGAAGTTGCCGGTCTCGGTCGCCGAGCAGTCGCCGGGGGCAGCCCCCGCGGCCCACTCGATGCCGCCGAGCACGTGCTTCAGGAACGCCGGCTCGGAGTACGCGTCGGATGCGTGGCCCAGTGCGGTGTACCACGAACGGCCGCCTTCGTAGTTCTGGCACCACGAACTCGGGTGGTCGACGCCCTCGTCCAGGCCGTTGATCCCGTCACGCACCTTGATCTGAGTGAGCGTGTGGACCTTCCCTGTGGGGTTGGCCCGCCAGTTGTACCACTCCTCGGTGCGTTCCCAGAGGTCCGGCAGGTCCTTGGTCGAGGGGTGGGCGTGGTCGAGCACCTTGACCCGGCCGACCTGGATCGCCGGATGCTGGTCGAAGATCGCGCCGACCAGGCCCTCGTACCATGGCCAGTCGCGCTCACTGGCCGACGCGGCGTGCAGCCCGACCCAGCCGCCGCCGTCGCGCACGAACTTCTGCAGCGCGGCGCGCTGATCGGCGTTCAGCAGGTCGCCCGACTCCGGGGTGGAGTTGGTGTTGTTGAACACGATGGCCTGGAAGCGAGCGAGGTTGTCGTCGGTGAAGGCGCCCGCGTCGTCGGTGGCCTCGACCTCGAAGTCGTGGTCGGCCCCGAGCTTCTCGATCGCGGCGATGCCGGCGGGAATCGAGTCGTGGTGGAAGTTCGTGACCTTGGAGAAGACCAGCACGCGGAACCGCGCGGCCGCGGCCTGGGCGGGCGTCACCTGCCCCAGCACGAGGGCGAGGACGAGCAGGACGGCGGTGAACACGGAGGGGGATTTCCGGACAGGGCGTCTCATGGCGCTCCCGATGGATGGGGGGCTCTCGGGGGGAGAATCTGATCAGAAAGCGCTTTCCAGGCCATCAAAGTAAACTTTTCCGGCAAACCGGTCAATGGCGCCTTGCCGTCCGGATGCGCGGGACCGGCCGCTCCAGGATCTGTTTGAGAAGGGGTGATCCACTACCGTACGGGGGCCTCGATGAAGGCGTGTGCCACCTGTCGGCGAAGCGGCTCGCGGCGCGGCCGGCACCAGGCAAGGTGCGCACCGGTCCTTCGCCCGATCCATCGGGATCAGGGTGCCGTCCAGGATGGCGTAGGCCAGCGAGCCGACGCGTAAGACGGCAGCGTGGACATCGTCGGCGAGCATGGCCAGCAGGTCGACCGCCTCGCGGACGTAGCGCCAGGCGGTGCTGGTGCCGATGGCGAAGCCCGCGGCCAGACGCGCGTAGGTGTCGCCATTGCGCAACTGGGCCAGGACCAGGGCTTGCCGGGACGGGTCCAGGCGCCGCCACCGGCAGTGGCGCTCGGCACGCCGGACGCGGATCAGCTCGGCCAGGCGGATCAGGGTGTGGTTGGACAGCGGAATCGCGGTAGAGGCATCGGATCTTGGTCGACTGCTGTCTTGCCTGGAGCCTCCTCTCATGCCAACCGGTCCCGGCGCCGCCCCTGCTGACCTGCGCGATCAGGTTGGAAAAGCCTCAGTGAACCACGGCAACGTGGTGATCAACCCTGTCGGAATCCTCGTGACCATTTGGCTTTGACCTGCAGGTTTTCACATGATTGCGGCGCAGGATCGTCCTTGAGACTGCAACAGCGAAGGGTATCCGCCAGAAACGATCAAAGGTATACACCAAACCGAGAAAACAGCCCTTTGATCTGCCCACTGCCGTGACCAATGGCTGCTGAATCCTGCTGACCGGTCCCAGACCTGCCCCGATTTACGCCTCCGCTTGGAGGAGTAGATCATCCAAGCGGAGGGGCACTCAGCGCAGCACGGTGAACTCCCTCCTGCCCGGCAGTCAGGCGCCCATGATGCCGGGGAGGCGGGTCTGGTAGTTGAGGACGCCTACCCAGGTGGGGCGGAGGGCGATGCGGGCCATCCTCGTTTCGGGGTGATCGGCTTGGGCGACGTAGCCAGCCCCGCCTTCCTCTCCCAGGAAACGGCGCGCCGCCTGAGCCTGCTCGGGCACCATGCCGTCGACTTCGGTGATGGAGACGCGACCGCGCAACAGGAGCACGTCCGGGGGCTGGGGCTCGGTGTCGATGGTGATCGCGACGTCGGGGTTGGCACGCAGGGCACGCAGCCGCCGGGCCGGGCGGGTGATCCCCATCGGAGGGCACTTGACGTACGTCGCCATGACGAGTTCCTCGTCCACCCAGACGTACCAGGTCGATATCACTCTAGGTGTCCCGTCGGTCGCCACGTACGCGAGACGTGCGGGAATCGTCGAGTGCAGCAGGCGCTGCGCGATGTCCGTTTCGAGCAATCGCACGTCACCCTGCGGGAAGTTCAGCATGGTCATTTCCTTCCTTGTCCGAAGGTGTTGACACAGGACCACCCGGAAGCTCATCGGCCCTCAAGGGGAGACATGAGTCACAGCTCAGGATGCTCTGCCGGTGAAGATCGATCTCCAAGGGAGGCGAAGGGCGTTGCGGACGGCGATGATGGGCCCATACTGCTGGAGTGCGGGGGTGCTGGAGGCGATCGCCCGGAACAAGCTGAACCCCAAGAGGGTGCTTCGGCAGGGTCGTCTCGCGCTGCGGGTCAATCCTCGGCCGGGATGAGCGGGGGCTCGGGCAGTAGCCCAGTCAGTCCGGTTCGGATGGCGGCCCGGCTCACTCCATGTGCGCGGGCGAGGGCCGCGATCGAGGTGCCGTGGTCGGCGAACGCCGATCGAACCTCCTCCAGCCGGGCGCCGGCCAGCGCGGGTGGCCGGCCGCGGTAGCGGCCTTCCCCTTCGGCGGTCAGCTCGTTCTGCAGGTCGCGTCGGAACTGGCCCACAGCGGTGATCACGTTGATGAGCAGCGCTGTCGTGGCGTCGTTGGCCGCAAGGTCATGGAAGTTCGACAGCGGTCCGACAGCACGCGCAGGGCGACGCCGCGGGCCTGGCGCCAGTCGCGGACGGCGTGGATGTCGATCAGGTCGCGGCACAGCCGGAACAGCTCCGAGACCGTCAGGATGTCCCCGGGGTACGCAGCGGCGGCGACCTTCGCGAACGAGGGCTGTGCCAGCGCAGGATCTTCGACGTCGTCGCCGGATCCTCGAACAGCTGCACCCCCTCGGCCGGGCGAAACCCTTCGGCGACGCCTTCGGTTCGCACCAGCAGTCCGGCCTCGGTGAGGATGTGCCGCTGCCGCAGCAGCGGCTGGGCTGGTGGACGTGCGGAAGTAGACGATCCGTACCGAAGGCCGTGCCGGCGATCACCGGCCTGGACGGCGTCGGGCAGAGCCCGAGCCGTCCCGGCAGACCACCTGCACCCCGGGATGGGCACGCAGCCAGGCCTCCAGCACATCGGCAGTACGGCCGGGCAGCACGTCGATGCGCCGGCGGGTCCCGGCGTCGATGAGCACGGTGGCGTAGGGATGACGCCGGCGCAGCCCGACGTCGTCCACACCCGGCACGCGGGGCACCCGCAACGGTGGCAGCGGCTGACGCAACGCGGTATGCCGCGACAAGCGCACGGCCAGTGCGGCCAACATCCGTGTACCGGCGCGGCCGGCCAGCTCACGCACCACCGCGCCGGCCCGGGCGCCCAGACGCGACGTGCGGCGATGATAGCGTTCCAGCACGCCAGGCACCTGTTCCCGGAAGGTCTGCCGACAGCCGTGCGTCGGACAGGCCAGGCGGCGGACGCGCACCATCATCAGCGCCCGGCGTCTCGATCGGAACGTCGGATCGACCACAACTCAGCGTGCCGCTCTCCTACCTTCCGTCGCCACCGAATCTGCGACAGAGCCGTCATCCAGACAGGCCGCACCGAAAGGCTGCGGGTTGACCCAGCAGGCCTACGCCAAGCGGCTCAAGACCTGGGCCGACCGGGAGGAGCTGTCAGCGGCCGCTCACCGACTGCTTGGCCTCCTGACGGTTCGGCCCGGACGCCCCTCGGCGTCCGGGCCGCGGTCAGCCACAGGCCGGTGAACACGGCGCAGGCCAGCGTCGCGGCACCCGCCGTGAGGAAAGCGCTGTTGAGGCCGGACTCGAAGGAGGCTCCGCCGGACTCCCGCGTGTGAACGATCGCCCCGAGCACCGCCACGCCGAGCACCGCGCCGATCTGCCGGGTGGTGCTGCTGACGCCCGAGGCGAGGCCGCCCTCCTGCGGGCTGACCGCCTGGATGGCGGCCCCGGTCAGCGGCGACATGGTGAGAGCGAACCCGATGCCGACGACCGCCAGCCGCCACCACACGTTCCCGTAGCCGGTGTCGGCGTGGACGAAGCCCAGCGCCAGCAGCCCCAGCCCGGCCAGCGCCAGGCCGATGCTGACGACGACACGGAAGCCGTACCTGGCCGCGAACCGACCCGCGTACGGGCTGACGATCACCATGGCCAGCGAGACGGGCAGGGTCTGCAGCCCGGCGACCAGGATCGAAGTGCCCTGGACGTAGACGAAGAACTGGGAGAAGAAGAACGACGACCCCATCAGCGCGAACCCGACCACGACCATCGCCGTGTTCGACACCGTGAACAGCCGCTGACGGAACAGCCGGAGCGGCAGCATCGGCGTCGGCACACGAGCCTCGACCACGACGAACGCGGCCAGGAGCACCAGTCCGGCGGCGAGGCTGCCCAGGATCACCGGCGAGGTCCAGCCTCGGGAACCGCCCTCGATCAGGCCGTAAGTCACAGCGCCCACGGCCGCGACGGACAGGACCGTGCCCGGGACGTCGATCGGCGGCGCGCTCGGGTTGCGGGACTCCCCCAGCACGCGCAGCCCGGCCAGCAGCAGGACCGCCCCGATGGGCACGTTGACCAGGAAGATGGCGGGCCAGCCGAAGGACTCCACCAGGATCCCGCCCGCCAGCGGTCCGGCGGCCAGGCCGATGCCGCTGAACCCGGCCCACAACCCGATCGCTCTGACGCGCTCTCTCGGGGCGGGATACGCGGCGGCGAGCAGCGCCAGTGAGGCGGGGCTCAGCGCCGCGGCCCCGACGCCCTGCAGCACCCGCCCGGCGATCAGCCAGCCGATCGAGGGCGCGAGCGAACACACCACCGACGCGGCCGTGAACACCACCACCCCGGCCAGGAACACCCGCCTGCGGCCGAACCGGTCGGCGAAGACGCCGCCCGACAGCAGCAGCATGGCCACCAGCAGCACGTAGGCGTCGACGATCCACTGCAGGCCGGTCAGCCCGGTGTGGAGCCGCTGCTGCATGTCGGGCAGGGCGGCGCCGACGATCGTGTTGTCGAGCAGCACCATGAACTGACCTGCACAGGTCAGGGTGAGCAACGCTTTCACGTACATCCTTCCTAAAAGCAGTTCGTGGCTGCGTTAACATAGGCCTTCATAGGATCTAACGCAAGTCTCGACTGCGTTAAGGTGGGGGTATGGATGAGCAGGGGCGGGCCAGGCGGCCCGGCGGGCGCAGCGCCCGGGTCCGCGCGGCAGTGCACCAGGCCGTTACCGAGCTGGTCAGGGAGCGCGGCTACGGAAACTTCACCGTCGGCGACATCGCGGCCCGCGCGGGCGTGGCCGACACCAGCCTCTACCGCCGGTGGGGCAACCTCCAAGCCCTGCTCGGCGATGTGCTGCTGACCCGGCTCAACGCGCGGTCGCCGATGCCTGACACCGGCAGCCTGGCCGGCGACCTGCGGGCCCACGCCGCCAACGTGGCCCGCGAGGTCACCGGGCCCGACGGCCTGGCGCTGGTGCGGCTGACCATCGCGCTGTCAGGTGAGGGTCAGCAGGGCCTTCAGGCGCGCGACGAGCTCCTGGCCGACCGCACCAGGCAGTTGCAGGCCATGCTCGACCGCGCCCGCGGCCGCGGCGAGGACCCGCCTGACGTACTGGAGGTGCTGGACCATCTCCTGGCGCCGATCTACATGCGCGTCCTGTTCGGCGCGGGCCCGCTCACCCCTGACTACCTCGACGGGTTGGTCGACCGGCTGCTGGCCTCCGGGGAGGATCGGACCGGATCTTGGCGCTAGAGAGTCGATCTTGACGACGGTTCGGCGACGACGGCTGTTTGCCATGATTGAGGGCCATAACGTGCCTGCTCATGCGGCCTCCTGCTCAGGTCCGCGTCACCCGGGGCAAAGCTCCTAGGTAGATCACCCTGTCAGTGGCTGCTGAGAGGGCGTCAAGGTGGCCGCTTGTGGTCGCGTTATTGGCGCGAGAGTGCGCGAGTGAGGCCTGCCAGGATGGTCGTTGCGAGGATCCACCCTGCAGTGATCATCGCCGCGGCGAGCCACTGTTGTGCGCCGCGCGGGCCGAAGAAGCTCTCCTGTCCGAAGCTGATGATCGGGAGGAGCAGGTCCAGGGTGTAGAGGAAGGCGTTGAAGAGGGGAGCCTCGCCTGGCTTGAAGGCCGGTGGCTGGTGGGCGGTGAAAACGACCGTGCCGATAAGGAGAAGGGCGGCGAGCCAGAGCGCAGCGCGGAAGGGTCGGTAGCCGTACCCGACGGTCCAGTCCTGCACGTATCCCCACAGCCGCGCCCCGAGCCGCTGCCCCGAGCGGCGGCGACGCTGTTTGGCCAGCAGCACGTCGCGAGCAGCCTCATCGTGACCCTGCCGGCGGTAGACGGCGGCCAACTGCTCATAGGGTTGAGGCTGGTAGGCCTCCCTGGCCAGCCAGTCAAGTCGCTCCCGGACAGGCAGGGGAGCCTCCAGGCTGTCATAGGTGAAACCGTTCATCAGGACGTGAGCAGGCCACCGGCTGGGAGCGTCATCGAGCACGCCGACCCGACTGTGGCGAAGGTCGACGGCCCGCAGCAGTTCCGTCTGGGGCCCGATCTTCAGCGAAGCCGTATCTACACCACGAAGGTGAAGGTCACCGTCGATGGTGGTCTCCGCAAGGCACAGTGTGGCGGCGATCTGGGAGTTCCTGATCGAGACGTCTCCCGTGGCCGCGAAGCCTTCGCAGCAGTCGATGCCCCCGCCCGCAATCACCTCCCATAGGGACAGAACTCGCCCGCCGGGATTACTGAGGGCGGCACCGTGAAACTCCAAGCTGCCCTCGATTCGGGCGTTGACGAGCACGATCTCCCCGTCGGCACGGAAGCCTTCGCTGCAGCTGAGCCTGCCCGTGACCCCCAGCCGACGCAGGGAAAGCGCCGTCGCACCCGGGTTGGACAACGTCCCGCCGTCGAGGTTGACCGATCCGCGGACCTGGGTGGAGTCCAGAAAGACCTCTCCGTTCGCCACAAAACCTGGTGTGAGCCGCAGTCCGCTGCCGATCTCCATCAGCGGCGCATTCAGCGCGCGTCTTTCCGGATTAGCGAGGCGCGCCTGCGCGAAACGGAGCGAACCGGCCACACGGGCTCCGCGCAGAAGGACTTCACCTTCGGCCGAGAAGCCGTCATCGATGCGCAGTCCGCCCTCGACACTGAGTCTCTCCGCGTTCAGGGCGATGCCGTCCGGGTTGGACAGCTGGGCTCCGCTGAAGACGCACCGGCGCCCTATCCGGGCGTCCTGCACGCTCAGCTCCCCCCAGGAGCGGAAACCGCGGGCACACGACAACCCGCCGTCGATGACGACCCCCTCGGCGGTGAGACTGAAGCCGCCTGACCGCCCGACCCGTGCGCCATCGAGGGTCATCGTCCCGCCTATCCTGGCGCCAACAACGCGTAACTCTCCGTCGATGACGGCGTTCGCGCACAGAAGATCACGGTCGACAATCAGGCCGTCGGCATGGACAGCCTGAAGTGCGTGGATCGCTGCGCCGCTGAGATTCAGCGTCCCGGACACATGGGCCCCGGCAAGCTGGATCGGGCCGGCCATCTCGCAGCCTTCCAGGCGCAGTGCCCCGCCGATCACAGCGTCTACAGCCTGCAGTCCGGGCGCCTGGGAGGCCGCGAGGTCCACCAGGCCGGTGCGGGCTCCGGTGAAGACCGGCGCTTCCTCGAACTCGCAGTTGGTCAAGATCAGAGGATGCTGTACCTCGGCGTACGACAGGTCCAATCGGCCCGCGATCCGGGCGCCGGACAGGTGCATGCCGGGCGTCTGCCCTGCAACGCGTTCCCGGGCACCGAGCAACATCCTTGCGATGATCGCAGCCCGAACGGGGGCGCCAGGAAGATCCACATGACGCGCTGTGGGAAACGCCTCCCAGAGGGCGAGTTCCGGCTCGGACAGATCCTCGTTGATCACAGAGCACTCCTGGAAGGTCGCACGCGTCGGCAAGGAGAGCCTCCAAGGTCACCACCTGTCTTGGCAACCTTCGTGCCCGGCCCATCCCGTGGATCGCAAAGGGCGCGATTCGCAGAAATGACCAGATCTGCGAGACCTGAGGACTGCCCGGCTCATGTCCGGTTTGTTGCCGATCTTCGTTCTCAGAACCTCTCGCAAACCTGTCTCGCAGAACAGGGCCTGCGATAGGTTTTGCGACATAACCGAGCTCGTGGCTCCGGCCGCCGCCGTCGAACAGTTCGATGGCCCAATGTGTGAGGCGCCCGCGGGCAGCACCTGCCGAACGCGGGGCGGCAGAGTCGCGCCCAAGTACCTCATGCTGGTGCCGCAGCTGCGTACCGAGCTGGAGGTGCGCATTCCTGCCGAGCGCGGGCCCGGCCGCGTCTGGCAGGCGGGCCGGCGGTGGACACCGTGGCGCCGTCGGTCGCGGCCAGGCCGACCCGGGTCGGGTATGCCCGGTGCAGCAGGAGCTGGACAGTCAGCTCGGTGCCCTGAGGAGGCGGGCTGTGAACCGATCTTCGCCGAGAAGATCAGCACGCGTATCAAGGTGCGGCCCGAGTTCGCCAAGGCGATGGAGTACGCGCGCACGATCAAGACCGCTGTGCCGCATCAACGGGTGATGTTCACGGTGCACGAGATGAAGCGCCTGGGCCGTGGTGCCGCAGAACTGCTGGCGATCGCCGAGGAGCTGCGCCGTCACGCCCGCTGCAGGGCATCTACCACCCCTCCGGGCATGGCGCAGCGCTGTTCGCCTTCTTCGCCGGCATGGCGGAGTCGGAACGGGAGTATGTGTGTGAGAAGTCGCTGGAGGGTCAGTCTTCCGCGCGCGAGCGCGGCCGCCACGGCGGGCGGCCGAGGGTGTTCGATGACGACATGATCGCCTGTGCCCGGACGCTGCCGGCTCGCGGGGTGGCCGTGCCGGACATCGCCCGCAAGCTGGTCATCCCGGCGGGGAAGAACAAGGGCCGGCAGCCTTCGGTGGCCGGCGTCTACCGGGTCCTGGCCGAGGAGGCCGCCACGGCCCCCGCCGTCTCTGCAATCCCCGCATGAGCTGGCAGGGCGACCTGCTGGGGTTCGGCGCGGGGTTGGTGATCGCTGTTTTCGCCGCTCCGGTTGGGGTGTCGGGTGCGGTGTTTCTGCTGCCGGTCCAGCTCAGCGTCCTAAGCGTGCCCAGCCCGGCGATCACGCCGGCGAACATGCTGTACAACGTGGTGCCCATCCCCAGAGCCCTGGCCCGCCACCGCGCAGGCGGCCGGCCGTCAACGAGGTCATCGCAACGGAATGACACGCCGCTGACGGCGCTCACCGCTCAGAAATAGTCGCTTCACGCCCCACCCAACGAGATCGTCGTATCCGGAAATCGCGTTGCGCGGCGTTAGCGCACCGAGAAAGAGTGGCTCCAGGAGGAGAAGACAGCGCCCAGTTGCGAGAAATGCGGGGCTGGGACGGACTCGTGCGAGACTCTGTTCCGCGCATTGCTCGTGTGCGACTACTCAGGACGGCCGCCGTGGGCGCCTCTGCACGCCGTCTCGGTGGCGTGCTACTTCTTCCAGCACCCGACACGCATAGACAGCGGGGCCACCGCATTTTACTGGGCGCTGTTACACGCTTACCTGCAGCAGGGCACTGACGCGCTCACATTCATGGCTCAGCGCGCCCGGCAACGCAACTCCCATCGGTTCGGAGGGCGGGGCCCCCACAGCCGACGACTTTCCAGGGACGCCGCCGATCCCCCAGACGATCAGTCCACCCACGAGGTATGCCGTGACGATTCAGGACGTCGCTGCGGAAGGCAGCTTTCCTGCGGAAGGGCATGAGGATCGAGTCATGCGTTGGGCTGACGCAACGATCTCAGCCTGGAAACAGGCATCCGCCCGTTGAGGGCATTGCCCGACAACTCGTAATCACGACCCCACTCCTTGTGCTTGAACCTAGCGACAAGGCGCACATCAAGTCGCCAACTTACACACCAAGACCGTTGCTCAGCTACACCCGGCCGCCGCCTGGGACGCCGCGACCGCCGGCATTCCGTCCGAGGAGGCGCTGGCCGCGTTCGCCGCGTACCAGAAGTTCGAGCTGGAGCTGATCGCCACCGGCGAATTCGTCAGCCGCGAGAACCTCGGCCACCCGGTGGTCAGCACCACCGTCCGCAAGAGCCCCGACGGCGTGGTGGCGACCGACGGGCCGTTCGCCGAGCTCAAAGAGGTCCTGGCCAGCTTCGCCGTGATCGACCTGGCCAGCAGAGAACGCGCCGCCCAGGCGGCCTGGTTGCTGGCTCAGCACGCCGACCGCGATCGCGACTTCCAGCGCCGCTGCCTGCCTCTGCTGCGCGATGCCGTCGCCCGAGGGCAGGCGGCTGCGCGACAGCTCGCGTACCTGGTCGATCGAGTACGGGTGGGCTAAGGACGTCCTCAGGTGTACGGCACCTAGTCACAGCAGACCGCCGAAGGCGGGTTCGCCCCGCACCCATCGAGGACCGCGAGTGACCAGCGCCGCTCCCAGGTGGGGCTAAAGCCTTACGCCGAATACGACGGGCTGAGAGTCCGTCGGCAGTGGCGCGCATGGAGAGGTGAAGCGCAGTCGTCCCAAACCGTCGCGTTGTCGGATCGCTGATGAGCGGCTGCCGAGATCCTCGCCAGAATTTTCTGGGAGGAGGTGTCGGATCGGGGCAGCGGCGTTCGTAGTAGGGGTGAGACGCCGACCATGGAGCCCGAAGAAAAGGGTTCCACGATTATGCGAAGTAACGGGCCAGGTCTATCGCGCGGTCAGGCACCCGCACAGACAACTGACCGAAGCATGTGAAGCAACAAACCCCATCCCTCCTACTGATGAGGACAGGAACGATGACCGATTCGACGGCAAACGGCGGAACCAGGCCCTTCCGATTCGGGGTCGTTGCCCCGCTCAATACAGATCTGCCGACGTGGCGAGACCGGGTGCGCCTCATCTCCGACAGCGGCTACTCCACGCTGCTGATGCCCGATGTCCCGCGATGGCAGCCGGCGCCTGCCCCCACGCTGGCCGTCGCGGCCGCCCTTACCGACCTGCGGGTGGGCACGTGGGTGTATGCCTCCCCGCTGCGCCCGGCTTGGAGCACCGCCTGGGAAGCGCACTCGCTGTCGGTGCTCACCGGCGGTCGCTTCGAGATGGGCATCGGCACCGGCAGGCCCGGCATCGAGGACGAACTCCGCGAGTTGGGACTGCCTGTCGTACCCCCGAGCGAGCGGCTGGCCCAGATGCGGGAGACCGTCACGGCGCTGCGAGATCTCGACGGCCCCGACGTGCACACGCCGGTGGTGATGGCCGTACGCGGGCCAAAGGCCCAGGCACTGGCGGCCGACCTGGCAGACACGGTCGCCTTCGCACTAATGCCAGGAGAGGACCGGGGCGAAATCACACAGGTGGTACGCGACTTCCGCGCCATCCGAGACGTCGAACTCGCGCAGCACGTGGCGGTGATCGGCGACAATGTCGCGCCGTTCATGGCGTCCCCCGACACCAACCCTGCTGCACTTCACGCGGCGGACTCACTGGCCGTACTTCCAGATGACCCCGCGGCGGCCGCCGAAGAGATCCAGCGGCGGCGCGAGGAGATCGGCTTCTCCTACTTCGTCTTCGGCGCCGACTTCGCCGACACGCTCGCTCCGGTGGTAGCCGAGCTGGCCGGAAAGTAATCGGGCTGCACGACCTGTTGCCGGCCACCCTGATGTCAGAGGTGTCGGCGGGCATGACCAATCCACAGCTGTGCGCCGAGCAGCACATGCGCAGTCGCAGGGTTTTACGCCACGGCCTGCTCACCGACCACGCACTCGCCGCCTGGAAGCCAGCCGACACCCCCTGACGCACACCATGAGGGGCGAAGAGCCGGCGCACCACCTTCCCGTTTTCTCGCCTTCCGGTGACTCCCAACTCCAGGTGCCGGTTCATGTCGAGCTCGAAGCGTCCGTACAGGTGCAGATGCGACCAGAACAGGGCGGTCAGTCCCCGCCGATCGGCCGGGCTCAGCTGCTTCTTCCAGGCGGGATCAAGCAACACCATCTGGATCAGGTGCGTGTTGAGGTAGGTGATGGCACGGCGAGCATTAACTGGTACCGGAACGTTGACCGCAACTGGCACCTTCTGGCGGAAGTGGACCCGATCATCCGACAGCCCGCACTCATGATCTATGGCGACAGGGATGTGGTCTCACGGGTTGAGAACCTGGCGGAGTTCGTGCCCAACGTGGAGGTGGTCAGCCTTGATTGCGGTCACTGGATCCAGCAAGAGAAGCCGGAAGAAACGAACCAAGCGATGGTGAAGTGGCGGGAACAGCAGGATGCCACCTGACCGCGATATGACAGGCTGGCATCCATGAAGTGGCCGTTCCGCTCGACACCGAAGACATACGTGACCTCTGCGCAAACCCGTCCGTCGGCGTCCGAGCACCCCGCCACGTGGAGGTTCGACCACCCGATCTACCACGTCGAGACTCGGCCACAATGGCGATCGTGGCTCGAGCACAACCACACGTCGACCCGCGGCGTGTGGCTGTGCTCGTGGCGCACCGGCACCGGCCGACCACGATGCCCCTACCCCGAAGTAGTCGAAGAAGCGATCTGCTTCGGGTGGATCGATTCGACCGCCAAACTCCTCGACGACGACCGTGGCCTCCAGCTGATCACCCCCCGAAAAGCCAGGAGCCCTTGGTCCCGGCTCAACCGCCAGCGCGCCGCCGAAATGGAACGGCGCGGCCTCATGACGGACGCCGGGCGAGCTGCGATCGACGCGGCGAAGGCGAGCGGATGGTGGACAATCTCCGACCAAGTCGAAGACCTCGAAGAACCCGCCGACCTCGCCACCTCGCTCGACCAACACCCTCAAGCACGAGCCAACTGGGACCGCTTTCCCCCGAGCGCCCGCAAGCAGATGCTGTGGTGGATCGTCAGCGCGGCGCGGCCGGCAACGCGGGCCAGCCGAATCGCGGCCGTCGTCGCCGAGGCAGCGAACGGGCGGCAAGCCCAGGGCTGACCTCGGACGTGAAGACTCCGAGTGCCGTGGTCAACGTGCCGGGTGAGGGTGTGTCAGGACATGGTGGGGCCGGGTTCCGGCTCAGTGTTCAGGGTGCGGCGGGTAGCGGTGCTCCCACGAGCCGCTCTTCGGTAGCGATCGGCCCCTGCTGACCGGCGTTGCCCAGACCGTGTGCGGCCTCGTTGCGGACACCGTCTCCAACGAGGCCGCCCAGGTCAGAGGCTCCGCAACGATCAGCGGCTCAAGACGATGTCCGCCCATGAAACAGCCGCCCCGGCCGGAAGCATGCTGGAGATCCGGCTCCCGGCAGGTCTGCCACACATCCGGCCCGATCACGAATCCGTGTGATCATGAGCGTTGGTAGCGCGCTGTGATTCGGACTAAGCGGATTCTGGTGATCCCTGGGGCGGGACCTGTCGTGGATCCGTACCTTCCGTCTTCCGCCCCTCGCGTCTCTGGTCTGCCGAGATGTGCAAAACGTCCAGGAACGCGGCGGCGGCCGGTGAGGTGCGCAGGCGGCTCCAGATCAGGTGCTCCACCCGGGTGGGTGGATCACGGAGCTCGACGACGTGCACATCACGGAGTTCGGGTGCGAAGGCGGCGGGCATCATGCCGATGCCCAGACCCAGCCGGACCAGCCGCGCCAGGAGGTCCGCGTTCGTTATCTCGAAGGCGACCTCACGGCTGACGCCGGCAGCGGCGAACGCCTCGTCCGACTGAGCGCGCGCGGCCGTACCGGCGGGAAAGTCCACGAACACCTCGCTCGACAGCCGGCGCAGATCCACGTCGGCCGCGTCGGCCAGCGGGTGGCCGGGCGCCACCACCGCGACCAGCTCACCCTGCGCCAGGGCGCGCCCCCGGACGCCCTTCGGCTGCACGTTCGGCGGCAGCCCGAGGAACGCGATGTCCAGCGTGCTCTGCCGTACCTGTTCGGCCAGCTCGTCGCTCGAACCCACGCGCAGAGTGATCCGCACCTGCGGATGGCGCACGTGGAAGCTCTTCAGCGCGCCCGGCAGGTCGACGGCCGTGACGGTGGGGATGGTGCCGATGGCGAGCCGGCCGCGAAGCTCTCCCGAGGCCGCCGCCACCTCGGCGCGCGCCCGTTCGGCGGCGTCGAGAGCCTGCCGGGCAGCGGGCAGGAACGCTTCGCCGGCGGGGGTGAGTGTGACCCGGCGGCTGGTGCGGTCGAAGAGCCGGGCACCCAGTTCTCGTTCCAACCGGGCGATCTGGTGGCTCAGTGCGGACTGGACGACCCGGCAACGTTCGGCGGCACGGGTGAAGTTCGCCGTCTCCGCCACGGCGACCACATAGCGCATCTGCTGTAGCTCCACGGGTTCATCTTGAATCACGATCGCTGGCGTGACAAACATGCATTGGACTCATTGATCGTCGATGTCCGAGGCTAGGGGCATGACGAACGCAGCCGGATCAGGCGCTCCCCGCCTCACGACACACCACAAGGCCGCCGAGGCGTCAGACGGTGGCGCCGCTGAGCCGCGGGCTGCTGCTCCTGATGTCCGCGGCGACGGGGATTTCGGTGGCGAACAACTACTTTGCCCAGCCACTGCTGGACCTGCTCGGCCGGGAACTACAGCTCAGCACCACGATGGCCGGAATGATCGTGACGGCCGCGCAGGTCGGTTACGGGCTGGGGCTGATCCTCCTCGTGCCGCTCGGTGACCTGGTGGAACGCCGCAGGCTCGCTGTCATGCTGTACGCGGCCACTGCGGTGTTCCTGCTGGTCTCGGCGACCGCGCCCAACGGAGCGCTGCTGCTGGCCGGAACCGTGCTCACCGCATTGACCTCGGTGGCGGCCCAGGTCGTGGTGCCGTACGCCGCTACGCTCGCGGCACCGGCGCAGCGTGGCCGAGTGATCGGCACGGTGACGAGCGGGCTGATGCTGGGCGCGTTGTTGTCCCGTACGGTCGCGGGAGGGCTCGCCGAACTCGGTGGCTGGCGGACGGTCTACTGGGTGAGCGCGATCCTCGTCGCCGGGGTGACAGTGCTGCTGTGGCGCTTTCTACCGCCGCTGCACACCCCGATCGGGCTGTCGTACCCGGCTCTGTTGCGCTCGACGATCGCGCTGTTCCGCCATGAGCCCGTGTTGCGGTGGCGGGCCGGCATCGCCGCCCTGTCGCTCGCATCGTTCAACGTGCTGTGGACGTCCGTGACCTTCCTGCTCGCCGGCCCGGAGTACGGCTGGTCCGAGGGGGCCATCGGGCTGCTCGGGCTGGTGGGGGCGGTGGGCACGGTGGCAACGACGGTGTCCGGCCGGCTGGCCGACCGCGGCTACGTGCAACGGGTCACCGCGATCGGCAGCGCCGCGCTTGCCGCGTCCTGGCTGCTGATCGGCGCGGGCGAGAGCTCGCTGGGGTGGCTCCTCGGCGGGGTGATCGTCCTCAACATGGCGCACCAGGCCGTGCTCAACAGCAACCAGAACGTCATCTACGCACTACGCCCGGAGGTCCGCAACCGGCTCAACTCCGCGCTGATGACGGCCTTCTTCGCCGGCGGTGCCGCGGGCTCGGCGCTGGCCGCGGTGGCGTGGGTGCGTGGCGGCTGGACGGCAGTGAGCGTCCTGGGGGGCGTGCTGGCCTGCGGGATGTTCGTGCTGTGGGCGCTGGAACGTCGAGGTGTCCGAGGGAGCTGAGAACTACGCGTGTCACCGCGGTCGGAAACGTGGGCAGCCGAGTGGTTGAGGCACTGTCGCGCAGCCACGAGGTCACCGGGGTGGTACGTCATCCGGCTCACTCCGCGTGACCTGCCTGCTGCCGCCAACGTCCGACCGCTCGCGGGGCTGCCCCTGATCGGCGCAAGCATGCCCCCACCCCCGCCGGCTTCCGCCGGAACCGGCTTCACCATGACATCGACGAAAGGAACTCGCAGTGTCGAACAACAGGACCGTCCTGGTCACGGGCGCGACTGGCGGCCAGGGCGGCGCCGTTGCCCGCAGGCTGCTCCACGACGGCTGGGCGGTGCGCGCCCTCGTCCGTGACCCGGACCAGCAGGGAGCCAAGGAACTCAAGGCGCTCGGCGCGGAACTGGTCACCGGTGACCTCGACGACCCCGAGTCGCTGCGCGCGGCAGCGCGGGGCGTGCACGGCGTCTTCAGCGTGCAGCCCGCCGACTTGACCGACCCACACCCCGCGATCGAGGTGCGGCAGGGCAAGAACGTCGCCGACGCGGCCGAAGCCGCGGGCGTCACGCACCTGGTCTACAGCTCCGTCGGCGCCGCCGGGCGCAAGTCCGGCGTCGCACACTTCGAGACCAAGGCGGAGATCGAGGCGCACATCGATGCCATCGGCGTGCCCGCGACCGTGCTGCGGCCGGTGTTCTTCATGGAGAACTGGCTGTACATGGTGCCGGAGGCGGAGAACGGCGAGCGAGTCGGTTCGATCGCGCTGGACGCGGACGCCTCGCTGCAGATGATCGCGCTGGTCGACATCGGCCGGATCGCCGCGGACGCGTTCGACAAGCCGGCCGAGTTCATCGGCAAGAAGATGGAGATCGCCGGTGACGAGCTGAGCGTGCGGCAGATCGCCGAGGTGTTCACCAAGATCGACGGCATTGCGACCCGCTTCGAGCGGCAGCCGGTCGAGGAGCTGCGGGCCGAGGCAGAGGAGATGGCGAACATGTTCGACTGGTTGAACGGGAAGGGGTACCAGGCCAATATCGCCGCTCTCCGCGAGCGGTACCCGGAGATGCTGACTCTGGAGGCGTGGCTGGGCAAGAACCGGTAGGAGATCGGAGATTGGCCCGAACAAACGGCCGACCAGGCGATGAGCTCGCTACGGCCATCGCCTGAGCCCTGTAACGCTCGGTCTTCGACGACCACAGACCGACAAGAGCGATCGCTCACACGGCGCCGACGAACAGGTGGGCACCAAGCCCGGATGCCCGCCATTCCGGAGCACCCACCTGCCGCTCAGCCTGCGCTGTCCGTGGACGGTCCTTGGCGAGGAAGACCAAGCAGCCGCCGCCTGCCGATCGGCTTCCTGCCTCCCACGCCTTCATCGGGCGCGCGCAGCGCGTGTCTACACGCGGTGCAATCCCGACACCCTGGGGAAAGCGTCGTGCGCGATCAAGAACGGTCGCCGTGATCGACCCTGGCGATGGCGTGGTCCGTCCGACGTTCCGAGTGGCGGTCCGGGACGTATGGCAACTTATGGGAGTATTGGTCCGTGGGAGCATCCGTCAGGCAGATTCAAGTCACCTTCGACTGCGCGTCACCTGAGCGCGTCGGTCGTTTCTGGTGCGAGGTGCTGGGGTACGTCGCACCGCCGCCACCGGAGGGCTTCGCCAGTTGGGACGACTTCAATCGCACGCTGCCGCCTGAGCAGCGGGACTCATGGTTCGCATGCAGTGATCCCTCGGGCGCGGGGCCGCGGCTGTACTTCCAGCGCGTTCCCGAAGGCAAGGTCGTCAAGAATCGGCTGCACCTTGACGTGCGGGTCGGCACCGGGCTGGTGGGTGAGGAACGCCTGGCGGCCCTTGAGGCCGAATGCGCGCGGCTGATCCCGCTCGGCGCGCAACGCCTGCGGCTCCTGCCCGCCGACGAGGTGAACGAGTCCTGCCTGGTCATGCAGGACGTTGAGGGCAACGAGTTCTGCCTCGACTGAGTGGCGGGCAGGAGCGAGGATCACGCCCGGTTGTGCCGCAGAAGACCCGGCGGCAGCACGACGCCCTCGACACGATCTGCTGGAAGGTGTTCGAGGAGAAGATCAGCGGCAAGCTCGCCACCGAGAACCGGCCTGCGCTGCTGGAGGCGCTGTCCCACGTCCGCGACGGCGACACGCTGACCGTCCAGGAGGTCGACCGCCTCGGCCGCAACCTCCTGGAAGGGTTCATTGTCCTCAACGACCTGTTCCAGCGCGGGATCGCGGTCAAGGCGCTGGAGGGCATCGCGGCCGGCGAGCACACCGAACGCTCCCTGACCTGGATCTGGCCCTGGCCCTGCCGGAGGACGGGGGCCGCGACATCGGCCGCAAGACCAAGGACGGAGGCAGCCCGTCGCCGTGGCCGGGTCGGCGGCCGCCGTCCGGTGGTCGATGCCGACAAGCGCGCCGCGATCCTGGCCCGCCGCGAGCACGGAGAATCCATCCGCACCATCGCCGCCGAAGTGAAGGTCTCGGTCGGCGTCGTGCACAAGACCCCGATCAACCGAGGTCACCCGTAACGCCCCGAGACCGCCACCAACACGACGACGATCCGGCTCCGCGGTGTCTTCCGGCCGTCCCCCTTCGGGGGCGGAGAGGGTCTACACCGCGGTGCTCAACGCGCTCGACGGCGGCAGCACGGCGCCCCGCCCGGCGGGAGCGACGCGGGGCAGATCAAGAACACCTCCTCCGGCCGCTGCGTGGATGTGCCACCCGATTCTGGCCCGCGACACGGGCGTCATGTGGTTCTCGGGGCTTCAGGCGAGCCTGAGCTCCCCGCGAGCGGTGATGATCCCGGACCCGGAGATCCGTACGCGGTCGCCGTCGACCTCGACCTGGATCCGGCTGGGCCGCCCGAGCTTGTGGCCCTGCTCGATGACGACCAGACCCCCGTCGACCCGTTGGGTACGGGCGAGCAGGGCGGCGAGCGGACCCGCGGCCGTGCCGGTGGCCGGATCCTCGACGATGCCCACGGTGGGATTGAAGAACCGGCTGTAGGCGTCCGCCTGGGGCTCCCCGCGTGCGCTGGTGTAGACGTAGCAGCCTTCGGCGCCCACCTCGGCCAGGATCGCCGCCAAGGCCCGCGTCTCGGCGGCGGTGACGTCGACAGCCCGGCGATCGGCCAGCGGGACGAGCAAATGGGCGACTCCCGTGGAGACGACCTGCGCCGGCTGACCGGTGGAAAGGTCTTCGGGCCTGAGTCCGAGTGCGGCAGCGAGGCGATGTGCGTCTTCCACTACGGGCCCGAACACGGGTGAGGACTGCTCCATCACGATCCGGACGCCTCGTCCGGCCTGGCGGACGACCTCGACCGGCAGCACGTCCCCGCCGATCTCCTGCATCAGTGTCCGGGACGGTTCCTCTCCAGTCAGTCCCTGGTCGGCGAGCCACAGCCAGGCGCCGAGCGCGTTGTGCCCGGCACCGTCGACTTCGGCGCCGATCGGAGTGAACGACCGCAACCGCCACGCGGCCCCCGGTCGGGTGGGCTGCAACAGGAAGGTGGTCTCGGATTGGTTGAACTCGCGGGCGATGTCGCGCATCTGGTCCGCAGTCAGTCCGTCCGCGTCCGGCACCAGCGCCAGCGGGTTACCGGTCAGCGGGCGCTCCGCGAAGACGTCGACGAAGAAGAACGGTGTCACGGTCGTCATGAGGTCAACACTAGGGAGGCCGAACAGGGTGATACACACCAAAGATGTGAGTTGCTCCGGGAGGTCGCTCGGCCGTACTCGCCCCGTCCGAGGCGAGTACGGCCTGCTCGTGGCGAGCGATCCGAACGGGCGTGGACGGACTCAGACGTGCAGGGTGGGCCGGTAGATGAGCTCCTGGATGTTGCCGTCGAGCGTCCGGCTCTCGATCAGCTCGAGGTCGAAGTCGGCCGCACCCTGGAAGATCGGGTCCAGTCCGGTCTGACCGGTGATCACCGGGAAGAGCGTCACCTGGACGCGGTCGACCAGGCCGGCGGCCATCAGCGCCCGGTTCATCGACAGGCTGCCGTGCGAGCGCAACGGCACCTCGGACTTCTCCTTGAGCCGCGCGACGACATCGACGGCGTCACCGCTCACGACGGTCGCGTCCGGCCAGTCGAGGGGTCCTTCCAGGGTGGTCGACACCACCGTTGCCGGCAGGCTCCTCATCCGGGTGACCCATGGGTCGCGCACCTCGGACTCCTCGGTGCTCGAGGCCAGCATCCGCGCGAACGCCCGATACGTGTTGGCCCCGAAGACCATCTGCTGCTCCTCGCCGTACAGGGCGAGGCGGTGGTTCAGGAGTTCGGGGCCTTGCTTGCCCCAGTAACCGGTCCAGTCGCCGCCGGCAGCGCCGAAGCCGTCAAGGCTGGAAAAGACATCGAAGGTGTAGGTGGCGGGCATGATGCTCTCCTCGATTGCGGGGTTGATCGGGTGTGTCGATGCAGACCAGACACCACGGCGGAACTCATCGCCGTCGGACTTCTGGAGCCCGGATGCGCCGCCTGACGTTCGGCGGCCTCGGCAGCGGTGAGCTGTCCGCGCCTGTCACCGGCCTGCGGCCGCGACAAGCTCGGCGAGGTGGTGCAGCGAGTTGGTGAGATGCTCGGGGCCGAACGGCGGGAACTGGATGTACTCCCGGATGGCCTGCGGCACCGCCGACCAGTCGTAGGTGAGCGTGACCTCAGTCTCGGACGGACCCAGCGGCGCGAGGTCGTAACGCCAGAGCCAGCCGCCGAACTCCAGGTGACCGTCGCTCTTCTCCTCCCCCGTCAGCCAGCCGATGGCGCGCGGCGGGTCGAGCACCTCGACCTTGTTGACCACCTGGTAGTCACGGTCCGGATGGTCGGCGTGATACATGCCCATCCGGAAAATCTGCCCCGTCTCGGTCAGCGGCGCCCGGTCGACAGCTTCCTGAACCCAGCCGGTGCCATCGATCGCGGCATGGGCCGCCGGGTCCGCCAGCACCGCGAGCACCCTCGCGGCGGGCGCGGCGACGGTCAGGGTGGCGCTGACGTTCTCCTGGTCCCTGGTGTGCACGCCCCTTGTCCTCTCCTCTCGGGCCTTCCGCTCCAGGCGCGCCCCACCGGTGATCAGCGGCTGCGCGGGAGCGACGGTGACGACGGACATCGTGGACCTCCGGTGAGTGGCGACCGGCCCGTCGCCGGCCTCTCACCTTGACTACGAACGGGCTCGACGCCATTCGACACCCCGCAGAAAGAAATCACCAGACGTTCTGCCACGACCGGACTCGAGGCGACAGGGCCCACTCGTTCACGAGCCATCCGACGGCATCCGCCAACTCGCGGGCCGTGGCGACGTTCTCGGTTCGTAAGGGTTCTTACCGACGGCGAACGGCGGACGCCGTGACGGCCACGAACCGCGCCCGGAGTGGTTGGCTGCGCACTGTGAGACGGGACCTGTTCGTTGCCGGGACGATGCTTGTCGCGCTGGCGGCCGTCGTGACCAGGATGGTGGCGGGACCGCCCGTGCTGGGCTGGTACCTGCTGGCCTGGGCGCTGTTCGCGACCGCTGTGTGGTGGGTCCGGAGAGTGCCGGAACGGCGCCTGGGCCCCCTGGTCGTCGTCGGCGGGATCGTGCTGGCGACGATCGGGCTGGTGACGCCCCCGAGCAGCAGCACCGACTCCTTCCGGTACGCCTGGGACGGCCGGGTGCAGGCGGCGGGCATCTCGCCCTACGACCATCCACCCGCCGACCCGGCGCTCGCCGGACTGCGCGACGACTGGCTCTTCCCTGCCGACTGTGGGGGCCCCGTCCTGTGGCCGCTGCCCGGCGGTGGCTGCACCAGGATCAACCGTCCCACCGTGCCCACGATCTACCCTCCGCTCGCGCAGGGGTACTTCCTGCTGGTCCACTGGCTGTCACCGGAGGGCTCCCGGCACAAAGCACTGCAGCTCGGCGGCTGGGCGATGGCCGTCCTCACGCTGCTGGCGCTGTCGCGGCTCGCGGGCGCGCGGCAGGCGGCGTACTGGGCGTGGTGCCCGGCCGTACCGGTCGAGGCCGTGAACAACGCGCACGTCGACATGCTCGGCGTGCTGCTGGTGGTACTGGCCTTCGGCGCGGTTCGCGCTCGCGGCGCGTTACTGGGGGCCGCCGTCGCGGCCAAGCTGCTGCCCGCCACGGCGCTGCCCGGCGCCTTGTCAGGCGTGCTGGCGAACGGGGTGGCGTGGCGGCGCCTGCTCGGCGTCGTGGTGCCCGCCACGCTCGTGGTCACGCTGTCCTATCTGCCGTACGTGCTGTTGTCGAAGGCGTCGGTGGCGGGCTACCTGCCGGGCTACCTGCAGGAGGAACGCTACGTCGGCGGCGGCAACCGCTACGCGGTCCTGCGGTTGCTCATGCCGGACTCCTGGGCCCCCTATTCCGCAGCCCTGCTGCTGGCCCTGGTCGTCCTGGCCGTCCTGCGGTACGGCGACGCGGAGCGGCCCTGGCAAGGAGCGCTGCTGGTCAGCGGCTCGCTCCTGCTGCTGTTCACACCCGGATACTCCTGGTACGCGCTCCTCGTCGTCGCGCTGGCCGCCATGGACGGGCGGTGGGAATGGCTGGGCGCGGCCCTGGCAGGCGCCATCGCCTACGCCACCGGACCGGCAGCCACCGACAGCCCCGCGACCCCCTTCTACGCCGCGGCCGCACTGGCCGTGCTGATCGGCTGGTCCGTACGTCGTCCCCGTCGAGCGGAAACACGCCAATGATCATCAAGACCGTCGCCGCCAGGTTCACCAGCCGTCTGCGCTCCGAGCAGGTGGCCGCCAAGCTGGGCGCCTGGCTCGGCGTGAGCTTCACCGTCGCCTTCGCCACGGGCTTGTTCAGCCACTTCCTGCAACATCCGCCCGCCTGGCTGCTCTGGCCGTCCAGACCGGTCAACCTCTACCGCATCACCCAAGGGCTGCACGTCATCGGCGGGATCGCCACGGTCCCGCTGCTGCTGGCCAAGCTGTGGGCGGTGTACCCGAAGCTGTGGCAGTGGCCCCCGTTCCGCTCCGCCGGACACGCCGTCGAGCGGCTGTGCGTGCTGCTCCTGGTGGCGGGCGCGTTGTTCCAACTCGTCACCGGGCTGCTGAACATCGCCTACGTCTACCCGTGGCCGTTCGGCTTCCTCCAGGCGCACTACTGGACGGCCTACATCGTCTTCGGCGCGCTCCTGATCCACGTGGCCAACGAGTGGGCCAAGGTCAGGCGGACCTTGTGGACCCGCGTGGAGGACCCGGACCGCAGGCGTCTGCTGTTCACCGTTGCCGCCGCCTGCGGCCTGACCGCCCTGGTCACCGCCGGCGAGGCGGTCACCCCGCTGGAACGGCTGGCCGTTCTCGCCCCGCGCAATCCCCGCACCGGGCCCCAGGGAGTGCCGGTCAACCGGTCGGCGGCCGCGGCGGGCGTGGTCGCCGACCCGAGCTACCGGTTGCTGGTCACCGGTGCCGTCCGTACGCCCCTGTCCCTCCGCCACGCCGACCTCATGACGTTGCCGCAGCACACCGTACGCCTGCCGATCGCGTGCGTGGAGGGCTGGAGCGTGGAGTGCGAGTGGACCGGAATCCGGCTGCGCGACCTGCTCCTGTCCGCCGGCGCCTCCCCGGACGCCTTCGTCACCGTCGAGTCGCTCGAACAGGCGGGAGCCTATCGGAGCAGCGAGATCCGCCCACCCCACTGGACCGACCCGCTCACGCTGCTGGCTCTGCGGATCAACGGGCAGCCCCTGGACGCCGACCACGGCTTCCCGGTCCGCCTGATCGCGCCGAACCGGCCGGGCGTTCAGCAGACCAAGTGGGTCAAGGAGGTGAGGGTGTCATGAGGCCCGTCGGCTACGCGATCGGCGCCACCCTGATCGTCATCGGCCTGGCCGGGCTGGTGACGGAGGGCATCCTGGTCGGGTGGGCTCTGTGGTTCGGCGGGGTGCTCGTCGTGCACGACGGCCTGCTCGCCCCCGGCGTGGCGGTCGCCGGCACGGTGATCAGCCGCCGGCCCCGGCCCGTGCGGACCACCCTGATCCTGGCGGGAACAGTTGCCGCGGCCACCCTCCCGACCGTGCTGGCGCTGGGCCGGCGAGCCGACAACCCCTCCATCCTCCCGCTGCCGTACGGCGTCCATCTCGTCATCGTCGTCGCCGTCATCGTCCTGCTCGCGGTGGCGGAGCACGTGTGGTCGGCACGTCGTACGGACCGAGCGCCCTGAGTCAGCGGAACCCCGCGCGAGCTTACTCGCGCGGGGTTCCGTCACACCCTCGGTCAGGACCAGGGCTTGAAGTAGGCGACGGTGACCATGTCCACCTCCGTGGCGTTGGGCGGGGTGCCGCCCGTGCCGCTGGAGCCGGTCACGAACACCCGGACACCGTCCTTCGCGGTGGCGTCGACGGCCAGGCCGCGCGCGGCGTCGGCCGCGGCGACCTCACCGTCGTAACGCCCCGTCCAGACCGGTTCGCCGCTGACCGCGTCGTAGGCGACGGTCACGTAGTCCGTGCCCTTGGACTGGTCGTCCGAGCTCTGGCCGGCGACGACGACCTTGCCGCCGTCGGGCGTCACCCGGACGTTCCAGGCGTAGTCCTCGTTCTTCGCCTGGCCGTCGAAGCGCTGCAGCCACAGCCGCTCCCCCGTGGCCGGGTTGTAGGCGATCGTGGTGTAGTCGCCTCCGCTGCCCTCACCGGTGCTGTTGCCGGTGACGTACACCGTGCCGCCGGGCGCGACGGTGATGTCGTGCGGGGTGTCGCTCTCGTGCGCCGGGCCGTCGTAACGGTCCGTCCAGAGCTGCCGGCCCGTGGCGGCGTCGTAGGCGATCGTCTCGAAGTCCGTCAGCGTTCCCGGGTTGCTGCCGGCGCCCGTCACGACGACCGCCTTGCCGTCGGCGGTGACCGCCATGGCGGAGGGAATGTCGAGGCCGTTGTCGTCGCCGTTGTGGCCGGCGTCCCACAGCTGCTCGCCGGTGGCGGCGTCGTAGGCGACGGTGCCCCAGTCGGTCAGGCCGGTGCCCTCCGGCCCGGCGCTCTGACCGGTGACGAAGACCTTGGACCCGTCCGGCGTCAGAACGACCTTGCGCGCGTCGTCCGTGCTCGACCCCTTGCCGTCGTACCGGACGAACCACGACTGCTCACCGGTGGCGGCGTCGTACGCGACCGTGAAGTAGTCGTTCTTGTCACCCTCGCCCGGCGAGGTCATGCCGGTGACGTAGACCGTCCTGCCGTCAGGCGAGACGGCCGCGTCGCCGGCATGGTCGGAGAAGGCTCCCTGCTCGGTGTGCCGCCGCGTCCACAGCTCCTCGCCGGTGGCGCTGTCGTACGCGATCGTCACGGCGTCGATGCCGGAATCGGTGCCGCTGCTGGCGCCGACGACGAAAAGCCTGCTGCCGTCAGGGCTGATCCGCAGGCCGGACGGCTCGTCGTACGCCTTCGCCGGGCCGACGTAGCTCTTGCGCCACACCTCGACACCGGTCGCCGCGTCGTAGGCGATCGTGGCGATGGACGGGCTGAGCTGCCCCGGCGAGCTGCCGTAGCTGACGCCGGTCACGTAAACCCGCTCCCCGTTGGGGTCGAGGACGACGAACTCGCCGGAGTCCGAGCCGCCGGTGACGCCGTAGGAGGCCGCCCAGTTCTCCTGGACCGGGCGCACCACCATCGGGATGCGGACGGCGTGCTTATCGTGCTCCTTCCAGGTGAGGTAGCCGCCCGCGTACGCGTTCAGCGGCGCGCTGGTGCGGGTGAACGTGACGGTGAACGACTTGGTCTCGCCCTTCTTGAGCCTCAGCTTGCCCGGCGACACCTCGGCCTTGATCCCGGGCAGGCCGGTGATCGAGGCGGTGTACGTGGCGGTCGAACGGCCGACGTTGGTCACCTTGCGGGTCACCGTCTGCGTGCCGGGCAGGCGGCCGACGGCGACCGAGGGGGTGTTCAGGTCGCTCGCGTCGAACGAGTGACCCTCGCCCTTCAGCTCGTCGCAGGCCTCCTGGGTCACACCCCTCGTGGTGCCGCACAGGAACGCGATCCAGTCGTCGGTCCCGCTGTCGTAGACGAGGCCCGGGTCGGCGGCCCGGTTCGGGGCGGCGTGGCCGGCACCCTGACTGAAGATCACCGACGGTTCGGTGGCCGGCCCGTCCTTGACGTCGGTGCCGGTGGTCATGAGGGCCGACTTGATCGCCATCGGCGACCAGCCGGGGTGCAGGTCCTTCAGCAGCGCGGCGAGGCCGGCGATGTGCGGAGCGGCCATCGAGGTGCCGCTGGAGACGTTGAACTCCAGCCCGTTCGCGCCCGGAGGGGCGAACGCCGCGAGAATGTCCTGGCCGGGCGCGATGACATCCGGCTTGAGGACGTCGCCGCCGGCCGCGGTGATCGGTCCGCGCGAGGAGAACTCGGCGGTGTACGGCGCAGGGGTCGTGGTCGTGATGACGGCCTGCTCGATCGTGGCGGTGGCGCCGCCGGTGGCCGCGTAGTCCTTGATCGCCTGCCGGTCCTTCATCGCCAGGTGCACGGTGGGGATGCCGGTCAGGTCGGTGTTGAGCGACTCCTCCTCGGCGATGTTGACGAGGACGGTGCCCACACCGCCGGCCTCCGACACCGCGACGCTCTTGTTGACCCGGGGGGTCACGCCACGGTCGCAGACCACGATCTTGCCGTTGACCTTGGCCGGGTCGAGCACCGCCGTGCCGCCGTTGTCGCGGGCGGCCCAGCACTGCGCCGCCTTCGCCGGGTCGGCGCCGGGCAGCCCCGCCGCGGCGGCGTCGATGAGCGGCGCCGGGCCCGCCGCGGCGGGGGCCAGCGAGGCGCCGCTGAGTGTGGCGCCGTTCCCCAGCTTCACCGAACCCAGCGTGGAGCGGTTGTGCGTGCCCGCGGCCACCGTGGTGATCCACGGGGACGGGTGCGCCACCGTGGACGCGGCCGGACCGCTGTTGCCGCCCGCCGCGGAGACGAACACGCCCGCGTCGGCGGCGGCCAGGAAGGCGATCTCGGCCGGGTCGAGGAAGTCGGTGCTCGTCCCGGAGACCGAGTAGTTGATGACGTCCACGCCGTCGGCGACCGCCTGGTCGATGGCGGCCACCAGGTCGGAGGTGTAGCCGTTGGCCGTGGACGCGTCCTCGGCCGACCACAGGGCCTTGTACGCGGCGATCCGGGCGCGCGGCGCGATGCCGCTGATCTCGCCGAAGCCCGCCGCGGGGCCGGTCACCCGCACGTCGTGGTTGCCTCCGGCGGTCGAGGCGGTGTGGGTGCCGTGGCCGTTGTAGTCACGCGGCGACGCGAACTCCCACGGCATGAACTCCTTGAGCCCCTGGTCGCCGCCCCAGGCCTCGTTGAAGTGCCGGGCCGCGACGATCTTGCCGTTGCACAGCGAGGCGTCCCAGGAGTTGTCCGGGCTGCTCTCGTCGCACGTGCCGGTGAAGTCGCCAAGCTTCGCGTACGGCTTGCCGTGCGGGGCCGGGTCGGCGAAACTCTCGCTCGCCGGCCAGATGCCGCTGTCGATCACGCCGATGACGAGGCCCTCGCCGGCACCGCCCTTCTGGCCGCCGCCCGGGCCGCCGAGCTGGTCCCAGAGGCCGCCGCGGGCGTCGAGGCCGAGGAACGACGGTGTCGAGGAGGTCGCCACCGAGACCTTCTTGTCCTCGGTGACCGCCACCACGTCGGGTAACGCGCGCATCTCCGCCGCCTCCGCGGCGGTCATGCGGGCGGCGAACCCGCCGAAGGAGTACACGTAGTCATAGATCTTCTTGCCGCCGGTCTGCTTCAGCGCGGCGTCGTGCCGACCCTTGAGGTGGTCGACGTAGTCGCGGACCTTCGCGGAGCGCGGCGAGATCTTCTCGCCGCGCTCGGGCTTGGTCCTGGCCAGCCCGGCCACGTCGCCTTCGTAGGTCGCGACAGGCTCGGGGGCCATCTGCACGATATAGGTCTTCGGCTCCTCAGCGACGGCCGTCATGCCGGCCGTCGCGCCGGCCGGTGCGGGCCAGGCGAGCCCCGACGCCGCCAGCGCCGTCAAGGCCGCGGTCACCGCCAGCCGTTTGGGGATTCCCGGGGATGTGGACTGATGCATCGTCGCCCCTCTGTACGTCTCCGCGCGTCACGCGGACGATCGCTGAGGCTAGGGAGCGCTACACGTATGCGGCATCCGTACCGCATACGGATTTTTGTGCGGTACTTAACGGAAGCCAAAGATCCGGTAACCTGTTCGAGCTGATACGCCACCAATAGTGCAGGTTGGGGGTGGTTGCATGCCCCCGGGCCCCGCCCCCACGGGCTCACTCTCCGACGCCCTCGTCGGCCGGCGCGCGGAGCTGTCCCTCCTGCGCGCGATCGTCGGCTCCCGCCCCTCCCTCGCCCTCGTCGAGGGCGAAGCGGGCATCGGCAAAAGCCGCCTGGTCGCCGAACTGCTCGCGACGCCAGACCTGACCCGAACGCGACGAATCGTGGGCCAATGCGAGCAACTCCAGGAACCGCTGCCGCTGTCACCGCTGCTCGACGCGTTCCGCCTCGCCGAAGCCGAACTCGCACACTCCAAGCCGCCGAACCCCGTCGTGGGAGCACTCGCACCGCTGCTGCCCGAGATCGCCGCGCACCTGCCCCCACCCCTAACCCCGCTGCCCGACCAGCGAGCCGAGCGACACCGGGTGTTCCGCGCCGCCGTCGCGCTGCTCGACCACCTCGCCCCGCTGGTGCTCGTCCTGGAGGACGTGCACTGGGCCGACGCCAGCACCCATGACTTCCTCGCCTTCCTCGCCGCGCACCTCCCCCGCGACCTGACGGTCATCCTCACCGCCCGCACCGAGTCCGGCGTGCTGCCCATCCGCGAGGCGTTCGCCCGAGCCCCGTCCGGACCCGCGCGCACCATCAGCCTCGCGCCCCTGACACTCCCCGAGGTCCAGCAGCTCGCGCGCGCCATCCTCAAGACCGACCTCCCCCGCACCTTCGCCGAACCGCTCTACGAGAAGACCGGCGGCATCCCGTTCGTCGTGGAGGAGGTGCTGCGCACACTGCTCGAACGCCTGCCCGCGAGCGAGATCCCGGCTCACCCCGGCGCGCTGGCCGACCTCGCCGTGCCCACCGTGCTGCGCGACGTCGTCCTGCAGCGCCTGTCGTCCCTCGACGACCCGGCCCGCGACATCCTCACGGCCGCCGCCGTCATCGGCATGACACCGGACGACCGCATCCTGGCGGAGGTCAGCGAACACAGCCCGCCCGAGGTCGCGCGAGCCCTCGCCAAGGCCCAGGCAGTCGGGCTGCTCCACGAGGAAGACGGCCACTGCCGGTTCCGGCACGCCCTCGCCAGGCAGATCGTGTACGAGTCCGTCCCCGTGCCCGGCCGCCGCTGGCTGCACCTACGCACCGCGCGGTCCCTGGAGTCCGGCCCAGGCCCCCGCCCCGTGGCCCGGCTGGCCCACCACTTCCGGCACGCCGGACGCACGGCCGACTTCGTCACCAACGCCGAGGCCGCCGCCGACACCGCGCTCTCCCACGGCAACGACGCCACAGCCGCCCGCTTCCTCCTCCAAGCACTGAACGTCCGGGAACTGGCGAGCGACGTCCGCATCCGGCTCGCCGTCAAACTCGGCCGCACAGCAGTGGACGGGCTGGCCCACGAGGAGGCCGTCCCCATCCTGCAGTGCCTGCTCGCCACCGAACCCCTGCCCGCCCCCGTACGCGGGGAGCTGCGCTTCGCGCTCGGCCGCCTGCTGCGCCAGCACGGCGAGGCCCGCGCCGGCTACCTGCAGATCGAGAACGCCATCGACGACCTCGCCACCCGGCCAGACCTGCTGTCGCGCGCGCTCGCCGTGCTGGCCGCGCCGGAAACAGTCGCGGACCGGCACGTCAAAGAGCACACCGCCCGCTGCGACCAGGCAGAGGAGGCCGCCCGCCGCAGCGGCGACGGCGACGCCCTCATCTCCGTACGGATCGCCCGTGCGTCGCTCCTGGTCGAGCAGGGCGACCCGGCCAGCTGGCGGCTGATCGACGAACTGCTGCGCGACCACCGGTTACGCGCCAACCCCAGAGAGCACGCCCGCGCCTGCCTCAACTGGGCCCAAGCCGCCCTGCACATCGGCCGGCTCGACCGCGCCGAGGCGCTGCTCGCCGAAGGCCGCCAGGTCGCGGACCAGGCCGAGTACCTGCGGGTCGCGCAGGTCGCCGAGCTGGTCAGCACCGCCGTCGAGCACGCCGCCGGACGCTGGGACGGCCTCGACCACCGCGCCGCCAGCCTCGTCCGGGCCACGTCCGCGTTCCCTGCCGCGTCGCTGGACTCACGGCTGCTGCGCGGCGCCCTGCTGACCGCGACCGGCCCGGCCGAGGAAGCCCAGGCGTGCCTCGACGAGGTGGTCGCGGTCGCCGAACAGGTGGGAGCAGTCTGGCCACTGGTCGCCGCCCGTACAGCGCTGTCACGGCTGGCGCTCACCCTGGACGACACCGAGACTGCGGTCGCGCACGCCTCCGCCGCGCTCGCCCTCGTCCGCGCCAAGGGCACCTGGGTGTGGGGCGCCGAGAGCATACTCTGCCTGGTGGAAGCCCTCCACGCGCACGACGGGCCGCACCAGGCAGACGCCGAGGCGGTGGCCAAGGCGGCAACCGAGGAGTTACGCGCCGGGATCGACGGCGCCGACGCACCGCTCGCACGCGCGGCACTGCTGACCGCCCTCGCCGTCCTGGCAGGCCCTCCGGACGCCGCTCGCGCCGATGCACTCCTGGACGAAGCCCGTACGACCTTGCGGGAAGCCGGGCTGCGCCACCAGGAGGCGCTCGCCGGCGAACGCCTGGGCCGCCGGCGTTGCGAGAGCGGCGCACCCGACGGCGGACCACTGTTGGAGAGCTCGCTACGGGCGTACGCCGAGCTGGGAGCCGATCGTGACATCGCCCGCATCTGCCGGATCATGCGCCGCAACGGGGTGCCGATCCCGTACCCGTGGCGGGGCGGCCGGCCCTCCCACGGGCAGACGTTGTCCGTACGGGAGCGCGAAGTGGCCCGGCTCGCGGCAACCGGCAAGACGAACCAGGAGATCGCGGACGTCCTGTACCTCTCGCGGCGGACGGTGGAAAGCCACGTCGCGAACGCGCTGCGCAAACTCGGCGTGCCGTCCCGCAAGGAACTACGCGGCCTCCCCGACGACTAGCGCGCCAGGACACCGGCGTGGCGGCGGACGCCTTGGCCCTCCGTGCCGCCAAGAAGATGAGGGCACCCTCGTCGTGGAGGTCGGCGTCGGTGGCGAGTTCGTCCATGAGCTGGTCGACCGCCCGGGCCGACAGACGCCCGCCGCGGCGAATGAGGAACAGCGCCGGGGTGTCGGCACCGGGCCAGGAGGCGCGGTCGGTGCGCCACTCCGTGATGGGAGGTCCGCGCGGTGCCGTCCAGGAGCGGGATCTCGCGGGAGGTCTCGCCCTTGCCGGAGCGGACGATGACCTTGCCTTTGCGCGCCGAGAGCGGGACGTCGTCGTCCAGAGCGACGAACTCGGCGACCCGGACGCCGGAGTGGAACAGCAGCCGGCCAAGGGCGCGGTCGCGGGCGAGAGGGCGGCGTTCGACGGCGCACAGGCAGCGCTTCTGCCGGCGGGCGTCCAAGGCGCGGGCGCGAGCTTGGCGGCGTCGCCGCGGCGGACGTCGGCGGGCCGAGCCCGAGCTGGGTGAAGAAGTGGTCCAACGCGGCGAGGTGGACGTTGACGGCATTCGACGCGCGGCGCAGCACGGTCTTCATGTGGGTCTTGTAGTCGTGGATGGCGAAGTCACGGTTGTGCGCGTCGGTGAGCGGGTCGCCGTCGAGGCCGCTGGCCTCCAGCCCGGCGAGGAAGTCCGGACCCGGGAGTCTTAGGCGCGGCGGGTGCCGCCGTCCAGCGGGACCCGCTTCAGCGCTGCGGCGTAGGCGGCGTGGATCGTGGTGAACGCCTCGGGCACCGCTTGGTACTGCCGCCCCACATCGCCCACGCAATATCAGAAGGTGATTCGCCGGGCTGAGCGGCGTCCAGGACCGCGATATCAGAAGCTCTGATGGGAGGGCGGCGTCGGCGCGTTGATCGGGCCCAAAGCCCCGAGGCCACGCTCAGGCCAAGTCCGATCGGGGGTCGGCCAACATACGACGGAAACCGGCAACCAGTGATCTTGAGGTGCTGGGGCGGATCGGCGTCGGCTGCCCGACCACGGAGCGAGGCGCAAACGCAGCCGGAGGCCCGATCTTGTGTCCGCAGTGGACTTCTTCGCGTACCCCCTCAGATCGGTCAACGGCGCACCCGATAGCGCAGGTGAAGGACCCGGTTGCCCTGAATCACCACGTCAGGACCCTCCAACAGGTGCTGCGCGTGGACCGACCCGAAGTAGCGCTTGCCGGACCCGAACACGACAGGTACGACGTCCATGCGCACCTCGTCGACCAGGCCCGCGGCAAGCACCTGGCCACCGACGTCGCCGGCGGCGACCTCGACCACGCGGTCACCCGCAAGCTCCTGCGCCTTGGCCACGGCTGCCTCGACGCCGTCGACGAAGTGAAACGGCGCCTCGGGGTCCCAGCCCTCGGGCATCGGCCGGTGCGTCACGACGACCACGTGGTCGATCCCGCTCGGAGGCTTCCCGTCCCAGCCGTCCGTCAGGTCGAAGACGTGGCGGCCCGCGATCGTGACTCCGATCTGGTCCCAGTACGGCCGGGTGTAGTCGTAGGACGTCTGCCACACCTTCAGCTCACCGCTCTCGTCCAACGGGACGTCACCGTTGGACAACCAGTCGAACAGCGGTCCCGGCTGGTCATTCTCGTCCGCGACGAAGCCGTCCACCGACACCGAGCCGTACATGACCACCTTGCCCACGGGGCTCTCCTCAAATTGGGGTGCCCCCAAATTAGCGTGTCGTGAGCTGCCGCTCTTGTAAGAAATCAATCGGCCGGCAGCGGCCAGCGGTCCAGCGCGTGGCCGGGATGTTCACGCAGGAACCGCCGCCGGACTTCGACGTACCGGGTCGGCGTGAGCCCGGTGAACGCCCGGAACTCGTGGCCGAAGTGGGCCTGGTCGAAGTAGCCTGCGCCACCGGCGAGCTCGCCCCAGTCGATCGGTCCCGCGGGGTCGATCGCGAACACGGTGGCGGCGAAGCGGTAGGTGCGGGCCAGCCGCTTCGGCGTGACGCCGATGAGCTCCTTGAACCGCTGCGCCAGATGAGTGCTGCTGACACCGGCTGCCACGCTCAGGTCGCCGATCGCCACCGCCCCGCTGGTCGCCGCGATGACGCTGCTCGTATGGCGGACCAGCCCCAGACCGGCGGTCTCGCACAGCCGTCGCATCAGCTCCTCCTCGAGCAGCGTCAGCATCTCGTCCGGCCCGGCCGCCGTGGCCAGCCGGTCTCGCAACTCGGCAATGGCGGGCCGGCCCCAAACCTGCTCCACCGTCACCGGCCGGTCACACAGCTCGGCCGCCGGCATCGGCAGGAACGGCGCCGGCCCCCACGGCTTGAAGTGCACGCCGACTGACCGGGTCTCCGGCGGATAGCCGAACTCGAAGGCGCGGGTGGGCATGGTGACCACGCAGCCGTCGGCGTACTCGGCCGTCTCGACGTCGGTGCCGGCGCGGATGCGGAACGGCGCCCCGAGGTTGACGATGAGCAACGCCGACGGACTCGGCGGCAGCGTCAGCCGGGCGTACGGCGGCGCACCCTCCAGGTAGTAAAGGTCGTCGATCAGCCCGTCCAGCGGCGGTCGCGGCACTCTGGACACGTACTCCACGCCCACAGTATCGCCGACGCCCCGCCGGCATCGAGCGCTGGATGGTCCAGCCGCGCTGCCGCCGGACCACAGCCGATCATCTACGTCGGGCGATCCCAGAAAGATCCCGTAACGGTCCGTCAGTGGCATCGCTGACCTGGGCGAACCTAATCGCATGCAGCTGGCTGCACGAGTCTTACCGACACCCCCACTCCCGCCGAACCATGTGCTCGCCCAGCCGCCGACGACCGGAGTGACCATCATGCCGATCACATATCCGACGATCGTTGACGAGCACCCCTGACCTCAGGGACGCGCCCGAACTCGCGCCTCTACCAGCGGCCGCCCTTGACGAGCTGCCCACGAACCGCGCCGTCGGCGAACTGCTTGGTGTGCAGGTTGGCGTACCAGTTCTTCGGATTGGCCTTGATCCCGTTGAGCACGCCGGCATCCTTGACGACGACGGAGCCGACGCTCGTGTTGCCCCGAGTCTTGCCGTTGGCCAGCAAGTCGATGACGACGGGGCCGTTCACGCCCGCCTTGCCGCGGTGAATGTGGAACGCGGTGGGCTTGGCGACGTTCTTCCACTGCACGAGGAAGTACAGGCGGTTGCCCTGGATACGGAACTTGGCGACAGCCAGCCCGTTCCGGTCGTTCACCTTCTTGCCCTTCTCGCGGACCTCGTTCCTGCCCAGGAGCACGGAGGCGAAGTAGTAGCTTCTGGCCTGACTCGCCGAGGCCGTCGAACCAGTGGCAACGGTGGAAACAGTGGCGGCGGAGGTGGTCGAGGCTCCGGCCGGCACCGACATCGCGCCGATGGCCAAAGCCGCGGTCGCCACGCCCATCACCGCACGGCCGGCCGCGCGCTGCCACGAAATTCCCTTGTCGCCGATCTTCTGCTTGGTGTTCATCGAAGCTCCCACTCTCAACGCTGCGGAGTCGTCTCGTTCGGACGTTCCAGACGTTAGAGCGGAGCCGCCACCTCGTTATACGTCGAAATCCACACACCACGGCGAGTGCGTACAAAGCCATACAGGAAAGGCCTTCGTCGCCGGCGCTGGAACACCTGGGAGAGCGTCATGGCCACTCCCCGGCGCGCCGTGCGGCGCTGTGTGTTGTCGCAGTCGTACGGGCGAAGCCCGTTCGTATGTCTTAGGGGTATGACATACCTGAAGCGCCGTCCTTTACATTGTAGATCTCTAGCCTGGGGCCGTTCTCGCCATTCGGCCTGGGACTGGTGATGCGTCATCACGCTGGTCGTCGAGCTCGCCTACGACCAGTTCGCGTAGTGGGCACAAGACCTCATCAGGGCGGCGCCTACCGAGATCCGGGCCGTCACGCCGGATTCGCTCTGCGACCGCACGGGCCCGTTCGGAGTCGTGATCACGTTGCTCGGAAAAGGATTGGACGGGGTGATGCACGGGCTTGTAGCTTGCAGGCGACCGTGACACCGCCTGAGGAGGTGAGACCCATGAACGCTGTATCGATGTGGGTGCTCCCCCTTCCTGTCACGATCGGGCGACTGACGTAGGTGTCGCCGGGAGCGCCTCGCCAACCAGGCACTCCCGAAAGGCAACACCTATGCACTCTCAGCAGGTCACCGCCGAGCCGCCGTCGAACGACAGGGCCGAGCGTGACTCCACGATGGGCGACGTCCCCGGAGTTCGCCGGTCGCCGGCCTCCGGCGCCGATCGAGCGCCCTTCGTCTTCGATGTGATCATTGCCGGGTGCGGGCCGACCGGTGCGATGCTGGCCGCCGAGCTGCGACTGCACGATGTGCGGGTACTCGTTCTGGAGAAGGAAACGCAGCCCGCGTCGTTCGTCCGCATAGTCAGTCTGCATATTCGCAGTCTCGAGCTGATGGCGATGCGCGGACTGCTGGATCGCCTTCTCCAGCACGGAAGGCAGCGTCCAGCCGGCGGCTTCTTCGCCGCCATCCCCAAACCCGCGCCCAAGGGCCTGGACTCCGCGTACGCCTATCTGCTGGGTATCCCGCAGCCGGTGATCGAACGTCTGCTGGAAGAACGTGCGATCGAACTGGGTGCGCAGGTCCGGCACGGTTGCGCGGTCGCCGCGTTCGAGCAGGACGGCGAGGGCGTGACCGTCGAGCTGGCCGACGGGGAACAGCTGCGTTCGCGCTACCTCGTCGGCTGCGACGGCGCGCGCAGTACGGTGCGTAAACTGCTCGGTGTCGGCTTCCCCGGCGAGCCCTCACGGACCGAGACGCTGATGGGCGAGATGGAAGTGGGCGTGCCGCAGGAGGAGATCGCCGCAAAGGTGAG
Source organism: Nonomuraea terrae (assembly GCF_044465245.1). Classification (NCBI taxonomy): domain Bacteria; kingdom Bacillati; phylum Actinomycetota; class Actinomycetes; order Streptosporangiales; family Streptosporangiaceae; genus Nonomuraea; species Nonomuraea terrae. The sequence goes on along the minus strand of NZ_JBITLL010000002.1, from coordinate 89,969 downwards.
CGAGATCCGCGAGCCCCATCAGCGATTCTGGCTCCGGCCCTTCGGCGAAGGCGTCTACAGCGTCGTAGTCCCCGCCGCGGGAGTCAGCGACCGCGCGGAACCGCCCACCCTTGAAGATTTCAAACAACAGTTGCGCGCCATCGCCGGAACCGATTTCGGCGTGCACTCCCCGCGCTGGATGTCCCGCTTCGGGGACGCCACCCGGCTGGCCGAACGTTATCGGGTCGGGCGGGTGCTGCTGGCCGGCGACGCGGCACACATCCATCCGCCCATCGGCGGACAGGGCCTCAACCTGGGCGTTCAGGACGCCTTCAACCTCGGCTGGAAACTGGCCGCACAGATCCGCGGCTGGGCCCCGGAAACACTGCTGGACACCTACCAGGCCGAACGTCATCCGGTCGCCGAGGACGTGCTGGACAACACCCGCGCCCAGATGGAACTGCTGTCCCCCGAACCGGGCCCGCAGGCCGTGCGCAGGCTGCTCACCGAACTGATGGACGTCGACGAGGTGAACCGCCTTCTGATCGAGAAGATCACCGCGACCGGCATCCGCTACGACTTCGGCGCAGGCCCCGACCTGCTCGGCCGCCGCCTGCGCGACATCGACGTCAAACAGGGCCACCTCTACGGTCTGCTGCATCGTGGCCGCGGCCTGCTGCTGGACCGCACCGAACGCCTGACGGTCGGCGGCTGGTCAGACCGGGTCGACTACCTCCCGGATCCCACCGCGGCGCTGGATGTCCCGTGCGTCCTGCTACGCCCCGACGGTCACGTCGCCTGGATCGGCGACGAACAGCAGGACCTGGACGACCACCTCTCCCGCTGGTTCGGCAAGCCCGCCGGCTGATCTCGCCTGAGCAACCGAAATGGCCTGTGAGAAAGATCGGAACCGCCAGTAGCGACTGACCACCGGAAGGCTGGAGGCGGCATCTGCCGTGCTGCTGGGGCATGACGAGCAGCCGAACGAAAGTCCCGGGTGCTTCCTTCGGCCGGTCCAACCTTGGGCCTTGCCCGCGGCCGGCAACCCGGATGGGCCCAGGACTCCTATAGCTACGGCTAGGGGCAAAGTAGGGCTTGGCTACGCGGCTGACCAGCGGGAGAAACGTCTTGCTGGGCTTCTCAGGGGCGGGCGTCCTGCCGGTTCTTCTTCGGTTGCCGGGGTACTGTCGTGGCCTTGTTGAGGTGTCCGTAGACGGTGGAGCGGGGGACGCCGAACAGGTCGGCGATCTGCTGGACGGTCTTGATCCGCGCGTCGTACAGCTCTTGGGCGAGGGCGGCCTGGTCGGGCGTGAGCCGGGGCCGGCGGCCGCCGACCCTGCCGCGAGCCCGGGCGGAGGCCAGTCCGTCCATGGTGTTGGCGACGATCAGCTCGCATTGCAGCTCGGCCAGGACGCTGAGCATCCCGAACATGGCGCGGCCCTCGGTGGTGTCGGTGTCGATGCCCTGCTCGATCACGTGTAGACCGACCTTCCGTGCTCGCAGGTCCGCGCCGAGCGTCACCAGGTGCAGGACCGAGCGCGACAGCCGGTCCAGGCGGGTGACCTTCAGCGTGTCGCCCTCCCGCATGAGCTGCAGGACGAGGTCGAGTTTCGGGCGGGAGGCCTTGGCGCCGGACGCCTTGTCGAGATGGATGTTCTCCCGCGTGACTCCGGCCCGCAGGAGGGCGTCGATCTGGTGGTCGGGGTTCTGGTCCGTCCGCGGTCGACACCCGCGCGTAGCCGAACAGCATGTGTCGGAATCTACTCCCGAGACCGGTCATCGACGTTGAAAACCGGCACGGGTTGTCGACACATCTGAGCTGGGGTTCCGTGATCGGCTCGGGAAGTGTCGGCAGACGTTCGTCTGCCGACACTGACAAGCGATTACACAGAGCTACTTTGCATTCATGGCAGCGACCCGAGCACCGTGCCTAGTTGGGTGGCGTGCATTCGGTCGAACGAGGGCGGCAATGGGACCTGCAAAAGTACGCTAACGTACGTTACTATAACGAGCGTTAACCTATTTGGAGGGGGAGCAGTGCTGGATCAGCTGGGACGCGCGCTCGCCGCGGAGGACGCCACTGCCGTGTCCGTGGTGCTGGCCGAGGACGTCACCCTGCGGGTCGCGGTGCACGACGAGCCGATCGAGGGGGCTGGTGCCGCGTCTCACGTCATCGGGGCTGTGCTCGACGGGGTGCTGCACGACATTGAGGTGTCGGCGACCATCGGCGGCGTCGGCGACACCTCGGTTCTGATGTTCAGCGCCCAGGTCGCGGGCCACCCCGGCCGGGCCGACGGGCTGCTCGTCGCCCGCAAGGACCGGGACGAGCGGATCTCGGATCTCACGGTGTTCGTCCGGCCGCTCGCGGCGTTGCAAGCGCTGGCCGACGAGATGGGGCGGCGGCTTGGCATGCCGCGCCCCGGCGGTGTCGTCTGATGGCCACCCCATCGCTGCGCAACTGGATCCCGGCCGCGATCCTGTCCTCGCCACTGCACCCGGTGATGAGCCGGAGGAGTCTCCTGCTGAGCTTCACCGGGCGGCGCAGCGGCGTCCGCTACGTCACCCCCGTCAACTACCTCCAGCGTGACCGCGAGCTGCTGATCACCACGAAGAGGGGGTGGTGGCGCAACTTCGACGGCGGGGTGCCGGTGGAGCTGCGGCTGCGGGGCCGCCGGGTCGCGGCAGTGGCCGAGGCGGTTCGCGAGCCCACTGTTGTGGCCGAGGCGCTCACCGCACTCGTGCGTGACCACCGCGCGTACGGGCGCTGGGCGCGGGTCCGGGTCGGTGCGGACGGCACCCCCGACACCGCAGACGTACACGCGGCCATCGCGAGCGGCCGGGTTCTGGTCCGCGTGCTGCTGGACGGCGAGACCATCACCCCATGACCGCAACGCACCGCAGGCGCCGTGGCACCGGGCACGAGCTGCGTGAAGTGGTGATCCGGGTGGCCACCGACCTGCTGGCGCAGCTCGGCGACGCCGACGCTCTCACCATGCGGGCCGTCGCCGCCGCCGCAGGCGTCACCGCACCCTCGGTGTACCGGCACTTCCCGGACAAGGAGGCGTTGCTGCGTGTTGTCATCGCCGAGCGGTTCGCCGAGTTCACCGAACAGCTCGAAAGCGCCGCCGTGTCCGCTGCCAGCGACCCCGTCGCGCGGCTCGAGGCGATCGCCAGGGCGTACGTCCGGAGCGGTCTGGAGCAGCCGGGGCACTACCGGGTCCTGTTCAGCGCCATGAACGCGGGCCCGGCCGGGCTGGGGCTCGAGCCCGGCGCTGCGCATCCCGGCGCGGCCTCCTACAAGGTACTGGTCGATGCCGTCAGCGCGTGCCTGTCGCCCGCCCGCCGCGGTGCGGCGTTCGTGCTGGCCACCGAGCTGTGGGCTTCCCTGCACGGCGCCATCGACCTGCGCATCACCAAACCCGACATGCCATGGCCCGAGCCCGATGCGCTGATCGAGACGGCGTTGACCGCTGTGCGAGCCGCGTCGCGGCCGGGGCCACTACCCGCGGAGTCGCCGTGAACCTGCTCGTCTTCGTCACGCTGGCCGTCACCGGTTTCGTCGCCTGTTCCGAGTTCGGCTCCTATGCCTTCGTCCATCCTGTGCTGCGCCACCTGCCCGGCACCGAACGCATCACCGTCGAGAAGGGCCTGCTCAAAACGTTCGGGCGGGTCATGCCGATCGGGATGACGCTGTGCGTGGTGTTAGCGGTGGCCGTCGCGATCGAGGGCAGCGGGCCCGGGTGGCTCGCCTGGTCCGCGGTGGTCGCGTTCGCCGTCGCGGTGGGGTTCACCGTCGCCGTCAACGTTCCGATCAACATCGCCACCGGACGCTGGGACCCGGCGAACCCGCCCGCCGGATGGGAACGGACTCGCCGCCGCTGGGAGTTCTTCCAGGGCGTGCGCTCCTGGCTGCTGCTGATCGGTTTCATCCTGGTCTGCGCGGCAGGCACCGTCTGATCAGCGCGCCGCGGCAACCCGGAATACGAGCGCGCGTTCGGGTCTGGCTGAAGACCGCCCCACCAAGTTCCAGCGCGCCGTACCGGCCCCGCCAGCACCACAGCCCGTTGTCCCGACATATGGCAATTCAGGGCATGCGCTCGTCCCATCCGAGTCAAACATGAATACGGAGGCAGCCATGGGTTTCTCTCGAATCACCGGCATCGCCGCCCTTGGCTTCGCCATCACGATCGTGCTCGCCAACGCGATCATGGTGCCCGCCGGCCTGCCGCTCACCGGTGCCGAGATCGGCGAGGTCAACGCGTTCTTCGGCACCGAGGGCGATATCGTGGCCATCGCGTCCGCGCTCACTCCCTCCGCCTGGCTACTGGCCACCTTGTTCGGCGCGGGCGCGGTCTCCGCGCTGCGGCGCTTCGAACGCGGCCGGGGCGAAGCGTGGTCATTGTTCGGATTCACCGGCCTGGCACTGCAGAACGCCACCTTCGCCGCGGTCATCGCGACCCGCCTCGCGCTCACGTCGACGGCCGCGCGCGACAGCGCCACAGCCGGGGGACTGTGGGCCCTGCACGACGCGCTGTTCACCCTCAACGGCACCTTCCTGGCACTCGCCCTCATCGGCCTGTCCGTCGCTGGGCTGCGTGCCGGTCTCATCCGGCCGTGGCATGGCACCCTGGGGCTGGCATCGGCCGCACTGCTGTTCGGCTCGGCCACCCTCACCCCCCTGGTCATCGACCACACCGGCCCCCTCGGTCTCCTTGGCCTCGCCGGCTGGCTGATGTGGGTTGCCTGGATCATCGCGTACGGCATCACCCTGATCCGCCTGAACCCAGCCTCGTTGTCGCACGAGGTGAGCTGACCAGTCGACGAGGGCCCCTCCACGACAGAGCCTGAGGGGCCAGGAGGACAGAGCAATCGTCATTTGAGTGGGGCAGTCGAGAGCTCACCACCGTCTTCATGCAAGCGGGCACGCCCAAGATGATGGCCCGGCTGCTGGCCTGCCTCTACACCACCGACGCGGGCAGCCTCACCACGTCCGAACTCGTCCAGCGCCTCCAGGTCAGTCCGGCGTCCATCTCCAAAGCGATCACGTTCCTCGAAAGCCAGGACCTCGTCCGCCGGGAACGCGACGAACACCGCCGCGAGCGCTACGTCGTCGACGACGAACTTTGGTACCAGGCGATGATCGCCAGCGCCCGACCCACCGCCCAGCTCGTCGAGACCGCACGGGAGGGCGTCGGCATCCTCGGCCCCGACACCCCGGCCGCTACCCGCCTCGAAAACATCGCCCGCTTCCTCGACTTCGTCACCGAGAGCCTCACCCGCGCCGCGGTGCAGGCCCGCGAGGCCCTCCACACGAAAGCCGAAGCCCACGAGCCTAACGACCAATGATCAAGAGTGCGGCCCGATTCTGCCGTGTTCCGGTGGCACCCCCCTCATGGTCGTTACACGGCGGTTCCGAGGTCGAGACGGCTGTCCATGTCGAGTCGGAACCGGCCGTAGGGGTTGACGTGTGCCCAGAACAGCGGGGACAAGGCGCGCCGGTCTTCGTCGGTGAGCTTGTTCGCCCAGGCCGGGTCGCGGAGGACGGCTTGCAGGAGCTGGGTGTTGCTGAACACCAGCGAGGATTGGAGCAGGTGGAGGGCGAGCATAGAGACTTCGGCGTGCTCGCGGTCGGCGCCGGTGAGGACGCCTTCCCGCCCGTAGAAGATCTTGTCGTTGGCGGAGTTCCAGTTCTCGACGACCTGCAGGCCGCTGTTGATCTCCCGCCTGAGTTGTTCGTCGGCGAGGTAGTCGCAGGCGAAGATGGTGCGGATGACGCGGCCGAGTTCTTCGAGGGCGAGGTAGACCGGCTGCTTGGGGCCGCCTCCCTTCATGAACCGGCGTAGCACCTGGTCGGCTTCGTTGGTCTGCAGCCGCAGCGCGGTCGCGTATTTGATCATCTGGTCGTAGTTGCGGGTGATGAGGTCCCAGTCGATGGGCCGCTTCTTGAGGATCTTCTCCAGCTTGGGCCAGGGCGCCTGGTTGGCCGATGGGGCGTAGAGCTGGATGGCGCCGATGTTCTTCAGCCGGGGCAGGAGCTTGAACCCCAGGAGCTCGGTGAAGGCGAACCCGACCAGGCTGGCTCCGTGGGTGTCGGTGTAGTTGGCCTCGATGTCGGCGTCGGTGTCGTGCCGCAGCAGCCCCTCGATCATCGCTGCGACCTCGCTGGAGGAGCAGGACTTGAGCTGGGAGTAGATGCACAGCCAGCCTTTGTCGACGTGCCAGTAGATCATCACGCCGTAGCCGCCGTAGCGAGCGTGGAACTCGGTCATCAGGTTGGAGTCCCAGGAGGCGAACCGCTTGGAGTCCGACGCGGTCGACGTCGTGGTGCCCCACCATGTGGGGTCGCGGGCCTCCAGGGTCGAGTTCACCACCGACACGATCGCCGCGCGCAGGTTGTCGCGGGTGATGTACGTCTGCCGGACGTACCGCAGCTCGGCCTCGATGTGGCCGTGCTCGCCGGTCGCGGCCATCTGCCGGATCCCCATGTTGGTGCCGAGCGCGAACAGCACCAGCAGCAGCCTGCGCTGTAACGTCGCCCGGGACAGCTGTTCACGGGTGGCGACCGAGGCGAACAGGTCGCAGAAGTCGGTGACGAACGCGGCGTTCTTCAAGATGTCCAGCAGGTCGATGGTGCCCCACCGACGCTGCACCTCGGCCTTGAGCGACGCAAGGTTCTCCGGCTCGGGCAGCTTGTCCAGCTTCGGCACCGACACCCACGGCTTGCCGTTCCGGGTGGTGATCTTCACGCCGCCCGTGGTGCCCTCGGCCAGGCCGGTGTTGAACCGGTCGAGGGAGCCGGCCAGGCGCTGCTTGAGGTCGGCGACGAATTCGTCGGCGTCCAGCGGCTTGGCCAGGGCCGAGTAGTGGACGTCCCGGTTGGCTTCGAAGTCTCCGGGCAGGTCCTCGTCCGGGTCGCGCCAGCGGCCGGCGCCCTGCACGTGGATCTCCCGGCGGCGCAGCGCCTCGCGCAGCGCGATCAGCACGCACAGCTCGTAGGGGATCCGCTCGACCCAAGCTGTCTCGCCGTCCACGACGGCGTCCTGCCACGCCTGCTGGACCACGCCCTGGATCGGGACGCTCTCACCGGCCGCGTAGAACTTCTGGTCACTGTCCACCTCGGCGTACCGGCCCAGCAGGTCGATCGCGTCCATCACCGGCCGGTAGGCGACGTTGTTGCACCGGAACTCCAACGCCGAAAGCAGCGGCGCCAGCATCCGCCGGTAGTAGTGCGAGTACGAGCCGCGCAAGCTGTACCGGACCCGCTCGGCCACGGCCCGCTGCGTGGCCATCAGCTCCTTCGCCAACGCGCGCAGCGTCTTCTCCCCGCCCGGCACCACCGGGAACACCACCTCCCGCACCGTGTCGTCCGGGTGCTCGAGCGCGGCGTTCACCATCTTGGAGAAGATCCCGCGCTTGCCCTTCACCGCGGTCAGCTCGCCGATCAGCTCCTTCTCCACCTTCCGCTCCGCCCGAGCATTGATCTTGTGGATCAGGCCGATCAGCATCTCGACCAGGCCGTCGACCAGCTCGGCCTGCCGCGTCCAGCACAACGCCGCCAGCAGCGTGTACCGGATCGGCTCCGGCGCGGCCTCGAAGTCCGAGGGGTACATGCGCATCGCCCGCGACCGCCACGTCGCCACGATCCGATCCGACACGTCCGCGAACACCGACTCGTCCAACCCGAGAGCCCGGGCCGTCTTCAGCTTGCCGATCTCCTTCAGCAGCGTGTCCAGCCCCAGCGGCCCGGGGTCGGCCTTCAGCTCGGCCAGCACGCTCGGCTGGCTCAGAAGGTCCTGGAGACGGCCGCAGATCATCGGCCCCAGCCGAGCCATCACCCCGCTGGCGAAGGCCTCCTCGAACCGTCGCACCGCCGAGGCCACCACCCGCTCCACCTGACCCGGCGCCTCACTCCGGCACCGCCGCCGCAGCGCCTCCGTCAGCCGGTCCCGGTTCGTCTCCGTCGAACACAGCTCATCGGCCATCCACTGCGCCCACCGCTCCTCGTCCTCCTCAGTCGGCGGACGCGTCCCGAACGCCTCCCGGATCTGCTTGCGGTGACTCTTGATCGTCCGGCCAGCCCACGAGTACTTGCCGAACAACCCCGGATCGACCTGCACCAGCGACGCCACATAGCCGACCGCAGCCTGCGGTACCTCCTCCGGATACGCCGGGAACCGGCCCTCGATCTCATAGAACTTCAACATCAACGCGAATCCGAGCCGCGTCGCCCCCGCCTTGTTCTTGATCAGCTGCCAGTCGCCCTCGACCAGCGTCCACGAGCCGATCAGCTCATCCGGCTCCCACTCCGCACGCATCCCCGCGCCCCTTTCTCGATCCCGATCCCGAACAGACAAGATCACGATCAAGAAACCCAGGGCCGCTCTACACCGGTTTGATCCACTTGCAACCACTACGCGACGAACCCGCAAGATAGCTCACCGCTACTTTGCCCCTGGCCGTAGCTATAGGAGTTCAGGGCCGGATGAGCCGGACCGGGACGAGCCCGACGGCTGGTGGGTGCGTCGGGCTCGCCGCTCACCAGGTCACCCGCAGCGTGTGCACGCCGTACACGAGGCTGAAGACCCGGAAGTCCACCGGCTCGTACGGATCGGCCAGGGCAAGGCCGGGGAAGCGCCGCAGCAGTGCCGGGAAGGCGATACGCATCTCCATCCGCGCCAGCGGCGCCCCGAGGCAGTGGTGCACACCATGACCGAAGGCGACGTGACCGGCGGCTCCTCGGGTGACGTCGAGTGTCTCGGGATCGTCGACGAAGCCGGGGTCGCGGTTGGCGGCGGGAAACGAGCAGATCACGAGCGATCCCGCGGGGATGGCGTGCCCGGCGATCTCCACATCCGTCGTGGTCGTGCGCGGCGGCAACGACTGCACGACGGACAGCCAGCGCAACAGCTCTTCCACGGCGGCATCGACCTGCGCCGGATCCTCGCGGATCATCGCCGACTGGTCCGGGTGCCGCAGCAGGGCCAGAGTGCCCAGACCGAGCATGTTCGAGGTCGTCTCGTGCCCGGCCAGCAGCAGCAGTCCCGCGATGCCGATCAGCTCATCGGTACGGAGATCGTGGCCGTGCTCGCGCACCAGCATGCCCAGCATGTCCTCGCCCGGATCCGCCTGGGCGCGGGCCACCAGGCCGGCCAGGTAGGCGCGGTCCTCCCGCTGCGCCGCGACGCGCTGCTCCACCGGAGCGGAGGTGTCCAGCAGGCGCACGGCACGCTCGTGGAACTCGGCGCGGTCGGCAGGCGGCACGCCCAGCAGCTCGCAGATCACCAGCGACGGCACCGGCAGCGCGAAGTGCGCCACCAGATCGGCCGGTTTGCCGGCCCGCTCCAGATCATCCAGCGCCGTCTGGACGATCTCGTGGATCCGCGGCTCCAGCCTGCGCATCCGCCGTACCGTGAACTCGGGGGTGAGCATCCGGCGCAACCGCGTGTGCTCGGGCGGATCGAACCCGATCAGCTGCCCGGCCCGCATCGTGGCCAGCTCGTCGGCGTTCATCTGCCCGGATCCCGGGAACGGTGTCAGGGCGCTGCTGAACCGGGCCGGATCCGCCAGCACCTGGCGGACGTCCTCATAGCGGCAGATCACGTACGCGGGCACGCCGAACGGCGTCTTCACCCGCACCACACCGTCACTGTCGCGAGCCCGGGCCAGTTCCTCGATCGGGTCGAGCCCGTTCCTCCGCATGTGCAGTGGCAATTCCAGCGCTTTCGTCATCATCTGTCCATTCATCCAGTGATCGTGGTGAGACCGTCAGGCACGGGTCCTGGCCGGCAGGCCGATGATCTCGGCGGTGGAGCCGCTCGTGGGCGCGGCATCCGATCCGTCCGCCTGGCCGTGAGCCGGGTTAGGACGACGGAAGCACCGTGGTGGTGAGGTTCGACCGCACGGGCCACCGCCTCCGATCCGGTGCGGCAGGTGGTGGGGAGGCCGACGACGAGGTTCTGCGCATCGACGAGAACGAGTGCGGTCGTCGTGTCCATCGTGGTGACGGACATGAGCGAGCCCCCTTTCTGAGGATGTCGTCCGGAGATGCAACCGCTGAGTCCCCGAGAGTGACGTTCGGGGGGAGCCCTTGTTCTCCGGGCCCCGGGTGGTGGAGCTCCGAGAACAAGGGCAAGATCGGCTCAGGGCTGGGTGTCGAGCCACTCCTCGAAGGTGGGCCCGGCGAGCCTGGCATGCGGGCCGGGCAGGAACCCGCCGTTGGCGGCGATCTCGGCGTCGGGCATGCCGGACCCGTCGACGCCGACGACCTTGATGCCTCGGCGGGCGCCGAGGAGCTGGGCCGCCTCGGCCATGATCTCCTTGCGGGGTCCGGCGATCTCGGGGATCGGTGTTCCTGGAGTGGCGGGGGCGGTGGCCAGGTCGACCAGTTCCTCGGCCACGGTGCGGCAGGCAACGAGCTGGGTGGGCAGGGCCGGGAGGTAGGCGACGTCGCCCTGCTGCCAGTCCAGGAGCTGGCCGACGAACTCGTGGAACTGCGCGGCCCGCAGGATGCGGACGGGGAGCGGGCCGGACAGGAGGAGTTCCTCGTGCACCTTCTTGGCGGCGAGGAAACCGGCGGTGGCCTTGTCGGCGCCGATGATGGACGCCATGGCGATCCGGGCGGCCCCCGCCTTCCGGCCGGCCTCGTGCAGATTGCGGGCCGACGTGCGGAAGAACTCCGTCGCCTCCTCCTGGTCGGAGGAGTGCCAGGAGGCGACGTCGATGATGACCTCGACCCCGGTGAGGGCCTCGGCGAGGCCCTCACCGGTGATGATGTCCACGCCGGTGGCGCGGGACATCGGCACGACCTGATGTCCCCGCTCGGTCAGCACGTCGACGACGTGGCGGCCCAGCCGCCCGGTCGCTCCCGCCACCGCGAACGTGGTGATGCTCATGTTGGGTGCCTTCCTTACTCGCTGTAGTTCCGGCCAGGGGGCATGCCGGGGATCGGCTTGGCGATGAGGGCGGCCGGGGTGAAGAAGCCGATGTGGGCGATCGCCATGATGAGCGACCACATCGCCTTGTCGTCGTAGTGCGCCGACGCTCTGGCGTACAGCTCATCGGGGACGCGCTCCCCGGACGGGTTCGGGGTGAGGACCGCCTCCACCAGCTCCAGCGCGACCCGTTCGGCGCCGGTGAAGCAGGTGGCGTCCCGCCAGGTGGCTACGGCGGTGATGCGCTCCTCGGGCTCCCCGATCCTGCGGAGGTGGCCGGTTTCCCTGATGGTGAAGTACGTGCTGCCGAGGAGCTGTCCGGCGCGCAGCTGCAGCAGGTGGATGGTGGTCTGCGGAATCACGCCGTTCTGGAGGGCTTTGTGCAGACCTTCGCCGACTTCCGCCATCTCGGGGAGGAAAGGGAGGGGGTTGGGCATGCGCGACCGCTGGTCGGTCGTCGTGGGCGTGGACACGGGGAAGACTTCCCTTCTCACTCTCAACGCGTCGTAGTGCCGTACGGATCGTTCGCACGGCGTCCTGACGACCACGAGACGCCCGCACCCCGATCCCTGTAACAGCGCGGCCATGTGACATAGGCCACCTACCGGCGGTGTTACACAGCGGTGGCGACTCGCGTCTTGTGCGTGTGGAAGTGCTGAGAACGAACAGGCAGGAGCGAGGCATGACCCAGCCGAGCGAACGAAGTGCGGACCCGGCCGAGCCACTCGATCGGGTCGACCACGTCGACTCCGCCACCCAGGCGTTCGTCGCCCACCGCAACCTGCTGTTCACCGTCGCCTACGAGATGCTCGGCTCGGCCGCCGACGCCGAGGACGTCCTCCAGGAGACCTGGCTGCGATGGGTGGGCGTCGATCTCGGCACCGTGCGGGAGGAGCGCGCCTACCTGGTGCGGATCGTCACCCGGCAGGCACTGGACCGGCTGCGCGCGCTCGGCCGGCGCAAGGAGTCCTACGTCGGGCCATGGCTGCCCGAGCCGTTGCTCACCACGCCCGACGTGGCCGAGGACGTCGAGCTCGCCGAGAGCGTCTCGATGGCGATGCTGCTGGTGCTGGAGACGCTGCAGCCGACCGAGCGGGCGGTGTTCGTGCTGCGCGAGGTGTTCGACCTGGACTACGACGAGATCGCCGAAGCCGTCGACAAGAGCCCGAACGCGGTACGCCAGATCGCCTACCGGGCGCGGGCACATGTCGCCGCCCGCCGACCCCGCGGCATCACCTCCCCTGCCGAGACCCGAGCCGCGCTCCAGGCCTTCCAGCGAGCGGTCGAAACGGGCGAGCTGCAGGGCCTGCTCGACGTCCTCGCGCCGGACATCGTCGCCCTGAGCGACGGCGGCGGAGTCAGGCACGCCCTACTGCGGCCCGTCGTGGGGATCGACAAGGTGGCTCGCCTGCTGGCCGTCGGCTGGTGGAAACGCGACGCGGAACGGTCGGTCGAGCTGGTTCAGATCAATGGCGGCCCCGGGCTGCTCGTACGGGTCGACGGGGAGATCGACGGAGTGGTGGCGGTGCGCGTGGAGAACGGCTACGTCACCGGCGCGTACCACGTGCGCAATCCCGAGAAGTTGTCGCGCGTGGAGCGGGCGACCGCCGTGACCCGCTGAGCTTCGGCCACGCTGCGGAAGGGGGCGGTGCAGGCGAAGGAACGAAGTCGAGCGGACGATCAACGCGTTGAAGAACTCCCGAGCCGTGGCCACGAGGTTCGACAAGCGCGGCTACATCTTCCACGGCACCGTCACCGTTGCCTCGACCCGGCTCTGGCTCCGCCCGTGATCTCCGCCCGTGATCTCCGCCGTGCTAGTCGCCGGTCGTGCCGTCGAGCATCTCGCGCAGGATGTCCAGGTGGCCGTTGTGGCGGGCCGTCTCCTCGGTGAGGTGGAGGAGGATCCAGCGCAGGTCGACGTGGAGGCCGTTGCGGACAGCTCGCTGGGCCTGCTTGTCCAGGCCGTTCCCGGCGACCAGTGCGCGGTAGTGGGTGCTCTGTTCGGCGTATTCGTCGAGCAACTGAGTGAGCGGGAAGTCAACGGCGATACGCATCTCGCGGTCGGGGTCTTCCTCGGTCCAGGGGCCCCGGTCTTCCTCACCGAGGAAGACCACTTGGAACCAGTAGTACTCGACCCAGCGGAGGTGGTTGATCACTCCGCTCATGGTCATCAGCGGTGAGCCCGGCAGGAGCGCTTTGCGGGCGTTCTCCGCAGCGACGCCATCGCATTTGGCGCGGGCGGTGTCACGTGCGTAGTCGAGAAACGTGGTGAGCTGGGTGCGCTCGTCCCACGCCGGCGGTGTGTCATGGATTCTGGTCATCGCGCGGAGTGTCCCCTACCACCGCGACCGATGTCGAGGTATTTGTCGACGGGCCCAACCTGCTTCACCCAGCTCCTCGTCAGGCAGGTCGATACAGCGCATCAGCGCCGGTGGGCCGCCCGGCATGATCCGCCGGACAGGCCCTTGGTGAGGCTCTCCGTTTCCTCGACGTGCGTGAAGTGCCCGCGTCAGCAGGAGCCATATGGTGGCCGGTCAGCGGTGCAACCACCGCAGCAGATCCGCTGGGGCCAGCTGGCGTGTCCGCCTCTCGTAGCGGGCAAACTCAAACTCGGTGAGCAACTCGCGACCCGAGCCCGACTCTCCCCGCCGGAAGAACAAGGTCTCGTCCTTGAGCAAGCCACCGGTGGTGGGCGCGAGCCGGTCGGCACGGGATTTCATGTTGTCGAACGTCGCTGCGTCGACCAGCGCCGGCCACGCTACCTCCGGCACGCTGATGTTGAGCGCCCCCGCGAGCCGGCGCATCTCGCCGGCCAGGTCTCCCAGCAGGTCGTCGTAATGCACCAAGAGGACGTTCGGTTGTCGGAGGTGCCTTTCCCATGCGTCCGACAGGTGCCACATCACTGCGGGCAAGGAGCTCAGATCATCGGCAGGCGCCACGTCCTTGTTCATCCATTGGAGCAGCCAGTCGCGCAAAGGCAGCCCCGATTCCGACGACCCAGGGCGCTCAGACCGGTGCGTGAGCGCACGCAGTCGCTCGCGGTCGAGATTGTCATACATGTGGTACTGCGACACGGCCACGTCGAGCGGATGGCGTCCAACCACGATGTAGGTGACCTGCGGGTCGATCGGAACACCGTCGAGCGGCGTGTGCGTCTTGATGAATCGCCGGTGCCGCTGGGCCGCGAGCCGCGCGAACACCTCCTCCTTCGGGGCGACCAGGTGCTCAAGCCAAGGGGACATCTCCGGCAACGGCTTCGGGAGGTCGGGAGTCTGGAAGATCAGCAGGGCGCAGATCATCTGCACCCATGTCGTACCGCTCTTCGAGCGCGTGCTGATGACGATGTCCCCTTGCCGGAAGGGGAACTCATCCCACCGGCCGCTGTCGATATAGGGTGACCTGTATTTCACCAGTGATGACATATCACTTTCTCTTCCGCCGAAAATCAACGAGCACCAAGAAGTAAATGACGGTTGCGGTGATGCACGGAATCGACCGGGTCGATGAGCCGTGGGCACGCGGGGTCCGTCACGCCGTCCACGTGGACATCCATGTCCGCCGCCGTCCGCGGCCAGGCCGGTCTTGACCATCCGGCGGGCCACCGCAGGAGAGGAAGAGAGACCCGGCCCCGCCGCGCGGGATCCGGGGAGTCGATCATGCGCAGGTGTTCGGCCATAGCGGGCGACGGAACTTCCGGTCTGCGACTCCGTCGCGCTGGAACAGCCGCGCGGCTAGTACGTATCCGTCGCCCGCCACGATGAAGTCGTCCGCGGGTTCAACAGATCCACGATCGTGCCCCGGCCGTCTGTTCTCGCCACATCGTCGCCCCCACCGACACAACATATCGACGTTACCGAACCACGCTAACATCTGTACGGTGTCAACGCTACCACCGGGCGCGTACCGTCGTTAACCCAGGCCGTTCGGTGGAGTGGCTCGCCTGTACGTGGATGGCGCGTACGCGTCGCAACCAGCGCATCTCGACGCGTTGGTCACCGGCACGATCACTCAGACGGCGTCGGGTTCCCCGCCGCCAGGCGGTCGAGCCAGTCTGCGAGCAAGGCCTGCTCGTTCGACGTCAGGGTGTGGCCGTTCTGGTCGTCGTGGCGGAGCGCTTCCCGCAGGGCGACCGCCCTGAGGGCGACGCCAGGGACTCGGGCGGCGGGTTCGGCGTCCGTCGTGGTCGCGCGCAACAGGTGGTCGAGCGCGGTCGTCGCGAGGTTCAGGTCCCGGTCGGCAGATGGGGTCGCGATCAGCATCAGCGTGACCCCCACGCCCGTCGCATAGAAGAGTTGTGTCGCCTCGTCGACGCTGACGCGCAACCGCCCGTGCGCCGCGATGCGGGAGATGATGTCTCGCAACATGGCGAGAGCCTCCCGGCCTGCACGGTTTCCCTCGCGGGAGGGAGTGCCCCCGAACATCAGCGCATAGATGGCCGGGTGCGACAGGCCGAAATTCACGTGCACATGCCATGTGCTGCGCAGGTCGGCGACCGGGTCGTCGGTCATCGCTGTCTGTTTTTCGGCGAGGTATTGCTGGAAGCCGTAGTTGGCGAGGGCATGGAGGAGGCCCTCCTTGTCGCCGAACAGACGGTACAGGGTTGGTGCGGTCACACCCGCGGCCGCGCTGACCGCACGTGTCGACACGGCGTCCCGGCCGCCGCGGGCGAGCATGTCGGCTGCCGCGTGCAGCATCCGTTCTCGAGTGTCCATGATCGCTCTCCCCTCCGGCCCTACCCAAGATCAGTGCGTACCGTCGCCATGGTATCTAGGTTACGGTTGATCGATATCAACGGAACGCGCCAGCCGAAGGTTCGTGGTGGATCTGAGCCAGACAGCCTTCCGGGCGGCGGGCCCCAGCGATCGGCCCTCCCCCACGCCATCGCGGACCTTCAGGCGCGCTCAACCAGGGCGGACGGCCGCCGTCACCGAATCGGTTCCTCGACAGCTGGAGGCAGTCGTACGGCGATGACGGCGATGTCGTCCTTGCGCGGCATGGGCAGCCGGCTGAGCAGTTCGTCGCAGAAGGCGTCCAGAGGCGCGCGGGCCAGGGAACCGGCGGCGCGGCGCAGGCGCTCCAACCCAAGGTCGAGGTGCTCTCCTGGCACTTCCACCAGGCCGTCGGTGTAGAGCAGCAGCGTGCCGCGGGGCGGCAGCGTCACGACGGTGCTGGCGCGCGGCATGTCGTAACCCACGCCCAGAAGGGGATTGACGGCGTCTTCGAGGTAATGCGCCTCCCCGTCCTGGGTGACGAGCAGGGGCGGCGGATGGCCCGCGACGGAGTAGTGGAGCCGCCATGCGCGATGGTCCGGGTTTTCCAGACGGGCGAGGATGCAGGTGCCGGTCTCTTCGGGGTAGAGGGTCTCGGTCGCGATGTTCAGACGCCGCAGGATGTCTCCGGGAGGCTCCCTTCGGTCGATCGCCAGGCCCCTGAGCGCGTTGCGGACCTGGCTCATGGTGACGGCGGCGGTCAGGTCGTGCCCGGCCATGTCACCGATGGTAAGAACCATGGAGCCGTCAGGAAGCACGAAGGAGTCGTACCAGTCGCCGCCGATCTCCGCGGCGGTGGCGCTCGCCGAGTAACGCGCGGTGATCTGCAGATCCGGCACCCGCGGTGGATCCGGCAGCAGATACTTCTGCAGGGCCAGTGCGACACCTTGGGTGCGCTGGAATCGCATCGCGTTGCTGAGATGAGGGTGCGCGTGGTCCAGCATCCGCCCCAGCAACTCGATGTCCGCCACGCTGAGCGGTTCCCGGTCCCCGACGACCACGGCGTGCACCACCGCCGCTACCACGCCGTCCACGACCACCGGCACCATGGTCGAACTGTTGACCCCGGCGACCAGTTCGCCGTTGATGATGAGCGGCACGGAGCCCGGCGGCGGGTTCCCCCCGGGGAACATCCGGTGGATGGGCCGGCGGGTCCGGACGGCCGTGACGAGATCGGAGTCGGAGTCGAACACCTCCTGGCGCGGGAACGGCCTCGCGCCCGCCGGCACGATGATGGCCATGGGTGTGGCCACGAAGGGCGTCGAGACCGACTGGTCCTCGAACTCCGGCAGCACATAGATGCCGCACCCGTCGGCCAGATTCGGCACGATCACCTCGGCCAGTGCGCGCAGCACCTCGTCCAGGTCAGCGAGGTTCACGGTTGCCGCGGCGACCTGGTCGAGCAGCCGTCTGTGCTGTTCCTCCTGCCACTCCTGCTCGATGTCCGCGATGGCGCCGACCCACTCGGCTATCTCGCCGCCCTCGATGATGGGTATGCCGCGCACGCGAACATGCCGGTAGCCGCCGCCGGATGCCCTTACGCGGTAGACCTGGTTCAGGTTGTCCCGCTGTTCCACGGCCCGGGCCCATGCCTTGCCGGCGGACTCTCGGTCGTCGGGGTACACGGCGTTCAGCCAGCCGTCGCCGCGGTACTCCTCCCATGACTGCCCGGTCAGCCGCTGCCAGCCGGCGCTCGGCTCGCCCACCCGGCCCATGGGGTCGCTGACCCATACTGCCTCTGTCTGCAGTTGGACCAGGCTCCGATAGCGTTGCAGGAACCTCTGCTGCTGTCCGGCGACGGAGCCGGGCGGCCGCTCAGAGGCGATGCGCCGGCTGACCTCCTGGACCACGATCAGCAGGCCTTCCTCGCCTTCCCAAATGATCTTCGACATGCTGACCGAGGCGAAACGCCGGCGTCCTGGCTCGCCGTATTCGAAAGGGACTTCGTCAACCGTCAGGGCTTCACCGGTTTCCAGAGCCCGATCAAACAGCGTGAAATCGCCGTCCACACAGACGTCACTCAACGCCTCACGGATTGGCGCTCCATGCTCGCGATGGCCAACCATCTCCTGGTAGGCATAGTTGGTGTAGATCAGCCGATGATCGGATCCAACGGTCACCAACACGCCCACGGGCAGGACATCGAAGGCGTTGAGATCTGCGCACAAGAGCATTTCTTTGCCGCATCTTCCGCATACCGTAATTCCGTTCGGCCAGCGTAGTTCCCGTTGACACAACGCTAAGTAGATCGTTGTTCGTGCCGGTTCACGAGTCGTTGAACAGAACGGTGGGCCGGCGGCGGCTGCGGACGGCGACGACACGCCTGCGGGTCAGCGTTGTCCGGCGGGCTGTCAGTCCGGCAGCAGGTGTGACACGAGGGTGCGTGCCCATTCGGGAGTGGGGGCCTGGTCGGTGAAGACGGCCCGGTAGTAGAGGGGGGCGAGCACGGCGTCCGTGGCGCGTTCGACGGGCGGGGTCTGATTGCCCCGCGCCTGCTCCCGTTCGAGTATGGCTTCGAGCTGTTGCTGGCGTTCCGCGCGGCATACGCCGGCGCCTTCTCCACCTGTGCCGACGATGGCGCGTACCAGGGCGAGGGTGTCCGGGTCGCTGAGGTCCTTGGCGAGGTCGGATGCGAAGCGTTCCAGGTCCCCGCGCAGGCTTCCGGTGTCCGGCACCACGATGTCGCCGGAGAAGCGGCTGGTCGCGACGTCGGCGAGCAGTTCGCCGACGGAGCCCCAGCGGCGGTAGACCGTGGTGGCGTGCACCCCCGCGCGGGCGGCTATGACCGGGATCGTCAGCACGTCCTTGGCCTCGTCGGCGAGTAGTTCCTTGACGGCCTGATGGACGGCCGCGCGGACTCGGGCGGAGCGGCCGCCGGGCCGGCTGTCGGCGCGGGGCGAGGACGTCGTCGCGGGCATGTGACCCATTATTGCATTGATCGCTGCTTTTTAAGCGCAGCGATCGCTGCGTTTATGGTACGTTGTGGCCACTAACGCAACGATCACTGCGAGGCTTGCATGCCTGTCGAATCCTCTGACACCGCACCGCCCGTCGGCGGTCCTCACCGCGTGCCCTGGAAGGGGGCCTTCCCCTGTGTGGCCGCGGTCCTCGTCCTCTTCCTGGCCGCTTCCAGCGCCCCGTCCCCGCTTTACGTGATCTACCAGCAGCAATGGCAGTTCACGACGTGGGTGCTGACCGTCGTCTTCGCCCTCTACGTGTTCGGACTGCTGGCCTCGTTGCTCGTCGTAGGAGCGCTGTCGGACCATCTCGGCCGCCGGCCGGTGCTCGCCGCGGCGATCGCACTGGAGGTGGTCGCGCTCGTCCTGTTCCTGGCCGCCGAGAACGTGCTCGTCCTGTCCGCCGCCCGGGTGCTGCAGGGCATCGCGACCGGGGCGGCGACGACCGCCCTGAGCGCCACTCTCGTCGATCTCGAGCCGTCGCCTGTCCGGGGGCGGGCAGGCGTCGTCACCTCAGTAGCTCCCCTGACCGGGCTCGCTCTCGGCGCTCTCGGCAGTGGCGTGCTGGTGGAGTTCGGCCCGGCCCCGACCCGGCTGGTCTACGCCCTGCTGCTCGGCGGAATGGTGCTGGCGGCGGTGGTCGTCGCTCGCATCCCGGAGACCTCGCCCCGCCGGCCGGGAGCCGTCGCCTCCCTGCGCCCTCGGGTCGCGATGCCCGCCCACCTGCGCGCGGACATCGTCCGGGTGGTGCCGGCGATGATCGCCGCCTGGGCCTTGGCCGGGATGTACCTCTCGCTCGGCCCATCCGTCGCGGCCGAGTTGCTGGGGCTGCACAACCATCTGGTCGGCGGCGTCGTCGTGACGCTCCTGGCGGGCACCGGAGCGCTCACGGTCGCCGTGCTCCGCTCCCGTCCCGCGTCCTCGCTGCTGGCGCCCTCGTCCGCAATGCTCGGGCTCGGCACCCTGATATCGCTCGCCGGGACGGCGGAGGGCCTCGCCTGGCTTTCCGCCGCCGGCACCATCGTTGCGGGTCTCGGCTTCGGCGCGTCGGTGCTGGCGACGTTCGGCACCTTCGCCCGGATCGCCAGGCCGCACGAGCGCAGCGCGGTCTTCGCCCTGGCGAACATCATCAACTACCTGGGAAACAGCGTGCCCGCCGTACTCGGGGGAATCGCCGTCACCGCCCTGGGGTTGAGGACCGCCACCGTGATCTACGCGCTGGCGATCGCGGTGATCACTTTCTCCGCCTTCGTCCTGCGCCTGAACCAGCTACGGGCGAACCGCCGCGCCGTCATGGCCCCGTGCACCTGAGGCGCGGGCCGGCGGCAGAGTCCGGCGAACGTCGTTTCATCACACCCCTTGATACAGCCTTCCAGAATGCGAAATAAGGAGACACCGTGACAAGTGACGGCAGGACCAGGAAGAACCTTGAGGTTCAGCGATCGCACCACACGACAATCCGCTACACGGCGAGCGGTCCGGTCGGAGGGCCGACCCTGGCTCTCATTCACGGCTGGGCGTGCGACCGCGGCGACTTCGACGCGGTGACCGACCATCTGCCCGGCAACTACCGCGTCCTCGCGATCGACCTCGCCGAGCACGGCGAGTCACGGTCGACGCGGGAGGTGTGGACCATGGAAGAGTTCGCTCGCGACGTGGCGGCGGTACTGGAAGCCGAGTCGGTGGACACGGCGGTCGTGGCCGGGCACTCCCTCGGCGGGGCGGTCGCGGTCGAGGTCGGCCGACTGCTTCCTGACACGGTCTCGCATGTGGTCGCACTCGACGCGCTGCACTATCTGTCCCTGTTTCCAGCGATGAGCGAAGAACAGGCGAAGGCCATGGCGCACATGTTCCGTGAGGACTTCGCCGCTGGAGTGCGGGGCCTGGTGGAGGGAGGTTCGCCGGCAGGGACTGACGCAGCTGTGAAGGATGCGTATGTCGAGAAGATGATCGCGGTGCGGCAGCCCGCCGGTCTGCGTTCCATCGAAGGTCTGCTGCGCTGGGACATGGACGCGGCGCTGCGCGAGACCAAGCAGCCGATCATCGTGTTCGCGATACGTGACCTGGTGACGCGAGAAGCGATCGACCGCTACGGGGACCGCCTCGACATCGTGCTCATCGACCTGGGCAGCCACCACTTCCCGGTGGAAGCACCCGAAGGCACGGCGAAGCTCCTGGCCGGCGTGGGAACCGCGTAAGGCCTACCCGTACTCCTGGCCGCCGGACCGCGTCCGGAGGACGGCAGCACCTGCAAGCGGACAGCAGGAAGAGCGCCGGCCTCGAACGACCAGCCGCCGCACCGTCACCGGGAGCCTGGTCTGGGGACAGGGATGCCGGCGGCGCGGAGCTTGGTCTCGAAAAGCGCGGCCAGCCGCGCCACGGCAGGCGTCTGGTCTTCGCCGTGGTGGGCGATCAGCGTGTACCGGGTCGCGGCCTCGGTGCGGGCTTGCAGGCCGGTCACGGTCTTCAGCAGGGCGGGCTGGGCGAGGTAGTGGTCGGCCGCGGCGGTGGCGAGCTCGGCGATGCGGGGGTCGTCCGGTTCCCAGGCCGCGGCTTCGGCTATGCGCTTGGCCAAGGCGACGAGCCGGGGGTCTTCGAGGGCGTGCTCGAAATGGGTGAGGTAGTCGTCGAAGCCTTCTGGGACCAGGGCCTTGGCCAGCACCCAGCCCTCCCTGGTGGCCGCCACCTGGTCCGCGGGGAATCCCAGGCCGAGCATCCGCTCCAGCAGCGCCACGGCGTGGTCGGGCAGCAGGGCCCGGTCGCCATCGGCGAGCCGATGCAGCATGTCACGTCGCGCGATCAACTCCTCGATCCGTTCGGTGAGCTGCCGCTCGACGTCGGCGAGCGCGGCGGCGAACAGCGCGGCGTCGGCGTCGAGCAGGGACCCGATCTCCGCCAGCGGCACCCCGGCGGCGGCCAGCGTCCTGGCCTGCACCAGCCGCAACAGATCGGCCGATCCGTACCGCCGGTAGCCGGAGCTGTCGCGTTCCGGCTCCTCGACCAGGCCGAGCTTGTGATAATGCCGCACCGTCTTCACCGTGACGCCGACGAATGCCGCCGCCTGCCCGATGGTGACTCCGTTCCTCATCTGCCCAGCCTGCCTTTGTGCTCGAGCTCGGCGACCACGCACACCGCAGCCGAGCAGACGGTCGGGCGTGGCCCGGGTTCGCGTTCCACCTGACGCACGGCCGGAAGGCGTCGCCCCTCGCGGCGTACGGGTCACGGGTGCTCAGTCCGTCGGATCGGCCTGCCCACCGCGGAACACCTCGTTGACCAGCCTTTGCTGGGCATTCCTGAACGCTGTCGCGATGGACAAGTCGGCGTCGTCCACGCAGTTCAGCGCGGCTGTCAGGGCCTTGCTGCCGTCGGGGGTGCCGTACATCAGCGCCGCGTGGCCCACGGCGGCGCCGTTGTGGGAGATGACGGTGCCGCCGCCGTCCGTGTGCACCACGAACACGCCCAGGCCGTAGTCCATGTCCGGGATGCCCGTCGGGTGCGGGGTGCACATCTCGGCCAGCAGCGCGGCCGGCAGGAGCTTGCCGCCCAGCAGCGCGGAGATGAACGTGTGGAGGTCGCGGGTGGTGGAGATCATGTCACCGCCGCTGGAGATCCAGGAGGGGTTCTGGCGGGTGACGTCGACCGTCTTCCGCTCGCCGGCGTCCTCGTACCGGTAGTAGGCGTGGGCGTGCGGCTCGGGGATCTCCGGCGAGGCGTCCGGCACCACGGTGCCCGACAACCCGAGCGGCCCCAGGATCAGCCGCCGCATCTCCTCGGCGACCGAACGACCGGTGACCTTCTCGATCAGCAGCCTGGCCAGCACGTAGTTGGTGTTGGAATAGCTCCAGCCCGTCCCCGGCTCGAACCGCGCCGGCTTGGACAACGCCAGCCGCACCAGCTCCTGCGGCCGGTAGGTCCTGAACCGGTTGTCCATCCACTCTCTGCCCGTGGTGCCGTAGGGGATGGGGATCCCCAGCACGACCGCCCCGTCGTCGTAGACCTCACCGCTGAAGTTGAACAGCCCGCTGGTGTGCTGCAACAGCATCCGCACCGTGATCCGCTCGTCCAGCCCGAACTCGGGCAGGTAGTGGGCCG
Source organism: Nonomuraea terrae (assembly GCF_044465245.1). Taxonomy (NCBI): domain Bacteria; kingdom Bacillati; phylum Actinomycetota; class Actinomycetes; order Streptosporangiales; family Streptosporangiaceae; genus Nonomuraea; species Nonomuraea terrae. The sequence continues at coordinate 67,241 of NZ_JBITLL010000002.1, read as the reverse complement.
CCGGGGTGTCCAGCCCGACCCTGCCCTCGGCCACCAGTTGCAGCACCAAAGTCGCGGTGAAGGTCTTGGTGGTGCTGCCGATCCGGACATGCCCGTTCGCCGGCGGTTTCGCGGCCCCGCCCAGCTCCGCCGCCCCGGCGCCGCCGACCCACTCGCCCCGTTCATCGTGCACGCGCAGCGACACCCCGACGAAACCGGAATCGACGATCTCCTCCATCGCCTTCCGCAGCTCCGGGCGATCCTGCCCGGCGGCGTCGAGGGCGGCGGTGATCTTACGGGCCATCTCGGCCGTCGTGGTGCTGGGCTTGTCCGGGTGGAACTCGGCGGCTTCGATGGCGAGGAGGATGGTGCGGCGGAAATTGTCGGCTTCCGCCGGCGCTCGCCTGCCGAGCAGGTTCACGGCCGCGGTCAGGGCCGGCAGTACCCGGTCGGCGAGTTCGGCGACGGTCTTGCCCTTCAGTTCGATGTCCTTGGCCTTCGCGGCGAGCACATGCCCGACCAGACCGGTCGCCGACGTCAGGGCGAGGGAGGCGCTCGTGGCGGTCTTGTGGGGCGAGCCGGTGGCGGCGGCCATCAGCGACACGGCACCGTACGCGGCGGTCCGCAGAGTGCTCTTGTCCTGGTCGGAAAGGGTGATGGGCATGGTGGTTCGCTCCTGGTTCGTCCGGTCGGCGTGCTGCCGCTGCGACGAGCTTCCACCCTGACCCGAGGTCAACCTCAACCGTGTTCCAGCTCACAGCTGCTTGGCGGCGTTGGACCTGCTTCGGGAGCAGGACGCCGTCCCCGCCGCGGACTCCCAGCCCGGCCGTGCGCCCGTAGCGCACGGCCGGGCACCCTGCTAGCGGACGGTGACGCGGTCGCCCGGCGGCGCGGACACGGGCGAGTGGGCGACCAGGTAGGTCGCGAGCGCCCCGGTGTCGTCGGGACCGCTCCTGTACGTGGTCGTCCCCTCCCAGCGCGGCCAGCCGTCGAAACCGGCGATGAGACTCCAGGCGCCCGCGACCCTGATCTCCTGCGAGGCGGTCACCGGAGCCCCGTCGAGCGTCATCGACAGGACCTTCCCGCCGCCGCGGGTGTAACGCAGCCCGGCCGACGGAGTCAGCACCCAGCCCGCCGGGTTGGGTGTGGCCAGCAGCTTCCTGAGCTGCCCGCCGGTCATCGTCTGCACGTTGACGGCCGGCCCGGCGGGTTGCGCGTTCCACAGCTCCTCGAAGCTGACCGGTCCGGCGGGCAGGTCCATCTTGACGTCGTACCTGTTGACGAGCGCGACCTGCGCACCGGACCGAGCACGCACCGACGCGAGCTGCGCGTCGGCCGCCAGTTCGGCCAGCGGGCCGCCGCTCGCCGTGCGGGTGATGTCCTCGGCGGCGACGCCGAACGTCTCACCGGAGGGCGGAGTGCCGCAGGCGAAGGAGTAGAGGGTGTTGGACCGCAGGCCGTCGGGCTGGTTGAGCTCGATCTGGACCGCGTAGTCGCGCGAGTCCGGCGCCCATTCCCACGTGATGGTCTCCAGGACCGCCCGGTGGACGATGCCGTGTTCGGCGGGCACGGCGAGCGTCTTCCACTCCTGCGCGCCGACGAGGCGGTACTCGATCGTCTGCGCGCCCTTGGGCAGCCCCTCGAAGTAGCCGTGGACGTCGAAGGTGACCGGGCACTTCGACGCGGTGGTGCGCTCGAAGGCGATGTCCAGCCTGCTCACCACGTTCGTCGCGGCGGCCCGCGCCCCCGCGGGAAGGAGGCCGAGAGCCAGGGCCACGACGGCCACCAGCGCCCCGATGCGACGTCCTGCCGAGGTCGATGAACCCACAGGCGTTCCTTTCTGGTGATCTTCGTAGCGAGAGATGTCCGGCGCAGACGGGTCAGGCGATGGAGCCGGTCCAAAGGTTGGAGGCGTCCCGGTAGACCGTGTACAGGTCGCTGTCGAAGTACGGCGAGATGCCCGTGTCATACCGAAGGTCGCCGTCAGTGTCGGCCACGCTCAACGTGATGCCGTTGAGATAGCCGAGGCCACGATCGCTGTGGTAGTCGGCCAGCCACGCGGACCCGACAGAGCCCGCACCGGTGAACGGGGAGGCCACGCCGATGGGCCGGTCCACGCGCAGACCGCTGACCTGCGTCGAGAACGTCGAACCGGTTGACCGTTCGAGGGTCTCGCCCGTGTAGGGCTGCCCGCCGTCGGGGTGAGGGCCGGCGGGGTAGCCGAAGACGTCGGCCGTGGCCGCGAGTGGCTGGTTGACCCTGAGCCCCTGACCGCCGACGTTGTCGGCCAGCCTGCCGACATCGGTCAGCTCGTCCGGCGAGGAGGAGACGACACCGCTGTACACGTTGACGAAGGCGTAGTCGCGATCGTGGTCCCGAAGATCGTCGAGGTCGTAGTGAACACTGGCCTGCTTCCCTACGTACAGGCCGGACGGGGTGGCGCCCTCCGCGTAGCCGGGAACGAAGACCCATGTGGCGAGCGGCCCCATCGGGGCCTCGACGTCCAGCAGGCAGTGACCCGCTGTCGCGACGATGTTGCGGTACTTGGAGTTCACCGCCGTGCCGGTGCACCAGTGCGGCCGCAGGTCGCTGCCGATGAAGAACACCTTGCCAGAGGTCGTGGGCGCCTCCCCCACCGGCGGGGCCGAGCCCGCCACCGGCGGGATGATGCCCTGAGGGCCGTCCGGGACGAAGTCCGTCGGCAGGCGTTCGCCGCCGACCTCCGTCTGCACGGTGTACGGTGTGGCGTTCCTCAGGTTGGCGGCCCCGTCGGCGAGCCAGAACCTCGCGACCTCCTGCGCCGCCGTCACAGTAGCGGCCAGCGGAACCACCAGCGTGGTCGCAGCCTGTGCGGGCCCGGCTACGACCGCGGAACCCAGCACGCTCAGGCCGACGCCTAACGCGATCAGTGCACGCCTCAAGATCGATCTCCCGTTGGGTCATGGGGCATGCGCACGCCCCGTCAGCTCAGACAGCCGGCCGATCGACGCGACCGGCGAACATCAAGATCGTAAGACTGGCCGAGGCTCTGATCCTAGAAGTTTTAGATCACATGTTCGATACGGAAATGATCGCGAGGCTCAGGCGAGAGGTCGTCCGACTCAAGCCGGAAGCCGGACCGCTGCCGCGGGGGAATACATGCCGCTTGCTACCCGGACCGCCGTGGCCGCCGGCGGGATCGACGGCGCTGGAGACCGCTTCCCGCAGGCGTCAAGGTGGCCGTGGCGCAGTGTCCCGACATACCTCGGCACCGGATCGGGCCTGCCGACCGGTGCCGGTGTATCTGGTCTCTGCCACTCGACGTCAGCGGCAGAACGGCGCCATCCCCAGCACGGATCTGACGCCGCCCAGCAGATGCTGGGTGAAGTGTCGGTCGCCTTCCATGGGCTCGTCGGTCCATGCCTTGACGTCGTGGCCGAGGGTGGTGAGCCACGCCTTGCCGCCGTCGTAGTACTGGCACCAGCTCACCGGATGGTGCTCGCCGTGGCCCGGGTGTCCGAGGTTGCCACGCACCCCTCGGGCCAGGGTCCTCTCGTCCACCTCGGCCAGCACGCGAACGCGGGTCGGGGCCGGGACGAGGTTGTACCACTCGTCGGCGAAGGCCCACGTCCTGGGCAACCCTTCGGTGGAGACGTCGCGGCGGTCCACCGTGACGACGGTGCCGGGCTGGTTGGCGCTGTGGTCGTAGAAGTTGGCGTTGCCGAGCAGGCCCTCGTACCAGGGCCAGTTGTACTCCGTGCCGAACGCGTTGTGCACCCCGACGAAGCCGCCGCCGGCCCGGATGTACTGGCGCAGGGCAGTCTGGGCGGCGTCGTCCAGGGCGTCCCGGGTGGTGCTGAGGAACATCACCGCGTTGTACGGCAGCAGGCGGCCCGCTGACGACAGCTGGGTGACGTCTTCGGTGTAGTCGACCGCGAAGCCGTTCTCCTCCCCCAGCTTGATCACCGCTTTGACGGCCACGTTGTCGTCGTTGAGCGGCGGATTCAGGCCGGGACCGAGCGGAGTGCCGAGGTGTGCGTGACGGGGGCCGGCGGTGCGGCTGTAGACGAGCAGCTTGTAGCCCTCGGCCGGGTCGAAGTTGCCCCAGTCGTGGTAACAGCGGGGGTCGGTGCCGCGGCAGACACCGTAGTCGGGATCACCGAGGTTCTGGGCCGGTGCAGGGGAAGCCGCGGAGCTGGGAGCGGTAGCGGTGAGCAACAGGGCCGCCGCTCCGATGGCGGTGGCGATGGAGAGTTTGCTGCGCATGGGCACCTCGCGTTGCGATCCACCAAGCGGATCGATTGGTCCACTCAGGCGCTTGAGCGTAACCACGGATCTTCAGCGAGAACAAGCTCTTGCTTCGCATGGAGATCGCCCTTAAGGTGCTCCGCCATATGGATCCATCGGTCCATCAAGCGGGCCGGGCGAAAGCCCGGGGTCCGCGGCGACAGCGACCCGGCTTCGGCCTGCTGGAACCCCTGGGCATCTCCTACGCCGGTGCGACATCAAGGGCATCCGCGGGAAGGCCGGCACGTCACGGCCGGCGACTCAGCCGTGACGGCCTTCCGGTTCCTCGGCTTGTCATTCTTGACGAGACTTCCGCGTCAAGGGGTCGCGGCCTGATCAGACCTCGTAGTTGTCGTGACGCAGGAAGAACTCGGCCGCCTCCTGCTCGCCCAGCACCTTGCCGGCGGCGAACTCGGCCAGGGTCTCGAAGTACTCCTCGCGGGGCGCGCCAGGGGTGAAGAGCAGCAACATCGACGCCGGCGCTCCCGCCACATTGCGGAAGCCGTGCACGCCTCCCGGCGGGACATGAAGGAAGTCTCCGGCACGGCCCTCGCGCCATCGCTCACCGTCGTACAAGCGGACCGTGCCGTCCAGGACGAAGAAGGACTCGGACAGCGCCCGGTGGAAGTGCGGCCCAGGGCCGCTCTCGTCGGGCCCGAAGTCCCAGCGGTAGAGCCCGAACGCACCCTCGGTGGAGCCTCCCGTCGCGAGGTAGTGGATGTTGCGGCCGCCATAGGACAGATCGGCCGCCTGGGTGCTCGACCGGAAGACGGCGCTCACCTGCCCGGTGTCGCCCTTGTAGCGTGGGGGTGGGTACGACATTGTGCCTCTTTCGGCGCTTAAATCATCTGGTGTGCCAGTTTGGTACGGGAGGCATCGTCGCAGGTACCTCAGCTTCGCCAGGCGCGAGCCCGCCGCCACCGGGCGAGGAAACTATATTTTTCTTGACAAATTTGCCTGTCGGGAGAATCATCAACCCTGACCTCCCTCGGCGGTGATGCTGTGCCACGGCGCACCAGCTCGATCGTCCTGCGTCCCGGTGGTTCCGCCGCTGGGCGCCCACTTCGCAAGGGCATACGACCATGTACAAGACCACCTCACCCGACGGCACCACCGTGGCCTTCGACCGCATCGGCGACGGCCCTGCCCTGGTCGTGGTGGGAGGCGCCTTCAGCACGCGCCGCCACCCCGTCCTGAGCGACCTGGCCCACCATCTGTCCGAGCGCTTCACCGTCTATGCCTACGACCGGCGCGGCCGGGGCGACTCCACGGACAACCTCGCGTATGCCGTCCAACGGGAGGTCGAGGACCTGCACGCCGTGATCGACGCGACTGGCGGCCCGGCCCACGTCTACGGTCTGTCCTCCGGGGCCGCGCTGGCCCTGCGCGCGGCCGCCGCCGCCCTGCCCATCGACCGGCTGGTCCTGCACGAGCCGCCGTACGACGTCGACGGCGCCCGCCCTGCCATGCCCGCCGACTTCGCCTCCCGGCTCGAAGCGCTGACCGCCGGCGGCCGCCGCGGTGAGGCGGTGGAGTATTTCATGACCCAGGGCATGGGGATGCCCGCCGAGATGATCGCTCAGATGCGCGCGACCCCCGCCTGGCCGGACCTGGTCGCGCTGGCCCACACCCTGGTCTACGACACCGCGGTGATGGGCGACAACACGCTGCCCGCGGCGCGGGCGGCGAAGATCGGCGTGCCTGTGCTGGTCCTGGCCGGCGAGCACAGCCCGGAGTGGCTGCGCCAGGCCGCGAGCGCCGTCGCCGCGGCCTGCACCGCCGGCCGGCTCCTCGTCCTGCCCGGTCAGAGCCACTTCGCTCCCGACAACGCCGCCGTGGCCGCGGCGACGGCCGAGTTCTTGCTCACCTGACAGTGACGAGGTGGACGAGCGCTTCCCGCCCGGGTCTGACCCCTCGCCCGACCGGCCCGGGGTCCTCCACGGATCCGTCGGCCCTGGTGCCTGTGACTTCACCGGAGCCTGGTCAGAGGCCCTGTCGCGTCCCCGGCGGGTTGCCGCTCAGAGCCAGTCCGGCAGGATGGACGGCGGTATCGGGCCCTTGTTGCGCCTTCCCTGCCCCGTCTCCTCCCACGCATGGGCCAGGATCCCGACGGATCTGCTGAGCACGAAGAGCCCGCGTGCCAGGGGCGCCGGAAAGCCCAGCTCGGCGTAGACCACGGCGGTCGCCCCGTCGATGTTCATCGGCACCGGCGCGATCAGCCGCTCCACCTCGGTCGCGGCAGTCAGGTGCGCGCCCGGCACCACCCCGTCCGCGACCGCTTCCGCGACGAGGCCGAGCAGCGGATCCCGGCGCGGATCGCGCGTGTGGAAGCGATGCCCGAAGCCCGGCAGGTACTTGTCACGCGCGCGCCAGCGGGCGACCACAGCGGCCGGGTCCGCCTGCCTGACCACGTCCTCCAGCAGCAGGACGCATTGCTCGCCGGCACCGCCGTGCACGTCCCCGAGCACGTTGACACCCGTGGCGACGGCGTTGTTGAGCCCCACTCCGCAGGTGGCGGCCATGCGGGCGACGGCTATGGACGGCGCGTGCGGCCCGTGATCGACCGACGCGACCAGCGCCGCCTCCAGCAACGCCGCCCGCCGCGGATCGGGCCGTTCACCGCGGAGCATGAGCCAGATCATCTCGGCCAGGCCGATCCGCCCGATGAGGTCCTGGACCGGGTGTCCCCGCAACTCGATGAGGTCGGGCTCGATCTTCGACACCGCGGTCGCCCACCAGCCGGCCACCTCGGCGTCGGCAGCCGCTGACGACGCCCCGCCGGCACCGGTCATGACGCCACCTCGAACTCGTCATTGTGTTCGCCGAGCCGCGGTGGGGCCCCGCGCGGGCGCAGGGCGACGCCGTCGACGACCACGCCGTTACCCGTCACGGTGACCTGCCGCTCGCCACTTCCCGCGAACGGCACCTCGGTCAGGAAGCCGCGATGACGTAGCTGGTCGAGTGCGAGCGCTTGGGGGACGGTGAGGATGCGGGCGGCGGGGACTCCCTCGCGGGAGAGCAGCTCTTCCCACTCCAGCGCGGTCTTGGCCCGCAGTGCCTGATTGAGCTGCTCGTTGAGGGCCTGCCGGTGGGCCTTGCGTGCTTCCCTGTCGCCGAAGCGGGGGTCGGTGAGCAGGTCGGGCCGGCCGGCGATCCGGCACAGCGTCTCGAACTGGGCCTGCTGGTTGGCGGCGATGTTGAGCGGCCCGTCGGCGGTCTGGAAGGTGCCGGAGGGGGCGGCAGTGGCGTTCTGGTCGCCCATCGGCTCAGGTTCGACACCGCTGATCAGGTAGTTGGAGACGGTCCAGCCCATCGCGGAGATCGACGCCTCCAGCATGGACAGGTCCAGGAAGCAGCCGCGCCCGCTGCGCTGCCGCCCCGCCAGCGCGGCGGAGATCGCGAAGGCGGCCATCAACCCGCCGATGGTGTCGCAGATGGGAAAGCCCACCCGCAGTGGCGCGGTCTCGGGGGTGCCGGTGACGCTCATCATGCCGGACAGCCCTTGGATGATCTGGTCGTAGGCGGGGGCCCCGCTCATCGGCCCGCTCTGCCCGAAGCCGGAGATGGCGCAGTAGACCAGGCCGGGGTTGAGCTCGCGCACGCGCTCCCAGCCGTAGCCGAGCCTGTCCATCACCCCGGCCCTGAAGTTCTCCAGCACGACGTCGGCACCGTTGATCATCGACTCGAAGCTGTCCCGCCCGGCCTGGCTCTTCAGATCGAGCTCGACGGACTTCTTTCCCGCGTTCTGGGCGAGGAAGGAAGCGCCCAGGTGGCGTCGATTGAGCTCGGGATCGGGCCCGAGCCGCCGGGCGAGATCCCCGGTGCCGGGCAATTCCACCTTGACCACCTCCGCGCCGAACAGCATCAGCTGGTAACTGCAGTACGGCCCGGCCAGGACGTTGGTCAGGTCCACGACCTTGACGCCGTCCAGTGGCAACTGCTGCATTCACGCTCCATAGAGTCAAGTCAGCGGATGGTCGAACCCGCGCTCCGACATACGCTTGGCTGCCTCGCGCAGGTCCGCGGCGAATTCCTGGACCCGGTCCTCGGTGAAGCGGACCGTGGGGCCGCTCAGCGTCAGCGCCGCCACGGTCGCTCCCGAGCCGCCCGTGACGGGAACGGCGACGGCGGACAGGCCGGGCTCACGTTCGCCGTGGCTGGTCGCGTAACCGTCGCGCGTCGCCTGATCGATCCAGTCCCGCAACGTGGCCACGTGTGTCTCACCGTGGGGAGAAGAGCGGGCCACCCGCAGGAGCAGCCGCTCCGGCGCGTCCTTGAGCAGGACCTTGGAGGACGCTCCCGCCCACAGGGGCAACTCGTCTCCGACCCGCACCACGTGGCGCAGCGGCTGGGAGCTCTCCTGCTGGGCGATGCAGATGCGATGCACGTCACGCAGCACGTAGAGATTGACCGTCTCGCGGTGCCGCGCTCCCAGCTCGCGCATGAGCTGGACGGTCTCCGGCGGCAGTTCCCACGCCGAGCGGGCCAGGTGCGCCCAGCGCCACAACGCGGGCCCGGCCGTGTAGCCCTTGGGCGTGGCCCACAGCAGCCCCATGTGCTCCAGGGTCTGCAGCAGGCGCAGAGCCGTGGTCTTGGCCAGGCCTGTCTCGTCGACGACCTCGCGGATCGTCAAGGTCCGCCGGTCCTCGGTGAGCAACGAGAGGATGTCGAACGCGCGCTGGACGCTGCGCACCCCCCCGCTGTCCCCCGACGCTGCAGGAATGTTCGAAGGCACGGATCCTCACTAGTGAGTCGAAGGTGAACCTGCTGCTCACCCTCTCATGTGGTCCGTACGCTAACACCAGTCCGCTTAGCGGTCCATATGCTCCATCAAGTGGATCCTCCGCGACCCTCTTGCCAGAACCTTCGCGGTGCTCATACCGTGAGGCAATCCACAGTGCGGATTAACAGAACCACTGCGCGGATCTAGTGGGAGTTTGATGAACACCATCCACGAAGCAAGGTGCTTAGTCGCCGGCGAGTGGCTGACCGAAGGCGCGTACAGCGATCGCATCGGCCCCTATGTCCGGGAACCTGTCAGCCGGGCGCGGACCACACAACCCGGCGACATCGACGCGGCCCTGGCCTATGCCCGCCGGGCGACCCGATTCGTCGCGCGGCTGGCGCCCGCCACCCGGGCCGACATCCTGGAACGCGCCGCCGCCTCGGTCTGCGAGCAGGGGGAACGGTTGGCCCGCCTGCTGGCACTCGAGCTGGGCAAACCACTCAAGGACGGACGCGGCGAAGTTCTGCGCGTCGCGGACACCCTGTCCGTCGCCGCTGCCGAGGCAAGGATGATCGGGGGCGAGGTGTTGCCGGTGGCGGGATGGGGCCGCGGGATCGGCAACACCGCGATAACCCAGCGAGCCCCGGCCGGCCCGGTGCTGGCGATCACTCCGTTCAACGCCCCCGCCAATCTGCTCGCTCACAAGCTCGCCGCCTCGTTCGCGGCCGGCAACACCACCATCGTCAAGCCTCCCCCGCAGGCGCCCGCGGTCTCCACCGCGCTGGTGGAGATCCTGCTCGCGGCCGGGATGCCGGTGGAGGCCGTGCAGGTCCTGCACGGGGGCGGTGACGTGGGCGCGCGGCTGTGCGCCGCGCCGCAGATCGCTGTCGTCAGCTTCACCGGCGGCGTCACCGCGGGTCACGCCGTCGCGCACGCCGCCGGTCCGAAACGGGTGATGCTCGAACTCGGCGGGAACGCCGCGACCATTGTCTGCGAGGACGCCGACATCGGCCAGGCGGCGCTCGTGTGCGCCCGCACCGGCTTCAGCAACTCCGGGCAGAGCTGCATCTCCGTCCAGCGGGTCTATGTCCATCGCACCCGTTTCGAGGCGTTCGCCGAATCGCTGACCGCGGAGGTGAAGGCCCTGGTCGTCGGCGATCCCCTGGATCCGGGTACCGACGTCGGCTGCATGGTGGACGACGACGCGGCCGAGCGAGTCGTCAGCTGGACCGCCGAGGCGGCCGGCCAGGGCGCACGGGTGGCGACCGGCGGCACGCGCGAGGGCGCGGTGATGGCGCCGACCGTCGTCCTCGCCCCGCCCGCCGAGGCCAGAGTCGTCCGCGAGGAGGTCTTCGGCGCGCTGGTGGCCGTGCTCCCCTACGACGATTTCGACGACGTCCTGGCCGAGTGCAACCGCAGTGCGTACGGGCTGCAGGCCGGGCTGTTCACCCACGACGTGCGCCGGATCGTGACCGCCTGGCGCGAACTGGAGGTCGGCGGCCTGGTCGTGAACGGCTCCTCCAACTTCCGGCTCGACCACGTTCCGTTCGGCGGCGTGAAGGACTCCGGCATGGGCCGCGAGTCGCCCCGCTGGATGATCGAGGACTTCACCGTGACCAAGACTCTCATGCTCAAGGGCCTGACCATCTGGGGGGACGAGTGACCACGACAGCCGCCCACGCCCTGGTCGCGCAACTCGAAGCGCTCGGCGTCGAGTACGTCTTCGGCACCTGCGGTCACACCAACATCGCCGTCCTGGACGCGCTGGCCGACAGCCCGATCCGGTTCGTCATCGCCCGGCACGAGCAGGCGGCCGCGCACGCCGCCGACGGTTACGCCCGCGCCCGTGGCAAGCCGGGCGTCCTGCTCGTGCACGTCGGTCCCGGCCTGACCAACGCCGCCACCGGCGTCATGACCGCCGCACTCGACTCGGTACCGCTGGTGGTGATCTCCGGCGACATCCCCTCCTACTACCACGGCCGCCACCCGCACCAGGAGATCAACCTGCATGCGGACGCCGACCAGGCGAGCGTGTTCCGGCCCTTCGTCAAGCGGACCTGGAACGTGCGCCGGACGCAGGACCTCGGCCGTTTCGTCGAGCGCGCCTTCTGGACCGCGACCTCGGGCCGGCCGGGCGCCGTGCTGGTCAACGTGCCGATGGACGTCTTCTCCCGGCCCGCCGCGCCCTTCCCGCCGATCAGCCACGCGGCCCCGCCCGGCCTGCCGGAGGCCACCGCGGAGCTGATCGCGTCCCGGCTGGCCGCCGCCGAGCGTCCGCTGCTCTACGTGGGCGGCGGCCTGCGCGAGGACGCCGAAGCCCTGGTCCGCCTGGCCGAGCACCTCGATGTGCCCATCGCCCACTCGCTCATGGCCAAGGGCACGGTGCCCGACGCCCATCCGCTGGTCCTCGGGATGCCGGGCTTCTGGGGGCTGGAGCTGACCAACGCCTACGCCCGCGGGGCGGACGTGGTGCTCGCCCTGGCCACCAGGTTCGCCGAGACCGACGCCAGCTCGTGGGACCCCCGCTTCACCTGGGACTTCAGCGGGAGCACGCTGATCCAGATCGACATCGACCCGGCCGAGATCGGCCGCAACTACCCGGCGGAGATCGGCGCGGTGGCCGACGTGGGCCTCGCGGTCAGGGCGATCGCCGACGCCGCCAAGTCCCACGCCCCGCGCAGCAGGCCCGACCTGCGGCAGCAGATCCTGCAGGCTCGGTCACAGCTGTTCTCGGCCAGTCAGGAACGCGGCACGAGCGAGGACTTCCCGCTGCGACCCGAACGCATTCTGGCGGACGTGCGGGAGGCGCTGCCCGCGGACGCCGTCCTGGTGACGGATGTGGGCTGGAACAAGAACGGCGTCGCGCAGTGCTACGAGCTGCCGCCCGAGGGCCGCTTCATCACGCCGGGAGGCGCCTCCACCATGGGCTTCGGCCCGGCCGCCGCGGTGGGCGTGCAACTCGCCGAGCCGGGCAGGACCGTGGTGGCGCTCATCGGCGACGGCGGCATGAGCGCACAGCTGCCGGCCGTGCCCATGGCGGTCGAGCAGGCCGCGCCGGTGGTCTTCGTGGTGATGAACAACCGCGCGCACGGCACGATCTCCGACCTGCAGTCGTCGCACTACGGCCGCAGCTACGGCTGCGACTTCACCGGCCCTGACGGACGGCCCTACAGCCCGGACTTCGCCGCGCTCGCCAGGGCCTGCGGCGCCGACGGCCACACCGTCGCCACGCCCGCCGACCTCGGCGTGGCACTACGCGAGGCCGTCGCGAGCCGACGCCCCGCCGTGATCGACGTACCCATGGTGAACGAACCGGTGCCGACCCCCGGCCACTGGAACATCAAGGACATCTACCAGGGTCTCTTCACCGACTGATCCGGCCGAAACCGTTGCACGTTCGAGATTCCCCGAGTCGCATCCTGGCGTTATAACGAACGAACAAGTCCGTGAATTAACTCTCACCACCCCCCTACGAGGTGAACCGTGCGTTTCACGAGCTTCTCCATCGCAGCCGCGGCTCTGATGACACTCGCCGCCTGCGCCCCTCCCGGCCAGTCCCAGAGCTCCGAGTCGAACGCCACCGGTCCCATCAAGATCGCCAACGTCAACGCGCAGAGCGGTCAGCTCAGCTCGCTCGGGCAGTGGGAGCACAAGGGCGTCAAGCTCGCCATCGACGAGGCCAACAAGGCCGGCGGCGTCAACGGGCGGCAGATCCAGCTCGACCTGTTCGACAGCCAGGGTGACCCGACGATCGGCACCAACGTGGCCAGGAAGATCTCCAGCGAGGGCTACGTCGCCATGCTCGGCACCGCCGAGAGCGCGGTCACCCTGGCCATGGCTCCCATCCTGAAGGACGCCAAGATCCCGAACATCACCTCCGGCCAGTCGCCCAAGCTCGCCGAGCTGAAGAGCCCGTTCCTGTTCCTGAACGCCCCGACCAGCGTCACCTTCGACGAGACGCTGGCCAAGTACCTCGTCGACGACAAGGGCCTGAAGAACATCGCCCTGATCAGCAACAACGGCGCCTACGGCGCCGGGGAGCACGACGCGTTCCTCGCCTCGCTCAAGAGCAGGAACGTCACCCCGTCCGCCGACGAGGTCGTCACCCCCGACCAGAAGGACTTCAACGCCAACCTGGCCAAGATCCGCGAGCAGGACCCCGAGGTGCTGTTCATCGGCGCCGAGGAGGTGCAGTCCGGCCTGATCGCCAAGCAGGCCCGCGAGCTGGGGCTGAAAGCGGTCTTCGCGGGCGGCGCCCCGATGGGCACCGACGTGTACGCCACCACCGCCGGGCTGGAGAACGCCGAGGGCACGGTGGTCAGCTCCCCGTACCTCAGCAACGACGCCAGCGAGGAGATCAAGGCGTTCGCCGCCAAGTACAAGGCCGCCTACAACGAGGACGCCCGCATGCACGTGGCCAAGGCCTACGACGGCGCCTCCATCCTCATCGAGGCGCTGAAGCAGACCAACGGCGAGGGCGGGCAGAAGCTGGCCGACGCCATCCGCGGCGTCAAGCGCGCCGGGCTGCTGGGGAACTACACCTACGACGCCAACGGCGTCGGCATCCACGAGACGAAGATCGGCCTGGTCAAGGACGGCAAGGTCGTGCCCGAGGCCGCGAGCTGACGTGCAGGTCTTCCTTCAGACCCTGATCGGCGGGGTCACGTTCGGAGCGGTGTACGCGCTGGTGGCGATGGGCTTCTCGATCGTCTACCGGACGATGGGGCTGGTCAACTTCGCCCACGGCAGCGTCGTGATGATCGGCGCGTACGCCGCCTCCACCTTCTACATGGCCAGCAAGCTGCCGTTCGCGGTGGCGATCATCGTGGCCATCGCCGTCACCGCGCTGATCGGCCTGGTCATCGAACGTTTCCTGCGCCCGCTGGAGAACAAGGACTTCACGCTGATGCTGATCGGCACGATCGGCTTCGGCGCGGTCCTGGAGGCAGGGGCCGTGCTCGTCTGGGGCGCGACCGGGCATGCCGTGCCGTCCCCCGTCGCGACCGGTCCGATCGACGTGGCGGGCATCCGCATTCCCACCTACAGCCTGATGGTCATCGCCGTGGCGGCGGCGGCGACCGGCCTGCTGGCGCTGTTCCTGCAGCGCACGAAGCGCGGCGCGGCCATGCAGGCGGTCGCCATGGACCACCAGGCCGCCACCGCGGTCGGCATCCACGTCGGGCGCAGCAACGCCATGGCCTTCGCCATCGGCGCCGGTCTGGCCGCGCTGGCCGGCAGCCTGATCGGCCCCATGTTGTACGTCAACCCGACGATGGGCGGCACCCTCGGCATCAAAGGTTTCGCCGCGGCCATGCTCGGCGGGTTCGGCAGCATGCCCGGCGCGATCGTCGGCGGCCTGGTCTTCGGCCTGCTCGACTCCTTCGCCGCCGGCAACTTCCAGGAGTACTCCGAGCTGGTCACCTTCCTGGTGTTCGCCGTCATCGTCATGGTCCGCCCCACCGGCATCTTCGGAGAGGCCACGGTGAACCGCGCATGAAACGTCTGATGTGGCTCGTGCCCGTGGTGGTGGCCGCGTGGCTGCTGCCCTACGGTCTGGGTGGTTACGCCATCCACGTCGTCGATGTCGCGATCATCTTCGCGATCCTGGCCGTCGGGCTCGGCCTGACCATGGGCGTGGCCGGGCAGATCAACCTGGCCCAGGTCGCCTTCTTCGGCGTCGGCGCCTACACGGTCGCCATCCTCACCACGCAGGCGGGGCTCGGATTCTGGACGGCGTCCGTGCTGGCTCTGCTGGCCGCCGTGGTGTTCGGTGTCCTGGTGGGCATCCCCGCGCTGCGCATGCAGTCGCACTACCTCGGCATCGTCACCCTCGGCCTGGCGCTGGCGTTCACGAACTGGGTCACCAACGCCCACATCGCCGGCCGCGCCGAGGGCATCAGCGACATCCCGGTGCCGCCGATGTTCGGGATCGATCTGTCCAGCGGCTACCTCTTCTATTACGTCGAGCTGATCGTCTTCGCCGTGGCGCTGGCCTTCGCCCTCCTGGTCACCCGCTCGCCGCTGGGTCGCCGGCTGCGCGCGATGCGCGACGACGACCTGGCCGCCGGATCTCTCGGAGCGGAGATCCCGCTGCTGCGCATGACCGCGTTCGTGCTGTCCGGCCTGTACGGCGGGCTGGCCGGCATCCTGTACGCCGGGCTGATCCGCTTCGTCGCCCCCGAGTCGTTCAACATCGCCAACATGTTCCTGCTGCTCGCCATGGTGATCATCGGTGGCCGCAGCAGCATCCTGGGCTGTGTGGTCGGCGCTGTCGCGCTGGCCTTGGTCAGGGAGGCGCTGCTGGACGCCTCCGGCTTCGCCCAGCTCGGTTACGGCCTCGTGGTCGTGCTCGTGGTGGTGTTCGCGCCCAAGGGGCTGGCGGGCCTGCCCGAGCAGATCCGGTCCCTGCTCCGTGGGCGCGGCAGCGGCTCGCGTGCCCAGCTCGGCCCGTTCCAGCCCTACGACCCCGCGCCACGAGCCACGGAGGAGGACGTCCTGGAGATCCGGGACGTGACGATGCGGTTCAAGGGCCTGGTCGCGCTCGACGAGGTGTCCCTCACCGTTCCAGCGGGTCAGATCCGCGGCATCGTCGGTCCCAACGGCTCGGGCAAGACGACCCTGTTCAACGTGGTCAGCGGCTTCTACTCGCCCAGCCAAGGATCGGTGCTCCTGCGCGGGCGCGAGGTGACCGGGCTCGCTCCGTACCGGCTCGCGCAGCGCCGCGTCGCCCGGACCTTCCAGAACCTGCGCCTGTTCGAGGACCTCAGCGTGCGCGAGAACCTGCTCCTCGGCCTGGACCGCACCCGTACCTGGTGGATCTGGCGCTATCCGAGCGTGCCGTGGAAGGTGCTGGGTTACGAGCGGGCGCTGCGGCGGCGGGTGGAGGACCTCATCGGCCGTTTCGGGCTGGCCGAGGTCGCCGACGCCGAACCGCGCTCGCTGCCGTACGGGATCCAGCGCCGTATCGAGCTGGCCCGCGCCATGGCCATGTCCCCCACCTTGCTGCTGCTCGACGAACCCGCCGCCGGCCTCAACGGCGAAGAGGTGCGCCAGCTCGCGGAGATCGTCCGGTCCATCAGGGACTCCGGCGTCACTGTGATCATCATCGAGCACAACATGGGCCTGGTGATGTCCCTGTGCGACCAGGTCACCGTGTTGTCCAACGGCAAGGTCATCGCTGACGGCCGGCCGGCCGAGGTCGCCGTCCACCCCGACGTGGTCGCCGCCTACCTCGGTGACTCGATGTCCGCACCGACCGAGGCCACCGCCGAAGCCGCTGCCGAGGAGGCCGCTCGATGACCACGCTGACCGTGGAAGCACTGTCGGTTCACTACGGCGGCGTCCGTGCCGCCCACGACGTGTCCTTCACCCTTGGACCCGGCCAGTCGCTGGGCATCATCGGCGCGAACGGGGCGGGCAAGACCTCCACCCTCAAGGCGGTCATGGGGCTGGCCCCGCGGCAGGCCAAGACCATCCGTTTCGGCGAGCACGACCTGCTCCGCGCGCCCGCGCACACGCTGGTGCGGCACGGCATCGGCTACGTCCCCGAGGGCCGGCACGTCTTTCCCGGGCTCACGGTGGAGAAGAACCTGTTGCTCGGCGCGTACACCATCAGCTGGAAGCGCACCCCGATCGACGAGGTGTTCGACCTGTTCCCGGTGCTGGGCGAGATGCGCGGCCGCCTGGCCGGCGCCCTGTCCGGCGGCCAGCAGCAGATGCTGGCCGTCGGCCGGGCCATGATGTGCCGGCCCCAGGTGATGCTGCTGGACGAGCCCTCGATGGGGCTGTCTCCCAAACTTGTGGGCGACATCGCCGGCGTGCTCAAGAAGCTCAACGCCGCGGGCCTGGCCATCCTGCTCGTCGAGCAGAACGCCAAGCTCACCTTCGATGTCACCACCACCTGCCTGGTCATGGAGAACGGCGAGATCGCCGCCAGCGGCACCTCGGCCGAGCTGAGCCACGACCCCCAGGTCCGGCGTATCTATCTCGGTCTCTGACAGCTCCCTCGCCTCTTGGGCGTGCGCTGGATCATGGTCCGCCAGGTGGATTGAATGGTCCGTTGACGGCTTCTTCGCCGCGATCTATGGTGCGTCCATCAGATGGAAGTAACAGTCCACCCAGTGGAACATGAAGGGATGGCCATGGTCCGTCGGAGAGAGTTACTCGCGGGCGCCGTCGCCGCCGTCGCCCTTGCGGGAGCCGCGCAGACGCCGGCCGCCGCAGCCACCCACCGCGCCGGCCGGGACTTCCCCAAGATCGGCGGCAACCTCGGCAACCAGAACTACAGCCGGCTGCGCTCCGTGCACCGCGGCAACGTCAGGCGGCTGCGCGGCGCGTGGGTGAACCACATCGAGGGCGGCCTCACGACCGGCAACAACCAGAGCACCGCCGTGGCCGTGGACGGCGTGCTTTATATCGAGTCGGCGCTGGGCAACGTGTTCGCCGTGGACGGACGTACCGGCCGGACCCTGTGGACGTACGAGCAGACCCGCGGCTCGGTCACCCGGCGCGGGGTGGCGATCGGCGACGGCAAGGTCTACACGTGCGCCAACGGCAACTGGCTGATCGCCCTTGACCAGCGCACCGGCCAGGTGCTCTGGGAACGCCAGCACAACGGGTACGGCAACCTGGAGAAGGTCGCGGTCACCTACCACGACGGGATGCTCTACTGCGGCACCAACGACGGCCCGCGCGGCGCCGCGCTCGCGTTCGACGCCCGGACCGGCGACATGATCTGGCACTTCTGGGGCGTGCCGGGGCCAGGCGAACTCGGCAACGACACCTGGGAGGGAGACTCCTGGCAGACCGGCGGCGCCACCCCGTGGATGCACTGCGCCATCGACCCGGAGCTCGGCCTGGTGTACTGGACGTTCGGCAACGCCAGGGGCGCCAACTCCTCCCAGGACGGCTCCGGCCGCGGCGGGCAGAACCTGTTCGCCAACTCGATCGTGGCCATGGACCTGAAGACCGGCGCCTACCGCTGGCACTTCCAGTCGGTCCACCACGACATCTGGGACATGGACAACGTCATGGCGCCCGTCCTGGTCGACGCCCGCATCCGGGGCCGGGTGCGTAAGCTCGTCGTCTACGGCAGCAAAACCGGCATGTACTACATCCTCGACCGCGCCGACGGCTCGGCGCCGCTCGGCATCGACGAGTTGCCCGTGCCGCAGGAGCCCCGGCAGAAGACCTGGCCCACCCAGCCGTTCCCGCGCCAGGGCGGCTGGACGGAGCTGACGCCGGTCCGCCAACCACTCGGCACCGAGATCCCGGGCGCGCCGCACCGCGCCGTCCCCAACTACACCATCGGCTCGCTGTTCGCCCCGCACTGGGACGAGCCGATCCTCAGCATCCCCGGCCACGGCGGCGGCGCCGACTGGAGTCACCAGTCCTACAGCCACAGCACCCGCCTGGTCTACACCGGCTTCGGGTACGTCGCGGCCGCGCACTCCCTGACGGAATCGTCCAACGGCCTGCGGCCTCCCGGCGAGTACCAGACCGGGGGCATCGTGGCCGTCGACCCGAGCACCAACCGGGTGCGGTGGAAGAAGAACATGCCGTACTCGCTGGCCCATGGCAACGGCATCCTCACCACCGCCGCCGATCTGCTGTTCATCGGCCAGCCCGACGGCAACCTGCTGTGCCTGGACGCCCGCGACGGCCGTGAGCTGTGGCGCTGGCAGACCGGCGCCGCGATCAGCAGCAGCCCGATCGCCTACGAGATCGACGGCGAGCAGTACGTCGCGGTCTTCGCGGGCGGCACCAGCATCCCGTACGGCAACTCGGCCCCTCGTGGGGACCACCTGTGGGCCCTCAAACTGGGAGGCACCGTGCCGCCTGCCGCCACCCCGCCCGCCCCCGTCATCCGGCGGCCGGTCTCCGGCTCACCCGTCGACGGCAGCGCGGTCGGCAACACCGTCGTGCTGGCCCGCACGTACCAGAACGGGCAGGTGGGCACGGTCGAGTCCACGGCCGTCAACGCCATGGCGCCCACCCATCTGCGGGTGCCGGTCGGCACCACGGTCACCTTCCGCAACCCCGCCGACAACGTCCACGTCCACGGGGCCACGCAGTTCTTCGAGGGCCTGTTCGACGTCAGGCTCAGGCCGGGCGAGTCCTTCCAGTACACCTTCACCCGGCCCGGCGAGTACTTCTTCAACGACACCCACAGTCCCCGGCCGACGGGCAAGATCGAGGTCCTGCCCGCCTGAGGCGCGCGCTCCTTGATCAGCTGCTACGGCCCTGGGCTCAGCCTGGTGGATGTTCTCGATCGCGACCGGCTTGATGAAGTCGCGATGGGCGTCGTGGTGGTCGAAGGCCGGCTCGGCCAGCGTGCGAATGGCCTCCACCGGGGCCAGGTGGTGCACGCCGACCGTGCGCTCCACCGCCCTGACCTCGGTGTAGGCCCTCTCCAGCACCGCGATGAGGCGGAGGCTGTCACCTGCCTGTCTTAGTGATCTCCGGAATGTTGTACGGCGAGCCGGACGGGAGCGTTGGCGGCTCCATAGCCGTCATATCCCCCGATCCGCTGGACGAGCTCGAAGAACACCCGGCCCACGGTGACGGTGTACAGGTGCAGGAACTCGCCGCCGTCCTCGTCGCGGTCATGAAGCACGCCGAGACGACGCAGCTCGGGATCGACCTCGTAGCGGGCTTGCAGGTCGTCGTAGTAGTTGCCGGGGATCGGCAGCAGCAGGCCGGGATGCTCCGCGCGCAGCCTGCGGGCGACAGCCAGGATGTCGTCGCAGGCCAGCGCGACGTGCTGCCACGGGATGTCGCCGGCGCCGACCTGCGCGATGTTGACGACCATGCGGACGGCGCCATCGCGGGCGGACATGGCCTTGCTGCGCAGCAGTCCGTACGGGTCGGGCAGCTCCAGGCTGCCTTGCGGGCGCAGGCCGAGCACGCTGCGGTAGAACAGCTCCGCCTCGTCGAAGTAATGCCACGGCTGGGTGAGCGCCACGTGATCGATGCCGATGATCTCTTCCCCGGACCGCCCGTCCGGGTCGGGGGCGAAGTCCGACAGCCAGGAATCGTCGCAGAAGAAGATCTGGGTGCCGTCCGGCGCGGCGATGGCGTCCAGCCGGGCCTCCTGCGGCGCGCGCTCGCGGGGCAGGACCGGTGACAGCAGTGATTCGGCGTGCTTGACCGCCCCGGCCGGGTCGGGGCTTTCCAGCCCCAGGGCGACGAGAGCGGGGGCGGCGCCGGTGGCGTTGAGCAGCAGCCGCGCCCCGCCCTGTTCCCACAGCTCGACCGGCTTCGTGGGATGCCCCCCGGTACGCGCGAAGCCGAGCGCGGACAGCACTTCGCCGAGCGCGCCGGTGTCGGCCAGTTCGGCGAAGGCGAACCCGGACGGGACGGGGGGCCGCGTGGCGCCCTTCAGCTCCGCCTCCAGCGCGATGAGCGAGCGCATGCCGTCCCTCGCGGTGCGTCGGGTGTCGGCCTGGCGGAAGTGGTCGTTGAACACCTCCAGCGACAGCGGGCCGGTGTATCCGGCGTTCAGCGTGTGCCTCACCAGCCCCGCCACGTCGAAGTTCCCCTGGCCGGGGAAGCAGCGGTAGTGGCGGCTCCACTGCAGCACGTCCATGGCCAGCAGCGGTGCGTCGGCCAGCTGGAGGAAGAAGATCTTCTCGCCGGGGATGGCTTCGATGCCGATGGGGTCGGAACCGCGAGAAAGGATGTGGAAGCTGTCCAGGCAGGTGCCGAGGCCGGGGTGGTCGGCCATCTGCACGACGCGCCAGGCGTGCAGGTACTCGTTGACATGCCGGCCCCAGGCCAGCGCCTCGTACGCGATGCGGATGCCGTGCTCGGCGGCCCGCTCGGCCAGCGTCCGCAACTGTGCGGCGGCCAGGTCGTCGTCGCCGATCGCGCCGGGTGAGACGTTGGAGCACACCAGCAGCAGATCCGTGCCGAGGCGCTCCATCAGCTGGAACTTGTGCTCGGCCCGCCGCAGGTTCCTGGCCAGCAGGTCGTCCGGCACGGACTCGAAGTCACGGAAGGGCTGGTAGAGGTCGATGGTGAGCCCCAGGTCGGCGGCGCGGGCCCGGATCTCCTCCGGCGGCAGCGAGCAGGCGAGCAGGTCGTTCTCGAAGATCTCCACACCGTCGAAGCCGGCGGCGGCGATCGCCTCCAGCTTCTCGATGAGCGTGCCGCTGACCGACACGGTAGCGATGGATTTGCGCACCGATTTCTCCTTCAGACGGCGACGAGTTCGGTCAGGTGGGCGAGCATCCGCTCGGCGTCCGGCTCACGGCCGGTGAACAGGCGGAAGGCGTGCGCGGCCTGGAAGACGACCATGCCGCCGCCGTCGAGGGTGCGGCAGCCGAGCGCCCGCGCCTGCCGCAGCAGCTCCGTCTCCAGCGGCCGGTAGACGATGTCGGCCACCCACAGGCCCGGGTGCAGCAGCCCGGCCGGCAACGGCATCCCCGGATGGTGCGCCATCCCCGTCGGGGTCGCATGCACCAGGCCGTCTGCCGCGGCCAGCAGCTCCGGCAGCTCGGACGCGGTCGCGTGGCACGCGCGCCCGGCCCCGAAGCGACCGGCCAGCTTCCCGGCCAGGGCGCGTGCCCGTACCGGATCGACGTCCACGATCGTGACCAGGTCGGCGCCCATGGTGAGCATCGCGTGCGCCACGGCTGCTCCCGCGCCTCCGGCCCCCAGCTGCGCGACGCGATGCGTGGGAGCGTCGGGCAGGCCACGGGCGAACGACTCGGCGAAGCCCGTCCAGTCAGTGTTGTGGCCGACGGCCCGCTCGCCGTCGAAGAGCACGGTGTTGACGGCGCCGAGCATGCGGGCGTCCGGCGACAGCTCGTCGAGGTGCGGGATGACGCTCTGCTTGCACGGGTGGGTGATGTTGAGGCCGTCGAAGCCGAACCGGCGGGCCGTGCGCACCAGCCCGCCCACGTCGAGCCCGAGCCGGTCGGTGTCGAGCAGCCGGTAGACGTAGGGCAACCCGTGGTGCGCGGCCTCCCGCTCATGCAGCGGCGGGCTCAAGGAGGGCCCGATGCCCGCGCCGATCAGCCCAACCAGGAATGAGGCCATCGTTTTCCTTTCCAGCAAGCGCGACAGACGGGTCATCAGCGGCCGGCCCGCACGCGGCAGCGGTGTCGCGGCAGACCTCCTCGGCGTCCGCCGGAGTGGCGCCACCCTCCGGGGGAAGCTCGCGGCGGCCGAGCAGGGTGCGGGAGAACCCCTTCAGGACCAGGACGCTTGACATGATTCCCTAATGTACGTACTAGTGAGTTAGGTGGCTAGACGCGGGCCGGCCTTGGCCTCTCGACGGGCGGACTTCAGCCTCGCGCGCTCCGCCCGCCGGCGGGCCCCGGCAGCGGCCGGCGAACAAGGAGGGCTTCGCTCATGAACGATGACGACCACGCCGCCCCGAGCCCACCCCTCGCGCTGGCCCGCCCCCTCGCGCTTGGTCCCAGGCGACTGCGCAACCGGCTGGTCTCCGCTCCCATGGAGCGCAACTACTGCACCATCGACGGCACCGTCACCGGCCGCTACGAGGCGTACCTGGCCCAGCGGGCGCGCGGCGGCGCGGCCCTGGTGTTCGCCGAGGCGAGCTATGTCCGCGCGGACGGCAAGGGCCGGCTGCGCCAGATGGGCGTCGACGTCGACGCTCGCATCCCCGGCATCGCCCGGCTGGCCGCGGCCGTCCACGCCGAGGGCGCGCTGCTCGGCGTGGAGCTCAACCATGGCGGCCGGACCGCGCAGAGCGTGGTCAGCGGTCTGCGGCCGGTCGCCCCCTCCCCCGTCCCCTGTTCGCCGGCCGGTGGCGAGATGCCCAGGGAACTGGCCACCGGGGAGGTGCACGACCTGGTCGAGGCTTATGGACAGGCGGCCCGCCGGTGCCGCGAGGCGGGCGTGGACGCGATCTCGATCCACGGGGGGCACGGCTATCTGGTGCACCAGTTCCTTTCCCCGGCCTTCAACCTGCGTACTGACGAGTTCGCCGATCCGACCCGCTTTCTCGACCTGGTCGTCGAGGCGGTCCGCCGGCGGGCGGGCAGCGGGATGGCCGTCGGACTGAGGTTCTCCGCCCATGAGGGATTCGAGGGCGGCCTGACCGCTGACCGCACCTTCGAGCTGATCTCGCGCATCCGCCTGGACCTGCTGGACTTCCTCGACGTCTCAGCCGGGTCCTACGAGGCGGGGCAGTGGATCATCCAGTCCGGCGAATGGCCACGTGGCCTGCTCGCCCCGTACGCCGAGCGTTATCGCGCGCTGGGGCTACCGGTCGGCGTCGCCGGCCGGATCAACACGGCCGAGAGCGCCGAGGCGATCGTCGCCGGCGGACAGGCCGACTTCGTCTCCCTGGCGCGTACGCTCCATGCCGACCCGGACTTCCCGCGCCGTGCTCTCGCCGGTCGCTCGTACCGACCGTGCATCGCCTGCAACCACTGCATCGATCAGCTCGGCAGCGGCGAGCCGATCCCCTGCTCGGTCAACCCCCAGGCGGGCCGCGAACACCTCGGCCCGCCGGGAGCTCCCGTCACGAAGGCGTCGGTGGTGGTGGTCGGCGCGGGTCCCGCCGGGCTGGAGACGGCACGGCGACTGGCCGAGCAAGGTCACCACGTGCGGGTACTGGAGCGCGAGAAGCACGTCGGAGGCCAATTCGCGCTTGCCTCCCGTCTCCATGCGTATCCGGAATATCACCGCATCCTGCAGTGGTGCACCGGCGAACTCGACCGGCTCGGCGTCACCGTCCGCACCGGCACTCGGGTCACGGAGCAGGAGTTGGCACGGCAGGAGGCGGACGCCATCGTGCTGGCCACCGGCAGCACCGGTCGCCTGCCCGACGTCCCGGGCGTCGGCCTGCCGCACGTCTTCGAGGTACGCCGCTGGCTCGCCCTCGGCTCCCCAGACAGCACAGGCGTTCCCCACACCTGTGCCGTCTGGGGAGCCGACCGCGAGGGCGTCGCCGTAGCCGACCACCTCGCCGTCAACGGGGCGCGGGTCCTGCTCATCGGCTCTCAGCCGAGCCTCGCCCCCGACGTCGGGCGCCGCGCCAAGATCCTCGTAGTACCGCGGCTCATGGGGAACCCGAAGGTGCGCATTCTCCAGGCGTCCACGATCTCGGCCATCGAGCCCGATCGTCTCCTCGTTCGCACCGACGGTCGGGAGGAATGGTGGGCCATGTCCGGTCCCCTGCTGATATCCCACGGCGTCACACCGCGCACCGACCTGTTCGCGGCCGGAGCGCGACCGCCTCGGCTGGGCGTACATCGGGTGGGGGACGCCGCGGGCGGCAGCGGCTCGATCCATCGGTGCTTTGTGGCGGCGGAGCGGGTGGCCCGCACCATCGCCCAGGCGTGCGAGACCGGCGGGCGAATCCCGGACTCGTGACCCGCGCTTCCGAGCTTGCCGCACCACATCCAGCGGGCACCTGATCCACACCGCGAGCCGCGGCCCCCGCCGGCGACCTTCATCGCCGACTCCAAGCGTGGGTCATCCGTCGGTGACCCAGTCCATGTGTTCGATCCAGTGGTCGAGCAGCGCCCGATCCCCCTGTGATCGCAGCGCAGGAGCCGCATCCAGTGGGCGACGCCTGCTGATCACGAGCAGCAGCTCGACGGCTGGGCCGCGTACCACGACGTCCGCCCTGGTGTGCGTGCGCTCCAGCACGACCATGTCCGGTTCGCGGCGCGCCACCCACTCCCAGGCGCGTCGGTCGCGTGGAAACGCAGAGTCTGACCGCTCCCGCGCATCGCATCGGCGAAGTCCGGCCTGTTCTCCCGATAGCCGCGGGACATCATCGTGTCCAGCCAATCGGCGAACGTGCCCGTCTGCTCGACAACGGCCTTCATATACGCGGATGTGTCCATGGCCGCACCTCCACGCGCTTCGCGACCTTCCCGAAGTTCTCGGGCCACATGTGTGGCACCATGCCGGAAACAGCGCTGCCGTGGTTGCGTTCGACTGTCGTGACAGCAAGCCGGAAGGCCACATCGTCGTACGATGCTCCTCCCCCACCGAACCCGGCTGTGGCGGCGCTTGTCGTCATCACCCTTCATCCCGTACAGCCCGCGCGTCATCTCCACACCGCGGGCGTCCGGGGCCGGCGGGTGGCCGCGCGCGCGGGCCGAGGCCGGTCCTTCGAGGGTGCCCACGCGCGCGACAGGCGGGTGATGGTGAAGGGGCCGGGCCTGAGGAAGTCCAGCGCCTTTTCGGGGCGGCGATCGAGCTTTCAGAGCCGCTCGTCCGGGGCTCATGACACGTTTCTTACGGCACCCGGCGTAGCGTCTCCCACGCGAAGTCGATCAGAGGGGTGCCCGCCGTTGGAACCGCAAGACACACCGTTGGACATGTCGCAAGGTGAGCGTGTCAGCAGATACAGCGAGGTCGCCGGCGCGTTGGCGTTGCACAGCGACCGGCAGCTCGGCGAGGCGCTGGAGCAGGCGCAGACTCTGGGCTCCGGGATCGGTGGCACCTCGGTGCTGTTGGACATCGATGGCGTGCCGGTCTTCGCCAAACGCATCCCACTGACCGACCTGGAGCGCCGCCCGGGCAACGTGATGTCCACCGCGAACCTGTTCGGGCTGCCTCCGTTCTGCCAGTACGGAATCGCCGCCATCGGCACGCCCGGCTTCGGTGCCTGGCGCGAACTCGCGGCCGCCGTCATGACGACCAACTGGGTCCTGGCCGGGCGCAGTGCGGCCTTCCCGCTGCTGTATCACTGGCGGGTGCTGCCGGGAGCGCCGCCACCCACCGATGTGCACGCCGACGTCGAGGCGGCCGTGCGGTACTGGGATGGATCACCAGCCGTACGGGATCGTCTCCACGCCCTTGCCCGCGCCTCGGCCGGCATCGTGCTGTTTCAGGAGTTCATCCCGCACAACCTCGACAACTGGCTCGCCGCTCAGCGCGGCGCCGGCCAGGACGCTGCGGTAGCGGCGAGCGCCATGGTCGAGTCGTGCCTGCTCACCGACGTGGCCTTCATGAACAGCCAGGAGTTGGTGCACTTCGACGGCCACTTCGGCAACATTCTCACCGACGGTGAACGCCTGTACATCGCCGACCTCGGACTGGCGACCTCCTCCCGGTTCGACCTGTCCGAGCAGGAGATCGCATTCCTGGAGCGCAACCGGACCCACGACCTGGGGTACGCGATGATGCGGCTGGTCAACTGGCTGGTCGTCAATGTCTGCGGGGTGACGGTGCCGCCGAACGGCATCCCGGGAGAACGTAACGACTACATCCGCGCGTGCGCGGACGGCGCGGACCCCGCCGGTGCCCCGCCGGCTGTCGCCGCGGTGATCCGCCGGTACGCACCCGTGGCGGCGGCCATGAACGACTTCTACTGGGACCTGTACGGCACCAGCAGGACGACGCCGTATCCGAACGAGAAGATCGAACGTGCCCTGAGCGCGATGCGCTGACCCCATCAGACCCGGCACGCGCACCAATCCGGCATGCCGCACGCCAAGACCCCGGCGACGTGATGTCGCCGGGATCTTCTCGCGTGGGGTTCAGCCGTTCACGATCGCTTTCGGCCGCCTCGCGGGCCGCAAGAACACTGTCAATCCAGTCTGACGACCTGCTTGAGGAAGACGACGCCGTCGATCATGCCGAGCTGAGCCGGGTCCAGCGGAAAATAGCGGAAATCGTGGGAGACGCGCGGGACGGGCTCTGTGACGGCCTCGGCCAGGCGGCGGGCGTCGACGAGCGAGTGGTCCCACGGGAGCGTGGACAGGACACCCTCGACGGTGTCCGGGGGCGGGGTGTCGTCGCCGACCGCGCCGAGGGCCGAGGCCAGGAAGGCGTACCGGTCGCCCAGGTGCGTCCCGGTGATCGCCCCCGCGCCCCACCACTCCATCAGCTGGTCGCCGAACGGCATGAGGCTCTTGTTCCGCTGCAGGTGGAGGTTGTGGCCGAAGACCAGGGCCGGGCCCTGTTCGGCGACGGCGCGCAGGTTGGCGGCCATCATCGCGTCCCGCAGGGCCGACAGCCGGGGCCACCGTGCCGGGGACGCGTCGGCCATCCAGTAGTGGTAGCGGAGCAGGCCGGTGGCGGTGCGCGCGTACAGTGCCGCCCGCTCCCTGTCCTGCGCGCTCAGCCGCGGCGCCTGCGTGTCGAGCAACGCCACCAGGTCGTCGGCGATCAATCGCAGCCGCTGCGCCTCGGCGGACTGGCCGATCGACTGCGACGGATCCATGGCCGCGGCCTCGTTCGCCCATCGGTCGTCCGGGCCCAGCAGCGCGTCGAGGGTCTCCCTGGTCCAGGGCAGCGGGCCGTCCAGGAGGGCGTACAGGGCGGTGAGCGCCTGGCGCGGGCTGTGAGCCCAATACTCCACCGGGCCGTCGAACCCGAAGAACCGCAGCTTCTCGTCATGCTCCTCGTTGTACGTCCGCATCCAGCGCACGAGCTCGCGGTTGGCCGGGGACGCACCGAAGTTGTGACTGAAGCCGCGTTCCATGACGTCGTCGAGCGTGCCCGCGCCCGTCGCGATGTAGTCGTCGACCACGAGGCCCATGAGACAGTCGCTCTCGATGGCGAACGACCGGTAGCCCTCGTGCTCGACCAGATGCCGGAAGATCTCGTTGCGCAACTCGCCCAGCTCCCCCACGAAGTGCCTGGCCTCGCCCAGGCCGAGCAGCAGGGGCTTGGCGGGAAGCGACCGCAGGAACGCCGAGACGCCCGCGCCGTCGAGGGGACGGGCCATGTCCTTGATGTCCATGCCTTCAACGGTATCGTTGAACTTTCGGTGTAAACTTTCCGGGAAAACCCCCGTTCCGGCCGCGAAAAACCTTCAATCGGTGATACATCCATGAGGCCCGTTGATCTGGCGCGTGAGCACGGCCTGTCCACCCAGGCGATCAGGAACTACGAGGACGCCGGCATCCTGCCCGCCGCCGAACGCACCGTTCACGGCTATCGCACCTACACGCCGCTGCACGCGCAAGCGCTGCGCGCGTTCCTCGCCCTCGTGCCCGGGCACGGCCACCAGACGGCCACGTCGATCATGCAGGCGGTCAACCGGGGTGACACCGAGGACGCGCTGCGGCTCATCGACGAGAGTCACGGCCAGCTCCTCGACGACCGTCGCACCCTCCAGGCCGTCGAAGCCGCGCTCCGCGATCTGGCGCCCGTGCCGCAGGAGCGCGGCGACACGTTCATCGGCCCGCTGGCCAGGAGGCTCGGCATCCGCCCCGCCACCCTGCGCAAATGGGAGAACGCCGGGCTGATCCGGCCGCGCCGCGACCCGCAGACGGGCTACCGCGTCTACAGCGCCGCCGACGTACGCGACGTCCGGCTGGCCCACCAGCTCAGGCGGGGCGGCTACCTGCTGGAGCAGATCGCCCCGCTGATCGCCCAGGTCCGCTCCGCCGGAGGCGTCGCCCCGCTGGAGTCGACCCTGCGCGACTGGCAGGCCCGCCTGTCCGCCCGAGGCCGCGCCATGCTCCAGGGCGCCGCCGACCTGGAGGCGTACCTCCGCGCCCGCGAACCCCGCCATCCCACCGGCGCGCTCAGCCGCGTGCCGACGTAAGCGCGAGCAGGGCCGTGTCCACGGCGGCGACGAGCCGGCGTGGGTCGGGGTCGGCCTTCACGACCACCTGCAGCCCTTCGAGGAGCATGGTGAGCATGGCGGCGGCGGCGGGGAGGTCGAGCTCAGGGGAGATCTCTCCCTGCCGGGCGGCGGCTCGCAGCCCTTGCAGGAAGCCGTCCTCCACGGCGGACAGGACGCCGCGCACGCTACGGGCGACCTCTTCGTCTCCGGGGAGCAGTTCGCCGGCGGTGTTGGCGATCAGGCAGCCGCGGGGTTGGTCCTGCTGCGCGGCCAGGTCGATCCAGCCGATCAGCACGGCCCGGATCCGCGGCAGGACCGGGCCTCCCTCCAGCAGCGTGGGAGCGAGACCGGCAGCCAGACGCTCGTGGTAGTGGGCGAGTGCGCGCAGGAAGAGCGCGCGCTTGTCGCCGAAGGTGCGGTAGAGCGTGCCCGGATGTACGCCGAGCGCCGAGGTCAGGTCCGTGACCGACGTCGTCTCATAGCCCCGCGTCCAGAACAGCTCCATGGCGCGGTCGATGACATCTTGCTCGTCGAAGGTTCGCGGTCGGGCCATGATCCGACGATACCGCAATTTGAACGCTCGCTCTCAAACCTGTACTGTCCCATTTGAGAATGAACGCTCTCAAATCCTGGCCGGAGAGCGTTCGATCACCTACTGGCCAGCACTGACGGCGCGCCGGAAGCCGCGGAAACGTCTGGCGATTCGCCGGTCCAGCGTCAACCACCTGAGGAGCACGCTCATATGAGCATCGGAATCATCGGCGCCGGCGCCATCGGTTCGGCGATAGCCGAGATCCTGTCCCGAGCCGGCATCGACGTCACCATCGCCAACAGCCGCGGGCCGGACACGCTCGCCGATCTCGCGAAGCGTCTGGGACCCCACGTCCACACGGGCACCCGGGAACAGGCAGCCGGGCAGGACCTCGTCTTCGTCGCGGTGAACTGGTCCAAACTGCCGCGCGCCATGGCGGGCCTGCCCGACTGGAACGGCCGGATCGTCATCGACACGAACAACTCCATCGAGGCACCGTTGTTCCAGCCGTTCGAACTGCACGGCAGGACGTCGAGCGAGGTCTTCGCGGACATGGTCCCCGGCGCGCGTGTCGTGAAGGCCTTCAGCCACCTGACTCCCGACCTGCTCACCGCCGATCCCGTCGCGCACGGCGGTCGCCGGGTCCTCTTCCTGTCGGCAGACGACCTTGAGGCGCGGCAGACGGTGCGAGCGCTGATCGATCGCCTCGGCTTCTTCAGCCTGGACCTCGGTCCGCTCGCCGTCGGATCCCGTCTCCTCCAGTTCCCCGGTGGCCCGCTCCCCGCACACCACCTGGTGAAGGTGGGCTGACCCGCGGGCCCGGCGTCCCGGTCCGTTCGCGAGACCGCCCGGCGGCCCACCCCGTGCCGAAAACCCCTGAAGGAAAGAAGGACCGAACGTCATGTCTCATCAACCCCTGGCGGGAAAGGCGGCACTGGTCACCGGCGGCTCGCGTGGCATCGGAGAGGCCACGGCCCTGCGGCTCGCCGACGAAGGAGCGGACGTCGCCATCACGTACGTGTCCTCGGCCGAGCAGGCGAAGAGCGTCGTGTCGAGGATCGAGCAGCGCGGTGCCCGGGGTGCGGCCTTCGCCTCGGACCAGGCCGACCCGGAACAGGCGGCGAGCCTGGTCGACAAGGTCATGGCGGCGTTCGGCCGGCTCGACATCCTCGTCAACAACGCCGGAATCTTCGTGACCGGCCCCATCGACGCGGCCGAAACCGACCTGGAGGCCATGGACCGGCAGTACGCCGTCAACGTCGCGGGAGTCGTGGCCGTCACGCGCGCCGCGGCCAAGGTGATGGGCGAGGGAGGCCGGATCGTCTCCTTGAGTTCCACGGCTGCCGACCGTGCCGTCTTCCCGAACCTCGGCGACTATTCCGCGACGAAGGCTGCCATCACCGCCTACACCCGTGCGTGGGCGCGAGACCTCGGTCGGCGGGGCATCACCGTCAACGCGGTGCAGACCAGTTCGATCAGCACCGACATGAACCCCGATGTCGGGTCGTTCGCCGATATGCAGCGCTCGATGAACGCCCTGGGACGGTTCGGCCGGCCCGAGGAGATGGCCGCCGCCATCGCGTTCCTCGCCGGCCCCGAGGCCGGCTTCGTGACCGGCGCCACGCTGAACGTCGACGGCGGCTTCAGCGCCTGACAGCCGGTCGCGTCCCCGCTGGTGTTGCAGTTCGGCGACCTGGTGCGGCTCCGGCCGGCTGAGGTGCGCGACCCTCCTCGAGCTCAGCCCCGGAGTCCGAACGCCGCCATCACTCGCTCGGCCAGGTCGTCCTCCGTCATCGTGGTGCCGACCTCGATGACGTCGAGTCCGACACGTTGCGCTTCCCCATGGAGACGTTCCGTGAACAGCTGATCGCGGACGAGAAGGTTGCGCAGCGCCCTCGCTGGATCGCTGGTCTTTCGGGCGATCTCCCACAGCGAGCCTCGACTGCCGAAGGCGGCCCGGCGGAAGTCGGGCGACGGCAGGAGCCAAACGGCGTGACCAGGCATGGCGAGGAGTGGCTTCACGAGACGTGGCAACAGCCGGAACCCCTCGACGACCACACCGGGGTCCCTCGGAAGGCGGAGGAGGTCGTCGACGATCAGGCCGAAGCCCTCACCCCGAAACCAGTGGAACGTCTCCAGCATGACTTCCGGAGATCGATTCACCCATCGCTCGTCCATGTCCATCGCGACGAACTCGCTCAGGAACGGACACTCCTCAGGTGTGCTCCGGCCGGCGTGATCCGCCATCACATCGTCGGTGGCGTAGAGACGCAGCCCGTGCCGAGCCGCCATGCGACGAGCGATGGTCGACTTGCCGGCGCCGCTCCCGCCACCGATCCAGTAGACGTGCCCGAGCCGGGAGCGCAGCGCGGCGGCGTTCGCGGTGTCTTCAAGCTGGTCAGGTCGCATTGTCCAGATCGCACCCTTCACCCGCACGACGTGGTGCGCCGTCCGGGTGATCAGGCACCCGGCCGCGGGATTCGTCAACCGTCGAAATCGACGGCGCGCGTTTGCGGCAAACGACCAGTGCTCCGCAGAACAGTCATTTGTACGGTTCCTCGCATGATATCCCTGTTAGTCGCGTCATCGGCGGAACACGCATGAGCCCGGTACGCCGCAGGACGGCACTCGGCATGGGCCTGATCGCCGCCGCGTCACTGCTCGTAGCACAAGGCCAGACCACGTTCGCCGCCGCCGACAGCCGGCCCGGCATCGTGGTGGAGAACGGTGTCACGCAACCGGTGTTCGGCTACGCCGACGCGATCCGCGAACACGTCTGGGTGGACGCCCCCTTCGACAGCGACCATGACGGGGTCAACGACCAGATCTCGGTGGACATCATGCGTCCGCGGGCCACCGAACAGGGCCTGAAAGCACCGGTCATCATGGACGCCAGCCCGTACTACTCCACGCTCGGCCGGGGCAACGAATCCGAGCTCAAGCAGGACACCGACGGCGACGGCCTGCTCGACAAGTGGCCGCTGTTCTACGACAACTACTTCGTGCCCCGTGGATACGCCGTCGTCCTGCTGGACATGGTGGGCACCAACAACTCCACCGGCTGCCCGACCACCAACGGCACACCGGACAACCTGTCCGCCAAGGTCGCCATCGACTGGCTGAACGGCCGGGGCACCGCGCGGGACGCCGACGGCAACGTGATCGCCTCCCCCGGTTGGCACAACGGCAAGACCGGAATGATCGGCAAGTCCTACGACGGCAACCTGGCGCTCGCGACGGCGGTGACCGGGGTCGAGGGCCTCAGCACCATCGTCGACATCGCCGGCCCGTCGAACTACTACGACTACACCCGCAAGAACGGCGTCGTGACCCGCGGCAACCACTACGTGGCAAGCCTCGCGAACACCGTGACCGACCCCGACCGGCGCGAGCACTGCGCTCCGGTACGGGCCGAGATCAGCGCGGCGGACGGCGACGCCACCGGCGACTACTCGGAGTTCTGGGCGGAGCGCAACTACGTCAAGGACGTCGCGAACGTGCGGGCCAGCGTCTTCATGGTGCACGGCCTCAACGACGACAACGTACGGCCCGACCACTTCAGCCAGTTCTGGACCGAGCTCGCCGAGCACAACGTGCCGCGCAAGCTGCTGCTCGCGCAGGAAGGGCACGTCGACCCGTTCGACTTCCGCCGCACGGCATGGGTGGACACGTTGCACCGATGGTTCGACAACTGGCTGCAGGGCGTACCCAACAAGATCATGAAGGAGCCCCGGGTCGACATCGAACGGGCACCGGACGTCTTCGAGTCCTACCGCGACTGGCCGGTCCCCGGCGCGAAGAAGACCAGCCTCTGGTTCCAGCCCGCCGAGGTCGCCGGCGGCCCCACCGGCCTGTCCGTGAAGCACGCCAAGGGAAACCCCGCCGACCTCACCTTCCAGGACAACCCCACCCAGACCGAGACCCAGATGGTCAGCGACACCTCCACCGTCGGACCGAACCGGCTGGTGTTCCTCACCGAGCCGCTCACCGAGCCACTGCACGTCTCCGGCACCCCCGTCGTACGGCTGAACGCCTCGGCGGACCAGACCGACACCAACTTCGGCGCCGTCCTGGTCGACTACGGCCCGCAGACCCGGGTCAGCTGGGAGACCTCCGGCGAGGGCATCAGGACGCTGACCACCGAGGACTGCTGGGGCGAGAGCAGCCCGAGCGACGACGCCTGCTACAAGCAGACGGCGAAGAACATCGTGACCAGCGACCGGGAACGAGTCAGCAAGGGCGTCATGGACGCGCTCAACCGGAACTCGCTCACCACTCCTGAGCCGCTCGTCCCGGGTGAGAAGTACGACTTCAACCTGCCGTTGCTACCGGTCGACCACGTGTTCGCGCCGGGCCACCGACTCGGTCTGATCGTGGTCGGCAGCTACCGCAGCTACTCCAGCGTCGCGGACCAGACCCGGGCGAACATCAGCGTGACGACCAGGATCAGCAACTTCCAGGTGCCGCTGGTCGGCGGTCAACAGGCCGCGCGCAGGGCCGGTCTCTGACCAGCCCCGCCGAAGCGCCTCCGATTCTTTCCCGACGTCCCGGCCGGTGGAGCAACCACCGGCCGGGACGGCCTTTCCGGCCTCCAGCACTGGGGTGACCGGCCGCTGCCCGGACAGGCGGCGCTGGACGTCTCTCCGGGTGAACCTCAGCCGATCCCGCCCAGGTCCGTCGCACGTTCGTGCGGTCACCAGGCGAACCGGGAAACGTCCAGCCCTCTCGCCCCTGGTGCTGGTGTTGAGGGCGTACGGGTGCGATTGTTGTCTTCAGCCGTGCCCTTTACATTGTAGATTTACTTGAGCGCTTCAGTCGGAGAACCTCTCACCCACGACGCCGCCGTCAACGCCCCTGCACATGCTCCGCGCGGATACTGGCGGGCCCTCCTTCTCGCCACCATGGCGAGACCGACGCGCCAACGCAGCCGCGGTCCGCCGCGGCCGGCCCCGCCCTCGAACACCCCGCGACCGGAGCAGATTGGCCACCGCTCCCCCAGCGTGAATCTCTCCAGCAGGGCGACGAGGGCACCGTTCAGATCACGCAGTCACTCGCGTGCAGGCCTTGGAGTGCGGTAGGGGTCTCAGCTATGCGGCGGTAAGTGGGGCATTGGGTGAAGTCGTCGGCCGTGCACCGCATGAGGTGTTCGATCAGCGCCTTCGAAGCCGATATCTCCTGAAGTCTGCGTTCCAGTTCCGCGTGGTGCCGCTGGAGGAGTGTGCGCCGCTC
Organism: Nonomuraea terrae; assembly: GCF_044465245.1. Classification (NCBI taxonomy): domain Bacteria; kingdom Bacillati; phylum Actinomycetota; class Actinomycetes; order Streptosporangiales; family Streptosporangiaceae; genus Nonomuraea; species Nonomuraea terrae. The sequence continues at coordinate 32,999 of NZ_JBITLL010000002.1, read as the reverse complement.
GGCCTGGCCCGAGCTGGTGAGGATCTCGCGGATCTGCTCCAGGCTCATCCCCGCCGCTTTGGCCCGAATGATGGTCATCACGCGGATGAGGTGGTCGTGCGTGTAGCGGCGGCGGCCGTTGACCCTGGCGGCGGGGGCCAGCAGGCCCATGGCCTCCCAATGCCGCAGGACGTGCGGGGCCAGGCCGAACCGCTCGGCGAGTTCCCCGATCCGCATCGAATCACTTGACTTCATGTTGACATTAACATCCAGACTTGCCTCCACGTCAAGCGATCACTGCTCACGGAGGCAGACATGTACGACGCCGTCATCGTCAGCGGCCGCCCAGCCGCCGACCTGATCCTGGAACGCGTCCACCGCACAGTGCTGTTGATCGACACCGGGCCAGGCCGCGACGCCCCGACCGACAACGTGCGCGACTTCGGGCCGTCCCACCGGTTCGCGCAGGCAAGAGGCTGAGGCCGCGGTGTCGACGAACCCCACAGAGACTCCGGTACGGGCGAGCAACGTACCGCTCGCCACGGCCGGCCTGCTGATCGGCATGCTGCTGTCGGTCCTGGACCAGACCGTGGTCGCCATCGCCCTGCCGGACATCGCCGCCGACCTGGGCGACATGGACGCGATCGGCTGGATCGTCACCTCCTACGTGCTGGCCTCGACCGCCACCGGGGCGCTCTACGGCCGGCTCAGCGACAGGTTCGGCCGCCGCACGGTCTTCACATCGGCCATCGCCGTCTTCGTCGCGGGCTCTGCCCTGTGCGGCCTGGCCCAGACGACGCCCCAGCTGATCGCCGCCAGAACCCTGCAGGGCGTCGGCGCCGGAGCGCTGTTCGTGCTGCCCACGATCGCGCTGTCGGAGCTGTACCCGCAGCGGCTGCGCGGCAAGGTACAGGGCTTCACCGGCGGCGTCTTCGCCCTGGCCGGCGTGGGCGGGCCGCTCGCCGGTGGCGCCATCACCGACGCCTGGGGCTGGCGTTGGATCTTCTACGTCAACCTGCCGCTCGGCCTGCTCGGCATGGCGCTCACCACGTTCGCGCTGCGCCTGCCCAAGGCGGGCGGGGACGGCAAGGTCGACCTGCCGGGGGCCGTGCTGATCGCGGGCGCGACGGTGAGCCTGCTGCTGGTGGCCGGATGGGACGTGCGCACCTACACGTCTGGCGTGATCCTCGCGCTGGTCGGGGCGGCGGTGCTGCCGGTGGCGCTGTTCGTGGGGTGGGAACGCCGCGCGGCCAACCCGCTGCTGCCGCTGCGGCTCTTCGCCGATCCCGTCCTGCGGGTAGCGCTGCCCGCCACCGCGCTGCTGGGCGCGCTGCTCGGGGGCTCGATCGTCTACCTGCCCACCTATCTGCAGGCCGCGTACGGCATGGGCGCCACCCAGGCGGGCCTGGCGCTCAACCCCTATGTCCTGACGTTCATGGCGGTCTCCTCGCTCGCCGGTGCCCGCATCGGCGCGAGCGGCCGCTTCAAGCCGTACCTGATCGCCGGATCGGCGATCGTGGTGCTGGCATTCACACTGCTGAGCCGGCTCACCCCATACACTCCCTACGTCGTGCTCGCCGCGGAGCTCGCGGTGCTGGGCGTCGGCTTCGGACTGCTGATGCAGAACCTGGTGGTCATCGCGCAGAACGCCGCTTCCCCGGCGGATCTGGCCGCGGTGACCTCCGCCGTGGTGTCCGTCCGTGGTCTGGGTCTCTCCTTCGGCGTGGCCGGCTTCGGCATGCTTCTCTCCCGCGAACTCGTGAACCGCGTCGCGAGCCCCGCGGTGACCGCCGCGGCGATTCCCGACGTGCTGTTCTGGGGCGCCCCGGCCGCCGCCGCCCTGGTGGGGCTGATGGTCCTGCTGCCCCGGACGGTTCATCGCCCCGTGGCCGAAGGTCCACCCGCATGAGCGACCGGCAGACCATCGGAAGGCTGCCCCGACGACTGCGTTGATCGACGCATGCGTCCATCAGAGCGGTGATGGCGGCCCGCTCCGCGCACACCGTGGCCGTCCAGCGGTGGCGCCATGCCACCGGAGCCGCCGCTGGACGGGGCGTATTTCGCACGGATGGTCGAGGGGATCGCGCGCCGCGGCTACGTCCTCGCTAGTCCCCGGCCATCACGGTGAAGGTGAACCCGGAGCTCGTCGGACGGCGCAACGGAACGTCGCACTTGATCCGGCGCAGCACCTCGTTCCTGCTGAGGCCGAGCCCCTGCGCGATGAGCCGCTCCGGGCGCAGCGGCACCGGATTCTCGAAAACGACCTCCACCTGGACCGGCCATGCCTCGTCGAGCCATGCCGACGGGGTGTCCAGCCGCCAGGCCCCCTTCCAGTCCAGGGTGAAGCGGTTGCGCCGGGCGAGCAGCGGATCCAGTCTGGACGCCACCAACTCCGGATCGTTGGCGTGGTAGCCGTCGAGCTCGGCCGGATCGAAGGAGCTGACCGGCGTTCGCTCGTGCACGGTGAGCTTGCTCGTCCGATCGCAGGACACGCAGCGGACCAGCAGCCACACGTCCAGCAGCTTGCGGTTGGCATTGACGCGGAACCTGCCCTCGCCGGTGGTGGCCGACTCCGACCGGCAGTCCACGCATCGCAACGACAGCAGCGGCAGCCTGGTCCGACGAACGATCCAGGGCAGCACGGTATGAGGTGGTGAAGACATGATCTCTCTAGACCTGACACGAGGCCGATCGCGCGCGGCCTCAAACGCTGGATGACCGGGCGCACACGGGCAGCCCGGCAGAGCCGACGAGAGGGCCGGCTTGAAGGTGAGCGGAAGAAGGTGTCAGATCTGAAGAGCAGGCGGGGTCACGCGGTTTGTCCTCTGTCCTCACTACGACGGTGCCGCAGGCAACGTACGGGAACGCGGAAGCAAGGCTCAATCGGTTTTCCGGCGGCGGCCCTGTAGCTTCAGCTCACCCCAGCAAGTCCGCAACCGGATGGCCCGAGTGCATCGCGCGGTCCGGCCCGCTTCGGTGCTGACGCAGGAATCAGTTCCGATCCTCCTCGCGTTGCACGAGCTGACTTACGCGATGACGACGATGACGCCGAGGTGGACCGCGGTCCACCGCAGGGAGGAGACGGGAGCCGATGAGCCTTCGTCAGTTCGAGTACGCCCTGGCCGTCGCCGAGCAGGGCTCGGTGACGGCGGCGGCGGAGCTGCTGCACGTCGCTCAACCGTCGGTGTCCCAGCAGATCCGCGGCCTGGAGCGGGAACTCGGCGTGAAACTGTTCGCCCGCACGCCGACCGGACTGGTGCCCACCGTGGTCGGCCGCGCGTTCCTGCGGGAGGCGGAGGTCGCGGTGAGCGCGTCGCGGCGGGCGAGAGCGACGGCGCGAGCCGGTGCCGAGGAGTTGGTGGGCGAGCTGGTGGTCGCGGCGCAGATGGGCTTTGGCACACGGCAGTTGCCTGGCGCGCTGGGCGCGCTGCGTCGTCGCTTCCCGCGGCTGGAGGTCACCGTCTTCGAGGAGCCGAGCTCCGCCGAGCTGGAGCGGCTGTGCCGCCGCGGGGTGCTGGACCTCGCCCTGATGGCGGCGTGCGAGCGGTCCCCCGCCGACGCCCACCACCTCGGCGACGAGGAGTTCGTCGTGGTGCTGGGCGCCGGGCACCGGCAGCTCGCCGCGGACCGGGTCGAGCTGCGCGAACTGGAGGGGGAGCCGTGGGTGAGGTTCGACCGCGAAAGCGCGCTCGACGGCGTGCTGCGGGACGTGCTACGGGACAACGAGCTGACCCCGACCACGGTCGCCCGCGTGTCCCAGACGGCGACGGCCGTGCGCTGGGCCGCTCACGGGCTGGGGGTGACGCTCGTCCCGGCCTCCGCGGTGCCTCCCGGTCACGAGCACCTCGTTCGCCCGGTGTTCCCGGTCGTGTCCCAGCCCGTCATCGCGGTGGTCCGGGCCGCCGCGGGCCCGGCGGAGACGGCCCTGCTCGAACTCCTGCGTCAGGAGACCTGGTACAACACCGCCTCGGTCTCACCGGTGTCCTGACGGCCGAGAAGGGAGTGCCGGGCCGCCGGTGCCGTCGTCTTCGCCCGATGACCCGTTCTCCGACGAGCTGCGGTTCGCCTACCCGGCGAGCCGCACGATGACGTTGCCGCGGTGCACTCCGGCGAGGAGCTCGTCCTGGGCGGTGACGGCGCGCTGGAGGGTGCCTTCGAGGAGCGTGTGCGCGAACCTGATCCGGCCTTCGGCGTACCACTGGGCGTAGTGGGTGTTCCAGGCCTGGACCTGGTCGGGGGTGTGCCTGGTGGTGAAGGGCCGGATCTGCACCTCGCGGACGATCGCGGTCATGATGTCGAGGCGGGGATGTCCGCCGTCGCCTCCGCCGACCTGTCCGGCGAGGGTGCCGCACAGCGCGAAGCGGGCGCCGAACGCCGCGTGCCGGAGCGCTGCTTCGAACGGGGAGCCGCCGATGGTGTCGAAGAAGGCGGTGACCCCGTCGGGGGCGAGCTTGGTGAGCCGGTCGTCGAGGTCCTCGTTGCGGTAGTCGATGGCGGCGTCGAGGCCGAGCTCCTCGACGAGGAAACGGGTCTTTTCGGGTCCGCCGGCGATACCGATGACGTACGCGGCGCCACGCGCCTTGGCGATCTGCGCGGCCATCGACCCGACGCCGCCGGCGGCTCCGCTGACGAGGACGACGTCCCCCTCGCCGACGGCGGCGATGTCGACGATGCCGTGGTAGGCGGGCACGCCCTGGTTGAGCAGGTACTCGGGACCGGGGAAGACGCCGTCGGGCACGGGGAACGCCTCGCCCGGCCCCAGGATGCTCTCCTCGCGCCAGCCCGACATGTGCAGCACGACGGTTCCCACCGGCAGGTCGTCGGCACGTGACTCGACGACCCTGCCGATCGCGGTGCCGTAGATCGGCTCGCCGACCCGGAAGGTGGGCACCGGGATCTGGGTGGTCTCGAACATCAGGTCGCCGCTCGCCGCGATCACCTGCTGGAACAGGTTCCGCACCCGTACCTGGCCGGCGGCCGGCTCCCGCGGGGGAAGCGTGACCACGTCGAGCAGCGAGCTGGGCGGCTGGGCCAGATCCGTACGATGCGCGCGCAGGACGACGGCGGATGGTCCCTGCACGGTCATGATGAAACCTCTCGTTCGGTCGTGGTCGGGCCTGAGCCCATGGACGGCGGGGCCGGCTCAGAGCTGGGTGGCGCCTCCGTCCACGACGAGCTCGGCGCCGGTGGTGTAAGTGGCATCGAAGGCGAGGAATGCGGCCGCCCTGGCGACCTCGTCGGGGGTGCCGAAACGCCGCATGGGATTGTCCGCGGCCCGCTGCGCCTTGAACTGCTCGGCGGCCTCCTCGCTCATCGTGTTCTCCAGAATTCCCGTGTCGATGGGACCGGGGCTGACCGCGTTGACCCGGATTCCGCGCGGAAGCAGCTCGCGGGAGAGGGTGCGGGCCATCGAGCGCAGCGCCGCCTTGCCGGCCGCGTAGACACTGATCTCCGGCATGCCGATGACGTTCGCGATCGAGGTGGTGAGGACGACGCCGGCGCCCGTGCTCAGCAGCGGGGCCAGCTTCTGCACGGTGAAGTAGGCGCCCTTGACGTTGATCGTGAACAGCTCGTCGTACATCTCCTCGGTCGTCGACTCGAAGGGCGTGAGGGGTGCGATGCCGGCGTTGACGAACAGGGCGTCGATCGTGCCGAGTTCGCCCTTCACCTGGTCGGCCAGAGCATCCAGGTCGGGCAGTGAGGCCACATCGCCCCGGACGGCCACCACGTTCTTGCCGAGCCGCTCCCGCGCGGCGTCGAGCGTGGACTGGGAACGACCGCTGATCACCACGCGGGCTCCGCCGTCCACCAGCAGTTTCGCCATCGCGAACCCCATGCCGCTGCCGCCGCCCGTGATCACTACATTCTTGTCGCTGTACTTATCCATGCCAGGACTCTTTCGTTCTTTCAAGATTCGGTGATGTGTGCCGGATTTTCACTTCGGCGCGACTCGATAAGTTCTTCCGGCGAAAATGGCGTTCCGGAACGCGGTCGGCGTCAACCCCTGGGGAATTCGCCGCCGTCCACTGCGAGATTGCTGCCGGTCAGCCAGCTCGCCCGGCCGGACACGAGGAACAGCACCGCGTCGGCGATGTCGTCGGGCTGACCATCACGACCCAGCGGCACGGCGGGGTTGTCCTGGCCCGTCGGCGCCGCGTCCATGCGCGCCCACTGCTCCCGCGTCGCTTCGCCGCCGGGGGTGGCGACTCTGCCGGGACTCACGGTGTTGACCCGGATCCCGAACGGGGCGAGCTCCAAGGCCAGTCCCCGGCTGTAGTTCTCCAGCGCCGCCTTCGCCGCCGTGTAGTGCAGGAACGGTCCTACCGAGGTGGGCACAGCGGCCGAGGAGACGTGCACGATCATCCCCGAACGCCGTTCCCGCATCTCCGGTGTCAGCAGGGAGTCCAGCCGCACCGACGCCAGGTAGTTCAGGTCCAGCGCGTCCTGCCACTCCTCGTCGGGGATGGCCGAGCTGTCCTTGTGCGGTCGTGCCCCACCCGCGTTGTGGACCAGGATGTCCACCCCGCCGAGCGCCTCCCGCGCGGCCGCGGCGAGCGTCTCGGCTCCAGCCCGTGTCCGCACGTCGGCCGCCACGAAGGTGGCTCCCTCCGGTACCGTGCTCTCCGCCGACCTGGCGGTCGTGAGCACCTCGGCGCCCGCGTCCAGGAGCCGGCGCACGACGGCCGCTCCGATTCCGCGAGAACCGCCCGTGACCAGGGCCCGCTTTCCCGCGAGTTCTCCCGTTCCCGATCCGTTTCCGATCGTGGTCATGCCACGGCCCTTTCCGTCGTGTGTTCGTCCGCTCGACGAAAAAGAATCGACGTGCGCACAGCGCGAATCTTCGGAGAAATCGCGGTGAGCACCTCGTCGAGCTCTTTTACGGTACGCCCGGAAAAGAACGAGACACAAAGACGAAATGTCAGCAGACGCCATAGGGAATGCCTATGGCACCTGGCCCCTGCGCCGGTGACCGGCGCAGGAAGCGGGTCGAGGCGACCCTCGGGGACACGCTGGAGAGCCGGACCGGGGACTGATCCACCCGTGCTCCCGGCGGGTGATCTCCTACCCGAGCAGCCGGCTCCAGAGTTCGGCCGGCAGATCGAGGTCGGCTACGTCGATGACGACGCCGCCGAGACGCGGAGCAGCGCCGCACTGCGGGTCGCGAGCGCCGAGGTTCCTACGCCCACCGCGCCGTCGATCCCTTGGCAGCAGGTAGTCGGCGTCGCCGTTGTGCCGGGCGTACTCCTCGATCATGTGCGCCGGCACCCCCCGCAGCGTGACCGTGCCGCGCCAGGGATCCGTACCGGTCACTCGGCTCGGGATGAATCCGGTGCGGGGCGACGGCGAAGCCCGCGGCCTGTGTCACGCGCCCGGCCGGCCGGTGGTCGCGACGGCGAGGCGCTCCCGCAGCCCGGCTTTGACGGCCGGCCATTCCGGGGCGATCACGGAGAACAAGGCCGAGTCCCGCAACAGGCCTTCCTCACCTGGCGCCCACGAGGGCGACCAACTGCGCAGCACGCCCTCGAAGTGCGCGCCGAGGCGCTCGATCGCCCGGCGCGACCGCTGGTTGCGGGCATCGGTCTTGAGGTCTACACGGGTCACGCCCAGCATCTCGAACGCGTGGGTGAACAGGAGCAGCTTCGCCTCGGCGTTGATCGTGGTGCCCTGCGCCGAGGCGGCGAGCCAGGTCCAGCCCACTTCGACGGCGCGCAACTCCGGCCGGCCAGGCCAGACCCGGGGATCCCAGAACGCCGTGCATCCCACCGCCCTCCCGTCCCGCACGCGCACCTGCGCGAAGGGCGTCAGCCCTGGGCGGTCGAGCTGGGCCTGCAGATAGGACCGCACCTCATCGGCACGGGGGACCACGGTGAAGTCGTAGGAGGAGCGGTCCTCTTCGGCCGCCAGTGCCAGATCCGGGGCGTGCCTCATCGCGAGCGGCTCCAGTCGCACGCCGGTTCCGGACAGCACGGGAACGTCGAGCCGAGCGTTCATGAGATCAGTGGCCTTCCTGTGCGAGGACGTGCGGGAGGAGGTCCCGGCGGTCGATGGACGGGGTGCCACGACCGGGCGGCTGCCAGGGCGCAGCAGAGCCCGCCACCTCCCCCGCCACCCCACCAGCGTCAGAATGGCGGATGCTGGCAAGCGTCACAACCGAGAGGCGAATCAGGATGTCCTACGTCGAATGGCGTTCTCTGCGTCAGCACCCCCTCGGTCTCCTGCCCCGGTGAACCTGCGTCGGGCCGCAACGTCCCGGGCCGGGGCATCCGGCCAGAGCGGGAAACGCAGGTGACAGCGGCGTTGCCGCACCGTCAGGATCGGGTCATGTCCCGCGATCTTCGGCTGCGAGCCACCTTCGACCGAGCGGCTGCCACCTACCAAGACGCACGCCCCGACGATCCGGCCGAGCTGTACTCCGATCTGCTCGCGATCACCGGGGTCACGCCACCCGCGCACCTGCTCGATCTCGGATGCGGCCCGGGGAAAGCCACGCTGCCGCTGGCGCGCAGGGGCTTCCGGATCACCGCTGTGGACATCGGCGCCGCCCTCGCGGCCGAGGCCCGGCACCGCCTCGCCGAATTCTCCGACGTCTCCGTCATCACGTCGTCATCGAGCTCGCCTACGCGGCCACGGCGTGGAAGTGGGTGGACTCGCAGGTCAAGTACGCGAAAGCAGCCGGCCTTCTCACCCCGGGCGGCCACTTGGCCGTGTGGAACGCCGACCACGCGATGCCGGCGGATTTCGACCCGTTCTTCACCGAGATCCAGAAGGTCTACGAGGAGATCGGCGAAGGCCACGGCGGCCCGTGGCCTTCGCCACCGCCCGAGGACCAGACCGACCCCGTCGCCGCCGAGTTCGACGCCTCCGGGCACTTCACCGTGGTCGGGACGAGGCTCTATGTAGGGGCATCGCGCTACACAGCTGATGAACACATCGCCCTGCTGGAGACGTTCTCCGGCCACATCGCCATGGAGCCGGCCAAGCGCGAACACCTCTACCAGGAGATACGCCGCCATCTCGCCGCACGCCCGGACGGACGTCTCACCCGTCACTGGTCGGTCGTCCTCACCGTCGGCCGACGCCTGTGACGTGGAAACAGGGAAGCGAGAGACAGAGCCGATCACTGGACACGCCCCTGCCGGCCGACCCTCCGGCTCTCACATGATGTCTCGCCGCAGCGGCGCTGCCACGGCGACGGCAATCGCGATCAGGGCGTAGCAGACCAGTACGGCAGCACCTGCCGGCGCGGACAGCACGTGGGCCGCCGAGGTACCGGTCTGGCTGGCCAGGGCGTCCGCCAGATAGGTGAAGCCGGTCAGTGCGGCAGTGGCTCCGCCCGGGAGATAGGGATAGAGCTCTTTGACGCCCGGGATGAGCATCAGCACGGTCTCGATCATGTAGAAGTAGGCGCCCACAGCGACGAGCGCGGTCACCTGGTTGGGGAGGAGGGCGCCTACGGCGACGCCCAGCAGGGTGTAGACCGCCATGGTCAGGGCGATGCGGGCCAGCAGGGCCGCGACCGTGACGGTCGGCAGGCCGAGCGTGATGCCCTTGAGCACCGCCACACCGAAGAGAGCGCCGCCGGCCACGGTCGCGGCGACAGCGCCGTAGGCGAGCCCGGCCCCGGTGTGGACCGCCAGCTTGGCCGCCAGCCAGGTCCAGCGTCTGGGAGCGAACAACGTCGTGGTGGTGATGGTCCGATGCCGGTACTCCGAGGACACGGCGACGGTGCCGAGCAGCGCGGGGGCGAAGACCGTGCAGCCGAGCAGGCCCAGCAGCACGTGGGTGCCTTGGGCGGTGTCCAGCCCGGGCAGCGGAGGGGTGAAGTTCTCCGGCCCGGCGAGTGCGAGCAGGCCGACGAACGCTCCGCTGCCCAGCGCGGCCAGCAGACCCCACAGCCAGAGCCTGGTGCTGGTCAGGCGCGTCCACTCCGCGGCCAGGAGCGCGGCCGGCGGCGCGATCATCGGGAACCTCCGGTGAGGTGCAGGAATACTTGTTCGAGGGTGGGTTGTTCGCGGGTGATCTCGCGCAGCGTGACACCGTGGGAGGCCGCTGCGGTGGCGACCTGTGCGGTGCTCAGGCCGTGGATGCGCAGGAGATCCGGTTGCGGACGTTCTACCTGGACCCCGCTGGCCGTCAGTTCGGTGGCGAACAGGTCCGCTTGCGCGGAGCGGACCAGCACGGTGGCTGAGCCGTACAGGCCGGTGACGGGCCCGGTGGTGACCAGCCGCCCGTCGCGGATCACCACCACGTGGTCGGCCATGTGCTCGATCTCGCCGAGCGCATGGCTGGAGACGAGGATGGTGCGGCCGTCGGCGGCCAGCTCGCGGAGGAAGGAGCGCAGCCAGGCGATGCCTTCGGGGTCGAGGCCGTTGCTCGGTTCGTCCAGCAGCAGCACTTGGGGATCGCCGAGCAGCGCGGTGGCCAGGCTGAGGCGTTGCCTCATGCCGGTGGACAGGGTGCGCGTGGGGCGGCCGGCGAAGGCCGACACCCCGGTCAGGTCGGCGACCTGCTTGACCCGGGCCGTGCCGTACCGGCCCATGCGGGCGTAGACCCGCAGATGGTCGCGGGCGGTGTGCGCGGGGTGGAAGCCGGCGCTGTCCAGCACGGCTCCGACGGTGGCCGACGGGTGGGGCAGGTCGGCGTAGCGGTCGCCGCCGAACGTGGCGGTGCCGGAGGCCGGCGCGACCAGGCCGAGCATCATCCGCATCGTGGTGCTCTTGCCGGCGCCGTTGGGACCCAGGAATCCTGTCACGCTGCCGGCCTCGACCTCGAAGCTGAGGTCGGTGACGGCGGTGATCGACCCGAAGGCCTTGGTCAGGCCGCGCACCTCGATGTTCATGCCGTCGCCGCGATCAGCCGGCGCTGAAGGTGTTCGGCGTCGGGAACGCTGAGGATCAGCTCGTCGTGGTGCGACGCCCGGCTCTTCAGGACGATCCGCACGCCGCTGACCTGCCGGCGGGCGGCGACCAGACGCTTGACCCCGCGCAGAGACGTCCAGGTGCCGATCTTGATGACGCCGGAGACCAGCAGGCCGTAGCGCACTCCCGTGGCAGCTCCAAGCGGCCGGTCGAGCAGGTCCACCGCGGCGATCTGGGTCAGCGGCACGCTCACGGAGCCGGTCCTGGTGAACAACCGCGTCCACGGGGCGAAGTGGACCGTCAGCGTTTCCCGGTGGATCTGTACCTGCAGCATGATGCGCCCTCCCAAATCGGTCTGTTCTATTAGTTATATATCAGATCGCGCGCAGCTGCCCCTTGCCCGTGACAGCAAGATCCTGATCAGAGCGACAAGTGGCCACCCCACTCCCCAATTCAATTCTTGACAGAATTAATTAATGCTTCTACGTTACGATCATGTTTCAGCCGCCGACGTTCACCCGGGGTTCCATCGGCAGCCCCGCCGAGGCCACCGTGATCACCACCGTCCTCACCCGCGGGCCGATCTCGCGGGTCGACATCGCCCGGATGACCGGGCTGTCGCAGGCCGCGGTGACCAAGGCGGCACGGCCGTTCATCGACGCCGGCTACATCGAGGAGCTGCCCAACCGCGAGCGGGCGGCGACCGGAGCCGGCCGGCCCGCCAGCCCGCTCGCCGTCCGCGCCGACCGGGAGTTCTTCGTCGGCATCAAGATCACCTCTGACGAGCTGATCGGCGTGGTCACCGACCTGCGGGCGCAGATCCTGCACTCCCGGCACCGCGCGCTGGACTCCCACGTGTTCGACCACGTCGCGGCCCAGATCGTCGACCTGGTCGGCGAACTGCTCGGGCAGAACGCCGCCTACCGCGAACGGGCCCACTGCATGGGGGTGGCCCTGTCCGGCGACGTGGACCGGGCCTCGGGCAAGGTCCGCTACTCCCCCTTCATCGGCTGGAACGACGTCGAGCTCGCCGCCCACCTGACCAGGGCGACCGGCCTGATCACCACGCTGGAGAACGACGTCAAAGCCCTGACCGTGGCCGAGCAGTGGTTCGGCGAAGGTGTGGACACGGCGTCGTTCGCGCTCGTCACGGTGGGCGCCGGGATCGGCTGCGGCCTCGTCGTCGGCGGGCGGGTCGTCTCCGGCGCGTACGGCGTGGCCGGCGAGATCGGGCACGTCCCCGTGGCCGGTGGAGGACCGCCGTGCCACTGCGGTGGGCGGGGCTGCGTCGAGGCCATCGCCTCCACCGAGGCCATCGTGGCCGCCTCCCGCCTTGCCGCCGGCCGCGACCTGACCATGGAGGACGCCGTCGCCCTGGCCCGCGGCGGCCACGAGGGCGTCCGCGAGGTCTTCGCCCGTGCCGGGCACGCCATAGGGCTGGGGCTGGCCGCCATGGTCAACCTCGTCGGCCCGGAGCGCGTCGTGGTCTCGGGCGAGGGCGTCGCCAACTACGACCTGTTCGAGGAGCAGATCCGGCAGACCTTCGTGGCGCAGGCGTTCGCCGCGGCCGCGAACTGCCCGCTCACCATCCGGCCCCTGCCCTTCGAGGCATGGGCGCGAGGCGCCGCGGCGGTCGCCGTGCAGACCCTGTTCACCCTCTGACCCCTACGCCCGCCCTGTCTCTTTCCCTCGCGTTGTCCGCCCGCCCGGCCTGTTCGGCCGGCGCAGTGATCACGATCCTCCCGCCGTCGGCACATCGTGCAGGGCACGACCACGTCCTGCCTGAAGGGCTGAACGCCCTCACGACCCGTCACCGCTCGATCCAGCTCAAGGAACCCGAATGCGACACTCCCCACCTGTCCGTGCCCTTCTCACCTTCCTCACCGTGCTGGGCCTGACCGCCACGTTCGCCGTGGTGAACGGCAGTCCCGCCCTCGCGAAGAGCGACTTCTCCGCCCGTCCTTTCATGGGCTGGAGCAGCTGGAGCGTCCAGTCCTCCACCCGTGACGGGTACGGGACGGACTGGCTGACCGAGGCCAACATCCGCCGGGCCGCCGACGCCATGGCGGGCCGCCTCAAGAAGGCCGGCTACCGCTACATCAACATCGACGCCGGGTGGAACGCCACCATGGACTGGGTCTTCGGCTTCGACGGCAACGGGATCCCCGACCCCGACCCGACCAGGTTCCCCCGTGGCATCAAGCCCGTCGCCGACTACGTCCACGGCAAGGGCCTCAAGATCGGCCTGTACGGGGCGGCCGGGCTGGAGAAGACCGTCTACGACCGCAACTCCCCGATCCTCGGCACGGACTGCCGTGCCCAGGACATCGCCGTGCAGCCGCTCACGCCCACCAACATGTGGGGCGGCAACTGGAAGATCGACTACTCGCGGCCGTGCGCGCAGGCCTACATCGACTCCATCGTCGCCCGGATGGCGTCGTGGGGCGTCGACTTCGTCAAGATCGACGGCACCACGGCCGACAACGTCGCCGACATCGAGGCGTGGTCGCGGGCGATCGACCGGGCCGGCCGCACCATGTGGCTGACCGCCAGCGCCTGGCCGGTGCCGCGCGCCGCGGGCGAAGGGCTGAAGCCGCACGCCAACAGCGTCCGCGTGAACACCGACATCGAGTGCTACTGCGACACCGTGTCCAGCTGGACCAGCTCGGTCGACGACCGCTGGAACGACCTGCCGGCCTGGCTCGACGTGGTCGGCCCGAACTACTGGCCGGACCTCGACTCCATGCCGATCGTCAACAACACCGGCACGGGCCTCCAGGACGGCATCAACGACGTGGAACGGCAGAGCGTGATGACGTTCTGGTCCATGGCGTCCTCTCCCCTGTACGTCGGCGGCGACCTGGCCAACCTGGACGCCAAGGCCGTCTCCATCCTCACCAACCCCGAGGTGATCGCCGTCGACCAGGCCGGACGCATCCCGAGCCGGGTGACCGGCGGCACCCTGCAGACCTGGAAGAAGCAGCTCGACGACGGCAGCCTCGCGGTGGCCGTCTACAACCTGGGCGACTCACCGGCCGACATCACCGTGCGCTGGGCCGACCTCGGCATCGTCGGCCCGGCGAAGGTGCGTGACCTGGTCGCCCGCCGCGACCTCGGCAAGTCCACCGGAAGCTGGCAGGCCACCGCCATCCCGGCGCACGGCTCCCGGCTGGTCAGGATCACGCCCAAGGCCGTCCTGCCGCCGGACACCGCCGCCCCCACCGCGCCGGCCGACGTGCGGGCGACCGACGTCACCGCCACCGACGTCACGCTGTCCTGGAGCCCCTCGACCGACAACGTGGGCGTCACCGCCTACGACGTCTACCAGGACGGCACCGTCAAGGCGAGCCTCACCGGCACCACCGCGGCCATGACCGGTCTGAACCCCGGCACGTCCTACTCGTTCGAGGTCCGGGCCAGAGACGCGGCGGGGAACATCTCATCGCCGTCGGCGGCCGTCCCCGTGACGACCACCCCGGCCGCCCCCGGCACCAGCTACGAGGCCGAGTCCGGCACGCTGAGCGGCCGGGCACGCGTGGCGTCTTGCACGGCGTGCTCCGGCGGCCAGAAGGTCGGCGACCTCTACCAGGGCGGCGCGCTGACACTGGGTGACGTCACCGTGCCCGCGGCGGGGACGTACCTGCTGATCATCAGCTATATCGCGGGAGACCCCACCCGCGGCGTGTCCCTGACCGTCAACGACGGACCGGCCACCAGCCTGTCCTTCCCCTCCACCGGAAGCTGGGACACCCCCGGCGACCTGACCACCACCGTCACCCTGCGCGCCGGCGCCAACACCCTCACCTTCGACAGCGGCACCGGCTACAGCCCCGACTTCGACACGTTCACCCTGAGCCCCGTCTCCAGCCCCACGAGCTGAGCGCGGACGTGCACGACGGCCCGGCGCGATCGCGCCGGGCCGTCGCCATGGAGGCCGAGCGTCCTCGACGGTGCGGCGCGACCTCCGCCCTCCTCAGTCCGGCGTGAGGTTGAGTGCGGTGGTGACGTGCAGGTTCCAGCTGAGGCCGGGCGGCGCGAGCTGGTGGTCGATCCAGGCGATCGCCGGGTCGCCCTCGGCGTTGACGGTCATGGCCAGCCTGTTTCCGAAGCCGCCTCTGTTCCTGGACACCGGGATGCTCTCGCAACGATTGCCGGTGCAGACGGCGAGCATGAGCCGTTGGTGCTCACGGCTCTCGAACGCCACCACCGGCCGCCCCGCGCGGTCCAGGACCAGCGCCGGGACCGCGTGGTGCTCGTCTCCGGCGCCCAGCAGCCGCACGTCGGCTCGGGCGCAGTCAGGGGTGCGGCAGTCGAGCAGTTTGTTCGCCTGGTCGCGCAGGTCCCGGTAAGCGATGACGGGGCGGCCGTCGGGGCGTACGGCCATGGACAGGCCGAACGTCCAGGGCAGGTCGTAGGGATTCGACGGGACGGGGGGCACGGGCTTCACGCGCGGCTGCCGGCAGGCGACGTCAAGGCAGGAGATCACCTGGATCTGGCCGTTGACGGGGTCGTACCGGGCGGCGACCGGACGCTCCCCCGGGCCGACGGCGACGGCCAGATTGTGATCGGTGGCGGAGTACGCGGTCGCGTCCAGACGGGCGACCTGCCTGCGCTCCGGGCGGGCGCAGCTCGTGTCCGCGCAGAAGACGAAGGACACGAGGTCGTGGGTCGGCTGGTCACCGCCCGCCGGGTCTTTCTCGGCGTAGGCCACGACCAGGCCGCCACCCCGCCGTACGGCCAGCGCCACCCCCACCGTCTCCGGCCGCGAGCGCGTCGTCGCGACGGTCCCACTGCCGCGCACGCACCGGGTCGCCTCGCAGGTGAGCAGTTCGAGCCCGCCGGCGGTCCAGGTGGTCAGCGCGAGCCGCCCGTCGGGCAGTCGTGTGCCGGCCGCGCCCGCCTCCCATCGGGTGCCGGCGTCCCGCGGCTCGGCCCACTCGAAACTCGTCCTCCGGCACGAGGGGTCGGCGCATGCCAGCAGGCTGGAACGGTCCTGGAAGCCGTCCATCACCACGATCAGGTGTGCGCCGCGCCCGGTGTGCAGGGATTGCAGGTCGAAGGGGCGCAGCTCCGGGCCGCGGTCGCGGGAGGAGGCGGAGAACTCCCGCGGCGTCCAGGATTCCGTCACGTTCGTCTCGGCGATCTCCGGCCACCCGAACGGGTTGACCAGCACAACCCCGCTGAACAGCAGTCCGGGCAGCAGCGCCGCCGGCAGGAGTCCGGGCGTGACCGGGCGCGGCGGCGAGGCGTCGGGCAGGCCGTGCGCCAGGTCCGAGTCGTCCACCTCGGTGCGCCACGCCATGCAGTGGAGGAACTGGCGCGCGACCACGGCGGCCTGGAAGGGCGTCATGGACAGCGCCAGCAGGGTTCCGGCCAGGCCCCATCCGAGGGTCGTGAGCGGGCCGGGGAGCAGGCGGAGCCCCGCATCCAGAGCCCACGTCGCCGCGACAGGAACGAGTACGACCCCGAAGGCCAGCGTCGACGCGGCCGGCAGCAAGCGCAGCCGCGTCAGGCAATAAGCGCGGTGGATCGAGCCCAGCCCCGAACAGCCGTGCAGCACGATGGCGGGCACGGCCAGCAGGCCCGGCATGGCCATGCACGCGGCCACCGCCGGCACCACAACGGCCGGCCACTGCTCGTCGGTCGCCATGAGCACGCCGGCCCTCGCGGCCCAGGTCGCCCCCGCCGCCAACGCGGCCACCAGGAGCAGGACCAGCAGCGAGGGCAGCCGTCGCACCGTCGCCCGCAGCGCCTCGACGGGCGAAACCTGCCGATCGACCAGATGACCCGCGGCGATGATCACTGTCGCGGGGAACACCAGGAGGCTCCCGGCGAGCACGACCGCCGCGGGCACCAGCGTCCAGGTCAGCAGCGCGACGTCGGACGTCCCGATCACCTGGAACCGCTGGTCGACCAGCGCCGCGGACCCACCGGCCGTCAGCATCAGCGCCGCAAAGGACAGCGTGACCAGCGGCACGTGCACCAGCACGCCCGGCAACGCCGGCCGCACCAGGTTCCGTCCGGCGTCAAGAGAACTCCGGAACGGCACTCCATGTTCGCGTAGCCGTTCGACGTGCTCCATCGTGGTCACTCGTCGGTTCGCCTCCTGATTGCGGGACATGGCCTGGCTCGGCGGCCGGCCTCCACCGCGCCGTGTGCAGGGGCCCAGGCATGGAGGCCTCCGGAGGGACAGGGGTGTGGCCAGGAGCCTAGATTCCGCGCTGTGCCGCGAATGAGGCCGAAGACCTCATCGGCATCGGATCGAACCCACGGCTGGGTGCGTGCCGTACTCCGACGGCGCGTAAGTTCCCTGAACCGACAGGACCGGCGGCATCGCCGTCACCGAGTCGAAAGGAGCTGGTCCGCCCCTTCCCACCGCGGTAGCGGGGCGGGTCAGGAGAATCGCCTGCCCTCGTCGCGGCGGTAGGCCCAGGCGGCGGCGGCCGCCATGACAACGGTCCAGACGGCCAGCATGACCAGCGACACCGCGCTCGGGCCGATCCCGGCGATCGCCCACCAGATCAGCTCGGCCGCGCCCCGGGTGGGCACGTACGGCGAGACGACCTGCAGGAACCCCGGCAGGATCTGCGGCGGCAGCAGCAGCCCCCCGAGGATGGCCATCGGGAAGAACAGGAGCTGCGACACGGCCGTCGCGGCCTTCGACACCAGCATGAAGCCGACGAACAACCCCATCAGCATGAAGGGCACAATGCTCGCGACCAGTGCGCCCAGCCCCAGCAGCAGCCCGGTCGGCGTGATCGTCGCCTCCGTGAACAGCGCGGCCATCACCAGCACGGGAATCACCGAGATCAGCATGACGGCGAGTGTCGACAGGATTCGCCCGGCGAAGCGCGGGACCGGGCCCGCGGGCAGCGTGCGCAGGTACGGATTCCACGGCCCTTCGCGGTCCTGCGAGACCGTGGAGCTGAGCCCCGTCAGCGCGGCGGACATGGCGCCGAAGAACATCAGCGAGCCTGTCGCCGTCGTCGCGCTCCTCACGTCCTGGCCCGCGAACGGCACCACGAACGCCAGCATCGAGATGGCCGGGAAGAAGGAGCTGGCCAGGATGCCGATCGGGACCCTGATCTGCTCGATCATGAGATAGCGCGTATGGGCGAGGACCAGGCTAGACATTCGCGGGCTCCTTCGAGGTGATGGCGAGGAAGGCCTCCTCCAGCGTGGCCGGCCTGATCTCCAGGCCGGAGAACGGCACGCGCTTGCGCACCAGCTCCACGACCAGCCGGTCGGGGTCGGTGGTGACCAGGTCGATCCGGCCGTCCGCGCGTTCGGAGCCGAGCACGCCGGGCAGCTCGGGCAGGTCATCGGCGACGAGGGAGACGCGCCGCGCGGCCACCATGTCGCGGACGGCCCGCACGGTGTCGTCGACCAGCACGCGGCCGTGGCCGACCACCACGACCCGGTGGGCCAGAGCCTCGATCTCCTCCAGGTAGTGACTGGTGAGCAGCACGGTGCCGCCGTCCTCGTGGAAGGCCTTGATGCCGTCCCACAGCGCCCGCCTGGCCTCGACGTCCAGCCCGGTCGTGGGCTCGTCGAGGAACACCAGTCGCGGCCGGCCCGCGAACGCGAGTGCCACCGCCAGCCGCCGCCGCTGCCCGCCGGACAGTCCCCCGACCTGCCGCCTCACCAGGTCGCTGAGGCCGAACCTGGCCAGCAGCTCCGCCGTGCCGAGGGGCTCGGGGAAGTGCGCGGAGACGAAGTCGGCGATCTCGCCCACGCGTAACGACTCCGGCAACCCGGTCTCCTGCGGTGTCACACCGATGCCGCGGCGCAGGGCCGGGTCCTGCGGCGAGCCGCCGAACAGCTCCATCGCGCCCGACGTCGGCCGGCGCAGCCCCACGAAGAGATTGATGAGGGTGGACTTGCCCGCGCCGTTCGGGCCGAGCAGCCCGACCAGCTCGCCTGCCCTGATGTCGAGCGAAACGCGGTCGAGCGCGAGCACGTCGCCGTAGCGGCGGCTGGCCTCGATCGCTCTGGCGAGGACCGTCATGTCATGTCTCCTGTCCCTGAGCTCGGGGAGCCCCGAGCGTGTCGTGTCCGGCGACCGGCATGTTCATCGCCGCGCCAGCCCCGGAACGAGCACGGCGCCGACGACCAGGTGCAACAGGACCAGCACCAGCGTCGCGCCGATACCGACGGCGCCGCCTACCGGGCCGAACAGCGACAGGACGAGCACGACCGGGGCGACGACCGTCCAGACCCGGCCGGGCCTGGACGCGAACCGCTCCAGGACGGCCAGCAGCGCCCAGCCCGCCAGCCCGGCCAGCAGGCTCGCCATCACGACCGATACCGGCCCGACCGGCTGCGTGCCGCCGCCCGCCCGAACGGTCAGGGCCGTCCCGGCCACCGGCACCGCCAGGGCCCAGACGGCCAGGGCGGCCGCGGGCGCGCCGATCAGGGTGAGCAGAAGTCTTCTGAGTGAGGTGTTCATGCCGGTCAGCCTCGCCCGCCGGCCTGGTCCGCCGCATCGGGCGCGCGGTCGCGCCCTGTCCTCCCCCGGCGGGGTACGGGTCCTCCTTTGGTAGGTGATGGGTCCCCCGTACCGGCCACTAACCTGGCCCGGTGAGCGAGATCCGACCCCCGTACCGCCTGGCGGTGGCCGGCGTGGTCCTTGTGGTGGGCGCGCTGAACGCCGTGACGCTGTGGGGCCTGGCCGGCCGGCCCACCTGGGGGCTGGACGTCGCGGTCGCGGCGGTGAGCCTGGCCACCGCGCTCGCCCAGCTGCGGTGGCCGGCCTCCGGGGCGCTGGCCGCCACCCTCCTGGCCACGCTCTCTCCGGTGGCCACGCCGGCGGCGACGATGGGGGCGCTCCAGGTGGCCCAGCGCAGGCGCTTCCCCGTCGCGGCGGCGATGGCGGCCGCGGGCGTCCTGGCCCACCTGGTCCAGGGGCTGTGGCGGCCGAGCTCCGGCATCTCCCTGCGCTGGTGGCTGCTGCTGATCTGCGCCTCCTACGGTGCGCTGCTCGGCTGGGGCGCGCTGGCCCGCTCCCGCCGCGCCCTGCTCCACTCCCTGCGCGAACGCGCCCGCCGCGCCGAGGCCGAGCAGGGCAGGCGGATCGCCGAGGCCCGCATGGCCGAACGCCGCCGGCTCGCCAGAGAGATGCACGACGTGCTGGCCCACCGCCTGTCCCTGGTGGCCACCCACGCCGGGGCACTGGAATACCGCCCCGACTCCTCCCCCGACCAGGTCGCCAGGGCCGCCGGGGTGGTCCGCGCCGGTGTCCACCAGGCGCTGGAGGAGCTGCGCGAAGTGATCAACCTGCTCCGCGAGCAGGACGACCACCTGGACGAGCTGGAGCCCCGGCAAGGTCTGACCGATCTGCCCGCCCTGATCAGCGACGCACGGCAGGCCGGCCAGCCGGTACGGCTCCGCGAGGAGGTCACCGACGTCGCCACCCTGCCGGCGGCGGCGTCGCTGACCGCGTACCGCGTCGTGCAGGAGGGGCTGACCAACGCCCGCAAACACGCCCCCGGCCAGCCGATCGAGGTTGTGCTGCGCGGCGCTCCCGGCACGCCCCTGGTGATCGACATCCGCAACCCGCTGCCCTCGGCCGACGCGGACTCCCTCGCGACCGGCAGCGGGCCCGGCAGCGGGCCCGGCAGCGGGCCCGGCAGCGGGCTGGGGCTGGTCGGGCTCACCGAGCGGGTACGGCTGGCCGGCGGGCAGCTGGACCACCACAGCACCGACGGAGAGTTCCGGCTCCAGGCCCGGCTACCATGGCCGGCGTGATCCGCGTGCTCCTGGTCGACGACGACGCCCTGGTCCGCGCCGGGTTGTCCATGATGCTCGACGGCGCCGCCGGCATCACCGTCGTCGCCGAGGCGGCCGACGGTCAGGAGGCCGTCACCGCCACCGACGCCCACGCCCCCGACGTCGTCCTGATGGACCTGCGCATGCCTCGCGTGGACGGCATCACCGCCACCCGCCGGCTACGCGCCCGCGCCCGGCCGCCCGAGGTGATCGTGCTGACCACGTTCGACACCGACGAGAACGTCCTGTACGCGCTCCGCGCCGGTGCCGCCGGGTTTCTGCTCAAGGACACCCCGCCACCGCAGATCGTGGAGGCGATCACTCGCGTCGCCGCGGGAGACCCGATCCTGTCCCCGCGCATCACCCGGCGGTTGATGGACCGCACCGTCGCTCAGGCCGGCGCCTACGAGCGGGCCCGCGCCGCGCTGGCCGCCCTCACCCCGCGTGAGCACGAGGTGGCCCTGGCGATCGCCCAGGGCCGGACGAACGCCGACATCGCCGCCGACCTTGCCATGGGCGTCACGACGGTGAAGGCCCACGTCTCCAGCATCCTGACCAAGCTCGCCCTGGACAACCGCACCCAGATCGCGCTCCTCGCCCACGACGCGGGCCTCACCTGACCGGCGTCGGCCCGCCTCACGAACCTCCGCTTCCGGAGGGGGCCCGCGCAGCTGTCCGCCTGTCGTCCAGGGGGCCCGGCGCGTCAGGTACGGCCGGTCACGCCGATCCGGTGCCGGGCCCGCCGGCGGCGTGCCGCTGTTTCCGCGGGGTCAGCAGCTCGCCGAACCCCATGCGCCGGACGAAGTTCTCGCGTGTGGCGCGAGCGACGTCGTTGACCGCCTCCACGCCGGATTCGGTGTAGTCGACGACGCTGCGGAAAGGCTTGGCGCCGTGCGGGAGGGCGAGGATCCGGGTGATCTCCTCGGCGACTCCGACGGGGCTCGGGTCGACTCCGGGGACGAAGAGCGCGGAGGTCACCTCCTCATTGCGCGCGACCAGCGGGTCGAGTTCGGCGTAGGCGGCCGAGACGGCTGAGTCGCCGGCTCGGGTGGCGTTGGGGAAGTGCTGGGTGCCCTTGGTGATCGCACCGGGCATGACGATGCAGGTCTCGACACCGAACGGGTTGGCCTCGTACGACGTGGCCACCGCCAGGGTGTCGAAAGCCGCCTTGGAGGCCGCGTACGGGCCGAGGAAGGGCGGCGTGGTGACGATGATGGTGCTGCCGACGTACAGCAGGGTGCCGCCGCCGCGGTTGCGCAGATGAGGCATGACCGCGCGGTTCACCCGGTGGGCGCCGATGACGTTGATGTCGAAGAGGCGGGCGATGTCCTCGGCGGTGAACGCCTCGGTGTATCCGACGTAGAGGTGCCCCGCGTTCTGTATCACGACGTCGAGGTCGCCGCCGTCCCGCAGGACGGTGCCGACGGCCGCGTCGGCTGATTCCTGCGAGGTGACGTCGAGTTCGACGACGTGCAGGGTCGCGCCGTGCCGTGCGGCGAAGTCGAGCAGTTCTCGGCGGTGGACGTCGTCCTGTCCGTACGGGTCGCGCATGCTGGCCCACACGGTGTGCCCGGCGCGGGTGAGTGCCTGGGCGGTGAGGTTGCCGATGCCGGTGGAGGCTCCGGTGATGAGGATGGTGGACATGACGATTCTCCGTTCGAAGGAAATCAGGAGGTGGGGCGGACGAGTTCGACGCGCAGGATGCGATCGTCGCCCGGCCGGGCGTCGGTGCCACCCCACGTCGCTCTGTCGGTGTTGGAGGTCGTGATCCACAAGGAGCCGTCGGGTGCCGGCTCCACTGTGCGGATCCGTCCGTAGCGCTCGGTGAAGTAGGCGACGGGCTCGCCGTCCGCCCGGGGTCCGTCGACGGGCAGGCGCCAGAGCCGCTGTCCGCCGAGCGCGCCCATCCAGACGGCCCCACCGGCGATGGCGATGCCGGACGGCGAGGCGTCGTCGGGGTGAAGGGTGAAGATCGGGCGTTCGCCGTGCGAGCCGTCCTGCCCTTCGGACTCGGGCCATCCGTAGTCGCGTCCCGGGCGCAGGACGTTCAGCTCGTCCCACGTGCGGTGACCGAGTTCGGATGCGTAGGCGGTGCCGTCGGGGCCGAACGCGATGCCCTGCACGTTGCGATGGCCGGTGGAGTAGACGGCGGTTCCCGAGGGGTTGTCCGGCGGCACGGATCCGTCGGGCCGAATCCGCAGAATCTTGCCGTTCAGTGACTCGTCGTCGGCCGCGTTCTCGGGCGAGAAGGCGTCGCCGGTGCCGATCCAGAGGTTGCCGTCCGGCCCGAAGCGCAGGCGCCCGCCGTGATGGCGGTCGGCGGTTTCGATGCCGTCCAGGATCACCCGTTCCTGGCGCAGGGAGCGCAGGTCGGGGGCGAGGCGCAGCGCCACGACGCGGTTGGTGGGCGAGGCCGACACATACGCGTAGACGGTGCGGTCCCTGTCGAAGGACGGCGAGGCGGCCAGCCCGAGCAGGCCGCCCTCGGAGCTCACCTCGACCCCGGGAACCGCGCCGATCGGCTCGGGATCCCGGCCCTGCCGGATGTGCACGATCCGTCCCGTCGACCGTTCGGACATCAGGGCGGAGCCGTCCGGGAGGAACGTCAGGCCCCAAGGCATGGTCAGGCCGCCGGCGATCTCGGTGACCTCTCCGGGGACCAGGCCGCCCGCGACCTGGGCTGGGGTGTTCTGCGACGTGCCCGGCCCCGGAAGGTCCTGCGACATGCCGGGTCCTGGTGTGCCGCAACCGGCCACCAGGACCAGGGCGCTGAGGAGAACGGCGACGGCGCTGTGGCGGCCGCCGGTACGTGGGATGAGAAGCATGGCTGAGCTGTCCTTCCTGGCTGTCAGGCGAACGGGGGAACGGGCTCCGTCCCCCCGCTCGGGCCCCTACGTGGCGAACCGGTGCTGCAGCCGCTGGCAGGCGAAGCCGGCGAAGGCGCCCAGGGCGCTACCGGCGATCAGGGTGAGCAGTCCCGGGAGCACCTGCTCCGGTTCCGCGGCGAAGAAGGTCACCAGGCCCACGAACCAGGCGAGCATGTTGTCGAGTACGGGCGTCGTGCGCAGGCCGACAACGACCGTGGCCAGGACCAGGACCGCGAGCGGCAACGCCGCGGCGCCCGCGAAGGGGCCGGTCAGCTCGACGATGGTGTGGCCGAGCACGGCGAGCACCATGCCGAGCCATAGACAGATGACGGCGTGGACGCCGAGGCGGGCAGAGGTGGGCCGGGTGAACCACGCCACCCAGCCCGCGAACATGACCCAGGCCTGCAGGCCCAGGGCTGTGCTGGTGTAGGCGGCGACTGCCGCCACCACGGCCGCGATGGCGGTGAAGGCTACGAACCGGCCGGCGGTGGGCCGATCTACGGCGGGGTGCGCCGTGATGCTGGTACGCGTCTCCATGGGGGGTTCCTCCTAGATGGTCGAGTGCGGAGTCAGGCTGCGCCGCCGTTGGCGAACACGATCTGGCCGTTGACCCATCGGCCGGGGCCGGCCAGGAAGGCGACGACCTCCGCGATGTCCTGCGGGGTGCCGAGCCGCCTCATCGGGCTCAGGCCGGCGATCCGCTCGATGTCCTGCTGTGACTTGCCGTCGAAGAACAGCTCCGTGGCCGTGGGGCCCGGTGCCACCGCGTTGACCGTGACGTCTCGGCCGCCCAGTTCCCTGGCCAGGATCGGAACGAGGGCCTCCACCGCCCCCTTGCTCGCGGCATACGCGCCGAAGGCCGGATGGTGCAGTCGGGTGACGCTGGTGGAGAAGGCGACGATGGCGCCACCGGACCGGATGCGGCGCGCGGCCTGCCTGGCCACGACGAACGTGCCCCGGACATTGATGCGCAGTTGCCGGTCCAGCTGGGCCAGGTCCAGCTCACGGGTCGGCTGCAGCGCCATCACACCCGCTGCGTTGACCACGACGTCGACGGGGCCGAGGCGTTCCTCGACGGTGTCGAACGCGACGGCGACCGCGACCTCGTCGGCCACGTCGGCCTGCAGCGCGATCCCGCGGCTGCCGGCCGCCTCGATCTCGTCGACGGCGGCGTCCGCCTCCTTGGCGTTGGACGCGTAGACGACGGCGACGTCCAGGCCCGCCGCGGCGAGCCTGGAGGCGACGGCGCGGCCGATCCCCCGCGAGCCCCCGGTGACGATGGCGATGCGTGATGCGGTATTCATGAACATCCTCCTCGTTCAAGCGCTAACGATTGCAAGTTAGCACCAGTTCTTCACCGATAACAAGAGAGTGTTAGCACTTATTGTTACCGATTAAGGGGAAGGCCTGTTAGCATCGCTACATGTCCAGCATCGACAAGCGTGAAGCGATCCTCGACGCCGCAGCGGACCTGCTGGCGCGCGAGGGAAGGGACGCCGTCTCCACCAGGGCGGTCTGCAAGGCCGCCGGCGTGCAGGCGCCGATCCTGTACCGGCTGTTCGGCGACAAGCAGGGTCTGCTGGATGCCGTGGCCAGTCGAGGGCTCATGGCGTACCTCGCCGAGAAGCGAAACCTGACGCCCAGCGGCGACCCCGTGGAGGACTTGCGGCGCGGCTGGGAGCTGCATGTCGGGTTCGGCCTCGCCGAGCCCACGCTGTACTCGCTCATCTACGGGAGCCCACGACCGGGTACCGAGCCCGACGGGGCCAAGCAGGCCGCGGAGATCCTCGCCGGGCTGGTGCACCGCGTCGCCCTGGCCGGTCGGCTCCGCGTGCCGGAGGAGCGGGCGGCGCGCGTGATCCACGCGGCCGGACGGGGCACCACGCTGGCCCTGATCGCCACACCAGAGGCGGAACGCGACATGGACGCCGCCCGGATCGTCCGCGAAGCGGTCATCCACGCGATCACCGAACCCGCCACGACCGGCTCCACGCGGACCGGGGACGACGTCGTGGCCGGCGCCATCACCCTGAGGGCCGCTCTCGGGGACCTGAAGGTCCTCAGCCCTTCCGAGAGCCAACTGCTGAGCGACTGGCTCGATCGGATCATCGAAGGCCAGCGCCGCGACCACATGGGTTCGTGACGGCTTGGGCGACGGGAGCGGTCGGATGGGTGGTGACGTCCGGACGGCCACCACCCGCCGCACCAAGCTCGGCCGGCCCTTCACCCGCTGGTCGATCCGCAAACTCGCCGCCTGCCTTGGGCCGCGTCCACATCGGCGGGGAAGCCTTACGGTGCCCGCTGCCGCTCCGCGGCAGCACCTTCCAGCACACCAGCCCTGAAACGAATCGCCCGACCCGGACGCGATCCGGATCGAGGAGGCCCTGGAACGCTCCCGGACCGGCTCTTCGCTCTCGCCGGATTCGGGCCCTCCAGTGATCCGCCCCACCGCGGCGCTCCCGCCGGGCGAGCAGGGCAAGCCCGCCCGCCTGCCGGCGACCCGTCCGCGCCCACGGCGCGAGGTACTTCCACGGCTGCCATTCCGTCGCGACGATCACCTGTGGACGCCGACCGGCGCCGCAAAGGCAGCGCCTCCCTGGCAGCCGCAGCCTGACCAAACCGGCGAACTATCCGGTCACAGCACCAGCGAGCCCGCCACTGGCCGGCCAGAAGAACAGTGCCGTACCCGCCTAGCGGGCCCGCGCGACCCACAGCGGTGATCGGCCGCCGCGTCCCGAACTAGTTGACATTTCAATCAAAGAGATTTAAGTTTCAACTAACTTCGAGCCTTTCCTCCTCGCCAGTCATCGATGGGAGAACCCCTCATGACCACGCCCGTCAAGGTCGCTGTCATCTACTACTCCGCCACCGGCTTCAGCGCCGAGATCGCCAAGGAGGTCGCCCAGGCCGCCGAGAAGGCCGGCGCGGAAGTACGGCTCCGCAAGGCCGCGGAACTGGCCCCGGAGGCGGCGATCGCCTCCAACGAAGCCTGGGCCGCACACGCCGCCGCCAGCGCCGGAGTCACCGTGGCCACCGCCGACGACGTCGCCTGGGCCGACGCCGTGATCTTCGGCACGCCCACCCGCTTCGGCAACGTCTCCTCACAGCTCAAGCAGTTCATCGACGCCCTGGGCGGGCTGTGGGCGCGGGGCCTGCTGGCCGACAAGGTCTACAGCGGGTTCGTCACCACCGCCACCGCCCATGGCGGCCAGGAATCCACGCTGCTGGCCTTGTACAACTCCATCCACCACTTCGGCGGCCTGATCGTCTCGCCCGGCTACACCGACCCGGTGAAGTTCATCGACGGCAACCCCTACGGCACCTCCCACGTCGACGCGCAGGGCAACAACCCGATCAGCGACCAGACCCGTAACGCCGCCCGCCACCAGGCCGAGCGCGTCGTCCAGGTCGCCGCCGCTCTCCGGACCGGGCTGGCCGCGTAGCACCCGATCACACGGCTACGCGTCGTCGCCGCGGTCAGTCTCGACGGCGGGATCGAGGCGGGCCCAGATGTCGGCCAGACGACGGAGGTCGTCGTCGTCGAGCCGGTCGAAGAACAGTTCGCGCAGATCGCTGTGATGCCGGCGCCGCGCCTTGCGCATGAGCGCCCGCCCATCACTGGTCAGAACCGCATCGAAGGCGCGCCCGTCAACGGGTGACCGCCGTCGCTCGATCAGCCCGCGGCTTTCGAGCCGGTCGGCGAGGCGGGTGAACCCGCCGCTGGACATCAGGCGGCGCTGGGCGAGGTACGACATCCGCCTGCCTTCGGGGCCGGCGGAATAGAGCAGAGACAGCACGCTGTACTCGGCCATGCTCACGTTCAGCGGAGCGAGCCCCGCCTCCATAGCACGCCAGAGCCGCTCGTGCGCCCGCAGGAACCCTTCCCAAGCTTCCTGCTCAAGGTCTCCCAGACGGTCGGTCGCCATGGCGGCACGCTATCCAGATGCTGTCTGCGCAGGCAAATCATCGGCCGGAATATCTGCTTGCGCAGACAAGTTATTGCCCACCGTCCGCATCACCGACGACCTAGGAACAGAGATGGCATTCGAGATCGGAATCATGACCTTCGGTGAGATCACCGCGGATCTCACCACCGGTGCCCTCCCATCTCCGCGGCAACGCGTCCGCGAGACGATCGAGCAGGCGAAAGTCGCCGACGAGGTGGGTCTCGACGTGTTCGGCGTCGGTGAGCACCATCGCAGCGACTTCGTCGGATCCGCACCGGCCATCCTGCTGGCGGCCGCGGCGGAGCAGACGAAGCGCATCCGGCTGACGAGTTCCGTCACCGTGCTGAGCTCGGAGGACCCCGTACGCGTCTGGGAGCAGTTCGCGACGATCGACCTGCTGTCGGCCGGCCGAGCCGAGATCATCGCGGGACGCGGCTCCTACACGGAATCCTTCCCGCTCTTCGGATACGACCTGAGTGACTACGCCGACCTCTTCCGCGAGAACCTCGACCTGCTGCTCAAGATCCGCGAGCAGAACCCGCTGACCTGGAAGGGACGCTTCCGCGCCCCCTTGGTCGACGCCGACATCGCGCCCCGCGCGGACGGCGCCACGATCCCGATCTGGGTGGGGGTCGGCGGGTCGCCGGCGTCCGCCGTCAGCACCGGCCGGCTCGGTCTGCCGATGGCGCTGGCCCTGCTGCTGGGGCCGATCACCTTCCACGAGCAGACCGTCGCTCTCTACCGGGAGTCCGCCGCGAAGGCGGGGCACGACGTGGACGCGCTGCGGATCAGCATCAACGCGCACGGGTACGTCGGGCGCACCAGTCAGGAGGCGAGAGACGTCATGTACCCCTACTTCGCGAAGGGCATGGCGGACAACAACCACCAACGGGGCAAAGGGCTGCTGCTTCCGCGGGCCGCGTTCGACGCGCAGTCGTCGCCGGGGGCCGGTTTGCTGGTGGGCAGTTCGCAAGAGATCATCGACAAGCTGCTCGCCTACCACGAGTTGTACGGTGTGAGCCGCGCCATCATGCAAATGGGCTTCGGCGGGCTTCCGCAGAAGGAGCACCTCGAGGCGATCGAGCGGCTCGGCACAGAGGTGGCGCCGGTCGTGCGCCGTGAGGTCGCGGCGCGTGAGGGGAGGGCGGCATGACCACGTCCGTCGTCGACGCGGAACCGGCCGCGCGCGTGGACGGCGCGGCGCTGCGAGTCGTCGTCGTCAACGGCAGCCCGAATCAGCCGTCCAAGACGATGGGTCTCGTCGACGTCGTGCTCGACATGCTGGGCGGGATGCTCCCCATGGAGACGTCTCGGATCGACGTGTACCGCCTGGGCCCGGGGTTCACCGGAGCGATCGGGCGCGACGACGTCACGCCCGAGGTCGAGGCCGCGCTCCGGCTGGCCGAGGATGCCGATCTCCTCATCGCCGCGGCACCCGTTTTCCGAGGCACGTACCCCGGCATGTTCAAGCACTTCTTCGACCTTGTCGACCAGTACGCGCTCGCGAACAAGCCCGTCCTCCTTGCCGCGACGGGCGGAGGCGACCACCATGCGCTTGTCCTGGAGCACGCGCTGCGGCCGCTGTTCGCCTTCTTCCAGGCGCTGACCGTGCCCGTCGCGTTCTTCGCATCCGCCGGGGACTTCGACGGTACGAGACTGCTCAACCCCCGCATCTACGGACGCATCGAGGTCGGACTCGCTGACGTCGCAGACCTGCTCAAGGCACGCGCGACCGGTTTGCCGGCAACGCCGGACGCTTGACCGCCGAGCGGCTGAGGAAGCGGAAAGAGGAGCCCCCACCCTTTCCACTCTCAACGTATAGCGCACCGGGGGGCTTGCGGCAAGACCCGGGTCGTGCCGGAGAATCGTCGGCCAAGGCCAGGAGCTGCGCAAACCGGGGGGACGAGAAGTGCGTGTGTTGTTGTCGACGTATGGGTCGCGCGGGGACGTCGAACCGCTGGTGGCACTCGCGGTGCGGTTGCGGGAGCTCGGCGCGGAGGTGCGGGTGTGCGCACCGCCGGACGAGGACTTCGCTCAGCGGCTGGCCGATGTCGGCGTGCCGATGGTGCCCTTCGGCCGGTCGGCGCGGGCGCTGACGACCGCTCAGCCGTCACCGGCGGACCTGCCGCGGCGCGCGGCCGAGCTGATCGCCGGCCAGCTCGACGTGGTCCTCGCCGCGGCCGAGGGATGTGACGTGCTGGTGGCGACCGGCATGATGCCGGCCGCCGCCGGCGCCCGTTCGGTGGCCGAGAAGCTGGGCATCCGTTGCGTGCACGCGACGTTCCAGCAGCTCACGCTGCCGTCGCCGCACCACCCGCCACTGGCGTATCCGGGCCGGCCGTTCCCGCCGGACGTGACCGACAACCGGGTGCTGTGGGAGCTGGACGCCCAGAGCATCAACGCGCTGTTCGGTACGGCGCTCAACACCCATCGGGCATCGATCGGCCTGCCCCCGGTGGACGACGTTCGCGACTACGTCATCGGCGACCGGCCGTTGCTGGCGACGGACCCGGTCCTGGACCGGTGGCAGGAGACGCCGGATCTCGACGTCGTCCAGACCGGCGCGTGGATCCTGCCGGACGTTCGCCCGCTCCCGGCCGAGTTGACGGCGTTCCTGGACGCCGGCACGCCGCCGGTGTACGTGGGCTTCGGCAGCATGCCCATGCGCGCGTCGACGGACGCCGCCCAGGTGGCCATCGAGGTGATCCGCGCGCAGGGCCGCCGCGTCCTCGTCTCCCGCGGCTGGGCCGGCCTGGCGCTGATCGACGACCGGGACGACTGCTTCGTCGTCGGCGAGGTCAACCATCAGGCGCTGTTCGGCCGGGTGGCCGCCGTCGTGCACCACGGCGGCGCGGGCACCACGACGACGGCGGCCCGGGCCGGCGCGCCCCAGGTGGTGGTCCCCCAGGCGACGGACCAGCCGTACTGGGCCGGTCGGGTGGCCGAGCTGGGCATCGGCGCGGCACACGACGGCCCGGAGCCCACCGCCGAGTCGCTGTCGACCGCGCTCAAGACGGCCCTGACCCCCGAGACCCGCGAACGAGCGACCGCCGTGGCCGGCATGATCCGCGCCGACGGTGCGACGGTGGCCGCCAAGCTGCTGCTCGACCCTGACAAGCCGCCCGTGTCCGCGTGAGATCGTCGAGCCAGACCTTTGCCACCAGAACCTTTGCCACCAGAACCGGCAACGGCCTCGGGGTCCAGCCGGTCATGGCCACGATTCGGGCGCCCCGCGCGCAAGAGAACTCAGATCGGAGCCCATCGTAGTGAACCCGCTGACCACCAGCGCGTTTGACCTTCCCGACCACCTCTCCCCCAAGGCCGACCCGCAGCTGATCGCCGGCGATGAGCAACACTTCGCGGCCATCGCGGAGAGCCTCGATCAGTCGATCGCCGACCTGTCCGACCGCCTCGACGCCGCGCGCAAGGCGCCCGGCGGCAAAGGCCGCCAGGCGCTCGACCGGGACTTGGAGATCCACCGGCTGAGCGCTCGGCTGCGCGCGCTGCGTCGCTTCGGTCTGGACCTGTGCCTCGGACGGATGGTCAGCGCGGACGACCCCGAGCCCGTGTACGTCGGACGACTCGGCCTCACGGACCGCGCGGGCCGCCGGCTGCTGCTCGACTGGCGCTCCCCCGCGGCTGAGCCGTTCTTCGGAGCCACGCACGCCAACCCGATGGGTCTGGCCAGCCGCCGCAGGTATCGCTGGACCCGCGGCCGGATCAGCGACTACTGGGACGAGGTGTTCACCTCGGACGGGTTCGAGGGGCACGCCGCGCTCGACGACCAGTCCGCCTTCATCGCCAGCCTGGGCAGCAGCCGTTCGCCGCGGATGCGCGACGTGCTCGGCACCATCCAGGCCGACCAGGACGCCATCATCCGCGCGGGCTCCCGGGGCGCTCTCGTCGTCGACGGCGGCCCGGGCACCGGGAAGACCGTCGTCGCCCTGCACCGCTCCGCCTACCTTCTCTACTCCGACCCTCGGCTCGGTCATCGCCGGGGCGGCGTGCTGTTCGTCGGCCCGCACCAGCCCTACCTGGCCTACGTCGCCGACGTCCTGCCCAGTCTCGGAGAGGAGGGCGTGCAGACCTGCACCCTGCGGGACCTCGTCGCCGAGGGAGCCGCGGCCACGGTCGAGACCGATCCGGACGTGGCCCGCCTGAAGTCGTCCGCGGACCTGGTGAAGGCCATCGAGCCGGCCGTCAGGTTCTACGAGAACCCGCCCACCAAGGGGATGACGGTCACGACCCACTGGTCGGACATCTCGCTGAGCCCCGCGGACTGGGCCGAGGCGTTCGAAGCGGCAGAACCCGGCACTCCGCACAACGAGGCGCGCGACCGGATCTGGCAGGAGCTGCTCACGATCCTGCTGGACAAGCACGACGACGACGTCTCGCCTGACCTGCTCCGCAGGTCGCTGCTGCAGAACAGGGAGCTGCTCACGACCTTCAACCGCGCGTGGCCGGTGATCGAAGCGGCCGACCTCGTCGGAGACCTCTGGTCGGTGCCCGCGTACCTGCGGATGTGCGCTCCCTGGCTCAGCCCCGATGAGGTCCGCAGATTGCAGCGCGAGGACGCCCAGGCCTGGACGGTGTCCGACCTGCCGCTCCTGGACGCGGCACGGCAGCGGCTCGGCGACCCGGAGGCGTCACGACGTAAGCGCCGCATCGAAGCCTCCGTCGCCGCCGAACGGGAGCGCATGGCCAGGGTCGTCGACGACTTGCTGGCGGCCGACGACGACGGTGAAGGCGTGGTGACGATGCTGCACGGACAGGACGTACGGGACGCCCTGATCGACGAGACCGCGCTGCCCGGCGCCGACCCGGACCGGCTCGCCGGCCCGTTCGCGCACATCGTCGTGGACGAGGCGCAGGAGCTGACCGACGCGGAGTGGCAGATGTTGCTGCTCCGGTGTCCGTCCCGGAGCTTCACCATCGTCGGCGACCGTGCCCAGGCCAGGCACGGGTTCACGGAGTCGTGGCAGGAACGGCTCGAACGGGTCGGGCTCGACCGGATCGACCTGGCCTCCCTGAGCATCAACTACCGGACGCCGGAAGAGGTCATGACGGAAGCCGAGCCGGTCATCAGGGCCGCGCTCCCGGACGCCAACGTGCCGACCTCCATCCGCAGCGGCGGGGTGCCCGTCGAGCACGGTTCCGTTTCGGATCTGGGCTCGATCCTCGACACCTGGCTCGCCGCGCACGCCGACGGGACCGCCTGCGTCATCGGCGATCCCACGTTCCGGGCGACGTCCCGCGTAAGGTCGCTGACCCCGGAGCTGTCGAAGGGGCTCGAGTTCGACCTGGTCGTCCTCATCGACCCGGAAAGGTGGGGGGAGGGCATCGAGGGAGCGGTCGACCGCTACGTCGCGATGACCCGGGCGACCCAGCGGCTCGCCGTGCTCACAAGCTCCTGAAATGTGTCGGGCCCGCGCCGGAGTGCCCCTCCGGCGCGGGCCGCACGTGTGGACCCGTCAGACTTCCTCGACGCTGCTCGGCTCACGCCGGGACAGGTCGATACCGAGCTCCTCCGCCGCGCGGAAGACGTCCTCGTCGGTGTCGCGCATCTCGATGGACATGCC